>NZ_BBJJ01000030.1 GCF_000739815.1 Paraburkholderia mimosarum LMG 23256 = NBRC 106338
ACCGACGCGAAAACAAGCAAGGCCCAAAGGCCAAAACGGCAACGGACCAAAACACTCAGGAAACCCGAAAACCCGTGACCATCATTTAGCCCGCGCAGCAACATCATCGAGCACGCGCTCGACCGCATCGACATACCGCTGCCTGCCAAAGCGCTCACGTGCAACCGCGAGCCCTCTCACAGCGAGCCCTTCCCGCAACGCCACATCGTCGTGCAGCTTCGCGATCGCCACAGCCAGCTCCCCGGCGTCGCCCGGCGCGCAGAGCCACCCGCTCTCACCATGCGCGACGATCTCCGTCACCCCACCATCGCGCGAGGCGACGACCGGCCGCTGAGCCAGCATGCCTTCCACCACCACTCGCCCAAACGGCTCGGGCGTAATCGACGTATGCGCGACGACATCCACGGCACGCATGCACGCCGCGATGTCATGGCGAAAGCCAAGAAAATGCACCCGCTCCTGCAACCCGTTCGCTTCGACGAACGCACGCAACTCGGCGGCATAAGCGTCCTCACCGAACAGCGGCGCACCAACGAACACCGCATGCGCACGCGGCTCCTCGAGCAGCGCTTCGAGCAGCACATGCTGGCCCTTCCAGCGCGCGAGACGGCTGAACGCGCCAACGAGGAACGCGTCCTCCGGCAGCCCGATCTGCGCGCGCAATTGCACCTGAGGCACACGCGCGAGCGCGCGGAACGGCGAATCGTCCACACCGTTATGCACGACGTCGATGCGCTTCGCGTCAAAGCGCGTGAGCTGCGAAAACACCTTCGCCGAAGCGTGCGAGTTCGCAATCACGTGCGCGAGCCCAAGCTTCGCACATACCTTGATGACGGCGCGTTGCACGCGCCCGAAATGCTCTGCGCTCACGATATCGCGCAGATGCCAGACCACCGGCTTGCGCGCGAGCTTGCCCGCGAGCACGCCGATCACCATCGCGCGCTGCGTGTTGGCGTAGAGCACGTCGGCTTTGCGCGCGCGGCGGCGCGTCTCGCGCACCAGTGCGGCAATGCCCGCAAGCACGCCCAGGCGCGGCGCGGCGCCGCCGTCGCGGCGCACATTGCTCAACGCGCCTGAATCGAGCACTTCCACGCGCGCGCCAGCCTCGTCGAGCGCCTCCCTGAAGGGGCCGTCGTTGAAGAGCAGCACGTCGATGCGCGAACGCAATCCCTTCACCACCTCCAGCAGCGAAAGCTCCGCGCCGCCCAGCACGCCGCTCTGGTCGATCGCAAGCACGCGCGGCGCGTCCGTCGTTTCATCATCGAACTCGAACGGCGGCGCACCGCGCGCGGAACCCGACTGCGAGATCGCGGGAACCGCCCGCGCCACGCGCGCAAAGAACTGCTCGCGAAAATGCGCCGACGAAAAGCGCTCCGCGTTCGCACGGCAATCCTCGGCGCGAAACCGGCCTGGATCGCTTTCAAACGAATCGACGGCCGCGATGATCGCGTCCGCCGTTTGCTCCTCGAAGAAGAGACCCGTGGGGTTCGTGTCCGTGTCGCGCACCGTTTCGAGCGCGCCGCCCTTGCCGAACGCGATCACAGGCGTGCCGCATGCCTGCGCCTCGACCACGGAAATGCCGAAGTCTTCCTCGGCCGCGAACACAAATGCTTTCGCGCGCCGCATACGGTCATGCAGGACTGCGAACGGCTGATAGCCCAGCACTTCCACGTTCGGTGTCGCCTTCGCGCGCACCTTGTGCATGTCGGGCCCGTCGCCGATCACCACGAGCCGGCGCTGCGGCATGCGCGCGAACGCCTCGACGATCAGGTCGATCTTCTTGTACGGCACGAGCCGCGAGGCGGTCATGTAGAAGTCTTCCTTCTGCGCTTCCAGCTCGAATGCGTCGATATCCACGGGCGGATAGACCACTTCGGCCTGGCGCTGATACACCTTCTGAATACGCCGCGCGATGAACTCCGAGTTCGCCACGAACTGGTCCACCGAATTCGCCGTGCGGACGTCCCAGTTGCGGATGTAGTGCAGGATGAGGCGCGCGAGCATCGACTTCGGCCCGCGCGTGAGGCTCGACTCCTGCAAATACTGATGCTGAAGATCCCACGCATAGCGGATCGGCGAATGCACGTAGCTGATATGGAACTGGTCCGGCCCGGTCAGGACGCCCTTGGCCACCGCGTGGCTGCTCGATATCACCACGTCGTAGCCCGATACGTCGAGCTGCTCGATGGCGAGCGGCATGAACGGCAAATAGGCGCGATAGCGCTTGCGCGCGCCGGGCAGCTTCTGGATGAACGACGTCGTGGCCCGCTTGCCGCGCAGGAACGCGCGGTCTTTGGAATCGACGAAGTCGACGACCGAAAACAGGTCCGCCTCCGGAAAGCAGGCAAGGATCTGCTCGAGCACGCGCTCGGCGCCGGCATAGGTGACGAGCCAGTCGTGCACGACGGCCACGCGCGGCGCGCGGCCTGCCGCGAGCGCCGGGCACAGGGGCATGACGGCGCCCGTTTCGGAGCGTCGCGGTTTCGTGGCGTCGCGCCGTTGAATGGGCGCGGCGGCGCTTTCGGGCGGCGCCGCTTCGTCGATCAGTTCGTGACTCATGCGCTTTTCCGTGAATTCAGTCGAAAGAGAAGGGAACGGGCGTAGCCGCGCAGCATGGGCGTGGTCGCAACGGACCACACCGCGTTGGCGAGCGCGAGCACGACACCGGCGCCGATGGCGTACAGCGCGTCGGGCAGCCACCACGCAATCGCCAGCGCGGCAGCGAGAAAACTCAGGTGTGCGAACATGTCGACGATGATCGTGCGGCTGTGAATACGCGAGAGCCACAACAGCACGACGTAATCGAACAGTGCGCGAAGCAGCACGGCGGCAGCCGCGCCCGGCAAGCCGAAACGCGCAATGCCGAGCCACAGGATCCCCGCGAAGAGCGGCAGCTCCACGAGCCCCACGCGCGCAGCGGCGGCAGGGTTGTTCTGCGACTGGATGAGAATGCGCGTCACGCTCGCCTGCCCGACGAGCCAGACGGCGATGATCAACACACGCCCGACCGGCGCGCCATGCTCCGCAATCACGGGCCCCACCCACATCTGCAGGAAAGGCTGAAGCACGACGATCGCGCCGATGCCGATGGGCGTGAAAACGGCATTGAGAAATTGCAGCGACTGTGCGGCGATTTCATCGGCATGCTCGCGACCCAGCGCCGAAAGGCGCGGAAACAACGTGCGCACGAGTGCGTTGGGCACCATGTTCAAACGCGTGACGAGGTTCTGCGGCACCGTGTAGTAGGTCACGAAGCGCGCGCCGAGGCCCGCGCCCAGCATCATCCGGTCGAGCGAATCGGCGATCATCGTGGTGATGCTCGCAATGAGCATCCACCCGCCAAAATTGAATAGTGCCTTCGAGGTATCGAGGCGCGGCCCGCGCATCTTCCGGATGCCCAGCACGCGCAACGCCGAGCGGCCGAGCAGCACGGCCGCCGCAAAACGCGCGAACACGGCGGCGGCCAGCACGGTTTGCAGATTCGGTGCAAACGCCCAGGCGGCGCCGAGCGGCAGCAGCTGGAACAGGAACGTGCCGATCGTCTGATTCGTGTTGTAAATCCCGAAGCGCTCCGCGCCGTTGATCGCGCCCGCGAACACCCACGAGACATTCGCGAGCGGAATCGCGACGGCGAGCCAGGGCAGCGCGAGATAGACCTCGTGGCGCAATTCGGGCGTGATGTGCGTGAAATACGCGGTATAGAGCGCGCCGCCCGAATAGATGAGCAGGCCGCCAATCGCGCCGGTCGTGAAGTTGAGCCAGAAGGCGCTCCAGAACACACGCTCGCAGGCGTCGGCGTCGTTCGACGCATACGCTTTCGAGATCTGGTTCTGCGCGGCCATGCTCATGCCGAGATCGAGCACGCTGAAGTAGCCGATCAGGGTCCACACGAGTGCGATCACGCCATAGCGCTCGACGCCGAGGAGGCGGATATACGAAGGCACCGTGACGAGCGACACGAAGGTCGGCATCACGAGACCGAACAGATTGATGGCGACGTTACGCAGTATTCCTTTGTCCATTGGCTATCCAGTTGCGTGGCCCGGGAGGGGTCAGGCCGGTTTCCAGCGGTACATGAGCACCTTGCCGCGCGCGTCTTCCTCGACGAACACCAGGTATTCGCCGTTGGGCTCGCGATGCGCGGTGATGCCGAACGGCACGTCGACCCAGCCCGAGGCGCGTCCTACCTCCGGCCCTGGGCCGAAGCTGCCGATTTCCTTCGCGCTGTCCTTGTCGTACACGTGCACGTTGCCCGCCGGCTCGACGACGAATACGTACTGGCCTTCCACGGTGAGTCCCGCGGGCGTGACTGGCGGCTTCGCTTTGGGATCCCACGGCAGGCGCAGCAGGTAGCGCTGCTCGGGATGCCCGCTCGACCACTTGTCGTAGCGCACCAGCACGCGGCCCGCTTCTTTCCAGAACCCGGGTTCGTGCGGCGAATCGGCGGTGTAGCCGGTGACGTAGAGCGTGTCGGTCTGCGGCTCGTAGATCGCGCGATGCACCTCGGTGAACGGCGCGGGTATCGCGTACTTGTCGAGCGTGTCGTACGAGTAGATCGGGTTGCCCTTCGCGTCGAGGCCGCCGAAGCGGAAGCGCCAGATACCCTTGTCGTCGCGCGCGCGCCAGATGTCGCCGCGCGTGTCGATCCACCAGCCCCAGCCGCCCGCGAGATGGTCGCGGCCCGGGTTGCGCGTGAACTCGTCCGGGTCGAGCGCACCGTTGCCGTTCGCATCGCGCCAGATCCAGTCGCCGCCGGCTGGCGCGTTCGGCACGTTCTGCACCCCGCGGCCGCGGCCCGCTATCAAACCCGATGGAATCGCCGTCTCGCCGTCATGCTGCGCGTCGAAGCGATAGATCTTCAGGTGATCGGCGTACATGTCCGTGAGGAACAGGAACGTGCGGCCACCCAGCGCGCGCGCGGTGGGTAGCCCCGGCCACTGGTCCGTGTGAAAAACCGGGTCGTCCGGATAACGAAACCGGTTAGACAGGAATCCGACATATTTCCAGTCCTGCCCCGCGGGCTTCGATAAATCGAGTTCGAAACGCTTGTTGCCGGTATAGACGCTGTTGGGGCGCTGGGGGTCCACCCACGCGCCGTCGACAAAGAGCAGACCCTCCAGATTCCAGAGGCGCTTGCCCGCCGGCGTCCAGGCTTCCAGCGTCGCGCCCAGACCGGCGCCGATGCTGTCGTCATGTTGCGGCCCGACACCGTTAGTCGAGACGTAGATGTTGCCGCGCGCGTCGGTGGCGACGCCCGTGAGGCCGTTGAAACGACCCGGCCCAGGCCGCCCTGCGACGCCCGAGAAGATCCCTCCGCGTTCGCCGAGCGAGGCGCTCTGCGTCCACGTCTTGCCTTGGCGCGTGTAAATGAGGATCTGCTGGCGGGGCCCGTTGTCGGCGATCAGCAAACGTTGCTGCGGGTCGAACGCGAGGTCCACCGCTACCGAATCGTCGGGCAGCGTGAGCGTTTCGTCGAAACGCCTGCCTTGCGCCGAATAGTGCTCGACGCGCGGCGCGTGTCCGCCGCCGCTCAGCACCCACACCGACCCATCGGCCGCGAGCGCGATGCGGCCCGGCGCCTGCACGTCCCATTGCGTCTTGCGCTGCATCGAGTTCGCGTCATACACCTCGATGCGGTTCATCGGCGTGTTGCTCACGTACAGCGTCGAATCCGTCGCGGCGAGTCCGCCAATGTCGGCATGCGTGCCCGCGGGCACCTCGTTGATCTTCAGGAACGCCCCGGCAAGCTGCGCATGCGGATTGAGTGCGTCGGGCGAGGCCTGAAACGCGGCGGCGCGCCTCGGCTCGTCGAGCGGCCGGCGCGTAATGCCGAACCACTGGCTGCCTTTCTCCGGCCAGATGCCGTTGCCGACCAGGTGCCCCTTCTCGTTGCCCACGCCAACGGCCGCAAACAGATAGCGATGATTCACGGCCACGGCGTTGCCGCCCGCGCCGCCCCAGCCATGCGTGCCCCCGGCGAAGCCGAGCGGCTTGCCGTCCTGGTACGCGCTGATCTCGGCGCCGCTCTCGTCCCACGGTGCGTTGGTGAACACCTTGCCTTCAGGCGTCACTGCAATCGCGGTGACGTTGATCTGCATCCACGTGCCCTGGCCGTTGCCAAAGGTATTGCCGATCCACGAGGTCGTCACATTGAGTTGTGGGGCGGCGATGGTCTGAACCGAAGACGTGCAGATGAACGCGCACATCGCGGCCAGCGCCTGCGTCCTGCGCAAGCGACGATCGGGATTGGAAAACGGCAAGGCACTCTCCGGTCTCGTTACGGAAGACTGCCTGGATCATGCCGTACAAATCGCGCTAAAAATCACCACAAAAAAATGGAAAATAATTCAAAACAATTCAATACTTGTGATTTATTTGCGCGCAAAAAGAAAATGATTCAGCGAACCCCAGACGCCCTGCCATAACTCCATGCCCAGCGATGTCCGATTGAGACCTGCTCACCAAGATGCGAATTTCATATCACGCAGATCAAGACAATTAATCCATAAAAATATCACCGATATATTTCGCGTTTTTTGAACAATTTAATTATTTCTAGAATGAAACGCCCCCCCCACTGCGCATGAACGAATCCACAGGAGAACCGATGACCGTTAGCCGCCTGGTCAATCAACAAGGAATCGCCGACCATTCCCACCGCATCGTCCAGCTGGACGGCCTGCGCGCCATCGCCGTGCTTGCCGTGTTCGCGCAGCACGCGTTGCACGCGCCGCTGTGGATGGGTGTCGACCTGTTCTTCGTGCTGAGCGGCTTTCTCATCACCGGCATCCTGCTCGAACGCAAAGCGCGCGGGCAATCGTATTTCAGCTACTTCTATGCGCGCCGGGTGCGCCGCATCCTGCCGCCTTATGTACTGCTGCTCGTGGTGTCGTCGCTGCTGTTCGGCTTCGGCTGGGCGCATTACTGGCCGTGGTATGCGTTCTTCGCCACCAATATCGGCGACGCGCTGGGCCAGAACGGCCACGACAGCCTCAATATCCTCTGGTCGCTCGCCGTGGAAGAGCAGTTCTACATCGTGTGGCCCTTCGTCGTGCTGCTCCTGCCGCAGCGGCTCATGGCGATGGCGGCCGCCGCGCTCATCCTGCTCGTGCCTGTGCTGCGCGCCGTCGCGACGCCCTGGTTCGCCAGCTACTGGCCGATCTACTACCTCACGCCGTTCCGCATGGATCTGCTCGCCTCGGGCGCGCTGCTCGCGGTGCTGGTGCGCCACGACCGCAACGCGCTCGAACCCTTCAAGTGGCCCGCGACCGTATTTTTTTTCGCGGCGCTTGGCGCGCTGGCGTGGCTGCACCTGCACTACCCGCGCTTTCGCGCCATGAACACGCCGCTATCCAACGCGACGCTCTATAGCATTTCACTCGTGCTCTGCACTTCCATCGTCGTACTCGCACTCCAGTCCAAAGGGATCCTGCGCCGCCTGCTCTCCAATCCCGTGCTCGTATATATCGGCACCATCAGCTACACGATCTACCTCATTCACCTCACGATTCTCTATGCGGTATGGCCGCTTCACTACGGCCGCATCGCGAGCGCCGCGATCGCGCTCGTCCTCACGCTCGCTTATGCAAGCGCGAGCTGGTTCTTCTTCGAGCGTCGCCTCACGCGCGGGCCGGTGCGCCGTTCTTTCGCCGAGCCGGTGCATCTCTCCGCCCGCATGAGGCAGTCGAGCCCGCAATCGTAACCCTTGAATCCCGTTCGATACTTCAAAGGCACATCACATGAACGAACGTCGCAATGCGATCATCACCGGTGTTTCCGGCCAGGACGGCGCCTACCTCACGCGCTTTCTGCTCGACAAGGGCTACACGGTCACCGGCACCTATCGCCGCACCAGTTCCGTCAACTTCTGGCGCATGAACGAGCTGGGGATACTCGATCATCCCTCGCTCGAACTCGTCGAGCACGACCTCACCGATGCGGGCTCGACCCTGCGCCTCGTCGAACGCGCTCAGGCCAGCGAGGTCTACAATCTCGCCGCCCAGAGCTTCGTGGGCGTCTCGTTCGACCAACCCGTCACGACGGCCGAAGTCACCGGAATCGGCGTGCTGAACCTGCTCGAAGCGATTCGCGTAGTGAACCCGAAAACGCGCTTCTATCAAGCTTCGACTTCCGAAATGTTCGGCAAGGTCCAGGCGATCCCGCAATGCGAGGCCACGCCGTTCTATCCGCGCAGCCCCTATGGCGTTGCCAAGCTGTTCGCGCACTGGTCCACCGTCAACTATCGCGAGTCCTACGACATCTTCGCGACAAGCGGCATTCTCTTCAACCACGAGTCGCCGTTGCGCGGCCGCGAGTTCGTCACCCGCAAGATCACGGACAGCGTTGCCAAGATCAAGCTCGGCAAGCTGAACATGCTCGAACTCGGCAACCTCGACGCAAAGCGCGACTGGGGCTATGCCTCCGAATATGTAGAAGGCATGTGGCGCATGCTGCAGGCCGACGAGCCCGACACTTACGTGCTCGCGACGGGCCGTACCGAAACCGTGCGCGACTTCGTGAAGATGGCCTTTACAGCGGCCGGCTTCCAGCTCGAATGGTCGGGCAAGGGCGACCGCGAGACCGGCATCTGCGTCGCCACGGGCCGCACGCTCGTGCGCGTGAGCCCCCGCTACTACCGCCCCGCCGAAGTCGATCTCCTCATTGGCGACGCGACCAGGGCACAGGAAAAGCTCGGCTGGCAACCGCAGACTTCGCTCGAGCAGCTCTGCCAGATGATGGTCACGGCCGACCTCGCACGCAACGAACGCCATGACACATTCTGATGCCGCAGCGCGGCCGCGCGCGCTCATCACCGGCGTTGGCGGCTTCACGGGGCGCTATATGGCCGCCCGCCTCGCGGCGGACGGCTACCGCGTGTGGGGCACCGTGCGGGACGGCGAGTCGCTGGGCGACGAAGCCTTCCCCTTCGGTGTCACCGCGATCGAAGCGGACCTGCTCGACCGCGCCGCCATCGCGCGTGCTGTCGAGTCGGTGCAGCCCGACGTCGTTGTCCATCTCGCCGCGGTGGCCCATGTGGCCGATAGCGACGTGGCGCGCACTTACGTCGTCAACGTGGTTGGCGCGCGCAATCTGCTCGAAGCGCTCGCGCATCAGAAGCACGTGCCACGCGCCGTGCTGCTCGCGAGCAGCGCAAACGTCTACGGCAACGCCACGAATGGCGTGATCGACGAGAAGGTCGCGCCGCAGCCCGCCAACGACTATGCCGTGAGCAAGCTCGCGATGGAATACGTCGCAAAGCGCTGGGAAGCACAATTGCCGGTCATCATCGCGCGCCCGTTCAACTACACGGGTGTGGGCCAGTCGCTGGACTTCCTGATCCCGAAGATCGTCGATCACTATGCACGCGGCGAGAAAACCATCTCGCTCGGCAACCTCCACGTAGCCCGCGACTTCTCCGATGTGCGCGATGTCGTGCATGCCTATGCACAGCTCATCGCAGCCGCGCCGCGCGGCGCTACCGTCAACGTCTGCTCGGGCAGCGGCCAGACGCTCGGTGCGCTGCTCGGCATGCTTGCACGCATTGCCGGCTACGAGATCGAGGTGCATGTCGATCCGCGATTCGTCCGTGCCAACGAGGTGCGTCAGCTCATCGGCTCGAACGCAAAGCTGCGCGCGATCGTCGGCGACAGCCCGCGCAAGCGCCTAGAAGACACGTTGCGCTGGATGTACGAAGAAGCTCGGGAACGCGTGCTCGAAACGCAGTGAGCCAACCCGTTCTTTCTCTTTCCTGGGACAGTGAAAGAACCGCCGCTTGCCAAAGCGGCGGTTTTCCGTGCGACCTCCGCTACTTCAGTGAGCGGCGATCGCTTCCGCGTAGACACCGGCCACGCGCTTCGCGATCACGGCGTTATCAAAATGCTCCCGCGCATAGGCTTTACAGGCTTCTTCATCGGGCAATCTGATGCGGCCGGAAAGCGCACCGTCGATGCCATCGGCAATCGCGTTCGCCCCCGTTGACGGCAGCACGAGACCCTGCGACAGCCCCGCCACCGCTTCTGGCAGACCGCCAACCGGCGTCACGAGAACCGGTGTGCCAGCCGAAAGCGACTCCACCGTGATCAGCCCGAAGCCCTCCAGCGCGACGGTCGGCACCACGCTCAGCGTCGCCGCACGATAGAGCGAAGGCAAATGCGCGTCGGGCACGAAGCCGAGCAGCTTCACGTTGTCGACGAGTCCCGCTTCGTCGATGCGCTGCTGAAGTTCGGACTCCAGACGGCCTCGTCCTGCGATCAGAAGGAGCACGTCCGGATGGCGTTGCTTCACCAACTTGATTGCATCGATGAGATCTTCAAGACCCATGCGCCGAACCAGGCGACGCACGGCCAGGATGATCGGACGACCTTGCGGCAACTGAAGCCTCAGGCGCGCTTCCGCGGCCGTGCAGGCCGGGTCGAAATGCGCAGTGTCCACGCAGCCGGGCACGATGCGCACGCGCTCGGGCGAAATACCGTAGCGGCGCGTGAGGATGTCGCCAAAGGCCTTGGAAAGCACGATGAGCCGCGACGAGCGCTCATAGACCGACTGCTCCAGCGAATGCTTGATACGCTGACTCAGCGTGGCCGCGCCCTCCACGAAGCTCTCGTCGGCCCACGGTCCCTGGAAGTGCGAAACCTGCGGAATGCCGCGTGTGACGTCGAGTCCAGGGAAGGTATAGAGCGCGAAGTGCGACGAGATCACATCGGGCCGGTGCCGGCGAATCTCGCGGCGCAGCGCACGGCGCGCGTCCATCAGGCGCAACGGCAGCGAGCGCGAAGCGGACCCGAAGCCGTGGATCGCACCGCCGCTGTCTTCGGCCACCCTGGGGGAGCCGGCCACGACGCCGCGCACGCGCACGCCCGCACCGGGCAGCGCACCAACCAGTGAGTAATACATGCGATCGAGCCCGCCGGCGCGCTCGGGAAACCAGTGCATGCCGATCTGTAGCGATTGAATGGATTGTGTGGTCATCGCGTATCCTTGTTCTGCACGTATGCGGTTATCAGGGGGGTTTCTGCGCGCTGGAGCGTCTGTGCGCCCGGAAGCGTCGCCGCGGCGAACGCGGGCTCCTCGTGCCGCACGGCCTGGTTTGCGTCACCTGCCAGTTCGCGATAGAGCGCGATGTACTGCGCCGCCATGCGTGCCCAGCCAAACTGCGCGGCAAGCTCTGCCGCGGCCTCGCCCATCGCGAGGCGGCGCGGCGTATCGGCGGCGAGCGTCTTGACGGCGTTGGCGAGCGCCGGCACGTCGTCGGGATCTTCGAGCACGATGCCGCACCCGGGCGTGATAATCTCGGCGCCCCCCGCCGTGCGCGCGGTCACGACGGGCAGGCCCGCCGCCATCGCTTCGAGCAGCGAAAGGCTCATCGCTTCGTAGCGCGAAGGAAAGACATAGGTGTCGACCGAGCGCATCAGCGTGGGCATTTCGCGCACGAGGCCGAGAAAATGCACACGCGACTCGACGCCCAGTTCGCGCGCGAGATCGGGATACGGGCTGCCCGGCAAGTAGCCGGCCACGGCAAGATGCACGTTCTCCGGCATCTTCTTGAGCGCGTGCAGCACGGTGCCGAGGTTCTTGCGCGGCGTGCGCAGATCACCGACGAAAAGCAGCAGGAACGCGTCAGCGGGCAGCGAGAATTTCGCGCGATCGGCGCTTGCCGCCGAGAAGCCGCGCGTGTCCACGCCGTTGTAGATCACGTCGAGGCGCTCCACGGGGTGGCCGCCACAAGCGCGGATTTCGTCGGCGACCTTGCGCGAGACCGCTGCGATCACACGCGAACGCCGGTAGGCCCATCGCTCCAGCACGGCATTCGCGCGCGTGTAGACGAACTGATAGGCCGACCATACCCCGCGCGTGAGACCGAACGGGTAGTACTTGCTGCGCGCCCAGCCGCCGTGCACGAAATGGGCGGTGTTCACGTCGGCGTCCGCCCAGGTGATGAAGCCGTTCACATGGAGCACATCGTATTCTTGCCGGTGGCGGCGCAGCCACAGCGCGCTCTTCATGGCGAACACCTGCTGGCGCAGCAGGTTGGTGGGCCATGCGCGCGAAGGTTGCACGCTCACCCATTTCACCTTGGGGTGTGCAAGCAGCTCGGGCGCCACATGCGAGGCGACCAGCGTCACCTCGAACCCTTCATCGAGCGCGGCGCGCGCGATTTCATGGTTGACGCGGCCCTGGCCGTCGTTGTGGCGCACGACATGCGTGACGATTGCGACTCTCAATCGGAGACCTCCGTGGTAAGGGCACGACGCTGCAACTTCGTCCAATGCCCCGCGCTGAGAATGGAAAACACGCTCGAAAAGAGCAGCAGGCCGCCGGTGCCCACGAGCGAGTTGGTGAACACGAGCATGGCGAAAATCGACACCGCGAGACTCAGGCACGCGCAAACGTAGCGATCCTCGGGCATGCGCAGCGACACACGCACCGCGCGCAGGAGCAGCCACAGCACGCCCGACATGTAGAGCAGCGTACCCGGCCAGCCCAGCACGAACGGAATGTTCATCACGCCGCTGTCGAAGCTGCCGTATTGGCCGAGCTGGCCGTTATTGCTCGAAAGCTTCGTCGATGCGCCGGTGGCGCCGAGGCCCTCGCCCGTCACGTCGGTGAAGGCTTTCTTCGCGAAATCCGCGTAAAACTGGTTGCGCGCTTCGTAGCTCTGGTCGTCCTTCAGGTTCACGAGCGTATTCAGGCGCTGCTGCATGCGGTCCGCCACCGGGCCGAACGTGAGCAGCGGCACGCACACACCCGCGAGCACGACCGCGCTGATGACGATGCGGATGCGCACCTTGTTGCTCGACTTCATCAACTGGATCAGCATGGCGATCGCCCAGCCGCCCCACGTGGAGCGCACGAGCGATAGCGCGAACGAAAAGAAGCCGAATGCCGCCGCGATCCAGCGCACACGATGCTGCGCGGCCATGACGAACACCATCGCGCCCATCATCGCGAACGCGAACGGGCCCGACGAATTCATCGTGCTGAACACGCGCACGCCGAGCGGCACGGGGTCGCCCTGGGAGTTCATGTCAGAGCCGATCATCCACATTGCATCCCACGGCGGCATGATGAAGAACTGCACGAGGCCGTACGCGCCCATCACCAGCATGCCGTAGATGAAGGTGTTGACGATGGTCTTGCTGCACTCGGGATACTGGCGCGTGAGCACCATGATGTGAAAGCCGATCAGGAACGGATAGATCCAGTTCGCGAGGTCGTACACGGCGGCAGCCGGACCGCTTCCCACCACGCCCACCACGAACCCATAACCGATGCCGAGCAGCGCGAGCAGCAGCGGCAGGCCGCGCCGCTGGCCGAGGACCGGGTAGTAGCGCAGCAGCGAAATGCCGCTGATCATCGTGACGGCGAGCGGCGCGACCTGAATGAGGCTCGTGGGCGTGAAGCCGCCCTTGCCGTAGTCGGCGAGGCGGCGCACTTCGGGGCTCAGGAACCACAGCCACCACATGAAGCCGATATAGCGCACGGGGTTCACGAAGTACAGCCACAGGCCCACCGCGATCGAGAGCACGGGAAACGCGAGCGTGAGCACGGTGCCCTGATGCGCGCCGATCAGGAGCGCCGTGAAGAGCCACAAGGCGAGCGGCGGCAGCGTATCGCGATCGAACAGGCCGCGCAGCCCGCCGCGGCGGCGGCCTCGCGGGCGCGCGGGCGCAGGGATAGCGGTCGTCACGTCCACGATCACATCCCGCGCGCGGCCACGCTCTGGCCGCGCCGTTCGCTCGCGATCGACTCGCCGTTGCGAGCGTCGCGCTCGCGCAGCATCTCGCGCGTGAGCTGCGCATGCTGGCGTGCGAATTGCTGCGTGGTCAGGTCGCGTGTGCGCAGCTGCTCGCAAGCCTCGCGCGCCTGTTCGAGCGCACGTGCCGGGTCGGCCACGAGCGCATTCGCGGCGTCGCGCAACTGCTGTGCGTCGAATGGCTCGACATAAGAGGCGGCCTTATCGTCGAAATAGTCTTCGAGCGCCCCCACCCTCGTCGCGATCATGGGCTTGCCGAGCGCGGCGGCTTCCAGCATCACCGTGATGCCCGAAGCGTGCGTGTTGGGACGCAGCGGTACCACGATCAGGTCGGCCCAGTCATAGAGCGCGTGCTGTTGCTGGATGCCCGAAACACGCACGATTTCGACGTTCTCCGCGCGCAGCGAAGCGGGCATGCGCCGCCGCGTGGCAATGCGCACCTGGTAGTGTGGATCATTGCCGAGCGCACTCACGAGCGTGGTCCAGTCGCGGTCGCGGTCGTTGCCGATGGCGGCCACGCGTACCGGCGTATGCGGTTTCCACTGCGTGGGCGTTGTCGGCGGGAAGTCGTTCGTGTTCAGGCCGTACAGCACGTGACGCGCTTCGCGCCCGAAGTACTCGCCGCACAGCGCGGCGTTCTCGCTGGCGAGCGTGGTGAGCAGATCGGCGCGCCTGAGCAGGCGCTTGTAGATCGCGCGGCGCAGCGCGCCATAGCCCGGCCAGCGGTCGAGCAGCCACACGCTCTGAGCGAGCAGCAGCGGGCGCGCACCGCCCTTCTTCGCGTTCATGAGCAGCACCAGCGCCACGGCCAGGTGCTCCTGCTCGGTGTGCGTCCAGATCACATCGGACTGCAGAATGGCGCGGCGATTGCGCCATGCATGAATGAAGTCGAAGCCGAGCGCCGCCTTCAGCCCGCGGCGGACGAAGCGAATGGGCGCGCTTTCGCTCGCATCGCGCGCGTAATCGAGGACGAATTCCGCGGACTCCGCGTGATGGTAGCCATACAGGCTGCCGATGTTCTCGCCTTTGCGATAGCGGCGCGGATCGGCGCCATGGAAAAGGTGGACGTGGACTTGCGTACCGCTCATTCAGGGTCCTCCGTGTAGTCGTTGGCCGTTGCGCTCAAACGAGCGCGCGGCGCGCCTCTCGCGCGCCACCCCGCACCGCGCGCCAGCGTGCGAACGCCGCGCCGGCGGAGCCGCGCATGGCGCTCAGGGCCGTCTGCGCGAGGCCCGGATACACGCGCGTACCGACGAGCGCGTACCACCACCACGCAGTTTCGCGGTGCAGCGGAGTGAGATGGCCGAGCAGGATCAAATGCAGGTTGTAGGCCGCATTGCGGATCGAAGCGAGGGTCTGCGCGTTGCGCGGGTCTTCGCCCGGGCGCGGCGCGGGGTAGTGGTCGACCGCCACGAGCGGGTCGTACACGAGCTTCCAGCCCGCGCGCTTCACGCTCATGCTGAACGCCATGTCGTTGTGCGTTTGCGCGCCGGTGCCGCGCAGGCGCCGGTCGAAACGCAGATCGCCGATCGCCGCGCGGCGATAACTCATGTTTGCGCCCTTGAGCAGATCGACCTCGCGCGCACCGCCCGCCCCCAGATGATGGTTGCCGATGATGCGGCCCGAGCGCTGCAGCTTGCCGACGAGCGTGCGCTCGCCGTCGATCGTTCGGCCGCCCTCGTGCACCCAGTCGCGGCCGCCCAGCGCGCCGAGCTTCGGGTCGGCCTCGAAGGCCGCGGCGATACGCGCCAGCCAGTCGGCGCGCGGCGCGGCGTCGTCGTCGGTGATGGCGATCACGTCGCCCGTCGCGGCCTCGATGCCGCGATTGAGCGCCGCGACCTGCCCCGGTTCCTCGACGATGGCGACCGCCACGTTGAGCACCTTGGGCGTCACGTGATCGGCGAGGCACGCGTGCGTCGCCTCGTCGTCGGCGCGCGCCACCACCACGATCTCATCAGGCGCGCGCTGCTGTCGCAGAAGCGCCGAAAGGCAGCGCGACAAATCGTCAGGACGCCGATACGTCGGCACGAGCACGGTCACTTTCATCGCGTGTTCTCCTTTTCTGTGCTTGATGAGTGCGTAAGCGTCATGCGCTCAGGTACTCGCGCACGTTCGCATAGCCATAGCCGTAGTTGCCGCGCGTGCGCGCCGGCACGCCGTTGAAGATGCCGCCCTGCACACGCACGCCGGCGTTGCGCAGACGCTTGAGCGCGTCGGCGATCTCGCCTTCGGTGTGAAGACCGGAGCGCAGCACGAGGAAGGTCGAGCCCGCATGGCCGCCAATGATCGCCGCATCGGTCACGGCGAGCACGGGCGGCGTGTCGATGATCAGCACGTCATAACGGTTCGACAGGCCTTCGAGGTACTGGCCGAGGCGCGGCGACATCAGCAGTTCGGAAGGATTGGGGGGTCGACGGCCGCACGAGATGAAGTGCAGGTTGTCCACTTCCGTCGCGCGAATCGCCTCGTCCAGCGCGATCTGCCCGGAAAGCAGTTCAGAGAAGCCGTTTTCCTGCGGACCGCCCAGATAGCGTTCGAGCGCGCCGCGCCGCATGTCGCCGTCGATCATCAGCACGCGCTTGCCCGAATGCGCGAGCAGCACGGCGAGGTTCGCGGTGAGGAAACTCTTGCCGACGCCCGGCACCGAACCCGTCAGTACGACTACGCGATTGCGCGCGTCCATCACGCTGAACTGCAGCGAAGTACGCAGACTACGCAGGCTTTCGACCGTCAGGTCTTTGGGTCGCACATTCGCGAGCACTTCGCGCAGGCGCGTGCCGCCGCGCACCGGGCCGCGCTTTTCGAGCGCCGCCTGCTCCGGCGAAAGCGGCACGAGACCATACACGGGCAGCTGGAACGAACGCTCGATCTGGTCCGGATCGACGATGCCCTTGAACAGGTTCCGCCGCATGAGCACGAAGCCGGTGCCGAGAATGATGCCGAGCAGCGAGGCCGCGGAGATGATCAGCAGCTTCTTTGGCTTCGACGGGTTGCCGGGCCGCAAGGCCGGATCGACGATGCGCACGTTGCCGCCCGTGCCCACGCGCTGCACCGATAGCTCCTGAATGCGGTTCAGCAGCAGCACGTAGATGTCCTCGGCCACCTTGGCGTCGCGCTGAAGCTGCACGGCCTTCACTTCGGTGGCCGGCAGGTCGCGGAACTTCGTGTCGTACTTCGCGCGCTCCGCCTGCAGTTGGGCGAGCTGCTGGCGCGCCGCGATCAGGACCGGGTGCTGGTCGCCAAAGCGCTGTTGCAGCGAGGCGATCTGCAGTTGCAGCGCCGAAATCTGCTGCTCGTACTGCACGCTGCCGTCGAGATAGATCTTCGCTTCGTCGCTCGCGTTGATCGAACCCGACTTGCTCTGGTACGCCGTGAGCGCCGCTTCGGCGTTCTCGAGGTCGGCCTTCAGGCGCGGCTGCTCGCTGCGCAGAAAGTCGAGCATCTTGTTCGCGTCGGCCTGCTTGGTCGCCACGTGTTCGCGCAGATACGACTGCGCCACCGCGTTCGCGATCGCGGCCGCGTGCGCGGCGTCGTTGTCTTCGAGCGAGATGTCGATCACGCCCGTCTGCTTGCCCTGCTCCTGCACCTGGATCGCGTTCTGGAACCCGCTGATCGCATCGAGATCGTTCAGGCGCACGACCTTGAAGCGAGTGCCCGGACGCGCGGTGAGCTTGTTCACGAGCAGCTTCACGCCGCCGCCCTGCTCGACCTGGCCCACTGCGCCTTCGAGCAGGCGCGCGCCGTCCGGCGTCGAGATCACGTAGCGGTCGTTGTCAAGCGCGGTGAGCGTGAGCTTCTTGCTTTCGAGCTCGGGCGTGACCTCGATCGAGTCGATGTCGATGACTTCGCCGCCCCACGCATAGTTGCCGAGCCAGTTGCTGAGCCCGAACCACGGGCGCGAGGGCGTACCCGGCGTCGCAAGACGCGCCGAAAGGCTGCCGATCAAAGGCAGCATGACCGGCGTGACGGTGGTGTTCAGCTTGAACTGCTTCACCACCGGCTCGACCACGCTGCGGCTCTTGATCATCTGGATCTCGGCGTCGGTGGGCAGGCTGCCCGACGACGAGCCGCTGCTGATGTTCGCGCCCGTCTGCGTTTGCGTGAGGGCCTGCGACGTGTAGTCGGAAGGCTCCACGCGAACCTGGGTGTCGGCCGTGTAGACCGGCTTGGCGACGAAGCAGTAGAACACGGCCATGGCGATGACCGCCGCCGCGATCGCGATGAGCCAACCGATGTCGTCGATGATGACGCGCAGCAACTGGCCGAGAACGACGTCCTCTTCCTCGGTGCGGGCCACCGGGGCCGCCTGGCTATGGGCTTGTATGGTCACGATTCGATCCCGTTGTCTAGGTGTTGCTCCACTGTCTATTCCTGTATGTGCCGGACGCGCGCTTACTTCGCGATCTGCTTCAGGAAGAAGACGGTCTGGATGGTCGGCAGCACCTGCTGCAACACGCGGTTGAAGGTCGTCGAAGCGGCCGTGCCCACGTACACCACATCGAGCGGCTTCAACTGGAATTGCGACGAAAGCATGATTGCGTCGGGCTGGGTCATATCGAGGCGGTAGATCTCGGGTTGGGTCGGGTTGTCCTTCATGCCGCGCATGACGAAGATCTGGCGCGGGTTCGCGTCGGTATCGAGAATGCCGCCCGCCTGGGTGAGCGCGTCGGCGATCGTGAGGTTGCCGCGAATGAGGCTCGTCTGCGTCGGCGTCTTCACCTCGCCCATCACGAATATTCTGCTATCCAAACGATCCGGAATATTGATGATGTCGCCGTCCTGCAGCATCACGTTCTGGCTCGCATCGCCGCCGTCGAGCATGCGGTTCGCGTCGAGGACGTAAAGCTTGCCGCCGCGCGTGAGGCGCACGCGGTTGATGTCGGCGCCGTCGGTCGTGCCGCCCGAGCGCGTGATCGCGTCGACGAGCGTGAGCGGCACGTCGCTCACGGAGAGCGGTCCCGGCGTCTTCACGTCGCCCGTGATCTGCACTTTCTGGCTGCGATACGCGAGCACGCGCACATCCACCTGCGGGTTCTTCACGTAGGGCACGAGGCCGGCCGCGAGTTGGCTGCGGATCTGGTCGGGCGTTTTCCCGGCTGCCATGATGCGGCCCACGAACGGGAAAAAGATCGTGCCGTCCTTGGCCACGGTCTGCCCGTACGGGTCGGCCTGACCGGGCAGCGCGTTCGTGTACGGCTGCGTGAGCGCCTGGCCCACCGTTTGCGTGGTGTTGCCGCCCGTCGAGAACGTCGAGCCTTGCGGCGTCGAAAGCTCCGGGTGGTCGAACACGGTCACGCCGAGAATGTCCTGCGGCGCGATGTGATAGACGTAGTCGGCTGCGCTCGCGAACTTCGAGGGGGGCAGAGCCGCCTTCGGCGCTGCCGCGGCCGCTTGTGCCTGCTGCAACACGACTTGCTGGGTGATGAGTTGCACGTTGAATTGCTGCTGCGGCTGGTTGTTCGGCGCTTCCTTCAGGCTCGACGTGTCGAGATAGTTGCCAGGCGCCGTTGCGCAAGCGGAAACGAAGACGCTCAACGCGACCACCGCAGTCAGTTTCAGTTTTGTCATTGGCATATTCGGCTCAACCATCCCTTTACCATACGGTCCATCAATTCAAGACTCTGGCGATACGCGGACTCGTGGAGCCCATGCGGATCGCTGACATCGGAGTTTTCCCAGTTGCCGAGCGCGTACACCTTGCCGCGTGCGGTGGGTTCGATGCGCTCGACGGCGGCAACCTGCCGGCGCTCGGTCACGAGCACGAGGTCGGCCGACCTCACGAGGCGGCTGGTGAGGCGGCGCGACTGGTGCTTGCCCACCTCCACGCCACGCTCGGCAAGCAGCCACTGCATCACGGGGTCCATCTCGTCGCCGTCGCGCGCACGCAGGCCAGCCGACTGAAACGCGCCTGCCTTCGCGCCTTTCTGTTCGCGCAGGCGCGCGCGAAAGAGCTGTTCCGCCGCAGGGGAGCGGCAGACGTTTGCGTGGCAGACGATGAGCACGTCCTTGATCATGGTCGCGCGACTCCCTTCCTCGACATGAGGCTATGCACGAAGCCCGGCAACGCTCAGGCCAGCGCCTCGCGTCGCCACGGTTTCGGCGCGCACACGGCTCACCTGCGTCGCGCTCGCGCGGCCCACGGCGTGGTATTCGATGCCCAGCTCCTGAAGCGCGGACGGATCGTAGAGGTTGCGGCCATCGAACACGATCGGCATCTTCAGCTGCGCCTTGAGCGTTTCGAAATCGGGTGCCTTGAACACTTTCCATTCGGTTGCGACCACAACGGCATCGGCGTCGCTCGCCGCTTCCATCGCATCGTTCACGAACGACAGGCGCGCCTGCTGTTGCGGCGCGTGCGCGAGGTCGAGCGCGAAAACACGCCGCGCCTCACCGGTCGCAACCGGGTCGTAGGCCTTGACCGTGGCGCCGCGCGTGAGCAGTTCGGCAATGAGCGTGCGGCTCGGCGCCTCGCGCATGTCGTCTGTATTGGGCTTGAATGCGAGACCCCAGACGCCGAACGTCCGGCCCGCGAGGTCGGAACCGAAGCGCGCGACGATCTTCTGCGCGAGCACCTGCTTCTGCGCTTCATTGACGGACTCCACGGCGCGCAGGATTTGCAGCGGCTCTCCGAAGTCCTCTGCGGTCCGCATCAACGCCTTCACATCTTTCGGGAAGCACGAGCCGCCGTAGCCGCAGCCCGCATAAAGAAAGTCATAGCCGATTCGCGGGTCCGAGCCCACGCCGCGGCGCACTGCCTCGATGTCGGCACCCACGCGGTCGGCCAGGTTCGCGAGCTCGTTCATGAACGAAATGCGCGTGGCGAGCATGGCGTTGGCCGCGTATTTGGTGAATTCCGCCGAATGCACGTCCATGTAAAGCGTGCGCTCGTGGTTGCGGTTGAACGGCGCGTAAAGCCGCTTCATCACTTCGCGGGCGCGTTCGCCGGGCACGTCGTCGTTGCAGCCGAGCACGATACGGTCGGGCCGCGCGAAGTCCTCCACGGCCGCGCCCTCTTTCAGGAACTCGGGGTTCGAGACCACCGAGAACATGTGGCTCTCCCCGCGCTTGCGCAGCTCGGAGTCGATCGCCTCGTGAACGAGCGCGGCCGTTCCCACGGGTACCGTTGACTTGTCCACCACGACCTTGAAGCCGGTCATGTGGCGGCCGATGTTGCGCGCGGCCGCCAGCACGTATTGCAGGTCTGCGGAGCCGTCCTCGTCGGGCGGCGTGCCCACGGCGATGAACTGGACATCGCCGTGCGCGACTGCCGCTTGCACGTCGGTCGAGAACTTGAGCCGGCGCGCGCGCACGTTGCGCTCGATGATTTCCTGCAGGCCCGGCTCGTGAATCGGCACGACGCCCTGATTGAGCAGGTCGATCTTGCGTTCGTCGACGTCGAGGCAAAACACGTCGTTGCCGATGTCGGCGAGACAAGCGCCCGTCACGAGGCCCACATAACCGCTGCCAATGATCGTCAGATTCATGCCCACCTCAAAAGTGAATTACCTGTCCATGTCCCAGGTGAAGCGCGGTGCCCACGTGCACGGGCACATTGCGCCTCGCCTCAATATGCGTTCTGCCCTGCGAAGCCCTTCCACATGGTCATCGCCACGATGCGCAGGTCGAGCGCGAAGCTCCAGTGCTGCATGTAGTGCAGATCGAAGCGCACGCGGTCGCGCATCTTCTCCACGCGATCGGTCTCGCCGCGAAAGCCGTTGACCTGCGCCCAGCCCGTGATGCCGGGCTTGATGCGATAGCGCGCCATGTAGCCGCGCACGAGATCCTTGTAGATGTCGTCGTGCGCGAGCGCGTGCGGGCGCGGTCCCACCACCGACATCTCTCCCTTGAGCACGTTGATGAATTGCGGCAGTTCGTCGAGGCTCGTGCGGCGCAGGAACGCGCCCACGCGCGTGACGCGCGGATCGTTGCGGCGCGCCTGCGTGACCTGGCCCGCGACTTCCGCGTGCACCTTCATCGAGCGGAACTTGTAGATTTCGAATTCGTTGCCGTCCAGACCCTTGCGGCGCTGCCTGAAAAACACGGGGCCCTTCGACGAGAGCTTCACGGCGAGCGCGATCAACGCGAGCAGCGGCGCGAGCGCGAGGAGCACGCCGCCCGCGAACACGATGTCGAACACGCGCTTGGGCAGCACATGCAGATCCGTGACCGGCGAAGCCGCGAGATTGATGGCCGGCACGCCGAGCAGATCGACCACGGGCTGGCTGAAGAACGAAAGGCTGCGCACGTCCGGGATGAAGCGGATGTTCACGAAGTCGTTACGCAGGGCCATGACGATGCGGTGAATCGTGCGCTCCTTGGTGATCGGCAAGGCGAGCCACAGCTCGCGCACGTCGTTCTTGCGCACGAACCCGAGCATGGCCTCCAGGTTGCGCTCCACCGGCACGCCTTCGAGCGCCGCGGTGCCGTCCGCGTCGCTGTCCTCGTCGAACACGAGCGCCGGACGAAAGCCCGCCTCGGGGTGCACGCGCATCTGTTCGATCAGGAAGCGCCCATAGCGCGGACCGCCGACCACGGCCACGGCCTTCTGGTTGTAGCCCTCGCGGCGAATGCCACGCAGCACCATATGCACGAGCGCCTTGGAGACGATCAGGAACGCGACCGAAGCGACCACCCACCAGGCGAGCCACAGGCGCGAGAGCGAATCGGCACGGTGCACGCTGAAGCTCAGCAGGATGCCCGTGCCCTCCACCGCGAGCCACGCCGCGCACACGCGGGCGAAGAGGCCGTACAGCGACTTGCCGCGCCACGACTTGTAGATGCCGAATGCGGGGAACATCCAGATCGCGAGCACGCAGTTGAACGCGAGCGCCACGCTCTGCACATCGGTGAGCGGCGAGAGCTGGCCACGCTGCAAGGCGGCCGCGAGCAGCGCTCCGGCGGCGATGGCGGCAACGTCGAAGATTCTGGCTAGAACGCTCAGCATGTCCGGCACCTCGGGTTAAAGGAATGAATCGTGGCCATGCGCTGCAAGCCATGGCCGGTCTTTTCGGAAATATCTGGAATAGCGTCGCCGCGAAAACGTATGGCCGAGATAATTCTGATCCGAATAAACCCTAATAAGGCGCGATAAAAATTCAGGCCGCAAGGCTCAAAAGTATCTCCAAATGTATCGGCCCTTTTGAGACAATTTTTTCCCGTTTTTTTCGGCAAATATTGCCGGAATTGGCTCCCGCATTGGCTCACTGGACGGCGGATCCCGGAACGTTCTTCGCTTTTTCAGGCCGCATTCCGGGTGCCGGCGTGGAATCCAGACAGTCTGCTGAGGAATTTTTATTGAATTTTTTACGATTATTGATAAATGGCTAATAGGTAATTTACATTCAATGCGAATATTTTCTATTTTCTTCTTTGCGAATCTATTTATGACGATTTTAAGCATGCTACAAATCTGTGCATCGAGACCTTTCACAGGAGAGCGAAATGACGGATACGGGTTCCGCAACGGCATCGGCCAGGGCGTCACAAACGCGTGCCGAATCGCGCAGCGCATTGCAGGTGTGCCCTGTGGTGCTGGCGGGCGGCGCAGGCTCGCGGTTGTGGCCACTGTCGCGCGAGCAATATCCAAAGCAGATGATCAATCTCGTGGGCGAGCAGTCCCTGCTTGCGAACACGGCGAGCCGCCTCGATGCGCTCGCCGAATGCGTCGCGCTCGCGGAGCAGTTGCTGATCGTCTGCAATGAAGAACATCGCTTCACCACCGCCGACCAGGTTCGTGCGGCGGGCAAGCGTGCGCGCCTGATTCTCGAGCCGGTGGGCCGCGATACGGCGCCCGCGCTGACGCTCGCCGCGATGTCCGTAGTGGCGGCGCAGGAAGACGGCATTCTCGTGGTGATGCCGGCCGATCACGCGCTCGCCGATCCCGCTGCGTTCCGGAACGCCGTGGCCGAAGGCGTGCGCCACGCGGCGAACGGCCAGATCGTGACGATGGGCATCGTGCCCACGCATCCCGAAGTGGGCTATGGCTACATTCACGTGGGCGAACCCCTGGCAAGCGCGGAACCGGACGGCGCCCGCCGCCTCAACGGTTTCGTCGAGAAGCCCTATTTCGAGCTGGCGCAGCAATATGTCGCTTCGCAGCGCTACTGGTGGAACAGCGGCATTTTCATCGTGCGCGCCTCGACGTGGCTAGAGGCGATTCGCCATTTCCATCCCGCGATCTATTCGGCGTGCGCCGATTCGATGGAACACGGCAAGGCGGATGGCGAATTCTTCCGCGTCGAGCGCGAAGCGTTCACCCGCTCGCCTTCGAACTCCATCGACTATGCCGTCATGGAGCCGCTCGCCGGTGACCCCTCGGTCGCAACCGGCGTGGTCGTTCCGCTCGCGGCCGGCTGGACCGACCTCGGCTCATGGGACACCGTATGGCAAGTCTCGCCGAAGGACGACGAAGGCAACGTCGCCCATGGACGCGTGTTGTTCGAAGATGCAACCGACACCTTCGCGCACTCGGACGGCCGGCTCGTGGCGTGCCTCGGCACGAAAGACCTCGTGATCGTGGAGACGCCCGACGCCCTGCTCGTCGCCGACCGCTCGCGCGCCCAGGACGTCAAGAAGATCGTGCAACGCCTGAAGCAGGAGCGCCGCGCGGAAGCCGTCGCGCACCGCCTCGTGCATCGACCGTGGGGACACTATGACAGCGTCGACAGCGGCGAGCGCTTCCAGGTCAAGCGTATCGTCGTCGAGCCCGGCGCACGCCTTTCACTGCAGATGCATCACCACCGCGCCGAGCACTGGGTTGTCGTACGCGGCACGGCGCTCGTCACGCGCGGGGAGGAACGCTTCATCGTTTCGGAGAACGAATCGGCGTACATCCCGCTCGGCGTGTCGCATCGACTGGAAAACCCGGGCAAGATGCCGCTCGAGATCATCGAGGTGCAGTCGGGCTCGTACCTCGGTGAGGACGATATCGTGCGGCTCGACGATCAGTACGGCAGGCAATGACAGACGGTGCCTGAAGCAGTGATGCCAGGCTGCGCCGCCGCGCCGGCGGCCGCGCAGTATCAGCGCGACAGCGTGCGGTAGCGCGTGAGCGTCGTACCGGCGGGGTGGCGTTCGGCGGTGCCGGACGTTGCCGCATTGGCGTCGCGGGTTTCGCTGCCGGAAAGCAACGCGCCCGTGGCGGTGTAGCGTTGCATCGGCGCGAGCCGCACGCTGCCCGGCACTGCAGCAGGCAATGCGCGCGCAATTGCAGCATTCGACGGATCGCCACGCATCACGCTCGCGCTTTGCATCGGTGCGCTCGCAACGGCAGGCGGCAACGAGCCTGGCGCGCCACTCTGCGCCATGCCTTGGGACGCGGAATGCTTTGCGGGCGGCGCAACCGGATAACCCGTGTCCGACGCGGCCTCGGCCGCACCGTCGCGATCGATCCATTCGCGCGCCCAGTCGAATGCGAAATGCCTCGCGGCCTCGCGGTCCTGGAACGGCGGTCCGATCAGGCCCGAGCGTTCAACGCGCTTGCCATCCTTGAGAATTTCCACGGCCCCGCGAAACATGCGGTTGCGCACGGGCTGCACGGTGAGGCTCATCGTGTAGCCGCGCCATTCGGCGATCTGGACCGCGCCGCCCGGCGCGTGCGCGCGGCGGTGCGGGGTGGTGTATTCCTCGCGCGGCATCGCGCGGGTAGCGGTCGGCTTGCCTGCGCGGGAAGGCGCGAACGGCGTCTGGGGACGCGTTGCGCTCGCTGTCGGCATCACAGGGTCGGCAGGCTCGGCAGGCACACCGCGCGCAGCAGGTTCGCCGGCTAGCTGACGCATCATGCTTTCCATGGGATCGGCGAGCGGTGCATCGGCGAGCGCCGTGGGCGCCTGCCATGCTTCGGGACTCTTCCAGTACACGGCCGGCAGGCCGTCGTCCTCTGCCGCTTCCTCCACTGCGACGGCAACGGGCGCTGCATCGGCCTGCACCGGCTGCGGCACATAAACGAACTTTCGCCCGCGCTGCGAGAGCAGTTCGACCAGTTCGATCAGCGTTCCGCTCGCGTGCCATTCCTCGAAACGGCGACGGCACGTAGGCCCCGAAGGATAACGCGCGGGAAGACGCGACCACGATTCGCCCGTCGTGAGGATCCACAGGACGGCATTGGCCACGACGCGTGGCTCGGCGCGAGGGCGGCCGCGCCGGTTGAGTCTGATAGGAGGTTCATCTGAGACGAGCGAGGACACCTGCATCCACTCGTCGTCGCTCAATTCTTCGAAATTCATGCTGTTCTCCACGCAGCCGGACCGGGGCTGCACTGACGGAGCACTGGCTTGCGGATCTTGTTGCCCGCCTTGGCTAGCTCGGTTGCACCATATGTTTGTATGACGTGTTCGTTTGCGTCGCGAAGCGCACTGTGGCAGTGCGTTCGTTCACGTTATTGACGCAATACACGTGGTCTCACTCGTGCAAGGGAGAATTTGTGCAGGAAGCATACCACCCGAAACCAGCCGATGAGGAGGGCCGTAATAAGTGTTACGGTTGGAAACAATCTCGCGCTTGAATCGCGGAGAATGCTGCTGGAAAAGGCGCAGAAACGCAGTGATTTGCCGCACAAACAGACTTGTGAGAGCCACATTCGTTGCGCGGACATGACAATGCCTCGTCCCGGCATAACGTCCGAACGCATGCATACCACTTGCGACACCACCGCCTCGGCAGACATCCGGTTCGCTGCTGCGCCGTTATCGTTGCGCCCGCAACCAATGACACGCCGATGAAATCACCGGATGCCGGCGACGGGCCCGCCATGAAATTCGCGATCGCATTTCAGCCGGACTAAGCACACTCGCATCGAACGGTCGTACAGCGTCATGTAGCGATGCTGCGAATGCGAATCCGTCTATAGTAAGAGCGCGCTGATCATCACGGAGATTCGAGTATGCAAACCACTGCACCGCGCATCCCAACCGCGTTGCTGGCCACGCTGACCCTGGCGCTCCTCGCCCCTTGGGGCGCCGCGCGCGCACAGCTCGGCAACCTGCTGGCCCCGGGCGGCAGCAACAGCGGCTCGGCGCAGAGCGCGCTCGGCAATCTGGGCGGACTCGGCACTTCGCTTTCGCCGTCGTCGCTGAGTTCGAGCAGTCTGGGCAATGTCACCGGGGTGCTGCAGTACTGCATCAAGAACAATTACCTGAACGCGGATACCGCGAGCCACGTCAAGGACTCGTTGCTCAGCAAGCTTCCCGGTGGCGCTAACACGTCCGATAGCGGCTATGCCCAGGGCACGAGCGGCATCCTCACCGCGGGCAACGGCCAGAAAGTCGATCTCACGGGCAGCGGTCTCAAGGAAGAAGCTACGAAGCAGGTCTGCGACAAGATACTAAGTCAGGCCAGATCGATGCTGTAGCGCCCCCGCGCCTGCTTGCGCACGTGCGCGGGCGCACGGGTTGCGCAATTTTTGTGCCCCGGCGCTTGAACACGAACCAAGTCCTGGTGTCGAATGAGGTCATGCGTACTTCTCGTGACATTGCTGACCGTAGCCATGAACAAGCGCAAAAACCCCGTGGTCTTCCCGTTTGCGGCCACCACAGTGTGGGCAACCGCTTTTACCAGTCTCGCCGCTCTCGCCACGCTGCTGGTTCCGGCGCCTGCGCACGCGCAAGGCCCGCGGGACCAGCAGTTCGACTGCAAATCCAACCCGCACGCGTTCATTTCGTCGCTGATTGACGAAAAATCCATCGACCCTGAGCCGAGCCGCGTCGAAGCCAATTCGGTCAACGCATTTCGCCCCGCGCGCGGAACCCGCTTGAGCGCTTTCGGCTTTCCCATCTACGTGGTGCTGGGCTACGACCACGACGACTCGCTTTTCAAGCGCGGCGCGGGCAAGGAGATCGACTCGCCGCTATATGGCGTCGTCGTGTCCGCGCCGGCGGAAACCGTGCGCTCGCGCGTGCGCGAAGTCAACAGCGACGCCACCGTGCAGTCGGTGGTGCCGCTGCTGCTCACGGCGATCGTGTGCGGCGGATAAGCGCGCAGCTCAGGGGCTAGCGCGGCCCGTGCCGCCCCGCGCATGCGGTCAGCCGCCGAAGAACGCCAGTGCACCCAGCGCCACGCCCACGACGGCCACCCCGACCGACGTGTTCAGGAGCCAGCGGCGGCGCGTGAGCAGCGTGATCGCCGTGAGCGCGATCGAGATCTGGATGAGCGTCGTGGCCTGTGCCCAACGGTGATGGCCGTGCAGCAGCTGCTCGCTCAACGCATCGTCGTGCTCGACGGTCTTCTCCAGCTCCTCCGCCTTGGCGCGGATCGGCGCTTTCTCTTGCCGATAACGGTCGGCGTCGCCGGCAAAGCGGCGCTGCGCGGCCTCGGCGTTCGGCGCGAGCGCGGAGAGCTGCGCCCCCAGTTCAGCGAGATTCTGCTTCTCGCCTTTCGCCTGATAGTAAGCCCATTGATTCGCGGCTTCGGTTTTGTGAATCGCCGCTTCGTTCTTGTAATAGAGGGCGAGGTTCTCGCTGTTGCCGCTCTGATAGGCAAAGATCGCTCCGATGGAAGCGAGAATCGCGGTCATCACCGCCATGCGGCCCGGGAAACGATCGCCTTCCCCATGCCCGCCATGGCCCGCCGCGGCGTGTTCGACCGCGTGGTCGTGCGGCCCATGCACTTCGTACTCTTCAGACATCCAAAGACTCTCCGGTTTCACTGACTCGTCCTCGATCCGCGCTTCGCTCTCGCGACGAAGTGCGCGGCGCGCCGCCTGGCCCCGTGCGGCGCTTTAGCGGCCTCGCCCACTTCAAGGGACTCCGCCTATAGGGGCTCAATTATCGTGAGCCCGGCGCGCTTGTCCAGTACCCGAACTCGATTGGATGTAACGAAAGTCGAAATGTCCCCGGACGTAAGCGAATCGTAGGTTCTATCGTCTATTTATTCAAATCAGGTACATCGGATGTTGCAATGCATCCCTCCCGCCTGCCGTTTGCGAACGTGGTTTTGCACCCCGAATTGCACCCTGAATGCGACCCGCGCCGTTGCAGTGCCACACGGCTCTGCCCGTAACGCCGCGCAGCATGCCCTGCGGCCTTCCGCCGTCAATAAAAAGCAACCTGGAGACCATCATGGGGCCCACCACGGCCGCACTCGCCGCAGCCACCGCTCCTGTCGTACGTAGTGCGCACGTGGAGCCGGGCGACCTTGAAATGGGCGGCCTGATCGATGCGATCTACGACGCAGGTTTCGACACGCAACGCTGGCCGGATGTCTGCGCGCGAATCGCGCGGCGCATCGGCGCGCAACACGTGAATCTCACCATGGTGCGGAGCGAAAGCGCGTTCCCACTCGACGACTGGGCGGGCATCGACGCTCCGTTTGCTCATTCCTACGCGCAGCATTACGGCGGTTTCGATCCGCTCCTGCCGCAAGTGCGCCGCTGGCCCGCCGGCACGCTCGTCACCGACACCATGCTCCGCCCGCAGGCGAGCCATGAGCGCAGCACTTTCGTTCAGGAATGGGTGCGCCCGCAGCACTTCTACACAGTGGCGTTCGCAAACGTGCTGCGCGAGGACGACATGGCCGGCGTGTTCGGCGCGCTGCGGCATGAAACGCGCTTCTTCAGCGCAGACGAGCTAGACGCGATGCGCGCGCTGCTGCCGCATCTGCGCAATGCGCTGCGCGTGCAGCGGCACACCGCACGCGCCACGGTATCGCACGATGAAGGCGGCACCGCGCCCGCCGACGCGCTCGACGCGCTCGCGCACGGCGTACTGATCGTCGACGCCGATGCGCGCATCCTGTTTGCGAATCGCGCGGCAACGGCGCAACTCGCGCGCGCGAACGGACTGCGCAGCGAACAGGCCACGCTCGCAGCCGCCACGGCCGCCGCCACGCAGGCACTGCGCGGCCTGATCGAGCGCGCCGCCGGACGCGATGCGCGCGGACGCACGGGCGGCGCGATGCTGATCGCGCGCCAGCCGCCCGACGAGCCGCTGCAGGCGCTGGTCTCGCCGCTGGGCACGCACCGTCACGCCGGCATCGCGCACGGCGCGTGCAGCGGCATGGTCATGCTCATCGTGATCGATCCGCAGTCGTCGCGGCGCGGCGTGGAAACGCGTCTCGTCTCGCTGTTCGGCCTCACGCCAGCGGAAGCGCGCGTGGCCTGCGAGGTCGGCAAGGGGCTCAACCCCAAGGACGTTGCCGAGGCGCTGCAGGTGCTGCCCTCCACCGTGCGCACGCATCTGCATCACGTGTTCGCGAAGACGGCCACGCGGCGCCAGGCCGAATTGATGCGGCTGATCGCGCAGATCGCCATCGCGCGCGGGGATTGATTCCGGTTCGACGGGCGATTCACGCGTAAAAAACGGCCCGCTCAACCCGGTTTTCATGAACACGGATTGTGCGGGCCGCTGTCTGGCCTCACCCTGGACGTTCAACCGCCCAGATAGGCGCGCTTGATGTCGTCGTTGGCAAGCAGGTTTTCGGCGCTGTCGGCGAGCACCACGCGCCCGGTCTCCAGCACATAGCCGCGATCGGCCACATGCAGCGCCTTGTTCGCATTCTGCTCGACGAGGAACACCGTCACGCCTTCCTCGCGAATCGTGCGGATGATGTCGAAGATTTGCGCGATCACGAGCGGCGCGAGGCCGAGCGTAGGCTCGTCGAGCAGCAGCAAACGCGGCTTGCTCATCAACGCGCGGCCAATGGCGAGCATCTGCTGCTCGCCGCCCGACATCGTGCCCGCTCGCTGTTTCGCCCGCTGATTGAGGCGAGGAAAGAGCTTGAACACATGCTCGATGCCCGCGTCGATCTCGTGCTGCGAGGCGAAGAAGCCGCCCATCTGCAGATTTTCCAGCACCGTGAGGCTCGGAAACACGCGGCGGCCTTCCGGCGAAATCGCCATGCCAAGGCGCATGATCTCGTGCGTCGGCATGCGCGTGATGTCCTGGCCTTCGAACGTCACCCGGCCCGAAGAGGCACGCGGCGTGCCGCAGACCGTCATCATGAGCGTCGTCTTGCCGGCGCCATTGCTGCCGATCAGCGTGACGATCTCACCCTTGTTCACTTCGATCGACACGCCCGCCAGCGCTTCGACCGCGCCGTAGTGGGTATGGACCTTTTCCAGCTTCAGCATCAGTCCTCTCCGAGATAGGCCTTGATCACGCGCGGGTCGTTGCGCACTTCATCGGGTTTGCCGATCATGATCGGCTTGCCGTGCTCCATCACGAGAATGCGGTCCGACACACCCATCACGAGGCTCATGTCGTGCTCGATCAGGAGTACGGAGATTCCGAACTCGTTGCGCAAACCGTCCACCATCTGCTGAAGCTCGATCTTCTCCTGCGGGTTCAGACCGGCAGCGGGTTCGTCGAGCATCAACAGGCGCGGGTCGGTGATCATGCAACGCGCGATTTCGAGCCGGCGCTGATGGCCGTATGAAAGCGTGCCCGCCTCCCGGTTCGCGACGTCCTTCAAGCCCACGCGTTCCAGCCAGTAAGCGGCGCGCTCGAGCTCGGCACGTTCGGCGCGGCGATACGCGGGCGTCGCGAAGAGCCCGCTCAGCATGTTGCGGTTCACCTTCAGGTGCTGCGCGACCATCAGGTTTTCCAGCACCGTGAGCTGCTTGAAGAGGCGGATGTTCTGGAACGTGCGCACGAGGCCGCGGCGCGCGACCTGATGGCTCGGCTGGCCGTTGATCGCGTGGCCATCGAGCACGATGTCGCCGGCGGTCGGCTTGTAGAAGCCGCCCACGCAGTTGAACACCGTGGTCTTGCCCGCGCCGTTCGGCCCGATGATCGCGAACACCTCTTTGGGACGCACGTCGAAGTCGATACCGTCCACGGCCAGCAGACCGCCGAAGCGCATCTGCAGGCCCGCTACTTTCAACAACGCTTGTGCACTCATTGCGGCAACTCCACGTGCGGACGGCTCGCAGGCAAGAGGCCCTGCGGACGCCACATCATCATCAGCACCATCACCAGACCGAAGATCAGCATGCGGTACTCGGCAAAGCCGCGCGCCACCTCGGGCAGCGCCGTGAGCAGGATCGCGGCGAGCACGACGCCCAGTTGCGAGCCCATGCCGCCCAGCACGACGACGGCGAGAATGAGCGCCGATTCGATGAAGGTGAACGATTCGGGTGTGACGAGCCCCTGGCGCGCCGCGAAGAACGCGCCGGCGAGGCCCGCGAACGAAGCGCCCAGCGTGAACGCCGAGAGCTTGATGCGCGTGGGGTTCAGACCCAGCGAGCGGCAGGCGATCTCGTCTTCGCGCAGCGCTTCCCATGCGCGGCCCATCGGCATGAGCCGCAGGCGGCTCGTGACGAACAGCGTGAACGCCACCAGCACGAGCGCGAGCAGGTACAGGAAAATGACCATATGCTGGCCGCTGTACTCGATGCCGATCAGCTCGTTGAACGTCTTCGCGCCTTCCACGCTCGCGCGGCGGGCCATTTCGAAGCCGAACACGGTGGGCTTGGGAATGCCGGAAATACCGTCCGGACCGCCCGTGATGCTCGTGAGGTTGTTGAGCAGGAGACGGATGATCTCGCCGAAGCCGAGCGTCACGATGGCGAGATAGTCGCCGCGCAGGCGCAGCACCGGAAAGCCGAGCACGAAGCCGAACGTGGCAGAAGCAAGCGCCGCGAGCGGCAGGCACTCCCAGAACGTGAAGCCGAAGTACTGGTTGAGCAGCGCGTACGTATAGCCGCCCACCGCGTAGAAACCCACGTAGCCAAGGTCGAGCAGACCCGCGAAGCCCACCACGATGTTCAGGCCAAGACCGAGAATCACGTAGATGAGCGCGAGCGTGGCGACGTCGATCGCCCCGCGCGAACCGAGGAACGGATACACCGCCCCGAACGCGAGCAGCACCCAGATCGCCACGCGCTGCTGGCGCGCGCCGAGTGCGGGCGCCTTGGGCAACGCGTTGAACAACTTCGCACTGCTAGTTGCTTGCACGAGCATCGGCTTGACGAGCTGGAACACGAACACCATGGCGGCGGCGATCCACACGGGGCGCCAGTGCTGCTGCAGCACGACCTGATAGCCGTCGAGCGTGAGCTGCAGACCGAGGATCGGTGCAGTGAGAATGATGGTCGCGACGGCGGCGGCCAGCGCGCCCTTCACCGTTTGCGACGAGGACGCGCCTTGGGCGGCCGCGCGAACCGAAACAGTTTGGCTCATATCGACCTCACACCTTTTCGACGTCCGGCTTGCCGAGCAGGCCGGTGGGACGGAACAGCAGCACGAGCACGAGCAGGCCGAACGCCACGACGTCCTTGTACTCGGCCGGCATGTAACCCGAGGCGAGGGTTTCGGCGAGGCCCAGCAGCACGCCGCCGAGCATCGCGCCCGGAATGCTGCCGATGCCGCCCAGCACCGCGGCAGTAAACGCCTTGATCCCCGCGATGAAACCGATATACGGATTGAGCTTGCCGATCGTGAGACCGATCAGCACGCCGCCCACCGCCGCCAGCATGGCGCCGAGCACGAACGTGAACGAGATCACGCGATTCGTGTCGATGCCGAGCAGGTTGGCCATCTTCATGTCCTCGGCGCAGGCACGGCAGGCGCGGCCCATGCGCGAGCGCGAGATGAACAGCGTGAGCGCGATCATCAGCACGAGCGTCACGCCGACGATCAGCATGCGCGCGTAGGGAATCGTCACTTCGAAGTTGCCGCCCATGTTGAAGTCGAGCGCGCCGGAAATGAGCATCGGCACGGACACGTCGCGCGCGCCCTGCCCGATCTGCACGTAGTTCTGCAAAAAGATCGACATGCCGATGGCGGAAATGAGCGGCACGAGGCGCGGCCCGCCGCGCAGCGGCCGGTACGCCACGCGCTCGACCGCGAAACCGTAGAGCCCGGTGACCAGCACCGAGACGATGAGCGCCGCGCCCAGCACGAGCGGCAGCGGGTAGCCCGCCGAGGTGCCGATGGCCGTGAGCGTGACGAGGCCCACATAGGCGCCGATCATGTAGATCTCGCCGTGAGCGAAGTTGATCATGCCGATGATGCCGTAGACCATCGTGTAGCCGATGGCGATCAGCGCATAGATCGCACCCAGCGTGAGCCCGTTGACGAGCTGCTGGGTGAACTGCGGAAGAAAATCATTCATGCCTTAAGCCCCGCGGCCGTGAAGCCGATGAGAGACCTGTGTAGAGACTCTTGAAGCCGTGCCGGCCATTTTTCGTTGCGCGCACAACGGCCATGAAAACGCCCCGCCAGGTATGGCGGGGCGCTTGCGGCTTGCGGCGCGCCGGATCAGTTCGCGGCGGTCTTGGTGGCGTCCTTGTGCCACGTGTAGACGACGAAGCGGAACGACTTCAGGTCGCCCTGTGCGTCGTACTCGACCTTGCCGATCGGCGTGTTGAAGCCGTTCTTGTGCAGGTAGGCCGCGACCTTGGTCGGGTCGGTGCTCTTCGCGCCGGCAATGCCGTCGGCGATCACTTCGACCGCGGCGTAAGCCGGCATCTGGAACGGACCGTTCGCGTCGCGCTTGGCATCGGCGAACGCCTTCACGAGCTTCGCGTTGGCCGGGTCGGCTGCGAAATCGGCGGGCAGCGTGACGAGCATGCCTTCCGAGGCCGGGCCGGCGATCGCCGTCACGTCCTTGTTGCCCACGCCTTCCGGTCCCATGAACGTGGCCTTCACGCCCTGCTCGCGCGACTGGCGCATCAGGAGACCCATTTCGGGGTGGTAGCCGCCGAAGTAGACGAAGTCCACGCCTTGCGACTTGAGCTTCGTGACGACTGCGGAGTAGTCCGAATCACCGGCGTTGATGCCTTCGAACACGACCACGGGAATGTGGGCCTTGTCGAGCGCGGCCTTGACCGACGTGGCGATGCCCTGGCCGTACGACTGCTTGTCGTGCAGGATCGCGACCTTCTTCGGCTTGACCTTGTTGATGATGTAGGCGGCGGCGGCCGGACCTTGCTGATCGTCGCGGCCGATGGTGCGGAAGACGAACTGGCGCTTCTTGCCCTCGGTCAGCTGCGGCGCGGTCGCCGAGGGCGTAACCATCACGACGCCTTCGTTCTCGTAGATGTCCGAGGCGGGAATCGTCGAGCCCGAGCAGACGTGGCCGATCACGTACTGAATGTGCTGCGAAACGATCTTGTTGGCGACGGCGACGGCCTGTTTCGGCTCGCAGGCGTCGTCCATCAGGACCGCTTCGAGCTTGTTGCCGTTGACCCCGCCGGCGGCGTTGATCTGCTCGATGGCGGTCAGGGCGCCCGCCTTGACCATGTCGCCGTACTGGGCGACCGGGCCGCTGAACGGGCCGGCAATGGCGATCTTCACGGTGTCGGCGTGCGCGCTTGCACCAAAAGCGAGCAGCGCGGCGGCCACGGAAACGGACGTAAGACGGTTAAGGCGTGACAACGGCGTCATCAGGAGCTCCTCGATTGTTTTCGGGTCAACCGGTCAGACGGCATGACCTGCGCAAACGAACAGCACCCCTATGAATTGCCGTGGGGAACAACCACGACGGGCACCAGAAAATAGACGTGACGGGGCCCGGCGTGTATCAGCGCCCTGGTAGGCGCTGAGTTCGGAGAGCCTGTTGAGTTACAGGCTCTGTTGCGCAAGCATTCCGCCTGCCCCGTTCGCTGCAATTCGTTCCGGAAAGGTGGACCGGCCCGAATCAGCGACCCGCGGATGCTATCAATAATCGCATCTCACCGCAACCGCGAGTTTTTTTTCAGATATCGGCTTGAGTTTTGACGCTGATCAATTGAGGGCGTCCTCGAAAAGACTTGAAAATACCCCGGAAAATGGCCGCCCCGACGGACAATGGGCCGTCTCCCCGCGCTGCTGCGGCTCGCCGAGGGGATATCAAGCGGCGTGTTTGTTATTTTTAGAGAATCGGGATTAGCATTTTCTCTTCACGATCGATTCGATGAAGAAATCCGATTCGACGGATAGATTCATCGATTAATTGTTTACGAGAGAAGTTAATGAATATCAGTAAAGAGCAACATCGGGAATACCCTAAATGAGAAATATGCCAAATCATTGATTAAAAAAGGAAAATATTACGATCACCTTAAAATTTAATTATTTCCGATACGGTGTTCCACCCATATCGCCATTCAACTATCCAATAAATACGATTTCCAATCCCATAACGAGATTTTTTTCGTCAAGTTTCGGATTTCCCGGAAAATCGAACCGTGCAATCTTGAATTAATCCCTCGCAATACCGTCGCGCACCCGCCTCGCCGGCCCGCAATAGCGTTCCTGCCCCGCGAGAGTCGGTGGTATCCTCGCTCCCTCGCCGCGCTCGCATGCACCATGACGGCGCATGCCGGGTGCTCTCGCGCCACGCGCGGAGCCGGCGATACCGCACCGACAGATCCGGAAGAACCCAACATCGGGGGAGATCAAAAACAATGAAGACGTTCAAGCAGGCAGCCCTTGCCGCCAGCCTTTCCCTCGTCGCCAGCGCCGCAGCGCTCGTGTTGACTTCGGGCGCCGCGCAAGCCGCCGAAACCGCGACCGTGGAAGTGCTGTCGATCGTCGAGCACCCCGCGCTCGACGCGATCCGCGACGGCGTGCGCGACGAGCTCAAGGCTGCGGGCTACGACGCGGGCAAGAATCTCAAGTGGGAATACCAGAGCGCGCAGGGCAATACGGGCACCGCAGCGCAGATCGCGCGCAAGTTCGTGGGCGACAACCCGAGCGCGATCGTCGCGATCGCAACGCCTTCCGCTCAGGCCGTTGTTGCCGCAACGAAGTCCGTGCCTGTGGTGTACTCGGGCGTGACCGATCCGGTCGCCGCACAGCTCGTGAAGACGTGGTCGCCGAGCGGCACGAACGTCACCGGTGTTTCCGACAAGCTCCCGCTCGACAAGCAGGTCGCGCTCATCAAGCGCGTCGTGCCGAACGCGAAGACCGTCGGCATGGTCTACAACCCCGGCGAAGCAAACTCGGTCGTGGTCGTGAAGGCGCTCAAGGAACTGCTCGCGCAGCAGGGCATGGCGCTCAAGGAAGCCGCCGCGCCGCGCACCGTCGACATCGGCCCAGCCGCGAAGAGCCTGATCGGGAAGGCCGACGTGATCTACACGAACACGGACAACAACGTCGTTTCGGCGTACGAAGCGCTCGTGAAGGTCGCCAACGACGCGAAGATCCCGCTCGTCGCCTCCGACACGGACAGCGTGAAGCGCGGCGCGATCGCGGCGCTCGGCATCGACTACAGCGATCTCGGCCATCAGACGGGCAAAGTCGTCGTGCGCATCCTCAAGGGCGAAAAGCCGGGCGCGATCGCCTCGGAAACGAGCAGCAGGCTGCAACTATTCGTGAACCCGGTCGCCGCGCAAAAGCAAGGCGCGACACTCCCGGCCGACCTGCTCAAGGACGCGACCTCGGTCGTGAAGTAAGCCGGACCCTCAATCGTTACTGCGGCATCTGCGGTAAGCAACGACGGCAGCGGCGCCCGTCCCCATGCGGGCGGGCGCCGCGCGTCGACTCCGGCGCACGGCTGCCGGAGACCGCAACAGGATTTTTCTCCATGTCCCTCTACTCGCTTCTCGGCGCGCTCGAGATCGGCCTGATCTTCAGTCTCGTGGCCCTCGGGGTATTGATCTCGTTTCGCATCCTCAACTTCCCCGATCTCACCGTGGACGGCAGCTTTCCGCTGGGCGGCGCCGTGGCGGCGACGCTCATCGCCGCGGGCCACAATCCTTTTTTGGCCACCGCGTGCGCGATCGCTGCGGGCGCAATTGCCGGCTTCATCACCGGCTGGCTCAATGTGCGCCTGAAAATCATGGACCTGCTCGCGAGCATCCTGATGATGATCGCGCTCTACTCGATCAACCTGCGCGTGATGGGCGCGCCGAACGTGCCGCTCATTTCGGAATCGACGGTGTTCACGATCCTCCAGCCCGCGTGGCTGCCCGACTACGTCCTGCGCCCGCTCGCGCTTTTGGTGGTCGCGCTGGTCGCGAAATTCGGTCTGGACTGGTTCTTTTCGTCGCAATACGGCCTCGCGTTGCGCGCGACCGGCGCAAATCCGCGCATGGCGCGTGCGCAAGGCATCGCTACGGGCCGCGCGACGCTGGCCGGCATGGCGCTTTCGAACGCGCTCGTCGCGCTGGCCGGCGCGCTCTTCGCGCAAACGCAGGGCGGCGCGGATATTTCGATGGGCATCGGCACCATCGTGATCGGGCTTGCAGCCGTGATCATCGGCGAAAGCATCCTGCCCGCGCGCCGGCTCGTGCTGACCACGCTCGCCGCCGTGCTCGGCGCGATTCTCTATCGCTTCTTCATCGCGCTCGCGCTCAATAGCGACTTCATCGGCCTGAAGGCGCAGGACCTGAATCTCGTCACCGCCGTACTCGTGACGATCGCGCTCGTCCTGCCCGCGACGCGCAAGAAGCTGTTCGGCCGCAGGAACGGGAGGGCATGAAATGCTCAGCGCCAAAGACCTCAAGCTGACCTTCAACCCCGGCACGCCGATCGAAACGCGTGCGCTGCGCGGTCTCGACCTCGAGATTCCGAGCGGCCAGTTCGTCGCCGTGATCGGCTCGAACGGCGCGGGCAAGTCCACCTTCCTCAACGCGATCAGCGGCGACCAGATGGTGGATAGCGGATCGATCACGATCGACGGTCAGGACGTCACGAAAAGAGAGGCGTGGGACCGGGCGCATCTCGTTGCACGCGTGTTCCAGGATCCCATGGCCGGCACCTGCGAAGCGCTCACGATTGAAGAGAACATGGCGCTCGCCATGGCGCGCGGCAAACGCCGCGGCTTCGGCCCCGCGCTGAAAAAGCAGGATCGCGAACGGTTCCGCGCGAAGCTTCGCCTCCTGAATCTGGGGCTCGAAAACCGCCTGTCCGATCGAATCGGGCTGCTTTCGGGCGGTCAACGCCAGGCGGTGAGCCTGCTGATGGCGTCGCTGCAGCCATCGCGCATCCTGCTGCTCGACGAGCACACGGCGGCGCTCGATCCGAAAACGGCGGGGTTCGTGCTCGAACTGACCGCGCGCATCGTCGAGGAATCGAAGCTCACGACCATGATGGTCACGCACAGCATGCGCCAGGCGCTCGACTACGGCCAGCGCACCGTGATGCTGCACCAGGGTCAGGTGGTGCTCGACGTCTCGGGCGACACGCGCCGCGGCCTCGACGTGCCAGACCTGTTGCGCCTGTTCGAGCAGAACCGCCACGAGAAGCTGGACGACGACGCGCTGCTGTTGGGCTGAAGCGCCGCGCTTCGCGCAAGGGATGCCTGCCCCTCGTTCGAGGCCGCGGGCTTTTTCCATGGCTTTGCGAAGATTCCCGGGAAAGGGCGGCGAATCCGGCGCGCTATAATTTTCCGTTTTCATTGCCTTCGTCGGCACCAAGGATCACACATGAGCACATTGCCCCCCTGCCCGAAATGCAATTCCGCGTTTACGTACGAGGATAACGGCGTCTACATCTGCCCGGAGTGCGCGCACGAATGGTCGGCGCAAGAAGCCGCGCCGGCCGAAGCCGCCGGCAAGGTTTATCGCGATTCGGCCGGAAATGTCCTGCACGACGGGGATACCGTCACGGTCATCAAGGACCTGAAACTCAAGGGTTCGGGCGGCGTGATCAAGATGGGCACCAAGGTGAAAAACATCCGGCTCGTGGACAGCGACCACGATATCGACTGCAAGATCGACGGCTTTGGCGCCATGAGCCTGAAGTCGGAATTCGTCAGGAAAGCGTGACCAGCGGCACGTGGGTCAACGGGGGCGGCTCCTGCCCCCCGCGATGTCGGCAGACAAGCCGAATATCTGCTTCGGACTCCGACTCAATTCAAGCGCGTTTCCCGAATACCTGAACGTTCACTGCGCACCATGGCGTGACGCTCGCGCCAGTCGTTTCGACAAACGCGCGACCGAAGGGCAAATCGCGACATGCGCCGTGCTCCTTGCATTATCCGGCGATGCGATCGATCATAGGCTGGCTGTCCGTACGCCGGAGCGCCGCCCGAACGATTGTTCAGCAAATTTGCGTGCAACTGTATATGGCCAGCGCAGCGGCGCCGAACCACACTGCTTGAGGCGCCGCCTTCGGGCGCCTCAAGCAGCCAGTTTCGCAGCCCGTTTCGCAGCCAATTCCGCAGCCAATTCCGCAGCTCACTTCCAGGCAAGCCAGGTACCCACGATGAACGACAACGCGCTCCACCCCGATCCGCTGACCACTTCGCGCGCAGCGGCGGCAGCGGCCGAGGCCGCGCCCGTCCCTTGCCCTGTCGTCGATACGCTCGACCGCATCCTTCCCGAGGAACCGCTCCTCATGATGGGCGCGGGCCCCGTGCCGATTCCCGACGCCGTGGCCAAGGCCAACTCGGTCGTCATCAATCACCTCGGCGATACCATGGCGCGCGTCATCGATCAGGTGAAGACGATGGCGCGCTACGTGTTCCAGACCCGCTCGAACTGGGTGCTCGGTGTGGCCGGCCCGGGGTCGGCGGCAATGGAAATGGCGATCTCCAACCTCGCGTGGCCGGGCACGCGCGTGCTCTCCATCGTCAACGGCTTCTTCAGCGCGCGCATGGCCGAAATGGCGCGCCGCGTGGGCGCCGAGGTCACCACGCTCGACGTCGCCGACCGCGAGATCGCCTCGCTCGACGCCGTGAAGCAGGCCATCGAGCGCACGCGCCCTGCCATCGTCACGATCGTGCACGGGGAAACGTCGAACACGGTCTGGAATCGCGAACTCAGGGAAATCGTGCAGCTCGCCAAGGCCGCCGGCGCGCTCGTGGTGGTGGACGCCGTGTGCACGCTGAGCACCATGCCGCTCGACATGGACGCATGGGGCATCGACGTCGTGATCACGGGCGGTCAAAAGGGCCTCTCGTCGATTCCCGGCGTTTCGCTGATCGCCTTCTCGGACGCCGCCTGGGAGCGCGTGCGCACGCGCACTACGCCGAACACCCACTGGTGCCTCGACGCCATGCTCGCCGAAAACTTCTGGCACAACGCCGGCTATCACTACACCGCGCCCGTTTCCGGCGTGCTCGCGCTGCATGAGGCACTGCGCCTCGTTTGCACGGAAACGCTGGAAAAGCGTTATGCGCGCCATCTGCGCTGCTCGCTGGCGCTGCAAAGCGGCGTGGGCGCGCTGGGCCTCGCGCTCTACACGCCGCAGAGTTGCCGCCTCAACTCCGTGGTCGGCATCGCCCTTCCCGAGGGCGTCACCGCGCGCGAGGTCTGCAATCACATCTCGCAGCAATATCAGGTGGAGATCGCGGGATCGTTCGGTCTCCCGATCGTTCGCATCGGGCAGATGGGCGAGCAGTGCCGCGAGCACCACCTCTTTCGCACCGTGCACGCGCTGGGCCGCACGATGAGCGATCTTGGCGTGAAGGTCGACCTGCCCGCCGGCGTCGCCGCGCTCGAAGAGTCGCTCTCGGCCAGTTCGCGCGAAACGCGGCGCTAAGCGCAACGCCGTATGCGGCGCCATGTGCGTCGTTGAGCACGTGCGGCCGCGTGGCGCGCCGCGAAGCGCTCATAGCCGTCGCGCTCGCACACAAATGAACGCCGGCGCCTGCGCGAGTTCTGCGTACAGTGCCGGCGATACCGCTTTCATTTCCGGTTGCGGCTCGGGCTCGAGCACCCGCTCGATCGCCCAGCCCGTTTCCGTGAGCGCATTGAAGATGTCCGCAAGCGGCCGCCTGAACGCTTCCACCCACGGCTTGGGCTCGCCGAAGCCGCCCCAGTGCAGGCCAAACCGCGTCGTCTGGAAGTAGCTGCGCGAGCCGCGCGTGCGCGTGTCGATCCAGTCGCGCATGGGGTGCGACATCGAAAACACCAGCAGCGCGCCGGGACGCGCCACGCGGTGGAACTCCCGAAAGGCCGGTGCGAGATGCTCGACGTAGTCGAGCGCCAGCGAGCACACGATGCGATCGACCACCGCATCGGCCAGCCAGTCGAGCGGGCGCCCGAGATCGCCCACTGCGATCTCGACAGCGAGACCCGCGCAACGCGCTTTCGCCAGTTCGACCATCGCAGGCGTTACGTCGAAGGCCTGCACGCGCGCGCCCTCGCGCGCCAGCTCCGCGCTCACGATGCCGGGCCCGCAGCCCGCGTCGAGCACGTCTAGCCCCGCCACCGCGCCAAGCAGCGAGCGCGTGGCGGGCCGCTCGTAGAGCGCGTTGTGCGGCTTGCCGGGCGCCTGCTCGGCATAGCGCCCGGCGAACTGCGTGTAGCTGGCGCGGCCCGGCAGTTCGTTGGCCGTTGCGTCGGGGTTCTTTTCGTCGGTGGACATGAGAGCGCGAGGAAGCGGATTGAATACGCCATTGTCCACCGTTTTGTCCGCCGTTTGGCGCAGCCGACCACCACCACACCAACGCCAGGCGAGCCCAGACTAGAACAGCATCGAAATGCCCGCCATGCCGACGAACTGCGCGTTCGTCGATGACGGCGACGCATTCTGCGAGTCGCCGACGGTCGCCACAGCGCCGCCCACATTGCCCCTCGCGCCGAGCGTCTGGCCGCCCGCACGCTGATACGCCTGCAAGGCATAGAGCGTGGTGCGCTTCGAAAGATGCCATGATTCGCGTAGCGAGTACTGCCGATAGCGCGCCGCGCTCGTGATGCCATTGGCCTTCGCGGCCATCGTGTACGAGAACGCGGCCGCCAGATCGAACTCAGGCGTTGCGCGCCATGCGGCGAGTGCGCCGTAGGTGTTGAACACGGCCGTGTTCGCAAACGCCGCGGTGCCGCCCGCCAGATATTGCACGTTGGTGTAGTTCAGGCCAAACGTGAAGTCGCCCAGCGTGTAGTTGCCCGCGGCGGCGATGTTTTGCACCGCCCGCGCCGACGCATATCCGCGATTCACCGCTGAGATGGCAAACGAGCCCGAAGCGTTTGGATCAAAACCCGCTGTGCGGCCCGTGTTATTCAGGCGCAGATAGCCTGCCGCAAGGCTGAGCGGGCCGCCCGTGTAGCGCAGCGCGGCGCTCACGCTCTGCCCCTTGCCCGGACTCCCCGCGATGCCGCTGAAGCCGTATAGCGCGCTCGCGCTCACGCCCTTGAACACCGGGGATACATAGGTGAGCGCATTGTTGATGCGCACCGTGGTATTGAGGCTGTCGTAGTCGCCGGGATGGGAACCCGTTGCGCCCGTGAGCCAGCTGTTCGCGGCGAGCGCACCGACGAAGAGCATATAGGGCGTGTACTGGCGGCCCATCGTCAGGGTGCCGTAGGTGTCGTTGGCGAGGCCCACGTAGGCCTGCCGGTTGAAAAGCCGGCCGGCCGACACTGCGGCGCCCGTGTTCGCGTCGAAGCCCGCCTGCAGGTCGAAGATCGCGCGGGTGCCGCCACCCAGATCTTCGTTGCCGCGAAGTCCGAACTTGGAGGCATACAGGTTGCCGTGGCGCAGGTAGACGTTCGAGCTACCGTTCTGGTTGTTGACGTAGCTGATCGCGTCGTCGACCGTACCGTACAGCGTCACGTTCGATTGCGCCTGAACGGACGCCACGTCACAGAGGGCTGCCGCAAGCAGGAAGGCGCGCGTTTTTGCGTGTCTGTTCATCAGGTCTCCTCATGTTATTGCACGAACCAGCGCATGAATGGACAGTCCGGCGCGTGCAAATTTCTTGTCATCTGACAACCGATGTCAGGATGAGCGAGGGCATCGTAGGTTTGACAAAGACCAACGTCAAGCACAGGAGCCTCGCCACGCAAGCTAGTTGAAAGATGCCTGATCTACCTCAAACCGCCCAGAATATTGCGCCCACTGGCGTGGTCCCCGCTGTCCGCGCACCTTGACACCGACCGGCCGCAAACATAGCATCTGGCGGCAGATCAGATGTGCGTCATCGTATGACATAGCAGCGGTGTACCAGTGGCATAAATACTCGCATGTGAGAACCATCTCTTTAATTAGTAAAGCGAACCTATTTTCGCCCAACAACAACCCGGGAACATGGGGAGACAACATTGAAAACAGTCAAAGGCCTGCGCTGGTGGATCATCGCCCTCGTCTGCGCGGGCACCATCCTGAACTATCTCGCGCGCAACTCACTGTCGGTGCTCGCGCCCGAACTCACCCATGCGCTGAACTTCAGCACCCAGCAGTACTCGTATATCGTTGCAGCGTTCCAGATCGGCTACACGATCATGCAACCCGTCTGCGGCATCATCGTCGACCTCGTGGGGCTGCGTATCGGCTTCGCGCTGTTCGCGGCGCTGTGGTCCGCCGCGGGCGTCATGCACGGCTTCGCCACGGGGTGGCTGTCGCTCGGCGCAATGCGCGGTTTGCTCGGGCTCTTCGAAGCCGCCGCCATTCCTTCCGGCCTCAAGGCCGTGGCGGAATGGTTTCCCGACCGGCAGAAGTCGGTGGCAGTCGGCTATTTCAATGCGGGCACGTCACTCGGTGCCGTACTCGCGCCGCCCGTCGTCATCTTCTTTTCGCTGCGCTTTGGCTGGCAAACGGCGTTCATCGTGACGGGCGCGGTCGGCTTCGTCTGGGCCGCCGCGTGGTACGTGCTCTATCGCGCGCCCGCCGCCCACCCGCGCATCAGCGAGAGTGAGCGTGCATTGATCATGGAAGGTCAAAGCCGCCCCTCGGGGGAAGGCAAGGCGCGCACGCGCGACGTCGTGGCCTCGCGCCGCTTCTGGGCGATCGCGCTGCCGCGCTTTTTCGCCGAGCCGGCGTGGCAGACCTTCAGCTTCTGGATTCCGCTCTATCTCGCCACTGAGCGGCATATGGACCTCAAGCAGATTGCCGCATTCGCGTGGCTGCCGTTCGTCGCAGCAGACCTGGGCGGCATTCTCGGCGGCTACCTCTCGCCCTTCCTGATGCGCCATTTCCGTTTGTCGCTGCTTTGGTCGCGCGTGACGGGCGTCGTACTCGGCGCGTTCATGATGATCGGGCCCGCGTGCATCGGGCTCGTCGCTTCGCCCTATACGGCCATCGCGCTCTTCTGCGTGGGCGGCTTCGCGCACCAGATGATCTCCACGCTCGTCAACACGCTCGCCGCCGACGTGTTCGATTCGCGCGAAGTCGGCACGGCGAGCGGCTTCGCGGGCATGGCCGCGTGGATCGGCGGCCTGAGCTTCTCGCTCATGGTCGGGGCGCTCGCCGACAAGGTGGGCTACGGCCCGCTGTTCGCGAGCCTGGGCGCGTTCGACCTGATAGGCGCCGCACTGCTCGTGTGGCTCATCCGCGGACAGTCCCGCGGCGATTACGGACTGGCGCGCGCATGAGCGTCCGTGTCAGCGCCTCGCAAGACAAAGGAAATACCGATGACGTCGCTACTTCATCCCCCCAGGTTCGCCCTGTCGAAACACGAAGGCCATCACCTGCGCCTCGAAAGCACGCAAGGCCCCGCAATTGACGTGTTCGTGCTAGAACAAGACATCGTGCGCGTGCGTGTGCTGCCGGACGGCAAAGCTCACGGGCCGGGCACGTGGGCCATCGCGCCGGGGCTCGAAGATGTGCCCTACGAAGGCCGCGACCGCCTCGACACGAGCGGGTTCGCGTTGCCTTCGTTCGGTGTCCTTTCCACTGAGGAAGAGATCCGCATCGAGACGACGCAGATCCGGCTCACCGTCGCGCTGGCGGGCGGCCGCTGCACGTGGGAGATGCGCCGTGACGGCGGCTGGCGCATCGTGCTACAGGACCGCGCGACGCAGGCGTACAACTTCGGCTGGTGGGACGAGCGCATCTATCATTACGTGCGCCGCCAGCCGGGCGAGATGTATCTGGGTCTTGGCGAACGCGCCGGCTCGATCGATCGTGCGAACCAGAGCTACCGGATGACCAATGTCGACGCGATGGGCTACAGCGCCAGGACAACCGACCCGCTCTACAAGCACATTCCGTTCTATCTGACCTGGCAGCCCGAAACGCGCCAGGGTTTCGGTCTCTTCTACGACACGCTCGCGGACTGCACCTTCGACATGGGCCGCGAGCTGGACAACTATCACGGCCCCTACCGCCATTTCATCGCCGACCACGGCGACCTCGACTACTATTTCATCGCGTCGCCGCAAACGCCGCTCGCCGCCGTGCGGCGCTTCACGTGGCTGACGGGCCGCCCCGCCCTCATGCCGAAATGGGGACTCGGCTACTCGGGCTCGACGATGAGCTACACCGACGCGCCCGACGCGCAGCGCCGCATGGGCGAATTCCTCGCGCGTTGCCGGGAGCACGACATTCTCTGCGACTCGTTTCATCTGTCGTCGGGCTATACATCGATCGGCGCTAAGCGCTATGTATTCCACTGGAATCGCGAGAAATTCCCCGACATCGAAGGCTTCGTTCAGGACTACCTGGCGCACGGCGTCAGGTTGTGCGCGAACATCAAGCCCTGCCTGCTGCGCGATCATCCGGAGTTCGAGCACGCCGTGCGCGACGGCCTGCTCATCCAGACGCGCGATGGCGAGCCCGCATGGGTCCAGTTCTGGGACGACGTCGGCGCGTACCTCGACTTCACGAACCCCGCCGCCGTGGCCTGGTGGAAGCAGCACGTGAGGGACGCCCTGCTGCGCTACGGCATCGCCGCCACCTGGAACGACAACAACGAGTACGAACTCTGGTCGCCTCACGCTATGGCGCATGGCTTCGGCACGCCATGGCCAGCGCGCGAAGCAAAGGTCCTGCAAACGCTGCTGATGATGCGCGCCTCGCGCGACGCGCAGCGCGAGCACGCTCCCGGCCAACGCCCGTTCCTCGTCTCGCGTTCGGGCGGCGTGGGCATGCATCGCTACGTGCAGACCTGGTCGGGCGACAACGCCACCTCATGGGAAACGCTGCGCTACAACCTGAAGATGGGGCTGGGACTCGCGCTCTCGGGCGTGTCGAACATCGGCCACGATATCGGCGGCTTCTCGGGGCCCGCGCCCGAGCCCGAGCTTTTCATCCGCTGGATCCAGTTCGGCGTATGGATGCCGCGCTTCTCGATCCACTCGTGGAACGACGACGGCACCGTGAACGAGCCGTGGATGTACCCCACGCTCACGCCACAGGTCTCGGCGCTGCTCAAGCTCCGCTATCGCCTGCTGCCTTATCTATATCAGCTGCTCTGGGATTCGACGATGGAGTACGAGCCCGTGCTGCGCCCGACCTTCGCCGAGTTCCCCGAGGACGCGCGCTGCTACGCGGAATCCGACGACATGATGGTCGGCGCTTCGCTGCTCGCGGCGCCCGTGGTCGAACCCGGACAAACGGAGCGGGAGGTCTGGCTCCCCGAGGGGGTGCGCTGGACCTGTTATTGGAGCGGCGAACAGTTCGAGGGGGGCCAAAGGGTGACGCTGCCCGCGCCGTGGGAGCGGCCCGTCATGCTGGTGCGCGAAGGCAGCGTGATCGCGCTGAACGTCGCGGAACAGCAATTCGGGCGGCGCGACGACCGCCGCGCGTTCATCGTGACGCCGTTCGCAGGCAACGAGCGCGTTTGCCGCCGCTATGCCGAGGACGACGGCGAAAGCGAGGCGTGGCGGCGCGGCGAGTTCGGCGAATGGGTCGTCTCGGCGCAGGGCGATGCGGGCACGCTCACGCTCGCCGTCGAAGTCATCGGGCCGATGCCTCGTGCGGCGACGTCCGTTGAGATCTTCCTGCCAGCGGGCGAATCGCGTAACGTAGCCATCTCCGCGGGCCGCATCGTCGCGGACGAACCTATGGGCGGGTGGCGCCGGATCGTCGTCGAACGCTGAGGCCCGGGCGCTCCGCCGGATCCTTTCGACCGCGCGGCGGGAAAGACGTCCACGGCGGACGCCCCCGTACGCCGAGGCATTTGCACGCGAAAACCACGCCCACGCGCGGCCCCGGTTATCATCGCCCTCTTGCGCGCGCAACCACGTGGCAATAGAACCGCCTCGTGCTTGCGCCATCCGAATGCATGACCGATGCGCGTCGCATGACGCAACCCACACCGAAGGCAACAGCAGTCAACAGCAGGCAACCCCAGGCTTACGATGTCCCTCATCCCTTTCGACGCCGTCCTGTTCGACTGTGACGGCGTACTCGTCGATTCCGAACGCATCACCCACGTCGTGCTCACGCAGCTGCTGGGCGAGCTGGGCTGGTCGCTTTCCGTGGACGAAACCATGCGCATTTTCGTCGGCAAGGCGGTGAAAGACGAAGCCGCGCGCATCGAGGCCCATACGGGCTTCGCGATCACCGATGCCTGGCTCGAAGGCTTTCGTGCGCGTCGCAACGAGGCGCTCGAACGCGATCTCGTCGAAATCCCGGGCGCACCCGCGGCCGTGCGCGCGGTGCATGCGGCCATGAACGGACGCATCGCCGTCGCCTCGGGCGCGGACCGGCTCAAAGTGGAACTGCAGTTGCGCAAGGTGGACCTCATCGACTGCTTCGAGGGGCACATCTACAGCGGCCACGAAACGCCGCGCAGCAAGCCGCATCCCGATGTATATCTAGCGGCGGCGGACGGTCTCGGCGTGCATGCTGGCCGCTGCGCCGTGATCGAGGACACGGTCACGGGCGCGCGCGCGGGCCTCGCCGCGGGGGCCACGGTTTTCGGCTACAGCCCGCCCGAGCCCGGCCACAGCAGCGCCGGGGCGCTGCGCGAAGCCGGCGTCGCACACGTCTTCACCGACATGGCACAGCTTCCCGCGCTGCTCGCCGGCTGGACATCGCCGTCTCACGCGCCAGCCAGATAGTTAAGCGCCTATAGAACACGCGAACATCGCCATCCCTGTTGGTCTCGCGCATCGTCGCCCACCACGCCCGACGCAGCCCGCCCGCGACTCGCATACCATCCGGATCGTGGCTGCGCAGAGAAAAAGATAGTTTGCTATCGAATCGCCTTGATCTATCATCCGCGGATGTCGAATCTACATACCTTACGCCTCGCGGTCAGCAGCACGCTCGTCGTCGCAGCACGCAAATGGCGGCGCACGACCCACGGCGCGCTCACCGCGTACAACGTCTCCGAGGCATGCGCCGCGCCGCTGCTCACGGCCGGTCGGCTCGGGGAAGCCGTGCGCCAGGTGACGCTCGCGGAGCACGTGGGCATAGAGGGCCCCTCGCTCGTGCGTCTGCTCGACCAGCTCTGCGCCGCCGGCCTCGTGCGCCGCGACGAAGACCCTGACGACCGCCGCGCAAAAACGATTTCATTGACCGAAGAAGGCCGCGCCGTCACCGCCCGCATGGAGCAGGAATTGCGCGAGCTGCGCGCGCGCGTGCTCAAGGGCGTGAGCCGCGCCGACCTGGAGGCGACGCTGCGCGTGCTCAACGCGTTCAACGCCGCAGTCCCTCCAGACCAGGCTGAACGGGCCTTACACGACTGAAAGCGGAAAGCGGACCCATGACCTACCCCTCCATCCGCGACTGGCTCTTTTCGGTCAAGACCTTTGCTGCGTCGATGCTCGCGCTCTATATCGCGCTCGTATTCCAGCTGCCGCGCCCGTACTGGGCGATGGCGAGCGTGTACATCGTCTCGAATCCGTTCGTTGGCGCCACGCGCTCGAAGGCGCTCTATCGCGCGCTCGGCACGGCGCTCGGCGCGGCCGCCGCGATCGCCCTCGTGCCGCCCTTCGTCGAAACGCCGCTGCTTTTCAGCGTGATCGTCGCCACGTGGACCGGCACGCTGCTGTATCTGGCGATCTCCGACCGCACCGCGCGCAGCTATGTGTTCATGCTCGCGGGCTACACGATGCCGCTCATCGCACTGCCTACCGTTACCGATCCCACGACCATATTCGACGTGGCCATCGCGCGCACGCAGGAGATCACGCTCGGCATCGTGTGCGCGAGCGTGATCGGCAGCAACATCTTGCCGAGCCGTCTCGCGCCGACGCTGATCGAGCGCGCGGATGCCTGGTTCCGCGACGCCGCGTGGTACGGCGGCGAAACGCTCTCGGGTCATATCACCGGCAAGGCGCTTTCGGCGTGCCGCCAGCGCCTCGCGGCCACCGTGAACCAGTTGGAATTTCTGCTCAGCCAGCTCAGCTACGACCACGCGCATCCCCAAACGCTGGCGCGCGCCGAATCCCTGCGCGGGCGCATGCTGCTCTTTCTGCCGCTGATTTCCGCGCTCGCCGACCCGCTCCTCGCGCTGCGCCGCGATCTCCATGTGTGGCCCGAGGGCCTGGACGGCCTGCTGCGCGACGCGGCCCGCTGGTTCGAGGAACCGCTGCCGAGGCGCGCAGCGGACATGCACGACGACGCAGGCGATCCGACCGCCGACAGCCTGCGTGCGCGCATCGCGGCGCTGCAGCCCGCCCACGACGCGCTCGCGAGCTGGCAAGGCGCCCTGCTCTCGAATGCGCTCTGGCGTCTCACCCAGGTAATCGACGTCTGGCAGGACTGCCGCGCGCTGCGCGCGCTCATCGCGCACGAAGCCGGCACGTGGCGGCCACGCTACCGGCATTGGCGGCTTGGCGGGACCGAGCGCTTCTACGATCGCGGCCTCATGTTGTTCTCGTGCTTCGTGCCGGTGAGCGCGATTCTGGTGGCCTGCTGGCTGTGGGTCAGCTCGGGCTGGCACGACGGGGCAGGAGCGGTGACGCTGGCGGCCGTGGCCTGCTGCTTCTTCGCGGCCTCCGACGATCCCGCGCCGCTGGTGTTCCGCTTTTTCCTCGCCACGGCGGCAAGCGTGGTGTTCGCTGGCCTGTACCTGTTCGTCGCGCTGCCCAAGGTGCACGACTTCGCCATGCTCGTGCTGCTGTTCGCGGGGCCGTTCATCCTGGTCGGCACGCTCATTCCGCGCCCGGCTTTCAATATGGTGACGATGCTCACGGCCGTGAACACGGCAACCTTCATCAGCGTGCAAAGCGCCTACGAGGCCGACTTCCTCGTGTTCCTCAACAGCAATATCGCGGGCGTGGCGGGCCTCCTGTTCGCCTATCTGTGGACCCGCGCCACGCGCCCGTTCGGCGCCGAACTCGCGGCGCGGCGCCTGTTGCGCTCGAGCTGGAACGACGTCGCGCTCTCGGCCTCGCACACGCGCATCGCCGATCAGCGCAATCTCGCCTCGCGCATGCTCGACAGGCTCATGCAGCTGATTCCGCGTCTCGCGGCTTCCGACGAGCATCGCCACCCTTCGATCGAGAGCTTTCGCGATCTGCGCATCGCGCTCAATGCGCTCGATTTGCGCCGCTCGCTGCGCAAGCTCGATAGCGACATGACCGATGCGATCGATCGCGTGCTCGCCGGCGTCAGCGAACACTACGCGCGTTGTGCGCGCGAAAGCGAGCGCCAGAGCGCGCCGCCCGCACTGCGCGAGGCCATCGACGACGCCATGCGCCGCGTCGCCGCGCGCGCCCGCGCGCACCTGCCGCCAGTCACCGCGGCCGACGCCGATGCGGAACCGGCGCCGCGCGCGCTCGTCTCGCAGCGCTGGCTGAGCAACACCCTGCATGCGCTCGTGGGCATGCGGCTCGCGCTCTATCCGGCCGCGTCGGCGCAGTCGCCTTCCCATCCCGAGGCCACGGCATGAGCGCGCATCCCTCTCATCCTTTTTCGAAACCCGCACCATGATCGGCGAAATCGATATCTTCGGCGTGTTCGTGCCCGCCGTGCTCGTGCTGATGCTGATTGCGTACCTCATCAACGTCGTGATCGGCAAGGTGCTCACCCGCGTCGGCTTTTACCGCCTCGTGTGGCATCGTTCCATTTTCGATCTCGGCATCTATGTGCTCGTGCTGGCCGCCGTCATCATCGTGTCGCATCGCTTCGTGAAATAACGTGAACGTGAAAAATACCTGGTTCTCCGCAGGAAAGATCCTGCTGACGCTCATCGTCGTCGTCGTCGCCGCACTCGTGCTGTGGCGCATCGTCAACTACTACATGTTCTCGCCGTGGACGCGCGATGGCCGCGTGCGCGCCGACGTGATCCAGGTCGCGCCCGACGTCGGCGGCCTCATCACGCGCGTCGACGTCGTCGACAACCAGCAGGTCAAGCAAGGCCAGGTGCTGTTCGTGATCGACCAGGCGCGCTATGCGCTCGCGCTGCGCCTCGCAGAGGCCACGCTCGCGCAGCGCAAGGCCACGCTCGCCCAGGCAAAGCGCGAATACGCGCGCAACGTCGGGCTCGGCAATCTCGTCGCGGCGGAAACGCTGGAGGAAAGCCGCACGCGCGTCGATCAGGGCGAGGCAGCGGCGGCCGACGCCCAGGTCCAGGTCGACACTGCCAGGCTCAATCTGCAGCGCACGACGATCGTAAGCCCCGTCGACGGCTATCTGAACGACCGCGCGCCGCGGATGGGCGAGTACGTGACGGCGGGCCGCGCCGTGGTCGCCGTCGTGGACATGCATTCGTTCCGCGTGGACGGCTACTTCGAGGAAACGCGCCTGCACGGCATCGAAATCGGCCAGCCCGTGCAGATCACGGTCATGGGCGAATCGCGTCCGCTGCGCGGCCATGTGCAGAGCATCGTCGCCGCGATCGAGGACCGCGACCGCCAGGCGGCCCCGAACCTGCTGCCCAACGTGAATCCGGCGTTCAGCTGGGTGCGTCTCGCGCAGCGCATTCCCGTGCGCGTCGCGCTCGACGAAGTGCCCGACGACTTCCGCATGATCGCGGGGCGCACGGCAACCGTGGCGGTGCGCGAGGAAGCGCTAAGGGACCGGCAGGCAAGCCGTGCGAATTCCGCCAGCGGCGCGCTGGGCGCTAGCGGCGCCGTCGCCGCGCAGCCCGCTTCGGGCACCGGCGTGCACGCGGCTTCCCAGGCCGCCGGAGCTTCGCAATGACACGCCGCAGTTTCTGGCGCCGCTTTGGGCCGCACTTCGCCCTCGCATCGCTCACGCTCGCGCTCGGGGCATGCATCACGCTCGGACCCAACTATCAGGTGCCGAAGGAAGCCGTCGTCAATGCGCCTCTCGCGCAGGGGCCGATCGATGGCGCGGACCGTGCGCCGGTCTCGCAACAGGGCGTGCCCGCCAACTGGTGGCAGCTGTACGACGATCCCACGCTCAACGAGCTCGTGCAGGAAGCGCTGAAGTCGAACACGGATCTGCGCGTGGCGGCGGCGAATCTCGCACGCTCGCGCGCGGCCGTCGACGTGGCCAGCGCGCAGGGCGGCTTCTCGGGCAGCGCGCACGCGGCCTTCGAGCGCGCGCAGGTGTCGGGCGAGCAGTTTCTCCTGTTCGAAAAGGTGCCCGTTGCGAACCTCGGCGATCTGGGCCTGAACGTATCGTACGAATTCGATCTGTTCGGCAAGCTGAGGCGCGGCGTGGAAGCCGCGCGCGCCGACGACGCGGCCGCCCAGGCCGCCGCCGACCTCGCGCGCATCACCGTGGTCGCCGACGTGGTGCAGGCCTACGTGGAGTCGTGCTCGGCCGCCGAGGAGCTGGCCGTTGCGCAGGAATCGCTGAGGCTGCAGAAAGAGCGCGTGGCGCTCACGAAACGCCTGCGCGACGCGGGCCGCGGCAACCAGCCCGACGTGACGCGCGGACAGACCCAGGCCAACACGCTCGCCGCCGATATCCCGCGTTTCGAGGGCCGCCGCCGCGTGGCCCAGTATCAGCTCGCCATGCTGCTCGCACGCGCGCCCAAGGACCTGCCGCCCGCCGCGCTCGAGTGCGACCGCCTGCCGAAGCTCAAGCAGCCGATTCCCGTGGGCGACGGCGCCGCGCTCCTCAAGCGCCGCCCCGACGTGCGCGAGGCCGAGCGCCAGCTCGCGGCAGCGACGGCGCGCATTGGTGTATCGATCGCCCAGATGTACCCCGACATCACGTTCGGCGCGAGCGTCGGGACGGTCGGCTTGACCGGCGATCTCTTCACCCCCGCGACCAATGCCTGGTCATTCGGACCCCTGATCAGCTGGACCATCCCCGTCAACGGCCAGCGCGCGCGCGTGCGCGCGGCCGAGGCCGCAACGGGCGGCGCACTCGCGCACTTCGACGGCGTGGTGCTCAATGCGCTGCGCGAAACGCAGTCGAGCCTCGCGACCTATGCCGCCGACGATCAGCGCGCCGAGTCGCTTCGCACCGCTTATCAGTCTGCCAGGCAGTCGGCGGACGAAACCCATCGCCTCTATGCCGCGGGCCGCGAGGCGTTCCTCTCCGACCTCGATGCCACGCGCACGCTCACCAGCGCGCACGCCCAGGTCGCCGCGGCCGAAGGCCAGGTCGCGCTCGATCAGGTACGGCTCTTCCTCGCGCTGGGCGGGGGCTGGGAGGGGAACCAGCAGACACCGCAGCAGCAGGGGACGCAAACCGCGCCTGCCGCAGCGGCGGCGCAGCGTAACTAGCGGCGCCCGGGCGACGCGCCATCTCGTGCGGCTTCTACGCGCGCCGACTTCTGCTTCGCGTTCGCGCCGCGCACCTCGAAGCGCACCGTGTCGGTCACTTGCCCGCGCGCATCGACGAGTTCGAGCCGGTGCTTGCCCGGCCAGGGCAGCCATGCCACGCGCGCCGCGCCGCCCAGGGCCTTGCCGTCCAGCCGCCAGCTCACGCGTGTGGTCGAGCCGGTCGCGCGCTCGAACCAGACACGCTGGCGCTGCGCGGGAATGTCGGGATCGAGCGCGAAAATCGTGCCGTCCACGGGACTGCCGATCTGCGCAGGACCGCGTGCGAGATCGGCCGCGTTCGAGGCGAGGCCGACCTGCGGTGTGGCGGTGCCCGCGATGAACCATTCGTTGCGCGAGGGCTCCACCGCGTCGGCGAATTGCACGCGCACCCGTTCGACGCCAGGCGGCGCGGCGGGCGCAACGCTCGGCACGCGCCGATGCAGATAGCCGACGATCGCGGCCCACACGGGCGCCGCGCCGCTCACACCCGATACGTCCCACATCGGCGAGCCATCCGCATTGCCCACCCACACGCCTACCGTGTAGCGCGACGTAAAGCCCACGGTCCAGTTGTCGCGCATGTCCTTGCTCGTGCCCGTCTTGACCGCGGAGAACATGCGCGTGGCGAGCGGGCTGTCGAAGTCGAACGTGCGCGTGCGCGCGTTGTTGTCGGCGAGCACGTCGGTGACGATGAACGCCGATTCGCGGCTGAACACGCGCCGTGACGCGCCGCGCGCTGGCGCGTTCGCGGGCGGCGTCAACTCGACGATCGGGCTCGCCATGCCGCCATTGGCCAGCGCGCGATACGCATTCGTGAGCGTGACGAGACTCACATCCGCGCTGCCTAGCGCGAGACTGTAACCGTAGTAGTCGCCCGCTTGCGTGAGCGGCAGGCCGAGCGCCGTGAGCGTCCTCGCGAAGCGATGCGGCGTGACCATCACGAGCGTGCGCACCGCCGGGACGTTCAGCGACGAACCGAGCGCCGTTCGCACGCTCACCCAGCCCTTGAAGCCCTTGTCGTAGTTCTGCGGCATATAGAGCCCGCCGCCCGCCGCGAGATCGAGTGGAGCGTCGTCGAGCAGCGAGGCCGTCGTCACGCGGCGTTCGTCGATGGCTTCCGCGTAGAGAAACGGCTTGAGCGTCGAGCCCGCCTGGCGCAGTGCGAGCGCGGCATCGACTTCGCGCGCCTTCGAAAGGCCTCCTGAGGAACCCACCCATGCGAGCACCTCGCCCGTTGCGTTGTCGAGCACGACGACCGCGCCGTCCTGCACGTTGCGCGGATGCGCGCGTTCATTGAGCTCGATGAGCGTGCGCGTGAGGGTCTCACGTGCATAGCGTTGCAGGTTCGCGTCGAGCGTCGAGCGCACGCGCATGCCGGGCGCGGGATGCACGGCGTTCGCGATCTGGCGCGCGAAGTGCGGTGCGAGCTGTGGCGTGTTTTCCCTGCTGCCTTCGATTGACGGGTCCGCGGCCGTGACGGCCGGGCGCGCGAAAGCCATCTGCACGAATGCATCGAGATTCGTGCAGCGAGTGTCGACGTTCGCGGCGCTCATGTCGCGCAGAATGCGGCACGCGCGCGGCGCGACCTTCGTATAAGGCGCGTTCGGCGCACGGATCAGCGCGGCGGCCACCGCCGATTCTCGTTCGTCGAGACCCGATGGCGCCTTGCCGAACAAGGTCTGAGAAAGCGCCGAAAGGCCCACCGTCTCGCCGCGGAACGGCACGAGGTTCAGATAAGCCTCGAGAATCTGGTCTTTGCGCCAGCTGCGTTCGAGCCGCAGCGCGTCCACCGCCTGCCCCGCCTTTTGCGCGAGCGAGCGCTGCCCGGAGTGCTTCGGATCGTCGTCCAGCAGACCCGTGAGCTGCATCGTGACCGTCGATGCCCCCCGCGTGCGCGTATTCCACAGGTTCGCCCAGGCCGCGGCTGCCGCGCCCCGCCAGTCCACGCCGCTATGCTCGTAAAATCGTTTGTCCTCCGAAACGACGATCGCCTCGCGCAACGCCGGCGAGACGTCGGCAAGCGCCACCCAGTCGCCGCGCCGCGCCGTGTGCTCGACACGCGTGCGTTGCAGCGGCGTGCCGTCGCGGGCAAGCAGCACCCAGTCCGAGCTTTGCCACTGGGCGCGCACGTCGTCGAAACCGGGCAACGCCCAGGCGCGCACCGGCAGCAACGCTACGCAAAGCGCCGCGGCGCCGTGCGCCAGCGCAGCGCGATGCCGGGACGCGAACAGGGGGCTCATTGCGCTGCCGCCTTCACGACAATGGGGGCATTCGGCGCGACGCCGAACGTGGCCGGCGCATAGAGCGCCTCGACGCGCGTGGGCGGTAGCCCGAACGTGCCGACGTTGTTCAGACGCACGGTGTACTCCACCGATACCTTACCCTTGGGCACAAACTCGTAATAGGCGCGGTAGCCGTCGAAGCCGCGTTCGACGAACGCGGGCCAGGGGCCGTTTTCGTCCTGCTTCTCGCCTTGCGTCGCCACGGCCGAGTCGCGCCCGAGGCCCGAGCCCAGAATCGTCGCCCCCGCCGGCACCGGGTCGTTTACGACGACCCACGTCATGTCGGTTTGCGCGTCGATATCGAGGCGCACGCGCACCACGTCGCCGCGCGAGTAGACGCCCTTCACGGCAGCGCTCACCGGCGTGATCGTCTTCGTGATGCGATAGCCCGCTGCGAAGGGCGCACGCAGCGCGACGGCGGCCAGGCTCTCCACGGTCGCCCAGGGCTTGCCCGTTCCCGAGTGCGTGAGCGCGAGCGTCGCGCCTGCGTTCTGCTTCGGCCACGGCAGGAGCGTGCCGCGCGCCGGCACGTTACGTGTCGCCGCCGTGGCCCCGCTCGCTACGGCTTGCGCCGCCGCGTTCCAGTCCATCGTGCGGGATGTATCGCCCAGCTGGATCCTCGTCGTTCCCGTGACCGGTTCGTGCTCGAACACGCGCGAGAAGCGCTCGACCGCCAGCGAGCCATACACGTTCGCCGTCGTCGTGCTCCAGGCGCCGTTGCGCTGCAATGCGAGCAGGCCTGTAACGAGCCTCGGCATCTCGTCCTTCCAGGCGGGGTTGTCGACGAAGGCGAGCGCGAGGCGCGCGGCGTTCACCTCCGTGCCCGTCATGAGCCACCACAGATCGTCTCCGGCGGCCGTCGAGAACGTGAGCTGCGTGCCCTGCCACGTGAGACGCGCACGCAGGATCTGCTCGAGCTGCGCCAGTTTCGCCATGCGATCGGGCACGTCGCGCATGCGCGCAAGACTTTCCGCGTAGTCGATCACGGCCGACGTGGGCCACTGGTTCGGCGCAATCTCGATCGACCCGAACAGGCGCGCGTTCGCCGCGCCGTAGCGCGAAAGTGCGTCGATGGCGGCGAGCTTGCGCAGATCGAGGTCGCGGCGCGGCGACCACGGATTGCGCTCGATGCGGCCTTCGACGAAGCGCGTGAGGCCCTCCACCATCTTGCTGCGCAAGGCGTCGGGCAGCGCGAAGCGCGGATCGAGCTTCGACGCCTCGTCGGTGACCGTCAGCAGATAGGCGGTGAGCGCGGTGCTGCCGCGGCTCGCGCTGTCGTCGGCGGGCGGGAAGTAGTTCGCGAGACCGTCGCGGTCCAGATAGACGGGCAGACGCGCGATCACCGTTTGCCAGCGCGCCGGATCGCGCAGGCCGATTGCAACCGACGTCTGCTGTTCGAGGCATGAGAACGGGTAGCGCCCGAACCAGCGGCGCACGCCCGGCAGGCCGTCCGCGAGTTTCGGTTGCAGCGATACCGCTATGCCGCCGCGTACCACGCCCGCCTTCGTCGCGCTCGCGTTCGCGGGCGGCGCGACCGGGATCGAGAGCGTGCCGTCGACCTGTGCGAGCGTCGCCTGCTGCACCGTCACGGGTATCGCCGCGCTCACCTGCTGCGCGAGCTTCACCGCGTCGGCGGCGTGCGCCCCGCCCTGCTCGACCGCGTTCACGTTCCAGGTCAACGCGGGTCGATCCGCGTCGGCGAGATCGTCTGGCACCGCGACCGTCCACGCAATCTCACGCGACGCATTGGGCGCGAGGTCCACGGTTTGTGCGGGGAGCGAAAGCGGCGGCACATTGGGCGTGACGAGCACCTTCATGGCACGCGTGGTCGTATTGCGCAGCGTGAATTGCGCGCGGAACGTATCGTCCTCGCGCACGAGCGGCGGCAGACCCGATATCAGTTGCAGATCCTGCGCGCTCTCGATGCTCGCGCTGCCCGTGCCGAAGCGCGCCACCCCGCTCGCCGCAATCGCGACGATACGAAAACGCGTGATCGAGTCGTTGAGCGGCACGTCGACCTGTGCCGCGCCCTTCGCGTCGAGCGTCACGCGCGGGTTCCAGTAGAGCAATGTATCGAAGAGCTCGCGCGTGGCGGCGTGCCCGCCGCCGCCACCAGCCGGCACCGCCTTGCGCCCGAAGTGACGCCGCCCGACGATTTCCATCTGCGCCGTCGCCGTCTCCACGCCGTAAGCGCGTTGCTGCAGCATGGCGTCGAGCAGGTCCCAGCTGCGGTTGGGCATCAGTTCGAGCAGTGCTTCGTCCACGGCTGCCACGGCGATCTGCGTGCCCGCCGGCACCGGCTGGCCGCCGGGAAGTTGCACGCGCAACTGTACATGCGAGGTCGCGCGTACCGGGTAGCGCTTCGCGTCGGGCGTGACACTTACCGTCAGCCGGTGCGCCGCGTCGCCCACGCGGATTTGCGCGAGACCGTAGCGGAACGCGGGCTTCGAAAGATCGACCAGCGGCGTGGGCGCTTCGTACTGGCGGCCTTCGTACCAGAACGCGCGTGCCCATTCGAGCGGCGCCCTCCAGCCCCAGGTGAAGAACGAATACCACGGCACTTCATGAATGCGCCCGCGCAGCGCGAGCACCGAGACGTACACGTTCGGCCCCCACGTGTCGCTCACTTTCAATTCGACGGTCGGGTCGCGGCCGTCGAGCTTCACCACATGTGTTTCGATGATGCCCTCGCGCTCCACGGCCACGAGCGCCGTCGCGAAGCGAAATGGCATGCGCACCTGGAAGCGTGCGGTCTCGCCCGGCTCGTAGCTCGTCTTCTCGGGCAGCACGTCGATACGGTCCGTGTTCTCGCTGCCGAACCAGAGTTCTTCCTCGCGCGTGACCCATACGGAAGTCGTTGCCGTGGATACGCGGCCGTCACCGTCGCGCGCCGTGGCCACGAGTTCGATGTTGCCCGGCTCCTTGAGCTTCGCGTCGCAGGTGAGCAGGCCGTGGTCGTCGCTCGTGCCGCTGCACAGCGTGCCGAGATCGCGCGTTTCCGTATGGTTGTCGTACGCGTAGAAGCCGCCCACCATGCGCTTGCGCGACGTAGTCGTGATCTTCGCGACCCCACGCACTTCGAGCTTCACCCCCGCGTGCGGCTTGCCCTGCAGATCGAGCGCCAGCGCCGTCACCGGCACCGTCCGGCCCACCGAGACCCAATGCCCCGATTTGATGCCCGCCACCACGGCCGCGGGCCAGAGCGTGGCCGCGCCGCTGATGGTCTGCACTTCGCCGTTCGGGTCCGCGAAGGTCGCTTCGAGCGCGAGGCGCTTTGGTGCGTCCACGCTCGGGAGGTTCTTCAGCACGAGCGTGCCCGAACCATTGCGATCAAGCGTGAGCGGCTCCTTGTCGGCCACGAGCTTCGCGACTTCGGTGTCTTCTCGCGGCCCGTTGTCCTCGTCTTCGGATACGTTGTTCGCTCGCGTCGCGGCCACGTACGGCGCGAAGCTGAAATCGCCATACGTGCTCGCGAATGAAGGCGTGGTTTCCTTCACGAGCGCCGAAACCTGCACGGGAAGACCCGAAGCCGCGCCCCCCGACACGTAATCGATCTGCACCGCCACGCGCGTCTGACTGACCGCGACGAGCGGCGACGTCTTCTCGTTTTGCACGGCGATCGTGCCTTTGAGCACGGGCAAGCGGAAGGCTTCCACGCGGAAGCTGCCGCTTTCGTAGCTAATATGGATCGAGCCGGTGCTGTCGTCTGCGTTGTCGTCCGCACTGTCGTTGCTTTCGGGTGCGGTGGCGCTCACATCGCCGTCGTCGAGCGAGACGTCGTATTCGCCCAGCTTCGCTTCGGGCGGCAACGCGAAGGTGGAATCGGCCGTATGGTCGGCGGCCCATTTGAGCGGCAGATGCCACGTCTGCCCGCTTCCGGCATGGCGTATCGTCACGCGCGTGGGATACTGCTGCGGGAACGCGAAGCCATGCATCGTCTGCGCGCGGATGAAATGCTTCATCGACACTGTCTCGCCCGCGCGCAGCAACGTGCGGTCGAAGACGGTATGCGCGCGCACCGTGGGCGCTACGCTCGTATCGGTCGGCACGTTGAAGCGCCACGATTCGATGCCGCGATTCCAGTCCGACCGCACGAACGCCATGTCCGGGCCGGTCTTCGGGTCGTCGATGCGCGCGGAAACGAACAGGCCACCATAGCTGTTTTCGCCGCATTCCCGCCGGTTGGAAAGTGGACCATCTATGCTCAGCAGTCCGTGTAAATCCGTCTTGCCCGTGGCTAGCGTATCGCCGTTGCAGTCCGATACGTGCACCTGGGCGCCGACCACGGGTTCGCCCTTGTCGAGCGTCGTAACCCAGACCACGCTGTTCTCGCGGCCCTGCTTGAAATGCACGCCGAGGTTGGTGACGAGCACGGTCGTGCGCACGTACATTTGCGCGGGCTTGCCGAGCAACGATGCACCGAGCGACGGCGAAGCAAGCTCGATCACATAGAAGCCGGGTTTCGGCACGGGAATGCCTACCACCTCGAATGGCCGCAGTGTTTTAGGATCGGCCTTTGGCAGCGCGAGCGTCTGTACGCCCGGCTGGCCGTCGAGCAGCGAAAGCGAGCGCACGTCGATGATGCGCTCCTTCGTTTCATCGCCGCTCGTATCGCTGCCCTCGCCCGTTCGCGGAATCACCACGGGCGATTTTGCCCTCGCAAGCAGGCCCGGCATCAGCCTGTCGATCGACGTTTCACTCATGCCGAAACTGTCGAACTGGTCGACGAGACGCATCCAGCGGCGCATGTCGATATCGGACTGCACCGCGAGCTTCGCGAACCTGGCCTCGCCGGCATTGAGCCCTTGCACGTGCAAGTCCGCTTCGACATTGCGCAGCGTGACCGGGACGAGCGGGGGCGTGTCCGGCTCCGCATAGCGTTCGATGATGCCGAACGTCGAGGACGGGAATTTCGCGAGCGGCGGCATCGGCGCGGTGGCGGTGCGCAGCGGGAACAGGTCGGCGTTCGCGAGCGGGCGCCCGCTGACGTCCTTGAGTCCGGCTGGTGCGGTGACCGTCAGCGTCGTGTGGTCGGGCAAGGGCGCGGCGAACGCGACCGTGCTGACTTCGTTATCCTTGTCGCCCGTCCGGAAGGTGGGCGCGATTTCGCCTTTCGGGCCTTGCAGACGGAACTTCTGCGCGTCGGCGCGGGTGATCGGCGCGCTGAGGTCGATACGCAGGGGCCGCAGCGGCGTGCATGGCGCCTTCGCGTTCTCGCGCTCGCAGCTCATGCTCGCCGTGAACGGCGCGCGCACGGTGAAATCGAAGCGGCGTTCATCGACATTGGGTGTGCCGTTTGGCCCCAGCACGCCCTTGCCGTACACGAGCTGCATCTTCGCGCTGGAGGGCAGCGTCTGCTGGCAGGTGAGCGTGAGCACGCTCGCGCTGTCCTTTTCGAGCCGGAAATGCTTGAGCAGCGCCGCGCGCGTGGGCGCGTCGGCAGACCGAACCGGGATGCGGTTGCCGAGCCCGCCCGACTCGCACCAGACGTGCTCGCGCACGGAATCCGCGGTCGCGGGACCATTGAGCTTGAGCACGAATACCTGGTTTTCCTCAATTTCGCTGCCGCCACCGGGATAGGGCCGCACGCTCACGGGAAACGGGCCACCCGTCGAGAACGTGAAGCGGCGCGCGCCTGTCACCGCCACGCCCGCGCGCGACTTGAGGCCATCGGCGAGCGCGACGCTGCATTGCACGTCCGGCGGCAGGTCGGCGGCGAAATCGTAGGCCCATGTCTTCTCGTCGATCCAGCGGCCCTGGCCCGCGCCGGCCGCCGCGCTACTGCATTGCACGCGTGCGGGATCCTTCGCGTCGGGGGCGCCGAACGCCACCATCGCCTCGTCGAACCTCACCACCACCTGACGCACCTGCGCCACCGTTCCCTGCGGCGACACGCTGACCGTGCGCGCGGCGTGGGCGCGCCACGCCCATACCATGCACGCGCCAAGCGCCAGGGCTAGCGCCAACGTCCACCATCCGCCACTTCTTCGTGTTATTCGTTGCATCGACCGGACCTCGTTTGCGCGCACGCGGCGCGGCCAATGCCGGGCGGCGTGCGGGTGTATGGTACAGCGCGGCGCGGACGCGTGCCCCGGGAATGGCCGCTTGCGCACGCTCAGGCGGGCGCCCCGCTGCGAATGCGGGCGCCGGCGCCCAGCATGCCGTGACTGAAGCGCCGGCCATATCGGAAAGTGCTGAATTCTGCGGATGGGACGCGTCGCACGCCGCTTTTTCGTCCAGGGTCTCGTTCTATCCCTGACGGTCTCCGGCGGCCTTACCTGCTGGCTCACCCGCGAAGACTTCCCGCAGACGGGCACGAGCGATCCTGCGGTCCGGCGCATCGAGCCTGTCAAAGGTCCGACAATGACTTCATCGCCGATGGCGCCTCACCTGAAGACTGTCTTGCCACGGCTGTTACCGGTTCGACTTCGCGCCCACGTCCCCTCCCGCAAGCAGGATCTGGTCAAGCAGCTCGAGCTTCAGTGGCTTGTCCGCGTCGAGCTTCTTTTTCTCGATCACATATTTCCAGCCGTCGCCGCTGCCCGGGTTCCGGTACAGCGCCACGACGGCCACGTACTTCGTATCGGCCTGCATCGGCTGCGAGAGGCTTGCCGCTGCGCCGGGATTGAGCACCGCCGCCATGCTGTCCTGCAGATCCTGCGTGAGCACGGTGCGGTCGTTTTTCAGGAGATCGTCGTAGGACGCCTTGTCGAACAGCTTGCGATCCCTGAGCTGGTACACGCGCACGGCGACCGATGTCGGCCGGCCGCTGTCGTCGGCATTCAGGGCATCCCGTGCCGACAGATCGACGTTCAGGACCTTGACCTGTTTGAAGAACACGGCGTGATATGCGTCCGCCGTGGCATCGGATACGGTCTGCAACGCGCCGCATGCCGGAAGCAACAGCGCGGACGCAAGGATGGTAAGGGTCGATCGGATAGACATTCGGATTCCGGGGGTTACGCGCGTTGAGGATTCAGATAGGGATTGGGCGGCGGCTTCGGGAACGCCTCGCACACACCGAGAGGAATCCTGATCATGCGCTCCTCTTCGGCGGGCAGCACGGTTGTCCACCCGAGTCGTGGCGCGGGGCCTTCCGCTACCGAACCTATGGACGGCAGGGGCGCGATCCGTGAAGACACTTCCATGCGCAGATGAATATCCGAGCGGGTGCCAACATAGAGCGTCACGAAAGCGATCAGTTCGCGATGCAGCCAGGCGCCGGGCAGCAGGTCGTGAGCCTGCCGCGCGTTATCCGGGCGCAGCGTCACCCGGGCGGCCCGGCTCCGATAGGCGAGTCTTCTGCCGAGCACATACCCGCCGCCGAGACCGCGTCTTGCGCCGCCGCCTGATGTCGATCCGGGTGCCGCTGGCTGCGAGGTGAGCGGGCGCGGTTTTCCTGTACCGGTCATCGCCGGAAAGAATTCGTCGACGCGAACCTCGACGTCCGGAATCGCCAGCGCGATTACACCCGCGAGCCCTTCCGGCGTGCGTGTCTTCTGCGCGAGCAGACCCAGCAACGCCAGCATGCGGCAATCGGGCAATCCTGCGCGTTCCGGCTTGCCGCCCGAGCCGAATCCGACCAGCGTCAGCAGGTTCCGCGAATGGGCATCGCGCCCCCCCGCGAGGAAGCTTTCCGGGTAGCGATACTTCTTCCACGCCCGGTACAGCAGCGTGATGAGGCGGTGATCGTACTGGTCGAGAAACCGTTCGACGACCTCATGCCCTTCCTCACGCAGAACGATGTCGTCGATCAGGTGCGGCGGCATGGCCGCATCCACGCCGTACAACCCCATGAAGGTCGTCCGCACGACAGGCGGCGCGGGCGGACCATAGTCGTCGTCGTTGCCGCTGTATTCAACCGCAGCGATTTCACCGGCCGGAAACCCGCTCCGCCGCCACGATCCGAAGCGCACGGGCTCCTGTTCAGCCGTATCGCGCGAGCCGAATCCGGCGCCATCCGTCGTACCCGCCTCGAGCAGGCGGCACAACTGCATGAAGCTCATCTGCGGTGCCCGCGCAAGCAGCGAGGCGACCAGCGGCTCGAGCCTGGCGTTGCCTTCCCCGTTGTGTTCCATTTTCATAGTGGCGAGCGTTCCGCCTTGCTGCGCGGCCAGAGCGTGCGCTTTTGCGATGGCAGGCTCACGATCGAGAGCCTGGTGAACAGGTTGATCTCCGCATACATCGCAAAGAAGCGGTGCAGCATCTCGCCAAAGAGCATCACGTCACCTTCGCCCGCAAACGCCTGTGAATCGAGCGTCACCTCGATCAGGACGCCACGCTCGACCGAGCCGCCCGACACCTCCTCGAGAAGTTCCTCCGATACCCACAGGATGCCGGCCAGGCGCCTGCGGTTCAGCTCGTCATCGGTCCAGTCGTAAAGCGCGAGCGTTCCGCGCAGCACTTCCGCGTTCATCAGCGACAGAAAGTTCGCGGCAAGGTGAGAGAGCACGCGCCACTGGTACCGGTCATCGGTGGGTGGATACGGATTGCCGGACCTGACCAACGTCTACCGGAATCTTCCCGCCTCCGTCAATGACCTGCGCAACCAGATGGAAAGTGTGCTGCTCAAGTTCGAACCCCGTCTGCGTTCCATCGAAATCGAGATCAACGAGAATCCGGATCCCGGGTTGCTCGTGAGCTTCACAATGGTCTGCACCCTGAAAAAGGCGGGGCTGGTGAGATTCGGGACATATTTCGAGCCACCCGGACGCATGCGTCTGGAACGGCTCGCCAATCGCCAGCGCGCACCTTAACGCGCGTTATAGATCGGCGGCGAGTAGCTGCTAACCGCACCATCGCTACGCCCGCCGCTTTGCGACGAGCCGCTCGTGGCGGGGCCATAGCCGCTTGTCGGCGCCACGGCTGCGGTTTGCGCGTTCACGCGGGCCTGGGCCTTCTGCAGATCATCGGGGTAATAGAGATCGTTCACGGACGGACGATAGCCGGCCGCTTCGAGTTGCACCAGTTCGTTGCGGACCTGGGCCCGTGTAACGGGTCCGTTGTTGACTTGCGCCTGCGCGAAGGAAACAGCCGGGACAACCAGCACGGCAGCGAGCGCAACAGTCTTGACGAGCGATTTCATGACCAACCTCCAGTAACTTGATCGAATCGGCGCAGCGGCAATCTCTGCATCCGTTGCTTACAAGTCTAGGAAGGTGGGTCGCGCGAATAAACACCGCGAACGCGAATTCACTGTTTTCCCAAAGCAGACAATCATGGCCTGGCGTCATCGCTCGACTGCATAAGCTTCTATCCAGCCGGAATAAGGAACACGCGCGCCACACATCATCGCACTCTGGTGCATGATAGGGTCTCTTCCGAATCTTCGATGAGGGGGCAGCAATGGCGACGTGGCAACCCGATCCGACCTTCTACCCTTCCGCGCGCATGGCGGGCGAAGCTCCGCCGGAAACGCTGGCGTACGTGGCGAGCTTCGATCCCACGCGCAGCGTGCCCGACTCGCTCGATGTGGTCGATCTCGACCCCGGCTCGCCTGACTTCGGGCGCATCGTGCATCGGCTGCCAATGCCCAATGTGGGTGACGAACTCCATCACTTCGGCTGGAATGCCTGCAGTTCCTGCCTGTGCCCCAACGCGCCTCATGCGCATACCGAGCGGCGCTATCTCGTCGTGCCCGGGCTACGCTCCTCGCGCATCCATATCGTCGACACGAAGCCCGACCCGCGCCGCCCGCATATCGCGCGCGTCCACGAACCCGAGAGTGTGGCGCAGCGCGCGGGCTATACACGACCTCATACCGTGCATTGCGGGCCGGATGGCATCTACGTGACCTCGCTCGCGAATGCGCGAGGCGAAGCGCCCGGCGGCATCTTCCTGATGGACCACGAGAGCTTCGACATACTCGGCCAATGGGAGATCGACCGCGGGCCGCAGCAGCTGGCCTACGACGGCTGGTGGCACCTTGGTTACGACACGCTCGTGACGAGCGAATGGGGCCTGCCCGCGACGTTCGAAGACGGTCTCGTGCCCGAAGTCCTGCTCGGCGGCCAGTATGGTCACCGTCTGCACTTCTGGGATCTGCACACGCGCCAGCACAAACAGGTGCTCGATTTCGGCGCGGAAAACCAGCTCGTGTTCGAGCTGCGGCCCGCGCACAATCCCACGCGGCCTTATGGTTTCGTGAATTCCGTGATCAGCCTGAAGGACCTCTCGGCCTCGATCTGGCAGTGGTATCGAGATGGCGACGCGTGGGCCGCGCGCAAGATCATCGAGATCCCCGCCGAGCCCGCCGACCCCGAGCATCTGCCGCCCATGCTCAAGGGTTTCGCAGCCGTGCCGCCGCTCGTCACCGATATCGCACTCTCGCTCGACGATCGCTTCCTTTACGCGGCGTGCTGGGGCACGGGCGATTTGCGCCAGTACGACGTATCCGACCCGGAGCACGCGAAGCTCACCGGTTGCGTGCGCATAGGCGGCATCGCGGCGCGCGCCGCGCATCCTTTTGCGCCGGCGCGCGCGTTGAATGGCGGTCCGCAAATGGTGGAAGTGAGCCGCGACGGCCGCCGCGTCTATTTCACCAACTCGCTCTATGGCGCGATCGACGGGCAGTTCTATCCCGAAGGCATCGACGGCTGGATGGTCAAGCTCGATGCGGCACCCGATGGCGGCCTGGCGTTCGACGAACGCTTCTTCGTCGAGTGGCCGAAGTCGCATCGGCCGCACCAGATCCGGCTCGAAGGCGGCGACTGTTCGTCTGATTCGTACTGCTATCCATAAGCCGGAGCCTGCCATGGAGGACGTGTTCGGCGCGCATTGGGGCGCGTGGGCAGCCGTCGTGGGCAGCGGCATGTTTCACGGCGTGAACCCGGCGATGGGCTGGCTGTTCGCGACCGCGCTCGGTTTGCAGCGCGGAAGCCGGGCGGCGCTGCTGCTCGCGTTGCCGCCCCTCGCGCTAGGCCATGCTGCGTCGGTTCTGCTGTTCACGAGCTCCACGGCGGCGCTGGGCGCACACTTGCCGGGCGCGGCACTGCATTGGGGGCTGGGTGCGCTGCTGATCGCCTGGGCCGCGTGGCAGCATGCATATGGGCACCGGCACCGCGCTCGCGTGGGCATGACGGTGGGCTTCGTCGGGCTCGCTGCGTGGTCTGCGTTGATGGCGACACTGCATGGCGCGGGGCTCATGCTGATGCCGGCCATGCTGCCGTTGTGCGGCGCCGTGGGGGGTGCCGCGAACCCGCTCGCGCTTTCGCTGGCGTTCACCGCACTGCATACGCTCGCCACGCTTGCCACCACTGGCGCGGTCGCCCTGCTCGCCTACGAGTATCTCGGGCTCGGCGTGCTGCGGCGCGGCTGGATCAATTTCGACTGGCTCTGGCGCGGGGCGCTCGTCGCCACCGGCACCTTGATGATCGCGACGGCATGAACCGCGCGATCAGCTCCCCGCCGGATAATCGGTGCCTAGACTCAACTCACGCCACGTTTCGATATCGGCAAGCACCGCGCGCAGGCGGTTACTCACCGCATCCACGCCGAATGCGCCCAGCACGAGATGCCGGGGCGGATCCTCCACTTCGGCGATGCGTATCATCGCCTGCGCCGCGCGCACGGGGTCGCCAGGCTGATGCCCGCTGCCCTCGGCCGTGCGCTTCATGCGTGCGCCGGCCGTTTCGGCGTAGTCGTCGATGCGGCTCGCCGTCTGCACGAGCGAGCGGCCTGCCCAGTCCGTGCGAAACGGCCCCGGCTCCACACATGTCACCTTGATGCCGAGCGGCCCGGCCTCCGCCAGCAACGAATCGGAGAAGCCCTCGACGGCGTGCTTGGAAGCCGCGTAATACCCGGAACCCGGAAAGCCCGCGAGCCCCGCCACCGACGTGATGTTGATGACATGCCCCTTGCGGCGCGCACGCATGCCGGGCAGAACCGCGCGCGTAAGCGCGAAGAGGCCAAATGCATTGGCATCGAACTGTGCGCGGATCTCGCGCTCCTCGCCTTCTTCGATCGAACTCTGATAACCGTAGCCCGCGTTGTTGACGAGGACGTCGATGGCGCCGAACTGCTTTTGCGCGGCCGCGACGGCGGCATCGATCTGCGCGGCGTCGGTTACGTCGAGCGAGACACGCAGCAGGCGCTCGCCGGCCTCGGGCGCGAGATCGTCCAGCGACGCCTTGTTGCGCGCGCTGGCCACGCAACGCCAGCCGCGCGCGAGCACCGCGCGGGCGAGCTCGCGGCCAAAGCCGGTCGAACAACCGGTCACGAACCAGACCGGCGACGCATTCGGAGATTCAACGGACATGGGACAACCTCCTGAAAGAAGGGGCAGACAAGCGTGCAGAAGCCGGGCGCAATTGCAAATAATAGCGGCGGCACGCAAAGTCTGCTGACGAGCCCGCTGGGCGAATCAGTGCGCCAGCGCGGATCGCCCGACCCATGTACCATACGGCGCCTGGCGCCACGACAGACTTGCACGCGCGCCGATTCAACCGCCCTCTGCCGGAGAAGAAATCCGATGTCCACCGCCACCACGCCCGCGTTCCCGGAAACCGACATGACCGCCGCCATGCGCGCCCTCGAAGCGCGCTACGGCACGCCGTGGTCCGAGCCGCTGCCGGCATGGAACGATACGCTCGACACGCTGCTCGCGCATCGCTCGGTGCGCAGCTACGCCGACCGCGCGCTGCCCGACGGCACGCTCGAAACGCTGATCGCCGCGGCGCAGTCGGCCTCGACTTCCTCGAACCTGCAAACGTGGAGTGTGGTCGCCATCGAGAACCCCGAGCGCAAGGCTCGCCTCGCAGAGCTAGCGGGCGGCCAGTCCCACGTTCGCGCAGCGCCACTCTTTCTCGTCTGGCTCGCCGACCTCGCGCGCCTCGAAGCCGCCGGTGCGCGCAGCGGCGCAAGCGTCGAAGGCCTGCATTACATGGAAACGCTGGTCGTCGGCATGATCGACGCCGCGCTGGCTGCGCAAAACGCCGTAGTCGCGCTCGAATCGCTCGGCATGAGCGCCGTGTATATCGGCGGCATCCGCAACCAGCCCGAGCAGGTGGCCGCCGAACTCGGCCTGCCGCCGCGCGTGCTGCCCGTGTTCGGCCTGTGCGTGGGCTATCCTGACGAAACGCGTCCCGCGGATGTCAAGCCGCGTCTGCCGCAGGAAGTCGTGCTCCATCGCGAGCAATACGACGCACCCTCGCAAGTGGCGCCAATTGCCCAGTACGACGAAGTAATGGGCGGCTTCCAGACCGCCCAGGGATTGAGCGCGGCAGGCTGGACCTCGCGTTCGCTCGCACGCTGGCGCAGCCGCGAGTCGCTGCACGGCCGCGACCGCCTGCGCGACGCGCTGAACGCGCTCGGCTTCGAGCTGCGCTGAACGCCGCCGAACACCGCTTGACACCACGAGCGACGAAGTACGACGCCACTCAGGAGGAACGCAAATGAAAGTTGCCGTCATGGGCGCGGGCGCAGTGGGCTGCTTTTTCGGCGGCATGCTGGCACGCGCGGGACACGATGTGGTCTTGATCGGCCGCCCCCAGCATGTCGAGGCCATCGCGCGAGAGGGGCTGCGCATCGAAGCGCGGCAGTTCGACGAGCGCATCGGCGCGCCGCATCTCACCGCCAGCACCGAAGCCTCCGCTGTCGCCGGGGCCGAACTCGTGCTGTTCTGCGTGAAGTCGACCGATACCGAAAGCGCGGGCGCCGCGATCAAGCCGCATCTGCGCGCCGACACGCTCGTGCTCACGCTGCAGAACGGTGCGGATAACGCGGAGCGCCTGCGCACCGTCATCCCCCAGGACGTAGCGGCCGCGGTGGTGTACGTCGCCACCGAAATAGCGGGCCCCGGCCACGTGCGCCATCACGGACGCGGCGAACTCGTGATTGAGCCATCGCGCGCGAGCGACGCCGCCGCGCGCTCACTCATCGAAGCGGGTGTGCCCACAGAAATCTCGCCCAACGTGCGCGGCGCGCTCTGGGCCAAGCTGATCGTGAACTGTGCGTACAACGCGCTCTCAGCCATCACGCAACTGCCTTACGGGCGCCTCGTTCAGGGCGTGGGCGTGAGCGAGGCGATGCATGACATCGTGGCCGAGTGCGTGGCCGTGGCCCAGGCCGACGGCGTGACGCTGCCACCGGACATCGAAGGCGCAGTCACGCGCATCGCGCAGACCATGCCGGGCCAGTACTCGTCCACGGCGCAGGATCTCGCACGCGGCAAGCGCAGCGAGATCGATCACCTCAACGGTTATGTCGTGCGCCGTGGTGTGGCGAAGGGGGTGCCCACGCCCGCGAACCGCCTGCTGCAAACGCTCGTGCACCTTATCGAGGACAAGGCGCACGCGGCGATCTAGCACCCGTGCACTGACGAGGAATCAGCGATCGAACACGAGCAGCGTGGACGTGGCGGATGCGTAGAGCTTGCCCTGCGCGTCCGTGATGCTGGCCTCCGTAAACGCGGCTCGGCGGCCGATGCTTAGCACGCGACCTTCGGCGCGCACCGGCCCCGTATCGGCCGTCATGGGCCGGTGATACGCGACCTTCAGTTCCAGCGTGGTGTAGGCCTGATTCGGCCCGAGACGCGAGTGTGCGGCGCACCCGCAAGCGGAATCGAGCAGCGTGGCGGCATAGCCGCCGTGCACGGTGCCGATCGGGTTGTAGACGTGAAACCCGGGCGTGCTGGCGAACACGGCCCGGCCCTCTTCGACCTCGACCAGTTCGAATCCGAGCGTTGCGCCAATGGAGGGGCCACGGCCCCCTCGCAGCATGTGCTGCAACTGTTCGAGGCCGGTGAGGCCGGCGGGCATTTCAGCAATGAGGTTCATCGAGGCAGTCTCCGTTCTGACGTCGCGCGTCTGGTCGCGCCTGTGGATACGCCACATCGTAGCGCTTTTAGAACGGTCGTGCTTAAATTATCGCAGCCCTCGATTCAGTCCTCGATTCATTACAACGAGGCGGGGCACCGGACGTTTCAATACGTCTCCAGATGCAGCCGCCCTTCGCGCTTGAGGCGCTCCCACAACGCCTCCCACCCCATCCCGTGGTTCTCCGCGATCTCCTGAAGCGTCTGCAGCACGCCATCCTCCATGCCTTTCAAGCCGCAGACGTAGATATGCGTGTTGCCGTCCTTGAGCAGTTGCGCGACGTCCACGGCGCGCTCGCGCATGGCGTCCTGCACATAGCGCTTTGGCTGGCCAGGCGTGCGCGAGAAGGCCAGATTCGTATCGATGAAGTCCTTCGGCAGATTCATCAGCGGTCCGAAATAAGGCAATTCCTCCTGCGTGCGCGCACCGAAGAACAGCATAAGCTTGCCCGTCGCGCCTTTGAGCCTGCGGCGGCGCCGATATTCGGTCATCGCCCGCATGGGCGCGGAACCCGTGCCGGTGCAGATCATCAGCAGATGCGAGTTCGGATGGTTCGGCATGAGGAAGGTATTGCCGAACGGGCCGATCACCGTCACCACGTCGCCCTTTTTCAGGTCGCAGAGGTAGTTCGAGCACACGCCGGCCGTCGCGTTGCCGCTGTGATCGCGCGTCACACGCTTCACCGTGAGCGAGACGTTGTTGTAGCCGGGACGCTCGCCGTCGCGCGGGCTCGCGACCGAATACTGCCGCGCGTGGTGCGTGCGCCCCTGGGCGGTCGCGCCGGGCGGCAGGATGCCGATGGACTGACCTTCCAGCACAGGAAACGGCATCGCGCCGAAGTCGAGCACGATGTGATGGATGTCGCTCTGCGTGGCGTCGTTGGTCAGGCGGTAGTTGCCGACCACGGTCGCCGTAGTGGGTGCCTTGTGCGTGTAGAGCTGAACGTATGGCCGCGCCGCCGACCACGGCGGCACGGTCGAGCCGCGCACCATGTCGGAGCCCGCGATCGGTACGTCGGCAGCATTCGGCGCGGCTGGCGCGGCAGACGTTGCGCCGCTTGCCGCCAGGGTTTCCATCGGCGCACCCACCGAGGGATTCTGAGCTGGCAGTTCATCCCACGTGAACTGTTCGTCGATTCCGTACGCCTCGCCCTTGAGCACGTTGCGCCAGTTGTCGATCGCGCCGGTCGGGCATGGCGGCACGCAAGCCATGCAGGCGTTGCAGACATCGGCCTTCACCACATAGTTGGTGCCGTCGTGCGTGATCGCGTCGATGGGACACGTTTCCTCGCAGGTATTGCAGCGTATGCAGATTTCAGGATCGATCAGGTGTTGCCTGAGAATTTCCATGGGGACCGGACCGTTCAAAAGTGTCTCCCGCTGCGGCGCGCGATCCGGATGCCGATCGCCTCGCAGTCGCCTTCAGTTGAAGCGCACGTATTCGAAATCGATCGGCTGCCGGTTGATGCCCATGGCCGGCGGCGCGATCCAGTTGGCGAATTTGCCCGGCTCGACCACGCGGCCCATGAGCGAAGCCACGTAGGCGCGGTCTTCCGCAGTGGGCAGCCAGTTCGCTTCATTCGCAGCCCACTCGGCCTCGCCGATCACGCGACCGTCAGGGGAAACGCGCACGCCCGCGAAGGTGCCGATCTGGCGGTTGAACGCCTTGTGCGGGACGGTGAGCCGATAATCGATGCCGGCCTTTTCCAGCACCTTGTTCCAGCGGTTCACGCCCGCAATCGAGTCCTTGATGTAGTCGTCGCGCAGCACCTCGTTCATCGCGTTGAGCATGGGCACCTCGCGCTCGACCAGTTTGCCATCCTGCACGTCGAGCAAGCGGTATTGCTGGCCTTCGAGCTGGTGATCGTCGTCGCGTTTCGTCTCTTCATAGCGGCCCTTCAGGCCCGAGCTGTAGAAGGTCGCGGCATTCGACGACTGATCGGCGCCGAACAGGTCGATCGTCACCGAGTAGTGGAAATTCAGGTAACGCTGGATCGTTCCGAGGTCGATCACGCCCGCAGCGCGCAAGCGGTTCACGTCATCGGTCTTCAGCTCGTTCATGACCTGCGCGGTGCGCTGCACGACCCGCGAGATGCCCGATTCGCCGACGAACATATGATGCGCTTCCTCGGTCAGCATGAACCTGGTCGTGCGCGCGAGCGGGTCGAAGCCCGATTCGGAAAGCGCCGAGAGCTGGAACTTGCCGTCGCGATCGGTGAAGTACGTGAACATGTAAAACGCCAGCCAGTCGGGCGTTTTCTCGTTGAACGCGCCGAGAATGCGAGGATTGTCGTCGTCGCCGGAGCGCCGCTCGAGCAATGCTTCGGCTTCCTCACGACCGTCGCGGCCGAAGTAGCGGTGCAGCAGATACACCATCGCCCACAGGTGCCGGCCCTCTTCCACGTTCACCTGGAACAGGTTGCGCAGGTCGTAGAGGGAGGGCGCGGTGAGGCCGAGATGACGCTGCTGCTCGACCGAAGCGGGCTCCGTGTCGCCCTGCGTGACGATGATGCGGCGCAGGTTCGCGCGATGCTCGCCGGGCACGTCCTGCCATGCGGCTTCACCCTTGTGCGCGCCGAAATGGATCTTGCGGTCGGCTTCGCCCGGCGTGAGGAAGACGCCCCAGCGATAGTCGGGCATCTTCACGTGATCGAAATGCGCCCAGCCGCCCGCGTCCACGCTCACCGCCGTGCGCAGGTAGACGTCATAGCCGTGCGACCCGTCCGGACCCATGTCGCCCCACCATGAAAGGAAGTTGGGCTGCCACTGTTCGAGCGCGCGCTGCAGCGCGCGGTCGTCGGCCAGGTTGACGTTGTTCGGGATCTTTTCGCTGTAATTGATCGTGGACATTTCGGTTCCTTGCGGCGTGTTCGGCCGATGCGGCGGCGAATGCGGATATCAGACGCGGGCGACGTCGAACTGCGCCTTGCTGCCCTTGCCGTACACCTTAAGTGCGCCCTTCTCGCCCACGGCGTTGGGCCGGTTGAAAATCCAGTTCTGCCACGCGGAAAGGCGCCCGAAGATGCGCGTCTCCATCGTTTCGGGCCCGTTGAAACGCAGATTGGCTTCGAGGCCCGTGAGGGCATCGGGCGACATTGCGGCACGCTCTTCCAGCGCAAGGCGAATTTCGTCGGGCCAGTCGATGTCGTCTGGCGAGGCCGTCACGAGCCCGAGGCGCTCGGCCTCGACCGGCTTGACCGCTTCGCCGATCTTCTCGCGCACTGCGTCGATCGATTCGGCTTCCTCATAGAAGCGCCGCGCGAGACGCGATTGATGCGTGACCATCGGATAGAGACCAAAATTCGCTTCGGATAGCGTAATAGACGGCTCCTCCTCTTCGTTCGCGGGCAGCGCGGCCATATACGAGCGATCGGCGGCAAACGCGAGTTCGGCGAACGTCCCGGCGAAGCACGAGCCGGGCTCGATCAGCGCGAACAACGAGCGCGACGAGACATCGATGCGCGCCAGCGTCCGGCGCAGCATGCCGATGGTTTCGCGCACGAACCAGTGATCGCGGTGCGCGAGGAGCGCGGCGTCGGCGGCCAGTACGTTGCGCGCGTCGCCTTCGGTTTTGAGAATCCACGTGCCGATGTCCAGTTCGTTGGTGCGCATGGAAAGGATCGCGTCGTCCAGCTCGCGCGCGAACTGCAGCGGCCACCAGGATGCGCCGGCGGCAACGATTGCTTCGATATCCGAAACAGGCGCGGTAGCGGGCGCTTTCGCCGTAAACGTCGCAGTGCGTTTCGCGCGGTCGATCGTCACGTCGACGCACGCGTAGCTCAAGCCGTTGACGTGCTCCACGCGCTCGATGGGCGTGAGTGCAATGCCCTTCGCGCCGACCGGACGATCACTCGCCGCGGCCAGTTCGAGCGCACGCGCCTGCACCGCCTGGCCGAACTGGTTCGGCTTCACCACGTCGTCCACGAGGCGCCAGGCCTTCGCACGCTCGCCGCGAATGCCTTCCACCACGGTGCAGAAGATATCGGCGCGATCGTGACGCACCTTGCGCTTGTCGGTGAGGCGCGTGAGGCCGCCCGTGCCGGGCAGGACGCCCAGCAGCGGCACCTCCGGCAGCGCGACCGACGACGAGCGGTCGTCCACGAGCATGATCTCGTCGCAGGCCAGCGCCAGTTCATAGCCGCCGCCTGCACAGGAACCGTTCACGGCGGCAATGAACTTCAGGCCCGAGTGGCGCGACGAGTCTTCCATGCCGTTGCGCGTTTCGTTGGTGAACTTGCAGAAGTTGACCTTCCACGCATGGGTGGAGAGGCCGAGCATGAAGATATTGGCACCCGAGCAGAACACCCGGTCTTTCAGGCTGGTCAGCACGACGGTGCGGACCTCCGGATGTTCGAAGCGGATGCGCTGGAGTGCATCGTGCAGTTCGATGTCGACGCCGAGGTCGTATGAGTTCAGCTTCAGCTTGTAGCCGTCGCGTATGCCCCCGTCCTCGGCGATATCGATGCCGAGCGTCGCGATCGCGCCGTCGAACGTGAGCTTCCAGTGCCGGTATTGCGAGGGATCGGTGCGGTAATCGACCCGCTGGGGGGCGACGGCGACTTCGGCTGACATGAGCGTCTCCTTTCTGCACTTCGTTTCAATGAACGATAGTGCAATCGAAAACTCACGTAAAGCACCTTAATGCACTTTAATGCAGACAGCGGGAAAACCCCGGGGCGTCCCGCCCGCTCAGTCGATGCTCGGTGCCTCGGCCCCGAGCCGGGCAGCCAGACGGTCGCGCAGCTGCAGATAGGCGTCGGCGAGCGTCTTCTCGCTGGTATCGAACGTCATGTCGGCGCGGCCATAGAGTTCGCTGCGGCCGGCCAGGATGCGCTTGAGGTCATCCATCGCCTCCGAATTGCCCGACATGGGCCGCAGGTCGCCCTGTGCCACCACGCGCCGCATATGCTCTTCCGGCGTCGCCTGGAGCCACACGGTGAAGCAGTGCGCGAGCAGCACGTTGAAGGTGGCGGGCTCGGAAACGAGGCCGCCCGGCGAGGCGATGACCGCGCGCGGATGCTCCGCGATCACGGCCTCCAGCGCGCGGTGCTCGTAGCGGCGATATGCGCTCGCGCCGTACAGCGAATGGATCTCGGAAGGCGGGCAGCCCGCCAGCTGCTCGATCACCCTCGTCAGCTCCACGAACGGCACCTTCAGCTCCTGCGCGAGCATGCGCCCGAGCGTGGACTTGCCCGCGCCGCGCAGGCCGACGAGTGCGATCCGCTTGTTGCGGTGCGGGTCGGCACTCGCTTGCGAAAACATCCCGGCAAGGGCAATGCGCGCACGCCGCAAGGCGGCCGTGTCGCGCCCCTGGAGCAGCTCGCGGATCAGCAGCCACTCGGCAGACGAGGTCGTGACATCGCCGATCACCTCGGCGAGCGGGCAGTTCAGCGTGCTCGCGATCTGCCGCAACACCAGCACGGACGCATTCCCCAGACCCGATTCCAGATTCGCCAGATGGCGCTCCGAAAGCCCGGTCTCCGCCGCCAGGGTCTTGCGCGTCATGCCGCGCCGGGCGCGGAGCATCCGGACCCGCTCGCCCATGGCGGTCAGGAACGGATCGCGTTCGGTGCGCTCGCCGCGCGCGGTGTCGTCCGCGGCGTCGGGAGCGCTCGCCGGATGCTCGGCAAGGTAAGTTTGCTTCATCTTAAGGAATCTCTGTAGCCATGTTTATGTACTATAGTGCTTGACATGCATTTTACTAACCGCTAATTTTCCGCCAAAAGGTGGATCGACGACAATTCCGGTCGACAGGGCTCACACGCGATGGGTAGCGCTGCCGATAGAGGAGACATGCATGTCACCGCAAGACTTCGAGCGCCTCGTCGCAGGCGTCACCGCGCAGATCAGCACCCGTCCGCTCGATGATGCAATGGACGCATGGCTCAACGCCACCTGGCCAGAAGGCAGCCCGACGTTCGACGCACTTGCGGGGGCCTGCCGCACCGGCGTGGCCGAGGGCTGGCTGTGCAACCGCGAGGCGGGCGGTCTGCGCTACGGACGCATCTTCAAGGCGCTGCCGGCCACGCACGGCTTCTCCGTCGACGTCGTGAGCATGAAAGATATTGCGGGTCCGCATCACATGCATCCGAACGGCGAGATCGACCTCATCATGCCGCTCACCGAAGGCGCGACCTTCGACGGCCGACCGGCAGGATGGTGCGTTTACGGCCCGGGCAGCGCACACCGGCCCACCGTCGCCAACGGTTCGGCGCTGGTGCTCTATCTCTTGCCGCAAGGTGCAATCGAGTTCACGCCTGGGTCGTAACGCTTCCCGCGTCGGTCGCGGCGCACCTTCCAGCCGTCACGCAAACCGTTTCGACTTCCAGCCGATCGAGCCAGACAGAGCGGAGACCACACCGTGCCAATCCAAGCAGTGTCGCCTGACCACGCCGCGGCCATGCCGCCGCCCACGCAATTCAATTTCGCCGCGCATCTGTTCTCGCTCAATGCCGCCCGGGCCGCCAAGCCCGCCTATATCGACGACACGCTCACGCTGAACTACGGCGGGCTCGAAACGCAGGCTCGCCGCTTCGCGACCGCCATGCGTTCGCTCGGGGTCCGCATGGAGGAGCGCATTCTGCTCGTGATGCTCGACACCGTCGAGCTGCCCGTCGCGTTTCTCGGCGCCCTGTATGCCGGGATCGTGCCGGTGGTCGTCAATACGCTGCTCACGTCGGCCGACTATGTCTACATGCTCACGCACAGCCGCGCGCGGCTGGTGATTGCGTCGGGCGCGGTGCAGTCCGTCGTGCGTCGAGCGCTGACGGATGCACAATGTGAGGATTGCCATCTAATCGTCTCTCAGCCGCTGGCGAACACCGGCATCGAAACCGGCGCGACCGAACGTCAGCAGGAACCGCAATACGTTCTCGCCGATCTGATCGCGCGCGCCCAGCCCACCGCGCGAGCCGCGCAAACGGGCTGCGACGACATCGCGTTCTGGCTCTACTCCTCCGGTTCGACGGGCAAACCGAAGGGTACGGTGCATACCCACGCCAATCTCTACTGGACCGTCGAAACTTATGCAAAGCCCATCCTCGGCATACGCGAAAGCGACATCGTGTTCTCCGCCGCCAAGCTGTTCTTTGCCTACGGGCTCGGCAACGGCCTCTCGTTTCCGCTCTCGGTAGGCGCGACGACGGTCCTGATGGCAGAGCGCCCCACCGCCAACGCCGTATTCGCGCGTCTCGTGAAGCATCGGCCTACGGTGTTCTATGGCGTGCCTACGCTCTATGCGAGCATGATGGCGTCGCCTGACCTGCCCGCACGCGCCGAGGTCGCATTGCGCGTCTGCACCTCAGCGGGCGAAGCATTGCCGCGCGAACTGGGCGAGCGCTTCAGGGACCACTTCGGCAGCGACATTCTCGACGGCCTCGGCTCGACGGAAATGCTCCACATCTTCCTCTCCAACCGCCCAGGCCTGGTCGAATACGGCACCACGGGCCGCCCCGTACCCGGCTACGAAATCGAGCTGCGCGACGAGTCCGGCCGTCTCGTGGCCGATGGAGAAATCGGCGACCTCTTCATCCGCGGGCCGAGCGCGGCCGTGATGTACTGGTGCAATCGCGAGAAGTCGCGCGCGACCTTCCTCGGCGACTGGGTGAAAAGCGGCGACAAGTACCGGCGGCTGCCGGGCGGCGCTTATGTCTATGCAGGCCGCAGCGACGACATGCTCAAGGTAAGCGGGCAGTATGTGTCGCCCATCGAAGTGGAAATGGTGCTCATGGAGCATGACGCGGTGCTCGAAGCCGCTGTGATCGGCGTCGATCAGGGCGGGCTCGTGAAGACCTGCGCGTTCGTCGTGCTCAAGGACCCGGCTTTGAATACCTTGCAAGAAACCCTGGTCGAGGAGTTGAAGGCGTTCGTGAAGACGCGGCTAGCGCCGCACAAGTATCCGCGCGACATTTTGTTCGTCGATGACCTGCCGAAGACCGCGACGGGTAAAATCCAGCGCTTCCGCCTGCGTCAGCAGTTTCAGTCGTAATAGCCACCCCGTCACCATGCGCCATAGCGAATTCGCCGACCTGCCCGCCACTGCCACGCGCGATGCGTTGCGCATCGAATACCGCTGGGTCGGCGCCGCAGCCGCAGACGCGCCGCTCGCAGTGTTCCTGCACGAGGGCCTCGGCTCGATCGCGATGTGGAAGGACTGGCCGGGCGCGCTGTGCAAGCGCCTCGGCATGCGCGGGCTCGTCTATTCGCGTCCCGGCTATGGGCGTTCCACACCACGTGCGCACGACGTGAAATGGCCCGTCGATTTCATGGCGCGCCAGGCTCGCGACGTCTTGCCCGCGCTCCTCGATGCACTCGGTACGAGCCCCGCCGAACGCGCGCGCATGTGGCTGATCGGACATAGCGACGGCGCCTCCATCGCCCTGCTCTATGCCGCCGCTTTTCCCGACGCGCTCGCGGGCGCCGTCGCGATTGCGCCGCACGTGTTCGTCGAGGATATCTCGGTCGAAAGCATCGCCGAAACGAAGGTTGCGTACGCAACGACCAGCCTGCGCGAGAAGCTCGCACGTTATCACGACGATGTCGATTCCGCGTTCTACGGCTGGAACGACATCTGGCTCGATCCGGACTTCCGGTCCTGGAATATCGTCGCCGATCTGGCATCGATCCGCGCCCCGTTGCTCGCCGTGCAAGCCACGGACGATCACTACGGCACCATGGCGCAGGTGGAGGCAATCGGCGCCGCCGTGCCGCACGCGCGTGTCCACGCGCTCGCGCAAGGCGGCCACTCTCCGCATCGCGACGCGCCCGGGCCACTCGACGACCTCATCGAACGGTTCATTTCCGCCCAACGCAAGCCTGCGGCCTGAAAGGGGGCGTACCGCCGCACCGCACGCTCCCTTTGCAGGCGCGCCGTTCATGCATCATGCATAACGCAAGCTCGGTCGTGAATCGTCGAAGGCCATCCATGGGCCAAACCAGCCGCATCGCCGCAATCCTTTGGTGATATTGTCTTTCTTTGCCGGCTGCAGACGGGGTCGGACCACACGAGACTGCCGGCAAGGAAACCAAACGGCGCAGGGGACCCAGGGCGAGACAATGGCCAGTCCGGCCGGACCACGCGCGCCGACCAGAACGATGAGCGATTCCATCCTGATGAACGTTTCGAGAACCTCGGCGCGGCTGAGGAGAGCCTGGGCTTCGATGCGTCCGCGCCTGGTACGCGCGTTCGCGCCCGCGCTACGCAATCTGCAGTACGTGAAGCGCCGCATGCGACCGCTCGCGGTCGTGGCGAGCGTGGGCTTCCCGCTCTACTACTACGTCTGGAAGGACCTGTTTCCGCAGCCTTATGAGAATCTCGCGCTGCGCCTGATCGGCTCCCTTCTTTTCCTGCCGATTCTCGCCTTCGAGCATTGGCCCGCCGCGTTGAAAAAATGGCTGCCATGGTACTGGTATTCCGCCACGCTGTATGCGCTGCCGTTCTTCTTCACGTTCATGCTGCTAAAGAACAATGGCAACGAAGTCTGGGTGGAAAGCGCTTTAATCGCCGCGTTCGTGATGGTGCTGCTGCTCGACTGGCTCATGCTCGTGCTGCAATTTCTCGTGGGCATCAGCCTCGCGGTGATCGCGTACTGTCTCACCACCTACCCCGTCGTGCTCGGTCCGAGCTACCTCACGCATCTGGCGATCTTCTCGTTTGCCGTGGCGATCGGCGCGCTGGCCAACTACGACCAGGATCGCATCCAGATCGAGCAGGAGCGCGCCATGCTCGCCACGGCGGGCAGCGTGGCGCATGAATTACGCACGCCGCTCGTGGCGATACGCGTAGGCGCCGCGGGCCTCATGCGCTATCTGCCCGCGCTGCTCGAAACCTATCAACTCGCCCAGCGCAACCGTTTGCCCGTACCGAAAATACGCGTGGCGCATCTGCATTCCATGCAAGGCGTGGTCGGCCGCATCGAGCAGGAAGCGCTGCATTCGAACGCCATCATCGACATGCTGCTCGCCACGGCGCGCTTCACGGGCGGCAACATGCAAAATGCAACGACGTGCTCGATCGTGCATTGCGTCGAAACGGCACTTGCACGTTTTCCGTTTCGCGAAGGCGATCGCCGCAGGGTAATCTGCAACCTGCGCCCCGATTTTGAGTTTCACGGATCCGAGATGCTGACCGTTCATGTGCTCTTCAATCTGCTGAAAAATGCGTTCCGGCATATGGGCGGCATCGACGATGCGCAGATTTCGATTCGTCTTGAATCAGGACAACGGTCCAATCGACTGATTTTCAGCGATACGGGCACCGGTATTTCTCCCGAGGTATTGCCGCACATCTTCACGCGCTTCTATACTTCGACAACCGCCACCGATGACGTGTCGCTCGGAGCAGGAATCGGGCTGGCATTCTGCCGCGATGTTATGCAAGCGATGGGAGGGGCAATCACCTGCTCCTCCGTAAAGGGCGAATACACCGAGTTCGTTTTGACATTCCCAGCGCCATGACGAAAGCCATCCAGCCGTTCTCCTATCCGACCACCGTCGCGTTCGTCGACGACAGTGCCGCGTTCCTCTCGAACCTGAGCCTGCAACTCGACCCCGACCTGGCCTTCCGCCTGTTCAGCTCCCCCACCGAGGCGCTCAAGTTTCTCAATGAACGTGCCGGGTCGGGCTGGGCCGCGGAGCCCATCTTCAGCCCCTACCTCGACCGCACGGAAGAAAACGATGCGCATCAGGTCATTGCCATGCGTGTCGACGCGATACGTAGCCTCGTGCACAACGCTTCCCGCTTCGAGTCGGTTTCGGTCGTGGTGGTCGATTACGACATGCCGGAAATCAACGGCATGGAGTTTTGCCGCCACATCACCGACCCGTCTATCAAGAAGATCGTGCTGACCGGCAAAGCCGACGAGCATGTGGCCGTGAAGAGCTTCAACGAGGGTTTGATCGACCGTTTTATCCGCAAGCATGAAGTCGATGCCGTGGAAACGTTGAATCAGGCAATCGGCGATATGCAGCGCGCCTGGTTCGACCGCTGCTGCAGCACGGTGCTCGATGCGCTCGCGGTATCGGAATATGCCTTTCTCAAGGATCACGCGCTCGCTGCCCACGTAAAAGGCATTGCCGATTCATTGGGCATTGTCGAGCACTATCTCTCGTATCAACCGCACGGACTGCTGATGTTCGACGGCGTCGGCACCGCGTATCTGCTCGTCATCCACACGGACGAATCGCTGCGTGGCGTGCGTGAAATCGCCGTCGAACAGGGTGCGCCCCTGAGTTTCCTGGCGGAGCTGGACAGCCGTCGCAGCCTGCCCTATTTCTGGCGCACGGAAGGCTACTACCCGGCACAGTGCGTAGAATGGCAGCCGTATATGCATCCGGCATCCGAATTTCACGGCGACCGCCGGTACCTGTACGCGATCGTGAAAAAGCCGGCGGGGCTCGCGCTCGATAACGTCGTGCCCTACGACCGGCATCTCGATCAACTGGACCGCGAAATCCAGGCGGCGTGGGACTCGCCCTGATTGATGGCCCCGATCTACGGCGTTATTTCCTCCAGCCGTAATCGGGCCCACATCCGGCACACCTCACGCTATCGCTGTCTCGCTCCATGCCGCCCCGGCTGCGATGCTCAAGCCGCCACGGCTACCATGGGCATGTTCACCACCGCCTGAGGCGCGCGCACCCGCGCACGGCCTGCGTTGCGTTCATTGCGGCGCGTGGAAGGCCAGTTCCACATTTGCACCTCGTCGCGAATTTCCGCGCAAACGTCGACAAGGCGCTCGAGTTCCTCCTCGCACAACGCCGCATTGAGCGAGAGCCGCACGAGCGAGCGGTTCTGCGCCGTGGCGGGCGCGCAAAACACGGAACCGAAGATGCCGCGTGCTTCGAGCGCGTCGCGCAGCACGATCGTCTGCGGTTCCGGACCGGCTTCCAGCGCGATGATTTGCGTTTCGCTGCCGTTCAGGTTGTAGCCGAGTTCGGCAAGCCGCGTGCGCACGTAACGCGCGTTGGCCGCGACGCGCGTGCGACGCCAGTCTTCGCGCTCGATCACGTCGAGCGTTGCCGCGAGACCCGCCGTTTCATGCGGCAACAACGTCGAACTGAAGATGGCGGGCAGCGCCTCGCACTTGAAATACTCCTGGAAGCGGCGGGAACAACTGATGATGCCGGCGCGCCCCGCAAATGCCTTCGCAAGGCTCGCCGTGCGGAAATGCACGCGGTCTGTGAGGCCGAGTTCGACCACCATCCCCGCACCATGCGGGCCGTGCGTGCCCAGCGAATGTGATTCGTCGACGACCAGCACGCAGTCGTGCTCCGCGCATACCTCGGCGATCGCGGCAAGCGGCGCCACGCTGCCGTTGGTGCTGTACACCGAATCGACGATCACAATGCCCGCCCCGTAGCGCTGAATGCGCTGCTCCAGGTGATCGACATCGTTGTGGAAGAAACTAATCGCACGCGCGCCGGCGCTGCGTATGCCTTCCCACAGCGACATGTGCGCCATCATGTCGACGTAAACCGGCGTTTGCGCATTGGCGATCGACTGAATAAGACCCGTGTTGGCAGCAAAACCCGACTGGCATAGTACGCTCGCTTCGGCTCGCATGTATGCCGCAAAACGGTCTTCCAGCGTGAGTTGCGGGCAATCGTCGCCGTGCAGGAATACGCCCGACATGAGCAGCCCATTGCCCTCCGAACGGATGCTCATGCACATTGCATCGAGAATCTCGGGGTGACGTGCGATCGAAAGATAATCGTTGCTGGAAAGGTGCAAAGCATCGGCATTCGCAACCCGGCCCTTCATGATGTGCCCCCCGGCCCAGCTTTCCTGCACGCGTTCGGTGTAATAACGGTCTACGCGAGCAGCGAGGAATGCGGGCAATGCCGCGTCGTTGTTGTGTGCGCTACGCCAGTTGCTACCAACTTTCATCTCAGGCTCCTTGTGGTTGAAGACCGCCCCCGGTGGCGACCTGGCTGGTCAGAATGGATCCCGGGGGCGGCCCGTAATGCGCCCGCAGCGGAACGACACGCATAACGAGGCATGACGTGTGCGTTCCGGCAACGGACTTTTGAATGTGGGTGCTGCAAAGGCTGGCGAGCGCGTGAGTCGCGGCGCGCGGCGGGAGACGGGAGACGGCCCCGGCCGGCGGCGCCAGAGCGCGCTTGAGTACGATGCGAATTCCAGCAACTGCGCAGACAACTGCGCGGACAACCTGAAGGACAACGGCAACGGCACGCGCAAATGCGCGAATCAGTGCGCGCGGCATGCGTTGCCAGTTCGAAAACCAATGCGGGCGCTGGGCGCCTGAAGCAAGCGCCTTCATATCCGTACGAATCCCGCATCGCGTGATCGCCACTGGTTACAAGGGAAGAAACGCCTGCTCGAAAATTATCAAGGCGCGCCACGCAGGCGATCGAGGCCATGCACTTCATGCAGCGAAAGCGCCTTCACGCTGCACATCTGTCGCGCCAGTGATAATTATCGTTTAAAAAACAGGGCTGTTATGCGTTTCGGGCCGCGCAACTATGCGTGACGCATGGAGATTTCACAAGGTCTGCGGGTTGCCCCGCCGATGGCCGGGAGCATTCATTCACGACGCATAGCCCGCTTGAAGCGAAACGGCGCATCGCGTCATGCGGCACAACCCGATCGCGCCCGCGTGAGTTGGCGATGCAGGGTGCGGCCAAACGGCGGCAGGCATGGCAACTGCGCACGATGTCCCAGCCTTTGAAGGAGACGCCGATGAAGCCCGCTCCCGCTAGTGGCGCGATGCAAGCCGAGCCTTCCGATCAAGCTCGCGCCGATGCCGAGGCACTGGCCGAGCGCGTGCGGCACATTCTCGAGCGCGTGAACTGGCCCGCGCATCCCGGTACGCTGATCGAAACCGCTGAACGCAGCGGCGCATCGCGCGACGTAATCGACTCCTTGCGCCGGCTGCCCGACGAAGCGTTCGGCAGCTTTTACGAAGTCTCGGCGTCCATCATCGCGGCGCAACTGCGCGCTCACACACCGCGTTGACGCTGGATTTTTCGGCCTTATCCGATCAATGCGTGTGAGCGCGCCGCCTTTGCTCGATTCGTCATCCTCATCGATTGGGGGTCATCGCATCTCGTGGCACGAGCAATGCGGCGAAATCGAAGCGGCCGGCCCTGGCGCCGGCAGGGGATCGAACCCTCATCCGCGTCGCATCGGGCGATGCGCTCACCTTACGGAGATCGATATGGGCGAATACGCAGGCCGTTCACACGACGAACGCGTAGCACAACGCAAGCGCGAGAAGCAGCGCGCGCAGGAACCGCCGGGCGGCGATATGGCCGTGAGCGGCACCGAACCGGACGCCACCCATAGCAGCGGCGAAATCTCTCAGCGAGGCAAGGAAGTATGGCGCAAAGGCGCTGGGCTGGACGGCGGCGGCAAGAGCGATTGATTCGCGTTGGCAAGCACCGCCGCGTGGTACTTCGTTGTGACCTCACCCTTATGAAAATCGGCGCGCGCCGTGTGTCGAGTGGACGCATGGCGCTCGCGCCTTTTCACGAACACGGAGAAGATCATGGCCTGGTCGCAGACCCCCAGCCGTTCGGCCGCCCCCAGCGGCAACGGCGCGCGCATCGTCGGCCGCGACCGTTCGGCGTCGGAGGGCCCGGGCCCCGAGGTGATGGCGGCCAGCACGCTGGATGGCGACCGCGTGCTGAGTTCCGACGGCGACGAGGTCGGCAAGGTCAAGGAGATCATGCTCGATGTGAAAGCCGGCCGCATTGCCTATATGGTGATGTCGAGCGGCGGCTTTCCCGGCATCGGTGAGAAGCTGTTCGCGGTGCCGTGGAACGCACTCGTGCTTGACGTGGACCGCAAGTGCTTCGTCATCGCGCTCAACGCAGAGCGCATGAAGGACGCACCCGGCTTCGATAAGGACCACTGGCCCTCGATGGCCGATCCCGCGTGGTCCGGCTCGGTGCACCAGTACTACGGCCGCAAGCCGTACTGGAGCGACGACACCACGAGCCTGCCGCTGGAAGATCCTGGCCGCGAGCCTCCGGAAGCCGCGGGCGTGAAGCTCTGACCAACACGCGCGGCTCGCGCGGCTCGCATGAGCCTCCATTCACTGAATTGACAACACGAGGAAAAGACGCCGGTTTCCCGTGCGAAGTACACTGCCGGTTCACCTCTTCGCCCTCAGGGAGCCAGGATGAAAATCGATCTGACCGGAAAACTCGCGCTCGTCACCGGCTCAGCCGCCGGCATCGGCCTCGCAGCAGCCAGGGGCCTCGCACTCTCGGGCGCCGACGTGATCGTCGGCAGCCGCCATGCACAGAGCGTGCGTGAAGCCGAGGCCACGTTGCGCACCGCGGCGCCCGGGGCGCGGGTGCAAGGCTTCGTTGGCGATCTTTCGAATGAAGCGGGGTGCGATGTGCTGGTGAAGGCGCACCCGCAGGTGGATATCCTCGTGAACAATCTCGGCGTTTTTCAGCAGCAGGACTTCTTCGAGATTCCCGATGCCGAGTGGCTGCGTTTCTTCGAAACGAACGTGATGTCGGGCGTGCGCCTCTCGCGCGCCTATGCGAATGCGATGGTCGCGCGCGGCTGGGGGCGCATCGTATTCATTTCTTCGGAGTCGGGGCTGAACATTCCCGCCGACATGATCCACTATGGCCTGACGAAAACCGCGCAGCTCGCGCTCGCACGCGGCCTCGCGAAGCGGCTTGCGGGAACGGGCGTCACGGTCAATTCGGTGCTGCCGGGTCCGACGCTTTCAGAAGGCGTGGCGAAGATGCTCGAGGAAGAAGTGGCCGCATCGGGAAGAACCGTAGAGGAAGTGGCCGCACAGTTCGTGCAGACGCATCGTGCCTCTTCCATCATTCGGCGTGCGGCAAGCGTGGAGGAGGTCGCGAACATGATCGTCTACGTGTGCTCGAAAGAGGCGTCCGCGACGACGGGTGCCGCATTGCGCGTGGATGGCGGCGTGGTGGATACCATCGCGTGATGCGCGGGTCTCGACCGCGCGAAAGCGTTTATTCGTAATACGAAACAGTTGTCGCGCTCAGGGAGCACGAAGTATCGCAGCCCGCGTGGGGCCTGCGATACTTCGCTCGCCGGTTATCCGCGTCGCACGACGCCGAGCACCAGCGTGACGAGGAAGATCACGAGGAAGATGAAGAACAGGATCTTGGCGATCGACGCCGCACCCGCTGCAATGCCGCCGAACCCGAACACGGCTGCGATGATCGCGATGATAAAGAAAATGACAGCGTATTGAAGCATGACGTCCTCCTGTGCCCGGAGCAGTCCGGCTCTAGGGTGGTCGCCGCGCCCCGGCGCCGCGTGCGGTCGCTCGATGCCCGGCATGTGGTGAGGGCCCACGACTAGCGGCCCCGACAGGACGGATTCGTGCGCCCGCCCATGCCGCACACGTGCAGCAAAGGGAATGCCTGAATGGAGGTGTCGGGCACGCGCGCCTGAAAAAGCGCGCGCCATGAGCGATCAGACGACTTGGGGATGCCAGCCGGCGCGCTGGAATGCCGTGGCGAAGAAGAGCACCTGATAGCGGATCGAGTTCGACCAGTAGGACCAGTTGTGGCCGCCTGGTCGTTCCGCATAGTCGTGAGGCACGCCGAGTTCGATGAGCTTTTCATGCAACGTGCGATTGGACTGCACGAAAAAATCGCTCACGCCGCAGTCGATGGTCAACGCGATATGCGAACGTTCGAAATCCTGTGCATTGTCCACGATCGCGTTGCTGTTCCAGAACGACGCGTGCCGCATGGGGTCGCCGAACACGTGATCGATGCCGGGCTCGTCTTCGCAGTTGCGCGGATCGACCGCGCCGCTGATGCTACCGGCCGCGCCGAACGTCTCGGGCCGGTCCAGCGCGATGCGCAGCGCGCCGAAACCGCCCATGCTCAAGCCTGTGATCGCGCGCGCCTCGCGCGTGGCGATCGTGCGGAAATGCATGTCGACGTACGACACCACCTCGCCGCCCACGTATGTTTCATAACGACTACTCCGATCGTACGGGCTGTCGATATACCAGCTCTCATGACCGCCGTCCGGCATCACGAGCACCACATGGTAACGGTCGGCCAGCTTGCCGATGCGAGTGTTCGAAGTCCAGTCGGCATAACTGCCGCCCGAGCCGTGCAGCACATAGATCACCGGAAAGCGCGCGGCATGGTTGCCGCGCGCGTAGTCGTCGGGCAATACGACGGTCGCGTCGAACGAGCGCTGCATCGCGGCGCTGGGGATCGAGACGATACGCGTCTGGTATGCCCAGACGGGAGCACTGAGGAGCAGCGCCAGAACGAGCCAGCACGCGCGCAAGATAGCCATGAGAAGTCGCTCTTGTGTTGACTGCCACGAAAGACAACTGCTTTCATGGACTGTAACAAGGACCACTTACAGCCAAATTTCAATGCGGCCATTTAACTGCTCGCGAGGGTGTGAAAGATCACATGCGGCAAATGAAATGGCGCGACCCGTTCTGAGCGCGTCCGCTATCCCATGCGATCCCGCGCCGCCGCTTTCAATCGCCATTTCGCCGCCTGCGCTGCAGGCGCCCCTCCGGCTCGCCTTGATGCAGCAGGCCCTTTTGGCGCGGTGTGAGCGGGTCCGTCAAACACGGCTCCGCGTCGAGTTCCTGCTCGAAACGCTCCCACATGCCGGCAGGCGTATTGGCCGTACCCACGCGCGTGCCGATCGTGAGCCGGATCTGGTTGGCCCGGCTGATGGTGGAGCGCAGCCGGTGGATCTCCCAAAGCAAGCGCAGCACGACAGGCAAGGGATTCCGGTCGTAGATGTCAGCCAACTCCGCAGCCGTGAGCGGTGGGAAGTGACGATGATCGCGTCCCATTTTTGATAGCAGAAACACTGTATATTTATACAGGCTACCACATGTCAGAATGATTCTGAAGGATTGGGATGGAGGGACAACCATGTGCACGAACTACGCCGCCGCACGCCGCGACTACCTCTTCAGGCATTACGGCGTCATGCCGCCGGACGACCCGTGGCGCGACGAGATCTACAAGGATTACGCAGCGCCGGTGATCCGCCGGACCAGCGCCGGGCCCGAGCCACGCGAAGCCCTGCTAGCCACGTTCGGCATGGTGCCGCGCAAACACATTCCCTCCGGTGTGAAGGTGTTCGACACGATGAACGCGCGCGCCGAATCGGTAGGCGAGAAACGCAGTTTCTGCGATGCGTGGAAAAAGCTGCAACTCTGCCTGATTCCAGCGGAGGCGTTCTTCGAGCCGAACTACGAGACTGGCAAGCCGGTGCGCTGGCGCGTCGGGCTTGCCGACGGCGCGCCGTTCGCCATTGCCGGTCTGTGGCGCGAGTGGGACGAGGGCGAGGAAGGCAAGGCGTACTCGTTCACGATGCTCACCGTCAACGCGAACGATCACCCGCTCATGAAGCGCTTTCACAAGCCCGGCGATGAGAAGCGTTCGGTGGTGATCGTGCCGGCTTCCGAGTATGAGAACTGGCTCGAAAGCCGGTCGATGGACGAGGCGAGGTCGTTTCTCAATCTTTATCCGGCGGAGCGAATGGCCGCGGAAGCAGATCCGGCCCCGCCGCGCGCGACGCCGAAACCGGTTTTGAACGAACAATAACGAAACGGCCCGGCATTGCCGGGTTGCTTCGCGCCTTCCAGCCCAGGTTGAATGGCAACTGAACTACGCAGATGCCTGGTCTGGCGGGATAAACCGAACGAGCAATGCAGCGACGAATGTCGTAGCCGCGGCAAAGAGAAACACGCCACTAGCTGATACGCCCACGAGCATGCCGGCAACCGCGGAACCGATCGGGAACCCCGATAGATTCAAGCTCATGGAAACCGAGAGAACTCCACCTAACTTCGAAGGCTCCGTTCGCCGTTGTCGTAGCGTCAGTAGTCCTACATCTATCGGACCAGGAGCCATGCCTGCGATGACCAACCCGATCACGAGACCTGCTGAACCTATACATGCTGCAACAGGCCAACAAGCGATAGCGGTTACCCCCATGCCAATTGCCATCACAATCCGCTCCCGTCCCGTCGTTCGAATCCGCCCGACAATCAAGGCACCCACTGCTCCCGAAAGGCCAACGATGGCCCGAAGAAAGCCTGTCAACCTGTCACTCGCGGGAGCCTGAAAATGCAATCCAATAGTCACAGGGACCACGATCACCAGCGCTCCCCACGTCGTCTGATACAGGGAATAGGAAATTGCCAGTCCGCGCAGCGTAGGTTCTTTAACGACT
>NZ_BBJJ01000029.1 GCF_000739815.1 Paraburkholderia mimosarum LMG 23256 = NBRC 106338
AACCTGCAGCAGCACGTAGATCACGAGCGCGCACAGGATCGAGCCGATCACCGCGAACGGCACGCTCTTTGCCGGATTGCGCGCTTCGCCCGCGAGGTTGATCGGGCTCTGGAAGCCGTTGAACGCGAACACGATGCCGCTCGTGGCCACCGCCGTGAACACCGCCGACCAGCCGTACGGCGCGAACGTGGTCGTCTCGCCGAAGTTCTCGTGGTGGAAGCTGCCCGCCATCAGGCCGGCGATCGTCAGGCCCGGGATGATGAACTTGAAGATCGTGATGGCGCTGTTGGCCCGCGCGAACAGCTTCACACCCCAGTAGTTGAGCATGAAGTAGATGACCACGAGGATCGCCGAGAGCCCGAGGCCTGAATGCGTCAACGATCCGTCGACGAACAGCGCATGCGCCCACTCATAGGGCCAGGTGCTCATGTACTGGATCGACGCTTCGGCTTCGATGGGAATCACCGAGACGATGGCGATCCAGTTCGCCCACGCGCTGATGAAGCCCACCAGGGCGCCGTGCGAGTAGCGCGCGTAACGGACCATGCCGCCCGACTCCGGGAACATCGCGCCGAGTTCGGCATAGGTGAGCGCAATGGCCAGAATGACCACGGCGCCGATGATCCAGGCGCAAATGGCCGCCGGACCTGCGATTTTCGCCGCCTTCCACGCGCCGAACAGCCAGCCCGAACCGATGATCGACCCGAGGCCGGTGAACATCAGCGCGAACGGGCCGATGTTCCGTTGAATAGAACTTTTCACGTCTTCTCCTGTATCGAGAGCAGCTCGACAACGCGTTTTTCCCGTCTGTTGTGCGGGCGGGTTTGCCGCGGTTGCCGTACCTCCACGCGTAGGATTGCGCCTGTAGGCGCAACTTCAGCGCGGCGCGTAGTTTAACCGGTTGCACCTGCGAAAAGCGCCGAAAAAATCGGCCTAATACAAAAAAGTCATTTGCTTATCAAGCTTTGTAAGGTTTTGTTTCGACCCTGAAGCAAAAAACATGAAGATTGGCGGGGGTCCTAGTTGACGTTCCAGGCGATTAGCCGTATAAAGTTCGGGCAGGATTTCAAGCGGCGAGTGTGAATTGGTCTTTCGTAGTTCGCCCATCAACGGTACTCCGGCTGGTCCCATACCCCTTCCTTGATTTTCGTGCACCTCTCGGGCTTCGGCCTTCATTCATTTTTAGGAAAGTAATATGGAAACCGGTACCGTCAAGTGGTTCAATGACGCAAAGGGCTTTGGCTTTATCACTCCGGATGGCGGCGGCGAAGACCTGTTCGCGCACTTCTCGGAAATCAAGGTTGACGGCTTCAAGACGCTGCAAGAGAACCAAAAGGTTCAATTCGAAGTCCGCACGGGCCCGAAGGGCAAGCAAGCTGCCAACATCAAGCCGGTCTAAGTACTGCGCTCATTGGTCTGCTACCGCTTTCGGGATCCGAACGCAGTCTTGCGTGGATCCTGACTAGCGAGCCTGCCAAAAAACCCCACGCTTCTTCCCGAAGGTGGGGTTTTTTCTCGCCTCGTTTTTCTGCTTGTCAGGGGTTTTCACACGGCGCATGGGCGCCTGAAGCTTCTAGCCGTACAGGCGCTGCGCGTGAATGCCAAGGCCAGTCGCCACGCTGGCGAGGCGGTCGCCGAACACCGCCTGCGACTGCGGAAACGCCTCCGCCAGCGCCTGAGTCAAGAACACGAGGCCGGTCGAGCCCCCCGTGAAGTAGAGCGCACTGACCTGCGCTGGCGCGACGCCCGCCATCTGCACCGTCTCGCGCGCAGCCTGCACGATGCGACGCGTCTCTTCGCGTCCCGCCTCGACGAGTTGCGCATCGCCGAACGCGAGGCGCAAATCCGTCTCGACCGCTTCGAGATCGATCATCGTCTCCCCACCCGCCGAAACGCCGATCTTCGCCTCCTCGGCGCGCGCCGTGAGCGCGTGCCCCAGACGAGCGTCGACCACGCGCATCAGCCGGTCGTGGTGGCGCGTGTCCGGGTACAGATGACGCATCAGCTTGAGCTCGGTGGCGCGCTTGGGCGTGTAGATCGTGTTGATGAGGTGCCAGGTCGCCAGATCGAAATAGATGCGGTTCGGCACCTCGCGGCCCTCGGGGTCGAGCGACTGGTAGCCGAGTTCTCGCAGGATGGTCGCCAGTTCGACGCGGCGGTCGAAGTCCGTGCCGGCCACGTGCACGCCGTGGTGCGCGAGCACGTCGTCCTTGCGCTCGAGCCGCGTCATGCGATCGGGCCCCACGCGCACGAGCGAGAAGTCCGAAGTCCCGCCGCCGATGTCCGCCACGAGCACGAGCCCTTCTTGCGCGAGCCGCGACTCGTAATCGAATGCCGCCGCGATCGGCTCGTACTGGAATTCGATCTCGCGAAAGCCCACGCGACGCGCCGCCGCTTCGAGCTGATCCTGCGCGAGCTGGTCGGCACGCGAATCCTCGTCGACGAAGAACACGGGGCGCCCGAGCACCGCGCGCGTGATCGGCGTGCCCGAGCAGCGTTCGGCGCTGCGTTTCAGGTGCTCGAGAAAGATCGTGATGATCTCGGTATAGGGAATCGCGCTGCCGTCGCCCAGGTCGGTCGTGCTCTCGGCGAGCGGCGAGCCGAGGATGCTCTTCATCGAGCGCATCAAGCGGCCGTCGAAGCCATCGATATAGGACGCGATCGCCGCGCGCCCGAATTCGCGCGTGTGTTCGTCGACGTTGAAGAAAACCGCCGTGGGCAAGGTGGTGTGGTCGCCTTCCACCGGCGCGAGGCGCATGGCGCCGTCGGCGGCTGCCGGCAGCGCCACCGCCGAATTGGAGGTTCCGAAGTCAATCGCGCAGAAGCTGGTCATGGCAAGGGCGCGCCGCAGCGAATGCGCGCGCGAGAGAGGAAAGGTCGGGGGGATCGGCTTTGTAACACGAAAGCGCGGCGCGGGGCAACCGGCGGCCCATGATGCGGCCCTGCAAGAAAAAACGCGCGGACGGCGCCGCGCGTTTCACTCGGGAACGACCTGCAACGCCACAGCGGCGCGCAGCTACCCGCCCGAATCAGCCCTTGAACGGGTGCTTCCATGCGTTCTCATAGGCGATTTCGCCCACCGCCGAGCGCGTGCGCTCCGCCTTCTCCCGGTCGCGCAGCACCGGCTCCAGCTTCTCGGCTTCGCCGTAGTGGCCGATCGAGATGATCGCGAGCGGCTCCACGTCGTTCGGCAGCGCGAACTCCTTGCGGAACGCCTGCACGTCGAAACCGCTCATCTGGTGCGCAGCGAGGCCCAGTGCATGCGCCTGCAGCACGAGCGACATCGCCGCGGCGCCCGCGTCGTACTGCGCCGTGCGGTTGACTTCGCCCTTGGCGTTGAGCGTTTGCGCCGTCACCGCGATCAGCACCGGCGCGGGCGCATTCCATTGCTGGTTGAACGGCACGAGTGTCGCGAAGGCGCGCTTGAACGCGGTTTCGTCGACATTGCGGTCGAACACGATAAAGCGCCACGGCTGCTGATTGTAGCCCGAGGGCGCCCAGCGCGCCGCCTCGATCACCGCGTGTAGCGCCTCGCGGCTCACCGGCTCGCTCGAATAGGCGCGCGGGCTCCAGCGGCCGGCGATGAGTTCGTGAATGGGCACGGCTGTCGGTGCGGGTTTGTGCTTCGTCATGCCTTGTGTGTCCTTGGGTTGGAGGGCGGCGTGCCCCGGGGGTCACTAGCATAACCGTAGCGCGCGAAATACGCTCGAACCCGAAGGGCGACGCTTGCGCTTTGCCCTTCGGATGCGCATGCGCAGTACGCGGGCGCGCGGAATTGACACATGCGCGTGACGGCGCGCCCGCGAGCCGCGTCAGGCCGTCTGCACGCTCACCGTTTGCGGCCCGCGATTGATCCGCAGCACGAGGAAGGACGCCACGATGCACAAGCCGCCCGAAATCATCGACGCCACCGTATAGGTCCCGAGGCTCGAGCGCAGCAGGCCCGCGCCGAACGCAGCAAACGCCGCGCCGAGTTGATGGCCCGCCACGACCCAGCCGAACACGATCGGCGCGCGCTCCTTGCCGTACACGTCGGTGGCGAGGCGCACCGTCGGCGGGACGGTCGCGATCCAGTCGAGGCCGTAGAACACCGCGAAAATCGGCAAGCCGAAGAAGTCGATGCCGAACGCATGCGGCAGATAGATCAGCGAAAGGCCGCGCAGACCGTAGTACCAGAACAGCAACAGGCGGCTGTTGAAGCGGTCCGAGAGCCAGCCGGAGAGCGTCGTGCCGAACAGGTCGAAGATGCCCATCGTCGCGAGCAGCGAAGCGCCCTGCACTTCGGTCATGCCGTAGTCGCCGCACATGGCGATGAGGTGCGTGCCCACATAGCCGTTGGTACTCGCGCCGCAAATGAAAAAGCTGAAGAAGAGCAGCCAGAAGTCGCGCGTGCGGCTGGCCGAGAAGAGCGCGTCAAACGCGATCTTCAGCGGATTTTGCTGCGGAGCGGGCGGTGCGACGGGGGTGGTTTCGTCTTCGCCGAACGGACGCAGATTCACACTGGCGGGCCGCTCGGGCAACAGGAACAGCACGAGCGGCAGGACCACGGCGGCTGCCGCCGCGACCACGAGCACCACCGGCTGCCAGCCGTACTTCTGGGCAATGGCCGCGAGGAACGGCAGAAACACGAGCTGCCCGGTGGCCGAACTCGCCGTGAGGATGCCCATTGCAAGGCCCCGGTGCGAGTGGAACCAGCGCGTGACGACCGTGGCCGAAAGCGAGAGCGCGGCCACGCCGGTTGAGCCGCCCACCATCACGCCCCAGATCAGGATCATCTGCCACGGATGCGTCATCAGCGCGGAAAGCGCCACGCCCGCCGCCATGGCGGCGAGCGCCGCGAGCAGCGTGGGCCGCACGCCGAAGCGCTGCATCGCCGCCGCTGCGAACGGGCCCATCAGGCCGTAGAGCGCAATGTTCACCGAAATGGCAAGTGAGATGGTCGCCCGGCTCCAGCCGAACTGATGCTCGAGCGGCACCATCATCACGCTCGGCGTCGCGCGCGTGCCGGCCGCGGCCAGCAGCACCAGAAACACCACCGCCACGACGAGCCATCCATAGTGGAAACGCCCGACTATTCGCCTCGCTGCCCAGTTCATTGCTGCTCCTGTTACGCCGCGGTGGGATGCACGCGCAGTTTCTCGTTGATCGCTGGTTGAAGGTTCTGTGCCTGAGCCCGCGTGGCTGCGTCAATTCGCCATCGCCGGATTGTTACCGATCGGTCACAAGTGTGTTGCGATAGTAGTTACCGCTCGGTAACATGTCAAGCAAACCCCTGATCGCGAGATGCCCTCATGAAACACGAAGGCCACGACGAAACGCCGTCTTCCGCCGCCCGGACGAGCCGCCCGCGCGCGCAGACGGCCGGCGCGCGCGCGCACGAGCACCTGCTGCGCGCCGCCGACGAGCTGTTCTACCGCGAGGGCGTGCGCGCAGTCGGCATCGAAGCGGTGGTCGAGCGAGCCGGTGTCAACAAGATGAGCCTGTACCGGCAGTTTTCGTCGAAGGACGATCTTGTCGTCGCGTACCTGCAGCGCTGCGATGTGCGCTTCTTCGAGCGCTTCGACGAAAGCCTCGCCAAGCATCCCGGCGAGCCCGCGAAGCAACTGGTGCAGTATTTCGAGGACCTGTCGCGCCGCGCTTCGGCGCCGGGCTATCGCGGCTGCCCGTTCGTGAACGTCGCGACCGAGTTTCCCGACCCCTCGCATCCCGCGCGGCGCAGTGTCGACAGCAACAAGAGCCGGCTCATGGCGCGGCTCGCTTCACTCGCGAAGGAGGCGGGCGCCAAAGACCCGGCCGCGCTCGCCGAGGAACTCGCGCTGCTGGTGGAAGGCATTTACGCCGCGAGCCAGACTTACGGTCCGGGCTGCGGCGCGATTCTCGCGGCACCGCGCATGGCGAAGCTGTTGATCGAGGCGGCGTGCCCCGGCGCCAGCTGCCCGTAAAATGACACGATGAACGAAACCGCTGCCCCATCGCCCGCTGCTCGCTCTTCCGATCACGCCGCCATTCTCGAAGCGACGCGCCATTGGCTCACGCGCGCCGTGATTGGCTTGAACCTCTGCCCGTTCGCGAAGAGCGTGCACGTGAAGAACCAGATCCGCTACGTCATCAGCGAGGCTACTGAACTGGAAGGCGTCCTCACCGATCTCGAACGAGAACTGCGAACGCTGGCTGAGGCGGACCCCGCGGAGATCGACACGACGCTGTTGATCCTGCCCCACGCGCTCGCCGACTTCGCGGACTTCAACGACGCGACGTGGTTCGCCGAACGCCTCGTGCAGCAGTTGCGGCTGGAAGGCACGTTACAGGTCGCGAGCTTCCATCCGGACTATCAGTTCGATGGCACCGCGCCCGACGACATCGAGAACTACACCAACCGTGCGCCGTATCCGATCCTGCATCTGCTACGGGAAGCGAGCATCGAGCGCGCAGTCGAGGCGTTCCCGGACGCCGCCGACATTTACGAGCGCAATCAGGAAACGCTGCGCAAGCTCGGTCGCGACGGTTGGCGCGAGTGGATGAGCAAGCGCGACTGACGCCGCGCCAGTGATCAGGCTTCGGTGACCGGCTCGGCGGCCGCCTCGCCGTCCTCGGTGAAAAAGCGTTCGCGCAGGTCCGCGAGCCCGAACGTATCGAGTATCTCGTTGAGCCGCGCTGCCGGACGGCGCCGCGGCAAATCCTTGTACTGGGCGATGATGAGTTCGTTCTTCATCGAGTGCTCCCAGCCCACCAGTTCCGTCACGCTCACCTGATAGCCGTGCGCCTCGAGCTGCAGGCAGCGCAGCACGTTCGTGATCTGGCTGCCGAATTCTCGCGTATGCAGCGGGTGACGCCAGATCTCGGCCAGCGCCTGCCCAAGCGACTTGCCCTTATTGCGGCGCAGCACACCGGCCACCTCCGCCTGGCAGCACGGCACGACCACGATATAGCGCGCGTGCTTTTTGAGCGCGAAGCGGATGGCGTCATCGGTGGCGGTGTCGCAGGCATGCAGCGCCGTCACGATATCGACACTCGGCGGCAATTGCGGCGACGTGATGGACTCCGCAACGGACAGGTTTAGAAACGACATCCCACCAAAGCCCAGGCGTTCGGCGAGGGCCTGCGAGTGCCGCACGAGCTCGTCGCGCGTTTCAATGCCATAAATGTGTGACCTGTCGCGCTGATCCTTGAAGAAGAGGTCGTAGAGAATGAAGCCCAGATAGGATTTGCCCGCCCCGTGATCGACAAGAGTCACGTCGCGGCCATCCTCCTTGAGATCCTTGAGCAGCGGCTCGATGAACTGGAACAGGTGGTACACCTGCTTCAGCTTGCGGCGGCTGTCCTGGTTCATCTTGCCGTCGCGCGTCAGGATGTGGAGCTCCTTCAGGAGTTCGACGGATTGATTGGGACGGACTTCGTAAGTCTTGCTTGACATCGGCGTGATCGGATGAATGGCGAGGCCTGTCGCGAAACGTGCGACAGGCGACAGAAGGGTTGCGGTTTTCCTGTCATTTTACGAAAAAAGCTAGTCGAGGCTGTCGAACCCAGAAGAGCGGCCCGTGTCGTAACAGAGCCACTGCGATCCGCACCCTGACCCACGTGCGACCAGGAGGGAGGGGGTTGAGTAAAAGAGACACGAGGATTTTGTCCCCGATGCCCACAAAGGACCAAAACGTGGCGCGACCGGTCGGCATCGTATCGACGGGCTCGCATTGGGAGGTCGCACCGGGACTGCCGGTTGCGGTGAATCAGGCTGGCGCAGTCCTCGCTGCGCGAAGAGCGCTCGACGCTGTACGGCCTTGCATGGGGCATGCAATGAACACGATACCTGACGGAAACGCAGAGCAAAAATTCCAGGAACTGCTTACGAAACTTCTCACGGTTCCCGACTGGACGGAAAAGCAGCAACTGGAGCTGGAAATGGCGCGCGACATCTCGGTGGAGATGCTGCGAGTCGCGGAGAGCATGCGCGACGGCCCTTCGGATCTCGAGACTTGCCTGATTCTGCTGAAGTACGCGAAGGTGCTCGATTTCGTGATGTCGGCACTGGCATCGCGCCGCGATATCAAGCCGCAGACCCTGCGCGTGATTTTCAAGCTCGCAGGTCTCAAAGTCGACGAGGCCTATCCGGGGTAACGCCAATGTGAACCCGGAACGCCGGCGCGGCGGTTGCGCCGCCAGCGCCGCTGATCGACAGCCACACGGGCCGCGAGCGGCCCGCCTTGTTCGGTGTTGCCTGCGTTCTCCCTGCCCCGCGCTCACTCCGCGCGAACTTTCAGGCGCCAAAGCGATGTCATTTCAGCCGCCCGCGCATGGTAGAGCGGATCGCTGGAATCCGTGGCTTTCGGATGCCTCGGACGGATGTCCTCGCGCCCCACCACTTCGAGTCCGGCCTGCTCGATCATCTCCACGAGCGAATCGCGCGTGCGCAACCCGAGGTGCTCCGCGAAGTCGGACAGGATCAGCCAGCCCTCGCCGCCCGGTTCGAGATGATCCTTGAGGCCGCCGAGAAAGCCGCGCAGCATGCGACTTTCCGGATCGAACACGGCGTATTCGATGGGCGAAGCGGGGCGCGCCGGCACCCATGGGGGATTGCAAACGACGAGCGGCGCGCGGCCCGGCGGGAACAGATCCGCCTCGACGACTTCGACCTGCTCCGCATAGCCAAGGCGCGTGAGGTTCTCCTTTGCGCAGGCCAGCGCGCGGGCGTCCTGATCGGTGGCGACCACGCGCTTCATGCCACGCGATGCGAGCACGGCGGCCAGAACGCCAGTGCCCGTGCCGATATCGAAGGCCTTCTCCAGCGTTGGCAGCGCCGTGCGCGCGACGAGATCGACATATTCGCCGCGCACGGGCGAGAACACGCCGTAGTACGGATGAATACGCGCCCCGTTCAGCGACGCGACCTCGACGCCCTTCTTGCGCCACTCATGCGCGCCGATCAGACCGAGAATCTCGCGCAGCGACACCGCGGAAGGCTCGCCATCGGGCGCGCCCCACGCCTCCTCGCACGCTAGCCGCACGTCGGGCGCGCGGCGCAGGTTGATGCCGTAATCGCCTTCGAGCGGAATCAGCACCATGCCTAGCGTACGGGCACGCTGCGCCTGCGCCTGCCGGTGCAGATGAAAGGCTTCGAGCGGCGAAGCGGGCGCCCCGGGTGGCGCGGCCTTGCGCGGCTTGCGCTCCGCGCGGCGCGCCATCGCCTGCAGCAGCTGACGCGCATTCTGATAGTCGCCGCACCACAGGAGCGCCGTGCCTTCGCAGGCGAGACGGTACGCCGCGTCCGCGGTCGTGCGGTCGTCGGCGACGACCACGCGTTTCGGCGCTGGCACGCCAGCCTCGGAGCGCCAGCGCACGGTACGCGGGCCATCTGTATCGGGCCAGGTGAGAGTGGGATGTTCGGTCATAGGTCGGGTATTCGATGCGGCGGGCCGGTTTGCACGGTGGGGACGACCTGTCCGGTCGCACAATGGCCCGCGGGTTGACGCCGCGGCGCGCCTTGAGCGGCGCCATCATATAGCAGAGCGATGCGGCGCGTTCCGCCCCCTCCTCTTTGCAGCCATCATCGCTCAGCCGCTCGGGCGCGTCGACCCGGCCGAACGGCATAGGACGCATGGACATGCGGAAGGCCGGACCTGCGGCAGTAAAATGTGCGCCGACCGCGCCCTGTCCGACAGCAAGAGACCATGCCACGAACCACCCAGCAGACCCGCCGCGCGCGCAAACCGCGCACGCGCCGCGCCAACGCCGGTGCCGTGCGGCTCGACGAAGGGTTTTACGCCGAATTGCTGCACATCGTGGGTCTGCAGGAGAGCGTTCACGGCGCGAGGCGCACCGTCTCACGACGCGCGCCTCACGAGCGCTTGCACGGCTCGCTCATCGAACTCGCGCTGTCGCGTCTCGCTGCCGATGAATGCCAGCTTGCGCAAGAAGACCACTTCGCGCTCGCGTTGCGGATTTGCATCGTCTGGATCAGCCGGCTCGTCTTTCTCAAGGTGCTCGAAACGCGTCTGTTGACGCTGCACGACGACGATTCGACCTATGCCTTCCTGAACGCGCGACATATTCGCTCGTTCAGCGATCTCGACGCGCTGTGCAACGCCATACTCGGGCCCTGCGACATCACGCACGCGAAGCGCTTCGCTCATCTTCCGCGCTTCGACGGATCGCTCTTCGAGCCGCAGGATATCGAGCCAGGCCTGTTCGCCATGGGCGCCCTCGACGAGCGTGCCACGTTGCCGCTTTACTCCGCCACGGTGCTCAGCGAGGCGAGCGGCGAGCGCCACGTGCTTGCGTATCTGCTCGATTTTCTCGCCGCCTTCGAGTTCTCCACCGGGCTGGCGGGGGGCGCCAGCCGACGCTGCCTCGACGCCTCGGCACTCGGCCTCGTCTTCGAGAAGCTCAATGGCTACCGCGACGGCGCGTGGTACACGCCGGGCAGCGTCGCGATGCAGCTCGCCCGGCCCGCCGTCACGCAGGCGGCGCTCAACCGCTTCAACCGCGCGAAGGGCTGGCGCTGCACGAGCATCGATCAGTTATCCAAATCGATCGAGGACCGCGACGAAGCCCGCGCCTTGCTGGACTCGCTGCGCGTCTGCGACCCGGCCGTGGGCTCGGGGCATCTGCTCGTCTCCGCGCTCAACGAATTGCTCGTGCTAAAGGTGCGGCTTGGCTTGCTGGACGCACGCGAGCGCGCAGCGCTCGGCGAGTGCCGTGTCGGCATCACCGCGGATCGCCTTTGTGTCACACACGCGAATGGCGAACCGCTCACGCGCGGGTGCGACGACGAAGCGATCCGTGCAATCGAAGCCACGCTCTTTCGCGTGAAGCGGGACATCATCGAGCGCTCGCTGTTCGGCGTCGATATCAGCGCGGATTCGGTCGGCATGGCGCGTTTGCGGCTGTGGATCGAACTGCTCGAACACGCGGATTTCACAGCGGGCGCCCCGACCGTCCTGCTGCCGAATCTCGAAACCAACCTCAAGCACGGCAACGCGACAATCAGCCGGTTCGCCTTCGACGCCCCACTTCGCGAGGCCGCGCAACAGGTCGCGGACTATCGCGCGAGCACGGCAAGACTTCGGGCGACGGCCACGCAGGCGGCAAGGACCGCCGAAGCGGCGCGGCTCGCGCAACTGCGCGACGCATTGCGCAAGCGCCTCGATGAGGATGGCGAAGCAACGGCCCACGATGCCACGGCATTCGAATGGCGCATCGCCTTCGCGGACCTCCTCAACGACAACGGCGACTTCGAACGCTTCGACGCCGTCATCGCGAACCCGCCCTATATCGATTCCGAACGCATGATCAACGAAGGCCAGCGCGCGCTGCGCGAACGGCTCGCGCTACGCTGGCCGAGTGCGAAGGGCAACTGGGATCTTTACATCGTATTCATGGAGCTGGGTCTCGCACTGCTGCGGCCGGGGGGCGCGATGGCCTTTCTCACGCCCGACAAATGGCTGTCGAAGCCCTTCGGCAATGCCTTGCGCGCACGGCATATCGGCAAGATCGAGCGCATCGTCGCGCTTGGACGCGACGTGTTCGAACAGGCGCGGGTCGATTCGATCATCACGCTGTTTCGCGAATCGGGCACGACGGCCATCACGACGGCACAGATCGAGGGCGAAACGCTCACCGAGCTTGCGCAGACCGACAAACGCACGCTTGAAGCGCCATGGCCGCTCGACGCGCTGCTTTCGCCGCATTTCGCGTTCGTGCAACGGCTCGCCGGTTCGCACGCCACGCTCGGCGCCTTGCTGCCGTGCGAGAACGCATGCGCGACTTCAGACGCCTACCGGCTCGCGCCGCTCATCGAAGAGGCTAACGGCCGCTTTCTGGCGGAAGGTCGCTATCGGGTGGTAAATACGGGCACGCTCGGACGTTATATCTCGCGGTGGGGCAGCAAGCCGATGACCTATCTCGGACGACGCTACGACGAACCGGTGGTCGACCGTGTGCGTTTCGCCTCGACGTTCGCAAACGGATACGGCGCGAAATCCAATGCGAAAAAGCTGATCGTGAAGGGGCTCACGCGGCTCGACGCGACGCTCGATCTCGCGGGCAACACGATTCCCGGCAAGACCACGCTGATCCTCCGCTCGCACGACGAGAACCTGCTGAAGTTTGCGGCAGCGCTGCTGAACTGCCCGCTCTCGGTCTTTCTGATCCGCGCGAAACACGGCGCGTCGAGCTACAACGGCGGCGTGGTGTTCACACGGGCGATGATCGACGCATTGCCCGTGCCGGGAGACGCACGGGTGCGCGCAGAGGTCGCGGCGCGCGTGAGCCGGCTGCTGGCGGCTGCGCAGTCGGACGGTGGCGAGCCGGCCGTGATCGAGATCGCGCGCGAGATCGATCACATTCTGTACGCGGCATTTGGCTTGTCAGCGCAGGAAATCGAACTCGTGGAAAGCCAGGCCGTCTCTCTCGCGCGCGGGACGAGATGACCGCGCAGTCGGGCGGCAACGTCGCGGCGAGTCGGCTAGTCTTGCTCATCTTCGCGCTGAGCAGACATCATGGAATGGCCCCGATTCCTGAGCACTTCCGACGAGAGCAGTGTTCTGAGGCTTTCGATTGTCACGACGTTACTGATCGCCTCCATCGGCATCGTGTTCGGCCTCGTTTCCGGGTCGTTTTCCATTGTGTTCGACGGCGTGTACTCGCTCGTCGATGCGAGCATGAGCGCAGTCGCGCTCGCGGTCGTGCGCCTGATCACGTCCTATGCGGTCAACGTCGACCTGCCGCGCAAATGGCGCGACCGATTCACCATGGGTTTCTGGCATCTCGAACCCATGGTGCTCGGACTCAACAGCACACTGCTGGTGGGCGTGGCCGTCTATGCGCTGATCAACGGCGTCACGAACCTGCTGTCCGGAGGGCACGAATTGCACTTCGGCGCCGCGCTGGTGTACGCCGCGCTCACGGTGAGCGCCTGCGTGACAATGGTCGTGGTCGAATCACGCGCGAATCGCCGGATCCACTCGGATTTCCTGCGCCTCGACATCAAGTCATGGATCATGTCGGCCGGCATCACGGCAGCGCTGCTGATTGCGTTCAGCATCGGCTACGCGATCCAGGGAACCGCTTGGGAACCGCTCACACCCTACGTCGATCCGGCGGCGCTCGTGCTGGTATGCGTCGCGATCATTCCAATTCCGCTCGCGGAAATCCGCCAGGCGCTGCTGGACGTGCTGCTCGTCGCGCCGGCGGACCTCAAGCAGCATGTCGACATCGTCGCGAAACACTTCGTCGAGCGCTACGCCTTCGAGTATTACCGCGCGTATGTCGCGAAAGTGGGCCGCTCGCGCGAAATCGAGCTGTACTTCGTCGTCCCGCCCGACATGCCGCCCAAGCGCATTGCCGAGTGGGATGTGATCCGCGATGAAATCGGCCGCGCGATAGGCGGGGACGAGTCGCACCGTTGGCTCACGATCATGTTCACGAGCGACCCGGCATGGGCCGAGTGAGGTCCATAGCGGGAGCGATGAAGAAAGTGGGGGCAAGAAAGCACAAAGGGTTACGTGAACTTCACGTAACCCTTTGTTGAGTTTGGTGCCGGCTGCAGGACTCGAACCCGCCACCTGATGATTACAAATCAACTGCTCTACCAGATGAGCTAAGCCGGCGTAGCCCGCTATTCTACTTCATTTCACGATCTTGAGGTGCCCTTTGCCGCCCTTGTTGCCGCCGTCGTCATCTTTGTCGACAGCGGGGGAGGCGACCGGCGCGACCGGCGCGGCGGGTGCCGAAGGCTGCCCGGCGGCCTCGTCGCGCACTTCGTGCGCCTCTGCCTCTTCGTGATCCTCGGAGGACAGCACATCGGCGGCGTCGCCCGGCGGCGACTCGACCGGGAACGCCATGCCTTGCCCGTTCTCGCGCGCGTAGATGGCGAGCACGTTCGGCACAGGCACCTCGATCTTGTGCGATTTGCCCGAGAAGCGCGCGTGGAACTCGATCATCTCGTTGCCCATCTGCAGCTGGCTCGTCGCCTCGAAGCTGATGTTCAGCACAATCTCGCCGTCGCGCACGAACTGGCGCGGCACGCGCGTGCGGTTGTCGACCCGCACCGCGATATGCGGCGTAAAGCCGTTGTCGGTGCACCACTCGTACAGCGCGCGCAGCAGATAAGGCTTGGTGGAAATCTCTTGCATCAACAATCCTTTCGCGAGGCGGCGTCACGCCCACGCCGTGCACGCCACCTCTGTTACCCGCAAACCGCCGGGATACTGCTTAACGACGCATGACCTTTTCGGACGGCGTCAGCGCTTCGATGTACGCCGGACGGCTGAAGATACGCTCGGCGTACTTCATGAGCGGCGCGGCGTTCTTCGAGAGTTCGATGCCGTAATGGTCGAGGCGCCACAGCAGCGGGGCGATCGCGACGTCGAGCATCGAGAACTCTTCGCCCAGCATGTACTTGTTCTTCAGGAAGATCGGCGCGAGCTGCGTGAGGCGGTCGCGAATCGCGAGGCGCGCCTTCTCGTGGTTCTTCTCGGCGGCCTTGCCCTTCTCGTTTTCGAGCGTGCTCACGTGCACGAACAGTTCCTTCTCGAAGTTGAGCAGGAACAGGCGCGCGCGGGCGCGCTGGACCGGATCGGCCGGCATGAGCTGCGGGTGCGGGAAGCGCTCGTCGATGTACTCGTTGATGATGTTCGACTCGTACAGGATCAGATCGCGCTCGACGAGAATCGGCACCTGACCGTACGGATTCATCACGGCGATGTCTTCCGGTTTGTTGAACAGGTCGACGTCGCGGATTTCGAAGTCCATGCCCTTTTCGAACAACACCAGCCGGCAACGCTGGGAGAACGGGCAGGTAGTGCCGGAGTACAGAACCATCATGATTTACATTTCCTCAATAAACCCAAAAGGCCAGCGGGCGAAAAAACCGCCAGACGGTCGCTGAACCGTCAGACGGCTTCTCGTCGCACCGGCCCCACGTCGGTCAGGACGTGCCTATTTGATATCTTTCCAGTACGCGGCGTTCAATCGCCACGCGAAAAAGCTCAGGACGCCAAGGAACAGGAGCACCCACACGCCAAGCTGCCTGCGGGTTTTCTGCTCCGGCTCGGCCATCCAGCCAAGGTATGCCACCAGGTCGGCCACGTCGGCATCATAATCCACCGGCGAGAGCGTTCCGGGCTTGACCTGCTGGAACCCCGTGAAGCGGCGGACCTTTTCCCCGGTTTCCTCGTCCGTCGTATTCTCGTACTTCGCCGTGCGGATGCCTTGCAACTGCCACAGCACGTGCGGCATGCTCACGTTTTCGAACACCAGATTGTTCCAGCCGGTCGGCCGCGTGTCGTCGCGGTAGAAACTGCGCAGGTACGTGTACAGCCAGTCACGCCCTTTCGCCCGCGCTTCCACGGAGAGGTCCGGCGGCGGCACGCCGAACCACGCCTGGGCGTCGTCCGGGCGCATCGCGATGGACATCGTGTTGCCGACCTTGTCGGTCGTAAACAACAGATTATCTTCGATTTGCTTCTGCGGAATGCCGAGATCCTGCAAACGGCTGTAGCGCATCAAGTTCGCACTATGGCAATTCAGGCAATAGTTTACAAACAATTGGGCGCCGTGTTGCAGCGAAGCAAGATTTTCGCCGTTATCGGGTGCGCGGTCGAGCGGAATGTTTTCCTGTGCCGCCACGGATCCCGCCCCGACGGCGCATGACAGCGCCAGAGCAGCCAGGGCGGCCCGCATGCCGGCGGCCCGTACGCTCATCTTCGCGAGTGTCGAAAAGAGAGTTTTTCCCGTCATGTTTTCCTCGCTCGTCAATTAATGGGGCTTGAACCGCACGCGCTCGGGTGGCTGCTTGAAGGTGCCAAGCGGCGTCCAGAACGGCATGCCGAGGAAGAACGCGAGATAGACGAGCGCGCAAATCTGGGCAATCAGCGTGGCCGCCGGCGATGGCGGCTTCGTGCCCAGGAAGGCGAGCGTCAGGAACGCGAGCACGAAGATCCCGAGGAACACCTTGTGGAAGAGCGGCCGGTAGCGGATCGACTTCACCGGCGAGCGGTCGAGCCACGGCAGGAAGAAGAGCGAGATCACCGCTGTGCCCATCACCACCACGCCCCAGAACTTCGACTCGGTGAAGTACATCGCGAGAATCACGAGCACCGCCAGCACCGGCAGCCCTGCGCGCCATTTGCCGCGCGCGCGCACGAGCGCAAGCAGGCCGAGCAGCGCGATCACGACCATCAGCACGATCTTGAACGGGTCGGTGGTGGCGCGCAGCATCGCGTAGAACGCCGTGAAGTACCAGACCGGCGCGATCTCGGGCGGCGTCTGCAGCGGATTGGCGGGCACGAAGTTATTCGATTCCAGGAAGTACCCGCCCATTTCCGGCGCGAAGAACACGATCGCCGCGAAGATCAACAGGAAGATGCACACGCCCATGAAGTCGTGCACAGAGTAGTACGGATGGAACGGAATGCCGTCGAGCGGCACGCCGTTCGCGTCCTTTTTCTCCTTGATCTCGATGCCGTCCGGGTTGTTCGAGCCCACTTCGTGCAGCGCGATGATGTGGCAGATCACGAGCCCGATCAGCACGAGCGGTATGGCGACCACGTGGAACGCGAAAAAGCGGTTCAGCGTGACGTCGGACACCACGTAGTCGCCGCGAATCCACAGCGAGAGGTCCGGGCCAATGAAGGGGATCGCCGAGAACAGATTCACGATCACCTGCGCGCCCCAGAACGACATCTGGCCCCATGGCAGCAGGTAACCGAAGAACGCCTCGGCCATCAGGCAGAGAAAAATCGCGCAGCCGAAGATCCACACGAGCTCGCGCGGCTTGCGGTATGAGCCGTACAAAAGCCCGCGGAACATGTGCAGATACACGACCACGAAGAACATCGAAGCGCCCGTGGAGTGCATGTAGCGGATGAGCCAGCCCCATGGCACCTCGCGCATGATGTACTCGACCGATGCGAATGCGAGCGTCGCATCGGGCTTGTAGTTCATGGTGAGGAAGATGCCGGTGACGATCTGGTTCACCAGCACGAGCAGCGCCAGCGAGCCGAAGAAGTACCAGAAGTTGAAGTTCTTCGGCGCGTAGTACTCGGAAAGGTGCGCGCGCCAGGCCGAAGTCATCGGAAAGCGCTTGTCGATCCAGCCTTGCAGGCCGGAAGATGCGCCGGTTGTTTCCACCACGTCCTTTTCGGTTCCCGTCGCCATCACGCTTCTCCTTTTTCGTCCTTGCCGATCACGAGTTGCGTCGGGGACACGAACATGTACCGGGGAATGTCGAGGTTCTGCGGCGCCGGCTTGTTCTTGAACACGCGGCCGGAGAGATCGTAGGTGGAGCCGTGGCACGGGCACAGGAAGCCGCCCGGCCAGCTGTCGGGGAGGTTCGGCTGCGGGCCTTCCTGGAAGCGCGGCGTGGGCGTGCAGCCCAGATGGGTGCAGACAGCCACGGCCACGAGGATGTTCTGATGCTCGGCGCGGGAACGAAACTCGTTCTTGCAGTACTCCGGCGTGGGCAGGGAAAACGGATGCTCGGAGTCCGGATCGGCCAGATCGGGATCGGCCTTCTTCACGTCGGCCATCATGCGATCCGTGCGGTTCAGGATCCACACGGGCTTGCCGCGCCAGGCCACGGTCATCATCGAGCCCGGCTGCAGATTCGTGATGTCGACCTCGATGGGCGCGCCGGCGGCGCGCGCTTTTTCCGATGGTGCAAAGGAGCCTACGAAGGGTACGACGGTGGCCACGCCTCCAATGCCACCTGCTACGGACGTCGCAATCAGCCAGGTTCGGCGGCTGCCATCGACGCGGTCATTCTCGTTGTCTCGCATCACATCGCCCCACTTCTGAGTTGGATTTTTCCGTCACGCCAGCTTACCCGCGGTGCTGCCGAACGCTAGTTTGCGCGAATGGAGTTGGCATTTACAAGGGGCGCTCTCCAAAAAGCTTCGGAAGTCCTTGATAAGTCGGGGTTTTCCCGCAGAAAAAAGGGACATTTTCCTTTTGGTTTGTAAATGCCCCATGAATAAAACGGTGCTGCGTCACGACAATTCGCGCATTTCGCCGTGCGTGATGCGCGATGTCGGATGCGCCTTGGAGGCCCGGGACTGGCGCCTAAACGGGATTATCGATATCGATGAAGAGATGCTCGATGTCGAAGGCTTCCGAGAGGTGCGCGCCAAGCGCCTGAACGCCGAAGCGCTCCGTCGCATGGTGGCCCGCAGCGAGGAACGCGACACCGCTTTCCGCCGAGGTGTGCGTGGTCGGCTCGGAGATTTCTCCGGTGAGGAAAACGTCGGCACCGGCGTCGATCGCGGCGTCGAAGAGGCTTTGTGCCGCCCCCGTGCACCACGCCACGCGACGCAGCTGCCAGTCCGGGTCGCCGAGCACGAGCGGTGTGCGGCCGAGTGTCTGCTCGACCTCGGCGGTAAAGTGCGCGAGCGTAATCGGCATGGGTAGCGTAGCCATCCAGCCCAGATCCTGCTCACCGAAGCGTTGTTCGCCGATCCAGCCGAATCTGGCGCCCAACTGCGCGTTGTTACCCAGTTCTGGATGGCTGTCGAGCGGCAGATGGTAGGCGAACAGGTTGATATCGTTCGCCAGCAGCGTCTTCAGGCGCCGGTACTTGCGGCCCGTGATCTGCGGTGCTTCGTTTTTCCAGAAGTAGCCATGATGGACGAGCACGGCGTCCGCGCCCCATTCGTGCGCCGCTTCGAGGAAGGCAAGCGACGCGGTCACGCCGGTGGCGATTTTCTCCACGCGCCTCCGACCTTCGACCTGCAGGCCGTTCGGGCAATAGTCCTTGAACCGCGCGGATTCCAGAAGATTGTTCAGATACAATTCCAGTTCGATCCGATCCATATAATCCTCTAATCTTCAGATGCTTAGACGCTTTTGGCTGTTCTTCGCCCAGGCGGTGACGGTCCTGCTGGCGTTGATGTTCATCATCGCCACGCTCAAGCCGCAGTGGCTGCAGCACCAGGGGCAGTTCGGCAAGCAGCTCGCCGAGCCGATCGTCGCACTGCGGGAAGTGGCGCCAGGCATCGGGTCAGGTAGTGCCCAGGGCTCCTACGCGGACGCCGCCCAAAAGGCCATGCCCGCGGTCGTCAACGTGTTCTCGAGCAAGGATGGGTCGCTGCCGCCCGATCCCCGCCAGAACGATCCGCTATTTCGCTACTTCTTCGGCGATCGCAACAAAAACCAGAAACAGCAGGAGCAGCCTGCCGCCAACCTCGGTTCGGGTGTCATTGTCAGTCCGGACGGTTACATTCTAACGAACCAGCACGTCATCGACGGCGCGGACCAGATCGAAATCGCGCTTTCCGACGGCCGCACCACCAACGCGAAGGTCATCGGCATCGACCCGGAAACCGATCTCGCCGTACTCAAGATCAACCTGCCGAACCTCCCCACGATCACGCTCGGCCGTATGGACCAGACGCGCGTGGGCGACGTCGTGCTCGCCATCGGCAACCCGTTCGGCGTGGGGCAAACGGTCACGATGGGCATCATCAGCGCGCTCGGCCGCAATCACCTCGGCATCAACACGTTCGAGAACTTCATTCAGACCGACGCGCCGATCAATCCGGGCAACTCGGGCGGCGCGCTCGTCGACGTCAACGGCAACCTGCTCGGCATCAACACGGCCATCTACTCGCGCTCGGGCGGCTCGCTCGGCATCGGCTTCGCGATTCCCGTCTCCACGGCGCGCAGCGTGCTGGAGAGCATCATCACCACGGGCACGGTCACGCGCGGCTGGATCGGCGTTGAACCACAGGACGTGACGCCGGAGATCGCCGATTCGTTCGGCCTGAAGGAGAAGTCCGGCGCGATCGTCGCGGGCGTGTTGCAGGGCGGCCCCGCCGACAAGGCCGGCATCAAGCCAGGCGACGTCCTCACATCGGTGAACGGCGAGGCCATTACCGACACCACGCGCCTCCTGAACGTGATCGCGCAGATCAAGCCAGGCACCGACGCGAGGGTCCACCTCGTGCGCAAGAACAGGGACATGGATCTCGACGTGCTGATCGGCAAGCGCCCGCCCCCGCCGAAACAACCGGCTCAGGAGGATGGCGAAGGCGACGACGGAGGCTGATGACGCGGTGGCGGCCGAGCCGCCATGGCGCGCCGTCCAAAAAGCCGAGCCCAAACGAAAAGGCCGCGAACCTGGGTTCGCGGCCTTTTCGTTGTCTGGGGCCGGGCTTCCTGCTGGCTTTCCTGCGCTGGGCCAGCGAGCCTAGCTTGCCGCCTGACTCTCGTCCGCCGCCTTCTTCTCGCCGGTGCCGACGAAAATTCGCGCCGCGATGATGCCCGCCTCGTACAGGATGATGAGCGGCAACGCGAGAATGAGTTGCGAGAAGACATCGGGCGGCGTCACGACGGCAGCGACGATGAACGCGCCGACGATCACATACGGCCTGATCTCCCTGAGCTTCCTCACGCTCAGCACGCCCATGCGCACGAGCAGCACGACGACGATGGGCACCTCGAACGTCACGCCGAACGCAATGAACATCGTGAGCACGAAGCTCAGGTAATTGTCGATATCCGTCGTCATCTCCGCGCCTAGTGGCGCGTTGTAATGCGCCATCACGCGGAAGATGGTTGGGAACACCACGAAGTACGCGAATGCCATGCCGCACAGAAAGAGCGTGTAACTGCTCGCCACCAGCGGCGCGACGAGCTTCTTTTCGTGCTGGTAGAGGCCAGGGGCCACGAACGCCCAGATCTGGTAGAGCACGACAGGCAGCGCAATCACGAAGGCGACGAGCATCGTGACCTTCATTGGCACGAAAAACGAGCCGGTCACGTCGGTGACGATCATCTTGCCGTCGCGCGGCAGGTTCTGCATGAGCGGTCGCGCAAGCAGCCGGAATATGTCGGGTGCCCAGTACACGAGCCCCACGAAAACGACGATCACGGCGATGCCCGCGCGGATGATGCGGTCACGCAGTTCGACGAGATGGGAAATGAAGGTCTCTTCGGAGCCTTCTTCCAGGTTTTGCTGGGGGTCGCTCACACCGGCCCTCTATTGGAAATGGACATGCGCAAAGGCGGATCCGCGTCAGAAGAACCGCGTGGGCCGGCGCAGGCTGGCCGGCGTGTGCTGCGCCACCCGCGCGGCGCCCGATTGCACGCGCGTGCGCCGCAGCGTGGCGCGCTTGTACCAGACAGGTGCGGCGCTCTGCTTCACGCGCCAGTTCTTGCGCTTCACGGCGCTCGATCCCGCGCTGCCGGAGCGCCATCCCGATTGCATCGAGGCGCCGTCCGCCGCATTGGCGGCGGCCTCGACGCTGGCCGGATCGGCGCCGCCGGCAATGCTCGGCGAGACCGACGTGCCCGCGTTCCACGCGTCGTTCAACTCGGTTTCATGCTTGCGCAGGTTGTCCTGAACGGTTTTCTCGACGTTCTGGGCCGCCGACTCGAACTCCGTTTTCATGCGGCGCAACTCGTCCAGTTCGATCTCACGCGTAACTTCGGCCTTGACGTCGTTGATATAGCGCTGCGCGCGCCCGAACAGCGCGCCCGCCGTGCGTGCGACGCGCGGCAGTCGCTCCGGCCCGAGAACGACCAGCGCGACGACGCCGATCAGCGCCATCTTCGTTAAACCGAGATCGAGCATGAATGGAGAATTCCGTCAGCCTTGGCTGCTGCCTTAGAAGAAGAAACGGCGGAAAAGGACGGTTGCCACGCGTTCAGCGCAAGTCGTTCGAGCGCTGCGTCTTGTCCTTGGCTTCGACGTCGACTGCACCGCCATTGGGCGGCAGCTCGCGCTTTTGCGCGTCGGGGGCGCCTTCGCTCTCGCGCATGCCTTCCTTGAATCCCTTCACCGCACCGCCCAGATCGCTACCGATATTGCGCAGCTTCTTCGTGCCGAAGACGAGCGCCACGATCAACAAGACGATCAGCCAGTGCCAGATGCTCAATGAACCCATGATTGACTCTCTCCTTAACCCCGCCGCCGCGCTTGCTGCGCGACGCGAAAAATTGTGCCTGTGTGATGTTGCATCGACGTGGCGTGCGACCTCTTGCGCCGCCACCGCTCTCTGCCACCTGCGCTAGCAGCGCTCAGCCCATGCGGTGCCACGGACGCGGCCCTGCCAGCAGATGTGCGTGCAGATGATAGACCTCCTGCCCGCCTCCCGGCCCCGTATTCACGACCGTGCGATACCCGGTTTCGCCGCCCGTGTACGAGACGCCCAGATCCTTCGCGAGCCGCGCGACCAGTACAAACATTCTACCAAGCAGCGGAGCGTCGTTTTCACCGCAATCGGCAAGGGTGGGAATATGCTGGCGCGGAATCACGAGTACGTGGGTTTCTGCCGCGGGCCGGATGTCGCGGAAAGCGACGAACTCGTCGTCCTCGTACACCCGCGTGCTGGGAATGTGGCCATCGGCGATCTTGCAGAAGAGACAGGTGCTGCGGTCGTGATTCATGGTGCTCCTGGTGGGCGACAAGACAGGCCGGGTTAGACGAGCCGCACCACCGGACGCTGCTGCCGCTCAGAACCAGGCGCGCGGGTTGTGCAACGGCTTATTGTCGTACAAGTACAGCCAGCCTTTGATGATACGGTACAACGTCCAGATTGCGACAGCCCACAGAATTGGAATGCCGATCAGCACGAGGATGAGAAGGCCGCCGATCAGATGGCCGGCCAGTCCGAGCCAGAAAGTGCGGATTTGCCACGTGAAGTGCTGCTCATAGGGCGTACCGAGCGCTTCGTCGCGTTTCAGGTAATTGAGGATGATGGCGATCAGCACGGAAATGCCGCCGGTGAGCCAGTACACCGCATAGAGTGCGTACAGCACATGGGTGAGCGTGCGCAGGCTGCGCAGCCGGTCCGCATCGACGCCATTGCGGTACGAAGGGGGTGGGTAATCGCCGGAAGTGGACATCGAATTCGTCTCCTGTCGCCGCCAACCTCAGTCGCCGTTCGCCTCGCGCTCACGGGTCTTGCGCAGCGCCTTTTCCTCGAGCCCCGAAAGGCCCTCGCGGCGTTCCAGTTCCGCCAGGACATCGGCGGGGCTCAAATCGAAATGCGAAAGCGTCACGAGACAATGAAACCACAGGTCGGCCATCTCGCCCACAAGCGCTTTCGGCGCGCCGCCCTGACGCACGTCCTTGGCGGCCAGCACGACTTCGGTCGCCTCCTCGCCCACTTTCTTGAGCACCGCGTCGTCGCCCTTGTGGAAGAGGCGCGCGACATAGGAAGCGTCCGGGTTGCCGCCCTTGCGGCTGTCGATCACCGCCGCGAGGCGCAGCAGCGTGTCGTTGGTGTTCAGTTGCGTCATTTGTAGATGTGTTCGGGGTCTTTCAGCACCGGATCGACGGCGACCCAGCGGCCTTCGTCGACGGTGCCTTCGAATTGCTGGAAAAAGCACGAGTGGCGGCCCGTGTGGCACGCGATGCCCGAGACCTGCTCGATCTTGAGCAGCACGACATCTTCGTCGCAGTCGAGGCGGATGTCGCTCACGTGCTGCACGTGCCCCGACTCCTCGCCCTTGAACCACAGGCGCTGACGCGAGCGCGAGAAGTACACGGCGCGACGCAACTCGACCGTTTTCGCGAGCGCCTCACGGTTCATCCACGCGAACATCAGGACGTCGCCGGTGGTGGCTTCCTGCGCGATCACGGGCACGAGGCCGTTGGCGTCCCAGTTGACCTTGTCGAGCCAGTTCGCGTTGGCGAGGTCGCTCGCGGAGTTGCCGGTTTGCGTATTGCTCATCGCGTCAAATCCTCACCGAAATGCCCTGGTCGGCCATGAAGCGTTTGGCCTCGCCAACCGTGTGCTCGCCGTAGTGGAAGATGCTCGCCGCCAGCACGGCGTCGGCATGGCCTTTTACGATCCCGTCCGCCAGATCCTGCAAGCCGCCCACGCCGCCCGATGCGATCACGGGAATGGGCACCGCGTCGGAAACCGCGCGCGTGAGGTCGAGGTCGAAGCCGCTCTTCGTGCCGTCGCGGTCCATGCTCGTGAGCAGGATTTCGCCCGCGCCCAGTTCGGCCATTTTGCGCGCCCATTCCACGGCGTCGATGCCGGTGGCCTTGCGGCCGCCGTGTGTGAACACTTCCCAGCGCGAAGTTTCGCCCGGCGCCGAGGTACGCTTCGCGTCGATGGCGACGACGATGCACTGCGAGCCGTATTTGTCGGCGGAATCGCGCACGAGCTGGGGATTCGCGACGGCCGACGAGTTCATGCTGACCTTGTCGGCACCGGCGTTGAGCAGGCGCCGCACATCCGCCACGGCGCGCACGCCGCCGCCGACGGTGAGCGGAATGAAGACCTGGGAAGCCACTGCCTCGATGATCGGCAGGATCAGGTCGCGCTGGTCGGAGGTCGCGGTGATGTCGAGGAAGGTGAGTTCGTCGGCGCCCTGGTCGTCGTAGCGGCGCGCGATTTCGACGGGGTCGCCCGCGTCGCGCAGCTCGACGAAATTGACGCCTTTCACGACGCGCCCGGCGGTCACGTCGAGGCAGGGAATAATGCGTTTGGGTAGAGCCATGATCTTGCCGAAGTTGCCAGTCGGTTTGCGTCCGGTGAGCGCCCTGCCTGAGCAGGCTGCCGCACCCGGTTCGGGCGTAGCGCGCTTTCACCACGCGAGAGCCCGGCATCTGCCGGCCTTTGGCGTGTCGAACTGCCCATTGTCGCGCGCTTTTGCGCCGTGTCGCGAAAATATCCTGCGCGAGCGCCATCCGAAGATGATGGCGCAGCGCCAAAAACAAAAGGCCTCCACGTAACGGAGGCCGACGTTCGGCGCTTTACGCGTCGTCCGATTCGCGCAGGCTGTCTGCGCGCGTTTGCGCGGCGGCGAAATCGAGGTCGCCCGAATAAATCGCGCGCCCGCAGATCACCCCTTCCACGCCTTCGTCCTCGACCTCGCAAAGTGCGTCGATGTCGGCGAGATTCGAGAGGCCGCCGCTCGCGATGATCGGAATCTTCACCGCGCGCGCGAGGCGCACCGTGGCTTCGATGTTGATGCCCTGGAGCATGCCGTCGCGGCCAATGTCGGTGTAGATGATCGACTCGACGCCGTAATCCTCGAACTTGCGCGCGAGATCCACGACTTCGTGGCCCGTGAGCTTGCTCCAGCCATCGGTGGCGACCTTGCCGTCCTTCGCATCGAGGCCGACGATGATATGCCCCCCGAATGCCGTGCATGCTTCCTGGAGGAAGCCCGGATTCTTGACGGCGGCAGTGCCGATGATCACGTAGGAAAGGCCATCGTCGAGATAGCGCTCGATGGTGTCGAGGTCGCGGATGCCGCCGCCGAGCTGCACGGGGATCTCGTCGCCCACCTCCGCGATGATTTCGCGGATCGCGTCTTCGTTCTTCGGCTTGCCTGCGAACGCACCGTTCAGGTCGACGAGGTGCAGACGGCGCGCACCCCGCTCGACCCAGTGTCGGGCCATGGCCGCCGGTTCCTCGGAGAAAATCGTCGCCTGGTCCATATCGCCTTGCTTGAGGCGAACGCAGTGACCGTCTTTGAGATCGATGGCCGGAATCAGCAGCATAGCTTCGGGTGTGTCTGGGAATGAGGTTGAAATCTGCGGCGCCGGCGGAAAAGAGGCCCGATCCGACGCCGATTCGCTAGTTTAGTACAACTCTTTCGGCGGCCTTGCTGATGTACATCGAAGGCCGCGGCGCTCGCGCGCGAAGACGGCCGCGAAAGCCAGCGCCGCAGGGAATCAGGGGTTCCAGTGGACGAAGTTGCGATAGACGCGCAAGCCCGCAGCGGCGCTCTTTTCCGGGTGGAATTGGGTGGCGAAGATGTTATCCCGCGCCACCGCCGAGGTAAAGGCCGCGCCGTACGGCGTTTCGCCCACGGTGTGCGCCGGGTCAGCCGGCACCACGTAGTAGCTGTGCACGAAGTAAAAGAAGCTTTCGTCGGGCACGCCTTCCCACAGCGCGTGGGCGCGCGCCTGGCGCACGCGGTTCCAGCCCATCTGCGGAACCTTGAAGCGCGAACCGTCGTCCTGCAGCTTGCCCTCCAGATCGAAGCGCACGACCTTGCCTGGCAGAAGACCGAGGCCCTTCGTATCGCCTTCCGCGCTCCAGTCGAACAACATCTGCTCGCCCACGCACACGCCCATGAGCGGCTTGGTGCGCGACGCTTCGAGCACGGCATCCTGCAGGCCCGACTCGGCGAGGCTGCGCATGCAGTCGGGCATCGCGCCCTGTCCCGGCAGCACCACGCGGTCGGCCGCACGGATCGCCTCGGGACGCTCGACGATGGCCACGTCGGCTTCCGGCGCGGCCTGCCTCAGCGCCTGGGCCACCGAACGCAGGTTGCCCATCCCATAATCCACAATCGCAATTGAAGTTTTCATCTCGATTCCGGCCTGCTCGTGAGGCCCTGCCCTCGGCTGTGCGGGCGCGCGCGCGCCGCGATGTGCCCTGATCTGCCTTCAAAGCCGTCAATGTACGCCAGTCGGCGCGCGCAAACCATTAGCCGGACGGCCAACATTGCGCTTGCCACGTGTGCGCGACAACCCGATGCGGCGCGCGTGCGGCAAAGCGCTCATGTACCCGGTCCGCCCGACGCGGCTCGCCTGCTGGTCGCTGAAAGGCCCGCTTGGACGCTTAGAGGCTGCCCTTCGTCGACGGAATCTTGCCCGCCTGACGTTCGTCCAGTTCGGCGGCCTGGCGCAGCGCGCGGCCAAACGCCTTGAACACGGTTTCCATCTGATGGTGCGCGTTGAGACCGCGCAGGTTGTCGATGTGCAGCGTCACGCCGGCATGGTTCACGAAGCCGCGGAAGAATTCGATCGACAGGTCGACGTCGAACGTGCCGATGCGCGCGCGCGTGAACGGCACGTGGAATTCGAGGCCCGGACGTCCCGAGAAGTCGATCACCACGCGCGAGAGCGCCTCGTCGAGCGGCACATAGGCGTGGCCGTAGCGGCGAATGCCCTTCTTGTCGCCGATGGCCTGCGCCACGGCCTGCCCGAGCGTGATGCCGACGTCTTCCACCGTATGGTGGTCGTCGATATGCGTGTCGCCATGCGCCTCGATGTCCAGATCGATCAGACCGTGTCGTGCGATCTGGTCGAGCATGTGGTCGAGAAACGGCACGCCGGTCGCGAGCTTTTGCTCGCCGGTGCCGTCCAGATTGAGTTTCACGCGGATTTGCGTTTCGCTGGTGTTGCGAACGACTTGCGCGACGCGCATGGGAATTTCCTTCAAACAGCCCGTAACAGGAGAATGGGAGAACGAAGCATCGGCTTAACGGAGCACGAGCTTCAGGGCAGCGAGCAGTTTGGCGTTTTCGTCGGGGGTCCCAACGGTCAGGCGCACGCAGTTCGCCAGCAATGGGTGCATTTTACCCACGTTTTTGATCAGGATCCGGGCGGACAGCAGCGTGTCGAAAACCGCGGCCGCGTCGGGCACGCGCACGAGCAGGAAGTTGCCCGCGCTTTCGAACACCTGAGCACCGGGCAGCTTCGCCACTTCGGCCGCCAGCGCCGCACGTTCGGCACGCAGTTGCGCTGCCTGCGCGTCGAGCACGTCGAGGTGGTCGAGCAGCAGGTCTGCCGCCGCCTGCGTGAGGACGTTCACGTTGTAGGGCGGCCGCACCTTGTCGAATTCGTTGAGCCACGACGGCCGCCCGGCGAGATAGCCGAGGCGGATGCCCGCGAGTCCGAGCTTCGACATCGTGCGCATCACGACCACGTTGTCGAACTCGCCCGCGCGCGGCATCCAGCTTCGCATCGCGAACGGCTGGTAGGCCTCGTCGATCACCACGAGGCCCTTCGCCGCCGCCGCGGCCGCGATCACGCGCTCGATGTCCGCCTCGGCGAACAACGTGCCCGTGGGGTTGTTGGGATACGCAAGCCAGATCACGGCGGGCGTGTGCTCCGCGATCGCCGTGAGCATCGCCTCGAGGTCGAGCGTGAAATCGGCCCTGAGCGGCACGCCGACGAATTCGACCTGCGCGAACTTCGCCGACATCGCATACATGACGAAGCCCGGCACCGGCGCGAGCACCTTTGCTCCCGGCTTCGCGCACGCGACGGTGATCATGCTGATGATCTCGTCCGAGCCATTGCCGAGCAGCACGTCGCAGTCGGCCGGCACGCGCATCGCGCGCTTGAGCTTCGCGATCAGCGCCTCGGGGCGCGGCGCGGGATAGCGATTGAGCGCGACGGCCGCGAGGCGTTCGCCTAGTTGCGCCGCAAGATCGGCGGGCAGGGGAAACGGGTTTTCCATGGCGTCGAGCTTCACGAATCCGGCAGCGTCGGGCACGGGGTAACTCGTCATCGCGAGCACATCGCGACGGATGATGTCTTGTGGTGTCGTCATGTTCAAAGGCGGCTCGCGCAAGCGGCTCCGCCAGCACGGGCAGCTCGGAAGGCCGGCTGCCCTGGTTATCGTCGTGGTCTCTGCTGCGTGTGGGGCAATCTGCCGGGCACAGTGCGGCTCATGCCTGCAGTTCCCGTAGTTCCTGCCGTTCCTGCGGTTACGCCCCGCCTTTTCGCGGGGCTTGCCGCGGCGCAGCGTCTCCATGCTGCACGGCGGCGTCACTCGACTACGCTTCGCACGGGCGATGCTGCCTGCCGGCAAGGCAGGCCCACCGCGCCAGGAGGCGCGGGATCTGGCTTTAGCCCTGCCTCATCCGGAATTCGGCGCTGCGCGCGTGGGCCTGCAGGCCTTCGCCGTAGGCAAGCTCGGCTGCGATCTCGCCGAGCGTCTGTGCGCCTTCGGCACTGACCTCGATGAGGCTCGAACGCTTGATGAAATCATAGACGCCGAGCGGCGACGAAAAGCGTGCGGTACGAGACGTAGGCAGCACGTGATTGGGTCCCGCGCAGTAGTCGCCCAGGCTCTCGCTCGTGTAGCGGCCGAGGAAGATCGCGCCCGCGTGGCGGATCTCGGCGCCCCACTTCTGCGGCTCCAGCGCAGAGATTTCGAGGTGCTCGGGAGCGATCTCGTTGGCGATGGCGCAAGCCTCGGCCATGTCGCGCACCTTCACGAGCGCACCGCGGTTGGTGAGCGACGTGGCGATGACTTCGGCGCGCGGCATGCTGGGCAGCAGTTCCTGGATGGCTTCCTCGACGCGCCTGATGAAGCCTTCGTCCGGGCACAGCAGGATCGACTGGGCGAGCTCGTCGTGCTCGGCCTGCGAGAACAGGTCCATGGCGACCCAGCGCGGGTCGGTCGTGCCGTCGCACAGCACGAGGATTTCCGAGGGGCCCGCGATCATATCGATGCCGACCGTGCCGAACACGCGGCGCTTGGCCGAGGCCACGTAGGCGTTGCCCGGCCCGCAGATCTTGTCGACGGCCGGAATCGTGTCCGTGCCGTAGGCGAGTGCGGCCACGGCCTGCGCGCCGCCGATCGTGAACACGCGATCGACGCCGCCCAGCAGCGCTGCCGCCAGCACGAGCGGATTCTTCACGCCGTCCGGCGTGGGCACGACCATGACGATTTCGCGCACGCCCGCCACCCGCGCGGGAATGGCGTTCATCAGCACGGACGACGGATACGCGGCCTTGCCGCCGGGCACGTAAAGGCCCACGCGGTCGAGCGGCGTGACCTTCTGGCCGAGCACCGTGCCGTCGGCTTCGGTGTATTGCCAGCTATGCGAGCCGCACTCGATGCGCTGCTTCTCGTGGTAGCCGCGCACGCGCGCCGCCGCCGCTTCGAGCGCCGCGCGCTGCTTGGGTTCGAGGCTCTCCAGCGCCGCTTCGAGTTCGGCGAACGGCAGCTCGAGCGCCGCGACGCTGGTGGCGTCAAGGCGGTCGAAACGGTTCGTGAAGTCGAGCACGGCGGCGTCGCCGCGCGCCTTCACGTCGGCGAGAATCTGGGCGACGGAGCGCTCGATCGCCTCGTCCTCGCTCGCCTCGAAGGCGAGCACCGCGTGCAGCGCCTTTTTGAAGCCTGAGGCGCTGGAATCGAGTTTGCGCATCGTGATAGCCATGCTGGTATCCATCCGTATCGGTTGTGCAGGCGGTGCTCGACGCCCGCCTGCTTAAGCAGCCTGCTCGCGGCGCGACGCGCGTTCGAACGCGTCGATGATGGGCCGCAGCGCCGCGCGCTTGAGCTTGAGCGCCGCCTGATTCACGACGAGGCGCGACGAGATCTCCATGATCTCCTCGACCTCGACCAGGTTGTTCGCGCGCAGCGTGCCGCCCGTGCTGACGAGGTCGACGATGGCATCGGCGAGGCCGACCAGCGGCGCGAGTTCCATCGAGCCGTACAGCTTGATGAGGTCGACGTGCACGCCCTTGGCCGCGAAGTGCTCGCGCGCGGCTTGCGTGTACTTGGTCGCCACGCGCAGGCGCGCGCCCTGGCGCACCGCGCTCGCGTAGTCGAAGCCCGCCTTCACGGCCACCGAAAGACGGCAGCGCGCGATGTCGAGATCGATCGGCTGATAGAGGCCGCCGCCGCCGTGCTCGAGCAGCACGTCCTTGCCCGCCACGCCGAAGTCGGCCGCACCGTACTCCACATAGGTGGGCACGTCGGTCGCGCGCACGATGATCACGCGCAGATTCGGGTCGGTGGTCGGCAGGATCAGCTTGCGCGAGGTTTCCGGGTCTTCGGTCACTTGCACGCCCGCGGCGGCGAGAAGCGGCATCGTCTCTTCGAAAATGCGGCCCTTCGAGAGCGCGAGCGTGAGCGGCGCGCTGGCCGCGGCCGCCGGCGTCGGCTTGGACTCGACCGTGCTCATACCGCACTCCCTTTGATGCGCTTCACGTTCGCGCCGATCTTCGTGAGCTTCGCTTCCATGCGGTCGTAGCCGCGGTCGAGGTGATAGATGCGGTCGATCAGCGTTTCGCCATCGGCGCACAGGCCCGCGATCACGAGGCTTGCCGAAGCACGCAGATCGGTTGCCATGACCTTCGCGCCCGAGAGCTTTTCCACGCCCGTCACGAGTGCCGTCTTGCCGTCGATCGTGATGTGCGCGCCGAGGCGGTTCAGTTCCTGCACGTGCATGAAGCGGTTCTCGAAGATCGTCTCGACGACCTGCGAGGTGCCGTCCGCGATCGCGTTGAGCGCCATGAACTGCGCCTGCATGTCGGTCGGGAACGCCGGATATTCGGAGGTGCGCACGTTCACGGCGCGCGCGCGCTCGTCCATGCGCACGCGCATCCAGTCTTCGCCTTCCTCGATCGTCACGCCGGCTTCGCGCAGCTTGTCCGTGACGGCGTCGAGGATGTGCGGACGTACGTGGCGCAACGTGACGTCGCCGCCCGCGGCCGCGACCGCGCACAGGAACGTGCCCGCTTCGATGCGGTCGGGAATGACGGTGTGGCGCGCGCCGTGCAGCTTGTCCACGCCCTGGATGACGAGGCGGTCGGTGCCGATGCCCTCGATCTTCGCGCCCATCGCGACGAGCAGATGCGCGAGGTCGCCCACTTCGGGCTCGCGCGCGGCGTTCTCGATCACGGTCTCGCCCTCGGCGAGCACGGCGGCCATCAGCAGGTTTTCCGTGCCGGTGACGGTGATCATGTCGGTGACGATGCGCGCGCCCTTCAGGCGCTTCGCGCGCGCCTCGATGAAGCCGTGCTCGATGTTGATCTCGGCGCCCATCGCCTGCAGGCCCTTGATGTGCTGATCCACGGGCCGCGCGCCGATCGCGCAGCCGCCGGGCAGCGACACCTTCGCCTCGCCGAAGCGCGCGACGAGCGGGCCGAGCACGAGGATCGAGGCGCGCATGGTCTTCACGAGTTCATACGGCGCCACGAGGTTGTCGACGTTCGAGGCGTCGAGCTGCACGCGCGCGCCGTCCTGCTCCGTGCGCACGCCCATCTGGTTGAGCAGCTTGAGCGTGGTGCGCACGTCCTGGAGGTCGGGCACGTTGTCGAGATGAACGGGTTCGGCGCTCAGAAGGCCTGCGCAGAGAATGGGCAACGCAGCGTTCTTCGCACCCGAAACAGCCACTTCCCCTGCGAGCCTCTGCCCGCCGACGATGACGAGTTTATCCATGCCTGAGATTTCCTGATCGGTGCGCCCGGCTTGCGGGTTCGCTTCGTGGGTCGCTTGGTGTTGAGCAGCGCCGCTTGCTGCGGCGCTTTTATCCTGGGTGATTCGCACTGAGATTCCAGATTATGCGTTCTGCCATTCGGCGGGCGTGAGCGTCTTCATGCTGAGCGCGTGGATTTCCTCGCGCATGCGCTCGCCGAGCGCCGCGTAGACGAGCTGATGGCGCTGGATCAAGCGCTTGCCGTCGAATGCTGAGGAAACGATCGTCGCGAAGAAGTGCTGGCCATCGCCTTCGACTTCGAGGTGCTCGCACGCGAGCCCTGCCGAGATGTACTGCTTGACCTGTTCCGGTGTCGGCAACATGAGTATGGCTCCTGCCTGATAGTGCGCTAGTGGCGCAGCTTGTACCCGCTCGCGAGCAGACGCATCGCGAACGCGGCCAGCGCCACGAAAAACACGAAAACGATCGAAAGGCTCACGAGCGGGTTGATGTCGGACAGGCCGAAGAACCCAAAGCGAAAACCATCGATCATGTAGAAGAACGGGTTGAGTCGCGACACCTCGCGCCACACGGGCGGCAGCGTATGCGTCGAATAAAACACGCCCGAAAGAAACGTGAGCGGCATGATGAGAAAGTTTTGAAACGCCGCGAGCTGGTCGAACTTCTCCGCCCAGATCCCGGCGATCAGGCCGAGCGTACCGAGGATTGCCGAGCCGAGCACCGCGAAACCGATGATGTACAACGGCGCGGCGAAGCTCATCGGAATGAACCAGATCGTCACGACGAACACGCCCGCGCCGACAGCGAGGCCGCGCACGATCGAGGCGAGCACGTAGGCGCCGAACATTTCCCAGGCTGCGAGCGGCGGCAGCAGAACGAATACGAGATTGCCCGTGATCTTCGACTGGATCAAGGACGACGAACTGTTCGCGAAGGCGTTCTGCAACACGCTCATCATCACGAGGCCGGGAACCAGGAAGCTCGTGTACTCCACGCCGGGATAAACCTCGACGTGGCCGCGCAGCGCGTGCCCGAAGATCGTGAGATAGAGCAGCGCGGTGATGACGGGCGCGAGAACGGTCTGGAAGGCGACCTTCCAGAAGCGCAGCACTTCCTTGTAGAACAGCGTGCCGAATCCACCACGCCAGGCGCTCATGCGAGACCCTCGACCATTTCAGGACCGTTCATCACCTGCACGAAGACATCCTCCAGATCGGCCTTGCGCACTTCCACTTCTTCGAGCTTGCAGCCATTTGCGCGGCACGTCGCGAGAATGCGCTCCACGTCGTCGTAGCTCGCGAGGCGCAAGAGGTGCTGGCGCGCGTTGACATTCGACGGATCGACTTCGAGCGCGCGCAACTCGGCGGGCAGCACGCCTTCCGAGAAGCGCAAATAGAGCTGCGTGCCAGCGAAGCGCTGCAGCAGCGTGCTCGTGCGCTCCAGCGCGACCATCTCGCCGCGCCGCAGCATGGCGATGCGATCGCACAATTGCTCGGCTTCTTCCAGATAGTGCGTGGTGAGCACGATGGTGTGCCCTTCGCGATTCAGGCGCGAGATGAATTTCCAGAGCGTTTGACGCAGTTCCACGTCCACGCCGGCGGTGGGCTCGTCAAGCACGATCACGGGCGGACGGTGCACCAGCGCCTGCGCAACGAGCACGCGCCGCTTCATGCCGCCCGAGAGTGCGCGCATGTTCACATCGGCCTTCTCGGTGAGATCGAGATTGGCCATGACCTCGTCGATCCACGCGTCGTTGTTGCGCAGACCGAAGTAGCCGGACTGGATGCGCAGCGTCTCGCGCACGGTGAAGAACGGATCGAACACCAGTTCCTGTGGCACGACGCCCAGATTGCGGCGCGCGTTGCGGTAGTCGGAGACGACGTCGTGGCCGCGCACGGCGATCGAGCCCTCGTCCGCGCGGGCGAGCCCGGCCAGAATGCTGATGAGCGTCGTCTTGCCCGCGCCGTTCGGGCCGAGCAGCCCGAAGAACTCGCCGTCTTCGACCGTGAAGCTGACGCCCTTGAGCGCCTGAAGCGCCTTGTAGCGCTTCTTGACGTTGCGGATTTCTATGGCTGGCATGACAAATACGCCGCCCGTTTGCGAACGGCGCGGCTCAAGAGTGCATCGATGCTGCGGGGAAGACCGGAATTGGGGACGGCTTATGAGGCCGGCTTTGCCGTCTCCGCGCACGGCTTTTACACCGGTGCTATTGCGCCGAGGCAGCGCCCAAAAAACGGTTGATTATAGGCCAAGTCGGAAACCCCGGCCTGGCCCTGGAATGAGGAAGCGTCGGTCTGGTTGCGCGGCGGCTTGCCGCCCGGGCGCTTCGCGTCCGGCCAGGCGACTCGCGTCAATGTCGCTCGTGCAGGAGCGTGTCGACGCCATAGGCGCGCGCGAGGGACGCGAGCGCGGGAGGCAGATTGAGCACGGCGAGGGCGGCGCCGCGTTCGCGCGCGGCGCGCTGCCACGCGATCAGCACGGCGAGCGCCGACGAGTCGAACTGCGTGAGCGCCGTGCAGTCCACTGCGGTTGCGCCCGCCGCGATCTGCTCGATCCCGGCCGCGAGCGCGGCATTCGCGCTCGCGTGGGTGAGGTTGGCGCCGGTGGCGAAGCGCTCGCTCACGAGGTCGCCTTGCCCGATGCGAGCTGCTGGTTGCGCTGCGTGAGGAACTGGATGAGACCGTCCACGCCGCCCTGCTGGATCTTTTCCTGGAACTGCTGCTGGTACGCCTGGATCAGCCATGCGCCGAGCACGTTGATGTCATACACGCGCCAGCCCTGGGCCGTCTTGTACAGGCGATAGTCGAGCTCGATCGGCTGGCCGTTGTTCAGCACCGTCGAACGGACCACGACGTCGGTGTCGTCAGGGTTCGCGCGGAACGGTTTGTACTGGATCTGCTGATCGCGCACCTGGGCCAGCGCGCCCGAGTACGTGCGGATGAGCAGCGTCTTGAACTGCTCGATGACCTGCTGCTGCTGTTCCGGCGTGGCCGTACGCCAGTTGCGGCCCATCGCCAGCTGCGTGGTGCGGCGGAAGTCGGTGTATGGCAGGATCTTCTCGTTCACGAGCTGCGTGATCTTGCTGAGGTCGCCACCCTGGATCGACTTGTCACCCTTGATCTGGTCCATGACCTGCTGCGTGATCGTCTTCATCATCGCGTCGGGATTGCTGGTGTCCACCGTCTGCGCGAACGCGCCGCCGGCAAACGAAAGAAACATCGCAAAGATCGGGTACAGAAAGAATTTTTTCATATCGAGTCCTGCTGGTTTGGGGACATGCGCCCCGGTGAAGCCAACGATATCACGCGAGTTCTATCTCGCTGTGTCAAAAACTGAGAGCAATCTGCGACAAGCGTTTCTGCTTGTTACGTCAGACATTTACGTCGGACGAATCGCCCGACGAGGCGCGTAGCCTCGCCGGGTGCAGCGCTCAACGCAGACGCAACATGCCCGGGATGCCGATGCGGGCCGGCGGGACCATCTGGTCGCCGGGGACCGTCGTCTGCGACGCGCCTTCCGGCGCGGCTGCGCCAGCCGGCCCTTCTAGCGTGGCCGGAGCGGTCGTTGCGCCGCCCGGGGACGCCGGCGGCATGCTGGCCGCGTTCGGTGCGGCGGCACGCGCGCTACCCGAGGCCGGAACCGCCGCTGCGGGAGCCGCCGATGCAGGTGCGGGAGCCGCGCCACCCGCCGCGCCCGTAGCCGCTGCGCCTGGCGCCGCGCCTTCGTCGACATCTTCGTACTTCGGCGGCGGTGCGCCGTCGCCGTAGTCCGGCAGGTTGTTGTCCGTCGAGCGTCCGTCCGAGAGCAGATAGCGGCGGCGCTGCAGATAGGCATTGCGGATGAACGAATAGCGGTCGATCGCCGCACCTTCGAGCAGGTCGCTCGCCCCCAGCAGATTCGCGCGCGTGCTCACCACGTTCAGGCCATAGAGGCCCCACGACAGCCCGGCCGGCTCGACATACGTGAGCGGATTGATGAAGTAGTTGGGCACGAGGCCGACGCCGTCGCGCACCGTGCTCGGGCCGAAGAGCGGCAGCACGAGGAACGGGCCGGGCGGCACCCCGTAGTGGCCGAGCGTGAGGCCGAAGTCCTGGTTGTGCTTGGGCAGCTTCGCGAGCGTCGCGACGTCGAAAAGACCGCCGACACCGAACACCGTGTTGATCACGATCCGCATGATGTCCGAAACGCCATCGGCGATCTTCAACTGCAGGAGGTTGTTCGCTGCGTTGTAGACATCACCGATGTTCGCGAAGAAGTTCGTCACGCTGTCGCGCACCGGCTGCGGCGTCACCTTTACGTAGCCCTGCGCCACCGGCTTGAGCGCGTACTGGTCAACCTTGTCGTTGAACGTGTACACCGTGCGGTTGAAGCCTTCCCATGGGTCTTCCTTCGACGGTGTCTGCACCGTCGAACACCCCCCGAGTGCAAGCGCGGCAACGCCGAGCGTAATGGCGCGCATGCGCATGGTCGTCATTCTTTTCTCCTTATTGGGCCGCCGAAGCAGCCGGCGCCTGCGCAGGTGCCGGCGCGGGCGCCGCGGCAGACGCTGCATCCGTGCTCGCGCCGTTCGGTGCGCTGTTGGGCGCGCCGTTGGACGCCTTGGCGGCGCCCGAATCGGCCGCCTTGCTATACAGGAACTGGCCGATCAGGTTTTCGAGCACGATGGCCGACTGCGTCATCGAAATCGTGTCGCCGTCCTTGAGCATTTCAGAGTCGCCGCCCGGCTCGAGGCCGATGTACTGCTCGCCGAGCAAGCCGGACGTCAGGATCTTCGCCGAGGTGTCCTTCGGAAACTGATACTGCTGGTCGAGGTTGATCGTCACCAACGCCTGATAGGTGTTGGAGTCGAAGCCGATCGACGCCACCCGGCCCACCGTCACGCCCGCGCTCTTGACTGGCGCGCGCGGCTTGAGCCCGCCGATGTTGTCGAACTTGAGCTTCACCGCGTAGGTGCGCTGGAACGACAGCGAACTCATGTTGCCCGCCTTCAGCGCGAGAAACAGCAGCGCGATAAAACCCAGCACCACGAACAGGCCGACCCAGAAGTCGAGAGCATTCTTTTTCATCGTCATCCCAATGAGAATCCTTTGCGGCGGCGCTCACGCGAGCGCCGCGCGGCCGGGACACTGCCCGGCGCCATTAGCTGAACATCAGCGCGGTGAGCAGGAAGTCGAGGCCGAGCACCGCGAGCGATGCGTACACGACCGTCTTCGTGGTCGCGCGCGACACGCCCTCCGGCGTGGGCTTGGCCTCATAACCCTGATAAAGCGCGGTGAACGTGACAGCGAAGCCGAACACGATGCTCTTGATCACGCCGTTGCCCACGTCTGCCCAGACGTCCACGCCGCCCTGCATTTGCGACCAGAACGCACCGGCGTCCACGCCGATGAGCACGACGCCCACCACGTAGCCGCCCAGAATGCCGACCGCGCTGAAGATCGCCGCGAGAACCGGCATGGCGACCACGCCCGCCCACATGCGCGGCGCGATTACGATGCGCACGGGGTCCACCGCCATCATCTCCATGGCGGTGAGCTGCTCGCCCGCCTTCATGAGGCCGATCTCGGCCGTGAGCGATGTGCCCGCGCGGCCCGCGAACAGCAGCGCCGTGACGACGGGCCCCAGCTCGCGCACGAGCGAAAGCGCCACGAGCAACCCGAGCGCCTGTTCGGAGCCGTAGCGGTTGAGCGTGTAGTAGCCCTGCAGGCCGAGCACGAAGCCCACGAAGAGGCCCGACACGGCGATGATCAACAACGAATAGTTACCGACGAAGTGGATCTGCTTCGTGACGAGCCGCGGGCGGCGCAGCAGCGGGAAGAATTCGAGGACGAGGCGCACGAAGAAGCGCGTGGCGTGCCCCGCGCGCGCGATGGTGTCGAGCACGTTGCGCCCGATCGAGCTGATGGCGCCGATCATGAGCGTCCTCCGCCAATGCCGAAGTCCGCTTCGAGCGGCAGGTTCGACGGGTAGTGAAAGCGGAACGGGCCGTCCGGCGCGCCGTCGATGAACTGGCGCACGGTCGGGTCCGTCGAGGCGCGCAGCTCGGCGGGCGTGCCTTGCGCCTGCACGCGGCCGTTCGACATGAAATAGACGTAGTCGGCGATCGCGAACGACTCGGGCACGTCGTGCGTGACGAGGATCGAGGTCGCGCCGAGCGCGTCGTTGAGCGTGCGGATGAGGTTCGCGGTGATGCCGAGCGAAATGGGATCGAGGCCGGCGAACGGCTCGTCGTACATCATCAGCTCGGGGTCGAGGGCGATGGCGCGGGCAAGCGCCACGCGGCGCGCCATGCCGCCCGAGATTTCCGACGGAGCGAGGTCGCGCGCGCCACGCAGGCCCACGGCATTGAGCTTCATCAACACGAGGTCGCGGATCAGCTCTTCGGGCAAATCGGTGTGCTCGCGCAGGGCGAATGCGACGTTCTCGAACACCGACATGTCGGTAAACAGCGCGCCAAACTGGAACAGCATGCCCATCTTGCGGCGCAGCGCGTACAGGCCTTCGCGCGATTGGGCGCCGATGTCCTGGCCACCGAACAGAACCTGGCCGCGCTGCGCGCGAACGAGGCCGCCGATCAGGCGCAGAACTGTTGTTTTTCCGCCACCGGAAGCGCCCATGACCGCCACCACCCGACCGCGCGGAAAGCGCATGTTCAGGCCGGACAGGACGAGCCGGTCGCCGTAGCCGAAGTCGACGTCGCGCAGCTCCAGCAGGGTCTCAGAGGTTAAGGGCACGTGGCAGACAGTCCATTTACACGAAGGCCGGATTATAGGGTCATCGTGGAAAACCTGCCGTGACGCACCCGGGGCCGTTGATCCAGGCCACATCCCCGCTGTCGCGGTTGCGGCCACCCCGAGGCCTGGAGTCGCGCGCGGCGCGCAGCCCCAAGCCAGGGCGGACCATTATTGCGTAAACGCGTTGCGCAATGCAGCAACTGCAGCGGCCGGGTCGGCCGCCTCGGTCACGGCGCGCACCACCGCGGCACTGCCCGCGCCCGTTGCGAGCACCTCGGGCAGCACATTGCCGTCGATACCGCCGATCGCCACCATCGGCACGACGCCGTCCAGCAGCTTCACGTAGCGGGCGAGCCGCGCGAGCCCCTGGGGCGCGGTGGGCATCGTCTTCGTCGTCGTGGCGAACACCGCGCCGCACGCGAGGTAGCTCGGGCCGAAATGCAGCGCCGTCAGCATCTCGAAGTAGCCGTGCGTGGAAAGACCGAGGCGCACGCCTGCCGCCGCGATCGCGCCGAGGTCGGCTTCGCGCAGGTCTTCCTGGCCCAGGTGCACGCCATAGGCTCCGGCGGCGATCGCCTCCTGCCAGTGGTCGTTGATGAAAAGCTGCGCGTCGTGCTTGCGGCCCGCCGCGACGCAGCGCCCGATTTCGTTCGTGAGCGCCGGTGACCTGGGCTGCTTGCTGCGCAGCTGCACTGTCTTCACGCCGTAGTCGAGCACGCGCTCGACCCAGTCCGCCGTGGGCAGCACCGGGTACAGGCCAAGCTTCGCCGGGCACGGCGCGAAGGCCTGCGCGGGCGCGGCCGGCAGGCCCAGCACGCGCGGAAAACGCTGGATGTCGACGGGCCAGGCGTCGTGCTGCCGCTCGTCGCCGTCGCGCCAGGCCATCGCGAGCACGAGCGCGTCATGCGGATCGAATCCGCAGTCGAGGAATGCCGCCAGCGCCGGGATCCAGTCCTCGGCGAGCTCCCCTTCGAGCGCGTAGCGCTCGCCGCCCAGATGCAGCGTGGCGCGCGCCGCCTTCGGGCTCTCGCCCGCGGCTTCGATCACGCCGGCGCCGTCGGTCATCCAGCGGGCGATGCTGGCGAGATGCGGCGCCGCGTCGGTCACGATGATCAGATCGCCGCCATTGGGCGCATCGGGCGGCGTTAAGCAAATGCGCCACGGCGCATGCGTGGGCGGCCAGTCGCCGAGGCGCGCGCGAATGCGCTCCGCCGTTTCCGTGAGTTCGTCCGCGGGCGGCCAGAACAGCTCTCGGTCCTTCAGTCGCAGCGTATCGGTCATCGCTTGTCTCCATCCTGGTGCCAGAACGGCATGCCGACCACGGGCGTGCTCGCCACTGCGGCCTCGCGCTCGGCCATCGGCCCGGCGAGATACGCAGTGCGACCCGCCTCGACGCCGAGCGCGAATGCGCGTGCCATCGCCGCGGGGTGCGTGGCCTGCGAAACCGCCGTGTTGAGCAGCACGCCGTCGAAGCCCCACTCCATCACCTGACAGGCATGCGAAGGCACGCCGAGTCCCGCATCGACGATCAGCGGCACATCGGGCAGGCGTTCGCGCAGCACGCGCAGGCCGTATGGATTGATCACGCCCTTGCCGGTGCCGATCGGCGCGCCCCACGGCATGAGCGCCTCGCAGCCCGCATCGAGCAGACGGCGGCCGATCACGAGGTCCTCGGTGCAGTACGGCAACACCTTGAAGCCGTCCTTCACGAGCCGCGACGCGGCTTCGATCAGGCCGACCGGATCGGGCTGCAGCGTGTAGTCGTCGCCGATCAGCTCGAGCTTGATCCAGTCGGTTTCGAAGACTTCGCGCGCCATGTGCGCGGTCGTGACCGCCTCGTTGACAGTGAGACAGCCCGCCGTGTTCGGCAGGAGCGGCACGCCTTGGCGCTTGAGCAGGTCGAAGAAGCCCGCCTCGGCGGTGCCCTCGTTCATCTGGCGGCGCAGCGCGACGGTGATCATGCCGGGGCGCGCGGCAGCCATCGAGTCGGCGAGCGACTGCAGTGACGGATAACGCGACGTGCCGAGCAGCACGCGGCTCGCGAAGGTTTCGCCGTAGAGCGTGAATGCGTCGGCGGTGGAAGGGGTGGTCATGGGTAGATGTCCTTGGCGGGGTCGTGAAAGCGCGCTGGCGACCTATGCGACAGGCGGCGCTGCGCGCGACAGGCGGCCGGGCGGAGGGCGGCTCAACCGCCCGCCACGGGGCTCACGACGTCGAGGCGGTCGCCCGCCTGGAGCGCGCGCGCGCCATGCTGGGCACGCGCCACGAAATCGCCGTTCAGCGCAACGGCGAACGGCGGACGCGCGCCGAACGCGGCGAGCGCATCGGCGACGGTCGCGCCCTCGGGCAGCGTGATCGGCTTCTGGTTGATATGAATGTCCATGGCAAATACGTTCTCGAACTGCAGTGTGTTTCTCGCGGCGCGGCCTGGCTGCATGTCAGGCCGGCTCGTGCGCGCCCTGCGCGTGCAACATCTCGCCCCAGCGCGACGCGCGCCGCAGCGATTCGAACGAATCGGCGTCGGTCACGCGTGCGTCGAGCAGCGCTTGAGCGACACGCACGGCTTCGTCGGCGACTTCCGGCGCGATCATGAAACCGTGCCGGTAGAGGCCGTTCACGCGCAGCGTCGCCTTGCTGTCCCAGATGAGCGCCGGGCGGTGGTCGGGCAGCGTCGGGCGGCATTGCGTATTGAGCTCCAGGATGCGCGCCTCGCCGAACGCCGGATGCACCGCGAAGGCCGCGCTCAGCAATTCGAGCGCCGAGCGCACGCTCACGGGCGAGCGGTCCTCGCCTTCGATCTCGGTCGCGCCGATCACGAAGACATCGTTCTCCTTGGGCGCGATATAGAGCGGGTAGCGCGGATGCAGGAGCCGCACGGGGCGCGTGAGCGTGATGCCCGGCGCGTGCACGCGCGCGACTTCGCCGCGAATGCCTCGCAGACCCGGCAGCGCTGCCTTGGCACCCAGCCCGCGGCAGTCGATCGTCACGCGCGCGGACGGCGGGTTCGCCTCGTCGACCGTCGTGTGCCAGTGCGTCTCGACGCCACGCGCAGCGAGACCGGCCGCGAGCGCGGCCAACGCCTGACGATTGTCGAGCTGGCCTTCGCCGGCGAGCAGCCAGCCGCGCGCGAAGCGACCTGCGAGCGCGGGCTCGGCCGCGTCCAGCTGCGCGCCGGCGAGCGCGACGAAGTTCGCGTCGGCGAGCGAGCGTGGCGCGTTGGCGCGCACGCGGCGCTCGAAGAGCGGCGCTTCGGTGCGATCGGCGCTATGCCAGACCACGAGCGTTCCGTTGCGCTGGAAGAACACGGGCTCGGGCAGCTCGGCCAGGATGCGCGGCCAGGATTCGAGCGAGGCGACACCCAGCTCGGTGATCAGCAACTCCGCAACGGCGGCCTCGGCGAGTGGTGCGAGCATGGCGGCCGCGACCCAGGCGGCGGCTTCGCCGCCCTCCGGCCCGCCACGCTCGTAGAGCGCGACGCGATGCCCCTCGCCTGCGAGACGCCAGGCGACGAGCCGGCCGCACAGGCCGCCGCCGAGCACGGCGAAGTCGGGCACGCCGCCCGCGCTGCGTTGATGGGCGCGACTCATGACGACGCTCCGTCGCACAAGGCGAAAGCGGCGAATATCGGGGAACAAGCAACAGAATAAGCGGTCATCGTATCCTTTCCGTACGGCAAGCAGACGTACCCAAGGACGAAACCGGCTGGCAAGGCCGACCGTGGAGGCTATGCGGCGCAGACGGCCGATACGGAAATCGTACCGAACCGTGCGCCGGTAGCGCAGCCCGGCGGGAATCCTGGCGCCCGTGCAAACGCTGGACGCTCCGGTAAGACTTTCTGGAAACTTCCCGCGCCGGTATTACCCGGATCGGGTGCGAAGGGTCTCTCTCAGCCTCAGTACGGCATGCCCCGCATACCGGTGAAGCACCCCTGTTTCGTCAACGCCGATTAGACCACAAAACGCGCGCGGCCCGCAAACCTCGGCGGAACGGGGCTTCCGCTCTGGCACAATGCCCTCGGCCCGCCAATTTCGCCCCGCAAGCCCGGGCGGTGAGACAATGAGCGCCACGCGACGGCAGCGCCGGCGCGCGCTTTTGTCACTGCTTTCGTCTCCGTATGGGTTCATTAAGTCTCACTTAAGCGGCTGCCGACAGAATCGCTGCGAATATTGCTGCGCGCCGTCGCTGCGAAGCGGCCGCCGCGCGGGGCGCGGCCAACGGCCTAAGCGGGCCACGCGGCCCAGCACAACATCAGGATGCACATGACCAACCAACCTGCCAGCGCCACGCCAGATCAGAACGAGCATCAGAAGATCACCGCATGGAGTCTGATCAAGCCTTACTGGGTCTCCGAGGAACGCTGGGTCGCCTGGGGCCTGCTCGTCGCGATCATCGTGATGAACCTGCTCGTCGTGTGGATCAACGTGCGGCTCAACGGCTGGAGCGCGGAGTTCTACAACGCGCTGCAGGCCAAGGACGTCAAGCGCTTCCCGCCTTTGCTCGTCACTTTCACGGAACTGGCCTTCGGCTTCATCATCCTCGCGGTGTACGGCCGCTATCTGCGCCAGATGCTCGGATTTCGCTGGCGCCAGTGGCTCACCAACCGCTTCCTGAACGAGTGGCTCGGCAAGGGCGCGTTCTATCGCATCGAGCGCGACCGCCTCGCCGACAACCCCGACCAGCGGATCAGCGACGACCTCCAGTCGTTCGCCACGAGCACGCTCTCGCTCACGCTCGACCTGCTCTCTACGGTCGTCACGCTCGTCTCGTTCATCACGATCCTGTGGACCCTCGCCGGCGCGCTCACCGTCACGCTGGGGGGCCACCCTCTCGCGATTCCGGGCTACATGGTCTGGGCCGCCGCACTCTACGCCGTGTTCGGCTCGTTCGTGATCCAGAAGGTCGGCCACCCGCTCGTGTCGATCAACTACCAGCAGCAAAAGGTGGAAGCGGATTTCCGCTTCGGCCTGATCCGCCTGCGCGAAAACGCCGAGCAAATCGCGCTCTACGACGGCATGGACACCGAGCGCAGCAACGCCCAAGGCCTCTTCCAGCACATCCGCGAAAACTGGTGGCGCGTGATGAAGTACACGAAGCGCCTCACCTTCGTGCTGAGCTTCTACGGCCAGATCGCCATCATCTTCCCGCTCGTGGTGGCGGCGCCGCGCTACTTCGCCGGCGCGTTCACGTTCGGCGTGCTGATGCAGATCTCGCAGGCCTTCGGCACCGTGAGCGACTCGTTTTCGTGGTTCATCAACAGTTACTCGACGCTGGTCGAATGGCGCGCTACGGTGAACCGTCTGCGCGAATTCGTGCGCGTGGTCCACTCGCCGCGCCTGAAGGAATCGGTCTCGCCCGCCACCGAGCACGGCGGCATCAACCTGCACTTCGTCGACAGCAACGAGCTCGCCACCGAGCACCTCAAGCTCTCGCTGCCCAACGGCACGCCGCTTTCCGAGGTGCGTGACATCGCCATCAAGCCGGGCTCGCGCTGGCTCGTGCGCGGACCGTCGGGCGCCGGCAAGAGCACGCTGATGCGCGCGCTCGCGGGCCTCTGGCCGTTCGGCGAAGGCTCGATCGACGCGCCCGTGGACGCGCGCATGATGTTCATCCCGCAGCAGAGCTATCTGCCGATCGGCACGCTCAAGGCCGCGCTCACCTACCCCTCGCCCGCCGACGACTACAGCGACGAAGACTGCCGCGAAGCGCTGCGTGCCTGCCGTCTCGAGGATTACGTGGACCGCCTGGGCGAGTCGGCGCACTGGACGCGTGTGCTCTCGCCGGGCGAGCAGCAACGTCTCGCCGGCGCGCGCGTGCTGCTGCACAAGCCCGACTACCTGTTCCTCGACGAAGCGACGAGCGCGCTCGATCCCGACAACGAAGGCCGCCTCTACAAGCTCTTCGTGGAGCGCCTGCCGAAGGCGGCGATCGTGAGCGTCGCGCACCGCGAATCGCTCGAGGCGTACCACCACGAAACGCTCGAGATCGAGCGCATGCCTGAAGAGCGCGTCGCCGCGTGAGCGGGGGCGAGCGCTGCGAGCGCGTCGTGCTGATCAGGAGCCGGGCTCGGGGATCGGCGCAGCGCTCGCGCGCCGCATTGCATGGCGCGGCATCGCGCTGACGCCGCACGTGTGCGGCGAGCTTGCCGGAAATCGACCTGATGGTTTGACGCTCGCCCGCTATCGACGCTAAAGCGGCGCTAATGCTATGCGGGGCGATGCCTCAACCCAGCGCGACGCTCGCCAGCGCCTCGTAGCGAGCGCCCTGCTTTGCAAGCGTGCTCGAATACAGCACCAGCGACTCGAACTGCAGCGGCGGCAATGCTTCGCCGCCTCTCGCGGCCGGCGCGCCCACCGCGTCGCGCGAGAATCTGGCAAGCGTTACATGTGGGCGAAACGCCCGTGCGTCGAGCGGCAATCCCACCTCCCCCATCAGCGAACGCACGCGCCAGTCGAGCGCCGTGAACGCATCGGACATCGCCAGCACGGCCACCATAAGCCGCGGATGTGCCCGCCCGGGCCAGCTTTCGATGTTCGTGACCTGTGCGGGCGGAATGCTCGGCACGTGCTCCGCGAGCCGCCGCGAGAGCATTTCCCCCTGGCCGAACGACATCGCGCCGATGAATGCCACCGTCAGATGCAATTGGGCGTAGGGCACGCGCCGCGCGTTGGGCGGCACGTCGATTGTGGCCAGCGCGTCGCGCGATGCGGCATCGGGCGCGAGCGCGACGAAGCAGCGCCGCCATTCTTGCGTATCGCGATCGATCTCGGGGGCTTCGGACATGATCGGCGGGCCTTGGGTTCGGTCGGGCAATCGCGTCATGGTAACCCTGACGGCCAGAGTTGGCGCTTCGGCAACAAGGACAAAAAAAACCGGGTCACCCTTGCGGGTGCCCGGTTTTCTCGCTTCGTGTCTCCTGCCGTCTCCCGCGCGCCAGGTCTTACCGACGGGCGCACTGGATTCAACGCGGCAGCTCCGAACTGCCCATCAGGAACGCATCGACGGAACGTGCGCACTGGCGGCCCTCACGGATCGCCCAGACGACCAGCGACTGGCCGCGGCGCATGTCGCCGGCGGTGAAGACCTTGTCGACCGACGTGTAGTAAGCCTTCTCGCCCTCGGTCGAGGCACGCACATTGCCGCGCGCATCCTTGTCGACGCCGAACGCTTCAAGCACCGGCGAAAGCGGCTGCGTGAAGCCCATGGCGAGCAGCACGAGGTCGGCCTTCATTTCGAATTCCGAGCCCGGAACTTCGACCATCTTGCCGTCCTTCCACTCCACACGCGCGGCGATCAGCTTCTCGACCTTGCCGTTCTTGCCTTCGAGGCGCTTCGTGGCGACCGCCCAGTCACGCGAGCAGCCTTCCTCGTGCGACGACGACGTGCGCAGCTTGATCGGCCAGTACGGCCACACGAGCGGCTTGTTCTCTTCCTCGGGCGGCTGCGGCAGCAGTTCGAACTGCGTGACGCTCTTCGCGCCGTGACGGTTCGAGGTGCCCACGCAGTCGGAGCCCGTATCGCCGCCGCCGATCACCACCACGTGCTTGCCCTTGGCGAGCAGCTGGTTCGGCAGCTTGTCGCCGGCGTTGACCTTGTTCTGCTGCGGCAGGAATTCCATCGCGTAGTAGATGCCCTCGAGCTCGCGGCCCGGCACCGGCAGATCACGCGGCGTTTCCGAACCGCCAGCGATCACCACGGCATCGAACTGTTCTTTCAGCTCGTCCGGCGAGAGGGTTTCCTTCGCCGTGTTGCCGATGAACGCGGGCAGCTCGCCCTTGCCGATGAAGACATTGGTGCGGAACGTCACGCCTTCGGCTTCCATCTGGCGCATGCGGCGGTCGATCAGCCACTTTTCCAGCTTGAAGTCGGGGATGCCGTAACGCAGCAGGCCGCCGATGCGGTCGTTCTTCTCGAACACCGTCACCTCGTGGCCAGCGCGCGCGAGCTGCTGCGCGGCGGCGAGGCCCGCGGGGCCCGAACCGACGACAGCGACCTTCTTGCCGGTCTTGTGCTTCGCCACTTGCGGCGCGACCCAGCCTTCGGCCCAGGCCTTGTCGATGATCGCGTGCTCGATCGACTTGATGCCTACGGGATCGTCGTTGATGCCGAGCGTGCACGCCGCTTCGCAGGGCGCCGGGCAGATGCGGCCCGTGAACTCGGGAAAGTTGTTCGTGGAATGCAGGACGTCGATCGCACTCTTCCAGTCCTGGCGGAACACGAGGTCGTTGAAGTCCGGAATGATGTTGTTGACCGGACAGCCGTTGTTGCAGAACGGGATGCCGCAGTCCATGCAGCGCGCGCCCTGGATCTTCGCGTCGGCGTCGGAGAGCGCCGCGACGAATTCCTTGTAGTGCTTCACGCGCGTGAGCGGTGCTTCGTACGCCTCATGCTGGCGCTCGAACTCGAGAAAACCGGTTGCCTTACCCATATTTGGTTCTCGTCTGTCTCTATCTATTCGCGAAAATTCGCGGTGAGGGGACCGCGCCCGCCGCCGCGCAACTTTTCGCGCGGCGGGCGCTTCGTCTTCGTTCAGTCGTCTCGCGACCCGGTTGCCAGATCAGGCGGCCAGTTCTTCCTGGTTCGCCTTCTTCGCGCCGAGTTCGCCCAGTGCGCGCTTGTATTCCGTCGGGAACACCTTCACGAACTGGCGGCGCGCCGCATCCCAGTTTTCGAGCAGCGCCTTCGCACGCGGCGAGCCCGTGAACTGGAAGTGACGCTCGACGAGTCCCTTGAGCAGCGCTTCGTCGGTCTGGCCCGTATGCCACAGCGCGCGGTCCACGGTGCGCTCCTGCTCGGCCTGTTGCAGGACCGGTTCGAGCGCGACCATCGACTTGTTGCACTTGCCGGCAAACGTGCCGTCCGGGTCGTACACGTAGGCGATGCCGCCCGACATGCCGGCCGCGAAGTTGCGGCCCGTCTCGCCGAGCACGACCACCGTGCCGCCGGTCATGTATTCGCAGCCGTGGTCGCCCGTGCCTTCGACGACCGCCGTCGCGCCCGAGTTACGCACCGCGAAACGCTCGCCCGCCACGCCACGCAGGAAGGCTTCGCCTTCGAGCGCGCCGTACAACACCGTGTTGCCGCAGATGATGTTTTCTTCGGACTTGCCGCGGAAGTCGTTGGTCGGACGGATGATGATGCGGCCGCCCGAAAGGCCCTTGCCGACGTAGTCGTTGCCGTCGCCCACGAGATCAAGCGTGATGCCGCGTGCGAGGAACGCGCCGAAGCTTTGACCCGCCGTACCCTTGAGCTGGATGTGGATCGTGTCTTCCGGCAGGCCGTCGTGGCCGTACTTCTTCGCGACGACGCCCGAGAGCATCGCGCCGACCGTGCGGTTCACGTTGCGCACCGGCTGGATGAACGAGACGTGCTCGCCCGTTTCGATCGCGGCCTTCGCCTTCTCGATCAGCGTGTGATCGAGCGCGCGGTCGAGACCGTGGTCTTGCGACTCCACGTGCAGGCGCGCGACTTCGGCGCCGACTTGCGGCTGGTAGAACACGCGCGAGAAGTCGAGACCCTTCGCCTTCCAGTGTTCCACGCCGCGGCGGGTGTCGAGCAGATCCGAGCGGCCGACGAGGTCGTCGAACTTGCGGATGCCCAGTTGCGCCATGATTTCGCGCACTTCCTCGGCGATGAAGAAGAAGAAGTTGACGACGTGCTCGGGCTGGCCCGAGAACTTCGCGCGCAGCACCGGATCCTGCGTCGCGACGCCGACCGGGCAGGTGTTCAGGTGGCACTTGCGCATCATGATGCAGCCCTCGACGACGAGCGGCGCCGTCGCGAAGCCGAATTCATCGGCGCCGAGCAGCGCGCCGATCACCACGTCGCGGCCCGTCTTCATCTGGCCGTCGGCCTGCACGCGAATGCGGCCGCGCAGCTGGTTCAGCACCAGAGTTTGCTGGGTTTCGGCGAGGCCGAGTTCCCACGGCGTGCCGGCGTGCTTGAGCGACGAGAGCGGCGACGCGCCCGTGCCGCCGTCGTGACCAGCGATCACGACGTGGTCGGCCTTGGCCTTCGCCACGCCGGCCGCCACCGTGCCCACGCCCACTTCCGACACCAGCTTCACCGAGATCGACGACGACGGATTCACGTTCTTTAGATCGTGAATCAGTTGCGCGAGGTCTTCGATCGAGTAGATGTCATGGTGCGGCGGCGGCGAAATGAGGCCCACGCCCGGCACCGAGTAACGCAGCTTGCCGATGTACTCCGAAACCTTGTGGCCCGGCAGCTGACCGCCTTCGCCCGGCTTCGCGCCCTGCGCCATCTTGATCTGGATCTGGTCCGCCGACGACAGGTACTCGGCCGACACGCCGAAGCGGCCCGACGCGACCTGCTTGATCTTCGAGCGCAGCGAGTCGCCATCCTTCAGCGGGATGTCTTTCACGACTTCCGGACCGATGATCGACTGCATCGTGTCGCCGTTCTTGATCGGAATACCGCGCAGTTCATTGCGGTAGCGCTTATCGTCTTCGCCGCCTTCGCCCGTGTTCGACTTGCCGCCGATACGGTTCATCGCGACGGCCAGCGTGGCATGCGCTTCCGTGCTGATCGAGCCAAGCGACATCGCGCCCGTGGCGAAACGCTTGACGATTTCCTTGGCCGGCTCGACGTCGTCGATCGAGATCGCGCGCGCCGGGTCGAGGCGGAATTCGAACAGACCGCGGAACGTCATGTGGCGCTTCGTCTGATCGTTGATCAGGTGCGCGTATTCCTTGTACGTCTGGTACGAGTTGCTGCGCGCCGAGTGCTGGAGCTTGGCGATCGCGTCCGGCGTCCACATGTGGTCTTCGCCGCGCACGCGGTAGGCGTATTCGCCGCCCGCGTCGAGCATGTTGGCGAGAACGGGGTTGTCGCCGAACGCGTCGCGGTGCAGACGGATCGCTTCCTCGGCCACTTCGAAGAGGCCGATGCCGCCCACCTTCGAGGCCGTGCCCTTGAAGTACTTGGCGATGAGGTCGTCGGCGAGGCCGACGGCTTCGAAAATCTGCGCGCCCGTGTACGACATGTACGTCGAGATGCCCATCTTCGACATCACCTTGAGCAGGCCCTTGCCCACGGCCTTGGTGAAGTTGTAGACGGCCTTCTCTGCCGACAGATCGCCCTTCAGGCCCTGCGCCATTTGCGCGAGCGTTTCCATCGCGAGGTACGGGTGCACGGCTTCCGCGCCGAAGCCGGCGAGCAGCGCGAAGTGGTGCGTTTCACGCGCCGAACCCGTTTCCACGACGAGACCCGTGCTCGTGCGCAGACCGTGCTGCACGAGGTGCGAGTGAATGGCCGAGGTGGCGAGCAGCGCGGGAATCGCGACGTTGTCGCGATCGGCGCGGCGGTCGGACACGATCAGGATGTTGTAGCCCGACTTGACGGCGTCCACGGCTTCCGCGCACAGCGACGCGAGGCGCGCTTCGATGCCTTCCTTGCCCCAGGCCACCGGGTAGCAGATGTTCAGCTCGTAGCTGCTGAACTTGCCGCCCGTGTATTGCTCGATGGCGCGGATCTTCGCGATGTCCTTGAAGTCGAGCACGGGCTGCGAGACTTCGAGACGCATCGGCGGGTTGATGTTGTTGGTGTCGAGCAGGTTCGGCTTCGGGCCGATGAACGACACGAGTGACATCACCAGGTTCTCGCGGATCGGGTCGATCGGCGGGTTCGTGACCTGCGCGAACAGCTGCTTGAAGTAGTTGTAGAGCGTCTTGTTCTTGTTGGACATGACCGCCAGCGGCGAGTCGTTGCCCATCGAGCCGACGGCCTCTTCTCCCGACATCGCCATCGGCGCCATCAGGAACTTGAGGTCCTCCTGCGTGTAGCCGAACGCCTGCTGACGGTCGAGCAGCGCGGCCGCTTCGGTGCGCGCGGTCGCGACGTCTTCCGCCTTCGGCTCGATCTCGTCGAGCTTGATGCGCACGGCGTCGATCCAGCTCTTGTAGGGCTTGGCGTTGGCGAGGTTGTCCTTGAGTTCCTTGTCGTCGATGATGCGGCCGTGCTCCATGTCGATCAGGAACATCTTGCCCGGCTGCAGACGCCACTTCTTGACGATCTTCGACTCGGGGATCGGCAGCGTACCCGCTTCCGACGCCATGATGACCAGGTCGTCGTCGGTGACGATGTAGCGCGCCGGACGCAGGCCGTTACGGTCGAGCGTCGCGCCGATCTGGCGGCCGTCGGTGAACGCGATCGCGGCGGGACCGTCCCACGGCTCCATCATCGCAGCGTGGTATTCGTAGAACGCCTTGCGGTTCTCGTCCATCAGCGTGTGCTGTTCCCAGGCTTCCGGGATCATCATCATCATCGCGTGGACGAGCGGGTAGCCCGCCATCACCAGCAGTTCGAGACAGTTGTCGAACGACGCGGTATCGGACTGGCCCGGGTAGATCAGCGGCCAGAGCTTGGGCAGGTCGTCGCCGAGCATGTGCGAGGCGATCGCGCCGGTGCGGGCGTTGAGCCAGTTGACGTTGCCCTTCACGGTGTTGATTTCACCGTTGTGGGCGATCATGCGGTACGGGTGAGCCAGCTCCCACGCCGGGAACGTGTTCGTGGAGAAGCGCTGGTGCACGAGCGCGAGCGCCGAGACGACGCGCTCGTCCTGCAGGTCGCGGTAGTACACGCCGACCTGGCCGGCGAGCAGCAGACCCTTGTAGACGACCGTGCGCGCCGAGCACGACGGCACGAAGTATTCCTTGCCGTGCTTGAGCTTGAGCGCCTGGATGCGGTGGCTTGCGGTCTTGCGGATGATGTACAGCTTGCGTTCGAGTGCGTCCGTGACCATCACGTCCTTGCCGCGGCCGATGAAGATCTGGCGGATCAGCGGCTCGCTCGCCTTCACCGTGGGCGAGATCGGCATGGTGTGATCGACCGGCACGTCGCGCCAGCCCAGCACGACCTGGCCTTCGGCGCGCACGGTGCGCTCCAGTTCCTGTTCGCATGCGAGACGCGAGGCATGCTCCTTCGGCAGGAAGATCATGCCGACGCCGTACTCGCCGAACGGCGGCAGTGTCACGCCTTGCTTGGCCATCTCTTCGCGGTAGAAGGCGTCCGGAATCTGGATCAGGATGCCCGCGCCGTCGCCCATCAGCGGATCGGCGCCCACGGCGCCCCGGTGGTCGAGGTTCTCGAGAATCTTCAGGCCTTGCTGAATGATTTCGTGGCTCTTCTTGCCCTTGATGTGGGCGACGAAGCCGACGCCACAGGCGTCGTGTTCGTTTTGCGGGTCATAGAGACCTTGCGCGGCGGGCACCGCGGCGCGCTGCTGGTGATCGTTCATGGGGACACCGTCAGAGTGGGGGGCCGTTGCCGGCCGTTGATTCCGTGTTCTTTGTTTCCCGCCGCTTGCGTGACCGCTGTACGGCGTTGCGCGGGGTATTACGTGCTTCCCGCGTTGTGCGCCCAGGAGAGCCGAAAGGCGAATATACGCGACGAATCAAGGGGATGCAAATAAAACGTCATGGTCGAACCCCAATTATCGTGTTGGTGCAGTCGCACATTTTTTTAACGGGGCCATATCGAAATCACAGAATAAAAAACGGCACCCGCAGATGCCGTTTATCTCGTAAGCGTTTGATCCCAAAGGCAATCAATGAGTGCCGGTGCCCGGCTTGCGCTCGTCGTGCCCCGAAGTCGAGCCAGGCGAACTGCCGCCGCTGGCACCCTGCGAGCCGCCCGAATGGCCCGTCGGTCCTCCTTGATTCCCCCCCGATGTTGTAGCCGAACCACTGCCGGGGTGGGCGCCTCCGGTCGTCGAAGCAGCAGCGCCGGGGCTTGCGCCTGTGTGCGAGCCGGAATGGGTGGCGGACTGACCGGCAGCCGCGCCGGCCGGCTGCCCACTGGTAGCGCCCCCTGATCCTCCGGCCGCAGGCATGGAAGCCGCGCCACTGACGCCCGCGCCGACGGCCGGTGTGCCCGGTGCCTCGCGGACCTTGCGCGGCCGCCCGCGCGGCAGCGGCGACACGCGCCGGTTAGCGGTGCGCGACGCCCAGTCGCGGTAAGTGTCGCTGCCCAGCACCCAGCCCTTGAGCGTCGCCTGCATGAGCTGGGTGGTCTCGCGTTCGTCGAGCGCCTGCTCACATAGCTCGCGGTACGCGCGCTGACGCTCGAACGGCGTGTTGCCGAGCGCCCAGTAGAGCGGATGGTCGGTGATGAGGCTGTCGACGGTGAGGCCGATGTGATGGCGGTAGCTCGACCACCGGTAGTCCTCGGGCGCTGTCACGAGATGGCTGCGCACCGGCGCGAGCTCGACGACTCGGCTCGCCAGGAGGAAAAAGCGCTCGCCTTCGATAACCGTCGCGCGGTAGCGCCCCTCCCAGAGCGTGCCGCGACGCGCATAGCGCCGGTTGAAATGCGCCACGTAGCGCCGGCCGACCGCCTGCATCGCCTTGGGCAGACTGGATTCGTCGGAAGGCGTGACGAGCAGTTGGACCGCGCCGGGCATCAACACCCACGCATGAACCGCCAGATGATGATCGCGCGCCGCGGCCTTCAGGCAGTCGATGAACAGTTCGTAGTCCTGGTCATCGACGAACGCGGGCTGCTGATCGAGTCCGCGCAGGATCACATGCTGCGGCTGATCGGGAACATAAAGACGTGCAAGCCGTGCCATGCTCGATTTTCCTGGTTCCGTTGGTGAATACCCGGAGACCCGCCAGGCCGCACCAGCGCTGGTTCTCGCTGGCATGCGGCTTCGGCGGAAAGCTCGCGGCGCCTAGTAAAAAAGCTCTAACGGTCGCGTATGGTTTGTTGCAAACGTTGTGTTCATAATGAGCGGGCCTTTCATGGAGGAGCATTAATATGAAATTAAAACAGGCGCTGGCAGGGGTCGCCGCGCTCGCCAGTCTCACGGCAGCACACGCACAATCCGCAAACACGTTCTACGTCACCACTGGCTGGTTCCGCTTCATGCCGCAGGACACCAGCGATCCACTCAAGATCGATTCCGTCGGCGGCACGCCCGTCAACATCGCCATTCCGGGCACCGGCGCCAGTGTCGGCACGGCCGACACGGTGGGTTTGTCCTTCGGCTACTTCATTACCGACCACTTCGCCACCGAAGCCGAAATAGGCATTCCGCCGAAGTTCGATATTTCCGGCGGCGGCACACTGAGCAGCTTCGGCAAGGTGGGCACGGCAAAACTTTGGAGCCCAGCGCTGCTGTTCAAGTACTACTTCAACAGCGCGGAAGCAAAATTCCGTCCTTACGTCGGCGTTGGCGCGACCTACGTCTGGTTCACTGACGCCCATATCACCAATGGCACCTTTGAACAGGGCGTGCTTGGGGGTCCGACCAGTGTTTCGACGGATCGTTCCTGGGCCCCCGTGTTTAACCTGGGCTTCAACTACAACTTCACGAAGCACTGGTTCGCCGGCTTCTCGCTCTCGTATATCCCGGTCAACGTGACCGCGACTTATCACACGACCCTGAACAACCAGTTCGGCACGCAGCGTGTTGCTGAATCGAAGATTCACCTCAACCCGCTCGTGACGTACCTGAAGGTCGGCTACGCGTTCTAACGCGCTGCGGCGCGCGCATGACCTTGCGCAAGCCCTTTGCCTCGCCCCAGCGGCAAGGGGCGTGGGGCTGCGCTTCCCCTCCCCGCCGAATCGTTTCCGCGTTGGCGTCTCCATCTGATTTCCCCGCTTGTCGCATGGGCTTCCCCTGATTCTATGCCTCTGGGAAAAAGCGTGCTGTCCCCGTAATCATCTGGTTTGTCGCCAGGCGGCCAGGCCCCGGCCGGCGGACGTTTTCGCCCGTTCGGCGGCGCGCTTTCGACGCTCGGGCACTGAAATTGCGCAATACTTGCACTCCGGTCCTCCCCTGCCGCGCCCTTTTTCGTGCGCGCCGTGGCGAGCCTCTTTCCTTTGCAACGACGGAGCCATACATGAGCGCCTTTCCGAACACGCGAGAAGCCCTCGGCGATTCCTGGACGCGCACGAGCCGCCACGCGCGGCGCATCGCGCGCCGCGGCCGCAGCGCCGCCGCCGATATCACCGACGAATTGCGTGATCTGCTAGCCGAGCTGGAAACCACGTTGGGTGAGGGAACGCAGGCCGATGCGACCGCCCTGCGCGCCGATATTCGCAAGCGCCTCGACGCCGCCCGCGAGCGGCTCGAAGTCGCGCGTGCGGCTGCACGCGATCAGGCCGAGGCAGCCATCGCCGGCGCCGACGAGTACGTCCACCGCAATCCCTGGCAGGCCGTCGCGATCGTCGGCGGCGTGGCGCTGATCCTGGGTGCGCTGCTCGCCCGCCCCCGCTGAACGACAATAGAGGCGCTGACCGTCCGCTTGCGTTCAGACGTCGAGCGCGTGCGGCCCGATCAGGTCGATACGGTCCGTGCAGACCGTATCGACACCCCAGCGGACGAGCTGGCGAGCACGGTCGAGGTCGTTCACGGTATAGGCGAGGATGAAGAGTCCCGCCGACTTGATGCGCTCGACCAGCGCCTCGTCCAGATGGCGATGGCTCGCATGAAGCGAAACACAGCCTAGCGCGGCGGTCTGCTCTCGCCAGTCGCCAGGCACACGCTCGAAGAGCCGGCCCCGAGGCAGGCCAGGCGCGACCTCGCGCGCTGCCTCCAAAGCCGACCACGAGAACGACGAGAGCAAAGGCGGTGGGCCAGCCGGCGCTTCCTGCGCCGATCGCCCGTCTGCTTGCCCCTCTTGCGCCCACAAGCGAGCGGTTTCGGCGGCGACAATGCGGCCTGTTTCCACGTCGCGGCCGTTGCAAGGCTTGATCTCCACGTTGGCAGCCAGCGCTGACTCGCGGCAATACGCGGCGGCCTGGGCGAGCGTCGGCATCGGTTCTCCGGCAAAGCGGGCATCCCGCCAGCCGCCGGCGTCCAGCGCGGCGAGTTCCGCGTAGCGCATGCGCGCTGCCGCGCCGTGCCCGTTCGACGTGCGGTCGACCATGTCGTCGTGCAGCAGGAATGCGACATTGTCGAGAGACAGCTTGGTGTCGAACTCGACCATCGTGTGGCCGAGGCTGGCGCCGGTGCGCAGACCCGCCAGCGTGTTCTCGGGCGCGAGCGTGCCCCCTCCCCTGTGTGCGGCGACGCGTGGATACGGCCAGGACTTCATCAAGCGGACTCCCGAAATCGACGAGGCGAATGGCGTCGTGCGAATGGCGCGATCAAACATCGTCCGCGACGACGAACAGGCGGCGGTATTCCTTCAGGGCATACCGGTCGGTCATGCCCGCGATGTAATGCGCGATCAGGCGCGGCTGCGAGGCGGCGTCCTGCGTCTGGTACGGCGGCGGCAACAGGCGCGAGTCCTCGCTAAATGCCTCGAACAGCCCCTTCACCACGCGCCGCGCCTTGTTGGCCATGCGCATCACGCGATAGTGGCGGTACAGGTTGCGGTAGAGAAAGCGCTTGAGTGCGGCCGCCTGCGCGGCCACGCGTTCACTGTGCGCGACGAGAGGCGGCGCGGCGCGGACGTCGTCGAGGGACTGCGGCGCGCATTCGGCGAGATTGCGCTGGGTCTGGCCGATCAGATCGACGATCAGCGTGTTGATGATGCGCCGCACCGTCTCGTGAATCAGCCGGCGGCCTTCGATCTGCGGATACTCGGCGCGCGCGGCGTCGTAGTGGGTCTGCCAGAGTTCGACCTCGGCGAGTTGCTCGATCGTGAGCAGGCCCGAGCGCAGGCCGTCGTCGACGTCGTGGTTGTTGTACGCGATCTCGTCGGCGATATTGGCGATCTGCGCCTCGAGCGACGGCTGCCGGCCAAGCAGGAAACGCTCGCCCAGATCGCCGAGCCGACGCGCGTGCTCTCGCGAACAGTGCTTGAGGATGCCCTCGCGCGTCTCGAAGCAGAGGTTCAGGCCGTCGAACGCGCCGTAGTGCTCTTCCAGTTCGTCGACTACGGCCAGACTCTGCAGATTGTGTTCGAAGCCGCCGTGCTCGCGCATGCACTCGTTGAGCGCATCCTGCCCTGCGTGGCCGAACGGCGTATGGCCGAGGTCGTGCGCGAGCGAGATCGCCTCGACGAGATCCTCGTTCACGCGCAGGTTGCGCGCGACCGAACGCGCGATCTGCGCAACTTCGAGGCTGTGCGTGAGCCGCGTGCGAAAGAGATCGCCCTCGTGGTTCACGAACACCTGGGTCTTGTACTCGAGCCGGCGAAAAGCCGTGGAATGGACGATGCGGTCGCGATCGCGCTGGAACTCGCTGCGGGCGGCGGGCGGCGGCTCCGGGTGGCGCCTCCCGCGCGAGCGCGAGGCGTGGGCGGCGTAAGGCGCGAGGCCCGATTCGAACGACGCGACGAGCACCGCATTTGCGTCGCCCGATGCGGACGGTTCACCGCCCGACGGAGCGCCGCCCGACACATCGTCGCCCATCGAACTACGGGGATCAATACGGTTGTCGCTGCGGGTATCGCTCACCGTTCCTCCGCGAGGGTTATCGTCGGCGGGGCGTCAGTTCTGCGTCGCCGCGGCGAGCGTGGCCTGCACGGCTTCGTCGGGCGCGCGGCCGATATGCGTCTCGCCAAAGCGCTTGAGCAGGATGAACTTGATCGCGCCGCCCTCGGCTTTCTTGTCGACCTGCATCAGCTCGATGTACCGGTCCGCGCCGAGTGCCGGTGCGCGTACCGGCAGCTTCGCGGCCTCCACAACACGCACGAGCCGCGTGCGCGAGGCCTCGTCCAGCATGCCCATGCGCACCGAGAGATCCGCCGCCATCACCATGCCGCAGCCCACCGCCTCGCCGTGCAGCCATTCGCCGTAGCCGAGCCCGGCTTCGATCGCATGCCCGAACGTGTGGCCGAAGTTGAGGATGGCGCGCAGGCCGCCTTCGCGCTCGTCGGCAGCCACGACCGATGCCTTGATCTCGCACGAGCGCTTGACTGCATGTGCGAGCGCTTCGGGCTCGCAGCGGTTGAGCGACTCGAGGTTCGCTTCGATCCAGTCAAAGAATTCTGCGTCGGCGATCGCGCCGGTCTTGATGACTTCGGCAATGCCGGCCGCCAGTTCACGCGGCGGCAGCGTGGAGAGCGCGCCGATATCGGCGATCACGGCCTGCGGCTGATAGAACGCGCCGATCATGTTCTTGCCGAGGGGATGATTGATGCCCGTCTTGCCGCCCACCGACGAATCGACCTGCGAGAGCAGCGTGGTCGGCACCTGGATGAACGGCACGCCGCGCATGTAACAGGCGGCCGCGAAGCCCGTCATGTCGCCCGTCACGCCGCCGCCCAGCGCAATGAGCGTGGTCTTGCGGTCGGCGCGCGCGGTGAGGAGCGCGCCGAAGATCTGGTTGAGCGTTTCCCAGTTCTTGTGCGCCTCGCCGTCCGGCAGCACGACGGTGCTGACGTCCTTGCCGAGCGGTGCCAGCGCAGCGCGCAGCGTATCGCCGTAGAGCGGGTCGACGACGGTGTTCGTCACGATCGTCACCGACTTGCCGGCGATATGGGGCGCGAAGAGCGCCGTCTGGCCAATGAGGCCGGAGCCGATATGGATGGGATAGGCGCGGTCGCCCAGTTCGACGTTGACGGTAATCATGCTCTGAATCTTGAGAGTTCCTGGTGCACTACCTGACGTTTTGACCCGCGGCTTTGACCGCCGACCTTCATGGGATTTGCGCGCTCCCGCGCCAAGCCTCCCGAACCGTACCTACTCGCGCGCCGTGGCCCGCGCGACGCCGGCCATGTCGAGCTGCATCAGCACCATATTGACGAGTCCGTTGACCGACGGCCGGCCCGTTTCGATCACGAAGTCGGCGACCTCGCGATAGAGCGGGTCGCGCACTTCGTAGAGCGCTTCGAGCCGCGCCTTGGGGTCTTCGGTCTGCAGGAGCGGACGGTTCTTGTCGCGCCGGGTGCGCAGCCACAGGTCGTGCGGGTGCGCGCGCAGGTATACGACGAAGCCGCGCGCCTTGAGCGCCGCGCGGTTCTCGGGTCGCAGCACGGCGCCGCCGCCGGTCGCGAGAACGATCCCTTCGCGCCCCGTGAGCTCTTCGATCATCTGGGCCTCGCGGTCGCGAAAGCCTGCTTCGCCTTCGAGTTCGAAGATCACGGGGATGCGCGCGCCCGTGCGCGCTTCGATTTCGTGGTCGGAGTCGAAGAACGGACGCTCCAGCCGGCGCGCGACCGCCCGGCCCACGGTCGTCTTGCCGGCGCCCATGAGCCCTACGAAAAATACATTGGCGTTTGCGTCCCGCACTTGCAGCGTTTCCTACTAAAGGTTGGTGCCGCAGCTTACTGGCAAAGCGGCGGCGTTGTCGAGCCTGCGGCTCCCTCGTTCCGGCCCCGCAAAGTCGCGAGTACGCACTCGCGACCTGCTCTCTCGACGAATCAGGTCAATCCGACTCCACGACACGCGGTGTGATGAACACCACCAGCTCGCTGCGCTTATCGCGATGCGCGCGATGCGAAAAAAGCGCGCCCAATACCGGTATTTTGCCCAGGAGTGGCACACGCGTCACATCATCGCGGTCATCACTGGCGTCGATGCCGCCGATCGAGACCGTGCCGCCGTCCTCGATCTCCACGCGGGTCTGGACATGCTTGGTATTGATCGCGGGCCCCGCGGCCGTTTGCTCGCCGACACTGTCCTTGGCGACGTCGAGGTCGAGAATCACGCGGCCATCGGGTGTGATCTGCGGCTCGACTTCGAGTTTCAGACTCGCGCGCCGGAACTGCACGCCCGAAACGCCTTGCCCGACCTTGGCCTGATAAGGCAGTTCCGTGCCCTGCTCGACGACTGCCTTCGTGCGGTCCGCGGTGACGACGCGCGGACTCGATACGACCCGCCCGCGCCCCTCGGCCTCGAGCGCGCTCAACTGGATGTCGAGCAGGCGCGTGGCACGCGCAGCCAGGAGCGTCAGGCCGAGCCCGGCGGCTTCGAAGCCCGCAATCGGCCCCGCCGCCAGGTCATAGACCGTGCCGCCCGCCCCAGTGGTGAGCCCGCGGGCCGGGGCTCCATCCGTGTTCACTGGCGTGACGCCGAGGCGTACGCCCAGCTCGCGCGACAGCCCCTCGTCTCCCTCGACGATTCGCGCCTCGATGAGCACCTGACGCGCCGGCGCGTCGAGCCGCCGCACCAGCTCGCCGATCTGGTCCAGCCGCGCCGGCAGGTCGGTGACGAAGAGGAGGTTCGTGCGCGCGTCCGCCACGGCCGCGCCCCGCCTGGAGAGGGCGCGCTGCGCTCCCGAGCCGGTCAGCAAGCGGCGCAGATCCTCGGCGCGCGCGTAGTGCAGCTCGAACGAGCGGCTTGCGAGCGGCTCCAGCTCCGCAGCCCGCGCATGCGCCTCGAAACGCTGCCGCTCGCGCGCCGCAAGTTCCGCGGCGGGCGCGACCCAGATCACGTCGCCAATGCGCGACATCGCGAGCCCATTGGCCTCCAGCAGCAGGTCGAACGCGGTGCGCCACGGCACGCGATCGAGGCGCAATGTGACCTGCCCGCGAGCACGTTCGCTTGCGACGATATTGAGCTTCGTGAACTGGGCGAACGCATGCAGAACGGCAGTGAGCTCCGCGCGCTGGAAATTGAGGGTGATCGGCCGGTCGGGCGGCAAGCCGTCGTTTGCGGCAGACGGGTCGCCAAGGCGCAGCGGCGCACGCAGGGGGACCGACGGCCCTTCGAGTTGCCCGGCTGCCGATGCTTCGCCGCCGGTTTCCTTCGAGCGCTGAGCGGCAGGCGACGTCGCACCCGCGGCGCGATCCGCGTTTCCTGGCGCCCCCTCTTCAGACGGAGCGGCATCGCTGCCTCCCGTGAAGGGATTATCGATCCATTGGGCCGGGCGGGTCGCCTGCGCCTCTTCGGGCAACGGTGTCGCTTCGTGCTGCGCCACCGCCGCCGAAGCACGCACCCACGCCGGCTGCGGCAACGGCACCATGGCGCATGCTGCAACGCTGAAAAGTGGCGCGCCGAGCAGAGTCGCTCCACACCGGATCGCCTTCATTTCGCCGCCGCCGCCCAGCCGAGCACGTGCGTCGCGCCACCCGCAGAAACGACGACGCGCGCCGGCCCGACTTGCACGACGCGCCCGTCGCCGATCGGCCGCCCCGCTTGCGCGGTCAAGACGCCCTTGGGCGTTTCCACCAGCGCGACGATGTGCTGCCGATCCTGGATGATGCCGGCGAGACGCCACCCATCTTTCCCGGCGCCATCCGCGGCGGCAGCGGCGAACGGATCGAGAGACGCAACTTCCGGCACCTTCTCGTCAGCGGATGCCAGAGCAAGCGGCACAGCGGGAAGCGCATCGTAGACGTGCAAAATGGCAGAGATCGACAGTCCAGCTCCAGAGCGCCGGATCGCCAGCTCGGTTGGCACCGTGAGCACGGGCTCGCGCACCACTGCGCGAAGCTGCCCTGGGCGACCAGTTTGATCGAACGGAAGGCCTCGGCTCGCGCGCCGCCGCCCGCACCCGGCTCGAGCGCATGCAACACGAGGGCCGCTTGCGCGGCAAGTTGAGAGACGCGGCGAATGTCGTCGGCGGAGTTGCCCTTATACGGCGCACGTGGCGCTGTTCGAGCTGCTGCCCCCCGCAGCGCGGGCAGACGCGCCACCGCTAGCCGGGCGTCGTCAAGACGCTTCTGCGCGTCGGCCAGCGCGGCGCGGGCTCCATGCACGCCAAGCGGATCCCAAACGATGCAGGCGCCGCTCATCGATGCACCCGCGAGCACGGCGATCACCAGCGCGGCTACGAGACGGAGGCGCGGGCTCCAGGCATAAAGCATTGACCACACGCGCAACGCGCCCCCTGGGCGGCCCCGAGCCGATCCAGGTTCCCGCTGCTCTCCGGCCGCCGCGGCCATCCTGCTCATTCCGCCTCCTTCACGGCAGATCCCCGCGCAAAGTCGGGCGCCGGTGGTGCGCCCGACTTTGCCACCACGCTCGCGCCCCGCCAGACCAGATGCGCGGCGATGCGAATGGGCCCGCCGTCGTGCGCACTTTCACGTGACGTACCACCGGGAGTCGCGCGCTTGAGTTCGCGCACGCTCACAGCCTTTACATCGGGAAGCGTTCGCAGCCGGCCAAGCCAGGCCGCAGCCGCCGATTCGTCGGCCGCGCTCGCCTGCAGGTCGGTTTCGTCTGCGAACTGCGAGAGCTGCTGCAGGCTCACGCCGGGCGGCACATTGCTCGCCAGTGCATCGGCGAGTGCGAAGAAGCGGACCGTCGCCCCCGCGTGCCTTCGTGCCAACTGCCCGGCGGCATGCTGCGCTTCGCTTTCGCGCGTGAGCCGCTGCGCCTCGGCAAGCGGTGCCTGCCAATGCGCGAACGATCGCACGAGTGCCTCGCGGCGCGCCTCGAGCCCGCTGCGTTCAATGTGTTGCCAAAGCAGGAGACCGAGCGCGCATACACACCCGCCGAGCGCCGCAGCGAACCATTCGAGCAGCCGGCGGCAACGGATTCTGCGGATGGCGCGTTGGCGCCAGGGCAGCAAATTGAATCCGCCGATGGCTCGTCGCGGTGTGCCCCGTGTGGCGCGCGCGAGCGTCATTCCCCCACCCCGCGAAGCGCGAGCCCGAACGCCACCGCACACGCCGGGTCATGCAGGAACGTTGAGGGGAGCGGCCAGCCGGTATCGGCAAGCGGCCCGCATTCGAATGGCAGGACCGGTGCACCCAATGTGTCGCCGATGTCGGCCAGCGAGAAGTTCGCGCCGCGCAGCATGGCGAGCTCGCCCGAGACCTGCACGCAGCCGGCCTGCTCGCCGCCGACCAGGTCGCGCAACGCCTCTGCGAAAGAGTCATGTTCGAGCGCGGGAAAGCGCATGTGCCGCATGACGGCATCGTCGAAGAGATACCAGCCATGCACGCCTTCCCGGCCGACCCACAGCGCCACCCAAGGCTCCAGCGGCGGCAGTTCGTATGCCGCCGCGAAGCGCATGGCGCGCAACGCGGCGTGCGCCTCGTCGTCCACGGCGCACAACGTGATGCCCGCCATCGCCGCGCATTCGATGCGCGACTCCACATGCTGCCGCGCCGTCGCCGCGATGCTCACCTGCACCTGCGGGCTGCGTGGCGTTGCCGGCAGCACGTTCCAGTCGACTGCCAGCTCGCCGCGCTCGACGCCCGCCACGCGCTCCGCCTCCGCCAGCACGAAGGGCTCGAGTCCGGCGTGGATGCCGGAGTCGTCGATCGTGGCGGCCGGCGCGAGGCGCGCGAGCGGCATCGTCGCGACCAGCGTCGCGCTCGTGGGGAGCGCCATCGCGCAACGCATCGACGCTGCGGCGCTCGCACGCGGCAACTCGCCGAACACGCTGCGCAACGCTTCGACAACCGCCGCACGATCGATGATCTCTAGACCCGCCATCGCCACGCGCGCGATCGGCGTGCTGGCCAGCCATTCGAGGCGGACCGGCCCCACTCCGACAATGCGCTGGCTCACGACCGCGAGCGAGACGTGACGCGCGCCCAGATCCACGCCGGCCGCATAGCGGCGCGTGCCCAACAACACCGGATTCCCGAACCCCATTGCATTCCTCCCGGACGTCCGCGCGCCGCGAACCGTTCGCAGCGCGTCGATGGGGAAATTGTGCGGACGTGCGCCGCGTGCGAATACTCGGCTTTCCGGCCAACGTTCGGCACGGGCGCTATTCATGTGTGGGGTGCGCGTCTACAGTGACAATATCGACTGATGCCTCGACAACATCGCCGGCAGTAGCGTCGCGTTTGCGCGCTCACACGGAAGCGCCGACGTAAGCATCCCGAAAGCCCGGAAACGGGCGGCGGCTATAATCGCGAGACCGTTTTTCTGGTGTTCGTATGCACGATCAGCTCCCTCCTTCCGTACCGCCTTCCACGCCGCCCGAACCGCCCAGGCGGCGCAAGCGCCCGTGGTGGGCAACGTTGCTGATCGCCTTTTTCGGTCTCATGTTCGCCGGCGTGGTGAGCGTGGCGCTGGTGATCGGCTACGCGCTCGTCGTGGCCACGCCGAACCTGCCGTCGCTCGACGCGCTCACCGACTATCGTCCGAAGGTGCCGCTGCGCATCTATACGCGCGACCACGTGCTGATCGGGGAATTCGGCGAGGAACGGCGCGACGTCGTCCATTTTCGGGACGTGCCCGCCAACCTCAAGAACGCCATCCTCGCCATCGAAGACGCCCGCTTCTACGATCACGGCGGCGTCGACCTCGCCGGCATCGCGCGTGCGGGCATCGTCGCCCTCACCAACGGCCATGCCACCCAGGGCGCCAGCACGATCACCATGCAGGTGGCGCGCAACTTCTTCCTTTCGAGCGAGAAGACCTACACGCGCAAGATTTACGAGATGCTGCTCGCCTACAAGATCGAGTCCCGGCTCTCGAAGGATCAGATTCTCGAGGTGTATATGAATCAGATCTATCTGGGGCAACGTGCGTATGGCTTCGCAAGCGCCGCGCGCGTGTATTTCGGAAAGGATCTGAAAGATCTCACGCTCGCCGAATGCGCGATGCTGGCCGGACTGCCCAAGGCGCCCTCGGCGTACAACCCGGTCGTGAATCCGAAGCGCGCAAAGGTGCGCCAGGAGTACATCCTCGAGCGCATGCTGGAACTGCGCTACATCACGCAGCAGCAGTACGACGAAGCGGCGGCTCAGCCGCTCGTCGTCAAGGGCGCGGGCAAGGAGTTCAGCGTCCACGCCGAGTACGTCGCCGAAATGGTGCGACAGATGATGTACACGCAGTACCGCGAAGAAGCCTATACGCGTGGGCTGAACGTCGTCACGACCATCGACTCGGCCGATCAGGCGCTCGCCTATCACGCGCTGCGCAGGGGACTCATGGACTACGAGCGCCGCCATGGCTATCGCGGCCCGGAGGCGTTCATCGACCTGCCGGCCGACGCTGACGAGCGTGAGCAAGCCATCGACGACGCCCTCGTCGAGCATCCCGACAACGGCGAGCTCGTGGCGGCGGTGGTCACGGCGGCGAACCCGAAGGAAGTGCGGGCGACGTTCATGGACGGCAACACCGCGAGCATCACCGGCGACGGCCTGCGCTTCGCGCAGTTCGCGTTGAGCCCGCGCGCACAGCCTTCGCAGAAGATCCGGCAGGGCGCGATCATTCGCCTGGCGCGCAACAACGCGGGCGAGTGGTCGATCACGCAGTTGCCGCAGATCGAAGGCGCGTTTATCTCGATCGTGCCGCAGGACGGCGCGATCCGCGCGCTCGTGGGCGGCTTCGACTTCAACAAGAACAAGTTCAACCACGTCACCCAGGCGTGGCGCCAGCCCGGTTCGAGCTTCAAGCCGTTCATCTACTCGGCGTCGCTCGACAAGGGGCTCGGGCCGGCCACCGTCATCAACGACGCGCCGCTCTTCTTCAGCGCGGCCGAAACGGGCGGCCAGGCGTGGGAGCCGAAGAACTACGGCGGCGGCTTCGACGGGCCGATGTCGATGCGCACCGCGCTCATGAAGTCGAAGAACCTCGTCTCGATCCGCATCCTCAACCACATCGGCACGAAGTACGCGCAGCAGTACATCACGCACTTCGGCTTCGACGCCGAGCGGCATCCCGCCTACCTGCCGATGGCGCTCGGCGCGGGTCTCGTCACGCCGCTGCAGATGGCCGCCGGCTACTCGGTGTTCGCGAACGGCGGCTATCGCGTGAATCCGTATGTGATTGCCGAAGTCACCGACCAGCGAGGCATGGTGGTCGCGCAGGCGCAGCCGATCGTGGCCGAACAGAACGCGCCGCGCGCCATCGACGCGCGCAACGCGTACATCATGAACAGCCTGTTGCAGAGCGTGGCTCAGCGCGGCACCGGTGCGAAGTCGAACGTCCTCAAGCGCACCGACCTGTCCGGCAAGACCGGCACGACCAACGACTCGCGCGACGCGTGGTTCGCGGGCTACCAGCACACGCTCGCCGCCATCGCGTGGATCGGCTACGACAACCCGCGCAGCCTCGGCGACAAGGAAACGGGCGGCGGTCTCGCGCTTCCCGTCTGGATCGACTACATGCAGAAGGCGCTCAACGGCGTGCCCGAGTACAAGATGGCGATGCCCGACGGCATCGTCACGCTCGGCGACGAGCTCTACTACGCCGATGCGACGCCGGGCCACGGCTTCGTCTCGACCGTGGGCATCAGCCAGGCGGCGCTCGAGGCATCGTCGAGCGGCGCGTCGGGCGAGGCCGGCGCCGATACTGCGGACGCGCCCGCGCCCGAGCACGTGAATGCGAAGGAGAAGGAAGACATCATGAATCTGTTCCGCGGACACTGAAGGGGCCGCCGGAGCCGACACCATGCAAAACGGGCGCCAGCTTTTCAACTGGCGCCCGTTTTTTATGGACTCACGCTTTCGCGTTCAAGGTTCGAACCGCACCGGCTCGCCCGCCTGCTCCGTCGCATAGGCCGTGAGCGCCGAGAAGAACTCGGTGCCCGTGCGCGTGTCGCGCCATTCACCATCGATGAAACGATAGTGGAAACCACCCGCTTTCGCCGCGATCCAGATCTCGCGCATCGGCGGCTGCAGATTCACGATGATCTTCGTGCGATTCTCGAATTCGAGCGTCAGCACATTGCCGCTGCGCTCGAGTTCGATATCGGCGTCGGCCTCGTCCACGGCCCGCTCCACGGCCGCCAGCACGGCCTCCGCGCGGCTCAGGTAGTCACTGTCTGGCATGCTAAACTCCACCGGTTATTCATTCAGGGACAATTATGCGTGTCATTTCACAGATGCGCGCAGCGGCATCCCGCGTTTCGACGCCTCGCGCATGCACGCCCCGCGTAAGGACGCCCCGCGTATCCACGCCCCGCGCGATTCTAGCGGCTTTTGCGATCGGCGCTGTCGCGCTCGCGGGCTGCGGCCAGCGCGGGGCGCTCTACATGCCGAACGTGCCGCCGCTTCCGCCCAAGCCCGATTTCCAAACCACGTCACCGGAAACCGGCGCCGCACCCGCGAGCGTTCCCGACTCTGCATCGGCTCCGGTCGGCACGATTCCGGACACCACGGGCACGCCGCTGTCGTTGTCCCCGGACACGGAACTCAGCACCACGCCAGCGACCACCGGCAGCCAGCAACCGGCTTCCGGGGCCACGCCAACCCAGTAAGATTCCCGCATGACCCAGTCCGCTTTTCACCGTGACAATGGCACGCTCTTCGTAGAAGGCGTATCCGCCGCCGACCTCGCCGCACAGTACGGCACACCGCTCTACGTGTACTCGCGCGCGGCGCTCTCCGCCGCCTGGCACGCCTACGCCGACGCGTGCGCCGGCCGCCGCGCCAAAGTGCACGTCGCGGTCAAGGCGAACAGCAACCTGGCCGTGCTCAACGTGTTCGCGCGCGAAGGCGCGGGCTTCGACATCGTTTCGGCAGGCGAACTGGCGCGCGTGCTCGCGGCAGGCGGTAAAGCGCAGGACGTCGTGTTCTCGGGCGTCGGCAAGACCGCCGCCGAAATGCGCGAAGCGCTCGAAGCGGGCGTGAAGTGCTTCAACGTCGAATCGATTCCCGAACTCGACCGCCTCGACGCCGTGGCCGGCAAGCTCGGCAAGAAGGCGCCCGTTTCGCTGCGCGTGAACCCGGACGTCGATCCGAAAACGCATCCGTACATTTCCACGGGCCTGAAGGCGAACAAGTTCGGCGTGGCGTTCGAGGACGCGCGCGCGACCTATCGCGCCGCCGCTGCCATGGCGCACCTGGAAGTGGTCGGCATCGACTGTCACATCGGCTCGCAGATCACCGAAATCGCGCCGTATCTCGATGCGATCGACAAGCTGCTCGAACTCGTCGACCAGATCGAGGCCGATGGCGTGAGCATCCGCCACATCGACGTGGGCGGCGGCCTCGGCATTCGCTACGACGACGAAACGCCGCCCGACATCGGCGAGTTCGTGCGTACGGTGCTCGACCGCATCGAGGCCTATGGCGCCAAAACGGGCAAGACCCGCGAGGTGTATTTCGAGCCGGGCCGTTCGCTGGTGGGCAACGCGGGCATTCTGCTCACCACGGTCGAGTTCCTGAAGCCGGGCTCGGAAAAGAACTTCGCAATCGTCGACGCCGCGATGAACGACCTCGCCCGCCCCGCCATGTACGACGCCTGGCACGCGATCGAGCCGGTCGTCGTGCGCAATGCGCCGGCGCACACCTACGACGTGGTCGGCCCGGTGTGCGAAAGCGGCGACTGGCTGGGCCGCGCACGCTCGCTCGCGATCGAGCCGGGCGATGTGCTCGCGATCCGCTCGGCGGGCGCCTACGGCTTCGTGATGAGCTCGAACTACAACACGCGTGCGCGTGCGGCCGAGGTCATCGTCGACGGCACGCGCGTCCATCTCGCGCGCGAGCGCGAAAGCGTGGCGCAGTTGTTCGCGGGCGAGCGCGTGCTGCCGGACTGAGTATTTCGTCTGCTTGCATGATAAAAAAGCGACGCCGAGGCGTCGCTTTTTTGTTGCCTGGCTTGCGAGCCGTGCGCCTACGCGGCACCCGCGGCCGCCCGCGAGGCCCGCCACCGCGCGAGGAGCCACACGCCCAAGCGCCAGCCCAGCAGGACGAGCATGATCGCGCCGTACAGCTTCGGCAGCACGAGATCGTGCTTGCCTGCCTTCATCCACCAGAAGTGCAGGATCGCCAGCACGCCGATCACATAGACGAGCCGATGCAACGTCTGCCAGCGGCGGCCGAGCCGGCGCGCCATCGCCCGCGTGGAGGTCACGGCGAGCGGAATGAGCAGCACGAACGCCGCGAAGCCCACCGTGATGAACGGCCGCTTGCCGACGTCCTTGAGCATCGCGGCAACGTCGAACCACTTGTCGAACCAGATGTAAGTCGCGAAGTGCAGCGTCGCGTAGAAGAACGCATAAAGGCCCAGCATGCGCCGGAAGCGGATCAGCGCGTTCCAGCCCGTGAGCCGGCGCAGCGGCGTGACGGCGAGCGTGATGCAGAGGAACACGAGCGTCCAGAGGCCCGTGGAACGCGTGATGAACTCGATCGGATTCGCACCAAGCTGGTCCGTGAAGCCGAACAGCACGATGCGCGCGAGCGGATACCACGCCGCGACGAACACCGCCGCCTTCGCCCATGGCAGCCATCGCGGGCCGGTGGCGCTCGCCGCGCGCGTGCCGGCCTGCGCCGCCCTCGCGCGCGGCATGGCACCAGCCTGTGGTGTCGTCGTGGATTCCATCTCCTGCTCCATTTCTGCGTCGGGCATCAAAAGTTCTTGCGCAAATCCATGCCCCGATACATCGACGCGACAAGATCGCCGTAGCCGTTGTACATGAGCGTCTTGCGCTTGGGTTGAAAGAAGCCGTCCTCCCCGATGCGCCGCTCGGTGGCCTGGCTCCAGCGCGGGTGATCGACGTTCGGATTGACGTTCGAGTAAAAACCGTACTCGTTCGGCGCGTACTTGTTCCAGCTCGTAGGCGGCTGGTTCGCCACGAAGCGGATCTTGACGAGCGACTTCGCGCTCTTGAAGCCGTACTTCCACGGCACGATCACGCGCACGGGTGCGCCGTTCTGGTTGGGCAGCACCTGGCCGTAGAGGCCCACCGTGAGCAGCGTGAGCGGATTCATCGCTTCGTCCATGCGCAGGCCTTCGGAATACGGCCAGTCGAGAATCGGCTCGGCGAGGCCCGGCATCTGCGAGGGGTCCGCCAGCGTGATGAACTGCACGTAGCGCGCGTTGCCCGTCGGCTGCGCCCGGCGGATCAGTTCGGAGAGCGAAATACCGATCCACGGAACGACGATCGACCAACCCTCCACGCAGCGGTGGCGGTATACGCGCTCCTCGAGCGGCGCGAGCTTGAGGATCTCGTCGATGTCATAGACCTTGGGGTTCTTCACCTCGCCTTCCACGCTCAGCTTCCACGGGCGCGGCCGCAGCGTGTGAGCATTCTGGGCCGGGTCGCCCTTGTCGGTGCCGAACTCGTAGAAGTTGTTATAGGTCGTGATGTCCTTGTAAGGCGTGACCTTGTCGAGTGCGACGAACTTCGCGTTGGTTTGCGCGCCGAGCTTCTGCGCCTTCGGGTCGCCGGGCGCGTATTCCGCCAGCGCCTGCGTTGCGCCGAACGGCCCCGCCATACCGCCGAGCGCGAGCGCGCCCGCCGCCTGAAGAATGCGCCGGCGTTGTTCGTACACCTTTTGCGGCGTGATTTCGCTCGCAGGGATGTCGTCGCCATTGAGCAAGATCCTGCTGCTCCGCTTGATCCACATGTCGCTGCTCCTGCTTCTTGCCTGGCGTGCTCGCCAGCACATTTGATCGTATCTCTACCCGTCCCGCCGTGCAGCGCACGAGATGGATGGACTGGATGGCCTCAAGCGGGCAAACGCGCAATTCGCGCAAAGCTTCCCGGCCGACGAAAAAAAACCGTCGGAGCGCGAGGCATCCGACGGTTAGTTCGTCGTGCGGGCTAATCCGGTTACAGCTTGCCGTAGCTGTGCAGCCCCGAAAGGAACATGTTGACGCCAAGGAAAGCGAAGGTCGTGACGAGCAGGCCCGTGAGCGCCCACCAGGCCGCCACGCCGCCGCGCAGGCCCTTCATGAGGCGCATGTGCAGCCAGGCTGCGTAGTTGAGCCAGACGATCAGCGCCCAGGTTTCCTTCGGATCCCAGCTCCAGTAGCCGCCCCATGCCTCTGCGGCCCACAGCGCGCCGAGAATGGTCGCGATGGTGAAGAACGCGAATCCGACGGCGATCGACTTGTACATGACGTCGTCGAGCACCTCGAGCGTGGGCAGCCGGTCCGCCAGCACGCCGCGCTCCTTCATGATGTACGCGACGCCCACCATGGCCGAAAGCGCGAAGCTGCCATAGCCGATGAAGTTCGCCGGCACGTGGATCTTCATCCACCAGCTCTGCAGCGCGGGCACGAGCGGCTGGATCTGCTGCGCGTCGCGCGAAATCGAGTACCACATCAGGAAGCCTACTGCCGCGCTGATGACCAGCAGCACGAATGCGCCGAGCGCGCGCGTGTTGTAGTGCTTTTCGTAATACAGATAGAAGAGCGCCGTGATGAGGCTGAACAGCACGAACACTTCGTAGAGGTTCGAGATCGGAATGTGGCCGATGTCCGCGCCGATCAGGTAGGACTCGTACCAGCGCACCATCATGCCGACGAAGCCCATGAGCACCGCCGCCCACGTGAGCTTCGTGCCGATCGCGCCGCCCGTGGCCGAGCGTGAGACGAGGCCGATCCAGTAGAACAGCGTGGCGAGGACGAAGAGCGCGCTCATCCACAGAATCGCCGACTGGCTCGACAGGAAATACTTGAGGAAGAAGGCCTGATCGGCGCGCGCGAGGTCGCCTTGATAGACCTGCAGCGCAAGAAGCGAGAGCACCGCGATGCCGGCCATGAGCAGCCGCGCCGGCTTCCAGCGCCAGCCCAGCACGACGAGCGCCGGCGTCGTGCCGCACAGCACCAGCTTGTCGTAGTAGTTCATGTGCGCGTGATAGCGCGAGAGCGCGAAGCCCGCGCCCGCCACTAGCGCCAGCGCAAACAGCCAGTCGAACACCGAGAGGCGGCGCAGGAAGGGGCGTTCGTCGAACAGGACGTCCGCGAGCGGGTCGCGGGCACCCGAGGCATCGCGCGACGCAGCGGCGTTGGCCACACGGCGCGCTTTCGCGGAAGGAGAAACCTGAGACAAGTCCATGGGCTCACCGATGTCGATCATGAATGGCTGCCATCACGCGCCTCTATCGAGGCGCATGGATCAACGCGTGCGGTCCGTGCCGCCAGCATCGCTTGTTGGGTCCGTTGCGCCAGTCTGCGGCGCCGCGCCTAGCGCACGGCCGATCGCGTCGCGGGTACGGACGAACTCCTTCTCGAAGTCGAGGGTACGGCGGGCGGTCGACATCGCCATGATGACGTCGACGCCACGGCTCTCGCCATTGGGACCTTTCCGGTCCTTCAACCAGAACCACAGACGCCGCTCACGGACGTAGAACATCGAGAAGATGCCGAGCACGAGGAGCAGGCTGCCAAGATACACGACTTTCTTGCCCGGCGCGCGCGTCAACTGAAATACCGAAGCTTGCACCTGCTTGAATGAATCGAGCTGTAGATAGACGGGAGATCCGTACAGGAAGCTGTCAGATATCGCGTTGATCGAATCCTGCACGAAGCGCGCGGCGTTGGCATCCGGCTTCACGTCCGGCTCGCCGGCCTGCTCGCGCGCGAGTTGCCACAGGTCCCACGTCGCCCCTTCGAGCATGCGTAGCAGGAGGCTTGCTGCCTTTTCCTGCTGGTCCTTCGGCACCGACTTGTCGATGAACGCCGCCACCGCCTCGAAGCCGCCCGATGCACGCCCAGCGCCTGTCTGCGGCGCATTCAGGCCGGCGAAGAGCATCAGCACGCGCCCGGCGCTGTCCTCCAGATGTTGTTCCAGCTCGCGGTTCGAAACGGGGACGGAGCGCGCCGCAAAGCGCTTCGCCGCCTCGGCGCGCAAGGCGGGATCCTCGAAAGCCGCGCGCAGCATCATCCACTCTTTTGGCGTACCCGCGGCATCGGCGGGAATACGCAGATAGCGGAACGGATCGTCGGGTTTCTCGCGCATGCCCGCGAGGAACATGCGGTCGCCGCCGCCCACGTCCACGGGCAGCATGTAGTTGTTGTACTCACGCGCCTGACCATCCTTGTCGCGCACCTTGTACTGGACCGACGGCCCGACGTTATGCAGGTCGAGCGGCCTCGAACTTTTCGCGCCGGAGCCGAGGCGCTCGTCGAAGGCTTCCTTGAGCGACCGGTGAGCCACGCCGCGCGCGTCTGTCGCCCCGCTGCCGGTCGAGATGTTTTCGACGTTGATCGCACGGAAGTCCGCGAACTCGATGGTTTGCCCATCCACGCCCGGCACTGTCTGGCCAGCGGGCACAGCAAGCGGCGCCGAATTGCCGACCGTGCCGCCAAACGGGAAGCTTTTCGCGCTCGCGCCCGACATGGGCCACGCCGTCATCGACATCTGCGAGCCGCCATCCTGGAAGCTCGACTGGTAGATCGACACGCCGTCGTACTCGAACGGTTCGTTCACCTCGATGCGCGCCGGAATGCGCTGGCCCGTCTTGTGGTCGATCACGACGATGTCGCTCGCGAAGAGCTTGGGCATGCCGGTCGAGTAGTAATCGACGATGAACTTGTTGAGCTGGATCGAGAACGGCAGGTCCTGGATCAGCGAACCGTCGGGCTGGTTGAGGATGGCCGTGGAGACATACTGGCCCTCCGGAACCCAGGCGTAGCCGCGAAAAGTCGGGTTCGATACCGAAAGCCGGTGCTCGGGCGGGATGTCGTTGATGACGGTGTTGCTACGGATAGGCGTCTTGTCGAAGAGCCACATCTGGAATTTGATCGGCAGATTGCTGTCGAGCAGGCCGCCGATGCAGATGATCACGATCGCGAGATGCGCGAAGATGTAGCCGATCTTCGTGAGCGCGCCGCGCTTGGCGGCGATGAGGGTGGCGCCTTCCGTTTCCCGCTTAACGAAGCGGTAGCCCATGCGGCTTGCCACTTTGCCGAGTGTGGCCGCCGTTTGCTCGCGCGTGCCGCGTTCCAGCGCGAATTCGCCCTTGTGATGGAACGCGCGCAGGCTGCCTTCGCGGACCTTGTCCTTCCAGCTGCGCATGTCCGCGAGCATCTTCGGCGCGTTGCGGATCACGCACAGCGAGACCGACACGACGAGAAAGCCGAGGATCGTCATGAACCACCACGCGCTATAGACCGTATAGAGGCTCAGCGAGCGGAAGATATCGGCCCAGAAGGGACCGAACTGGTTGACGTAGTTCGGGTAGGGGTCGTCCTGCGTGAGCACCGTGCCGACGATGCTTGCAATGGCGAGAACGACGAGCAGTGAAATCGCGAAGCGCATCGAACTGAGCAGCTCGACGGCGCTCTTCACGGCCTGCTGGCGAACCTTCAACTCCAAACCCTGCGTGGTGACGCTCATTCAATCTCCGCTTTGCTACGCGCGCAATCGGCGCTACAGCAAAAAAGGGTGCAGGCGCGCCGCCAGTGTGACGACGCCCTCACCCTTTTCTTGTTTTTCGGCCGGCTGCACAGTCAAGCACAATCAACCGCGCGGCAAGCTCATTACCTCAATACAGAACTTCAGTGCAGACCAGCAGCGTAGTCGGCGACGGCCTTGATCTCGTCATCCGAGAGCCGGTGCGCGATCGCACGCATCGGATCGTTGTTGTTGCGCGTGCCCTGCTGGAAAGCGTTGAGTTGCGCCACGACATATTCCGACCACTGGCCAGACAGGCGCGGATACTGGATCGGAATACCCTGCCCCGTGGGTCCGTGGCACGCCGCGCAGGCGGGCACACCCTTGTCGGCGATGCCGCCGCGCCAGATCGCCTGGCCGAACGGCACGGTCTTCGCGTCATGCGCGTAGCCGGGCTTGGGTGTCTGGGAAGCGAACCAGGCTGCAACGTTGATCATATCCTGGTCTGACAGCGCAGCCGCGAAGCCGGCCATGATGGGATTCGCGCGCGCGGCCGGCTTGCCGCCGGGCTGGGCCTTGAAGTCCTTGAGTTGCTTGACGAGATACTCGGCGTGCTGGCCGGCAAGCTTGGGGTACGCGCCGCCGGCGCTGTTGCCGTCTGCCGCGTGGCAGGCCGCGCACACCTGCGCGGCGATGGCTTGCCCCCGCGCGATGTCGGGCTTGGCCGGCGTTGCCTGGTCCGCCGCGTTAGCTTGCCCCGCCATGATGAATAGACCTGCTGTAAGACCTGCCGCTATCGCACTCTCGAACACCTTCAAGGACTTGCCCAGTCGATTCATTCGCGCACCTTGTTTCGTCTTGTGGGAATCAGGTTCTGCAATGGACGACAGCGACCGATCTACCTCGAAAGGCCCGCGCTGGCCTCACTGGTATTCAGTAAACCATCGCATTGTACAATAGCGCGCAAGGCGCCACCGCGCCAGTCGGGCCCGCCCCCGATATCCCAGATTCCTCCCGGGCGCTTCCGGGCCCGGCGGGCCGCCCGCCGCGTTGTCTCACATTGTGGTCCTTTTCCGATGGCCTTCCTGCTGCATCAAGCCCGCTTCTTCACGACCGTGAACCACCTGCGCGATCTGCCCGCCACGGCGCGCCCCGAGGTGGCGTTCGCCGGCCGTTCGAATGCCGGCAAATCCACCGCCATCAATCTGATGTGTAACCAGAAGCGGCTCGCCTTCGCCTCGAAAACGCCGGGCCGCACCCAGCACATCAACTACTTCGCGGTGGGCCCCGCCGATGAGCCGGCAGGCTATCTCGTCGATCTCCCCGGCTACGGCTATGCCGAAGTGCCGGCGGCCGCCAAGGCACACTGGGAGCAACTGCTCTCGCTCTATCTGCAAACGCGCGCGCAGCTTTCGGGGCTCGTGCTGATGATGGACGCGCGCCGTCCGCTCACCGAACTCGACCGCCGCATGGTCGAATGGTTTGCGCCGACTGGCAAACCGATCCACGCACTCCTGACGAAGTGCGACAAATTGACGCGTCAGGAAAGCGTGGTCGCGCTGCGCACGACGAACAAGGCGTTCGACGAATACCGCAAGCAAGGCTATGAAGGGAAGCTGAGCGCCCAGCTCTTTTCGGCACTCAAGCGGGTCGGACTGGACGAAGCACACGCGGTAATCGAGAGCTGGATCGTGCCGCAGGCATCGGCCGGCGAGGTTACCCCGGCGGCGGAATAACGCCGCGCGGCGCTGTCGTTTCACCCAGGCCATCGGCGCCGTCTACACGCCTTTCTGCTGGCCTTTTCACTCGCTTTCGTCTGATATTTCGGGACGGCCGCCTGACCTTCGACGCGCAGTGTGTGCCTCTCGCTCAGGGGCCGCTCGGACTGGAACCGCCAGCGCGCTTTCCCGTATCAGAAGCGGTGCCCCGCAACGGCTGTTCAGGCCCACATAAAAAAACCCGCCGTAATTTCCGGCGGGTTAAACAGCCTTATCGAAAAACGACAGGCACCCGCTCAGGGAGGAGAAGCGGGGAGCTCGGCGCCAGGCGCTTCACTCGATCGGTATGATATACCATTGTCCTGAAAAGTCTTCTGCACCTCCGGACGCCCCCTCCCGTTCAAGATATCCGACGACATGAGCTTCTACCCGCATCATCGTCCGCGCCGCATGCGACGTGACGATTTCTCGCGCCGTCTGATGCGCGAAAACCTCCTCACCACGAACGACCTGATCTACCCCGTATTCGTCATCGCAGGCGAAAACATGCGCGAAGCCGTGCCGTCGATGCCAGGCGTCGAGCGCGTGTCGATCGACTTGCTGATGGGCGTCGCCGAGCAGTGCGTCGAACTCGGCATTCCCGTGCTCTCGCTCTTCCCCGCTGTCGATCCGGCGCTCAAGACGCCCGATGGCGTCGAGGCGACGAACCCCGATGGCGTCATTCCGCGCGCCGTGCGTGAACTGAAGAAGCGCTTCCCCGACCTCGGCGTGCTTTGCGACGTCGCGCTCGACCCGTACACGAGCCACGGCCAGGATGGCGTGCTCGACGAAAACGGCTACGTCATCAACGACGAGACCATCGAGATCCTCGTGGCGCAGGCGCGGGCGCAGGCCGAGGCGGGCGTCGATATCGTCGCGCCTTCGGACATGATGGACGGGCGGATCGGCGCGATCCGCGAAATGCTCGAAAGCGAGAATCACATCCATACGCGCATCATGGCCTACTCGGCCAAATATGCTTCGGCGTTCTACGGACCGTTTCGCGACGCCGTGGGCTCCGCGTCGAATCTGGGCAAGGGCAACAAGATGACTTACCAGATGGACCCGTCGAACTCCGACGAAGCACTGCGCGAAGTGCGCCTCGATATCGAGGAAGGCGCCGACATGGTCATGGTGAAGCCGGGCATGCCCTACCTCGACATCGTGCGCCGCGTGAAGGACGAATTCCGCTTCCCGACCTACGTGTACCAGGTGAGCGGCGAGTACGCCATGCTCAAGGCAGCCGCGCAGAACGGCTGGCTCGACCACGACAAGGTGATGATGGAATCGCTGCTCGCATTCAAGCGCGCCGGCGCCGATGGCATCCTCACGTACTTCGCGCTCGACGCTGCGCGCTTGCTGCGCGCGCAGAAGTAAGGGGCTCGCTCACCAGGGCATCGGTCGCATGAACAAAAGGCACGTCTCCGGACGTGCCTTTTGTTTTTTCGTTGGCCATGCGATCTATCGCGCGCTGGGCACCGGTGATCAGGTCGATGGCGTTGCCGGCGTTTGCTCTGCGTGCGCCGCCACGCGATCGAGTCGCGCAAGGAAGCGGTCGGCGTTCTCGTAACCGACGACGCGCAGCACTTCGTGGCCCTGCGTATCGAAGAAGATAATGCCTGGTGGTCCGAAGAGTCCGAAGCGTTTGAGCAGGGCCTGGTCGTCGGGATTGTTGGCGGTCACGTCGGCGCGCAACAGCCCTAGCTGCGCGAGGCGCGCCTGCACTCGCGGGTCGCTGAACGTGAACTTCTCCATCTCCTTGCAACTCACGCACCAGTCGGCGTAGAAGTCGAGCATCGACGGCTTGCCCGCCGTGCTGAGCGCCGCGTCGAGTTGCGCCGGGGAGCGCACTGGCGCGAAGACCAGCGCACTCGTGTCCCTCCCGCCGGCGGCTTGCGCTGCGCCTGCCGCGGCGCCGTCGCTCACACCACCCACGCGCGCGGCGAGCACGGCAAGCGGGCGCAGCGGATCGGTCGAGCCCGCCGCGAGCCCCACGATCAGCGTGGCGGCCCAGATGGCGAACGCCGCGCCGAGGCCGCGCCCGAGGCGCCGCCAGACGTTCGACGCGCCTGCGTTCGGCGTAAAGAGGCCGAGCGCGGCCGCCGCGAGCAGCAACCAGAGCGCGGCGAGCAGCATCTGCGCGGCCGCGCCGAGCACCGGCCAGACGATCCATAGCGCAGCGGCCAGCAGCACGACGCCGAAGAACACCTTCACGCCGTCCATCCACGCGCCCGCGCGAGGCAGCAGCGAACCCGCGCCGAGGCCAAGGATCATCAGCGGAACGCCGAGGCCGAGGCCCATCGCGAAGAGCGCCGCACCGCCCAGTACGGCGTTGCCCGTGTGTGCGATGAAGGCCAGCACAGCGAAAAGCGGCGCGGTCATGCAAGCGCCCACCACGAGCGCGGACAGCGCGCCCATGGCGGCGACCGCGGCGAATTTGCCGCCGGATCGGCCCTGCGTGGCGCGCGAAGCGCCGTCCTGCCAGCGCTGCGGCAGCGCGACGTCGTAACCCGCGATCAACATGACGGCGAACGCCGCGAGGAGCACCGCGAACACGCCGAGCACCCATGGATTCTGCAGCCATGCGCCAAGGCTCTGGCCGACCAGCGCAGCGGCAATGCCCAGCACCGTGTAGACGAGCGCCATGCCGAGCACGTAGACGAACGAAAGCGCGAAGCCGCGTGCGCGCGTCACGCGGGCACCCTCGCCCACGATGATCGCCGAGAGGATCGGGATCATCGGGTACGAGCAGGGCAAGAGGCTCAACACCATGCCGGCCACGAAGTACAGCCCGACGACGGCGAAGAAGCCGCCGCCTTGCAGCAGCGATTGCGCGTAGTCGGCACTCGTGGCGCGCTCATACCAGGGCTCGCCGGTATCGCCTGCTGCGAGTGCAGCGTGCGTTTGCGGCAAGGGTGCGGGCGTCGAACGCGCCGCGTCCGGCGTGGCGTTCTGGCTGCCCGTAGCGGCCTGCAAAGCGGCACCGCTCACGTGATACACGTGCTCTGCGGGCGGATAGCAGATGCCCGCGTCGGCGCAGCCCTGCGACGTCACCGCGAGATCGAACGCGCCGCTCGCCGAGTTGACCGGCACGCGGATCGTCAACTCGCCGCGATAGGTTTCGACATTCTTCTGGAAGGTCTGATCGAACTTGACGTGGCCGGGCGGTATCTGCACGTCGCCCAGCTGCGCCGTGCCGTTGCGCACGACGAACGCGAAGCGCTCGCGGTACATGTAGTACCCGTCAGCGATCTTGAAGTGCACGTTCACGGTACCCGGCGCTTCGCTCGCGCTGAAGGTGAAGGCCTGGTCGGGCGGCAGGAAGTCATCGTCGGCTGCACACGCGAGCGACGCGCCAAACAGCATCGGCAGCAGACAGCAAACGAGTACGAGGAAGCCGGACAGCGAGGCGAACGGCGCGGCGCGCGAGCGCCGATCGAAGCGGTTAGACATGAAGGGGGCGCTGAGTCTCGGCATTGACCCATTGGCCGTAGGCGTTCGACGCCGTGGCTTGCCACGAGAGGATCTCGGGCGTCTCGTACGGATGCTGGGTCTGGATGAACTGTTCGAGCTCGGCCGCGCGGGCGAGGCTCGTCTTGAAGAGCAGCTGGATCTCGTCGCCCGACTCGAGGCTGCCCTGCCAGTGGTACTGCGAGTGCACGGCGCCGAGGCGCGTCACGCAAGCGGCAAGACGCTGCGCCAGCGCCCCTGAGGTCAGCCTTTCGGCCGTGCCCTCGTCGGGCACCGTGGTCAGCATGAGGGTCACATAGAGGGTCACGGCGAACTCCGGCGTGGCGCCCGCGCGCAACGGCGACCGCGGGCTTCGAGGCAGAATGTAATCGTACCATCGGTGCCGACTGGCTTCTCTCGCGCACCGTGCGGCAAAAGGGGACTGCGACCGGTAAACGCGATTCCACACGCTTTAATCCGCGCCCAAAAACAAAAAAGCCAGGCTAGGCCTGGCTTTTTTGCACGCCGCTCGATCCGGGGACCGCGCGACTGAAAGCTTATTCCGCTTCCTGGACGTTCTCTTCCGCGACTTCCGGACGGTCGAGCAGTTCGACCAGAGCCATCGGTGCGTTGTCGCCAACACGGAAACCGAACTTCAGGATACGCAGGTAGCCGCCCGGACGGTTCGCGAAACGCGGACCGAGCACGTCGAACAGCTTCGTGACCGAGTCACGATCGCGCAGGCGGTTGAACGCCAGACGACGGTTTGCCAGCGAGGGCTTCTTGCCGAGCGTGATGAGGGGCTCGACGACCTTGCGGAGTTCCTTCGCCTTCGGCAGCGTCGTCTTGATGACTTCGTGCTCGATGAGCGAGTTGGACATGTTACGGAGCATTGCCAGACGGTGGCTGCTCGTGCGGTTCAGTTTCCGCAGACCATGACGGTGACGCATTTCAATTTCCTTGAAACAAAGTTTTGGTCCAGCTCTTCTATCGCTTCGACGGGTTTAACACTTCGCCGAAGCACGGGCCGGTACGTGAAAAAGGCAAGACGCGGATTTTAAAGGAAAATCCGCGTCCGTGCCAGACTTCTTACTTGTCCAGACCGGCCGGCGGCCAGTTTTCGAGCTTCATGCCGAGCGTGAGACCGCGCGAAGCGAGCACTTCCTTGATCTCGTTGAGCGACTTGCGACCCAGGTTCGGGGTCTTGAGCAGCTCGTTCTCGGTGCGCTGGATCAGGTCGCCGATGTAGTAGATGTTCTCGGCCTTCAGGCAGTTCGCCGAGCGAACCGTGAGTTCGAGATCGTCCACCGGACGCAGCAGGATCGGATCGATCTGCGGTGCGCGCGACGGGGCTTCCGCCGCCGCTTCCGTGCCTTCCAGTGCCGCGAACACCGACAGCTGATCCACGAGGATGCGCGCCGACTGGCGGATCGCTTCCTCAGGCGAAATCACGCCGTTGGTTTCGATGTTCATCACGAGCTTGTCGAGGTCGGTACGCTGTTCGACACGCGCGCTTTCCACGGCGTAGCTCACGCGGCGAACCGGCGAGAACGACGCGTCGAGGACGATGCGGCCGATGATCTTCGCCGACTCGTCGCCGTAACGGCGCACGTTGCCGGGCACATAGCCGCGGCCCTTCTCGATCTTGATCTGCACGTCGAGCTTGCCGCCCTTCGTCAGGTGCGCAACCACGTGTTCCGGGTTGATGACTTCGCAGTCGTGCGAGAGCTCGATGTCACCGGCGGTGACCACGCCTTCGCCTTCCTTGCGCAGCGTAACCGTCACTTCGTCACGGTTATGCAGCTTGAACACCACGCCCTTCAGGTTCAGCAGCAGGTTGACCACGTCCTCTTGCACACCGTCGAGCGTCGAGTATTCGTGCACGACGCCTGCGATCGTCACTTCGGTCGGCGCATAGCCGATCATCGACGACAGCAGCACGCGCCGAAGCGCGTTACCCAAGGTGTGGCCATAACCGCGTTCGAACGGCTCCATGACCACTTTCGCGTGGTTCTCGCCGAGCGATTCCACAGCGATGATCTTGGGTTTCAACAAACTGGTTTGCATAGGTTTTCCTTTTCAATACCCTCGGCTCGTTACACCGATAAGGCTGAGATGGCAACAACCTGAAAAAAACGGCCGAGGCCGCCTCCTGCGCAAAGCACAGAGGTTACCCCGGCCGTCAATCCGATTACCGCGAATACAATTCGACGATCAGGCTTTCGTTGATGTCGCCAGCGATGTCGCTGCGCTCCGGCATGCCCTTGAACGTGCCTTCGAACTTCTTCGCGTCGACCGCGACCCAGCCCGGCATGCCACCTTGCTCGGCGAGCGAGAGGGCTTCGACGATACGCGCCTGCTTCTTCGCCTTTTCGCGAATCGCGACGATGTCGCCAGCCTTCACTTGCATCGACGGGATGTTCGCGACGACGCCGTTCAGCGTGAGAGCCTTGTGGCTCACGAGCTGACGCGCTTCAGCGCGGGTCGATGCGAAGCCCATGCGGTACACGACGTTGTCGAGACGCGATTCGAGCAGTTGCAGCAGGTTTTCGCCGGTGTTGCCCTTGAGACGGTCCGCTTCCGCGAAGTAGCGGCGGAACTGGCGCTCGAGCACGCCGTAGATGCGCTTCACTTTCTGCTTTTCGCGAAGCTGCGTGCCGTAGTCGGACGTACGGGCGCCCGAGGTGCGGCCGTGCTGACCCGGCTTGCTGTCGAGCTTGCACTTGTCGGCGAGCGAGCGGCGTGCGCTCTTCAGGAAGAGGTCGGTGCCTTCACGGCGGGACAGCTTGGCCTTCGGGCCGATATAACGTGCCACGTTGCTTTCCTTCGATAATTGATCACGCGAAACCTGCAACGGGAAACCCGCGGTTCGCGCTAGTCCGGCCCTTTGGACCGAACGGTGGGCTTAGTCAATTCAATAACGCCGAGAGCCTGGGTCGCCGTTTCCGGCGGCTCAGGCGTTCGGCCAAAAGCGACGCCTTAGATACGACGGCGCTTCGGCGGACGGCAGCCGTTGTGCGGGACCGGCGTCACGTCGGAGATCGCGGTGATCTTGATGCCAAGACCATGCAGCGCGCGCACCGCCGATTCGCGGCCAGGACCGGGGCCCTTGATCCGCACTTCGAGGTTCTTCACGCCGTATTCCATCGCCACGCGGCCAGCCGACTCGGCTGCGACCTGAGCTGCAAACGGGGTCGACTTGCGCGAACCCTTGAAGCCCTGGCCACCCGAGGTTGCCCAGGCAAGCGCGTTGCCTTGACGGTCGGTGATCGTGATGATGGTGTTGTTGAACGACGCGTGAACGTGAACCACGCCCTCGGCGACGTTCTTCTTAACCTTCTTGCGAACGCGTTGCGCCGCGGAGTTGTTCGAAGCCTTAGCCATTACGTTTTCCTGTAACTTTCAGTTCCGCTTACTTCTTCAGCGACTGTGCTGCGCGGCGCGGACCCTTGCGCGTACGTGCGTTGGTGCGCGTACGCTGGCCACGCAGGGGCAAGCCCTTGCGATGGCGCACGCCGCGGTAGCAGCCGAGGTCCATCAGGCGCTTGATGTTCATCGTCACTTCACGGCGCAGATCGCCTTCGACGACAAACTTGCCCACTTCCTCACGCAGCTTTTCCAGATCCGCGTCGTTCAGGTCCTTGACCTTCTTGTTGAACGGCACACCCGCGGCCACGCAGATGTTGCGCGAACGCGTGCGGCCAACACCAAAAATTGCCGTCAGGCCGATTTCGGTGTGCTGGTGGTTCGGGATGTTAACCCCTGCAATACGAGCCATTGTTTTTCCTCAAACAAAAAGCGCAAGCGCGCTAATCAGCCTTGGCGCTGCTTGTGGCGCGGGTCCGAGCTGCAGATCACGCGAACGACGCCGTTGCGCTTGATGATTTTGCAGTTGCGGCAAATGCGCTTTACCGATGCCATCACTTTCATGATATTACCCTTTTTCCTAAATCACTTCGCCCGGAACACGATCCGCGCACGCGACAGATCGTAAGGCGTCAACTCAACCGTCACCTTGTCGCCCGGGAGAATGCGGATGTAGTGCATCCGCATCTTTCCGGAAATATGTCCCAGAACGACATGGCCGTTTTCCAGCTTCACCCGGAAGGTTGCGTTGGGGAGGTTTTCGATTACCTCGCCTTGCATCTGGATTACATCGTCTTTGGCCATAGGTCCTTTCAACGCATCGGGACGCCGCCGCCCTTGAAGTTGGCCTTCTTGAGCAGCGATTCATATTGTTGCGACATTACGTACGACTGCACCTGCGCCATGAAGTCCATTGTGACGACGACAATGATCAGCAGCGACGTTCCACCAAAATAAAACGGCACATTCCAGCGCAGCACCAGAAACTCCGGCAGCAAGCAAACGAACACGATATAGATCGCACCGGCCAGCGTCAGACGCGTGAGGATGCGGTCGATATAGCGTGCCGTCTGATCGCCCGGGCGGATGCCAGGTACGAACGCGCCACTCTTCTTCAGGTTGTCGGCCGTTTCCCTGCTGTTGAACACCAGTGCGGTGTAGAAGAAGCAGAAGAACACGATCGCCAACGCGTACAGCAACACGTACACGGGTTGGCCAGGCTTGAGGGCTTCGGCCACGTTGTGCAGCGTGTCCGCGAACCAGCCGGATCGCGAACCCGAACTGAACCAGTTCAGGATAGTTGCCGGGAACAGGATGATCGACGACGCAAAGATCGGCGGAATCACACCCGACATGTTCAGCTTGAGCGGCAGGTGGGACGACTGCCCGCCGTAAATCTTGTTGCCGACCTGGCGCTTCGCATAGTTCACGAGGATCTTGCGCTGGCCGCGTTCGATGAACACGACCAGGTACGTCACGGCTGCGATCAGCACGACCACGATGATCGCCGAGATGATGCTCATCGAGCCGGTGCGAACCAGTTCGAAGAGACCACCGAGCGCATTCGGGAAGCCCGCCGCGATCCCGCCGAAGATGATGATCGAGATACCGTTGCCAAGCCCGCGTTCCGTGATCTGCTCACCGAGCCACATCAGGAACATCGTGCCCGTTACGAGCGTCACGACCGTCGTCAAGCGGAACACCATGCCCGGATCGATCACGAGGCCGGGCTGGTTTTCCAGCGCGACCGCGATGCCGAACGCCTGAAACGTCGCCAGCACCACCGTGAAGATCCGCGTGTACTGCGTGATCTTGCGTTGTCCAGCCTGCCCTTCCTTCTTCAGCGCCTCGAGCTGCGGCGAGACGATCGCCATCAGCTGCAGGATGATCGACGCCGAGATATACGGCATCACACCCAGCGCGAAGATCGTGAACCGCGACAGCGCGCCACCCGAGAACATGTTGAACATGCCAAGGATGCCGCCCGACTGGCTCTGGAAGAGCTTCGCCAGTTGGTCCGGATCGATACCCGGAACCGGAATGTGCGCGCCGATCCGATAAACGACCAGCGCCAGCAGCAGGAACACTGCACGCCGGCGCAGGTCGCCGAACTTCGGAGCGCTGCGACCGGCTTTTGCGAGACTCGGGCTAGTAGCCAAGTAGCTTCTCCGATGCAGATGCTAGTGACGGCGGGCAAGCCCGCACGCACCACTCACAATCACTCGGCAAAAGAACCGCCTGCTGCTTCAATCGCAGCACGCGCGTTCTTCGTCGCACCCAGACCCTTCACGACGACCTTGCGCTTGATTTCGCCGGTGGCGATGATCTTCGCGCTTTTGGTCAGTTCGCCCACGAGGCCTGCCTGCTTGAGAGCGAGCAGATCGACTTCGTCGACCGGCAGCTTCTCGATGTCGGCGAGGCGCACTTCACCGACGAATTCCTTCGTCAGCGAGGTGAAGCCGCGCTTCGGCAGACGACGCTGCAGCGGCATTTGACCGCCTTCGAAGCCGACCTTGTGGAAGCCGCCCGAACGCGATTTCTGACCCTTGTGACCACGGCCAGCGGTCTTGCCGAGGCCGGAGCCGATGCCGCGGCCGACGCGACGCTTGGCGTGCTTCGAACCTTCTGCCGGCTTCAGGTTATTCAATTCCATTTCAAACTCCTGGAGTCTTTGGTCCGCGTGCGCTTTAACCGATGACCTTGACGAGGTACGAGACCTTGTTGATCATGCCGCGCACAGCCGGCGTGTCCTGCAGCTCGGAAACCGAGTTCAGGCGGCGCAGGCCGAGACCGCGCACGGTGGCACGGTGCGTTTCGCGGGTCCCAATCAGGCTCTTGACGAGCTGAACCTTGACAGTTTTTTCAGACATGGTGCCCACCCTTAGCCCAGAATGTCTTCGACGGACTTGCCGCGCTTCGCCGCGATGTCAGCCGGGGTCGACTGCTTGCGCAGGCCGTCCAGCGTGGCACGAACGAGGTTGTACGGGTTCGTCGAACCGTGGCTCTTGGCCACGACGTTCTGCACGCCCATCACGTCGAACACTGCGCGCATCGGGCCGCCGGCGATCACGCCCGTACCTGCCTTCGCCGGAGCGAGGAGGACGACCGATGCACCGTGCTTGCCGTGCACTTCGTGTTGCAGGGTGCCGTTCTTCAGGGGCACCTTGAACATGTTGCGGCGAGCTTGTTCCATCGCCTTCTGGACAGCAACCGGCACTTCCTTCGACTTGCCCTTGCCCATACCGACGCGGCCATCACCGTCGCCAACCACGGTCAGTGCGGCGAAGCCGAGAATACGGCCACCCTTCACGACCTTGGTCACGCGATTGACCGAAATCATTTTTTCGCGAAGGCCGTCGTCGCGTTCGTCAGCCTGAACTTTCGCTTGCATCTTTGCCATGACGAATTCCTTCCTTAGAACTTGAGCCCGGCTTCGCGCGCAGCATCAGCCAGCGCCTTGACGCGGCCGTGATAGCGGAAACCCGAGCGGTCAAAGGCGACGGATTCGATGCCGGCGGCCTTAGCCTTTTCTGCGATACGCTTGCCGATCAGCGAGGCAGCGGCGACGTTGCCGCCCTTGCCCGACTGGTCAGCCAGTTGCGCACGCACTTCAGCTTCAAGCGTCGACGCGCTGACCAGCACCTTGGTGCCGCAGGGCGAGAACACTTGCGCATAGATGTGCGTGTTCGTGCGATGCACGGCCAGACGCGCGACCTGCAGCTCAGCGATCTTGAGACGCGTCTGACGAGCGCGGCGCAGGCGAGATTGAGTCTTATCCATGATTGCGCACCCTTACTTCTTCTTCGTTTCTTTGAGGATCACAACCTCGTCGGCGTAACGCACACCCTTGCCCTTGTAGGGCTCAGGCGGGCGATAACCGCGCACTTCTGCAGCGGTTTGGCCGACTTTTTGCTTGTCGATCCCCTTGATCACGATTTCCGTTTGCGACGGGGTTTCAGCCTTGACGCCTTCCGGCATCTGGTGCACCACGGGGTGCGAGAAACCCAGCGACAGGTTCAGCTTGTCGCCTTGCGCTTGAGCACGATAACCAACGCCAACCAGCGTCAGCTTGCGCTCAAAACCCTTCGTCACGCCTTGCACCATGTTCGCGACGATCGCGCGCATCGTGCCCGACATCGCATTGGCTTCGCGGCTGTCGTCGGTCGGCTCAAACTTGAGCGTGCCGTTTTCGTTCACCACCTTCACGAGGCGGTTCGCAGCTTGCGAAATCGTACCCAGCGCGCCCTTGACGGTAATCTTCTCGTCGCTGAGCGTCGCTTCTGCGCCTTGCAGCGCGACCGGGCTCTTACCTACTCGAGACATGTTTCTTCTCCTTAGGCCTTAAGCGACGTAGCAGATAACTTCGCCGCCGACGCCAGTAGCGCGCGCCTTGCGGTCCGTCATCACACCCTTGGGCGTCGACACGATCGCAACGCCCAGGCCATTCATGACCTGCGGGATGTCGTTGCGGCCGCGGTACACGCGCAGACCCGGCTTCGAGACGCGTTCGATGCGCTCGATAACGGGACGGCCAGCGTAGTACTTCAACGCGATGTTCAATTCCGACTTCGCACCTTCGGTTTTCACCGCGAAGTCATCGATATAACCTTCGTCCTTCAGAACCTGCGCAATCGCAATCTTCACTTTCGACGAGGGCATAGCAACCGAAACCTTCTCGACCATCTGCGCATTGCGGATGCGAGTCAGCATATCGGCGATAGGATCACTCATGCTCATTTATGTTTCTCCTATTACCAGCTCGCCTTGGTGATGCCAGGGATCTCACCACGGAACGCGATTTCACGAATCTTGTTACGTGCGAGACCGAATTTGCGGAACGTGCCACGCGGACGACCCGTGAGCGCGCAGCGGTTACGCTTGCGGGTCGGGTTCGAGTTGCGCGGCAGTTGTTGCAGTTCGAGGCGAGCTGCGTAACGCTCTTCTTCCGACTTGCTTTGGTCGTCGATGATCGCCTTCAGCGCTGCGCGCTTCGGCGCAAATTTCGCTGCCAGACGAGCGCGCTTCTTTTCACGTTCGATCAGTGCCAGTTTAGCCACGGTAACCTCAGTTTCTGAACGGGAACTTGAAGCTGGCGAGCAGTGCCTTCGCTTCTTCGTCGGTCTTCGCGGTCGTCGTGATGCTGATGTTCAGCCCACGCAGCGCGTCGATCTTGTCGTAGTCGATTTCGGGGAAAATGATCTGCTCTTTCACACCGATGTTGTAGTTACCACGGCCGTCGAACGCCTTGCCCGACACGCCACGGAAGTCGCGCACACGGGGCAGCGCAACCGTCACGAAACGGTCGAGGAATTCGTACATGGCATTGCCACGCAGCGTGACCATCGTGCCGATCGGGTAGCCTTCGCGGATCTTGAAGCCGGCGATTGCCTTGCGCGACTTCGTGATAACGGGCTTCTGGCCGGCGATCTTCGTGAGGTCGCCAACGGCGTGCTCGAGGACCTTCTTGTCAGCGACGGCTTCACCGACACCCATGTTCAGGGTGATCTTGGTGAGGCGCGGCACTTCCATGACCGACTTGTAACCGAACTTCTCGATCAGGCCGGGAACGACCTTCTCTTTATAAAATTCTTGCAAACGTGCCATTTTTTACTCCGCAGCGTCAGGCGCTCAGGACAGCACCGGTCGTCTTCAGGAAACGAACCTTCTTGTCCCCTTCGACCTTGATGCCCACGCGTGACGGCTTGCCGTTCGCGTCGACCAGTGCGACGTTCGAGATAGCCAGCGGCATTGCCTTGGCTTCCACGCCACCCGTCGTACCCTTCATCGGGTTCGGCTTCACATGCTTCTTGGCAATGTTGATGCCTTCGACGGTCACGCGCTCTTCGCCAATGGCCAGCACGACGCCGCGCTTGCCCTTGTCTTTGCCGGTGATGATGATGACTTCGTCACCCTTGCGAATCTTGTTCATCGCGACTCCTTACAGCACTTCCGGCGCCAGCGAAACGATCTTCATGAATCGTTCGCTACGCAGCTCACGCGTAACCGGCCCGAAAATGCGGGTGCCGATCGGCTCAAGCTTGGTATTCAAAAGCACGGCGGCGTTGCCATCGAACTTGATCAGCGAGCCGTCTTGACGGCGCACGCCCTTCGCGGTGCGAACTACAACAGCGTTGTAGATTTCGCCCTTTTTCACGCGCCCACGCGGCGTTGCTTCCTTGACGCTCACCTTGATGATGTCGCCAATGCTGGCATAACGACGCTTCGAGCCGCCGAGCACCTTGATGCACATGACTTCACGCGCACCCGTGTTGTCGGCTACTTCAAGCCGAGTTTCGGTCTGGATCATGGTTTATCTTTCCCAACTTAATCCGGTTGCACCACCATGGCACATCCGGTCAGTCTTGGTCCCGTCAGCCGCGCCGCCACTAGAACGACCGCTCAGCTGCTTGGGTAAGAACAGCAGCGACGGCAAACGAAACCGGCCATCGCATTCCGGTGAATCTTGCTAACCCGGACTGGCGCCCGGATCTGCTTCCCCACCTATTTCCGCCTGCCGCTTTGCCAACAGCAAGCCCATAAAGAGGGAAGACCAAGACTATAACTCTATAATCTTGGTCTCGCAAGCGAAATCTTTAGCGATTTCAATTACTTCTGCATCCCGGGGAGTTACCCCCGGGATGTTGCGTCACTGATTAGATGACGCGTGCTGCTTCGATCAGCTTCGACACGGTCCAGGCCTTCGTCTTCGAGACGGGACGGGTTTCCTGGATTTCGACGAGGTCACCCTCGTTGTACGTGTTCGACTCGTCGTGAGCGTGGTACTTCTTCGACTGCACGACGTACTTGCCGTAGATCGGGTGCTTGACGCGGCGCTCGACCAGGACGGTGACCGTCTTGTCCATCTTGTTGCTGACGACCTTGCCGACCAGCGTCCGCTTAAGCGAGGTTTTCACGCTTTCGTTCATTTCTGGTTCGCCTTCTGAGTCAGGACGGTCCGCACACGCGCGATATCGCGACGGACCTTCTTCAGCTGGCTCGTGTTCGTGAGCTGCTGGGTCGCGAGTTGCATGCGCAGGCCGAATTGCGCCTTCAAGAGGTCCGACAGCTCTTTATCGAGCGCGACCTTGTCTTTCTGAAGAAGTTCGGATGCCTTCATCAATCACTCCTTAGGCGCCGAGCTGGCGAACCATGAAGACCGTCTTCAGCGGCAGCTTGGCTGCAGCCAGACGGAAGGCTTCACGGGCCAGTTCTTCGGACACACCATCCATTTCATACAGCATCTTGCCCGGCTGAATCTCGGCGACGTAGTACTCCGGGTTACCCTTACCGTTACCCATACGCACTTCCGCCGGCTTTTGCGAGATCGGCTTGTCCGGGAAGATACGGATCCAGATGCGGCCGCCACGCTTGATGTGACGCGTCATTGCACGACGCGCTGCTTCAATCTGACGCGCGGTCAGGCGACCACGACCGATAGCCTTCAGACCGTATTCACCGAACGAAACTGCGTTGCCGCGCGTGGCGACGCCGGTGTTACGACCCTTCTGCTCTTTGCGATACTTCCTGCGTTTCGGTTGCAGCATCGTTATTCTCCACTCTTGCCGTCACCGCCGGCGGCGCCACGGCGCGGTGCGCCCCGACGGGCACCCGGTGCGCCTTCACCATCACGACGCGGACGACGATCGCCCGGGCGCGCGTTGCGGCGCGGACGCTTTTCTTCGGCGACTTCTTCCACCACCGGTGCGTCGTTGCGGCCGAGCGTGTCGCCCTTGTAGACCCAAACCTTCACGCCGATGATGCCGTACGTCGTCTTCGCTTCCGAGGTTGCGTAGTCGATGTCGGCACGCAGCGTGTGAAGCGGCACTCGACCTTCGCGGTACCATTCGGTACGCGCGATTTCGATACCGTTCAGACGGCCGGCGCTCATGATCTTGATGCCCTGGGCACCCAGACGCATCGCGTTCTGCATCGCGCGCTTCATTGCGCGACGGAACATGATGCGGCGCTCGAGCTGCTGCGTGATCGAGTCGGCGATCAGCTGCGCGTCGGTTTCCGGCTTGCGAATTTCTTCGATGTTGACGTGAACCGGAACGCCCATGCGCTTTTGCAGTTCGGCCTTGAGGAGTTCGATGTCCTCGCCCTTCTTGCCGATCACCACACCCGGACGCGAGCTGTAAATCGTGATGCGAGCGTTCTTTGCCGGACGCTCGATCACAACACGGCCCACCGAAGCGTTCTTCAGCTTCTTCTTCAGGTATTCACGAACACCGATGTCTTCCTTCAACATCGCCGCGAAATTGTTGTTGTTCGCGTACCAACGCGAAGCCCAATTGCGGCTGACGGCCAAACGGAAGCCAGTCGGATGAATTTTCTGTCCCATCGTATGGCTCCTTAATTCCCGACCGTCACAGTGATGTGACAGGATTGCTTCTCGATGCGGTTGCCACGGCCCTTTGCGCGCGCGGTGAAACGCTTCAGCGAAGCTGCCTTGTCGACGTAGATGCTCTTGATCTTGAGCTCGTCGATGTCAGCACCTTCGTTGTGTTCCGCGTTTGCGATCGCCGAGAGCACAACCTTTTTCACGATGCCAGCCGCTTTCTTCGGCGAGAACGTCAGAACGTTCAGTGCCTTGTCGACCGGCAGACCGCGGATCTGGTCAGCCACAAGGCGCGTTTTCTGCGCCGAGATGCGGGCACCGCGATGAATTGCCTTCACTTCCATCTTGATTGCCCCTTATTTCTTGGCCTTCTTGTCGGCCGCGTGACCCTTGAACGTACGGGTCAGTGCGAACTCGCCAAGCTTGTGGCCGACCATGTTTTCCGTGACATACACCGGAACGTGTTGACGGCCGTTGTGCACGGCGATCGTCAGGCCGATGAAATCCGGCAGGATCGTCGAGCGACGCGACCAGGTCTTGATCGGTTTCTTGTCACGCGATGCTGCAGCCGCCTCAACCTTCTTCAGCAAATGGGCGTCGCAGAACGGACCTTTCTTGATAGAACGTGCCATTGCCTACTCCTTAACGCTTGTGACGGCGCTGGACGATCATGCTCGTCGTGCGCTTGTTGCTGCGGGTGCGATAGCCCTTCGTCGGCGTGCCCCACGGGCTCACCGGGTCGCGACCAGCCGCAGTCTTGCCTTCGCCACCACCGTGCGGGTGGTCGACCGGGTTCATTGCAACGCCACGGACCGTCGGGCGGATACCGCGCCAGCGGTTCGCGCCAGCCTTGCCGATTTGACGGAGGCTGTGCTCTTCGTTGCCGACTTCACCGATCGTCGCGCGGCATTCAACGTGCACGCGGCGGATTTCGCCCGAACGCAGACGAACCTGCGCGTAGACGCCTTCACGTGCCAGCAGCATTGCCGACGTGCCAGCCGAACGCGCCATTTGCGCGCCCTTGCCCGGCAGCATTTCGATGCAGTGGATCGTCGTACCGACCGGAATGTTGCGGATCGGCAGCGTGTTGCCTGCACGGATCGGCGCTTCCGAACCCGACATCAGCTGCGTGCCGACCGTCACGCCCTTCGGCGCGATGATGTAGCGGCGCTCGCCGTCTGCGTAAAGAACCAGCGCAATGTTCGCGCTACGGTTCGGGTCATACTCGAGACGCTCCACCTTCGCGGGGATGCCATCCTTCGTACGACGGAAATCGATCACACGGTAGTGCTGCTTGTGACCGCCACCCTGGTGACGCGTCGTGATGTGACCGTTGTTGTTACGACCGGCCTTCGAGGATTGCTTTTCGAGCAGCGGTGCATACGGCGCGCCCTTGTGCAGATCCTTGTGCACGATCTTGACCATCGCGCGGCGACCCGGCGAGGTCGGCTTAACTTTCACGATTGCCATGATTACTTGGCCTCCGCTTCAAAGTTGATTTCCTGGCCGGGCTTCAGGCAGACATACGCCTTCTTCACGTCCTTGCGCTTGCCGTTGAAGCGGCCAAAGCGCTTGGCTTTGCCCTTCTGGACCAGCACGTTGACGGACTCGACTTCCACCTTGAACAGCAGCTCGACAGCAGCCTTGACTTCCTGCTTGTTCGCGTCCGGCGCGACTTCGAAGACGACTTGCTCGTTCTTCTCCGCAACCAGCGTCGCCTTTTCGGAGATCACCGGTGCGAGCAGGACCTGCATCAAACGATGATCGTTCTTGCGAATCTCGCTCATGACAGCAACTCCTCGATCTGGGCGACCGCTGCCTTCGTGATCAGGATCTTCTTGAAGTAGATCAGCGAGAGCGGGTCGGCAAAACGCGGCTCAACGACTGCCACGTGGGGCAGGTTGCGCGACGCGAGATACAGGTTCTCGTCGACCGTGTCGGTGATGACCAGCACGGATTCGAGACCCATGGCCTTGAACTTTTCGGCCAGCAGCTTCGTCTTCGGCGCTTCGAGCGAGAGCTCTTCCACGACCGAGATGCGGCCTTCGCGGGCCAGCTGCGAGAAGATCGAGCAGAGGCCTGCGCGATGCATCTTCTTGTTGACCTTGTGCGAGAAGTTTTCTTCCGGCGAATTCGGGAAGATGCGACCACCGCCACGCCACAGCGGGCTCGACGACATACCGGCACGAGCGCGGCCCGTACCCTTCTGACGCCACGGCTTCTTGGTGGTGTGCTTGACCTGCTCGCGGTCCTTCTGCGCGCGGTTGCCGCTGCGCGCGTTCGCCTGATAGGCGACAACGATCTGGTGAATCAGCGCTTCGTTGTAGTCACGGCCGAACACGACGTCCGACGCGTTGACTGCTGCGCCTTCCTGACCATTAGCGTTCAGGAGCTTCAGTTCCATTATTGCGCTCCTTTCTTGGCACGGGCCTTGACAGCCGGCGTCACGAAAACCTTGCCGCCCTTTGCACCCGGCACGGCACCCTTCACGAGCAGCAGCTTGCGCTCTGCGTCGATACGGGCGATTTCGAGGTTCTGCACCGTCACGGTTTCGTCACCCATGTGACCGGTCATGCGCTTGCCCGGGAACACGCGACCCGGATCCTGCGCCATACCGATCGAGCCCGGCACGTTGTGCGAGCGCGAGTTGCCGTGCGAAGCACGACCCGAACTGAAGTTGTAACGCTTGATGGTACCGGCGTAGCCCTTACCGATCGAGGTGCCTTGCACGTCGACCTTCTGGCCTTCTGCGAAGAGATCCACACCGATCACGGCGCCAGCGGACAGCTCGGCAGCCTTGGCGGCGTCGATCTGGAATTCCTTGAGGATTTCACCGGCTTGAACGCCGGCTTTGGCGAGATGACCTGCGAGCGGCTTCGTCACGCGCGATGCACGGCGCGTACCGAACGCAACCTGAACGGCCGTGTAGCCGTCGGTTTCAACAGTCTTGATCTGCGTCACGCGGTTGTCGGACACGTCCAGCACGGTCACGGGAATCGAATCCCCTTCGGCCGTGAAGATACGGGTCATGCCAACCTTGCGACCTACGAGTCCAAGGCTCATCGTTTTCTCCATTCCCGACTGCGATTGGTCGGGGCTAATTTACAAAGTACCGGCGTGCTTTCGGGGCGCTTTTGATAAAGAAGCCTGAAAGGGACACACCGATTTTTTGCGCAAATGCGCGAAAAGACATCAAGTATAACGTCCTTTCTCGTTTTCCGCAAGCAATCAAAGACTTAGCGCTGTCAGACTATCCAGACTGCGCCAGGCAGCGCTCGAGGCCCTTACTGCAGCTTGATTTCGACGTCCACGCCAGCCGGGAGGTCCAGCTTCATCAGTGCGTCGACGGTCTTGTCCGTCGGATCGACGATGTCCATCAGGCGCAGGTGGGTGCGAATTTCGAGCTGGTCGCGCGACGTCTTGTTGACGTGCGGCGAACGCAGGATGTCGAAACGCTGGATACGCGTCGGCAGCGGCACCGGACCGCGGACGATGGCGCCCGTGCGCTTCGCCGTATCGACGATTTCAGCAGCCGACTGGTCGATCAGACGGTAGTCGAAAGCCTTCAGACGGATACGGATTTTTTGGTTCTGCATGACGATTCCTTGAAAAGAGCGAGGCGGACTTGCGCCGCCAGACTAGATAAAGAGCGTAGATCTGCTCTGCGGCGGAGAGCCGCAGCGTAGATCTGTGGGCGGGAGTTGGCGCTTTAGCGCCTGCTCCCGTCCCATACATCAACTTCTACTGCTTACAGCGAACCAGCGATTTT
>NZ_BBJJ01000028.1 GCF_000739815.1 Paraburkholderia mimosarum LMG 23256 = NBRC 106338
CCGACTCGCTTGCAAAAGTCAGGCTGACCATAGATTTCTTTGCGCTTCGCTCGAGGAGCGAAGCGCAGGTTGGTCAACAGGCCATGACATCCGGGCGACGACCGAGCCACGGCCTGGCGGCGTAGTAGTGCGCCTTGTCACAATAGACGCCGCGTGGCTCGTACAGGGTGCACGGCCACGAAGTGAAGTGCGCCACGGAATCGTGGACATGTTCCGCGAGCAGGCTATCCACGGCAGGCGGCACGGCAGAGGCATTGTCCCACGCCGAGAGGATGAGATCTTCATAAGGCGTTCGCTTGCGCGGCTCCGGGGGTGGCCAGTCCTGGTTGCCTGCCCGGCGTTCGACAGGATTGCGCAGGAAAGCGACCATACGCTGGATGAGCCGCCTGTGCTCGGCGCTGGCTCGGCAGGGGGTGGCCATTGACGGCAAGACCGTGCGTGGTTCGCATCAGCGCGGTGAGTGCGATCCATCTTGTATCGGCATAGGTGCGTGAGCCATTTGAGACGGCCACGCAAATGCCGGCCGTGTCACGATTGACGACCTATCGCCTGGTTCGTGCGGGGAAATTAACGCTGGTGAAACTGGGGCACGCGCGCATCGGCGATTGCGGATGACAGTCTCTGCGACTTCATCGCCTCACACACGTTGTTGGTGGGGAATGCTAGCCAGGCTGGCAACTGGAGGGGGAACAGCGGGGGAAAAGGCCGGAGAGCCTCATGCAGCAAGGCCCCCCGACCAAGATGCGCTTAACGCGACATCATGTTCATCGTGACGTTGTGCATGACCCACAGCGTGCCGATCACGAGGATCAGCACCGTCAGCACGGTATAGCTGAATGCAGTCACGTTCCAGCGCTGGCTCGACGACGCATTCATGTGCAGGAAGAACACGAGGTGCACGACGATCTGCACGACCGCCAGGACGCCGAGGCCGATCAGCGCGGTTTCGCGCGCGAAGCCGCCGTGCAGCACGAGCCAGAACGAAGCGGCCGTGAGCACCACCGCCAGGACGAAACCGACCAGGTAGCTGCCTACGCTGCCGTGGCTTTCTTCTTCGTGGATGGAATGAGCACTCATTTAGATCACGCTCGCAAGATAAACAAAGGAGAACACGCAGATCCAGACGATGTCCAGAAAGTGCCAGAAGAGGCTCAGGCACGTCAGGCGGCGGATTTCGCGCTCGTCCAGCTTGGGAGCAACCGCGATCTGCACCATCAGGACGATCATCCAGATCATGCCGAACGTCACGTGAATACCGTGGGTGGCGACCAGCGTGAAGAACGACGAGAGGAACGCGCTGCGGCTCGGGCCCGCGCCTTCTTCGATCAGGTGCGCGAATTCATGCAGTTCGAAATACAGGAACGTCGCGCCCAGCAGGAACGTGACGGCCAGCCAGAACAGCACTTGACCCGTGCGCTTCTTGTGCGCGCCGATCATCGCGAAACCGTACGTGATGGACGACAGCAGCAGCACTGCCGTTTCCAGGGCCACGCCCGGAATGTCGAACAGGTCCTTGCCCGTCGGGCCGCCTGCGAACTGGTTCTGCATCACGGCGAACACTGCGAACAGCGAGCCGAACAGAATACAGTCCGTCATCAGGTACAGCCAGAAGCCGAACACGGAGTGTGACGGCGGGTGATCGTGGTGATCGTGCTCCGCGAGTGCGGCCGCACTTGTCTTCGTCAACATCAGTTGGCCTCCAGTGCTGCTTCAACCTTGCCACCGCGTTGCTTGTCAGCAAACGCCTTGACCAGTGCGCGATTGCGCGCTTCTTCGTCTGCCCGGACCTTGGCGGCCGGGATGTAATAGCCTTCGTTCTTCTGGAAGCTATAAGCGATGACCGTGCCGAGAATCCCGACGAAGCTGGCGATCGCGAGCCACCAGATGTGCCAGATACCTGCGAAGCCCAACGCGAGCGTGAAGATGCCGGTAAAGACACCTGCGCTGGTATTCGACGGCATGTGGATGTCGGTGTACTTCGTGTTCGCGACGTCCACGGTTTCGCGACCGGTTTCCTTCAGGTGCGCAAACTCGTCGAGCTCGCTCACGTGCGGAATGATTGCGAAGTTATACGACGGCGGCGGCGACGAGATCGACCATTCGAGCGTACGGCCACCCCACGGATCGCCCGTCAGGTCGCGGTTGCCCGGCAGGTTGCGGTCGCGGACCGAAACGTAGATCTGCAGCAGCTGGTGCGCGATGCCGATGGCCACGAGCACGGCGCCGACCCAGGCGGCGATCATCCACGGCTGCCATGCCGGATTGTCGTAGTGGTTCAGGCGGCGGGTTGCACCCATGAAGCCGAGCACATACAGCGGCGTGAACGCGAGCCAGAATCCCGTGAGCCAGAACCAGAACGCACGCTTGCCGATCTTTTCGTTGAGCTTGAAGCCGAACGCCTTCGGGAACCAGTAGTTCATGCCCGCGACGTAACCGAACAGCACGCCGCCGATGATCACGTTGTGGAAGTGCGCGATCAGGAACAGCGAGTTGTGCAGCACGAAGTCGGCGCCCGGGATTGCCAGCATCACGCCGGTCATACCGCCGATCGTGAACGTGACCATGAAGCCGATCGTCCACAGCATCGGTGCCGAAAATTCCACACGGCCGCGATAGATCGTGAACAGCCAGTTGAAGATCTTCACGCCCGTCGGGATCGCGATGATCATCGTCATGATGCCGAAGAACGCGTTGACGTCAGCGCCCGAACCCATCGTGAAGAAGTGGTGCAGCCACACGAGGAACGAGAGCACCATGATCGCGCACGATGCGTACACCATGGTCTTGTAGCCGAACAGCGGCTTCTTTGCGTACGTCGCGACGATTTCCGAGAAGATACCGAACGCCGGCAGGACGAGGATGTACACCTCGGGGTGACCCCATGCCCAGATCAGGTTCAGGTACAGCATGACGTTGCCGCCGCCGTCGTTCGTGAAGAAGTGCGTGCCGATGTAGCGATCGAGGCCGAGCAGCGCGAGCGTCACGGTCAGGATCGGGAACGCGGCCATGATCAGCACGTTCGCGCAGAGCGCCGTCCACGTGAACACCGGCATCTTCATCATCGTCATGCCCGGAGCGCGCATCTTGATGATCGTGACGAAGAAGTTCACGCCGGTCAGCAGCGTACCCACGCCCGAAATCTGCAGTGCCCACAGGTAATAGTCGACGCCGACGCCCGGACTGTACGCCAGCTCCGAGAGCGGCGGATACGCGAGCCAGCCCGTCATCGCGAACTCACCGACGACGAGCGAGATCATCATCAGCGCCGCGCCGACGGCCGTCATCCAGAACGACAGGTTGTTCAGGAACGGGAACGCAACGTCACGCGCGCCGATCTGCAGCGGCACGATGATGTTGAACAGGCCCACCATGAAAGCCATCGCCATGAAGAAGATCATGATCACGCCGTGTGCAGTGAAGATCTGGTCATAGTGATGCGGCGGCAGATAGCCCGGCGCGTTGTACGCGAGTGCGAGCTGGGTGCGCATCATGATCGCGTCGGCGAAGCCGCGCAGCAGCATGACGAGCGCGAGGATGATGTACATCACGCCCAGACGCTTGTGGTCGACGCTCGTCAGCCACTCCGTCCAGAGATATTTCCACTTACCCAGGTAAGTGATCGCGCCGAGCAGGGCTGCCCCGCCCAGCGCCATGGCGAGCGCCGTCACCACGATAATTGGCTCGTGGTACGGAATCGCATCCAGTGTAAGTTTTCCGAACATGCCTTTTACCCCTTGGTCACGCACGACGGGTCACTGAAATTCGTGACGTGGCCGTTGTTGTACTTCGCGATGATGTTGTTGAAGAGCTTCGGGTCGACCGTCGAGAAGTATTCAACCGGAGCCTTCTCGCTCGGCTTGGCGACCGTCGCGTACTGATCCATGGAAAGCTGCGTCTGCGAAGCCTTCACCTTCTGGACCCACGCGTCGAAGTCTTGCTGGCTCGTGGCGAGGGTGCGGAACTTCATGTCCGAGAAGCCCTTGCCGCTGAAGTTCGCCGAGAGGCCGGCGTAGTCGCCAGCGTGGTCGGCGATCAGGTGCAGACGCGTCTGCATGCCAGCCATCGCGTAGACCTGCGTGCCAAGCTGCGGGATGAAGAACGAGTTCATCACCGAGTCCGACGTGATGCTGAAATTCACCGGCGTGCCAACGGGCACGGCCAGCTGGTTCACCGTCGCGATGCCGAGATCGGGGTAGATGAAGAGCCACTTCCAGTCGAGCGCGACCACTTCGACGTTGATCGGCTTGACGTTCGATTCGAGCGGCTTGTAGGGGTCGAGCTCGTGCGTGGTGTTCCACGTGAGCACGCCGAGGAACAGAATGATCAGCGTCGGGATGGTCCAGACGACGACTTCGATCGCCGTCGAGTGCGACCACTTCGGCGCATAGGTGGCGCTACGGTTCGACGCCCGATAGTGGAACGCGAACCACAGCGTCAGGACGATCACGGGGATCACAACAATCAGCATGGCCCAGGTGGAAGTCGCGATCAGCGACTTTTCCGCCACGCCCACACTTCCTTTGGGGTCGAGGAGCTCCATGTTGCATCCGGAAAGACACAAGGCCAATCCGGCGCTTACGGGAAGCAGTAACCTTTGAAAGGTCGTTCTTTTCATCACGTTTGCCTGAATTTCATTCATTGAATAGTTCCGGACACATCCCCTGACATCCGACAAAGGAAGCGCGTCCGCATCATACAGCCGCTTTGATATTTCGCAATCAATGAATGTGGAAAATGACCTTTGTCAAAAGCAGATCGAGACACTTTGCCGCATGTGTTCGCGAGGTTTGTCGCGCCTCGGAAACACACGCACATCGCGCCCCACTCTGCTCTTGACAGCGGCCCGCCGCGGCTACTTCTCGAATTTCAAAATTCGAAAACCCTTCCACGCAGCAGCGCGCCGTACCGCCTTGGGGCGGTACGGCGCGCTGGTTGCGTTGTCAATCTTCTTTGATCAAGTCGGCGAGTGCGGCTGCGCGGCACGAACGTCCGTGCCCGCGCGCACTGCGTCAGCAGGCGCCGCATCGTCGACAGGTTGCTTGCTGCGGCCGGCCTGGGTGACGAGGTTCGCCGCCGAGAGCTCGATCGCGTCGGTCATCGGCTTCGGATAGAGGCCGATTGCCAGCACGAACGCTGCGAGCGAAGCGAAGATCAGCGTTTCGCGGCGGCCGATGTCGGCCAGCTTTGCCACGCCCTTGTTCGCCACAGCGCCAAAGATCACGCGCTTGTACATCCACAGGGTGTACGCAGCGCTCAGAATGACGGTCGTCGCGGCGATCGCGCCGACCCAGAAGTTCACGCGGATCGCGCCCATGATGACCATGAACTCGCCCACGAAGCCCGACGTGCCCGGCAGGCCGAGGTTGGCCATGCAGAACAGCATCATGAACGCCGCGTAGCGCGGCATCACGTTGACGACACCGCCATAGGCCGAGATCGTGCGCGTCTTCGTGCGGTCGAACAGCACGCCGATCGAGAGCAGCATCGCGCCCGAGACGAAGCCGTACGAGATCATCTGGACGATCGCGCCCTCGGTGCCGATCTGGTTGAAGAGGAAGAGGCCCAGCGTGACGAGGCCCATGTGGGCGACCGTCGAGTACGCGAGCAGCTTGGTCATGTCGGTCTGCGCGAGCGCGAGCAGGCTCGAATAGACCACGGCCACGAGCGAGAGCGTGATGATCGCCGGGGCGAAGAAGTGCGCGGCGTCGGGCGTGATCGGCAGCGTGAAGCGCAGGAAGCCGTAGCCGCCCAGCTTCAGCATGGCCAGCATGACGGTGGCGCCGGTCGGCGCTTCGAGGTGGACGTCGGGCAGCCAGGTATGGAACGGCCACATCGGCACCTTCACGGCGAAGGCCGCGAAGAAACCGATGAACACGAGAATCTGCGGAATGAAGCCGAGCGTGAGGCCGTGCCACGCGGACATGTCGAACGTGTGCGACTGGCTGTAGAGGTACAGCATCGACACCAGCATCAGCAGCGAGCCGGCGAGCGAGAAGAAGAAGAACTTGACCGCGGCGTAGGTGCGGCGGGCATTGCCCCACGCGCCGATCAGCAGGTACAGCGGAATCAGCGTGGCTTCGAAGAACACGAAGAACAGCATGCCGTCGGTCGCCGCGAACGTGCCGACCATCAGACCCGAAAGAATCAGGAACGCGCCGAAGTACTGGGCGACGCGCACGGTGATGGACTCCCACGACGCGACCACGATCACGAGCGTCGTGAACGCGGTGAGCACCACGAGCCACATCGAAATGCCGTCGACACCGAGTCGCCACGCCACGCCGAACTCAGGCAGCCATTCGCGGAACTCGACGAACTGCATGCCGGCCTGATGGTTGTCGAAGCCGGAGATGAGCGGGAGGGTCAGCAGCAGACCGACGACGGCGCCAATGAGCGACAGCCAGCGGGCACGCTGCGGATGACGATCCGACCCGAGGCGCAGCACGGCCACGCCGAACAGGATGGGAATCCAGATCGCCAGACTCAGGAATGGAACGGATTGCATTTCAACAGGACCTCAAAAATGCGGAGCAAATGGCTTCCACGGCGCACGATCAGGTGCGCAAGCAACTTGAAAGATTGACGCGGGGTGAAAATCGAACCTGGCTGGCTGTAATGTATTTGTCAGCTATGAGGCGAAATGCAACACACGTTCAAGGGTTAACGAGGGTAAACGGAATACGGAAGTTTTGCAGCGCAACAACACGGGCCGGATCGAAGACTGACACAAGTCATTGTTTTTATTTCAAAACGCACCAGGAGAAAAAACAACACACGGGCTGCTACAGCCGATTTTTGATCGCATCAACAGCGCTTTTCCCATTTGGGGCGCCATGACGCGCGGCAGGCTGTCACGCTGCGCGGCCCGAATAATACCTTACTTGTTTCTTTCGGTTCAATGACTTATGCATTGAAATCTGGCCTGTCGCGTAGGCCACGGCGCGCGCCCACGCCCCTCGCGCGACGCAAAAAAACCCGGCCCTCATGGGGCCGGGGTCAACTCTCACGTCGCGCCAGACGACTGGAACACGCACGGCCGGGACTTTAGCGTCTTGTGTCCCCTTCATTAAGTCCTTTGGCTGGAAGAGTGCTTTCCTTGCTGCGCGAAGGCGAGATCCGCTCGCGCAGATAACGCCGGGCCGCGCGCGCCATCTTCGGGTATTGCTCGCCGGGCACGGCAAACAACACGAGTGCGCAAAGCGCGAGCACGCCGCAAAAGACAAACGTGCCGCGATAACCGAACGCCTGCACGAGCAGGCCCGAGAGCACCCCGGACAGGATCGAACCGAGCCGCGCCGCGTTGAAGAATAACGCCGTCGCCCGCCCCGGCGATGCGGGCATCAGGTCCTGCATGAAGGTCATGCCGAGACACGAGGTGACGGCCACCACGAAGGCGTTGAGGATCTGCATCGGAATCAGCGCGTGAACCCCGGGCGCCAGTGACATCGAGACGAAGTAGACCGCATGCACCACGGCGCACGCGGCCAGCCACCATTGCTTGTCGAGCACGGAAGCGCGCGCGCCGAGCGCGAGCATCATCGGTATCTCCATGAACGCGCCGAGGCCGAGCATGATCGAAACGTCGATGCTCGTGCCTTGCAGGCCGTGAACGATGAAGAGCGGCAGCACGATCATCGTCGCGTTGGCGGCGAGACCGATGAGTGTCAGCGCAACGATCGCGCGCATGATGTCTTTCTGCGAGCCCTCCTCTGCGGGCGCTCGCGCCGCCTTCGCCTTCGCCGCCGCCGCATTCGCAGGCACCGCGAGCGATGCCCGATCGCGCGGCGCGCCCGGCTGCACCTCGGCCTGGGTGAGCGGCTGGCCCTCGTACTGCGCCGCGCGCTCCTCGCCCCTCTGCTGCGCGACGTCGCCGGCGCTCGGGCGCGCCATCAAATGCTGGGTGGCGTGCTCGTCGGAGCGCGGCTCGCGCATGCGCCAGACGATGGTGCCGCACGCCGCGAAGCTCGCCGCCGCGAACAGGAAGAGCCCATAGAAGCCCGTGGCCGCGAGCACGAGCGCGCCGACCGCAGGCCCGAACACCCACGCCGCGGAAAGGATGGTGCGCAAGGTCGCGCTCGCGAAGGTGCGCTCCGCGTCGTCGCGCGCGGGCAGCGCCGCGCGGCTGAACGAGAACACGAGCGACATCGCGCATCCGCCCGCGCCGATGAACGCGATGCCAACGAGAAGCAGCCACCGGTAGTCGCGCACCACACACAGGCTCAGATAGCCGAGCGTCGCGGCGCACAGCGAGACGAGCAGCAGCGTGCGGTGCTTGCCGGTGGCGTCGCTCCTGCGCCCCGCCGCGGTGCTCGCAATCACGCCGCTCGTGGCAATGGCGGTCATGAACACGCCGAGCCGGAACGGCGTCATGCCGGCGCGCTCGACGCCGAAGAGCGAAAGGTAAGGCGCGGTGAAGGACATCGCCACGCCGAGCATGAGAGTCGCGCCGGCGAGCGGCAGGAAGCCAGGAATACGCAGAAGACCGGCGAAGCGCGAGTTTTTGAGCACGGCGCAGCGGGGAGTGGCGAGAGGTGAGTTGCCCGTGCACGCGAGGTCACGCGACGGTCATATCGACGGAGATTATCGGGCCGAACTTCCGCCCTCTGCAAGGTTGACTCCGCCACGATCAACATCTGGGCGCGATATCCACAGCTTTGGTGGACAGCCTTGTGCGTAACCGCGGGACGGTCACACCAAGTCCTTGATGCGACTGGGAATATGCGCAGCGTTGCCGATTGTTGCAGCGAGGGCGCTCGGCAGAACAAACGCGTGCGCGGTTTTCCACAGATTTGGTGGGTAGCTCTGTTGGCAACTTCTGGACAGCTGGACCAAGTCCCTGATTGGAAAGAGGAAGCGGGCAAACGTTACACAAGATGCAGTTCGCCCGCGCGGCGAAGTTGTCCACAGATTTCGGGGAAAAACCTGTTGATAACCGCCTGGCGATTGCGCCAACTCATTGATCGGATGGAGAGTTCGTCGCTTGTGTCGCCGTTGCATCAATTTGCGTTTCAGATGGGCACCGGAAGGCGCCGCCGATGCTTTCAATCGCCGGCGCCTTCCTCGCCCGCAAACGTTCACGCAAGGTCGAGCGCTGCCGTGAGATCGCCGGGCGGCATCTGGTCCCGCGACAGGAACGCCCGGTCGCGTGCCGCCACGCCGTCGAGCGGCGCGAGGCCGTGCACACGGCTGATGAAGCGCAGGATCGAAACGGTGTCGTAGAACGTGTGATCGACGTAGCCCTTCTTCGCGAACGGCGCGATCACGAGCGCCGGAACGCGCGAGCCCGGGCCCCAGCGGTCGCCCACGGGCGGGGCGACGGGATCCCACCAGCCGCCGTTCTCGTCGTGCGTCACCACGATCATCGTGCCGGCCCACTGCGGACCGCGCTGGATATGCTCGATCACGTTCGCGATGTGGCGATCGCCCGATTCGACGTCGGCATACCCGGCGTGCATGTTCAGGGTGCCCTGCGGCTTGTAGAACGTGACGGCGGGCAGCCGGCCCGCATCGATGTCGGCGAGCAGACGGTTCGTGGCCGGATCGTCGCCGAGGCCCGCGTCGCGCAGACGGCGTGCCCGTTCTGCCGTGCCCGGCGCGAAGTTGGCAAAGTAGTTGAAGGGCTGATGGTGATACTGGAAGTCGGGCCTCGAACCCATGTCGGGATGATCGAGGGCGTACTGCCACGCGCCGCTGTACCAGGCCCAGTCGACGCCCTTCGCCGAGAGCCGGTCGCCGATCGTCGCGTAGGTCTGCGGGCGCAGCACACGCGGATTGGACGGATCGGCGAGCGACGGGTTGCCGTCCTCCGAGGGGCGCACGTTGCTCGGCTGATAAGGCGGCGCCATCGTGTTGACGGCAAAGCCGTCGGGCGTGAAGAGGCCGTCGTTCACGAACTTCGGCGCACCGTCGAGCGCCGAGTCAGGCGAGTTCGGCGCGACCTTCAGGCGCGTGCCGGTGGGATCGTCGCCCTCCACGACCGAAGCGAGATCCTTCGCCGCGCTCGTCTGGATATCCGCGTACCGCGGCACCTGGGCCGAGATCAGGAAGATGTGGTTCAGCCAGGAGCCGCCAAACGCGCCCATGAAGAAGTTGTCGCAAAGCGTGTACTGCGTCGCGATATTCCAGAGCCGCAGCGTCTGCGCCGAATTCTCGTAATAGCCCATGACGAGGCCGCCCGAGTCGCCCCACGCGGCGAACTGGTCGTTGCGGCCCGCGTTGATCTGCATCTGGTTCTGATAGAAGCGATGGACGAGATCGCGCGTGATGATGCCGTTCGGCAACGGTTTGCCATGCGCGTCGGCGATGCGGAACGGCTGGTTCGGAAGACCGGTGATGTCTTGCTCGGCAATCATGTAACGCTTGCCGTGCAGTTCCTGCGCCTGGGGCACGAGGCCGCCCCAGATCTTCGGCAGCTGCGGCAACGGCGTCTTGCCGTCGCGATCGAGCTGCACGTAGCGCTCGGCGTTCACGCTGGCGAGCGGCATCTGCACACCGGGATAGTTGCCGTACAGATTGACGAAGCTGCGATTCTCCGCGTAGATCACGACGATCTGGCGGACCTGGTCGCGCAGCGCGGCATCGACGCGCGTGTCGGCGGCGCTGCGCGGCATGCTCGCCGCGCTCTGCGCCGGCGTCTCGCAGCCGCCGAGCGCGAGCCCCACGCCGACCGCGGCAAGCCCACCGAGCACCCGGCGACGCGCGGGATCGTCGGGGCCACAGGACACGGAATCGTCATCGGGGCGCCCGTGCTTCGGGTCATCGTTCTGCTTCATCAGCCTGCCTCCTGTGTCGGGGGAACGCGCGCCAGTGCGCGATGCACCGAGCATCTACGCAGGAGGATACCGGTTCCCCACCCGGCGAGGCAGAAAGGACGTTTGCAAGCGCTGCGCCGGCCGCGCGCTAGCCGTCGCGCGGCACGCGCGGCGCGGCGTGCGGCATCAGCACCGCGGCGTCCGGCTGGGCTTGCGCGAGCGTCTGCGCGGGGCGCGGCTCCGGCACATTGCCCTCGTGCGCGGCGCGCGGCGCAATGGGCAGCGTCGCGCGTTCGTGGCGCGGCACGTCGCCTTCGTCGGTCCAGAGCGGATCGGGTATCTCGCCGAACACCTGGCGCAGCCGCGCGCCCCAAGTCGAATGAATCATCTCGAAGTACGCGTTCGACTGGTCGAGCGACGCATACCGCGTGACGCGCAGCGCGTCGCGCTCATACACGAGCAGATCGAGCGGCAGGCCGACCGAGAGGTTCGAGCGCAGCGTCGAGTCCATGGAGATGAGCGCGCACTTCGCGGCCTCGTCGAGCGGCGTGCGCGGCGTGAGGACGCGGTCGATGATCGGCTTGCCGTACTTCGATTCGCCGATCTGGAAATACGGATTGACGCTAGACGTCTCGATGAAATTGCCGGCCGCGTAGATCTGGAAGAGCCGCATCGGATGGCTGCCGATCTGGCCGCCGAGGATGAAACTGCAGTTGAAATCGACGTTGAAGGTTTTGAGCGCTTCCGCGTCGCGCCGATGCACTTCGCGCACCGCTTCGCCCACCACGCGCGCGGCCTCGACCATCGTAGGCGCGTTCCAGAGCGTGGTACGCGCCGCGTCCTGCGGCTCGGTTAGCACCTGCAGCGTGGCCTGCGTGATGGCCAGATTGCCCGCGACGAGCAGCACCAGCACGCGCTCGCCGGGCTCCTCGAACACCGCCATCTTGCGCGATGTGCTGATGTGATCGACACCCGCGTTCGTGCGCGTATCCGCAAGGAATACGAGTCCCTCCTCCACCCCCATTGCCACACAGTACGTCATGCGCCTTCTTCCTTTTTCTTTGCCATCCCGGGAAAGCTATTGCTGCGACTGCTGCGCGCTCACGTGCACGCTGACATCGAGCGACTCCCCTGCCCCGCCGATACGGCGGCCACGAACCGGCGCGGCAGCGTCGTAGTCGCGCCCCACGGCGATCCGGCAGTACTTCTCGCTTGCGAAGCACGCGTGCGTGACGTCCACGGTGACCCAGCCGTTGTCGAGCCATACGTCGACCCACGCGTGGCTCGCCATCTCCGGAACGTCGCCGGGGTCGATATAGCCGCTCACGTAGCGCGCCGGCACGCCGCGCGCGCGGCACACCGCCAGCATCACATGCGCATGATCCTGGCACACGCCACGACCCAGCGCCAGCGCGTCCGCCGCGGTGTGCGTCACGTCCGTGACGCCGGGTTCGTAGCGCACGCGCTCCACGATGCGCGCCGCCGCCTGGAGAATGGCCGCCGAATCGTCCAGCGGCGGCAGGCTGTGCGCGAAATCCGCGAGCGCCTCGTCCGCTTCCGTGAGCCGCGTGGGCGAGGTGAAATGATGCATCGGCACGGGGCCCTCGCCTTCGGGCAGGCGGCCATCGGGCAGCGCCACGGTTTCCACTTCGCCGCGCACGCGCAAGCGAATTTCCGTATGTGGACGCGTGAGCACCAAGGTCATCAGCGCGTTGCCGTAGGCATCGCGGCCCGCATCCAGCTTGCCCGGCGCCTCGACCTGCCACTGCGTGACGATCTGCGTGGGCGTAGTGAGCGGCGAAAGCCGCAATTGCTGGATGGAATAATGCACGGGCGCTTCGTAGCGGTACACCGTGTCGTGCCGGATTGCGAGCTGCATGACGTGACCTCTCCATCTAGACGATTGGGATATCGAACAGCGCGGGATCGTTAGCCTACCGGCAACATCAGATAGGTGCGTGCGACCTGGTTGCCCAGCTCGTATACGCGCGCGAGAAACTGCGTGAGAAACGTATGCACGCCCATCGAAAAGATCTGCCGCAGATCGGCATAAAGCAGTTCAGCGCGCAGCTTGCCCGCGGTGCGCTCGACTTCGCGCGAAGTCCCGGTGCGCAGCATTGCGAGATTGGTGCATACGCCGTCCAGCGAGGCCAGCAGCGAGCGCGGCATTTGCTGGTTGAGAATCAGCAGCTCCACCACGCGCGCGGGCGTCACCACGTCGCGATAGACCTTGCGATAGATTTCGAGCGCCGAGACCGAGCTGAGAATCGAGGTCCAGTAATAGAAGTCCTCGAGCTGCCGCGCGGCCGAGCGCGAGTCGGCGTTCTCCACTTCGACGAAGCGCACGTCGAGAATGCGCGCCGTATTGTCCGCGCGTTCGAGGAACGTGCCGAGCTGCGTGAAGAACAGCGCGTCGTCCTGCAATGCCGTGCCGAGGCGCACCCCGCGCGACAGATGCGAGCGGAACTTGACCCACTCGAACAACGCATCGGGATGGGATTCCAGCTCGCCTTCGCGCAGACGCTCGACGAATTGCAGCCAGGTGTCGTTGACCGTTTCCCACCACTCCGTCGTGAGCGTGCCGCGCACGGCGCGCGCATTCTCGCGTGTCGCGTGCAGACACGAATAGATGCTCGATGGATTCGTTGGGTCCGCAACGAGAAACTTGAGCACGTTGCTGCTCGTCGTTTCCTCGTGGCGGGCGTCGAAGGCGGGCTCAAGTTCGGAGATGCGCAGCATCGCGCGATGGGTGCGCGCCTCGGCGTTCGCGCTGCCCGGCAGCAGCAGCGCCTTCATGTTGATGTCCAGCATGCGCGCGGTGTTCTCCGCGCGTTCCATGTAGCGGGCCATCCAGAACAAATGATCGGCGGTACGGCTCAGCATGTTCGAACCTCGTTTTTAGCGTGCGGATTGGCCTGTGAAATCATTCGAGTACCCACGTGTCCTTGGTCCCGCCGCCCTGCGACGAGTTGACGACGAGCGAGCCCTCCTTGAGCGCGACGCGCGTGAGACCGCCCGCCGCCATCTGGATCGTCTTGCCGGAGAGGACGAAGGGCCGCAGGTCGATATGGCGCGGCGCGATGCCCGCTTCGACGAAGGTCGGGCAAGCCGAGAGCGACAGCGTGGGCTGCGCGATGTAGTTGCCCGGCCGCGCGACGAGGCGCGCGCGAAACGCCTCGATCTCCTCGCGTGTGGAAGCGGGACCGACCAGCATGCCGTAGCCGCCCGCGCCGTGCACCTCTTTCACGACGAGATCGGGGAGATGCTCGAGCGTCCAGGCGAGATCGTCGGGGCGGCGGCATTGCCACGTCGGCACGTTTTTCAGGATCGGCTTTTCGCCGAGATAGAAGTTGATCATGTCGGGCACGTACGGATAGATCGATTTGTCGTCGGCCACGCCGGTGCCCATGGCGTTCGCGAGCGCGACGCGGCCCGCGCGGTAAGCCGTGAGCAGCCCCGGCACGCCGAGCGCGGAATCGGCGCGAAACGCGAGCGGATCGAGAAAATCGTCGTCCACGCGCCGGTAGATCACGTCTACGCGCCGCGGCCCTTGCGTCGTGCGCATGAATACATAGTTATCCTCTACGAACAGATCCTTGCCCTCCACCAGTTCGACGCCCATCTGCTGCGCGAGGAACGTATGCTCGAAATACGCGGAGTTGTACATGCCGGGCGTGAGCACCACGACGGTCGGATCGTCGGCGCCGTCGGGCGCCACCGAGCGCAGCGTATCGAGCAGCAGGTCGGGATAGTGCGCAACAGGCGCCACCTTGTGCTGGACGAACAGCTCGGGAAAGAGCCGCATCATCATCTTGCGGTTCTCGAGCATGTACGAGACGCCCGACGGCACCCGCAAATTGTCCTCGAGCACATAGAACGCGCCGTCGCGCCCGTCGCGCACGATGTCGATGCCTGCGATATGCGCGTACACGCCCAGCGGCAGGTCGATCCCCTGCATCTCGGGCCGGTACTGCGCATTCGTGTAGACCTGCTCGGCGGGAATCACGCCCGCGCGCACGATGTTGCGATCGTGATAGACGTCGTGAAGGAACAGGTTGAGCGCCTGCACGCGCTGACGCAGTCCGCGCTCGAGCAATTCCCACTCGTCGGCGGGAATGATGCGCGGAATGAGGTCGAAGGGAATCAGCCGCTCGGTGCCGGAGAGGTCGCCGTTCACCGCGAACGTGATGCCGACCCGCCTGAACAGCAGGTCCGCCTCGGCGCGCTTGTGCGCCATCGTCTCGCCAGTCTGCCTCTCCAGCCAGTGCTGGAAGCGTTCGTAGTGCGGGCGCACCGCGCCCTCGTCGCGCATCTCGTCATGGACTTGCATCGGTTCGTTCTCGGGCGTTTAGGCAACTGCATGCAGCGACATCCAGCGTTTCGTCACATGTTTGCGACGGGAGACGTTGGGGTACTGCAAAAAAGCAAGTGATATGCCATCGCGGGCAGCGCGTCGAATGCGCTCAATTGGTGCAACAGGTGCAGGATCCGTGGCCTCGAAACGGGGCACGCAGTGGCGGCACGGAATGCCCGCGTCAAGATGGTGCAGGCCCCCGACGCGGCATGGCATATGCAGACATAGGGGCTTCTCGATGGAAAGAGCGCTTCCGATGAACGAAGCTGCCGACGCGCGTCGATGTCTCATGCGGACCAGGGTGGCACAAAGGCACTGTGCAGCTGCGCTCGTGCTCGTGCTCGCCGCGTGCGCGAGCCCGCAAGATCCCTTGCCCACGGCGATCGAGCCGATGACCAGTGGCCCGGCGAGCACATCTGTCGCCGTAGTTCAGCGCGATTGGCACACCGACATCTGCCTGCGCATGGGCGACGCCGATCCATGGGTCGCCTCGCTCGCACGCGGTTTCGAGGGCGCGGCGATGCTCTGCTTCGGCTTCGGGGAAAGACAGTTCGTGGTGGAACGCCGCCACGATCCGCTGACGATGATGGGCGCACTCTTGCCCAGCAAGGCGGCCGTGCTGATGACCGTCCTGCGCGCGTCCCCGCAGGACGCGTTTGGCGCCCCGAACGTCGTGGAAGTGCCCGTCGACAGCGGTGGTCTCGCCGGCCTCCAGCGATATCTGCGCGCGTCGTTCGAAACCGACGCGTCAGGCGCGACGCAAATCCTCGCAAACGGGCCCTATGCGGGCAGCGTCTATTTCGCGGCGTCCGGAACTTACGACGCCTTTCACACCTGCAACACGTGGACCGCGCGAGCATTGCGCTCCGCGGGCCTCATGGAGGCCCAGGACGTGCTGTTTGCCGGCAGCCTGATGCGTGAAGTCCGCGCCGCACTGAAAGCGACCAGGCCGGACAACACGACGCGTAACGCAACCGCCGGCGAATGACTCAGCAAGGCGCGACGCAGCTCGTACCCGGCGGCGGCGGCGCGACGGCCGCGGCGGGCGGGGGGCTCGACTGCGGCACGACGACAGTCTCTCTGGGCGGGGGATTCGGATCGCTGCTGCTGAACGAAAGACAACCCGAAAAAGCGAACGGCAGTAGAAAAGCGAAAACGCTGAATCGAAGCATGAGACTCTCCCTGACCGGCTAAAAGGCCATCGCCGCGCGCATGGCGCGGCCCTGAGGACCAAAGGCCCTATACGCCCAGGGAGCAATTGGAGTGCCACGGAAATCAGATCATTGGGAAGCCCTGCTCTCGCGGCTGCGCGCCGCAGCCAGCCCGGCCCGTTTCTGCACGCCCCACTTGCGCCGCCCGAGCAGGAAATGGAGCCACCCGAGCGCCGCGCCACTGTGGCGCATCAACTGGAAAGAGAACGGCTCGAAGATAGCGGCGAGCAATGCCATGCCGAAGCTCGAGTGCGTGCGATCTCCGCTCCAGCGGCGGTAAAGATGGACGGAGTACAAATGAAACGCGAGGTCGATCGCGATCTTGCCGACGATCACGCCGAGTACCGGCAACACGATCGTAAAGCGCCCGTCGAACAGGAATCCGATCAGCAGTGCGAACGCCGTCAGCCCATAAATGGGTTGCACGGTGTCGAACGCCTTGACGGGCAGCATCATGAGGCCGAGCTTCCCATACCGGCGATTGCCCGTCATGTCGCGATACCAGTATTGCGTTTGCAGGAAGCCCGCGAACCAGCGGCGGCGCTGGCGCAGAAAGCTCGCGAGCGTGCCCGGCGCGTCGGTGCGCGCGCGGGCCGCGCCGAGCACGCGCACGTCCCAGCCCAGCCCCTCGCGCGCCGAATACCGGCGCAGACGGTGAATCAGTTCGTAGTCCTCGACAAGACAATTGGCATCGAAGCCGCCCACGGCCATCACTGCGTCGCGGCGAAAACCCGCGAACGCGCCGGAGACGAGCAATAGACTGTCGGCGCGCATCCATGCGAAGCGCGAGATGAAATTGCGGATGTACTCGTAGGTCTGGAACCACTGAAAGAAACGACCGCTCAACGTATGGTCGCAAACCGGCGTGAGCAGCCCCGCCGCCGCAACCAGTTCGCGCTCGCGGCCGAACGCGCCCGCCATCGCCGCACAGGCGTCGGGTTCGAGCAGCGTATCGGCGTCCACGGTCATGACCGTTTCCGTTGCGAGCGCAAGCAAGGCGGCGTTGAGTGCGCGCGCCTTGCCGCCGTGCGCGAGCCTCAGCCAGCGCAGATTCGGATACTGCGGCGCAGGCGCGCTCAACTGCCCAATGCCTGGATCGGCGAGGCCATAGCGTTGCGCGAGCAGCGCGGCTGTGCCGTCGGTCGAGCCGTCGTCGGCGATCACGATCTGCTGCGGTGCGCGGGTCTGGGCGAACAGCGCGTCGAGGGTAATCGGCAGTACCGCCGCTTCGTTGTGGGCGGCCACGATCACGCCGAGGGTCGGCAGCCTTGCTTCGCTCGCCGCGGCGCTTTCGGCCGCGCGCGAAGGTGCGAGCAGCACCCGCGCCTTCCACGCGACGAACAGCAGCAACACGGTGTCGTAGACGACATAGGCAATGCCCGTCGACCACGCGACCACGCCCTGCAGGAAGAACGCGCGCGCGAACAGCACGAACCAGAGCACCATGACGCTGGAGTGAATCGCGATGCTCGCGAAAGGCGTGGGAGGCGGCACGAGGCGCGGCGACGTGCGGGCCAGCGCCTCATCGAGCGTGTTGTTCAAGTCGTACCTTTACGTGTTGCTCACGGCATCATCCGGCGCAGCACCGAATGACGATCGACCCATTGATGCTTGAGCGCGCCCGCAATGTGCAGCGCGAGCACGCCATAGAGCGCATAGCTGCATGCGGTATGCAGCGCGCCGAACTGGGCGTGCAACTGCTCCTTCGTGCCCGCATCGAGATTCATGATGAAGCCGATGCGCGGCCATGGCACGAGCCCATAGAGATACATCGGATGCGAGGCGGCGGCGACCCAGGCGGAGTCGTGCAGCCAGCCCGAAAGCGGCATCGCGAAGATCAGCACGTAGAGCACGACGTGCGCGGCATGGGCCGCCGCGCGCTCCCAGCTGGGGAATTCGGCGGGCAGTGGCGGCGGCCGGTGCGTGAGACGCCACAGGACGCGAACAATGGCGAGGCCGAGCACGGTTATGCCAATCGACTTGTGCGTGTCGATCACGAAGCGGATGGCGGTGTCCGAAAGCGAGCCGTCGGGCATCAACGCGACAGTCAGGCCAAGGGCGACGTTCGCGAGAATCAGCAGCGCGATCATCCAGTGCAGTAGCACTGCTACACGCGAGTACTTTTGCGCGCCGGCGGCGGCATCGGCAAAAGCGGATTCGGCTGAGAGGGAAGTTTTCACGTGAGCTCGACCGTTGCGGATCAGTTGGGATAGCGCACGGCGCGGCGGTTTTATTCCCGCTAGGCGCCGCAAGCCGGCGGGCTTGCGCAACGCTTCCCACCCAGCGACTCGCGCATTATGCCCGCTCGTTCCTGACGCTGCAGAATCCGCCAGATGGCGGTTCTGCCAGTTAGTCCGCAGGCGGCTCACGTGCAATGGCCTTCACATTGCCGGGCGCAAAAAAACCGGAGCGGTTTCTCAGGACCGTTCCGGTTCTCTCGAGGCGCGGCGCACTACTGCGCCGCCGCTGCGCCATCGCGGGTTCGGCGGCTTACTTGCCGCTGCCCGCCTGCTTTTCGATCTGCGCGCCCACGTCGGAGTCGATCTTCTTCCAGTACTCGAACACGCGCTCGCGCACGGGACTGCGCACGCCGTTCAGGCTCGCCACCACCTGCTGGATGAGCGACTCACGCTGCCTGTCGTTGAATACGTTGCGCACCAGCGCACCCGCCTGGCCGAAATCGTCGTCTTCTGCATGCAGCGTGTAGGCGCTGCGCACCATGTCGCCATCGGCTTCCCAGCCGTCGTCGGCGGGGCCGGTCGTGTCCGCCCACGGGCGTCCGAAGCTGTTCGGCGCATAGGTCGGCGCATTGCCGGTATGTTCGTAGGCCATGTTGCCGTCGAACTGGTAAGTCTGCACCGGCACCTTCGGACGGTTCACGGGCAGTTGATTGAAGTTCGTGCCGATGCGCGCGCGCTGCGCATCGTTATAGGCGAACGCGCGGCCCAGCAGCATCTTGTCCGGCGAGAGGCCGATGCCCGGCACCGTATTGCCCGGCGAGAACGCGGCCTGTTCTATCTGCGCGAAGAAGTTCTCCGGATTGCGGTTGAGCGTCATCGTGCCGACCTTGATGAGCGGATAGTCCTTGTGCGACCACGTCTTCGTGAGATCGAACGGATTGAAGCGGTAATGCTTCGCCTGCGCATAGGGCATGACCTGCACGGAGAGCGTCCACGACGGAAATTCGCTGCGCGCGATCGCTTCGAACAGATCGCGCCGATGAAAGTCGGCGTCCTCGCCCGCCATCGCCGCGGCCTCGGCGTTGGTGAAGAACTGCATGCCCTGGTTGGTGTGGAAGTGGTACTTGACCCAGAACTTCTCGCCCGCCGCATTCACCCACATGAAGGTATGCGAGCCGTAGCCGTTCATATGGCGCCATGTTCTCGGCAGCCCGCGCTCGCCCATCAGGTAGGTGACCTGGTGTGCCGATTCCGGGTTGTTCGTCCAGAAGTCCCACTGCATTTCGGCATCGCGCAGGCCCGAATCGGGTAGACGCTTCTGGCTGCGGATGAAGTGCGGGAACTTCATCGGGTCGCGCACGAAGAACACCGGCGTGTTGTTGCCGACCAGGTCGTAGTTGCCCTCGGTCGTATAGAACTTCAGCGAAAAACCGCGCACGTCGCGCCAGGTGTCGGGGCTGCCCATTTCGCCCGCAACGGTCGAAAAGCGCGCCAGCATTTCCGTGACAGCGCCCTTCTGGAACACGGCCGCCTTCGTGTAGCGCGAGACGTCCTCGGTCGCCTTGAACTCGCCGAATGCGCCGGCGCCCTTCGCGTGCGGCTGGCGCTCGGGCACCTTCTCGCGGTTGAAATGCGCCATCTGTTCGAGAAAATGCCATCATGCAGAAGGATCGGGCCGTCCGGACCGACCGTGAGCGAGTTGCGGTCGCTGACAACCGGCGCGCCCGTGCTCGTCGTGGATTGACCGCGAGACTTGTCGTTCGATGCACCCATTACCGCTCTCCTGATGGAAACGCGGTGGCGGCCTCGCACATTGCTCATTTGAGCCGCATCGATGGCCGCCACTACTCGATTGGGGAACCACACAGGCTGCGTCGTAAGCCGCCTCGGCACTGTCTTCGCCGCCCGGGGAAGGCCATTTTGCCCGCGCAAGCGAAGCGTTGCGCTCAAGCGGTTCACGCGTCCGGGGATCCGCCGCGACCCCGCCCGGCCGCCTGAAAATTTCCACCAAAAATCAGGCGTTTACATAGTTGCTGCGACGCACAAAAAAGTTCTTGACACGATTTATGGTTGCGCTAAGATGACCTCGATTGCTGCATCGCACAAAACATTTCTGCGCGAACCGGTGATCGATCCGAAAGTCCTCCATTTTCGCAACCGAAACCGACGCGTAGCGTCCCCAAAAGGAAAGAGACATGAACCTGCCGACTCCCGAACAATTCGCCGCCACCCAGAAAGCCGGTCTCGAGGCCCTTTTCGGCCTGACGAGCAAGGCATTCGAAGGCGCAATCAAGCTCGCCGAACTCAACATCGAAACCGCCCGCTCGGCATTCGCCGAAGGCCAGGAACAGGCCCACCGCGCATTGTCGGCCAAGGACCCGCAAGGCTTCTTCGCTGCACAGGTCGGCTCGGCCCAGCCCGTCGCCGAAAAGGCGCTTGCCTATGGCCGCAGCGTCTACGGCATCGTGTCGGCCACGCAGGCCGAATTCGCCACTGCCGCCCAGTCGCAGTTCGAATCGCAGCAGCGCGCGATCGAAACGTTCGTGGACAACGCCGCGAAGAACGCGCCGGCTGGCTCGGAAGCCGCCATCGCCGCGATCAAGTCGGCGCTGACCGCCGCCACCAGCGCGTATGCGTCGGTGAACAAGGCTGCGAAGCAAGCTGTGGAAGTCGCGGAAAGCAACTTCGACGCCGCCGGCAAGGCCGCGACGAAGGCTGTCGCGCAAGCGTCGGCACGCGCCGCCAAGCAGGCTGCGTAAGTTCCCTTCCGCTGGCGCGCAGGGCCTCGTGCCTGGCGCCAGCCGGAACGAAGACGGGCGTGAGTTCTCGTGCAAAGCGAGGCTCGCGCCCGTTTGCTATGGGGGTTGCCGAAGGTCGTTGCGATCGTGTGTGGGCGCCGCCGCGCCTCGTGCCGGCAACGGAATGGAACGTCAGGTTCGGGCCGCGTGCGTGGAAGTCAGCGACCGCGTAAAGCGGCGCACGCGTACGCCGCCTTCACGCGAAACCGGTGCGCCGCTCAGGAGCCGAACATCCGGTTGACGGCGCGCTCCAGGTGCGCGCGCATGGCGGTCGAGGCGCGCACGGCGTCGCGCGCCTGGATTGCCTCGAGCACTTCGAGGTGTTCCTGCTGCACGAGGCGCTGCCGCTCGATCGACTTCACGAGCGAGAGGTTGCGCGAAAGATTCATGCTGAAGACCATCTGCTCCTGGATGCCCGAGAGCGCGGTGATGAAGAACTGGTTCTTCGAGGCGCGCGCTACGGCCATGTGGAATGCGAAGTCGTCCTTCGCGCCGATGCCCGAAGTCTCGATGATGGTCTGAAGGTTGTCCCACTCGCGCCGGATCGCGGCAATGTCTTCGTCGTCGGCCTTTTGGGCCGCCAGCGAGGCCGCCCCGGATTCGACCACCACGCGGTACTCGTAGCAACGCCGAATGTCAGACAGCGTTTCGAGCGGTGCGAAGCGGCGCACGTCCGGGTCCGGACGCCGCATGACCGTCGTGCCCGAACCATGGCGCGTTGCGATGATGCCGTCCGCGCGCAGCTGCGCGAGCGCCTCGCGCACCGTCGGGCGCGAGGTCGAGAAGCGCTCGGCGAGCATGTGCTCGGTCGGCAGGCGCTCCCCTTCCTTGTATTCGCCTTCGATGATGCGATTGAGGATATCGCTGTAAATCCGCGCCGGCATATTCGGCGCTTTCTGCTCAGACATGATCGGACGGTGAACTTTGGGTTGTCAGGAGTGTCGTCGATTGTAAGTCATATGGCGCGCCGATAGCGTGCTTGCGCCCCGCGCAAGCCCCGTTTCGTGCGTGTTTCAGCCCATTCGAGCCCGCCTTTACCTGCTGATTACCAATTTCCGCGAGCGCGACCACGGACTTCACGCGAGTCGCATGGCGCTCACGCGCAGTGCGGCGCTCCGTCTCCCCTGGTTTTAGCCAGCGCAGCCCGAGCGCGGTGTGAATCGCGTCGGGCAAGCCGAGCCACGGCTCGACACAGTAAAAGTCCGATCATGCAACGCCTGCCAGCTCAACGTTGCTCCTTCTTCCATGCCTCATAGGCTGCAAGCGTTGCCTCGTTCGGCGGATAGGTGCCCGGCAGCGCCGCGCCCGCTTCGATGCGCCCGGTGATGAAGCGTTCGAGCGTTTCCTGCTCGGTGGCGTCGCGCGCGACTTCCTCGGCCAGATGACGCGGAATCACGACCACACCGTCCGCATCGCCGACGATGATGTCACCCGGATAAACCGCGACGCCGCCACAGCCGATCGGCACGTTCAGATCCACCGTGTGGTGCTTGCAGAGATTGAGCGGGGCCGAGGCGCCGGCGCAGAACACGGGGATGCCGAGCGCGGCGATGGTCGTGCTGTCGCGCACGGGGCCGTCCGAGACCATGCCCGCCACGCCGCGCACCTTCATCCGCGTGGCGAGAATCGAGCCCATCGAGGCGGCGTCGGTCACGCCGCGGCAGTCCTGCACGAGCACCGCGCCAGCGGGCACGGTTTCCACGCCCTTGCGCTGCGGATGCTCGGGGTTCTGGAAAGCGCCCAGCTGGTCCAGGTCCTCGCGAGCCGGGATGTTGCGCATCGTGAAGGCTGGCCCGACCAGGTTCGGCGCACCGGGGGCGGGTGTAGCGAGCGGCTTCACGCCTTGCATGAAGACGTTGCGCAGGCCGCGCTTGAAAAGCTGCGTGGTGAGCGTGGCGTTGGAAACGTGGCGCAATTGTTCGAGCGCGGCTTCGCTCACGGGGATGGCGGGTGAATTCATCGTGTCTCGTCCGTTGTCGTGTCTCGGGGCGCGGGGCGCGGGGTGCGGGGCGGCGGCTCGACAAAGTGTCGAGCGGATCGGTCGCATTGTTGTAATACAACAAGAAAATTGTCAACCCGCCATTGCGCCGTGGGCCAGGCGCGGACGTACGACGACGTCCCGGGCCGGCGCGCGCTTCCCTTATTCCAAGGTCTCGGGCCTTGGGCGTAGCAGTGAGCCCCGTCACCCGATCCCGGCTTCAAGGCGCGCATCGCGGGGTACATCAGGGAAATCCCCAGCGCACCATTATTTGCTTTACAACTGCGCGCAAAATAGAATGATGTCTTACATGAAAGCGCGGCATGCACCGGCACCGGGCTTTCAGACCGACCAGCGTGAGACCCTCGACGCGGCCAGGTGTTCGTGTGCCTGATGCTGTTCGACGTAATCAATCGGCGCCTGCGTCGCATGGCGACTGATCTCGATCGAGCAAACGGACAGCCCGTTTGCCCCAGCGCTCCAGCCATCGCATAAAGTGGAAGCCTGATTGACCTATCCACTGGCGCCCGCAACGGTGCCGGCTTTCGGCGTTCCAACGTGAGGAAAATCACTGTGAAGAAAGTTGCACTGACCGGCGCGGCCGGCCAGCTCGGCACCGTGTTGCGCAAGGGCCTGCTCGAACGTGGCGTGAACCTGCGCTCGGCAGCCGGATCGAAGCCGCTTGAACCGCTCGTCGCGGGCGAAGACGTGATGCACGGCGACCTGCGCGACCCCGCCGTGGTCGACCGCCTGCTCGACGGCGTCGACGTCCTGATCCACATGGCCGGCACGAGCGTCGAACGCCCGCTGCCCGAGATCATCGAGAACAATCTGCGCGGCCTCGTCGAAGTCTACGAAGGCATGCGCCGGCACGGCACGAAGCGCATGCTGTTCGCAAGCTCGAATCACGCGATCGGCATGTATCCGGTGGAAGAAAAGCTCACGCTCGACTGCGCGTTCCGCCCGGACGGCTTCTACGGTCTTTCCAAGGCATGGGGCGAATCGCTCGGGCGCCTCTACTGGGACAAGCACGGCATCGAAACCGTCAACGTGCGCATCGGCAGTTGCCTGCCGAGGCCCACCGAGTTCCGGCATCTGAGCACGTGGTTCGGCCACGAGGACCTGTTCCAGCTCGTCGATCGCGTGATCAACGTGGACGAGATCGGCTTCGCCGTGGTGTGGGGCGTGTCGAACAACACGCGCAGCTACTGGATTCAGGAAGGCGCGAACGACGATGCAAAACGCCTTGGCTATGCGCCCAGGCAGAACGCCGAGGACTGGGCGGCCGAGATTCTGGCGCAGAAGAATCCGCTCGATGCCACGGCGCAGCGCTATCAGGGCGGCAGTTTCGCCAGCTACGATTTCACGCCGGTGGAACAGCGGGGCAAGCGGTCGTAGTGCTTCGTTTCGCGGGTTGAATTGGAAAGCGCCCTTGGGCGCTTTTTTGTTGGCTGTTCGCAGATTTCCGGGGTGATTCTCTGTTCGCACCTTCGTTGATTGACTTGCGTAGATGGAATCTTGCCAAGGTTGAAGCTCAATTTACCCAAGGCCCACACTATTGTTCGTTCTGCCCGGTTAGATCGTCTGCGTGACCATTCTTTTGGCCATTATCATTCTGATAGACAAAGGTATCATTGCCGTTTTTGTCTACCTTGTCTTCTCTCTTTTTGTCATCTATCACGCTCCCGTTTTTGTCCTTCTCTTTTTTTTCGATGATAACGAGGGCATCGCCTGGCGTATCCGCCTGAACTGAATAATCAATTTCTTCCGTGTTACCAGTTGGGCCTCCCCCATCGTTATACTCCGTACCAACTCCCAGCACGCCGCTATCTCCCGGTTTCACCGTTTCAGGGATGGTATAGGCCGGAAATTCCACGACCGTATTTGTATCCTGGTGAATTTCGGCAATTTCTGCACCCGTCGATGGATTGGTAAAAACAACGGTTGTATCACTCACGGTTACGGGCTGTGACATCCCGGATTCGGTTACAGTTTCAGATACGGTATGAATCGATTCCATCACGGGTGTACCGCCGCTACTGCCAATCGAGATTGTCCCGCCATTCTCAGCAATGGTAGTTGCGACTGCTGATTGATCGACCAATGTCCCTGATCCCGTTGCACTGTTGCCATCGATCGTACCGGTGACGGTCACTAGATCGGATATTCCCTTGTTGGACTGGTTTATTAGCGCCTGTCGCAATGGAATTTCAACATTCTGGCTGGCTTCGCCGTTACTACCACCACCGCCCCCACCACAGGCACCTAGCAAAGCTACGGAAACAACAGCAAATGGGAGATTAAAGCCTTTCATGTTTGCCCCCTCAGTTTCCGAACTTGATTACTTCATTGCCTTTCCAATCTTTCGACATTCGTACGTCAATGAGGATTGCAAACGCCTATCAGGGAAGTGAAAGACTCCTCCCTTGCCCAGTATAGGCAGGCCGTTTTGTGTTTCCAACTTGCCGCCACCCATCCGAACCCGGACGATCTCAATCCGTCCCGGGCGTGGCACCCGCCCAATTTCCGTCGCCCCGATCCCAAGGGGGCACTCCGCCGAACGCGTCGACCAGGAAATCGATCATGACGCGCACTCTGGCGCTCAGGTGTCGACGGCTTGGATACATGGCGAGAATGTCAATTTCAGGCAGGCGGAAGTCGGGCAACACCCGAACGAGCTTGCCAGCGCGCAAATCGTCGCCGATCAGGAACGTCGGTTGCCAGATCACGCCTTGCCCCGCGAGCGCGACTGCGCGCGCGGTGTCGCCGTTGTTGGTATGCATGGGACAGTCCACCCTCACCGCGTGGGTCTTGCCGCCACGGTCGATCAACTGCCACTCGTCGCCGGTGGCCGCATAGGTGTACCCGATGCAGCGATGCTCGACGAGATCCTCCGGTACAGTTGGTTGTCCGAAGCGAGCCAGATAGTCCGGTGACGCACACAAAATATTTTGCGAAGTTGCCAGTTTGCGCGCGGCGTGACTGGCCGAGCCGGCGCGCGAGATGCGGATCGCGATATCGTAGCCTTCGTCGACGATATCGACGACGCGGTCGATCAACCCAACGTCGAGTTCGATCCCGGGATATTTCTGCATGAACCTGGGCCACAGCGGCGCCAGATACACGATGCCAAAGCTCACGGGCGCGTTGATGCGCAGTCGCCCGCGAGGTTCGACCGACGTGGACGACACGAGCCCTTCCGTCTCCGCGACATCGTCCAGAATGGACTTGCAGCGGCCGTAAAGCGTCTCGCCGCCTTCGGTGAGAGAAAGCGTGCGCGACGTGCGATTGAGCAGGCGCGTGCCCAGATGCGCTTCGAGGTCGTTCACGTAGCGGGTGACGTTGGCGGGCGACGTGCCCAGTGCATCCGCCGCCCGCGCAAAGCCACCGCGAGTCACCACCGTCACGAAAACCTCGAAAGCGCGCAAGCGGTCCATATTCCTCTCCGATGATTCACAAAAGCTGAATGATAAGACCATGTTTTGTGCCTTTCTGCAATCAAAAGTGAAGCCTATAGTGCGCTCACTGGCCGGGGCATTGGGCACTGGCCGATGCAAGTTCATCAGGAGATTGGAAATGCAACGCTTGACAGGGAAAGTCGCCATCGTGACGGGCGCCAGCTCGGGTATTGGCCGCGCAACGGCAAAGCTGTTCGCGAACGAAGGCGCGAAGGTGGTCATCGCGGCGCGCCGCGCGGCTGAGCTTGAAACGCTCGCTGCGGAGATCGCCAGCGAAGGCGGCGAAGCCGCATATCTGGCCGGCGACGTGCAGTCGGAAGACTTCGCGAAGGCGCTGGTCGCGCTTGCCGTGCGCCGCTTCGGCCGTTTGGACATCGCCTTCAACAACGCCGGCACATTGGGCGAGATGGGCCCGAGCACCGCGATTTCGGAAACAGGCTGGAACGCCGCGTTGGCGACCAATCTGACCAGTGCCTTCCTCGGCGCGAAGCATCAGATTCCCGAGATGTTGAAGCAAGGCGGCGGCTCGATCATCTTCACGTCGACATTCGTTGGGTACTCCTTCGCATTTCCCGGCACCGCGGCCTACGCGGCGAGCAAGGCCGGACTGATCGGCTTGACGCAGGCGCTGGCCGCCGAGTACGGCGCGCAAGGCGTGCGCGTCAACGCGGTGTTGCCGGGCGCCGTGGACACGGAAATGTATCGCGGCATGAACGACACCGACGAATCGCAAGCGTTCGTGACCGGGCTGCACGCGCTCAAGCGCGTCGCCAGGCCGGAGGAACTCGCGCGTTCGGTGCTCTATCTTGCGTCGGACGATTCGTCTTTCGTGACCGGCACGGCTTCGCTGGTCGACGGGGGCGCCTCGATTACACGTACGTAAATCAGAGTCGGCGGCATGCGGTTCTTCAACACGCGATGTCGCCGTTGCAACTTCATGCAAGGATAAGGAAATCTCTCATGGACCTGAACCTGAAAGGCAAACTCGCGCTGGTCAGCGCAAGCACAGCAGGCATCGGACTGGCTATCGCCAGCACCCTGGCGCGGGAGGGCGCTCGAGTCATCGTCAATGGCCGCTCCCAGCCATCCGTCGACGACGTGGTCGCGCAACTGAAAGCGGACACCGGCGGCGACGTATATGGATTCGCGGGCGACCTCAGTAGCGCTGCCACAGCGGAAGCGCTCGCACGGCGCTATCCGAATGTGGAAATTCTGGTCAATAACCTGGGTATCTTCGAGCCGAAGCCATTTGAAGCAATCCCCGATGCGGACTGGCAGCGATTCTTCGACGTCAACGTCCTGAGCGGAGTCCGCCTGGCTCGCCTGTTTCTGCCCGCGATGAGGCAGGCGAACTGGGGCCGCATTATTTTCATTTCGAGCGAGAGCGGCGTGCAGATTCCAGCCGAAATGATCCACTACGGGATGACGAAAACCGCGCAGCTCGCGGTCTCGCGCGGACTGGCCGAAGCCGTTGCCGGTACGGGCATTACCGTCAACAGCGTCTTGCCGGGGCCGACGAAATCGCGCGGCGTGGGCGAGTTCGTGGCAACGCTTGCCAAGGCGGACGGGCAATCGTTCGAAGCGTTCGAAAAGCAATTCTTCGAGAAGGTTCGCCCCACGTCGCTCATCAAGCGATTTGGTTCACCGCGGGAAATTGCGTCCCTCGTGGCTTATATCGCCAGTCCCCTTTCATCGGCGACGACGGGCGCGGCGTTGCGAGCCGACGGGGGCGTGATAAAGAGCGCCTTCTAGAAGTACGCCTCACCCGGACGCAGCAATGCGTTCAGACTGCTTGCGGATGCGACCGAGCATGCGCCGCCGGATCAGACCGCTGACTGGGCGGATGACGTACCAGTAGGGCGCGAACTTGCGGCGCGTTTCGGAGTTCGGACAAAAGACGCGTGTTTCGGTACTCAAAAGCGTTTCGCCCGATGGCATAGGCTCCACTTCGAAGCCCATCACCAGCTGACAGACATCCAGCCTGTCGACCGTTTTGAACGCTTCCAGGGTCCGAACTTCAAGCAATCCGTAGTCGGCTTGCCAGAAGGCGCCTGTCAGCCCAAACGCCAGGCTGCGGTCGCCGTCACGGCCGAGGAAAATAAAGTCGTCGAGATCCAGGGGGCGGGGCCGCGACCGACCCATCAATCGAAGCGGAAGCTCTCGCAACCCGATGGCCAGTTGCACAACGGGATCATCCTGCGCCCGCTGGCGAGCGGCACAGTCCAGGATGACGCTTCCAGGAGCGCGAGCCGTCGTCGTGTGAACTTCACGAAAGTCATAACGCGGAAGAATTTTGTCGATCAACGTCATCGGGTCTGCGCCAGTTGGAGATTCTGCGCGGTTACGGAGGTGCGTGCACTATGCCACGGTCTGTCGGATCGCGCGCATTGAAAGCCCCGGGTAGAGAACCACCTCCCTGCATTTGCCGCCCTTCTCTATCGCACACGCACAAGTTTTTTTTCACTCCTAGCTTTAGTCGTTGTGGTTTGTATGTCTCGTTAGTGAATCTCGGGCTCGCCGCCGGCGCCGGCGCACGAACCGCCCACGCCGTCACGCTGCATGAAATCGAATTCGCAGCCCTTGTCGGCCTGCATCACGTGCATCTGGTACATCGCGCCATAGCCGCGCGTGAAGCGCGGTTCCGGCGCGACCCAGGCGGCCTTGCGGCGCGCCAGCTCTTCGTCGGAGATCAGCACGTTCAGGCGGCGCTCCGGCACGTTCAGCTCGATCATGTCGCCGTCCCGCACGAGCGCGAGCGGTCCGCCGATGAACGATTCCGGCGCCACGTGCAGCACGCACGCGCCATAGCTCGTGCCACTCATGCGCGCATCCGAGATGCGCAGCATATCGCGCACGCCCTTCTTGAGGATCTTTTGCGGAATCGGCAGCTGGCCCCACTCGGGCATGCCAGGCGCGCCCACCGGTCCCGCGTGCTGAAGCACGATCACGCTGTTCTCGTCGCAGTCGAGTTCTTCGCTGTCGATGCGCGCGGCCATGTCGTTGTAGTCCCTGAACACGACGGCCTTGCCCGTGTGCACGTGCAGACGCTTCTGAGCCGCGCCCGGCTTGATCACGGCGCCGTCCGGCGCGAGGTTGCCGCGCAGCACGGCGAGCCCCGTATCCGGCATCAGCGGATTCGCGCGGCGATAGATCACCGCTTCGCTGTAGATCTGCGCGTCGGCGATGTTCTCGCCGAGCGTCTTGCCGTTCACGGTCGTCTGCGTGCCGTCGATCAGATCGCCGAGCTCCTTGAGCATCGCGCGCAGACCGCCCGCGTAGTAGAAGTCCTCCATGAGGTACTTGCCGGTCGGGCGGACGTTCGCGAGCACCGGCGTGCGGCGCGCGATTTCATCGTACTGGGCGAGCGTGAGATCGACACCGGCGCGGCGCGCGAGCGCGATCATGTGGACGATCGCGTTGGTCGAGCCCGAGAGCGCGAGGCAGGTGGTGACCGCGTTGTCGACCGATTTGCGCGTGATGATGTCCGAGGGCTTGAGATCCTCCCACACCATCTCGACGATGCGCATGCCCGTCTTCGCCGACATCTGCGCGTGGCGCGAATCCGGCGCCGGAATCGAGGCGAAGCCCGGCAGCGTGAAGCCCAGGGCTTCGGCGGCGCTCGTCATCGTCGATGCCGTGCCCATCGTCATGCAATGGCCCGGCGAACGCGCGATGCCGCCCTCCACGCCCTTCCAGTCCTCTTCGGTGATCTTGCCCGCGCGCAGGTCGGCCCAGTACTTCCAGGTGTCCGAGCCCGAGCCGAGCGTCACGCCGTTCCAGTTGCCGTTGAGCATCGGCCCTGCGGGCAGGAAGATCGTCGGTAAATCCATGGAGATCGCACCCATCAGCAGCGCGGGCGTGGTCTTGTCGCAGCCGCCCATCAGCACGACGCCGTCGGCCGGGTACGAGCGGATCGTCTCTTCCGCTTCCATTGCGAGGAAATTGCGGTAGAGCATTGTGGTGGGCTTCTGGAACGGCTCGGAGAGCGTTTGCACCGGCAGCTCGACCGGAAAGCCACCCGCTTGCCAGATGCCGCGCTTGACCTCCTACACGCGCTGCTTGAAGTGCGTATGGCAAGGGTTGATCTCGCTCCACGTGTTGAGGATGGCGATCACCGGCTTGCCCGCGTACTCTTCGCGGCTGTAGCCCATCTGCGCGGTGCGCGAGCGATGGCCGAACGAACGCAGGTCGTTCACGCCATACCAGCGGTGGCTGCGCAGTTCCTCGGGGGTCTTTCGCTTCTTGCTCATCTTGCGTTGCTCCAGGTGTTTCCAGTCAAGCCGCCGGCGCCGCCTAGCGCTGCTCCTTCACGCGCGACACGAGCTGTGTCGGGCTGACGAACTGCAGGGCGACCAGCACCCACGCGAGCGTGATGGCCATGTAGATCATCGCCATCGCGTCGATGGATTGCGGCGCGCGCACGCCCGTCGAAAAGACGGCGTAGTACAGCGCGACCACCAGCGTTTGCGTGTCGGGCCCGGCGGTAAAGAAAGTGAGTTCGAACATGCCGATCGTGCGCACGAGCACGAGCAGCCCCGCCGCCAGCATCCCCGGCACGAGGAGCGGCAGCAATACATAGCGGAAATAGCGCAGCGTGTTGGCGCCGAAAATGCGCGCGGCCGATTCGAGATTGGGATCGATCTGCTCGATGAACGGTGTCATCACGAGGATCACGAACGGCAGCGCCGGCACCAGGTTCGCGAGGATCACGCCGGGCAGCGTGCCGGCGAGGCCCACCTGATACATCGCGGTCGCCATCGGGATGCCGTATGTGACGGGCGGCACCATGAGCGGCAGCAGGAACACGAGCATGGCGAAACGCTTGCCGGGGAATTGCGCGCGCGCCAAGGCATAGGCCGCTGGCACGCCGAGCGCGATGGAGAGGAGCACGACCGAGCCCACGACTTCGAACGTCACCCACAGCACGCTCGACAGCTGGAAGTCGCGCCACGCCTGCGCATACCAGTGCAGCGTGAAGCCTTGCGGCAGCGGCGTGCCGAACCAGCGCGTGGCGATGGAGTTCACGCCCACCGTGGCGATCAAAAGCAGCACGTTGAGCAGGAAGAACGCCATGCCGCCCCAGACGAATACTTTCCAGAACAGGTCGGGCAGTCGCGAGGCTGCTTTGGTATGCGGCGCCTCGGCGGCGGGCGCGGGACGCTCTTCGCGCACGGGCGCGCCGGCCGGAAGACCGGCCGCGTTGCGTTGATGTGCGCTCATCAGCCTTTTCCTCCGCTCACCGGGCCCGAGTAGAAGTAGCGCTTCGCGCCCAGCATCGCGGCCACCACCACCAGTTGCACGAAGCCCATCACGATCGCGATCGTCGAGGCGAGCGAGTAGTCATAACTCTCGAACGCCGCCTCCGATGCCGCAATGGAGATCACGCGCGTCGGGCCGGCAGGCGCGCCCAGCAGCACGGCCGACGGAAACACCGAATACGCCTGCACGAACGACAGGCACGCGGCCATCGTGAGACCCGGCGCGAGCAGCGGCAGATAGATCTGCCGGAACTGCTGCCACGGCCCCGCGCCGAGCGTGGCTGCCGCACGTGCGAGCGTCGGGTCGATGCCGGTGACGTACGAGAGCGTGAGCAGAAACGCGAACGGGAAACCCGAGACGATCAGCGAAATCAGCACGCCCCAATAGTTGTGCGTGAGACGAATCTCTTCGCTCGTGTACAGATGCAGCGCGTGCATCGCCTGCGGGAACCAGCCGTTCGGGCCGAAATAGCTCAGCATGCCGTCGGCGATCAGCACCGTGCCGAGCGTGACGGGAATTACGAGCAGCGTCGTCACGAGCTTCTGGTACGGCGACTTGCGGCGCAGCGCGAAGGCCACGGGCAGCGAGAGACCGACATTGATGAGAGTCGCGGGCACCGCCAGCTTGAGCGTGACGAACACCGTGGGCCACAGCGACAGGTCGTGGATGAACTGCAGGTAATTGGCGAACATGCCGCCGCCGTTCATCGGCTTGAACGACAGCACGAGACCGTAGGCGAACGGATAGAGGAACAGCGCGATGATGAAGCCGAGCGCGGGCGTGACGAGCCAGCCGCGCGAATCGCGCGGCGCGCGCGTCGATGGCGAGGCGAGCGCGCTCATGATGCACGCTCCGCATAAGCCAGCACGTGCGAAGGCGCGACGCGCAGCGTGGCGTGCTCCCCCGCTTCGAATTCGCCCTCCACGCGCGCCCACAGCTTGCCGAACGGCGCATTGGCCAGCAGCAGCGAATCGCGGCCGCCGTATTCGACCATCTCCACTTCGACGTCGAAGGCGTTCGCGTCGCCCGCGCTGGCGCGCTCGAAATCTTCGGGGCGCATCGCCACCGAAATCTCGTTGCGGCCTTCGAGTTCGCCCATCGGCACACCGGTGAGGGTGATGCCCGACGAGGACATCGCGATATGCTCGCCGCGTTCGCCGGTAATCGAGAACGGCAGCACATTGCGAAAGCCCATGAAGCGCGCGACATGGAGATTCGAAGGACGGCTATAGACTTCCTTCGGGCTCGCCACCTGCTGCACGACGCCCTCTTTCATCACGACGATGCGGTCCGCCATGGAGAGCGCTTCGTCCTGATCGTGCGTCACGTAGAGGGTGGCGCGTTCGAGCTGCCCGTGGATGCGGCGGATTTCCGCGCGCATTTCGATGCGCAGCTTCGTGTCGAGGTTAGAGAGCGGCTCGTCCATCAGCACGAGCGGCGGTTCGATGACGATGGCGCGGGCGATCGCCACGCGCTGCTGCTGGCCACCCGAAAGCTGGCCCGGCAGCTTGTTTTCATGGCCCACGAGCTGCACGAGCTGCAGCGCCTCGCGCGCGCGGCGCCTGGCCTCGTCGCGCGGCACGCCCTGCATCTTCAGGCCGAAGCCCACGTTTTCCAGCACCGTCATGTGCGGGAACAACGCGTAATTCTGAAACACCATGCCGAAGCCGCGCTTTTCGGGAGGCAGCACGTCGATACGCAGGTCATCGAGCCAGATGCTGCCGCTCGTGAGCGGTTGCAGACCTGCGATGCAATTGAGCGCCGTGGATTTCCCGCAGCCCGAGGGCCCCAGCAGCGCGATGAATTCGCCGCGGCGAATGTCGAGATCGAGACCGCGCAGCGCCGCGACCTGCGCCCCCTCCGCGTTCGCAAAACTACGGCACACCGAGTCGAGGCGCAAACGATCGAAAGAATGCTTCATGACACCTTCCTGACCAACGAGATCAACTCCATGAACAGGGATCGCGGACGGCGCTCGAACCGCACCACGCGCGCGCCGTCCGTCCATCGCTGATGCTTGCGCCGCTCACTGCGACTTCTGCGAGCCGACTTCGCGGTCCCATTTCTGGAACGCCGCGACCATCGCCTGCGCCGAAAGCGGCTGGACATGCGGATAAGCCGCGAGCCACTTCGCGTACTCGGGGCGGCCGTACTTCGCGATCACGTCCTGGCTTTGCTGCGGCGCCATCTGGAGCGTCACGTCCTTCACGGCGGGGCCGGGATAGAAGTAGCCGTCGTCGTACGTCATGGCCTGCTGCTGCGGCTCGAGCATGAAATTCATGAGCTTGAGCAGCACCGCGAGCTTCTCCTTCGAAACGCCCTTCGGCACGACCATGAAGTGGGCGTCGTTCACCCACGTCATGTTGTTGAACGCCTGGACCCTGAAGTCGGCGGGCACGATGCCGAGCGCACGCGGATTGATGTCCCAGCCGGTCACGGTCACGGTCATGTCGCGCGTGCCCTCGCCCAGTTCCTTCATCACCGCCGAAGTGCCGCCCGGGTAATACGGCACGCACGCGTTCAGCTCCTTGAGGAACGCCCAGGTCTTGTCCCAGCCGTTGATGGGGTCTTGCGGATTGTTGTCGCCGAGCAGGTACGGCAGGCCCATCAGGAACGTGCGGCCCGGGCCGGAGTTGGCCGGACGCGCGTAGATCAGCTTGCCGGGGTTCGCCTTGCACCAGGCAAGCAGTTCCTGCGGCGTTTGCGGCGGCCTGGCGACCTTGGCCGGGTTGTATTCGACCAGTGGACCCGCAGGCATATACGAGACTTCGAGGCCATAGCCTTGTGCGAGATCCTGCATCTTGCGCGGGCCAGGCGCGTACTTGTCGAGCACGCCCGGCAACCCTGCCTGCTGATCCGGCAGCAGCTTCATCCACAGGTTCAGTTCGATGCCGGCGGCGAGCGCGTCGGTGCCCGTCAGCACGAGGTCGATGTCGGCGCGGCCGGCGGCCTGCATTGCCTTGATCTTGCCAGGCAGTTGCGGCGCGGGCGCGTTGGTGTAAGTGATATTGGAAACGAGATTCGGATACTTCGCCTTGAACGCCTCGATCGCCTTCTGCGTGAGCTGCAGATTACCGGCCACGTCGACTACGTTCAGGGAAACGGGATCGGCCTTCGCCGCGCTCATGCCAAGCGCCGTTGCGGCCGCCACACATACGGCCAGCACCCTGGCCCTCAAGCGTCCATCGAACATCGCATCTCCTCACTTCTGTTTATGGAATTGTTCTAACGCGACCCGTTGATTCTTATCTTGCCAGGCCGGACACAGGATGCCGAACCACGCATTAAGTTGTCAAGCAACATTAGGGTATTTGTGAGGCCGTCGTGAGCCGCTTGTCGGCCCGGTGTGGGAGAAAGCGCCTGGAAGGCTTCTGCAGGCGCTTTTCCGACCGCTTTCGCGCGATTACTTGCGCACCAGCTCGCCGTCGCGCAGACGCCACAGCGCGAGCGGGTTGTCGTTCTGCAGCGTGGCCGGCAGCAACTCGGCCGGCAGATCCTGGTAGCAGACCGGACGCAGGAAGCGCTCGATCGCCATCGCGCCCACCGACGTCGCGCGCGGGTCCGAGGTGGCCGGGAATGGGCCGCCGTGAACCATCGCATAGGAGACTTCGACGCCCGTCGGGAAGCCGTTCGCGAGTATGCGGCCCGCCTTGCGCTCGAGTACCGGCATGAGGCGCGCGGCCATTGCGTAGTCGTCGCGGTCGATGTGGAGCGTTGCCGTGAGCTGCCCTTCGAGGTGCTCCGCCACGCGCGCGAGTTCGGCTTCGTCGCGGCACGCCACGACGACCGAGGTCGGCCCGAAGATCTCGTCCGACAACGCGTGCTGGGCGAGGAACTGCTCCGCGCTCGCCTTGAAGAGCACGGGAAGCGCGTCGCAATGCGCTTGCGTCTTCGTGCCCTCGGCGAGGTTCTCGACGCCCGGCAGTTGCTTGCGCGCCGCGACGCCTTCGCCATACGCCGAGGCGATGCCCGCCGTCAGCATGCTTTGCGAGGGCTTCTGCGTGAGCGCGGCGCTGGCCGCCTTCAGGAAGCGGTCGAGTTCAGGGCCGTCGATGGCGAGCACGAGGCCCGGGTTCGTGCAGAACTGGCCGACGCCCAACGTGAGCGAATCGACGAAACCCTGCGCGAGCGATTCGCCGCGTGCGGCCAGCGCCGCGGGCAGCACGAACATCGGGTTGATGCTGCTCATTTCGGCATAGACCGGGATCGGCTCGGCGCGCGTCGCGGCAATGTGCGAAAGCGCGAGCCCCCCGCGGCGCGAACCCGTGAAGCCCACCGCCTTGATGGCCGGATGCGCCACGAGCGCTTCGCCCGTTTCGTTGCCGCCGCCGAAGACGAGCGAGAACACGCCTTCGGGCAGACCGACTTCGGCGACGGCCTGCTGGATCGCGCGGCCCACCAGTTCCGAGGTGCCCGGGTGCGCCAGGTGCGCCTTCACCACGACCGGACAACCGGCGGCCAGTGCCGAAGCGGTATCGCCGCCCGCCACCGAAAACGCCAGCGGGAAGTTGCTCGCGCCGAACACGGCCACGGGGCCGAGCGGGATGCGGTGCGCGCGCAGGTCCGAACGCGGCAGCGGCTTACGTTCGGGCTGCGCCGAGTCGAGCACGGCGCCGCACCAGTGGCCATCGCGCACGAGCGACGCGAAGAGGCGCAACTGGCCGACCGTGCGGCCGCGCTCGCCTTCGAGGCGCGCCTTGGGCAACGCCGATTCGAGATACGCTCGCTCGATGAGGGCTTCGCCGATGCCGAGAATACGCTCGGCGATCGCTTCGAGCAGGCGCGCACGCGTTTCGTGCGGGGCGGCGCGGAAGGCGTCGAACGCCTGCCCCGCGAGTTCGCAGGCGCGCGCGACTTCGGCCTTGCCGCCGAGGCCGAACGACGGCTCGATCTCCTGGCCGAGCGCGGGCGCGAAGGCGCGCATCTCGCCCGCCTCGCCGCGCACCGCTTGCGCGCCCAGCAGCATGGCTCCAGTAATCTGCATGTTCGCTCCGTTGAACTGGATGTGCCTTTCTCAGGCGTTGGTGGTCTGTGCCGAGCCAACAAGCTTCTGCTCGAATGCGAGCAGCGCCTGGGCCGCCTCGCCGATTGCCGGCAAGGCCTCGGCCGGCGACTGCGAGAGCAGCGGCAGGATCGGGCCCATGTCGGCAATGCCCGAGCGCGTCACGGCGTCATGCAGCACGCGAATGAGCGAGATGTCGTCGCGCAGCGTTTCGAGCGGCATGAACGCATCGTAGAGGCGTTGCGCTTCTTGCGCACGGCCCGCTTTCGCGGCCTTCAGCAGCGCCATGATCGCGCCGGGGGCGATACAGCCCGAGCCCGTGGTCCATGCGGCCAGACCGAAATCGCGCACGTGGACGAGCGCCGGGCGCTCGCCCATGCCCGAAACCACCTTCGACGCCGGCACGCTTTGCAGCAGGCGGCGCAGGTACGGGTCATTCGCCGGATCCTCGCGCACGATCGCGTACTTGATCGCAATGAGCGTGCCGCGGTCGATCAGGCGCACGAGCGTGTCGACGTCCACATAGTCTTCGCTCTTGATGTAGAGCGTGAGCGGAATGCCGGCCGTGTCGACGATGCGCGTGAGGCCCGCTTCCACGCCTGCGGGCGTGGTGATGCCGGACAGCGGCAGCACCATGGCGGTCTGGTATTGCGTTTGCGCGAAAATGCGCGCCTGATCGAGCATCTTGCCGTAGTCGGGGCCGATGGCCGGGATCACGCGCGTTGCGGGCGCCGTGAGGTCGGCGAGCATGTCAAGCAACTCGCGGAATTCGCTGACGGCGACGTGATACAGGTTCGCGTTGCCTCCATACAGCAGCGTGCGGATGCCGCCAGCTTCCATGTGGCGGATCAGCTTGCGGTTTTGTTCGACGTCGAGGGAGAAGTCGGGGCGGCGTGCGAGCGGCGGCACTGCCATCACAGTCGAGGCGAATTCGCTCTCGACAATCGGGGACACGTTCATGAGGCCTCGTGCTGGGATGGAGGGTTGTCGATACTGCGCACAGTAGCACCGCCCCCTTTAGTTGTCAAACAACTTGTTTTATTTGTTGGGTCAGTGCGGAGCGCGCTCTGCGCGATGCTGCCGTTCGAATAGGGGCTGTCCGACCGGAAAGACGGCCGATTTGTTCGACGTGGTGCATGCGAGTTGGGGCGACGCCGTGCACCCGTTGGCGCGGAAGACGTCGCGGAGATACACGAGAAGTTGCGGACGACTGCCCGCCTCGTTGCGTACGCAACGAGGCGGCGGCCGCTCCTGCTTCAATTGCGGGCCGCGCCGCCGCTCAGTGGAGCAGCTCGGGCCGATCGAGCAAGCCGTAGAATTCGTCGATCGTGACGGTAGGCGCGAATTGCGAGAGTGTGGCGACGATCATATCGTCGTAAATCGCCGTTCCCGCCGCCGATTCGAGCTGAACCCCGGCCGCAGCGGCCTGGCTCTCGGCCAGCTCGAGGGCGATCGACAGGATGAAGCGCGCGTCGGTTTGGGTGAGGAGGGCTTTCATGCCTCCTCTAACGGCGCGCGTGCCGCGAATCTTTAGCATCGTGTGGCGTTTCGTGGGTTTTCGCGGGGATTCATTAATCGCTGCGCGCAGCCCGATGCTCAGCGCGTGCGCGCCACGAACTGGCCAGGACTCGTGCCCGTCAGCCGGCGGAACATGGCGATGAATGCCGACGATGTGGCGTACCCCAGATCCAGCGCCACGGCTTCGACGCTGCGCCCCGCGTGGAGCATGGGCAACGCATTCACGAGCCGGATGCGTTGACGCCATTCCGTCAACGACATGCCAAGCTGGTTCTGTGCGCGCCGCATGAGCGTGCGCTCGCTCATGTAAAACGCAGCGGCAAGCTCGGCGAGCGAGCGGTTGTCTGCGGGGTTGTCGCGCAGCACCTGGAGGACCGCGTTGAGATCGGCGTCATCGGTGTGCGGCACGAAGCTGCCCGTGGTCGCGCAGGTCGAAAGCTGATCCACGAGCACGCGCAAGAGGCGCGCGCGTGCCGCCTCGCCCTCCTCCTCGACGGGCGTCTCGCGCAGATGCTCGAGGATGGCGCGCACGAGCGGCGACACCATCACCGCGCAGCTCGAAGCGGGCATGCGCGTGCACAGATCGCGGCTGATGTACACGGAGCAATGCACCGTCTCCTGCTCGTTGAAACCCACGTGCTCCGTGCCGGGTGCGATCCAGAGCCCGAGATGCGGCGGCGTGATGTAGTGCTCGTCGCCCGCCTTGACCTCGGTCGTGCCGCTGAAGGCATAGACGAACTCGCCCCACGGGTGGCACATCTGCGGATAGGTTGCGTGCGAAGGCATGTGTTCCATGCGGAAGAACACCGGCGTGGGCAGCACGTCGGTGAAAGGCGGCAGGCGCAGATGGCGCGCGGGGCGCGGGCGAACGCGTGGGTTGGGCATGGCGGTCCGGGGCTATCGATTGTCAGTTTTGCGCTATATGCGTGCATCCCGACGCATGAATACTACGCTCGCAATCGCAAAATTTCACCCATCTCCATCCCCGATCATCAGGTCAGCGAGTCCGCAATGAGAAAGCAAGTCGATGCAAAAGCCCTGGCCATCATGGTGGTGCTATGCCTCGCGTGGGGTCTGCAGCAGGTCGCGATCAAGGCGGTGGCCGGGGAAATCCCGCCCATGCTGCAGATCGGGTTGCGCTCGGGCGTGGCGGCGGGCCTCGTTTGGCTGTTCAACCGGCTCGTTTCGCGCGAGCGCTGGCTGCCGGGCGTCGCACTGGGCGCGGGGCTCGTCACGGGCGGCCTGTTCGCGCTGGAATTCGTGTTCGTGGCCATGGGCTTGCGCTGGACCAACGCCTCGCATATGGCCGTCTTCATCTATACCGCGCCGATGTTCGCCGCCATCGGGCTGCATCTGCGCCTGCCCGACGAACGGCTCGCGCCGCTGCAGTGGAGCGGCATCGCGATCGCGTTCGCGGGTATCGCCATCACGTTCGTCGGCCCCGCGCTGCTGGGCGGCGGCTCGCCCGCTTCGCCGCTGTGGCTGCTCGGCGACTTCATGGGTCTTTGCGCGGGCGCGGCCTGGGGGTTGACCACCGTGGCCGTGCGCACGAGCCGCCTGAGCGAAGCGCCCGCCACGCAAACCCTCTTCTATCAACTGGCCGGCGCCTTCGTCGTGCTGGTGCCGTTCGCGGCCCTGACCGGACAGACCCACTTTCAAGGCACGCCGCTCGCGTGGGCAAGCCTCGCGTTCCAGACGCTGCTCGTCTCGTTCGTGAGCTATCTCGTGTGGTTCTGGATGCTGCGCCGCTATCTGGCCGCGCGCCTTGGCGTGCTCTCGTTCATGACGCCGCTGTTCGGGGTGGCGTTCGGCGTGCTGCTGCTGAATGAGCGCGTGGAACCCGCGTTCCTCTTAGGCTCGGCGCTCGTGCTGCTCGGCCTGCTCGTGGTGAACGCGCAAGGCTGGGTCCGCCAGGCCTTTGGACGCCGCGCGGGAAATGCGAGCGGCGCTCGGGCTTCCTGATTTCATTGGCCCCGCGCTAACGGCTGCTCGCCACAGCCCTCGGGTTTCTGAGGTAAAGTCGCTCGGGTTCCAACCACCGCGAATTGACGCCCGATGGAAACCCTCTCGACTTTCACGCCCGTGGCGCTCGAACACGCCAGCCGCCTCATCAATCATGGCCCCACCGTGCTCGTCACCAGCAGCGACGGCAAGCGCCGCAACATCATGGCGGCCGCGTGGTCGATGCCCGTGGAATTCACGCCGCCGCGCATCGCCATCGTGATCGACAAGCGCACGTTCACGCGCGAACTCGTCAGCGCAAGCGGCACGTTCGGCGTCATCATTCCGGGTGCCGCGGCAATCGATCTCACCTACGCCGTGGGCAGCGTGAGCGGCCGCGACACGGATAAGTTCCAGCGCTTCGGTATCGGCGCCATTACGGGCCCGAAGCTCGGTTTGCCGTTGCTCGAAGCGGGCTGCGCCGCGTGGATGGAATGCCGCCTGATTCCCGAGCGGCATACCGAAGAGGCTTACGACACGTGCTTCGGCGAAGTGATCGCCGCCGCCGCCGACCCGCGCGCCTTCCGCAATGGCCACTGGGAACTCGACCGTAGCAATGCGGATCTGCATACGATCCACCATCTCGGCGCCGGCAATTTCGTGCGCGCCAGCGATACGATCAAGGCGCGCGACCTCGCGTAAGAGCGCGGCCCCGTTGCCCCGTCAAGCCATTGCCCCGTTACGCCGATTCGAGTTCACGCCCGCGCGTTTCGGGCAGCGTAAGCGCCGCGACGATCAGCACGCCATAGGCCGCAATGGCGAAGATGCCGATGCTCGGCCCGAGACCGAACTGCTTCGCGAGCGCGCCGATCAGGAAGGGAAACAGCGCGCCGACTGCGCGGCCCACGTTGTAGCAGAAGCCCTGCCCCGAACCGCGCACACGTGTGGGAAAGAGTTCGGTGAGGAACGCGCCCATGCCCGAGAAAATGCCCGAAGCGAAAAAGCCGAGTGGAAAACCGAGCCACAGCATCGAGCCATTCGTGAGCGGCAGCGACGTGTACGCGTACGCAATCGCCATGGAGCCCGCCGCAAAGAGGATGAAGTTGGGCTTGCGGCCGAGCCGGTCGGTGAGCCACGCGCTCGCTAGATAGCCGACATACGAGCCTGCGATGATCATCGCGAGATAACCGCCCGTGCCCAACACGGTGAGATGGCGCTCGCTCTTGAGGAACGTGGGCAGCCAGGTCGTGATTGCGTAGTAGCCGCCTTGCGCACCTGTTGCGAGAAGCGCCGCGCGCAGCGTTGTCCAGCGCAGCTTCGGCGCGAAGATTTCGGTAAAGCGCGGCTTGTCGCCCGCCTCGGCCCGCGCCGCCCTCGCGCTCGTGAATATTTCGGGCTCCTTGACATACCGCCGGATCACGAGCACGAGCAGCGCGGGAGCCACGCCGACGAGAAACAGCGAACGCCACGCCAACTCCGGCGGCAGAACCGAGAACAGCACCGCATAGAGCAAAGCGGCCAGCCCCCACCCGAGCGCCCAGCCCGATTGCACGAGCCCCACTGCCTTGCCGCGGTCCTTCGCGCGAATCACCTCGCCGATCAGCACCGCGCCCGCCGTCCATTCGCCGCCGAATCCGAAGCCCATCAGCGCACGCGCGGCGAGCAGTTGCCCATAGTTCTGCGCGAGCCCGCAGAGACCCGTGAAGAGCGCGAACCAGAGCACGGTGAGCTGCAGCGTACGTACGCGGCCGATGCGGTCGGAGAGAATGCCGGCAATCCAGCCGCCAAGCGCCGACGACAGCAGCGTGAGCGTGCCGATGAACCCCGCGTTACCCAGGCTGATACCCCAGCTCGCCACGAGCGTGGGAATCACGAACGAGAGCATTTGCGTATCCATGCCGTCGAGCATGTAGCCGACCTTGCAGCTCCAGAACGCCCGCCGCGCCTGAGGCGACGCGTGTGCGTACCACGAACGCTCCTGCTCCCGCGCTGGTATGGACGACGGTGCAGAGTCGGTGGCAGGCGACGCGATTGTCTTGCTGTCCATCTGTTGCTCCCCTTTTGATAGACGTGCTAATGAATACCGTGCGCGGTTGGCGCGCCTAAAACACCGCTAGCGATGAATTGGTGATATCCGTCATGAGCATGTGGCCTGGCGCATGGGCGATCGCGAGCGGCAGCCTGGCGTCCATGAGCGCCGTTTGCGGGGTCACTCCGCAAGCCCAGTACACGGGCAGTTCGCCCGCGCGGATGGTCACCGCGTCGCCGAATTCGGGCCGCGCGAGGTCGGCAATGCCCAGTTCCGCCGCATCGCCGATATGCACCGGCGCCCCATGCACGCCCGGAAAGCGGCTCGTGATCTGCACCGCGCGTATCGCATCGGCACCGCGCATGGGGCGCATCGACACGACCAGTTCGCCGCCGAACACCCCCGCGCGCTGGTTCGCGCGGCGCGTGCGGTACATCGGCACATTGCACCGCTCTTCCACATGACGCAGCGCAATGCCTTCGAGCGCCAGCATATGCTCGAACGAAAACGAGCAGCCGATGGCAAACACGACGAAATCGTCCTGCCAGAGCGATTCGAGCGAATGGACGCATTCGCTCAACTCCCCGTGGCGATAGACGTTATAGGCGGGCACGTCCGTGCGGATGTCGATGTCGCGGCCGAGCGCCGGCACACGAAAATCGCCGGGCTCGCCCACGCCGAGCAGCGGGCATGCCTTGGGATTCGCATGACAAAAGCGCAGGAAGTCGTGCGCGTGCGTCTCGGGCAAGATCGCAAGGTTGGCCTGCGCGTACTCGCCGCAGTAACCGGCTGTGGGGCCGCGGAAATCACGTGCGCGCACGGCAAGCCGGAATTCGTATGGGGTCATGGTCTGGGGACGGCGTGAAAGAAAGAAGTGCGGGGAAAGCGTGCGGCTCAGGTGCCGCGGTGAACGGCAGCCTGTCGCGCGCTTGCCAACTTGTCAGGACGAAGCATAGGAAAGACAAAAATTTGACGCCAACTAGTTTTTCTTCGGTCAGGCGAATAGAATTTCTTAACGGAATCGCGGGTTTCCCCCGATTTCATCGCGATCCTCTCCCGCCAGCGCCATGAACACGCGATTTCTGGAAACCTTCGTCACGCTCGCGAAGCTGCGCAACTTTCGCACCACGGCCACGGCGCTGCATGCGACGCCCGCAGCCATTTCGCAGCGCCTCAAGGTGCTGGAAGACGAATTGCACACCGTGCTGGTCGATCGCAAGAGCCGCGAATTCCGGCTCACGCCCAACGGCGAATATCTGCTCGGCTATGCAAAGGCGGTAGTGGAGGCAACGCGCCGGCTTCAGGCTGCCGCGTCGACGCAAGGTGCCATGCGCGGCAAGCTTCGCCTCGGCGTGATCGAAACGGTCGTGCATAGCTGGCTCGCCGATTACATGCGCAGGCTCAGTCAGGACTACCCGCAACTCGAAGTGGAACTGGCGGTGGATGTGAGCGTCGTTTTGCAGCGGCGCCTGATGGCGGGCGAACTCGACTTGATCATTCGCGTGGAAGGCAGCGATGAAGCTTCCGTGGTCTGCGACGCGCTCGCCAACTATCCCGTGCACTGGATCGCTCGCGCGGGACTGCTTCCCGCTTCGCGCAGCGGATTGGCGCGGCGCGTGCTCCAGCACCCTATCCTCACCTTCGGGCGCGGGACGGCGCCGCATCGCGCGCTCGAAGACATCGTGAGCAAGCTCGCGCTCGCCAACGGCGTGAGCATTTCCGACACCCGCATCACCGGCTCGCCCTCGATCTCGGTGATCGTGCAACTGGTGCGCGACGGCTTCGGTGTTGCCGCCATTCCGCGTCTTTTTGTCGACGACCTGATCGCGCGCGGCGAGGTCGTCGAATTACCGCTGCAGCCGTCGCCGCCTTCGATCGTCGTTTCGATGTCGCGCCGCACCGATGCGCCGCTCTTCGTGCACGGCGCGGCAAACGCCGCACGCGCGGCATGCCACGACTATTGCGCACACAGCGAAAAGCGCCTGATCGAGCGGCTTTGAACGTGCCAGTGGTATCCACAAGGCCGGGTGACAGCCACGGTCTATGCACACAAGGTTGATGTGAAACGCGACATGAAAAAAGCTGGGCATCACGCGCGCCCAGCCGTTCCCGCAGAATTAATTGGTTATCCGAATTAGAACCACTTTCCGGACAGCGCGCCCGGCGCGAGCGACACGCCGCGCAGCACTTCTCCAAACCCGGCTTCGCGCAGCGTGACGAAGTGCTCGTTCGCAGCGCCCGAGGCGGTCGTGTTGCGCACCACATCGCGCACGGCGACGAGGCGATTCGGATCCGCGCCCTGGTCGCCGTTGCCGCTCACCGTGGACGTGATTGCCCAGATCGTGACCGTGCCATCCTGCCCGACGTGGCCCGTGATGTTGCGCAGCCCGTCCGTGGCCGGCGACCACGGCAAGCGTGTCGCGCTGTTCGTACCAACCGGGTAGCCCGGCACCGTGTACGCAGCCCCCAGATCGAGGCCGTTTTGCAGCGTGTACGCAAGCTTCCACGACTTCGTTACCGCGTTGTACACCCACTTTTGCAGGCCTGCGGTGGTCTGCTGCGCGGCGTGCGTGTACAGGTCCGTGCCGCCCGCATAGCCGTCGCCTTCGTCGGCGACATAGAGCGTGTTCGCATCGGCGAACCAGACGCCGAACGGGTACGCGAGCTTCGTCGCCGTTTTGTTGGGCGTGGCCGGAAAGCCCGCGAGCACGCATACGTTGCTCGGCAAACCATTGGCCGCCACGGTGGATGCGTCGTACGCAAGCGGATTGGCCGGCAGTTTCGCGCCCGCGACCGGCACGCCGACGCCGCCCGAGGGGCACGCCTTGCCCGTCGTATCGACGAAGTACACTGTGTTCACGCCGTTGCCGCCGCTGCCCTTCGTGAAGTACACCACGTTGTTGAAGACGGTGAGACCGCGGAAGTTGTCGTCCTTGCCCACCTTGTCGGCCTTTGCGCCGAGTTGAGTGACCGAGAAACTCGCGAGCGGCGTAGGCGTACCCGGGGTTTGCTGCGCCTCTTGCTGCTTCGTCGCTTCGATGAATTGCGCACCTGCGCCGAGAATCACGTCCACCGGCTGCGGATTCGCGCCGTTGCCCGCATTGCCGACCATGTAGTAGAAGCCGTTGCCCTTGCCGTTGTCCTTGCCGTTGTTGAGCAGCGCGCTACGTCCGTTGTTGCCGCTATACGCGTTCGTTTCGGTGAACGAGAAGTGCCCCTCGGCGTCGAGGCGCGCGACGGCGCGATAGAACGCCTGGCCGTCCGGATTCGTCGGGTCGATCGCGCCTGGCGTGTTCGAGTTCGACACGTCGATCGTGTTGACCGGCGCAACGTAGCCCATGAACGTCAGGTAACGACCGTCGCTCGACAGATTGAGCGAGAGTTCGGACTTGGAACTGAAGCTCGTCACGAGCTGATCATGGTCATGGCCCGGGTGCAGACTATTGGGCACTTCCAGCGTGCGGACGACATGGCCGCCCGGCGTGATGGCGTCGAGGAAAATGCGCGACGCGATGCCGAAGCTCGCATCGTAGAGTGCGTTGTTCCAGACGGTCGGATAGGTGCCGTCATCGGGCGCGCCGCCCGTGGGGCAGCTTGCCTGCGCACTATTGCAGTTGGGCGGCAGGGCCATGCCCGGCGTGACGGTACTCGACGCATTGTCATAAACACTGCGACTCACGACGAGAAGACCCGAATCGCCGAAGAACGAATCGTCAGCTTGCGCAGGCGCGCCTGCACCGGCAAAGGCGAGAAAAACGGCAAGGGAAAGACATGCGGGTCGAGCGGCTAAACGAGGGCCGCAAAATGTGCTGCGAAGCGTGGTGATGGCCATTCGTAACGTCTCCGTAAGAGGTTAAAAGCATTTTGTCAAGACGGACACCCGGTCAATCCCGCTTACCGTAGCGATATTTTGTGAAAGATTCGTTGCACCTATGCGGCGCTGAGCACGCTTATCATCCCCGGTCATTGCATGCCGAACGCCGGACGCATTCGATTATTTTGTTTGTTATCCTCATCATTCATTCGCCGTCTGTCCGGACGATATTGAATGATTCAATGGCCAATCGCGCCATATTTCATGCTCCAACCGCCACGCGATAGCATGATTCAATTTGAATCCTGGCTGCCATCGTCGTGTAATTGAAAAATTGCGGGCCATCGGGCTTCGTGATATCCCATAGCAACTAAAAAACGGGAGAGGCCTGTGAGACCCTTGCGCCCTCTGATAGTCGCGCTTATTTTCGGCATTTGCGCGGTGACGTCCCGCGCCGAAGTTGTGACCGGGTGCGGCAGCTCGCTGGCCGCGCCGCTCTACACGCGCTGGGCCGCCGAATACCACAAGTCCGGCGGCGGAAAAGTCATCTACCAGAGCACCGGCTCCACGGATGGCATCAAGCAAATCGCCGCCCACAGGGTCGACTTCGCCGGGTCCGATGCTCCACTCACCGACGAACAATTGAGCAAGGAAGGATTGCGCCAGTTTCCTGTTGCCATTGGCGGCGTGGTGCCGGTCGTGAATCTTCCCGGCATCAAGGCCGGCCAGTTGATGCTGACCGGCGAGGTGCTCGCCCAGATTTTTCTCGGCAAGATTCTGTACTGGGACGACGCGGCAATCGCGCGTCTCAATCCGGACATCAAGATGCCTGACACGCCGATTGCCGTGGTGCGGCGCCTGGATGGCTCAGGCACGACGCTGATCTGGACGCACTACCTCTCCCAGGTGAGCCCCGAATGGAAGCGCAAGGTGGGCGAAGGCACCAGCGTTCACTGGCCGCTTGGGATAGGTGGTAAAGGCAATGAAGGCGTCGCCACGTTCGTGGGCTATCTCCCCGGCGCGATCGGCTATATCGCCTGGGACTTCACGAAGCAGAACCGTCTGACCTACACGGCCATGACCAATGCGGCCGGCGTTATCGTGGAGCCAGGCCTGCGGACATTCAGCGCCGCGGCCGCCAACGCGGACTGGTCCGGCTCGCTCTTTCGCGTGCTGACCAATCAGCCGGGCAAGGACGCATGGCCGGTGATGGGTGCGACCTATGTACTGCTGCAAGCCACGCCGGATCAACCGGCACGCAATGCGGAAACGCTGAAATTCTTCGAATGGGCCTTCATGCACGGCGAGCCCACCATCGAGGCACTGGACTATATTCCGCTACCTGCCGCCGTCGTGACGAAAATCCGCACGCAATGGCACGACGATAAAAGCGACGACGTTCGCAAACCCATTGCCGGCCAGTAGCGACCGGGCGATTTGGTGTGCCAGCAGAACGTTGATGAAAGCGGCCAGCCGCCGAACAGGTCGTGAAGGCGCTTGGGAAGGCAATACAAATGCCGCAGAAAGCGAGCGTGCCTGCCACGCACGCGCACGGCTCTTCAGCGCTTGCCGGCCTTGCGTTTGCGGGATTCCCCTTTGCGGCACAGATCGGTCAACAGCCAGCGCGCAATGATTTCAGGGCGATTCGTTCCGTACTGAGCGAACTTGATTTCGTTCTCGAAGTAGACGATGACGCTACCGGCCATCACGCGGTAGGAACCCGCGTATCTCACGCCGTCCACTTCGACACTCATGGGATGCGTGGTTTCGTATTCTGCTAGAGCCAAGGGGGAGCGCGATATTATCTAAAATATGACAATATCGTGTCGCACCGCCTCTGGTCAATTAAATATGCGTTTTGTTTCATATCGCCGATTGCAACCGCGATTGCCACCCCGATTGCAACTCATCACATGGGCCGGCCGGCGTGCCCCCTGAATGAGGCACGCCCCCTCGCGGCATGGCCCAGACCACCATATCCGCTCATCGCGAACCAGCGCTCGCCAACGGCGGCGCTCCAGGCATTCACCCAGCGCGTAGCCATCATTCGCTCGGCTACGCCTTCGGCATTCATCAGCCGCTTCATCGCCTGGCAAAGGCGGTGCATGGCATACCGCTTATGGCGCGTTTCAGTGTCCGCTCGCGCGATCATCGTCTCGCCTCGTCCGGTTGAATATTGCGCAGATCAAAGCCTGAAATGCCCATGTGCAGATTTCCGGTGAGGCCCATTAAGACACGAAACGATCCGCGGAAAAATCAGGGATATCGCGAAAACAAGCCGATTGAAAGGGCTTTCACGGTATGGCGCGGAGTCACCCGTGATGGCTACCTCGTTTTTCGGCCACCCATATTAGTCTGTTTATATGACGGACATTCGAAACGCCACCCTTCGCGCCCTTTTGTCGCATTACAACCGATGAATGGCGTTGCTCGCGCGGCGAAGGGCGCGATGATGCGATGGAAGACAACGGTTCCCGGGAATGTTCACGACCCACGAATCCATACAAACGACGACATACGGCGGCCCGCGATCGACACTCGCACGCGCGCTCAGGCAACAATTGCTGAACGCGATGGCGCGGCTGCCCGACAGCGTGCTGCGCGCCATGTTCGCGCGACCCGTACGCAGCGTCTGCATTAGCCTGCCGGTTGTGCGCGCGGTTTACACCGGCTGCCTGCGCCGCCATCCAATCGACCTCCACTACGGCACGGAAACGAGCGGCTTCGTCGAGCCCGTCGCGCCGAAGGGCGGCGCACAGTTCGCCGGTCAGTTGAGGCCGTATATGGGCTCGCAGCCGACCATCATCCGCCGCGCGCTCGAGCGACGAAATGGGCTTCGGTCCCGAAGATCAGGAAGCCGTCGTCATCTGGCAAAGCACACGCGGCGCCCGACCCGATGCCTTCGCGGACCGCAATCGCCGCATCACGACAAAGGACTGCCTCAGCGCCTCCCTTGATGGCTGAATCACAAACTACGAAGGCAAGGCATGTGCCGACTTCCCTCGCCGCAATGCGCGAGTCGTTGCCGGCCCCATCCCTCATGTACGCACTGCACACCTGCGAGAGCGTCGAAGCGTTTCGCATGTTCGAGCCGCAATGGCGCACGCTTTTGTCCGCACCTGAAGCGCATTCGCCGTTCATCAGCTTTGCGTATTGCGAAGCCGCCGTCGAGGCGGCGGTGAAATGTGGCGCGAGGATTGAAGTCGCGAGCGTGCACGACGCACACGGCCCGCTCGTGCTATGGCCGGTTGCGATCGTGCGCAATGGCGCGTTGCGAAGCGCGCAGGCGCTGGGCTGCGGATGCGGCGAGGAATACGGCGGCCCGTTGATCGCGGATCGCCGGCGTGCCGAGCTTTATGATGCGGCCGTCAACGCGATCATGCGAATTCATGCCGACGTGCTTCACATTCCGTTGCTCGAAAACGGCGGCATGCTGCAGCGCGCGCTCGACGCCGCGCCGCAGTCGTGGATCCAGACCGCCCTGCCGCCGCGCTGGCGTGTGATGCCCGGCTATTCGATCAAACTGCGTGCATGCCCGACATGGAATGACTACCTCGCCACGCGGCGCTCGACGCTGCGCGCTGCGCTGCGTTCGAGCGCGAAGCGGCTGCGGCGCGAAGGCGAAGTCCGTGTGGGATGGTGTGAGAGTCCTGAGGAGTGCGAACGCATGCTCATGTGGCTATTCGCAAACAAACGCCAATGGGCGCTCAAACGCGGCATCGAATCGCACTATCTGATGGATGACCGCGTCCGCGATTTTTTCATCGGCCTCGCGCGACGCATCGACCTCGCAAGCACGCCACTCGTCGCCTGCGTGCAGGTCAACGGGCAGCCGGTGGCGGCCTCGGTCAATCTCGTCCACACGCGAACCGTCGAATATTTGATCACCACCTATGACGAGGCGTTCCGCGCCTATTCAGTCGGCAACCAGTTGATCGAATATCTCGCGCGATGGGCCCACGCCAATGGCCGCGACTTCGATTTTCGCCCGCTGTACGGCGAGTACAAAGCGCGTTGGGCGGATCGTGAGACGCAGCACGAATCGCGTTTCGTGGTGGTCAATCCGCGCGGGCGGCTGATCGAGTTTCCGCTCACGTGGGCACAGGTCAAGCGGGTTTATCGCAAAGCCGCCACGGTTGCAATTGCCCGCCTGAAGTGAGCGGACGCGATCTTCACTGCCTGACCACGCCGCCCTCGTCGCGCGAGTCTTTATAAGCGGATTCGTCGAGCGTTTCAAGCGCCGGGTCGTGATGGAGGAGAAGCGCCGCGCCCGCACCCACGAGCCCGGCTCCCGCCAGGCAAAGCAGGCCCGCGCCGAAGCCGCCCGTACTGTCCTTGATCCAGCCCATCGCGTAGGGGCCGAAAAAGCCCGCAAGATTGCCGAGTGAATTGACAGCGGCAATGCCGCCGGCAGCCGCCGCGCCCGAGAGAAACGCGGCAGGCAGCGTCCAGATCACCGGCAAGCATCCGAAGATGCCGAATCCTGCAATGGAGAGCGCCAGCATCTTGAGCACCGGATTCGCGAGCCCGGCCGACGCCGCAATGCCGGCCGCGGCGACGGCAAGCGCGAACGCGACATGCCGCTTGCGCTCGAGGCGGCGGTCGGAACGCCGGCCCCACAGCACCATCGATACCACCCCCACGGCGTAAGGCAGCGCCGTGACGAAACCCGTTTGCAGATTCGTGAGTCCGAACGCTTTGACGATTTGCGGCAGGAAGAAGCTCAGTCCGTAATTCGTTGCGTTCGCACCGAAATAAATCAGCGCGACGGCAAGCACGCGCGGATTGATCAGCGCCTCGAGAACGCTGAACGTACGCACCGTTTCGCGATGCCGGCGCTCCATCGCCTGACGATCGACCAGCCAGCGGCGCTCGTCGGCGGCAAGCCAGCTTGCGTCCGCGGGCTTGTCGGTCAGGTAGAACAGCACGGCCACCGCGAGCACGAGCGCGGGCAGCGCTTCGATCAGATAGACCCACTGCCAGCCGGCCAGCCCGCCTCTCCCGTCGAGCGAGAGCAGCGAGCCGGAAATCGGGCCGCCGATCACCGTTGACAAGGGAATTGCCGCCATGAAATAGCCCACCACGCGCGCGCGGTATTTCGCGGGAAACCAGAGCGTGAGCAAAAAGATGATGCCGGGGAAAAAGCCCGCCTCGGCGATCCCGAGCAGGATGCGCAACCCATAGAACACATGCGCGTTCGACATGCCGGTCACGCGGGCGATGTCGGGGATGAACGCCATCGCCCCCGCGATGATGCCCCAGGTGAACATGATGCGCGCGATCCAGCGCCGTGCGCCGAAGCGTTCGAGCAGCAGGTTCGAGGGCACCTCGAAGAAGAAATAGGCAATGAAGAAAATCCCGGCGCCAAATCCGAACGCGCTCGCGGATAAATCGAGTGCTTTGTTCATCTGCAACGCGGCAAAGCCGACATTGACCCGATCGAGATACGCCACGAAATAGCAGACGATCAGAAACGGCACGAGCCTTGCGGTCACGCGCGCCATGGTGCGGGTTTCAAGCTCCATATGTGTCTCCTTTGAGGCCGGCGCCGCGCTTCCTGCGGGTCAGTCACGTGCCGGTCCATTTGATATCGCTAAAGACTAGTCGGTCGCGGCGCGATACGAAAGGCGCGTTCACATTGTGGGATGCCGATCGAAAGCAGTACTGAAGCACCCCGTGGACTCGTCATCGATCGTCCGGGGGGGCGCAAGTGATATTCCCGGCACGAGGCTAGTCCGGCGAGGTTTGCCAGGGCGTCGTGCCCAGGAGTCGTTGGAACGGAGGTTGTTCGACAGCGCGTTGCGCCGCATCGCCCGCGAAAATCAGGGGAGCCTAAAGCTCGTCGTCGCGCTTGCCCAGTGTGTCGATATCGATCTCGAGCACGCGGCAGACATCGCGCACGAACTCGTTCATGGCGGCCGTGCATTCGGGGCTGCCTGCCGGGAAATCCTCGGGATTTTTCTTGCCTTGTGCCCGGCGAATCGCGCGAATGCTGGCCTCGAGCGCGCGCGCCTCTGCCCAGATCGGGAGTTTGTCGGGATAGTCAGGGAGGTCGCGCGCCATAACCGGTATTTCGGCAACGCTTACGCGAACTTTAGGCGAGGCCGACGCCTATGACGCCGTGCGTATCGCGATTTTTTCGAGGTGGCGTCAATACGTTCCATGAACCCCGTGCCGGCAACGAGTCCCGGGCCGTAAACGGGGCGGCGCCGATCTGTCGCCCGGCCCCTCGCTTACGCCCGTTGCACGCCAGCTTTCGCCCGTTCGACGAGTTCGAAGACGGCCATACCCGCCGCCATGGCTGCCACGAATCCAATGGCCTTCGGATAGCCCGCACCCAGGGCGACCAGCGCGGGCCCCGGACAGAAGCCTGCGAGGCCCCAGCCGATACCGAAGGCAGCGCTGCCGAGGATGAGTCTCGGCGTGATCGCCGTGCTCGTTGGGAGCTGCATGGGCAAGCCCAGCAACGAGCGCTTGCGGCGTCTCGCGATGAAGAACGCGAGCGAAGCCACGACGATGGCGCCGACCATCACGAACGCGAGCGACGGGTCCCAACTGCCGGCGATGTCGAGGAAGCCAAGGACCTTGGCCGGATTACTCATGCCGGAGACCATCAGGCCAAGGCCGAAGATCAGCCCCGAAAGCAGTGCTGTGAGGATTGCCATGTCAGCCTCCAATGAGGTGTCGCTGGACGAAAACGGTCAAGAATCCCGCCGCCATAAAGGTCAGCGTGGCGACGAGCGATCGCAGCGAGCCGCGCGAAAGGCCGCACACGCCGTGACCGCTGGTGCAGCCACTTGCATAGCGGGTGCCGAGTCCCACCAGGAAGCCTGCAACCAGAACGATGCTCCAGTTCGCCTCGATATCGACTTGCGCCGGCTTGCCGAGCAGGGCCGCGATGACGGGAGCGCCGACAAGCCCTGCGACGAACGCGAGGCGCCAGCCGATGTCGTTGCGCGGCAGGCTCAACAGGCCGCCGACGATGCCGCTGATGCCGGCAATGCGGCCGTTGAACATCACGAACACGGCGGCCGCCACGCCGATGATGAGTCCGCCGGTCAAGGACAGTCCGGGAGTGAAATGGGCGAGGTCAATCAGCATGATTCGTCCCCTGAAGCTAGGTACAGAACTGTTGGTAGAGCACGGTCATGACAGCGAGTGCTTGCGGACTCGCGACCGAATAAAAGATGTTCTTGCCTTCGCGGCGCGTGGCCACCAGGCCGTTTTCGCGAAGCACGCTCAACTGCTGGGATAGCGTCGGCTGCCTGATGCCGAGTTCCTCTTCGAGTTCCCCCACGGACAGCTCGCCCTCGGAGAGGCGGCACATCAGCAGCAAACGGTCAGGATTGGCGAGCACCTTGAGCAGCGCGCAGGCGTTGGTTGCGGCGGCCTGCATGGTGGCGAGGTCGACGATGGAGGGAGGACGGTCCATGGCGGAGCCTTCAATCTACATTTTTATAGTTTATATGAAAATATACTGTTTGAAAATAGAGTGAACCTTCAAACAAGGCACCGGGGAACCGCTTGTTCAGCTGTTTCCCCTGCAGGCTCGCACACTGAGAACCGCAAACGGTCACTCCAACGGCGCGACTGACGCACCGGCGATACGGTGGTTCTCGAGCGCGCGCGCCACGAACCCCGAGCGTTTCATTTCCTCAACGAAGACACGCAACGTTTCTGCGGCCTTTTCTCCCCGGCTCCTCGCAACGCCCATCGCCTGGCGAATCACCATGAAGCGCTCGTCGAGCAGATGGAGGCCGCCCACTCTCGCGGCGTCGGCTTCGAGTTGCTGCTTCACGCCCGCGGCCACTTCGAGCCCCTGGTCGAGGAATGTTTGCACGACAGTCGGAGACGTCGGTGCGCGCACGATCTGCGCGTGCTTCAATTCGCGCGTGAGAAAAAGATCGTATGCACTCCCCTTGCCCACTACCACGCGGTTATGCGGTTGATCGACTTCGGCATTCGTGCGCACCGGCGAATCGTGGCGAACCATATAGAAGCCTTCGATCAACACATAAGGCGCCGTGAACGCGATCGTCTCGCCTCGCTTCGGATCGACGGCGAAAAAACCGAAGTCCGCGCGCCCGTCGCTCACGGCTTCGACGGACCTGGCCGCCGCATCGAACACGACGAGTTCGAGCGGCACACCCAGATGCTGCGCGAACGCGCGCGCAAGATCGATGGAAACGCCGTACGGTTCACCCGATGCCGCATCACGATTCGCGAGTATCGGATTGCCGAGGTTGATGGAGGCGCGCAACGTGCCCGTGGGCGCGAAGGTTTTGACGACAGCGGAATCGATAGTCATGGGGATATCGCGACGTGAAAGTCAGGGTTCGAGGGCGAATACTGTTGTTGTGCAGGGTTCAGCAATTGATGTCGCGATTATTCAACCATTTTTTGTCGTTTTGAGCCGCGAAAGCCGCCTTGCAAACGCGTGCGGTGCGCAAAGCAGGTGCTTTGACACAATGAGTGCGGCCCACGCGCCAGCCATTCCGACCTAGACTTGAATGGATTCGCTCGCCAGCTTCGGCGTCCCGAATCGCCACAGACGCCTGCAAACGAGCCGTGCTCGAATACCCTATGCGCGCGCCCTGCTCGTGTCAAACGATGGAGGTCATGCCATGGCCGAGAGCTGGAAGGTTGCCGGTACGTATTTCGAAAGCTGCAACTGCTATGCCCCGTGCAGTTGCGTTTGTGTCAGTCCCCCATCGGACGGAGACTGCGCAGTGCTGATCGGTTGGCACGTCGATCAGGGCGAGTTCGCCGACGTGACGCTGGACGGACTCAACGTCGCTCTCTTCGCGTATTCGCCAGGCCACATGCTGCAAAACAAGTGGAGAGTGGCCCTATATCTCGACGAACGCGGGACACCGGTGCAGCAAGAGGCATTGGGCAAGATCTTTTCCGGTCAAGCCGGCGGCCCGCTCTCCGCGCTGGGTCCAATGATCGGTGAAGTGATGGGCGTCAAGCCAGCCGCGATCGACTACCACCTCGACGGGAAGCGTCGTAGCCTTCGCATACCCGATGTCGCGGACATGGAAATCGAAGCGTTGTCTGGTCAGGATGGAGGTGACGTCACCATCAGCAACCACCCGTTTACCCCTGTCCCGGGATTCGCGGCGGTGGTCGGGAAGTCGAAGCGTTTTAGCTTCACCGATCACGGCTTTACCAGAGAAGTCTCAGACCGAAACGGCTTTTATTCTCCGTTTGCCTACCATGGCTGAGACTGGGTTTCGCCGCGGGTTTGTGACGCGAGGGCTACCGGTGTGGGACCGCTTGATCGTACTTTCGGGATTGACGGCCGCCGCAACGCTCGCGTGGACCTATCTGCTTTACATGAGCTGGGGCATGAAGCACATGGACGCGGGCGCAACTATGGCCATCATGCCGCGCATGACGCATTGGGGCGCCTTCGATCTGCTGCTGGTGCTGGCGATGTGGGCCATCATGATGGCCGCCATGATGCTCCCGTCGATCGTACCGATGGTTCTGAGTTTCGCGTTCCTGAGCCGCCAGAGGCGTGCGCAACGCCTGCCTTATGTCAATACGAGCGTATTTGTTCTCGGCTACCTGGCCGTGTGGTCCGGCTTCGGCCTGTTGGCGACGCTCGCGCAGTGGGGCTTGCTCGAGGCCCGCCTCGTGACTCCCATGATGGTGAGCGCAACTCCGCTGCTTGGTGGCGCTCTCCTGATCCTTGCCGGAATCTTCCAGCTGACACCGTTAAAGCACGCGTGCCTTGGCAAGTGTGCTTCCCCGTTCGGTTTTCTTTTGAGCGAATGGCGCGACGGCGCCCTCGGTGCCTGGATCATGGGATGCCGCCATGGGGCGTACTGCGTTGGCTGTTGCGGGCTACTCATGGCGTTGCTCTTTGTGTTCGGCGTCATGAACCTGTTTTGGGTGGCTGCGCTGTCGATCTACGTGATGCTCGAAAAGATCTTGCCGCAAACGCGATGGCTTCCTTTCGCGGGTGCGGCGCTGCTGGTTGGCTGGGGTGTCGCAGTTGCGACAACGGGGTGACCCGCGCTCACTCTCGGGGCTGCCTTCCTTCGCAGCAGTTTCCCGCTTTCGCGCTGGGACGTATGCAGGGCAAAACCTCTGCGATGCGGATCAACTGCGGCCCCCTGCTGGCTGCGCCGATGTCGAGAGGCTCATGACGAACTCCAGCCCACGCAACACTTATATCGCACTCCGAATCATTCAAGGAATCCGCCAGCCGTAATGTCCTCGCATCAAGCGACTGATGAATGCGGAAGTCTAATGTTTGGTATGTTTAAAACAACAGAATATCGATATTTTTACCAATTGGTTAAGCGCTGCTCGTTCATACGCAGCGTCAGTATTTAACCAGACGATCAAAAGGACGCGACCACGCCTCGGAAAATGATCGATTGGGTCTCACCAACATCGCGCACACAAGGGCTCTAGCGCCAAAAATCTCGGGATTTTCCCTCATCTTTGCGAGCGCGCCCCGCGCATTGGCATCCACCTTGCTCTGAGAGGAACCGCCCGGTGCAACGGACGTTGTTTCGGGCAGGCGCAATTCCCATCCCAACAAGGAGACATCACCATGGCGTTACTGGAACGCGCGGCCTGGTACGACATCGCCCGTGCCACCAACTGGACCCCGACCTATGTCGCCGAGTCCGAACTCTTCCCCGATATCATGTCCGGCGCGCAGGGTATTCCCATGGCAAGCTGGGAAACCTACGACGAGCCGTACAAGACGTCGTATCCCGAGTACGTTCGTATCCAGCGCGAGAAGGACGCCGGCGCGTATTCCGTGAAGGCCGCGCTGGAACGTAGCCGCATGTTCGAGGAAGCCGATCCCGGCTGGCTTTCCATCCTGAAGTCGCACTACGGCGCAATTGCGCTCGGCGAGTACGCAGCCATGAGCGCCGAAGCGCGCATGGCGCGCTTCGGCCGCGCGCCCGGCATGCGCAACATGGCCACCTTCGGCATGCTCGACGAGAACCGTCACGGCCAACTGCAACTCTACTTTCCCCACGATTACTGCGCGAAGGACCGCCAGTTCGACTGGGCGCACAAGGCCTATCACACAAACGAGTGGGGTGCGATTGCCGCCCGCAGCACGTTCGACGATTTGTTCATGTCACGCAGCGCGATCGAAATCGCCGTCATGCTCACCTTCGCGTTCGAGACGGGCTTCACCAACATGCAATTCCTCGGACTCGCGGCCGACGCCGCTGAAGCCGGCGACTTCACCTTTGCAAGCCTGATTTCCAGCATTCAGACCGACGAGTCGCGCCATGCACAAATTGGCGGCCCGGCGTTGCAGATCCTGATCGCAAATGGCCGCAAGGAGGAGGCCCAAAAGCTCGTCGATATCGCCATCGCGCGCGCGTGGCGCCTGTTCTGCCTGCTGACGGGCTCGTCGATGGACTACGCCACACCGATCGAGCACCGCAAGCAGTCGTTCAAGGAATTCATGCGTGAGTGGATCGTCGGCCAGTTCGAACGCACGCTGATCGACCTGGGTCTCGACCTGCCGTGGTACTGGGACCAGATGATCAACGAGTTCGACTACCAGCACCACGCTTATCAGCTCGGCATCTGGTTCTGGCGGCCCACGGTCTGGTGGAACCCCGCTGCCGGCGTGACACCCGAGTGCCGCGACTGGCTCGAAGAAAAATACCCGGGCTGGAACGACACGTTCGGCAAGGCATGGGACGTCATCATCGAGAACCTGCTCGCGGGCAAGCCCGAACTCACCGCGCCCGAGACGTTGCCGGTCGTCTGCAACATGAGCCAGTTGCCCATCTGCGCGATTCCGGGCGACGGCTGGAACGTGAAGGACTATCCGCTCGACTATAACGGCCGGACCTACCACTTCAATTCCGAAATTGACCGCTGGGTGTTTCTCCAGGACCCGGTTCGCTACCGCGATCACCTCACGCTCGTCGATCGCTTCCTGGCAGGCCACATCCAGCCGCCCAACCTCACGGGTGCACTGCAGTATATGGGCCTCGCACCGGGCGAAATCGGCGACGACGCGCACAAATATGCCTGGGTCGAGGCATACCGCGACACGCGTTACACCAAAAAGGCCGCCTGAGGCGGCTATGCAATGGAGGACGACATGGCACTTTTCCCTGTGATTTCCAATTTTCAGTATGACTTTGTATTACAGCTCGTGGCAGTGGATTCCGGCAACACGATGGACGAGGTCGCCGCCGCAGCCGCTCACCATTCGGTAGGCCGGCGCGTAGCGCCGCGACCCGACAAGGTTGTCCGCGTACGCCGCCAGGGCGGTGAGCAGTTCTACGCGCGCAACGCGAAGCTCGAGGATACCGACATCAAGCCGATGGAAGCGCTGGAATTTATCTTTTGCGACGAATGAGGTCGACATGAAGTACCAGAAAGTCTGCACGCTCGACGACCTGTGGGAAGGCGAGATGACCGAAGTGGAAGTGGACGGCCACGTGATCGTCCTGGTGCGCCCCGAAGGCGGCGAGCCGCGCGCCTTTCAGGGCATTTGCCCGCACCAGGACATTCCGCTCGTGGAAGGCAAGTTCGACGGTCGCGTATTGATGTGCCGCGCCCATCAGTGGACCTTCGACGCGAACACCGGCAAAGGGATCAATCCGGGTGACTGCCGGCTTGCCGAGTACGCCGTGAAGATCGAAGGCGATGATGTCCTCGTCGCTGTGGGCGGCGTCGAACCGCTTTTTGCTCATTCCTGAAATTACAGGAGATCACTCCATGACTACCGACAACACCGCCGAGGCCTACCGCAACAACCGCGTGGGTCCCGTGCTCCGCGCCGGCAGCATCACGGCCGGCGTCATCGAAGCCGCGCACGAGGACAACCCCGGCAAGGAGATTCGCGTCGACGACAAGCTCGCGTACGTGCGCATCGACACGGACGGCGAGCTGATCCTGCGCCGCGCCACGCTGGAAGAGACGCTGGGCAGGCCGTTCAGGATGTCCGAACTCGAAGTCAATCTCAGCTCGTTTGCAGGCCGCATCGAGACGACTGACGACTACGTGCGCTTTTACTACGAGAAGACGCTTTAACCGGAGACGAGCATGACCCAACCCCAAGTTCTCAAGCCGCTGAAAACGTGGAGCCATCTCGCCACGCGGCGGCGCAAGCCGAGCGAGTACGAGATCGTCTCGACCAATTTGCACTACACGACCGACAACCCCGATGCACCCTTCGAACTCGACCCGAACTTCGAAATGGCGCAATGGTTCAAGCGCAACCGCAATGCTTCGCCGCTGCGTCACCCCGACTGGAACGCATTTCGCGATCCAGACGAGATCGTCTATCGCACTTACAACATGCTGCAGGACGGTCAGGAAACCTATGTATTCGGTCTGCTTGACCAGTTCGCCACGCGCGGTCACGACGCCATGCTTACGCCAGCATGGGCCAGTACGCTCGCGCGTCTTTATACGCCCGCGCGTTTCCTCTTTCATGCACTGCAAATGGGCTCGGCTTATCTGACCCAGATGGCCCCCGCCTCCACGATCTCGAACTGCGCCGCGTACCAGACCGCCAATTCGCTGCGCTGGCTCACGCACACCGCGTATCGCACGAAGGAGCTGTCGCTGACCTTCGCCGACCTCGGCTTCGGCAGCGGGGAGCGGCGCTGCTGGGAGCTGGACGCGGCATGGCAGGGCTGGCGCAAGCTCGCCGAACGGGCGCTCACGGCGTGGGACTGGGCAGAATGCTTCGTCGCACTGAACCTCGTCGCGCGCCCGGCCGTGGAAGAAACCATCTTGCGCGGTCTCGGCGTCGCGGCGCGGCACAACGGCGACACCCTGCTCGGGCTCGTCACCGATGCGCAGCTCGTCGACGCGCAGCGGCACCGGCGTTGGGCCACCGAGTTGGTGCGCATGGCTCTCGGGCACGAAGGCAACCACGCCGTGCTGAATGCGTGGGTAAGCAAGTGGGAACCGCTTGCCGACGAAGCCATCACGGCCTGGTGCGCCGCCCTGCCCGACGCACCCGAGGCAGGCGCTCGCGCGAAGGAAGCCACGCGCGAATTCAGGCGCGCGACGGGACTGTCAGTCGACGGGCTCTGAATCGAAGCGTTGTGAAGCAAGTGCCGGCGCAAGCCGGCCCCGAAACTTTGGAAAGCGTGAAATGAAACATCGGATCACGATCGAGGGCGGTGCGCAATTCAGCGTCTGCGCCGAGGAAGACTCCCTGTTGCGCGGCGCGCTGCGCGCCGATGTGGGACTCCCGCACGAGTGCAGTGTCGGCGGATGTGGTGCGTGCCGCTTCGAACTCGTCGAAGGCAACATGGAAACGCTCTGGGCGCAGGCGCCGGGGCTCAGCGAACGCGACCGCAAGCGCGGCAAGCGCCTCGCCTGCCAGTCACGCCCGTTGAGCGACTGCACGATACGCGTGCGCTGCGATGACAGCTATCTTCCAGCCGTGGCCCCCGCGCGCTGGAGCGCAAGACTGGAGTCTCGCCGCCCGCTGACGCCGGACATGAGCGAGTTCACGTTTCATATAGCTGGACGAGCGCACTTCCGCGCCGGACAGTACGCGCTGCTTTACCCCGCGCAGGCGGAGGGCGCCCGCGCCTATTCGATGTCCAACTTGCCCAACGGCGAGGGGCTGTGGCAGTTCATCATCCGTCGCGTGCCGGGTGGCGCGGGCAGCAATGCGCTCTTCGACTCACTCCTGGTTGGCGACCAGATCGTGATGGACGGTCCCTACGGTCATGGCTATCTGCGCGACGACAACGAGCGCCATATCGTGTGCATTGCGGGCGGCTCGGGTCTTGCGCCCATGCTGTCCGTCGCACGCGGTGCGCTTGCCCCGCTGGGGCAGCGGCGTGTGCACTTCTTCTATGGCGCACGCACGCAGGCCGATCTCGGTGCGACCGCGCAATTGCACGAGCTTGCTCAGGAGCGCCTGAGCATTTCGGTGGTGCTGTCGTCGCCGGAGCCATCCCAGCCGTGGGCCGGCGCCACGGGCTTCGTGCACGCAGAGGTCGAGCGCTCGCTCGCATCTCCGCTCGATCAACATGAGTTCTACTTCGCCGGCCCGCCTCCCATGATCGAGGCCGTGCAGGAAATGCTGATGCAGCGACATCGCGTGCCTTACAACCAGATCCACTTCGACCGTTTCGTCTGAACGCACCGTTTGTCTTGCCCGGCCCCTGTGCCGGGTTCCGTGCCAGCGCACCGCTCGCGTACTTACACCAATCGCCTGTCGCTGCAAGGAGGAGTAACCTGACACGGTCAATTCGATTTTTTCAGCTCCCGGCGCAGGCAGCGGACAATCCGCGCAACGATCATCGCGCCACAGCGAACGTGGTCGCGGCCGCCAATCCGGTAGCCTTCGAGGTGAGCATGCCCAAGAGCCGCACACACGGAGTCGCCACGACTCCCTCCAACACGGATTCCCCCGCTCACGTGGCGCGGCGCCGGCAGTCGACGGAGATCCGCGTTCCCGCCATCCACGATCTGGCCAAGCGGTTGCGCTTCGCGCCGCAGCAGGGCCGCATCTGGCTGGACGACCAGCGCATGATGCTTATGCACATCAGCTCTCTCGGCGCGCTTCGCCAGGAGCTGATTGAGAGCCTCGGCAAGGAAACGGCTCGCGGCCTCGTGACCCGCATCGGCTATCAGGCCGGCTCGCGGGACGCGGCGATGACACGCAAGGTTCGCGCGGGCTCCAACCGCTATGACGATTTCCTCGCTGGTCCGCAGTTGGTGTCGCTCGAAGGCATCGTGCACTGCGAGCCGATTACGCTCGACATCGACGTCGAGCGCGGCCACTACTTCGGCGACTTCTATCTGACCGACTGCGCCGAAGCCGAAGCGCACATCGCGAGCTATGGCATCGGCAACGAATCGGTGTGCTGGATGCTGATCGGCTATGCCTGCGGCTACACGAGCGCCTTCATGGGACGCCCTATTCTCTGGCGCGAGATCGAGTGCCGCGGCATGGGCCACGCGAAGTGCCGCGTGGTCGGCAAGCCCGTGGAAGATTGGGACGACCCACAGGACGATCTGCGCTTCCTGCAGATCGGCGATTTCGTCAAATGGTCGGTCGAACCCCAAAGCATGCTGCCCGCAACGAGCCGCATTGCCCAGCGGCTGGCAAGCGCTCCCGAAAACAGTTTTGGCGTCGTGGGCATCTCCGTGGGCTTCAATACGGTCTGCCACATGGTCAACAAGGTCGCCCCTACCGAGGCAACCGTGCTCTTTCTCGGTGAAAGCGGCGTGGGCAAGGAAGTCTTCGCCAACAACCTGCATCGTCTCAGCAAACGCGCGGACGGGCCGTTCGTCGCCGTCAATTGCGCGTCGATTCCCGAGCATCTCATGGAGTCCGAACTGTTCGGCGTGGAGCGCGGCGGATATACCGGCGCCACGTCTTCACGTCCCGGGCGCTTCGAACGCGCCGATGGCGGCACGCTTTTTCTCGACGAAATCGGCACGCTCAGCTTCACGGCTCAGGGCAAGCTCCTGCGCGCGTTGCAGCAGGGCGAACTGGAGCGCGTGGGCGACACCCGCACGCGCAAAATCGACGTTAGAGTCGTGGCGGCAACCAACGTGAATCTGCGCGAGGCTGTGAAGGCCGGGCAGTTCCGCGAAGACCTGTTCTTCCGCCTGAATGTCTTTCCAATTCTGGTGCCGCCGTTACGCGACCGGCGCGACGATATACCTTTGATGATGAACTGGTTCTTGCAGCGCCTCGCCAAGAAGCACGGCAAGCACATCACCGGATTTCGCGAACGTGCGGTGGACGCGCTCTTCAACTACGACTGGCCCGGCAACGTGCGCGAGCTTGAAAACATGATCGAGCGCGCCGTGATTCTCGCAGAAGACGGCGGCGCCCTCGACCTGTGCCACCTGTTTACAACGGGCGAGGAGATCGACGTTTCGTCGTTCATTCTCAAGCGCAGCGGCAATATCGCGCCCCTCAACGAGCCGGTCGAGGTCGCGCCGCCCGCGTTCGTCCCCGCTGGACTTCCTGGCCTTGCCGAAACGGAAGCAGCCATGCTGCGCGCGGCCGTTGCCGAAGCGAACGGCAATCTCTCGCTTGCCGCCCGCGTGCTCGGCATCAGCCGCCCAAAGCTCGCCTATCGTCTGCGCAAATACGGTATCCCCATCGGTCGGGCCTGAACCGGCCCATTCGCTGCCGTCGCGCGACGAGGCAGGCGCCTTCGCGCCGCGCCTGCCCCGCCCTCACGCGCTAGAAGCGCTTCTGATACGAGATCGCCGCATTGAGCTGCGAATGCGTCACCTTGATCGGCACCGAAGTATTGGGCTGACTCGTGTTGGTCAGCGTCTTCTGGAATGCGTACGATACGCCCAGGTCGATCACATCGTTCTTGCCGAATGCGTAGGAAACGCCGCCGGTGACCGTCGTAGTCGGAATGCCGGGAATGACAGCAAACAGCATGTTGTTCGGCACGGCTTCCTGCGCGTAGTGGAAACCCGCGCGGAACGTCCAGCTGGGGTTGTAGCGGTACTCGGCACCAACCGAGAACACGTTGATATCGCGGTAATTCTGCGGCAAGGACAGATTCAGGTTCGCGCCCGTGCCCGACTGCACGAAGCTCACGTTGATATCCTTGAATACGCCTGCCAGAAACACGCGCTGGTAGTCCGCCGAGACGCTCCAATGGTCGTTGAACGTGTGACTGATCCCCGCCGTGAATTGCGCAGGCATTTCGAAGCTGTGGACGGTAATGTTCCCATTGATCGGTATGTTGCCCGCCACGGAGCTCACCGCCGTCAGGGTCGCATGCCCGCCCAGGTCGCCTACGTGCGTCTTGAAGTTGTACGCGAGACCGACTCGCGTGTTCGGCGTGAGCTGATACGTCAGGCCAAGCTTGCCGCCGATTCCCCAGGCGTCCGCACCGCCGCCCACGATGCCGTCATGCTCGAAGTTGATGTACCCGCCGGAGAGGCCTGGTACACTCAGCAGCGCGGGAACCAGTGAGCCGGACACGCGATGCTGGCTCGCCAGCGAGCCGATCTGTGACGCATCCAGCAACATGCCCAGATTCAATGACGTCCAGACCGCATCAATGGAGCCGCCCACCGTGAGCTTGTCCGTGATGTTGTACGCGACGGCGAACGGAATGCGCAGTACCAGCAATCTGGAGAAGTTATCGAGGCCCGTATTCACATCATTGGTGGTCGTGCGCGAGAGAAAGCTGCTGCCACCGTACTGGGTACCGAGCCCGCCTTCAGCAAACGCGCCCACGCCAAACGTATACTTGCCCTGCCGATAGACGAATGCCGCTTCGGGCGCGAAGTACGGACCATTGTTGTTGCCGTGATTCCCCGATGTCACGGACTCGCCGGTTGCGGTATTGGTCACCCGTATGTCGGTGGTCACGACGTCGAGTCCGAAGTTGATATATTTTCCATCGCTCATCAGCGCGAGCGTTGCCGGGTTGAGCATCATCGCCGCCGGCCCCACGTTATAGGCGACCCCGCTGCCCCCCATCGCGCGGGAGATCGGCCCGTATCCTTCAAGGTTGAAAACATCGGTCGCCTGTGCCTGCGCCCCCCAAACAGCCGCGCAAAGCGCCGCCGCCGCGCGAATGCAATTGCCTTTCACTTCTGTCTCCTGGTATATATATTTAATATGTATTACTAACAGAATCGATGTCGGAGATATAGAATCAGAAACTCCCCATTACGCCGACGACCCGCTGAAGCGCGCTCTTCTGCGTCCGTGCGCTTGCGGTTGACTAGACCTTCCCTTCGCTGAAATGCTCCATCACCAGCCTGTTGAACCGTGCGGTGTGCTCGATCTGCGTCCAGTGTCCGCACTGCCCGAATACATGCAGTTGCGCCCGCGGAATCAGATCCAGCAGTTTGAGCGAGCCCTCAAGCGGGATCACGCGGTCCTCGCGGCCATGCACGATCAGTGTTTCGTGCTGAATCGCGCGAATCGCCTCTTCCGGACTAGCCAGCGCGTCGACCCAGCGTTGACGCGGCGCGGGAAACATGTTCGCGAACGCCTCCTGGTAGCCTGGGCGCACGCTTGCCTCGAAGCGTAGCTTTGCGAGCTCGTCGTTCACGAGCGTGCGGTCGAACGCAAAGATATCGAGCAGCGCACGCATGTTTTCGATTGATGGCGTGTAGCCCCACACCGCGTCGAGCCCTTCGGTAAGGGGAAAGGCGGTTCCGGCACTGCCCATCAGCACGAGCTTGCCCACGCGGCGCGGCGCCTTGATGGCAAGCGCCAGCGCTAGCCCGCCGCCGAACGAATTGCCCACTACGTGAGCCTGTTGGATGTTCAGCGCGTCGAGCAGCCCTAGCAAGTGATCGACCCAGGCCTGCATCGAATAGCGATGCCCCGTGGGACGTTCGGTTTCCCCAAAACCAACCATGTCGGGGGCAATCACACGAAAGTGCTTTGCCAACTCCGGCATGGTGAGACGCCAGTTCGCCCACGCCGTCACACCCGGCCCTGATCCATGAATCAGTAATACGGGTGGCCCTTCGCCCAGATCGTGGTAGTTGGTTCGGATGCCATGGGCAAGAATGCTCTTGCTGATTTCAGGATTGGTCTGCATGGTGATATGTCTGCTCATTTAGAGAGTTTCACAGGGTCTCCACGACTTTCGCGCAAACCCTGGCGGCCGCGCTTTTTCGCACTTTGCCCGGCAATTCCGAAATGGCCTTTTGGCATCTCGGTGATGATGACGCGCACCGACTCGATCGGTGCGTCGATTGCGCGATGAATTGCCTCACTGACCTCGGCGATCAGGCGCTCCTTCTTCTCGTCGTCGCGACCTTCCAGGATATAAAGATGAGCAATCGGCACGGCGTTCTCCTCGTCAAATGAAGCGCAATCCAGTGGAGCCCATGCCCTGAACGCGCAACGTGATGCTGTCTCCGGCTTCAACGGCCACTGCCTCCGTGATGCCGCCCGAGAGAATCAGGCTCCCGGCCGGAATCGATTCCCCGCGCGCGCCAAGGTGGTTGGCCAGCATCGCCACCGCCGCCGCCGGGTGCCCGAGCACGGCCGCGCCTGCGCCGAACGAAACCGGCTGACCGTTCTTCTCCATGACGATGCCGACCGTGCGCAGGTCCACGCCGTCCACCGACATCGGCTGGCCGCCCACCACGAAGCGTGCCGCCGAAGTGTTGTCGGCCACTACGCTCTTCAGGTCGAACTTGAAGTCGCGGTAGCGGCTGTCGATCACCTCGATGCCCGGAATGACGAAGTCGGTGGCGGCCAGCACGCTGCCGATATGGCAGCCCGGCCCTTTCAGCTCGGTTTTGGTGACGAACGCGATCTCAGGCTCCACCTTCGGGTGGATGAGTTCGCTCGCGCGGCATGCACCGCCGTCTTCAAGCGAGTACACGTCGACGAGATAGCCAAACACGGGCGTGTCCACGCCCATCTGGCGCATCTTCGCGTGCGAGGTCAAACCGGCCTTGTAGCCGACAAGCCGCGCCCCGCGCCGCAAGTGTCGCTCGCGAATCGCATCCTGCACGGCATACGCGTCGTCCCAGTCCATCTGCGGCCACGTGTCCGTGATCTTGACCGTGTCGCGCGCGTGCAATGCGCATGCGTCGAGCTGTTCGGCGAGCGAGTGGATGATTTCAGTGGTGAGGTTCATGCTGCTTCCTTGCTGGCGATCTGTTGACGCGCCTTCTTCAACGTGAGCGCCGTGTCTTCGATCATGTCTTCCTGGCCGCCCACCATGCCGCGCCGTCCGAGCTCCACGAGAATGTCGCGCGCGGGCACGCCGTACTTTTCGCCAGCGCGCTTCGCAAACAGCAGGAACGAGCCGTAAACGCCGGCGTAGCCGAGCGTGAGCGAGTCGCGGTCGATGCGGATCGGGAAGTCCATCATCGGCACCACGAGGTCTTCGGCCACGTCCTGGATCTTCCAGACGTCCACGCCCGTTTCGATGCCCATCCGATCGCACACGGCAATGAACACTTCGAGCGGCGTGTTGCCCGCGCCCGCGCCGAGCCCCGCGGCCGCACCGTCGATACGATTGACGCCGCACTCGATGGCGGCGAGCGAATTCGCCACGCCCATCGCCAGGTTATGGTGTCCGTGAAAGCCCAGCTCCGTTTCGGGCTTCAGCGCTTCGCGCACGGCGCTCAGGCGCGCCTTCACGTCCTCGGGCAGCATGTAACCCGCCGAGTCGGTGATATAGATGCAGTTCGCACCATACCCTTCCATGAGCTTCGCCTGCTTCACGAGTCCCTGCGGACTGTTCATGTGGCTCATCATCAGGAAGCCCACCGTGTCCATATCGAGCTTGCGTGCGAGCGTGATGTGCTGCTCGGACACATCGGCTTCGGTGCAATGAGTGGCCACGCGGATCGTGTGAACGCCCAGATCGTGGGCCATCTTCAGATGGTCGACGGTGCCGATGCCCGGCAGCAGCAGCGCCGAAACCTTCGCCCGTTTGAGCAGTGGAATGACGGCGCCGAGGTATTCCTCGTCGGTATGCGCCGGAAAGCCGTAGTTGACCGACGAGCCGCCCAGACCATCGCCGTGCGTCACCTCGATGAGCGGCACACCGGCGTCGTCGAGCCCCTGGGCGATGTTGCGCATCTGGTCGAGCGTCATCTGGTGACGCTTGGGATGCATGCCGTCGCGCAGCGTCATGTCGTGGACAGTAATGCGTTTGCCTCGGAGATTCATGGTGTTTCCTTCGATATTGGGGTAAGTCGGAAGCAGGCGGACACAGTGGCCCTGTGCTCAGGCCGGCGCGTTCTCCACGGGCACAAGCGAGATTCGGCCTGCAAGCAGCTCCTCGGCAAACATCTCAGCCGTGCGCGCGGCCGCGGCGGTCATGATGTCCAGATTGCCTGCATAGCGCGGCAGGTAGTCGCCCAGGCCCTCCACTTCGAGATAGACGGTCACGCGCCTGCCGTCGAACACCGGCCCGTTGACGAGCTTGTAGCCCGGCACGTAGCGCTGAACTTCGGCGATCATCGCGTGAATGGATTCGGTGATGCGCGCTTCATCCGGCTTGCCCTCGGTCAGGCAGTGGACGGTGTCGCGCATGATGAGCGGCGGGTCCGCGGGATTGATGACGATGATCGCCTTACCCTGTTTCGCGCCGCCCACCTTCGCCACGGCCGCCGAGGTGGTGCGCGTGAATTCGTCGATGTTCTTGCGCGTGCCGGGCCCCGCCGAGCGGGACGACACCGTCGCGATGATTTCCGCGTAGTCCACCGGCTGCACGCGCGAGACCGCATGCACCATCGGAATGGTCGCCTGTCCGCCGCACGTCACCATGTTGACGTTCATCTCGCGCTTGCCGATGTGCTCCCTGAGGTTCACCGGCGGTACGCAGTACGGCCCGATGGCGGCCGGCGTGAGGTCGATCATCATCACGCCCAGCTCGTTGAGCTTGCGGCTGTTCTCCGCGTGAACGTAGGCGCTCGTCGCGTCGAAGGCGATCTGCACATTGTCGGCTTTCACGTGAGGCACGAGGCCGTCCACGCCTTCGGCCGTGGTCTTGATGCCCAGTTCGCGGGCGCGCTTCAGGCCGTCGGATTCGGGGTCGATGCCCACCATCCAGACGGGCTCGAGCACCGGGCTGCGTTGCAGTTTGGCGAGCAGGTCGGTGCCGATGTTGCCCGGCCCGATCAACGCACAACGGATTTTCTGTGTCATGGTGAAATGTCCTTCTGAATGTCAATGAAGTTCAGGCGAAGCGGACCGAGCACGCGCCGATGCCGCCGATGGCTACGCGGAAGCTGTCGCCAGCCTTGACCGGCGCCATGGCCGCGAGCGCGCCGGAGAGCACAACTTCGCCCGCCTTCAGGCCGATGCCGAGGCGCCCGAGCGTATTGGCGAGCCAGGCCACCGCATTGACGGGCGAGCCGAGCGCCGCCGCGCCCGCGCCAGTGCCGATCACCTCGCCGTTTCGTTCGAGCACCATGCCGCAGGTGCCGAGGTCCACGCTGCGCGCGCTCACCGCGCGGTCACCCAGCACGAAGACGCCGCACGAGGCGTTGTCTGCTACGGTGTCCTGGATCTTGATCTTCCAGTCGCGAATGCGCGAATCGACGATCTCGAAACATGGCATCACGCATTCGGTGGCGGCCAGCACCATCGCGTTGGTGATGCCCGGCCCCATCAGGTCCTTCTTGAGTACGAAGGCGATTTCGCCCTCGGCTTTCGGCTGGATCAAGGTGTCGAGCGCGATGCTCTCGCCTTCGCCGTACACCATGCCCGAGAGCAGATAGCCGAAGTCGGGCTGATAGACGCCCAGCATGTCCATCACGGCCTTCGACGTCACGCCGATCTTCTTGCCCACGACCGTCTCGCCGGCGTTCAGGCGCCGCTGTACCATGCGCTGCTGGATGTGGTACGCATCCTCGATCGACATGCCGGGGTGGCTGTCGGTCAACGGCGCCAGCGTCTCGCGCGCAGTGAGCGCGCCGTAGAGTCTGTCGCCCAGTTCGGTAATCAACGTGGATTCCATGAAACTTCCCAATAGCCGTAGTTAGTCAAAGCGGTTAATCAAAGCGATCGTTCAAAGCTTGACGCACACGTTCTTGAGTTCCGTGTAGAACTCGAGCGAATGCACGCCGCCTTCGCGGCCGATGCCGGACTGCTTCGCGCCGCCAAACGGCGTGCGCAAGTCCCGCAGGAACCATGAGTTCACCCAGGCAATGCCGACCTCGATGGCCGCTGCGACCCGATGCGCGCGCGAAAGATTCGTTGTCCATACTGCCGTGGCGAGGCCATAGTCGTTGTCGTTCGCGCGGCGAATGACTTCCTCCTCGGAGTCGAAGGGCATGACGAGCGCACAGGGGCCGAAGATCTCTTCACGGGCGATCGGTGAGTCGTCGCCGAGTCCCGTCCATATCGTCGGCTGTACCCAGGCGCCCGCATGCAGATCGCCCGGCATCTCAGGCACGCCGCCGCCCGTCACCACGGTCGCGCCCAGATCCGCCGCCTTCTTGTAGTAGGAGAGCACCTTGGTCCGATGCTCCTGGCTGATGAGCGGTCCCATGCCGGTGCTCGCATCCTGCGGCAAGCCGATGCGCAGGGCTTCAGCCCCTGACTTGAGCGCCGCCACGAAGCGCTCGAAAATGGGGCGCTCGACATAGATACGTTCCGTGCCGAGGCAAACCTGGCCGGAATTGGCAAAGCATGAGCGCAGCGTGCCTTCGATGGCAGCCTCGAAATCGCAGTCCGCAAACACGATGGCTGCGTTCTTGCCGCCCATCTCCAGGCTCACCGGGCGCGCGCCCTCTGCCGCGGCCTTCATGATGGCCGTGCCGGTGCGCGTCTCGCCCGTGAACGTGATGGCGTTCACACCAGGATGCGTAGTGAGGAACTCTCCGGCCGAGCCCGGCCCGAAACCGTGCACGACGTTGTAGACGCCACGCGGCACGCCCGCTGCGTTCATGACCTCGCCCAGCAGCGCCGCGGTCTGAGGCGTCTCTTCCGACGGCTTGACCACCACGGTATTGCCGCAGGCGAGCGCGGGGCCCACCTTCCAGGTCATCAGCAGCAGCGGCAGATTCCACGGACAGACCACGCCTACTACACCAACCGGGCGCCGCATCGCGTAGTTGATCGCACCGGAGCCGTCCGGCGTGGGCATTTCGAAGAATTCGGTGGGCACGTTCTTCACCACGTCGGCGAAGATCTTGAAGTTGGCCGCACCGCGCGGAATGTCGATGTGGCTCGCAAGGCTCACCGGCTTGCCAGTGTCGGCCACTTCGGCGGCCAGAAAGTCGTCGAATCGGCGGTTGATGCCATCGGCCAGCGCGTAAAGCACGTCCACGCGCTGCGGCACCGTCATCGCCCCCCAGGGACCTTTGAGCGCGGCCTTTGCGGCACGCACGGCCGCGTCGACCTCTGCGCGACCGGCTTCGGCCACCCGCGCGATAACCGCATTGTTCAGCGGCGAGCGCTTCTCAAACCAGAGCTGGCCGTCGTGGTACTCGCCGTCAATGAAATTCCTGACCAGTCGGATGCCGCTATCGGGCGCTGGCACATCGGTCGCCAGATGTGGCGCGCCATTGGGTTCTGTCTTCAGCATGATCGTCTCAACGATGTGTTCGTATTCCATGAAATCTGCGGCTCGCGGCGCGTTGCCATTCTCGCGAGCCTCACGCATTGGCCAGGCCGAGCGAGCGCAATCCAGCCTGCGCGCAGGCGTCGTCCTGCTCCTCGCTGCCACCCGATACACCTATGCCGCCAATGCGCTGCCCGTCCTCCGTGATCGGCAGCCCGCCGCCAAACGCGACGAATCGCGGTCGCAGCACGATGCCCTGCCGCACGGCCGAGGAATGCGCCTGCAGCGCTTCGCTCCAGCCCCCGGTGGGCAAGCCGAAGCTGACCGCCGTGTACGCCTTGTCGATCGCGATGTCGATCGAGTGCAACGGCGCACCCGGCATCCGCACGAACGCGGCAAGGTTCCCGCCCGCATCGACCACGGCCACGTTTACGCGTACGCCGAGTTGCTGCGCCTCGCGCGCGGCGGCAGCGGCCGCGCGGCTGGCCGCGGGCCAGTCGATCGTGCGTGCCTCGACGCCATGCGGCACGGCATTCGCGCCCTCGTGCGCCGGGCGCGCGCGTTGTCCGGGTGCCATGTCAGGTGTACACCGTAGTGAAGGCTTCGTTGATCTCGCCCGAGTGGAAGAAGATGCCGCGCCCAAGGTGGTCTTCGGTCCACGTGGTGACGGGCCGGTCCGGCTGCGCCATGTAGCCGAGCCCCGCGAAGGTCTCGTTGCGGTTGCCGCTCGGATCGAAGAAATAGATGGTCGTGCCGCGCGTGATGCCATGACGCGTGGGCGCCACGTCGATCTTCACCTTGTTCTTGCCCATCACGTCCGCCGACTTCAGCACATCGGCCCAGTCGTCGAGGAAGAAGGCGATGTGATGCAGACCGTTGGTCGCGCCGCCGACGAACGCGATATCGTGCGGCGTCGAACTGCGAAACAGCCACGTGGCGGCCTGGATGCTGTTGGCCGGTCCCACCATCACCTGCTCGGCCAGATGGAAGTCGAGGCATTCCTGCATGAAGCGGGTGTTGTCGGCCACGCGATTGACGCCCGTTCCCGGATTGAGCTCGCACATCAGCAGGCAATGGTCGAGCCAGTGAACCGCTGAGCCCTTCACGTCATCGGGCCAGGGGTCGGGATTGAGCGAGCCGACGTCGGTGCCCACCTGCTCCTTGTAGGCGTAAAGGCGCATTTCGTGACCGCTTGGCAGATTGAATTTCAGCATACGGCCCGTTGCTGGCAGGCTGCCTTGGGGCAGCATCTGCGTGCGCGCGCCATACGCCTCGATACGTTCCTGCAAGGCGTCGAGATCGGCGTCCTTCTCTACCTTGTAAGCGACATGGTTCAGGCCCGCCTGATCCGACGGGCTCAGGACAAGCGAGTATTTGTCCCACTCGTCCCAGCATTTCAGATAGACGTTGCCCTCGCTGTCGCGCAGCGTTTCCTTCAAGCCCAGAACATTCTGGTAATGCTTGAGCGCCGCATCCATGTCCATCACCCTCAGATTGGCATGGCCGATTCGCATCACACCCATGATTGCTCTCCTCCTTCTCTACCCGGTATAAGTTTGGGATGCCTGGCAGGCGAATCCCTTGAAAAACGGCTTTTGCATCCTGCCGGCCACTTCCAGCTCCACATCGCCTTGCGGGGCGATCCGGCATGCGAGCGAATAGCCAGCCTCTTCCTCCTGCACGCTCACATGTGCACGGCTTACCGGTCCTAGCTTCTGAACTTCGCCTTGCAGCACCCGAACCTTGCACACGCCACAGCCGCCATTCAGGCATCCGACCGGAATGCCCCGGCGACCAAGCCGCGACATTCCCGCAAGCAGCGACTCCTGTACCGAACAGCGGTAGCGCTCCCCGGTCTGCGCGATCGTCACGGCTACGGTGCGCTCACTGGCGTCCATGTCAAACCCTCCTGAATAGCGGGCTGCGCACCTGCTGAACATCTGCCGCAGAGATGAACTTCTCGTGGTAGATGTCGCTTTCGAAGAGCCGGCCCTGCATCAGCGTGGTGATGCACGCATCGATCATCGCGGGCGGCCCGCACAGGTACGCTTTGTGACCGGAAAAGTTGTTGTCGAAGTGCGCCTTCGCGGCTTCGTGAACGAAGCCGTGCGCAACGGGCTGACCCGAGCCATTGGCACTCTCCGACAGGGCGGGCACATAGGTGAAGTTCGGGTACTGGCGGCTCAGCTCGCGAAAGGCTTCGTCGTAGTACAGCTCCGCCGCGTTGCGCTGGCCGTAGACCAGCGTGATCGGCTCCTTGCAACCGCTTTGCAGCAGATCGAGGATCATCGAGCGTGGGCTCGACAGGCCCGAGCCGCCGGCCATGAAGAGCATCGGCACCTGCGCGGACTTGCGTACAAAGAACCGCCCGTAGGGGCCGGAAAGCTTCACCTTGTCGCCCACCGCAAGCTTCTCGTGCAGGTAGCCCGTGCCGACGCCGCCGGGCACCTGCCGCACGTTCAACTCGATTTCGCCGGTGGCCGCGGCATCGGCCGGCGCATTGGCAATGGAAAACGCCCGGCGCTCGTGCATGCCCGGAATCTCGAGCTGGACGTACTGGCCCGCCTGGAAATGCAGCGGATCGGCAAGTCTCAGATGAATGGCCTTGATCGTTGGCGTGAGCTGAACGATGCGGGCGACCTCCGCCGTGAAATCCTTGACAGGGATGATTTCGGCATCCTGATCTTCCTCGACATCGGCTTCGATCGACGTATCAGCGGTAAGCGTCGCGCAGCAGGCGAGCGCCTTGCGCTCCTCGCGCTCGAAGTCCATCAGCGCGAACGGGTTGGCTTCGCCCAGATCGACCTCGCCTTCGAGAATCTCGATCTTGCAGGTCCCGCACAGGCCGTGACAGCACGCGTGTGGAATATAGATGCCCTGGCGCAAGGCGGCATCGAGAATGGTCTGTCCTTCCTCGACTTCGATGGTGGCGCCCAGGGGTTCGATGGTCAGTTGATGGCTCATGGTCGATCGATACTTCAAACGTCAATTCCGGCCGCAATGGCGTTTGCGGTCGCACTGTTTGCAACCGGACCGCGACAACGCAGTCCGGTTCGCCGCACATTGCCGGCGTATTGCAGCTGCGCGAATCAGCTACAGGACCCCTTTATGCCCGTCAGGCCCGGCGTGCGAAAGCGGATCAGGTCCTTGTGGCCGATGCCGTTCTCCGCGAGCGTTTTCGCGGGATCGGGCTGGAACGGCTTGCCGGACTTGAACCACTGCACCGCGCGCCAGTCGATCCTGGCAAAGTCGGGGTGGTAGCCGTAGATGCCCGGCAGGATCTGCTCGGCCAGTGCGCCGAAGGGCGTCTGCGGCGGCAACGGCAGGCAGAACGGCGCCGGGAACATCAGATGATCTTCCCAGCCGATGTAGAGCAGCGGCGCCGGAAACTTCTCCGCCGTGTCCTGCGGCGGGAAGCTGTAGGGTTTGAGCGCGATAATTGTCACGGCTTGCTCCTTGCAAAACTTGCACTAACAGGAATTTCCCTTAAGGGGGCTTGCGCGGGCGGGAACACACACCAGGCACCGTTCTCGTGGCGAAAGAAGGCGATGGTCAGCGGGCCGGCCATTCGCAGCACTTCGAGCGCTACATAACGCACTCCTTTGGCGGTGCGACCGAATCGCGTGACGCGCAGCGGCCGCGTCGGCGTGGGCCCGAGCCATTTCTCAACCAGCGAACGCAACGATGTTTTCTCTGCATCCATCTCGACACCTGATGTCAGTCAAATGCGCAATACCCGGCGATCAGTTGCTCGTTGCCTGGCCGCGCCAGGCTGCGAAGTTCTTCTGGTCTTCAGATCCTTCGAAGTCCATACTGTCGCGCGGGTTCACCTCGTAGTAGTCGAGCACGGCCGCAAGCGGGTCGAAGCCCTCGCTCGTGGGATCGGTGCCGGGCTTGAAGCAGTTGCCCTGGTAGATCTGGTGAACGGGAAGCCACGACTGCGTGAACTTCTCGGGCTCGTGCTCGAAGATCTCCTTGCAGTGGTCGCTGCAGAAGTGGAAGCGGTTGCCCAGATAGTCTGACTCGCGCGCGCAGACTTTCGTCGCGTCGCCCGGCTCGGTGAAGAACATCGGGATCTGGCAGGTCTGGCACAGCATCGGCAGCGTCTTCACGTAGAAGCGCTCGCCCGCCTTCGCGCGTTCGCCCCAGTGCTCGAAACGCGGCCGATAGTGCGCATCGAAGCTATCCGGGTACTTCGCCGCGAGCCACGTCATCTCGTCTTCGCGGGGCAGCCACGTGTGGAACGGGGCAGCCGCGCCGAAGCTGTAGAAGGTGGCCCACGCCTGATGGCTGAGGTGATCCTTGCCTTCGCACGCATCCTTCCAGCCCTTCGGCTCGCGAATGCCATAGCGGGCAAGATCCTTGAACAGCGCGCCGCCGTTTTGCTCCGCGTACATTTCCCAGGCTTCCTTCCAGCTCATCACGCGCTTCGGTTGCATGTAGTCCATCATCATCGCCACGAGCGTGAGCAGCCGGTAGCCACGCCAGAACCACTTGTCGATCCAGCGCTGCACGATCGGCACGTTGTCCGGGTCCTGCTCGAGCATGAATTTGATGCACTCGATGCCGAGCGTCATGTGGCGCGATTCGTCTGACTGCGCAGAGAAGCCGAACGTGACGGTCGACATGTCGCCGTTGTAGGCGGCGCCCGACATGAACGGCACGAACAGCAGATTGGTGAGCACATACTCGAACGAGAAGCTCACGGCGGTGAGGAACTCGAACGGCCCGGCCGTGCACGCGTCCTCGAAGAATGACTTCGGCACCGAGAGATACCAGACGCGGTCGAACCAGTGGTTCGAGTGATGCATGCCGTTGAAGAACTTGTTGTACGTGGACATGGCATGCGTTTCGGTCTGATAGTGACGCAGTTCATCGATTGACTGCATCTGGCACGCCACGCGCGCGCCCTCGCCGGTGAAATGCCGGCCTACGTGCGCAAAACCACGGTGCGCGTAGTACTCGAGCGGTGTCACGCCCTGGATGAAGAGCTTGAGCGCGTTGATGTAGCGCGCGTCGGTTACGCCCAGGAACGCGTTGTTCTGCGTGAATGCGTCAATCACCGCGTAGAGTTTCTTTTCCTTTTCGCCCTGATATTTCCAGTACGCGTCCATCGTTAGACGGAACGGGTCGACCCATTTGTCCCAATCGTGAATCTTGATGCCTTCGTAGCGGTCGAACGGAAAAACCTTCTCCATCGGCTGATACGATGTCTCCCAGCCGAGGCCGCGCGTCATCGCCGCGTAGCGCTCCTTCAAGCCGAGTTTCTTTTTCAGCACAGGCGTGTCCATTTGTGTCTCCTTCCTGATGTATTCCGTGTTGCGTTGTTCAGTGTTTCCAGCTCAGCGTGAACTGGTCGTCGTCTTCGTCGAGATGGCCGGACAAGGTGATCAGATTCACCTGGATCTGCTGCAGATCGAAGCGCGTGCCGATGAGGTTCTCGATGGTTTCACGGCGGATCGTCAGACGCCCTGGGGCATCGATCTTGACCATGCCCGGAGATTCCACGGCGACGGCGTCCGGGTTATCCGCGAGGATCGCCTCGACCACTGGTCTGGACTCCTCATTGGCCTGAAAGGCGATGAATACGTTGGACATCGAATGTTTCCTGTATCAGTTAGTCAGTTTGTCGGCGGGGTTCAGGCGTCGATGCCGAGCTTGGCCAGCCGCGCACGCAATTGCTGGCGTGTTTCGTCGAGCACACTATGGCCGCTCGCCGGGAAGGCCAGCTCCGCGACCGGCAGCAGCGCCGTGGCCGCCTGCTCTTCCCAGTCGTGCACCCATTGGCTCAGCACCGCCTTGTTGTCTTCGGACTCGGCCGCCATGGTCTTGACGACCGCGTCGACCCAGCGGCTCGACTCGTCGTGCCATTCCGGCATGAAAGCGGTGAGCATCGCCACCGCGCTGCCGCCTGCGAGCGCTACGCGCTCGTCGACGTAACGCTCGTACACGAGCGGATACAGAAGTCCGTCGAGCGCCAGATTCTGTGCAACGAACAGTTCCACGGGATCCTTGAGCACCAGCGTGTCTTCCACGTAGCGACGCAGCGCCTGCCACGTGGGGTCCACCATCCAGGCTTCCTTCGCCTCGTCCAGGTGCTCAGGACCGGACATCGACAGCGCGAGACGGGTGAGGTATTGCGCGACGCCGAGGTTATCCATCGCGTGAAACATCGCGGGCGCCGTGAACGCGGTGCCATAGCCGATCGCGCAAATTTGCGAGTTGTTCATGTTGGCGCCCCACGCGACATGGCGCAAAGGCACGAGCACGGCCAACGCATGGTTGACGAGTTCATCGGACATGAGCCCGACCATGCCGCGCGATTCCACGAACTCGAAGTTCGCCTCCATCGTGTCCTGCTGGCGCGCACGCGTCATGGTCCACGACGCGTAGTAGAACTGGCGCGGGTCCTTCAACGCGTACCAGTTCTGCATACGAACGGCGGTACGCCCGGTGTCGAACAGCTCATGCTCCGGATCCCACGTGGGCCGGTAGTGGAAGTTCGCGGAAGGCTGTGCGCCCATGATGCCTTCCTGATAGCGCGAGGCCGTCTTGTCTCCGCCTATGTATTGCGCCACGTGGGCATACGTGTGCCGCAGCGGCTTGATATCCACTGTCTTCAGATCGATGGTCACTGCTTGCTCCTGCTGGTCATGGGTTCACCTTCCGCCGCGAGGCGCACGGCGTTCTGCGCGATGCAGAACTCCTCGAACGCGTCTCGCGGCAGCATCAGTTCGACGCAAAGCTCCGGAATGCCGACCGCGAACTCAAACTCGACGAACCCTCGCGGGTTGATGCCGGTGACCCTGACGAACTTGCGGGTCGTGTCGATCGAGTCGGTATCGGCTTGCGCGGATGCCGGTTGTTTCAGCATGGTGGGTGTCTCCTTCATGCCCGGACTTCAATGCACCATCCATGCCACGAGGCGGCCCCTTCGTCGAGAATCTCGAGAATTAAGGGCAAACACTTAGGTCCGCCGCGTGGTTTTCAGCGAAAATCGAGGTAAACCCGAACCGTGAAACCGCCATTCATCGGCCATTAACACATTGATTTCCAGTCGGTTTTTATGATTTCATAAACGCATACGTCCGCATTTGATGAATTCATGAAATCGTCACCCTCGCCCGCGCTCCAGGAGCGGGAAAGCGGAAAATCTCGACGGAGGAGACATGACGGCACCCCAACCCGCCCCCCGATCCAGCTCACAGCCCGCGTCCTTCCCCGCGGACGCCGACCTTCGGCGCCTGATTCATTTTTCAACCAGCGACGGACGCATCTGGCTGGCCGATCAACGCATGGTGCTGATTCACGCAGCCGCGCTTGGCGCGTTGCGCAAGGAGATGATGGAAAGCGTGGGCCCGGTACAGACCCGCCGTTATTTCATGCGGGCCGGCTTCGCCGCGGGCGAGCGCGACGCGGCGCTCGCCCGCGAGATCAGGAGTGGCGCATCGCTTTACGACATGTTCGCCGTGGGCCCCCAACTCCACATGCTCGAAGGCGCGGTGCAAGTCAAGCCGATACGCTTCGACGCGAACCCACAAACCGGGTATTTTTCCGGCGAGTATCAGTGGGAGCATTCATGGGAGGCCGAGGTCCACACGCGCAACTTCGGACTCCAGACAGAGCCCGTCTGCTGGATGCTCATTGGCTACGCTTCCGGCTATACGAGCGCCTTCATGGGGCGCACCATCCTGTTCAAGGAAACCGCGTGTGTCGGCAAGGGCGATACGCACTGCCGCATCGTCGGCAAACCGCTCGACGAATGGCCCGATGCGGATGAGCTCGCCGCCTGGTTCAAGTCCGAGTCGCTGATCAGCACGCTCCAGAACCTGCAAACTGAAGTCGAATCGCTGCGACTCGAAATCGCACCGGAAGCGAACCGCACGAAGTTGATAGGCCAGTCCGAGGCGTTTCGTTCTGCCTATGAACTGCTCCAGTTGGCGGCGCCCACCAAAGTGACCGTGCTGCTCACAGGCGAAACCGGCGTGGGCAAGGAACGCTTCGCGCAGGCGCTGCACGCATTGAGCCCACGCGCCAACAGGCCTTTCGTAGCCGTCAACTGCGCTGCGATTCCCCATGCGCTGATCGAATCGGAGCTGTTTGGCGCTGAGAAAGGCGCCTACACGGGCTCACAAGCTGCGCGCCCTGGCCGCTTCGAGCGCGCCGAGGGAGGGACGCTCTTTCTCGACGAGGTGGGCGAACTGCCCATGGAAGTGCAGGCCAAACTGCTGCGTGTGATCCAGGAAGGCGAGGTCGAGCGCCTCGGTTCAACCCAGAGCCGCAAGGTCGATGTGCGCCTCGTGACCGCCACGAACCAGGACCTGAGCTGTGCGGTGCGGGAAGGACGCTTTCGCGCCGATCTCTATTACCGGATCAACGTCTACCCCGTGGTCATTCCGCCGCTGCGTGAACGGCAATGCGACATCGAACCGCTGGCGCAGGCCATGCTCGAGCGATTTGCGCGGCTGCACGGCAAGGCAGTACCCACGCTGACCGATCACGCCTGCGAAGCGTTGCGCCGCTATGCGTGGCCGGGCAACGTGCGCGAGCTCGAAAATCTGGTCGAACGAGCGGTCATCCTCTCGCGACCGAATCGGGAGATCGAAGCAAGGGATCTCTTTCCCGGTATCGAATTTCCGGCCGGCGCGTCGGTCGACCAGCGCGGCCAGCTTGCGGACAGCAACGCGACGCAGATAGACTGCCAGGCGCTGCTCGATCAGTTGCGAAACTGCGCCGGCGGACTGGAAGGCCTCGAACGCGCACTACTGCGCGAGGCCGTGGACAAGGCCAAAGGCAATTTGTCCGCCGCGGCGCGCATGCTCGGCCTGACACGCCCGCAGCTCAGCTATCGTCTCAGCCGCGATCAGGACAAGGAGGGGCAGCAGCCATGAACAGAACTCATCCGGCCCACCCGCTCAGCGCAGCCTTCGCAAACGATACGCCGCTGCCCGCACCGGCGTTCCCTACTGCCGAGTCGCTTCACGGCGAAGAATCGAATGGGCTGTCTGCCCGCACGCTCGGCGAGCAGGCTTACCATCAACTGCGCCAGCACATCATCGAAGGTCGTTACCCGCCGGGGACGAAGCTGCGCGTCGAGCATCTGAGAGACGTTTACAACGTGGGCGCGGGCACGCTGCGCGAGGCGCTCACGAGGCTCGTGAGCGACGCGCTGGTGGTGGCCGAAGGCCAACGCGGATTCCGCGTCACGCCCATGTCGCTGGCCGACCTCGAAGACGTCACGCGCCTGCGCATTCATATCGAGGTGGACGCGTTGCGCGAGTCTGTGCGGCGTGGCGACCACGCATGGGAGCAACGCGTGCGCCAAAGCTTCGAGATGCTTTCCACGTTCGAACAACCCGTCTCGGTCGAGAACCGGTCTGCCTGGGAAGTGCATAACCGCCGCTTTCACGAAGAGCTGATTTCCGCGGCTGCCTCGCCGTGGACGTATCTGGTCCTGCGAATTCTCTCGCAGCATGGCGAGCGCTATCGCCGGGTATGCATCGGTCTCGTCGACATGCATCGCGACGTGCACGAGGAGCATCTGCGCATTTTCGAGGCCGCCATGCAGCGCGCCGACGCACGCGCGGCGCTTGCGCTGGAGGACCACATCGGCACGACGCTGACGATCGTGCGGCGGGCTCCGGCGGGCACGCTGCCCTTTGCGTGAACGCGCGACCGGCTGCGCATGCGCGGCAAGCGATTTTGTTCCCGTTCTGCAAGTAATTTGTTCCCAACGGCCGAATCACCCGGAAAGCCGCCTGCCATTGAATGCGCGCAAATCGGCCATACCTGACCTTCAGGTATCGCATCCGTCAGGCGGCAACGAGTCGCTTTGCCGGCGTTCATAGTTCGGCAGCAGCCCCTCAAACCTTGCGGCATCAACAACTGCTTCGGACCATGTACCGCCGCTCAGTTCGTCATGACGCCGACGACCACTACCAGTGCCTTTCGGATTTTGACGCGTTGTCGCCATCCCTCGATGCATCACGTCAGCCGACGCCTTGTAAGCGCGAAACTGCGATTTCGTTAGAATTCGGCGCTCGCAACCCGTGCGTTGCAGCAAGTCATCACGATGGAAACGTCATAGCCGAAGTCCGCAGCGCAGCATGCTCACTCCTGACCCACTCGTACCTGATGCCGAAATATTTTCGACAGGTCTCCAGTTGAGAGCCCCCAACTTTCACAACGGGGCTGCGTCATCTCCGCTTGGACAAAGTCGAGCAACTTCGTCTCCGATATCGCCTCGACAAGAATGACCCATTCATCTGTAGACCGATTTCGGCTCTGACGACTCTCCTCGGTGTCGAGTGACGATGAACCCTTGTCAGGAATCGCGAACGCAATGCTTACGATTCCCGGATGGGAAATGCCCTCGTCCATAACCCAAAGTTCGATCTCTCGCTTCACGCGCTCAGGGTTCGGCGGCATCAGCTGCATCATCATCACGCATGCACCCTCTGCTTGACCGTTACGCGCGATGACCTGATAAGCGGAACGGTGTCCGTTCTGAAAGGTCGGCAGCGTCGCTCGGGTCCAGGGTGTTGGATCATTGAGTCGTTCGATGTAGTCCGGCTGCGTGAGAATCGCCAGACTCGTCACGTCGTACAAGATAAGGTAGCGCGGCTCAGCGGCTTCCCGTGCGAAGCGTCTTCCACGTAGAAAACCCTGAACGTCGAGTCGCTCTGGCAGATGCTCGCGTGTATGCCACACGACAAAGTTTTCGATATCCGTTTCCTGCATGTCGAGCGTCGCGCACGGGATGGCGTGTCCGAACGAGCTCATGCTTTCTTCCTCATAGTTCGATCACCACGCTACGGGAAGCGTCTCGACACCGAACACATTGCCATTGCATTTGAACTCGAGCTGTTCGAAGGGCGCAGCAAGCCATAGCGAAGGCAGTCGCTTGAACAGCGTCTCGAAGACTACCTGAAGTTCAAGGCGCGCGAGCGGTTGCCCCAGGCATTGATGCACTCCGAATGAAAACGCCACATGTGACGCGTGTTTCGTATCACGGCGGATATCGAACCGTTCGGGTTCCGGGAACGCCTCCGGATCATGATTTGCCGCCTGAACCGGCGCGAACACGCCCTCGCCTTTGCGGATCAACTGACCGGCAATCATCACGTCGGCAGTCGCCACGCGGGCGGAGTTCATGTGCGTGATCGAATGGAAGCGCAGCATTTCCTCCACTGCGCCGCGCGCCAGTGACGGCTCGGCGATAAGCGCGGCCTTTTGTTGCGGATCTTGCAGCAGACTCAGCAAGCCAAGTCCAATCTGATTGGCAGTCGTCTCATGACCAGCAAGATAGAGCAACACCAGGTGCGCCGGCCGATCTCATTCGGGATGTGGCGCTACCGCTACCGTCTGTCGTTATTTCCATCATGCTTGGTGTTCCGTATGAGGATCATGCGCGTCTGCAACTGTTGAGCAGCAACCGCATGAGGCTAGACATCGGTCCGGCGCTTCTCGCGCAATCGGCTCAAGAGATGGGAGCAGTACATAGACCGGCTGCTGCGCGAGAAGGAGCAGGAACCGGGTGACGGAGAGGATCTATTGAGCCGTCTTGCACTGGAGTGGATTAACCCGGGCAAGCCATTTGCGATCATCTGATCGAGCAATGTATCGAACGTGGTCTGCACGAACGGTCGCAGTTCATCGATACGTTTCATCATGAATTCTTTCGTCAGCGTCCGCCGATATTGGCCATAAAGCCGCATGCAGCCACGACGTTCGTTGCCCCGGTCCGTTAATTCGTTCGGTTACGCATTCCGGTTACAGCCGGAAGGAATTTTTTCGCAGGAGAGCACTTGCAGCAGATCTGCCGAGCGTCCTGCACCGACTCCCCTCGAAGCTTCACGCAAAAAATTCGATCGGTGTAACCGGCGTTCGAAATCACGCGAATTAGCTGGTGTATCCGCGACGGATACCTCTCATCTCAATCACTGGAGAAAGTCCATGTCCGCAAAGACCACTGTTAGTACCGCCCTGCTCGCAGGCGCCGTTGCAAGCCTGCTGGCTTCAGTCGCTCATGCCGCGCCGCTCACGAAGGAAGAAATGAGCGCCGCCCTCGCCGCTCACAAGGAAAAATGCTTCGGCGTGGCGCTGAAGGGGCAAAACGATTGTGCCGCTGGTCCTGGCACGACCTGTCAGGGCACGTCGACGATGGACTTCCAGGGCAACTCGTGGAAGTTCGTCCAGGGCGGTACCTGCGCGAGCATCGTCGTGCCTGGCGGCGGCCACGGCTCGCTCACGCCGATCAAGTCCTGATCGCTTCAACGAGGAAAGAGAGGGGACGGCTATGAACACTTCCATCCGACCAACGCCGATGCCCGGCCGTCCCCTCCGCACGGCGCCCAGCGCGGCCGGGCTCGCGGGCACGAGCTTCAAGCATGAGCATCTTGCGGCGATTCTCGAACACGGCCTGCCGGACGGCTTCTTCGAGGTACACGCCGAGAACTATATGGGCGCCGGCGGCCCGCCGCACCGCGCATTGAGCGCTATCCGCGAGCGCTATCAGGTCTCCCTGCACGGCGTATGCATGTCGATCGGCGGACCGAACAGGCTCGACGCCGACCACCTCGCGCGCTTTGGCGAACTGGTCGCGCGCTACGAACCAGCGCTCGTTTCAGAACATCTCGCTTGGTCCTCGCACGGTGGTACGTTCTTTAACGATCTGCTGCCACTGCCTTACACGAAGGCGACACTCGACAAAGTCTGCGAACACATCGATCAGGTGCAGGAAGCCATTGGACGTCCGATGCTGCTCGAGAATCCGTCGACGTACGTAGCGTTCGCGTCGTCGACGATGAGCGAAACGGAGTTCATCCGTGCGGTCGCGCAGCGCACGGGCTGCGGGCTGCTGCTCGACATCAACAACGTTTTCGTTTCGGCGACCAATCACGGTTTTGCGGCAAGCGCTTATCTCGCGGATTTCCCTCTCGAATACGTCGGCGAGATTCACCTGGCCGGCCACAGCGAGCAATACGATGACGAGCACGCGCCGCTACTCATCGACAGCCACGACCGCACCGTCGCCGATCCGGTATGGGCGCTCTATCGCGAGGGAATCGCGCACACCGGGCCGATGCCGACGCTGATCGAATGGGACAGCCAGTTGCCTTCGTGGCCCGAATTGCGCGCACAGGCGCTGAAGGCCTGGCGAATTAGCGCCGAATTCGCGGCATTCTATCATTCGGAGTCCAACGTATATTACCCGGAGTGCACCGACCATGATGCTTGAGCAATACACGAGCGACTACGCAACGGCCTTTTCGCCGGGACTGACGAACCCCGAACTTGCCACGCCGCAAGACGTCGTCGCCGCGTCCGGCAAGGGCGTCGTCAAGCGCTACAACGTCTATCGCAACAACGTCACGGTTAGCCTCATCGATGCGCTGGCTGCGATCTACCCCGCCGTGCAGCGCATCACGGGAGTCGATTTTTTCCGCGCGATGGCACGCTTTCACGTGCGCGCCACGCCGCCGGCTTCACCGCTGCTCTTCGAATATGGACGCGATTTTCCGTCGTTCATCGAGAGCTACGAGTACGCGCGCGACATGCCGTGGCTTGCCGATACGGCACGCATCGAGCGCGCGTGGCTCGACGCTTATCACGCAGAGGACGCCGCCCCGCTCGCGGCCGAAGCATTCGCGAACATCGATCCAGGTTCGCTCGCGCACGTGTGCTTTGTCCCACATCCGGCCACACGCATTGTGCGCTCGCGCTACCCGGCGGTCGCGATCTTCGCGCTGAACCGGGGAGTCGGCCCCGTCACCCCGCTGCATTCGAGCGACGCAGAAGACGCACTCGTCACACGGCCCGAATACGACGTAATTGTCTCGCGCCTGCCCGCGGGCGGCGCAGCGTTTCTCCTTGCGCTCATCGAAGGCCTGCCGCTAGGCGCCGCTGCACAGGCGGGCTTCCAGGAGAGCGACACCTTCGACTTACCGGCCAGCCTGGCCGCGATGATTTCGGCCGGCGTGTTCGCCGCCGTTCAACCGGGAGCGTAAACATCATGCAGACTCGACAAGACTCCAGACTGTCTTTTCCGGACAATGTCGCGCACGCTATTGGGTGCGCGCGACGCTTCATCGAGCGGCTCGCACACCCGTCGTTCGTGCAACTCGTGCTGCGCCTCGCGCTGGCCGTGCCTTTCTGGAAATCGGGCATCCTCAAGTGGCACGGGTTCCTGCAGCTCAACGATACGGCCATCGCGCTTTTCACCGACGAATTCAAGCTCCATCTGCCCGGGGGCCCCTATCCGTTCCCGGCGCCGGCCATCTTTGCGTTCCTCTCCGCGTGCGGCGAGGTCGGTTTCCCAGTGCTGCTTGTGCTCGGACTCGGCACGCGTTTCGCGGCCGCCGGGTTGCTGCTGATGACCTGCATCATCGAGCTGACGGTGCCGGACGGCTGGCCGATCCACATCACGTGGGCCGCCATGGCGCTCGCCATCGCTGCGTGGGGCCCCGGCGTGATATCGATCGACTACCTCCTCGGAGACCGCGCGTACCGGTCGTGAAAACGCGAGAGCTACTCACCCGGCTCGCGAGCAATGTGTCGGCCATCGAGCGCAACGCCGTCCCGAGGCTCCTCACGCGCGCGCTGCTGCACGGCCTCGCCAGTAGCGCGGTCCTGCTGGTCGCGCTGTACGGCGTGCGCAGCGATATGCCCGAACTGGTCCTCACGATGATGTTCTGGGCGCGCCTCGCGTTCCCGCTCGCGATCATCGCCGCGGCCATGAAGCTCGCCGAGCGGCTGGGCCGCCCCGGTGCGCGGCTCAAGCTCGCCTGGTTCGCGGTGGCGCTGCCGATGGCCTCGATGTTGCTCGCCGCAGGCAGCATCCTGCTCGCGACGCCGCCGGGCTACCGGCTCGAGTTGATGCTCGGCACGACCTGGCGCACGACGACGGCGAACGTCGTGCTGCTCTCGCTACCCTCGCTCGCCGCGATGATGCGCGCGATGAAGCAGCTCGCGCCGACGCGTCTCACCCTGGCCGGCGCGGGCGCGGGTCTTCTGGCCGGCGCGCAGGGATTGCTCGTCTACTCGCTGTATTGCTCGGAGATGGCGGTCCCGTTCTGGGGCGTCTGGTACGTGCTCGCGATCGCCATCACGGCTGCCATCGGCTCGGCCATCGCGCCGCATTTTCTGCGCTGGTGAGTGCTCTAAGCCACTACCATACCGATCCCTTTCCTGTGCGGCGGCTTTTGCGCTCATGCAGCGGCCTCGCGCATCAGTCGTTCGCGCGTCATCCACAGATTGCTCAGAGCGAACAGCGTGTGCAACTCTGCGGGTTCGTCATCAATCCGCGATAGCGCACCTTTAGATGCCACCGTGCGCGGCGATGAACATGGCGACGGCCGACCGGCAATAGGACTCGATTTCGTTGTCGTCAGTTGCCCTCGCCTCATCGAAGCGTGCGATAAGCAGCAGATCGCATCCTTTGAAGAGCGCGCCAAACAAGCGGGCGGACCGGTGAGCGTCGGGTACGTTCAGAATCGCTTTCGCGTGCAACTGACGCAACACGGCCTCGATTTGGGCGATGACATGGGCGGGCCCGGCTTCGTAATGGAGCTTGCTTAACGACCTTTGATTCGTCTTGTCGGCCAAAACCATGGCTTCGACACTGCGGACGTCCGGACTCAACAGCGTGCGAAGCAGCGATGATCCCACCGCCATGAGCTGATCTTCAGCCGAACCGGCGATGCCTTCGGTAAGGGTCTGCGGTGCAAACTGCTGGCAGTGGGCCGCCATGGCCGCGCTGAACAACGCCTCCTTGTTCTCGAAGTGCCGATAGATGCTGAGCTTGGATATCTTCGCGCGCTGCGCAACCTTGTCCATGGTCGTCGCTTGAAAACCCAATTCCACAAAGAGTTCGCAGGCAGCGTCGACGATCGTTTGGCGAAGCGCCTCGTTGGCGGGCCGGCCGCGCCGGCCCTGGCTATTTTCGGTCACGTCAATTCCAGTACTTGACAGTATTCAAATTCTCGAATTACGATACCGCAAAGTATCACAATATGCAAGCCAAGGGTAGCTTTCAACCGGTTGTCCAAATGAGGTTCCCCGGGCCCCGGCGATATCGAGTGCAGCATTGTCAGGCCGATCACTACAGCCATGAGCGACTTTCTTGCCAATGTCAAAGCCCTGCTCGCTGACCGTTTCAAGCGCGTACCGCTGGACGATATTGCACACCACGCCCAGCCCCCTCCCTCCACAACACGGAGCGCATCACTATGAATGACGTCGTCATCATCGGCGGCAGCTTTGCCGGCCTCGCTGCCGCCCTGCAGCTTGGCCGTGCCCGCCGCAAGGTCATCGTTCTCGATACCGGCCGGCCGCGCAACCGCTTTGCCGGCCACTCGCATGGCTTGCTCGGCCACGATCACAAGCCGCCACTCGACATCCTGGTCGAGGCGCAGCAGCAGCTGTCGCGCTATCCAGCAATCAGGCTGGTCAATGCCCGGGCGGAGGGCGTGTCTGGCACCATCGACGATTTCTGCGTCGTCACTGACGATCACGAAAGCCTGAGGGCGCGCCGCGTGATCCTAAGCTATGGCGTCGCCGACCAGATGCCTGATGCTCCGGGCTTTGCCGAAAGCTGGGGTACGTCCATCGTGCCCTGCCCCTATTGCGACGGCTTTGAAGTCGCCGGCCAGCATTGGGGCCTCGTTTGGTCCAGCCCGCAGTCGTACCAGTCTGCCAGGCTGTTCCGCGATTGGACTGACAAGTTGACTATCTTCACCGATGGTCATGACATTGCGCCCGAAATCCAGGCCGATCTGGCGCGCCGCAACATCCCTGTCGTCGATGGCCGGATCATCGAGATCGCCCACCAGAACGGCCATATCACCACCGTCAATCTCGACACCCGCCGCAACGTCGCAATCGACGTCCTGTTCGCCCATCCGCGCAACAAGCCGTCCGCAAGCCTGCATGAATCACTGGGCCTCGCCACGGTCGATACCCCCACCGGCATCGTCCTCAGTGTCGACGAGCGCCGCCAAACCAGCACGCCCGGCATCTACGCCGCCGGCGACCTCGCCACGCCCCTCTTGCCGTCGGTCACGCAAGCATCATCGCAGGGCGCGATGGCGGGCATCTTCGCCCAGCAGTCGATGGTGATTTGAGAGCACAGATTCCCTTCTCCCGTCGCGTCGTCGCCTTCAAAAGGTTGGCGCAGATCGGCGCGGTGAAGGACGAATTGTCGAGTCAAGGAGACGACATGGCAGAGCAAAGTGCAGATCAGGTCGGTGACTGGAATGGTCAAAGCGGGGAACGCTGGGTCGCCAACCAGGCCCGGCTCGACGCTATGGTGTCAGTGTTCGGTCAGGCCGCGATAGAAGCCGCCGCACCCGCGACGGGTGAGCGCGTGCTGGACATCGGCTGCGGCGCGGGCGCGTCGAGTCTGGCTCTGGCTGCCCGCGTCGGCGCGGGGGGCCAAGTGCCAGGCGTGGACATATCCGAACCGCTGATCGGTCGGGCGCGCGCTTGCGCCACAGGACACGCCGGCCCTGTTCATAGTGGCCGACGCCAGCAGCGCCGAGTTTCCCGAGGGTGCGTTCGACATCCTGTTCTCGCGTTTCGGGGTGATGTTCTTCGACGATCCGACAGGGGCGTTCGCCCATATGCGACGCGCGCTCCGGCCGGGCGGGCGGGTCGCTTTCGTCTGCTGGCGCGGCGCGGCCAAGAACGATTGGATGCGCCTGCCGGTGGGCGCGCTCAAGGGCATCGTCCCGCCGACCGCGCTGCCCGATCCCGAAGCGCATGCCCCGTTTTCGTTCGGCGACCGGGGGCGCGTTGCGCGCATCCTGACGGCGGCCGGCTTCACCGATATCGCTATCGCGCCGTTCGACGCTTCCGTCGCGTTCGGCGAGGGCAGGACGCGTGACGCTGCGATCGACGACGCGGTGAAGATGACGCTCGAGGTCGGCCCGCTTTCGCGTGCGCTCGCTGATCAGCCCGACGACATCCGCGCCCGCGCCTCGGCCGCAGTTCGTGCCGCCTTCGCAGGCCTCGCCGGCGAGCGATCGGTGATGATCGACGGCGCGGCGTGGATCGTCATGGCACGCAATCCGGCAAGCTGACAGGAATGAACAGGGTCGACGCCCCCGCTCGGTAGAGCTGGGCGTCGTTGGCCGCTCAGATTGATGTCCCTTGTGGCCGATGAACGAGCGCTCGCCTAGTGACAATCAGATGGCCGGTTGCGAAGCAGAGCCGACGCCTGCGCGGCCTGCCGGCGGCGCATGTGACCGGCAGTTTGTGGTCGATCCCGGTCCGACGTTGAGCTTGCGGAGTAGGCCGCCCTTGATCAGTCCGCGTCGGGCAGAACTCGACCCAGAGCCGACGTTCGCCTTTTCCGCGAGCGGCCGTTCGTGACGTTCATCGTATCCGTCGAACCCCGAGACGATCAGCGTTCCCAGTGCCCGCTGTCCGTCACGACGTTCATCGTATCCGTCGAACCCGGAGACGATCAGCGTTCCCAGTGCCCGCTGTCCGTCATGGTCACGTCGGGAACACTGGCCAGCAAGTGTGCCGTCAGCAAATCGGCACGTGCCTGCTCGGCTTCGGTCAAGGAAGCGCGCACGCGCACCTCCACAGCCTGCGCGGCCGCTGCATAGTCTTTCCAACCTGGCCGGGCTCTTAGACTCGCTTGCGCGCGCCGCAGCCATGCATCGCCGAGTGCTTTGTCGCGCGTGACGCCCTCTCCGCGCCAGAAGCGCATGCCGGTCTCGAACTGCGCGAAGGGCCGCGCCATCAAAGCCCGGTTCAGTGACGAAAGCGCCAGCCATTCGGCCTGGTCGTCGTTGTTTCGAGCCGCGGGCGCAGCGTCGCTTGCCACTGCCGTCATATCCGGCGCAAGCCAATGCCGCTCGCGCGGACCGAGTGCGGGCGCATCCTGCTCGACCGATGCCTTCAAGGCGAGTGCGATGGCCGCCTCGTCGGACCCGAGCGCCGCCGCCTTGCGATACCACTGCGCCGCGAGCCCTTCGTCACGCCGGATTCCGTCTCCCGTCTGATACACGTTGGCAAGGTCGTCGGCGGCGATTGCCGAACCCGCGTCCGCCGCCTTGCTCAGCCAGCCCCGCGCTGCCGCCGGATCCTTCGCGACGCCGCGCCCGCTCAGATACGACTCACCGAGCAGAGTCATGCCGTCCGCGCTGCTCGCCGAGGCGCGCGTGGCCCACCTGAATGCCTCGTCGTCGTCGCGCTGGCCGCCCAGACCCGTGAAGAGGTGCCATGCGAGCGAACTCTGCGCGGCCGCGTTGCCGTGCGCGGCAGCACGCCTGAACCAGTAGACGGCAGCGCTCTCGTCGGCGGGCACGCCACGCCCGAAGTCGTACGAGTCGCCGAGCATGCGCTCGTACGCTGCGTCGCCCGCGGATGCGAGACGCCATTGCCAGTAAGCGCGCGATGCGGCCGGCAACGCGGAGACGGTCCCGGAAGCCATCGCCGCCATCGCGAACGTGTCGCCGGCTGTCGCGGCCGTGGAACACCAGTACAGCGCCTTGTCGGCTTCGTTCGCGTAGCGCGGGTCGCCTGCGTACGACAGGCACAGCACGCGCTGCGAGACCTTGTCCTTCAACTGGGCGCCACGCGTGAACCACTGGATCGCCGTTGCCGCATCCGGCAGCCCGCCTTCGCCGTTCGCGTAGAGATTGCCCATCACGGCGTAAGCCGGACCGAATTGCTGATTCACGGCCTTGGTGAGCCAGTCCTTCCCGGCGGACTGATCCGTCCGGGCGGAGCGTTTGAGCAGCAGCAACGCGAGGGCAGTCTGGGCCTGCGGATCGCCTTGGCTGGCTGCGCGTTTCAGGTAGGTCTCGCCCAACGCTTCGTTTCGGGCAACGCCGTTGCCTTCCAGGTATCGCTGTGCGACGGTCCGTTCGGCTTCGATGTCGCCGGCGTCGGCCGCCTTGCGCTCCCACGTGAGCCCCGCCGCCTTCTGCGCCGCTACGCCCGTGCCGCTATACAGCATGGTCCCCAGCAGCAGTGCCGATCTCGCGTCGCCGCGTTCGGCGCCGAGTTTCGCGTAACGGTAAGCCTGCGCATCGTCTCGCGGCATGCCGGTTCCGGTGTACGCCAGAAACGCAAGGTTGCGCGACGCGACACCGAGCCCCTGCGCCGACGCGCGCTCGTACCACTGGCGCGCCTCCACGGCATCCAGCTTCACGCCGTCGCCTCGTTGCAGCATCACGCCCAGATCGTTTTGCGCCAAGGCGATCCCCGCTTCCGCAGCACTGCGCATCCAGCCGCTGGCGCCTTCGAGATCGACGGGACCGCCCTTGCCTTGCCAGTACGAGACCGCAAGCTCGTATCGCGCCAGCGCGTCGCCGTTCAGCGCCGCACCGCGATACCACGAGCGCGCCACGCTGGCATCGCGCGCGACACCCGTGCCTTGAGCGTAGAGATCGCCCACGCGGCGTTGCGCGTACAGCGAGCCTTTGCGTGCAGCGTCGAGCATCAGCGCGAAGCCGGTCTGCGGATTGGCGGGAACCGCGATTCCCTGCAGATAGAATTCGGCGAGGAGCGCCTTCGCCTCGCGCTGATCTTGCCGCGCGGCTGCGGCCAGCCAGCCGAACGCCTTCTTTTCGTCCTTAGCGACTGCCGCACCCTGCAGCAGGGACAGCCCGAGCAGGAACTGGCAATCGGCGTCGCCATGCGTTGCGCCGTCGATGAACCACGCAACGGCGCCTTGCACGTCGCGCGGCACGCCCGGCGCACCGGCCAGCAGCATGCGGCCGGCGTTCGCGGCGCCGTGTGGATCGCCGTGAGTCGCCGCGCGGGCGAACTGCCGGTACGCGGAGGCAGGATCCTTCGGCACGCCCACGCCGGTGTAGTCGAGCACGCCCAACGCATCCGCGGCGGCGCCGTCGCCGGCGCCCGCTGCCCGGCCCAGCCACATGCGCGCGGCGTTCACGTCCGCCGGCACGCGCCGGCCTTCGCTATAAAGCTGGCCGACGAGGCGTTGCGCGATGGGCTGGCCGTCTGCCGCCGCCTCGCGCAGGATGGCGAATCCCGTTCGCGACGGCGCGCCACCCACACCGGCCATCACCAGCTGACCGTAAATGGTCCTGGCTTCGAGGCTGCCTCGCGCCGCTTCGCTGGCGCACACCGCGCGCAGTTGTTCGGGCGTCGACAGCGGGGAACGGAATGCGCCGTCGCCGAAACCCCACTGAGTCGCGCACGGCGAGGCTGGGTCGCTGTACGGGATGGTTGGCAAGCGCTGCGGGTCGCTTCCGCCGCGCAGCCTTCCGTCCTGCGGCGGCGGTACGGCCGCCATTGCGGTGGTCGCGAGCGCAGCCGCTGCCGCGGCCAGCATCGTCCATCGCGCCGCGGCGCTTGTCTTTCTCACGAACTCGGCGCTGACGACCATCACACTCCACCGAAGCGGACCATCGTCCATTCCATGGTGCCGGAGGGTTCGAGGTCCCCGACCCGCGTCCGGTAGGTCCGTGCGGTTACGTCGTCGTGCTTCACGAACCGGTTGTACGCCGCGGCCATCATCCAGGTTTCAGCCAGCGCATTCTGAAGCGCAGCAGGATTCGGGATGAGCGCGATCATGCCGTAGACCACGCTCAGCGGGGCGCGGCCGCGGACGTACTGCAGCAGCACCTGGCGATATTGCGTCGCTGGCATGACACTGCGGCGCTGGATGTAGTTTTCGAAGTAAGGGTTAGCCGGCGCCGCGCCGTTGCTGCGCGCGCGGATGATCACATAAAGCGCCGCGAGATAGTCCCGGTCGAGGGGCTCGGACCCGCGCGCGCAATCGGCGAACATGTCGACCGCGCCGGTCCAGTCCCCCTTGAGCATGTAGGCCCAGCCAGACGAGCCGGTCACTTCGACGTACTGGTGATAGACGGCGACGGGATCGGTCCCGCCCGCCAGCTGGCTGCGCATCTGATCCAGCAACGGCGCGGCCGCCTTGAGTGCGTCGTCTACCCGGTCCAGCGTAAAGAGCGTCGTGACCCTGGACTGTTTCAGGGAAATGTCGTCCGGGGCGAGCGCAATCGCCTGGTCGATGGCCGCGAGCGCCTGCTCGTGCTGCCCAGTGCCGTCGAGCGAGGTCGAGATGTCGCTATACGCCGCCGCCTTTGCCGCGGGCGTGGCAGCCGTCTGGAGCGACGCCCGCGCGGCGGCTAGCGACTGCGTAAAGGCCTCGTGCAAGGGGTTCGCGTTGCCGAACGGATGACGGCGCTCGCTCGCCGCGTCGATACCCATGCCGGACAGCTTCGCCTGGGTCGTGGCGTCGATGCTGTTTTCCGGCGCCCACCGCGCGAACTCGACGTAGTCGGCACGCGCCCCGGCGGTGTCGCCGCCGGCCTCGCGCTCCGCGGCGCGGCCGCGATACGCATCGACAAGCGCGGGGGTGAGGCGTATCGCATTGGAAAACGCCTCGATCGCCTCCTGATGGCGGCCAGTCCCTGTGAGCGTTTTGCCGAGCACGAGATAGTAGGGCGCGCCGAGCACCGTATCCAGGTCGTGCGCGGCTTCGTGCCTGGCGCGCAACTGCTCCAACGCGGCCATGCCTTGCGGGTATTGGTGTGTGGTTTCGTAGAGCGACGCGAGCATGAGCAGCTGGTCGTCGCCAGGCGTCGGTTCGAGATCGATCGCGGCGCGCTGCGCATCGATCGCGGCGCTGTAATCCTTGAGCGCCATTTCGTTCAACGTCAGGCTTTGCAGCATGAACACCCGCAATGCAACGGGCAGATCGTGCGACGCGAGGCATGCATGAATCCGGTCCGCGGTTTCCGCAATGTGATCCGCCGCCGTGCTCATGGACGCAATCGCCGTCCAGCAGGTCGCCCGCACGTCGGGCGACAAGGTGCCCATGGCTTTCACGGCGTCGGCCACGATGTTGGCCTGCGCGGGCGCTCGGGCCGGCGCGGCCGCCGGTGCGGTCGGAGTCTGCGCGCACGCCCAGAGACACAGGGGCGCGAACGCAAGCAATACACGGCGTATGAAATTTTTCTTCATGGTGCTTTCTTGATGGAATGGCCCGCGGCATGAATCCCGATGCCTTCGCCATCGAAGCGCTCAAAACATCATTTATCGGCAAATGCAAAGCATTCTTGAGAAGGTCGATGTGTCTGCCGGATGTGGTTTGGGCGCGAGACTAAGACCATGGGCGCCTTGTTCGTCGGACCAGGCTTGAAGTTGACATCAGAGAAAATCTGATGATGCTTTCCGATTGTTGACGATCTGGCAAGGCCAAGCCGAATGACTCAAGCTGGCCGACAAGCACCGACCGAGCGCGACGATCGCCTCGGTCTAGCACGTCATGCAATTGGCATAAGCCGACTCGGAACCGCATTTCGCCACTTTCAGGAAAGACACTCGGATCTCCTTGTTTCGTCTGTCCGACTAGTTGGAATCCTTCAATGGCGGGCGGCGCCTCTCTTCCGTTGTGAACTGTAAGCCCACCGCGTTAGTGGAATTCTGGACGGCCACGTGCGCGGAAGATTGGCTCATCCGCTGAAGTTCCCGACGCGCCAATGTCTTCTCGATGAAATTGGCAGGGCATTCCATGCTTGCGGCTTCGAAATTCCGACGTGCCCCCGCTTGATCGTCATGAGCCAGTAACCATTCACCAAGATAGGCATTGGTCTCGCACATTCGGTTTCTGCGCTCTTTCTCGCTCCTGTCCGCCGCGGACAGCAACGCGGTGACGGTAGATCTACCCGTGTAGAGCGCCAGTACGGGATACGGCCAGCGACTGGAATCAAGATTGCCCACTTGCTCGTCAAGCTCCGCACCGTGTTCTGCAGACAGCTTAAGAGCAATAATGTGGCGCCAGATGTCGACATAGTACGGTTGGCCATCGCCTTTTTGTATTTTCCCTCTGCGATACAAATCCTGCCACTTAGCGAGGTCCGCATCGGCCCGGCGAAAATCGCCGGTATAGAAGTTCAGCTGCGCACGGCCGTAGAGGAGACCATCATCGAACGGTGCGGAATGACTCACGATTTCGTAATCGTGCGCGGCATCGTCATATTGGCCGAGCGTGGTCTCGTCGTCAGCGAGATAGCAGCGGGTGTTCGTATCATTGGGGTCCGCTTGCAGGATCAACCGGTAATCCACGATCGCCGATGCATAGTCCCCAAGTTGCTCAAGAGAGATCGCACGTTCCTGACGCAGTGAAATCACGTCTGGCATAAGTTTAATCACCTGTGAAAGGTCATCAACGGACCGCTGAACGTTCCCGGAATGAACAAGGGTACGAGCTCTGAGCACGTATCCACGCGCGGACGTGGGAGCGAGACGAATCGATTCCGTGAAGTCGGCAATCGCGTCGCTGTAGTCTCCTTGATGATCGTACGCGATTCCACGTAACCGGTGCAGCATATCGTTTTGCGGATCAAGGACAATCGCATTGGAATAGTCTGAAATGGCCTGTGTCCAGTTCCCCATGTCGGAATATGTGTGCGCTCGTTGTTCGAAGATCCAGGCTTCGGTGGGCCGCGACTTCAACGCAGATGTGAAAGCTACTATCGATTCAGAATACCTGCGCTGCTTATGCAGGACCATGGCAAGCGCCAGCGTTGCATCGGTATCGCTAGGCGCAAGTTCCAATGCGGTCGTGAATTCAGACTTGGCTTCGAACAACATGCCGAGGTCATCGAAGACACCGCCTTTACCCACATGGCCCTGAGGGCTAGTTGGTGCCAGCGCCAACACAGTGTCGTAGTCATGGAGCGCGCTCGCCGCGTCGCCGTTGAGGCGGTATGCGTTACCCCGAGCGATATATATATCTACACGCCGATCTCCGCTATCGATCGCATGCGTGAGGTCCTCAATTGCTACGTCGAACCGTTTGCTTCCCAGCATCAGGTTGCCGCGATTCAAACGAGCCGGGACGTCGTTCGGGTCGAGTTGGATAGCGTCCGAAAAGTCTTGCGCGGCCGCATCAACGTTGCCTGCCTTCCAGTACGCAAGACCACGATTGTTGAACGCTGGCGCAGTACGATGTATGTCCAGACAACGGCTGTACTCCTGTATGGAGTCGAGATACCGCTTCGCCTTGAAAGCCCGCCTGCCGTTCTGGAAATATAAGCCAGATCTTGCTGCAGCCGGGAGGACGGGATCGTTGCTGATGTCAGTGCCAAAGACCGCAATCGCTTGTGAGTTGTGACGATAGCGCAGGAACTCGTCGCTAATATCGATGGGTCGGATGAGGTTGGCAACCGCGGAGGCGCTAGCCATCCAAGTTGCGAGAAGCAATATTTGGCGAACCTTCATTTCTCAGTGAACAATTCAAGAACCTAAGCCGACCGAAAAGAGCCGAACCCAGTGGACCTGTGGCTGGTGGCTAGCTAGGGCGGCCACTTTCCGCCCACGGATACATCCAAGGTCACTCTGACGATTTCGACACGTGTGCAGGATCGAATTGTCAGCAATCTTGCGCAGCCTGTCGAGTGTCCGAAACTGGCCGCGCTGCGCCCTACGACCGAGCACGATGATCGTCTTGGACGCGACTCATGCAAACCGCATAAATCGACCCTGAAGGTACAGGCGCGGATAGCGAAAGCGCACATTCGCATCGTCATTAGAGGCGAGTCCTGTTGGGCTTGGCGACTATCTCGCCTAAATTCT
>NZ_BBJJ01000027.1 GCF_000739815.1 Paraburkholderia mimosarum LMG 23256 = NBRC 106338
CTCCGGCACAACGTTTTCCTCGGCGCGCGTGATCCACACGTGGTCCCACTCCAGGCCCTTCGAACTGTGCATGGTGGTCAGGACCAGCGCATCCGGTGCAGGCTCGTTGTTGGTGCGCTTGAGGAACTCGATCCGTTCACTGAACGAGCCATTGAGCCGCGAAATGACGTCATACGTCGCAACGATCGCGCGCTCAGCAGCCTCTTTTCGCACGTATGTCATCATCCACTCGCGTACACCCGCGAGCGCGAGCGAGTAAAACTGCCGCTCACACAGCGCCTGCCATTCGGCCAGACGCTTCATGAAGCCGCGATAGGCCGTGGCGGTATCCTCGGTGAGGCCGAGCGCGACCAGATCCTTCTTTTGTTTCTGCGCGAGTGTCGCGCCCATCGCGTTGTGCAACGCCGTCAGGTCGCGCGTGCTCATCCCCGCATACCCGAGCACGGCATCGAGCCCGTTGAGCTTCACGCGCTGCACGATCTGCAGGAGGTTGCACATCAGCGCACCCTCCGGCTGGTCGAGCACCGAGCGCCCCGACGCGCGGTAATACTTCACGCCATACGAGCGGCACACGGCCTCAATGGCGTCCAGCACGCGGTTCGTACGGGAGAGAATGGCGCAAGACTGGCCCGAACGAAGTCTTGGCTGGAACGCCTCGACGGCTGCCGCCGCGTCCTCGTATTCGTCGTTGAACCGGCGCGCGAGCACGATACCGCCCGCGCCCTTCTCGGCGTGGAGAACCTTGGGGATGCGGTCGGTGTTGTGCTGGATCAGCCGGTCGGCGACTGCGAGGATCTCGGCGCGACACCGGTAGTTGCTACCCAGAACGACGCGCTGCGCTTCGAATTTCGAGGCGAACCCCTCCATGCCGCGGAAGCCCATCGCGGCCCGAAAGCCGTAGATACTCTGGTCATCGTCGCCGACGACCGTCACGCATGCCCCTGCGGCCGCATGCAGTTCGACCCAGCGGTACTGCAATGGGTCGGTGTCCTGGAACTCGTCAACGAGCAGATGGGTGAACGCGTATGGTTCGATCTCACCGGACTCCATGCCCGCGATCGACAGGCGCAGCATGTCCTGGAAATCGATCTTGCCGTTGCGCGCGAGTGCCTCCTGATAGGCCTCGTACAGGATCGCCTCGGGCGAGCCCTCGATGGCATGCGTAACGCCGGTCTTCAGCTGCTCGATCACCGGCACGGCCTCCTCGACCTTCCAGTTCAGGCCCGTCTCGGCCAGCGCGCGCATGAGCAGGCCCGTGCGGTCCCCGTCGGAAGCGATGTCCTGGCGCTTGCCGCCCTGGCGGCCGATTTGCCGGAAGCCGAGCGAGTGGAACGTGCCCGCGATGAGCCGCGTTTTCGCGGCGGCACCTGCGAGCTTGAGAATGCGCTCGCGCAGCTCGACCGCCGCATCCTTGCTGAAGGTGACCGCTCCCACCAACGAACGCGGCTCCTGAAGCAGAGCCGCCGCCTTGGTGGCAATCGTCTTCGTCTTGCCGGCGCCCGGGCAGGCGACGGCCAGGCAGTGCTGGCGCGAGCGGGCGACCTCGCGCTGCTGGGGGTTCAGGCCGTCGAGCATGACGCGCCGCTCAGAGACCGCGAACCGCCGTCATCAGGCGCAGGTGGGTCATGTAACCCCGCACGCCGACCGGCTGGAACTTGCGCAGGAAGCGGCCGGTTTCCTCGTCGATGTCTGACTGGTCACGCGCGCTGTTCCAGACGAGAAAATCGAAGTGATCCATCACCCGGTCAAAGCGCATGATGATCGAAAGCAGTCGCATTGCGAAGCGCGAGTAGGCTTCGACCGTGATATCAAGCGAAGGCTTGGTGACGGTGGGCTTGAACACGATATCGCCTCGGGCCGTCATCTCGCGTTCGGTGCGCTCACGAAATGCCTCGGCCACCTGGAACTGCTCGTCGACGTAGGCCTCGAGCGCGTCGAGCTGCTTGTCGAACCAGGCGTTGACGGTTTCCTTGTCCTCCTCGCCGAACGTCGCACGGCCAAAGCGCTGCATGTTCAAGCTCATGCGGTTCAGGTACGGCCACCACTGCTCGAAAAGCGGGCGAAGCCGCGTGTGGTTCAGGCGAACCTGCGCGGGAACAATGGCGGCGCCCGAGAGTTGCTTGTCGAGCAGCTGCCGGCCGATTTCGCGACGGCGCAGCACGATGGCCCTGCGCTCGGCCGGGGGCAGCTCACGGAAGAAGCGGCGCGTGCGCTCGACCTGCTCGCGCTTCTCGTTGGCTTCGGTCTCGCTGATCATGCCTTCGCGCTGCAGCGTCGCGGCGTCGCTCTCCATCTGCTGGAGTTCGTTCTCCAGTTCGGCATCGTCTGCGCCGTCAGTCAGCTGGCGCGCATCCGCGCCGTTGGCCGCACTGGCCGCCTCGCCCTCGCCTGCCGCAGCCGGGCGGGTTGCCGGTGCGCCCGCCACTGTGGCGGCTGCCGCGTGATCGATCGTCACATCTTCGTTGATGGTGCTCATGTCTGGGTCCCGTATCAGTTGCACGCGCACCAGCGCGCGGCACCTACCTATTGTTGCGGGACGCCAGCGGCGCACAGGGGCGAAACACAGGCAATTCGGGGGGCTTTCAGGACGGCACCGGTCCCGCAGACACGCACGGCACGGCGTCGCGCAGGCGCCTGCACGTAAAAAGGCAGAAAGCTCACAAAAATCGTGAGCTTTCCGGGGTAAGGACGAAGGAGCGGATCGACTCTTCAGGCTGAAGAGTTCACGATCCAGATGAGCAGCGGCAGGAGGACGGCCAGCAGCGTCCAGCATTGCGCAATGAGCGGTACCGGCAGCAGCAGCACGACAAAGGCACTGCCGAGCAGCATGAGTAACGCATGCATGGCCAGATGGAAGGAGAGCGGACTCGCCATGCCGGCCGCGGCCGCCCGGATCTTGCGCCGAACCGCCCCATCGATTGCGGCAGCCATGCCCAGCACCAGAATTCCAGCCAGCCAGGCGTGCATCACCAGCGCGCGATAGAGCGCGCGGTACACCAGCATCCAGAACTGGCGTGCCCAGTCCCGCGCAAAACCGCCCATGCCGTCGGCGTCCAGATCGTCATGGCTGCGGGCACTCATTGTCGCGCGCACGGCCCCCGAGTCCACAAACCAGCGCCGGAAAAGCACGTTAGTCGAGTCAACCGCCTCGCCTGCGCGCGCATCGCCCAGCGTATCGACAACCGACTGCGATTCGAGATCGCTGATCTCGAAGAGTGCCCGGTCCGGCACGACCGGCAGCACAACGGCGGCCAGCAGCGGCAGCACAAAAAACCACCATTTGACGTGACGTGCGAAGCGGCTGCTAGCCATTCAGCCACTCCACTACGGACACGAGCAGGTAGGAGGGAAACGCGATCAGACCGGCCAGCCCGAACCAGAAACGCACGGGGTTGCGTACGATCACCACCGCGAGTCCATACGCGCGGGCGGCTCGCCCGCGTGCAAACTCGCGCGGCGCAGGCGCGGCCAGATCGTCCTGCGCGCGCACCGTCGAGAGCACGCGCGCGGCGTCGGCCGCATCAAGCCCCGACAGTTTCGCTATCAGGGTAGCTGTGAGCGACATCGTAGTCCTCGAAGTAAAGCCGGAATCCCTCACCGGTGAGCGCGCGCGCGGCAAGCTGGAATGCGGCGGTCTTGTGCGTGATGCGCTCGGGACACGCCTCGTGGACCATGGCGGCGGCGCCCTCAGGGAATCGAGCCTCGAAGCCCGTCACCGGTTCGAGCATCGGACACCATACGTGCACGCGCTCGCCTTCAGTCACCACGTAACGCCGGGCATAGAGCAGATACGAGCGGCGGAACAGGCCCTGCATGAACGCGACATGCGGTTCGCCCGTCTTGCGCACGCGCTTGTAGGCCGCGATACCCTCCTCCAGCATCTCGCACATGAGCGGCCTGGACTCGCCGACGAACCGCTCGCCGATGAAGTCGGCAAGCCGCGAACAGGCGAGTTCGAGCTCGGGTGCGAGCGTGAACACCGGCACCAGATGCGACGAGAGCTTGTGTTCGCGAATGATTTTTTTGAACAAGGTGGAAGTCATGCCTGTTTTTTTAGCCTTGCAGGATTGGAATGCGGCCCTGATACACAGCGCCCCCTGAGATGCGCAGAAAGTACTGCAGGTTCGGTAATCGCTGGATCAGCGCCACCGGAATGAGCGGCGCCTTCTCCAGTTGCAGCGACCGGGTGATGGTTCCGTTGAACTCGCCGATGTGCCCTTCGCTGCCGCGACTCGTGCCACCGGACACCTGGATATTGCGTATGGCAGTCTCCCCGACCTTGTCCGAGAACCACAGCGCCGTGTCGCTGTCCTCCAATCTTAGGATGACCTGGTTATTGAGATTGCCCAAAACCTGCAGCATCTTTGCGGCGTTTCCGAGTTTCGCTTCGAGGTCCGAGCGTGTCTGGAAGGCGACGAACGCCTTGAACCCCGCGCCACGCCCTTTGTTGAGGATCTGGATCACCTGCTCGTTGATGGCTTCGGCCACCTCGTCGATGATCAGCACGACATCGGGCGTCTCCTTGTAGAAGTTGTAGATCGCGCCGCACACGGCCGCCACATCGGCGAGCACCAGCGAGGCGATCGCCTTCTGGACGATGCTGTTGGACAACGAGTCGAAGCCCATGTAGAGCACGGCCTTCTGCTTGATGATGCGGTCGATGTCCCAGATTTCGCGTTCGTCATCGAAGTCTTCGACCTTGGGCGCGAGCAAGAGACCCGTCTCTCCCGTGGAGAGCATCTGCAGCAGCGGCATGACGGACGCGATGACCCGTGTGTAGTGGTCGCGGTCGTGCGTGTGCGTCGCAATGAGCCCGTCGATCGCCTCGTGACCGAGATCGTTGTGCGCGTACCGCTCGTTGTAGAGCAGCGCCATCGCGTCAACCCGGGACGTACTGCCGGGCTTGCCCCCAATTTGCGTGATCGTCGTCGCGACCAGCTCTTCCCAGTTGTCGAGCCCCTTCTCGCGAAAGAACCGCTCCAGGCTGCGCTCGAGCAGCTTGGCAACGCCCGCCTGCGCGTACTTGAGGATCGAGCGCAGGTTCGGCTTGTCTCCGATATACAGTTCGCCCTTGACCGCACGATCGATGAAGAGGAACGCGAAATCGCGAAACGGCCCCTCCTCCATCAGCTGCGCGATGCGTCCCGGGATTTCGGATGGCTGCGACCAGTTCTCCAGCGGGTTCAGCCGGATCGATTCGAGGGGCTTGGCCTGGCTGAAATACAGGAACTTGCGTCCCATGCGCGCGCACTCGCGCTCGACACGCGCTTTCCAGTCCTTGTCATTCTTCGGGTCGATGACGATCAGCACGTCGCCGCAGTGGATGACCTGCGTCGAGATGACCTCATATGTACGGGTCTTGCCCGAACCGGTCGTGCCGCCGACGGCGGTGTGAGCGCTCATCGCCTTGTAGTGAAACGGCACGCGGACCTTCTGGGGCTCCATGCCGTGAATCCACGACACGCCTTGCGGTTCGCGGTCGCGGATGCTGTCGCCCGGCACGAAAAGCCTTTCGATTGCGGCCTCGATCTCGCGCCCGCGCCGGGTCTTGCCCAGCCACTTCGGCAGGCCCGGAATGTCGGTGGTCGGCATGCGCAGGATGTCATGGGCAATCTGGCAATGCTTCTGCGTCCACTCGAATCCGGTGCCGAGGTACATCGAGTTGCTGTCTTCGCGCATCTTCTTCTGGACGGCCATGAGCTGCGGCACTGGCAGCGTCGTCAGCCACTTGGTCGAGATCGCGAGGCGAAAACGCAGGGCCTTCCAGACCTGCGAGCCGCGTATGAGAAGCGGCACGAGCATCGCGAGCGCAAAAGCCCAGCCGTACGGCATACCCGAGAACGGCAGGAACGCGAGGGCGATGAACCAGAAAAGCGTTGCGCGGACCTCGTAGATTGGCCGGAAATGGTTGATGTAGGGGGTCGTGGCGTTCATGCATGGCGCTCCACGATGAGTTCGCCCGCGCGGGGCGCGAGCACGATTTCCGCCTGCACGTTCGCGACGAGCAGGCCGCGCTTGCGCAGGTGTTCAACGAGCGTGTCGCTTGCCACGCCGTAGCTGCCCACGAGCCGTTTGGGTACCGACAGGCCCTTGTCCGTCCAGGCCACCTTTGCCTTGCCGGCGGCGACGTCCTCGGCGAGCGCGCGGAAAAACTCGCGGATCATGTTCGGCTGACCCTCGAGCACCTGATCGAATGTACCGGGCACGCCCGCGCGCTCCTGGCGTGGTGCACGCGGACGCATCGCGGCCGGGTCGATGGGGGTGGGTGCGGTTCTGGCTGCGAGCGCGGCGGCCGCGTCCCCCTGGAAGGGCAGACCGAGTTGCGGATCATGCTTCGGGCTGGCCGTCGTCGGCATGCTGTCGGGCGCGGGCGACGAAAGGGATTCGTCCTCGCCCGCGACGGCCTGGGCCAGATCGTCCTGGATGGCTTCCATCACCGAGGGCGGCTCCGGTGCGCGCGCCGCCGCCTGCGGCGACGCCATCGGAGCCACAGGCACCGAATGAGGCGAAGCGGCCTGCCCCGCGTCGACGGCCGCCGACGCAGGCGGCGCGGGCATGGCTGCCGATGGTGTCGCGGCGGTGTTGCCGGGCATACGAGCCGATCCAGCACCCGAAGGCTGGGCCGCGACCGGATGCGCGGCCGGCGTCACGACTGGCTGCATCGCGGCGGCGACGTGGATGGCGGCGGGCACCGGATACTGGACCGCCTCGTACACCCCCTGCTGCGCCTTGCGATCGAAGTCGGCCGCCACGTTCACCGCCTGGCGCACGACCTTGTGCACGAGCGATTCGGCGCCCTGGGGGTTCGCGACCGGATTGATTGCCCCGAAAAGCTGCGCGAGCACGTCGGCCTCGTAGCCCGTAAGCAAATCATGGCCAATGAGGTTTTGTGCGAAGAGCGCGGTACGCATGCGCTCTACGGGCAGCGGCGCCGCCCGGCGCTGCAAGGCGTAGGCGCTCCCACCAAGCCAGGGCCCAAGCGGCCCGTGCGCGGCCGGATTCCATTCGGCGCGGTCGCGCTCGCGCAGCACCACGAAGTGCCGGTAAGGTTCATCCAGTCCCGAGCAGACCGCCGCGAGAAAGACGGCGTGGTTGTACTGCGGCTCAATGCGTCGACGATGCTCCGACGGCAGGTTCGTGCCGAACTTCTGCCCGCCCGCCAGACGCATCGCATAGAACGCGGTTTCGACGGTGCAGCGGAACGCACCGCCTGGCTCCCGGTAGAGCTGCGGCGACCAGGGCAGGCTCGAGAACCACGCCGCGCAGCGCCCGAGCACATCGCCCCAGCGCACACGGTATTCCGCATCGGTTGCCTCGTTGGCCGCCTGGCGGATAAGCGCCACGCGGCGATCGTGCACCGCAAGCAGCGCCGCCGCTTCGATTGGCGAATGCAGGGCGCTGGCTGTCACAGGATGCCCCCGGTCGCCACGCTCCCCACCTTCTTCATCATCGAGCCCGAAGCATTGGCACCGCCACCAAACATGGCCGCGAACTTCGGAATTTCGAACGACAGCAGAAAGACAAAGAGCGACAGGTCAAACACGTACACCCCCCCCTCGCCCGTCGTCAATCCCTTGGGCGTCGCGGTCGTAAGTGCCGTCGAGAGCGAACCGATCACGAGCCTCGTGAGAATGGCGCTCACCACGCAGTACATGCCGGCGCTGATCATGTAGTCCAGCCACGTCCTGAAATAGCCGCGCGTGTAGGACGAGAAGCCTAGTGCAATCGCGATCTGGCCCATGACGATGCCCACAGCCGCCTGGATCAGGCCGAGATTGTTCATGAACGTGAAGACGACACCGGTGAGCATCAGGATCAGGTAGGCCAGGATCAGCGGGATCAGCGAGATCGTCAGTGCGATGTACTCGTACCAGTGCGTGCCCTTGTAGGCCTCGACGACGGACTCAAACGCAGAGCCGGCGATACCGCCGATCGCGCTGAGGAAGCCGCCTCCTGCGCCGGACTGGATCATGCCGGCCAGCGTCTGGAACCATCCGTAGAAACCCGGGGCGAAACTCTGGTAACCCACGTAGATCGACGCGAAGATCCCCAGCGTCGCGAGTTCCTCGAACACGACAACCCACGCATTGACCGGGTCTCGCGTCGCGGAGAAGCGCACCCATGTCAGCACCAGGGTGATGACACCAAGGCCCGCCGCGAACTTGTCCGCTTCCGGCTTCACGCTCTGGCTGGCCGTGACGGCGGCCGGAATCACCGCGCTGAACATGTCCGTCAGCTTGCCCATGGCCAAAGCATTGCCCTGCGCGATCTCGCCTTTCTTGATCGTCGAGGCGAACGTGTCATTGCCCTTGGACGTCACCGTGACCGTCGTGTCACTGGGTGGCGTGATCTGCTGCCCCTCAGCGGGTGTGTCGTCGGCGCGCGCGCCCATCGACACAAACAGCGTCAGGCAGAACGCCAGTACAGCGACCCAGTTGCGTCTTGCGTTCATGCTCAGCCTCAGTTCGTCGGCAGCGCGTTAAGCGCAGCGCGCTCCGCGTCCTGCTTCGCCTGGAAGCTCTGTGCGGCGGCGGACCGGTCCTTCGCCATCGCGTTGTCAATCGCGGACTGCTGGGCGTCGTTCTGGGTCTTTGCGGCCATCATCTGCAACAGGTCGCTGTTCTGGCTGGTGACGATATCGAGGTAGTGCGTCGTGAGCGACGCCGTCGCTTCCTGGGTCGGCGTCATCGACAGCTGCGACTGAAGCTCGGCACGCCGCGTGGCCAGCGTCTGCACGTGCTGGTTCACGTCGTTACCCATCTGGAAGAGGCTCGTCGCAGTTGCGTCGCCCTGCTTGTAGAGCGCGTTCATGTCCGAGAGCCACTGGGTCGGCGACTTGCCCGACGTGGAAATCAGGTTCTGCACGTGCGTGATGTACGAGCTGCCCTGCGTTAGGCTCCCATAGAGACCCTGAAGGTTGCTGTTATACGCGCTGACCTTGGCGATGTCGCCCGTGATCTGGTCGTACTGCGCCTTCATCGCCGTCGGATTCAGGTTCGTCGCCTGCAGCAGCTGGTTCGCCATCATCTGGTACTGGTAGACGATGTTCGTGTTCTGGTAAATCTCGCCACGCACCGCCTTGGCGGCCGTGATGATGTTTTGCCCGAAGTTCGCCGGGTCGAACACGGTCAACTGGGCCGACGCTGTCTGGACGAGGCCCAACACGCCTGCCGTAACACAGAGAACACCTGCAATCAGCTTTTTCAAGATCATCTCTCCTAGTCGTGCGCGAGCATTTCGCGCATGTAGTTCTCGCGCCAGTGCTCGTCGCCTGACGCAAAATGCCTGTCGAGCACGTTCTGCGCGCGGCCATCGGCGCGCAGCGCGGCGAGCGTCTCGCGGTCAAAGCTCGCCTGCAACATGCGGGTATGCGTGGGCGTCACCCACAGGTAGTCGCGGTTGGGTACGGCGTCCGCGATCATGTCGATCTGGCTCTCCGTGAGCCCGAACACGTCCGCGTACAGCTTGCGGTTACTGCGCGCGTCAGCATTGGCGAGATAGACGATGTTCTGAAGCTGTTCTTTCAGGATCTCGAAGTTCGCCACGCGCTCAAGCTGCTTGAGCGACTGCGTGGCGAGCGCGAGCATGCCGTTCAGGCGCCGGATCGTGACCGCCCACAGTTCGAGTCGCGCATAAAAACGCGGATACAGGAAGTAGAAGCCGCACTCCTCGATCTCGATGACCGTGAAGCGTTTGCCGTCCAGCCACTGCGAGACGCGGTAGAAGGCGTAATCCATGAAGAGGAACGCCGCCTCGGGATGGTTCTGGAACAGGTCGCCGCACTCGATGGAGAGGTTCTCCGATAGGGCGAAGGCATCCTCCGCATGGTCGAAGAACTGGCCGTTCTTTTCGCCCTTCGTCCAGATGCGCAGGCGCTCGCGAAGCTCCGCCGACAGCAGCGTCGTCAGGTACGACAGCGTCCAGTACTCACGGTCGTAGCCCGTCGCGAGCAGCTGCACCTTCTCGTAGATTTCGCGCTCCTGCGCGGGCGAACACCGGAAGCCGTTGCCCTCGTCGTCCTCGATCGCCATCTGCACCCAGTTCGCGACATAGACGTAGTGGCGCTCTTCGTCGAGCAGCGAAAGCGGGTTGATCGGCGTTGCCGCCGAATAGCGGCCGGTCACGTCGATGAAGTGCCCGCCCGAGAGCACGGTCGGGATGCGCGTGGAGCGCTCCTTGTCAAAGCGCACACGCCGAGCGTCGTGCCGTCCCATCTGCGAGAGCAGATAGTTGAGCAGCATCGTCTTGCCCGCGCCGTTCGGCCCCACCACGAGCAGGTGGGCGCGGCCGCTCGGGTGATGGAGAACCACGCGCTGAAGCGTGCGGTGGCGCGTGGGCAGGATCGTCGTCGGCCCCGTCCTGCGGCCAAACTGCTGCGTCAGCCACTCGTTGACCTCGGGGCCTTCGGGCACGCCGCGCACGGGCGCTACGTCGGACACCGCTGCCGTCTCAACGAACTGCAGGCGCTTTTGCTGGTCCCAGCGACCCGGCAGCGTGCTCGCCCAGGCCGCGGGCAGGTTGTCCTTTTCGAGGATGAGTCCAAAGCCCGCGTTGCTCAGCCGCCCCACGACCTCGGACGTTGCCTGATCGCACTCATCCTGCGTGTCGCCGTACACGACTATGGAAATATTCGCGTAGCCGAACTGCGCACCTTCAGCATTCAGGCGTTTGAGCGCATCCTCGGCCTCGTCGGCCAGCGTCTCGCGGTCCTTGTCGTTCTTCTGCTCTTCCTTGGCGAAATACGCTTTCGCGATCGCCCAGGGATTGAACGCCGCCGCCTTGAAGAACTTGCGCACCGACTTGATGAACTGCTCCGCGCGGCTGGTGCTCAGGAACCGGAACATCACGCAGATGTCGAGTTCCGCATCGACGTCACACAGGACGTCGAGCGCCGCTTCCTGAAAGCCTAGCCACTCCTTGACCGCAACGACCTTCGCGAAGCGTTTGCCGTGCGCTGACTCGAACAGCAGGTGTTCGGCGCCATACGTGACGAACGTTTCGGTCAGGTGCGTGTCGAGCATCGTGACCGGGTAGCGCACACGCCGCGGCGCTACGGAGGGGTTGGCCGTCTGATGCAGGTAGGCAAGCGCGTTCTGCAATTCCAGCCGCTTCATCCTGAGCCGACCGACTCCGCCACGGAAGGCATCGAGCACGCCCTCGAAGCGCCGGATGTCCGCGGTGAGCTGGTCGATATCGAAGACGAAGGCATTGCGGGTGAGAAGCTGGTCGCGCACCGCCTCGAAGAGCGCGAGCGGCATGGACTTGCCGCCGACCTTCAGGTGGTAGCCGACCTTCTCGAAGAACTTGTTGATGCCGGTCTCGGGCGTGAAGGCGAGCGACAACGAGTGGGAGTTGCGAAAGAATCTTCCGCTGCCCACGTTGCGCCGGTTGATCTCATCGAGCCGCGCGTCGAGCGGCGAGGCGAACTCGCCGTCGATATCGCCTTTCACCCGCCGATGGGCCACCCGCCACCAGGCCGTGACGCGATGGTCGAAATTCTTGCAGGCCTGGTCGAGGTTGTTGCGCGCGGCCGTGATATCGCCTGCGTTCGGCGTATCGATGTCGATGCCCTCGAACGTGAACGACGTGAGCAGCGACCCGTCCTTGTCGAGCACGAGTTCGGGGGTCACCATCGTGGCCCACGGCGCGATTTCGTGGACGGGCCGGCGCGCGAGCGCGCGCCCCTTTCCGGGCTTCAGCATGGCAGGTCCTGATCGAATCCGTATGGCCGGCGAAAGCGCGCCGATGCCTTGATCGACGGCGACGGCTCGTGAACGTCCGGGTACCGGTTGTAGACGAGCATGACGACGCGCCACCAGGGATCGCGCGAGCTCATCCAGCGCAGGAAGAAATGCATGCACACGCCCATCGCGATAAAGCCGACGCAGCTGCCCAGGTCGAAACCGGTCGAGTAGCACAGCATGACGGTGACGAGGCCGTTGGCGAGCGCGAGCACCCGGTCCGCCCCGCCGATCTGGCGCGGGAGCGAGAGCGAGCGGCTGACCTTGACGGGCTGACGTCCAGATTTAGGTGCAGACATAGCTAATCTTGAAGTGGTCCTTCAGCACGGGGATCGCACAGGCGGCGAAGCCGATACCGACGAAGGCACCGGAGAGCACCTTGGCGATCGTGCTTTCCGAGGTCGCAATGGCGATACACGCCACGATCATGATCACGAGGCCAATGCCGAAAAGCCAAGGCCCGCTGATCCAGTTGGAGACGAGGCAGATCACGTCGGTTGCCGACCCCAGGTCGCTCAGGTCGGTGGAGCTTGCCGAGGCGATCGGCGCGACGGCGCTCAGTGCGAGCGCAACGAGCGTGGTGCGCAGCTCGTGCCGGCTGAAGAATCGCGTGAACGCTGCGTGCGCGCGCTGCGCGATACGTCGTCGGATGGTGGTCAGGCGTTGCTTCATGGGGTGGTCCACTCCAGTGGTTTAGAAAACGCGTTTGAGGATGTAATCCCCGTTGTCATAGCCCCGCACTTCGAGGATTTCGGAGAGGTGGCGCATCTCGCCCGTGCGCTTCATGTGCACGACGTAGTGAAAGCAGCTGGCGATGTTCTGGCGCAGGTCGCCGATGTCCCAGCGCGTACCGGACGGGACGCCCAGCATGGCGAGGCTCTCCAGCCGCCGAAGGCCGCCGCGCGCCGTGCTCGAGTGGATGGAGCCGAGGCCGCCGTCGTGGCCCGTGTTCAGTGCCTGGATGAAGTCGTACGCCTCACCCCCGCGCACTTCGCCCACGAGGATCCGGTCCGGTCGAAAGCGCAGGCACAGGGCGACAAGCATCTGCGTGGTCACGCCCGCGTCCGTGTTCGAGAGCAGGCGCAGGAGGTTCGGCACCGGGAGCTTCAGTTCCTTCGTGTCCTCGATGGTGATCACCCGATCCTCGTCCGGAATTTCGGAACCGATCGCATTGAGGAAGGTGGTCTTGCCCGAAGACGTGCCGCCGGCAACGAGAATGTTCTTCTTCGCGCGCACGATGTCGCGCAGTGCCTGGCGCAGATCGTCGTTCTCGGCGCCGGGCGGGAAGTAGTCGACGTCTTCGTCCTGTCGCGCGCGCAGCCGCGAGAACGCGCCAGCGCGCACGTAGTCGTCGAGCGACAGGTGTTTGTCGCGATGCTTGCGGATCGCGAGGGCGTCGCCGTCGATGGAGGTAGGCCGCATGACCGCGGCGATACGCAGGTTGCCGTGGCCCGCGTTCAGGATGCCCTGGTTCGTCCCCGCCTTCGCGGACTTCTCAACCGACGAGGCCAGCGAATGGATCGCACCGGAGAGCGTCGAGGGATTCAGTTCCAGCGGCACGCGCGTGAGCACGCCACGGCGCTCGATCCAGATATCGTTGGGATGGTTGACGAGTATTTCGGCGATGTCCGGCGCGTCCAGGAACTCCTGCAACGGCCGAAGCGAGGCGAAAAACATCTTCACCGCGCTCTCTTCGAGGCGGTTGAATTTCAGGGCGGCGTTTTCTGCGGCATCGGACATGCCTGTATTGTTCTGGCGCGCCTGCGTACGCGGTCCGGCAAAAGCCCCGCGATATTGGTCAGCATTTTTCACCGGCCGCCCTCTCGCGCGCACGCGCGCGAGGCAGCCGGATCGCCGTGCAGGCGCCTGCACGTCTTTTCCCGGAAAGCTGCACTTTTTGTTGAGCTTTCCGGTCTCGCCACCGTCGCGACAGACGAAAAAAAACCCGGCTCAAAGAGCCGGGTCGGATGCAGGAAGATGGACGGTCAGACAATCACCTCGACCATCTCGCCAAACGGTGCGGGTGCCACACGGTTCAGTGGCGTGGTCGACGCCCAGAGGACCGGGTACGAAGGCGTCACGTCGGGGAACCTGCCGTCCATGTCCGTCAGATAGACGAGGAATGCCGGGCTGATGCCCTCCTCTTCCAGCCGCCGGAACGGATCGACAAACGACGTGCCGCCGCCGCCCTTGACCGGTGCAAGCTCGATCGGATCGCCCCGCTCGAACACCTGAACCTGGGTGACGCGCGTGTCACAGTCCATCACGATGAGCCGCGCGGGGCGCACAACCTCGGCCACGTTGATGACCTCGGCCGCAAACTGCGCCTGCGTCTCGTCGAACACCGAACCGCTGCTGTCGCGCACGAACACGGCGTCTCCTACGGCCGGCGAATGCAGCGACGGCAGGTAGAGGCCCATATGCAGATACCGGCGGTTCGGCATCGCCCAGCTGTAGTCGTCGTTGGTCACCTGCTGCGCGAAGCGCATCAGGATCGCACGCCAGTCCACAGAGGGCTCGGTCGCCGCGTCCACGAGAGACGCGAGGCTACCGGGCAGCGCGCCACGCATCTTTGCCGCCTTCGCGGCCTGCAGCGTGGCGACCTTCCACTCGGCCTCCTTCACGGGCATGTCCGGGCCTGGATAGGGGCGGACCTCGCCGCAGGACGGCGGGGCATCGGGTTCGGGAGCCGCTGACGGAGTGTTCGCGCCGTTCGCGGGTGTCTTCTGGCCATCCGGCGCATTCGCGCCAGGCTTGCCGCCAGACTTCTCCTTCTCCTTCTGCCTCGCCTCCTGCGTGAGGACCGCGTAAATCTCCTCGGCCGACTTGCCATGAAAGCGCGCATCGTCGAGGTGCGGCGACGGCAGGACGAAGCCCGCCTGCTTCACGACCGGGTTGATCGCATAGTCGCAGGCGTCGTTCCACCGGTCAGCGTCACGCGGCCCCTGCCGGAAGCAGTGGCCGTTGGCGACGTGCAGGATCTCGTGTGCGAGGATGCCCCGGCATTCAAGATCGTTCAGGGTGGCGAGAAACGCCGGGTTGTACCCCAGCGACTCCCCATCCACCCAGAACGTCTTGCAGGCCGGATCCTCGACCACCTTCAGCCGCAGTGCCAGCGAACCGAAGAACGGCTGGTCCAGCACCAGTGCCGAACGCTGCTTCGAGATACGGGGATCCATGGGCACCTCACGCAGCGATACGCAGATGCGGCGCATGGCCGGCCGCAGGCATTGCCGCCTGCGGCTTGCCGCCCATGAAGGCGTCCATCAGTTCCTCGATCTCGGTCGCCTTGGCGGCCACCTGCGAGCGAAGCACCTCGGATTCCTTCAGGTCGTTGCCGGTGTGCACGGCCAGGTGTCGCTTCGCCTGTTCCAGGATGTGGTTGAGCTGCGGGTCGTCGCTGAAATTCAGCTTCGGCAGCAGCCCGCACAGCTCGCGCACGTTGTCGGCCACGTCGATGCGCACATTGCCCGCCGCATACAGCCGGTTGGCCATCGCGGACACCGCTTCGTAGAGACGCTGCACGATGTCCTGATTGGCGTGCTCGATGGAGCGCATGACGTGCTGGTCGATTTCGGAACGCAAGGTCGTGAGCACGTCCTCGGGCAGATCGACACCAAACTGGCTCGCGTCCGGGAACGGCAACACGGCCATGCGCACGCCGAACTTCTCGCCAAGCTGCGCGAGCGTCGGGTAGTCCGCCTCGTTGAACAGGCCGTTCATCTCCTGTCTTGCCTGTTCCTTGAGGTCCAGGTAGTCAGTGAGGAACACCTGCACGGCGAGATCGAACTCGTCCTTCATTTTTCGCATCTGCGCCGAGAATTCCATATAGATGTCGGTCGGCAACAGACGCACGGAGAGCTGGTTGTATTCCAGCGTGTGGTCGTAGAAGTAGCGGCGAATGCGCCCGCCCAGCGACACGACTTCCTTGAAGCTTGCGGCGTTCTCGGGCAGCAGGCGCTTGTTGAAGCGTCCGATGCCCTTCGTGTCGTGACGGCTTTCGACTTCCTCGGTGACCTTCAGGTCGAAGCGTCGTGCGACCCACGACGAGATGGTGACCGAGCAGAGCATGACGCGCGACTGAATATCGGTGATGTTCATGGAGAGACTCCAGAAAAAAGTATGGAATGGGATGAATCAGGAAAGGGAACTGCGACGCGGGAAGCGCGTTGCGCGCGACCCGGAACAACGAAAGGAAGATATGACGGTTAGCCGTGGATCAGCTTGCCGATGGGACCGCCCTGTGCCTTGATGAAGGCATGGGTGCTCGCAATGGCAGGCGTCTTGCGCAGCGCGTCCGTCACCAGCAGCGCGGCGAACTCGTTGAGCCCCGAGCCGATCAGGCGTTCGGTGTAGGTCACGACGCGCTCGAAATTGCTTTCGTTCGCGTACATGGCCAGCGCCGCGCTGATTGCGTACAGGGCCGACGGCTTCTCGGGGATCGGCGCCACGTCGGGTGCCGCGAGGACAGCCGCCGGCGACGGCAGTTCGCGGTAGATCTGCACGAACGCCATCAACTCTGTCGCCGGTCCCTCGCCCACCGAACCGGCGTAGGAGATGAGTTCCAGTTCCTTCGGCAGCACACCCATCGTCTTCGCGACAAACCCCCAGCTGCGGGGACTCGGCGTGGCCTCGATGTCGCGCGAGGTCTTCTGGACCGACAGCAGATCCGGGCGAAAGCGCAGGAACGCGATGAGTTCGGGCTTCACATCGTTGGCCACGGCCCAGGCAGTCCATTCCTCGATGGTCGCCTCCAGCTCCACGACCGTTGCGAAGCGCGAAATCAGCGGATCGAGGATGCCGCTTACGCCCGCGTTGTCGTTGCGGCGGTTGGTGGCCGCGAGGAACGTGACGTTCTCCGGCAGCTTGTGCTCGCCGATACGGCGTGCGAGCAGCAGCTGCATCTTGGCGGCCTGCACGGCGGGCGAAGCCTGCCCGAGATCGTCTAGGAACCAGATGAGCGGGCGCTTGCGAGGTTGCAGCGCACGCTCCAGATCGCCAAACGGCAGGAAGCGCGCCGACTGCCCGTCGGTCGCCGCAAACGGCAAGCCCTTGGAGTCGGTCGGGTCTTCAACGACTGGATGGCTGATCAGCAGGTCGTGCGCGAGCGTGTCGGCAACCTGCGCGACGATGTCGCTCTTGCCGATTCCCGGGCGTCCGGTGATGAGCACCGGCAGACGTTGCGGGACAAAGGCCGTGAGGAGAGCATTAAGTTGGGAAGCGTTGACTTGCATGAGGTTTCCTGAAAAAGAGAAACCCCGCGCGAGCAAACTCCCCGGCGGGAGCGTTGTCCCGGCGGGGTCATTGAGAATGCCGCGGTGGCGGCGATGCGATGCGTCGTGAGACGCGTTAATTCGTTTTTACAGCAGGGCTGCGTCGAGCGCTGCGCGCTGTTGTTCGCTCAGCGAGGCGCGCGAGACGCCCGCCCAACCGTGGTAGATCGCGAGACCATACACGTCGGCCAGTGCGCGTGCTTCTGCGCACAGCGACGGCTTTTCGGGATCGGCAGACGGGCGGCGTTCTCGCCAGTGATTGATTGCGCATTCAAGCTGCGCGACCGGCACCTCGGCGGGTTGGGGGTTCATGGCACAGGTCCTTTCGGAGAGCCTGGCAGGAGAGCACGCCCTCTCGGGGACGATGCCCCCGTCAGGCGGGTTAGATTGCCGGCTGCGCCGGCTGGGTCGATGCGTCAGGGACGCGGGGGATAGAAGCCAGTTTAGGCGCGTGCCTCTCGTCCGGGCGGTGCAATGCTCGCGAAATCGATACAGCTTTCGCGCTGCTCGCGTTTTCTACGGACAAAAAAAAGCCGACGCACAGGGCGTCGGCGGGTTTCAGAAGTTGGGATACCGGCTCACGCAGCGCGCCGGTCCAGCACGGCGCGCGCATACGCGAGCGTGCCGTCCTTCGCGCTCAGGCGACGAGCGGCGCTTTCGTTGCCGCGCACGAGCGCGTAGCGCAGCGTCGCACCGTGCCGGAAGCTCTGGATCGTGCAATAGCCCTCGCTGATCGCGCGATCGACGTGCTCGACGCCAGTCAGCTCGCCTTGGCCCGGTCCGATGTAGCGGGCGCGGGCCGCTACCTCGCGGGCTTCCTTCAGGTCGCGCTCGGCATCGCGTTCGGCCTTCGCCTGCGCCGCGTCGCGCTCCCACTGCGCCTGCTCATCTTCGTTGAAGCCGCAAAGGTGAAACACGGCGCGGCGACGGGCGGCGGAACGCAGTCCGAGAACCTTCACGCCGAGGACCTCGTGGAACGCCATCTTGCTCGAACGGTTATGCTCGTCCGAGGTGTCCAGCACGTCGAGCAGCAAGCCGACATTGCGTTCGTCCAGCGCGCGAGAGAGACGGTTGCCGTACGCGAAGGTATGGCGCCCGTGCTCGAGCCGCGCGATGTTGCAGCGATGCCGGTGCAAGCGCCGGCTGATGTTGCCCGCGGCCAGCTCCCTGTCGGCGTAGTCGATCGCACGCTTGCGCACGGTGTCGGCAACGAGCTCGCGCACGCGCTTCGCGAGTGGCGAGACCGGTTCGCCCACATCGACCGGCTGGTCGAACGTGGCAGGCAGCGGCAGATCGTCGATGAGGCCGTTGGCATGCAGCACGTCCTCGACCTCGGGGTGGCTCGGGCGGTCGGGCAGCAGCCGCGCGACCATGGTCAGGATGTCGGCATTCTGTGCGTCGATCGTCTTGCCGTTGTGCTTCATCACGGAGACGACCGGTTCCAGCTTGGCACCAGGCATGGCGCCGCGCAATTCCGGCACGCGGATGAGCGTTTGCGCCCAGTACGGGCCGTAGCGGAATGCTCCGGCGTTTTTCCGGTAGTCATCGAGCACCGCCTCGGGCACCGGCAGGTTCGCGAGCAGTGCATAGGCGACCTGCACTTCGTGGCGGCTGTTGACGTCGCGGGTTCCGGGAATCGCGGGACCGCAGTAGCCGAAGCTGAAAAGGCGCGTCATGGTCTCGATGCAGAGTTCGCAAAGCTCGAACCGGCGACCGCGCTCGCGCGCTTGCGAAGTGGCCGCCTCGACCTGGTTGGTCGAGAGCAGCAGCTGCGGCTTACGGCACACATCCACGAACTCGAACAGGCCGTCCCAGTCCGCTGCGCGGATCTGCCACGACTCGCGCTGCGCGCCTTCGTCATCGAGGAATCCGGCGCTGCGCACCTCCTCGAGCATGGTGGTGACGATCGACTCCGCGCTGCCGGACTGACGAAGCGCCAGTTCGCCGTTGTAGCGGGTGACGCTCACGTCGGCCGGCGCACCGCGAAGCTCGATGAGGGCCGTGTCGGTTGCCCGCACGCGCTCGTCGCGGAACAGATTGAAGAGACCGGCGAGAGTGCGGGTCGAGAGAACGGCGTCGGGAATGGAAAGCGTGTACATGGATGAGAGGCTCCTGTGAGGCGAAGCATCACCCGTCCGGGGCGATGCCCCGCAAGGGAAAAAAGAAACGGAAAAGTTGAAGGTCAATCGATATCGAGCAGGCGCGACACGACCGCAGCGACCGACCAGGCGAGCGTGCGGTTCAGCGTCTTAATGCGGATGAGCGGCACGCTGCCCCAATGGCCATTGCCGTCGCCCTTCTCGTGAAAGCGGACGTGCTCGATGTGGACGGTCCAGCCTTCGGAACGGCCGCGCTCGACAGACAGGCACAGGCGTTCCCGTGGCCCGCCTGTCTGCGGCCATGGCGCAGTTTCGCGCAGGCCGTAGACGTTAGTCTTCGCGTCGCCGACGTAGTTGGCGATGCAGACCCACTCCGGTTCGAGTTCGGTCATGCGAAGTTGGCGGCCGATTGCGTGGGTCACCTCGGCGACTGTCTTGCCCAGCGTGTCGAACGGCGCTGCCGCGAGTGCGACAGGCAGATCGAGTTCAAGGGTTGATTGCATGTTTTCGATCCTGAAAAGAAAAAGGGCCACACCGTGAGGTGCAGCCCTTGACTCGGATTTGCCGGCGTCAGCCGGCGCTACAGTGAATTGTTCAGTGCGAATGCCCGCGGCGTTCGCGATCGGCCTTGCGGCCATTGTGGTCCATGACGAGACCCAACGCGCTGAACGCGATTGCGACCGCCAGTGCGAAGAAACTCCAACCCATAGTTAGTCTCCGTTCATCGACACGATACCTGCATAAAAGAGTACCACAGCGGCAACGCACAAATTGAGCTCGGCGAGGACATTCTGCCACCCCCAGGTCGTCGTCGAGTGCCAGAAACCGGTTGCGCCGATCGTCGCGCCCGCAGAGAGCGTGTGGAGGTAGCGTCCGGCCTGCTGGCGCTGGTCCTTGGTTGGCTGACGAATGAACTGTCGAAGCCGCGCGACGAAGCCTTTCGCGGGCGGCCTGACCGCCTGCCCGGCGGGAAGCCGGAAGTCGCCGCGCGAAGTGGGCTCAATATCGATCTTCTGCCCGTGAAACGTCGCCTTGATGGAAGGTCGCGCTTCCGTCGTATCGAGCTCGCGCACAATCTGCTTGAGACGCTCCGAAACAAGCACGTCGCCAGTCTCTTGATTCCACGTAGCCTGGTCGACGATCGTCAGGCCGCCCGCGTATTCGATTTCTATCTCGATGATCTGCATCGGAGGCCCTCCTAGCGGCGTTCGTGATCGAGCCCGTTGGCAAGGCGCAGCGAGCCGAGCATCGCCTCATAGCCCTCGCGCGACGATATCTGCTCGAGACTCACCGCGTTATCGCCACCGCCCGAAAGGTCGGCGCGGCCGCGGCGGGTGCGGAACGAAACGGCGACACTGTTGCGCGCCGGTGCGTCCGCCACCTCAATGATGAGGCGCCCGGTGTTGAGCCTCACGCGGCAACCCTGACCCTGTGCGGCCGGATGCTCGGTGATGTCGTGTTCGCCCGTGCGCAGACGCAGGTCGCCTGCCACGCGGCGCAGGAAACCCCGCGCGCGGCGTGTGATTTCAGTCTCGCGTGCCGCGCCCGCACTGCGGCGGTCGGCATGGAGTACTTTCGTAATGTGATTCATGGAAACCTCGAAACAAAAAAATGGCGAGGCGTCCCGGAAAGGGAAACGCCTCGCCGTGCTGGAGAGGAAGGCCGGCATGTCGCCGGCGAATGAAAAAAAGCGCCTCAGTGCGTGACGCGCACGCCAGAGCTGCTGGTGACTAGCAGAACCTGGTCGCCCGGCTTGAAGTGCTGGTCGTCAGGCTGCGTGACCACGAGCATCGAACCGTTGGCCTTGCGGACCACGATTTCGAGGCCAGCGGTGCGTGAGAGCGCAGCGCCTACGCGTTGTGCGATGACGCCTGCACCTGCGCCTGAGATCGCACCTGCGATGTAGCGGCCGTTGCCATTGCCGATCACCTGCGAACCGAGAAACGCACTCGCGCCCGCCGTGATGAGGCTGACCAGTCCCGTGCCATCGCCCGGCGTCTGGATCGTGATGTTGCGCACGCGAACTACCGTGACTTCCTCCAGGCTACCTGTTCGTTGAACGTCGGAACGCTGGTAGACGTCGGGCGAGCCGAAGTCAGTCATGTTCGCGCAGGCGGCGAGCGTGGAGAGGAGAAGGATGGAGAAGAGAGTACGGATCATGGTTGCCTCACGAAATTGCGGGCAACCGTCCCGTCAGGGGCGTTTGCCCTGTCGGGAAGAGATGGATGAAGCGAAAGGCGCAGACCGGACAAACCGGTCTGCGTATGGCTGTCCTCAGGACAAGCGATTCAAGTTGTGAAGCTCGACGTGGCCGCTCGAGACGAGACGGCGTTCGGCATCAAACGGCAGGTCATAGTCCCAGATTACCGTGGCGGTGCGATCGCTCCAGACCGAGACAATCGTAGCGGGGTGAAGCTGGGGCGGACTGGACTGAACGTCCTGTGCCATGACACGTTGCTTCTCAGAAAAACCATTCAGTTCCGAAACCTTGAAAGCGGGTTGAGCGGAAACGTTCAGCATGGTGCGGCTCCTGAAAGGAAAAAGGGGAGCCGCATCCCTTCCGGGAGTGGGCTCCCAGGGGGATCAAAAGATGGAGGCAGGACAGTCGTCCGGCCGGTGAGACAAGCAGAAGGCACAACGGCAAGCCGCTGTGGTCAGGTCGATGCGCCAAAAGCGCGAGGAATAGGGACAGTCTACGGGTCGGCGGTCGCTGCGCCGACCGGAATGATCGCGAAAACCACCTGGCTTTCGTCTCGCGGGGTCGCCCTCACCTCGCGCACGATGTTCGCTGTACCGCGACGTCGTTGTATCGCCCCGGACTCAGCACCAACTCTCGACGACCCATCATGCCCAGCTTTATCCAGTCCACGCCGCCGATCGCCAGTATCGGGCTCCTCGCCGATCTGACCGGCGTTGCAGGTGCGCTCGGTGCGATCATGCCGGATCTTTCTGCAGCGATCGCCAGCACGGTCCTGCGTTCGCTCGGCGAGGACACACATACACGTTCCGTGCGGCGGCATGAGCGCGTGCTCGGTGCGCTCGCGTGCGCGAGCGTCGGGATCGTGGCGCTCACAACGACCGGGCTGTCGCTGGCCGCCCTTGCCGCCTGCCTGCTGTGCCTCCCGTTGCTTGTCGCAGCGGACATCGATCGCCGCCACCATCTGCTGCCCGACCTGATCACGATTCCGCTGCTCTGGCTCGGCCTCTTGCTCAATCTTGGCGCCATCGTCACGCCGCTAAACGATGCCGTCATCGGCGCAGTGACGGGCTACCTCGGGCTTCGCACCCTATCGTGGGGCGTCGCGGCCGCGAGCCGTTCGGAAGGCATCGGCCACGGCGACTTCAAGCTCGTTGCCGCGCTGGGTGCGTGGCTGGGCTGGCAGGCGCTGCCGGCCATCCTATTCATCGCCGCCGCGCTCGCGGTCCTCACCGGACTGTTGCATGCTGCATCGACCCGGGCGCGCACGCTCCCGCGCCTCGCGTTCGGGCCGTCGCTCGCGGCCGCCGGAATATTCGTTCTGTTCGTACCGTCGCTGCGGCACTGGTGACGCTCGCCGCGCACACAGAGGTACAACGGACGAAAAAAAGCGCCGCCCGTTTGAAAGGGCGGCGCTTGGGTCAAGAGAGCAGCCGATACCGCATCACCGGGCCGGCCCTCGCGATTCGCTCACCTTCAGCAGGTGCAGCGACCAGAAGGCCAGCACCACGCCGAATGCGAACACGGCCACACAGGCGCGGACGTTATCGATGAGCAGGCCATCGACAAACGCCAGCGCACTCACGAACGGCTTGAGCGTCCACTCCTGCACCTTCGTGCGCACCGCGGGCATGAACTGCGGCTCTGCGTACCGGAACGCCACACGGGCGAGGTATTCAACGCCGCAGAAGAGCGAACCGAACGCCGTCGCACCGAGGAGCAGCGGAAGCCACTTCTCGCCTCCGAGCCAGTACATCGTGTAGCGATACGCGTACTCGTCCTGCAGCGACGGCTTCGGGATGGCGTGCGATGGTGGCGAGCAGCCAGCCAAAGACGAACATCGGCACGACGCCGTACAGCATGAACACGAGCGTTCGCGCTGCCAGCTTCGTGTCTCGGTCGAACAGTTTTTTCAACATCACGAACTTCCTTTTGAGGTATGCGCAAGGACCGCCCCTCCCAGTGAGAGACGAAGTCCTTGCAGTGGAGAAATGAGTCACACGCACGCGTATAGCGTTGCGCTGGCCTGATGGCCGGTGACTCGATGAGGTCAGCCCTTGTCGTATCGTCGCCCTTGTCGTTCTTTGCATTCAGCAGGTCCGGAAACAGGTCGCCCACGTGGGGCAACCGGTCGTGCCGGGGCTTGCCGAATTCGCCGAGGATGACCTGGCCGCGATCCGTCTCGTTGCCGCAGTCGAGGTAGTAGCGACACTTGCCCCGCTTTGCGGCCTGCACGATGGCGTGGCGCGCGCGTCGCGAATCGACGCAGCCAATCACGAGATCGGCATGCAGGTTGATCTGCGAATCGACGCGTCGCGGCTCGGCAATCCAGTCCGTGCCCATCAGCAGGTTCAGCCGGTTCACGAGCAGCGTCGCCTTGTACTGGCCGACGTCGTTCGGATAGAACCCCTGCCTGCCGACGTTGAACTCGCTTACCGTGTCATCGTCGTAGACCGTGCACTCGATACCACCGGGGTGACCAAGCTCCACCATCGCGTGATGCAGGCGCGCGAGCGACGGCAACAATGCGCTGCCGGTCCCGCCCGCTCCGACCACGACGACTTTCCAGGCGCCCCGCGTCATGTGCTCGGGGGTAGCATGCAGAACCGGGGTGCTCATACGACCTCCCCGGCCAGCGCCGACAGCCAGTGCGCCGGAGCGCCCGCCTGAACCTCGAAGCGGCCTTTCGCGCACAGACGCAATGCAATCGACGGCGTGCGATCGCAGTTGCCCAGCACGAGCGCGAGCTTCACGTCGTGCAGGTCATCGCGATCATCGGTCGACGAGAAATACGCCCTCCCGTGGCCGTGCGAATGGCAGTCAACGACCAGCCACTCGCCCTCGCGCAATTGCGGACGCTCATAGTGTAGATGGCCCGGACCGTGCGAGAGCGATGCGAGGCGCTCCATGCGAAAGCGCCCCGTCACTGCGTCCCACACGATCCACGCTCCCACCTCGTTGGGCAGCGCCGCCCGCGCGAGGCGGGCGAACTCCACAACGAGCACGGCAGGAATCGCGCCGCAGCGCAGCTCCGTCAGTTCCTGCGCCTGGCCATACGGTACCGGCGTATGCCAGTCGAATGAGCCAAGGCGCCGGACCAGCCGGATCCACGGACGGTCGATCTCAAGAAACACGCCGTTTGACGCGATGAGCAGACGCTCGCCGGGACCGGACATCGGCGCCACCAGTTCACGCGTGGGCACCATGACCGACGGAAATGAGCCCTGCAGGACGTTATCGACAGGATTCATTTGGCACCCCCGATCTGGCCTGCGACCAGCTTGCCGGCCGTCGCATCCTTCATCGGAACGAGCACTTCGAGCGGAAACGCCTCGAACTTCCCGTCCAGCATGTCGGTCCAGAAAGCATGAAAGCCGTCCTTGTACTCAACGCGCTTGCCACCGGGATTCGGGTGCGTGAAGGCGGAGGCGAAGAAGCCCTCTTCCCAGCCGTCGATGGCAGACGCCTCGATGCGCCGCGGAACCTTGGCCGACCCGATGCAGATCTGCCCGTGGTCCCAGGTGTTGAAGTACGGCGGCTCAAAGAGTGCCGTGCCCGCCTCGGGACGTGCGTCGCCCTTCACCGCAAAGACGCGGAAACCGCCCGCGCCCGCCTGAAACACCAGGCCCGGATGTGGCACGACTGCCGTGCGCTCACCCACCTTCCTGCACTGAAAGAACACACGTCGACGCGCCGGTGGAGTCCACCACGTCACCGCGGCCGACGTCACGCCCAGCACGTTGCCCGGCAGGAACTCGGCGCGCGGCGCCGCGTTGCGATCGAGTTGCACCAGTGCATCGATGAGAGCACGGCGGCTTAACGGCCGTCCGGCGCCGATCACCGGTCGCCCGGATTCACGCTCCGCTGCGACTGCATGCACCGTCGCGTAACACGAACCATCCCGTGCCGAATACAGCAAGAGGGCCGAAGACAGGGCAACGTCATGCCCGGTCTGGCCGATATGAACACCTTTCATTAAAGAACTCCTGGTCAAGGGCTCACCACAAGCGCCATCAGGCGATCGAGGTGGCCAAGCATCTGAAGGGCAAGGCCCCACTGCACGTACTGCGCATGGATGCCCTGTTTCTGGTTGGAAAATGTGAGGAAGCGGCTGTACTCGGTGGCTTCACCACCCTGGTACTCACCGTTCATGAAGTCGTCGAGCGTCTCGCTGATCCGCTCGTTGTTCTCCAGCACGAACGTGCAGCCCGAATACATCGGCCGCGCGTCATAGCCGTCGTCGAGCAACGGACGGTTTCCCGCCCGCCGAAGGAGCCGGTGCAGCGCCGCAAGCTCCACGCAGACCCGTTTCACAAGCGGTGTAGAACCCGTCTGCAGACGGCGCAGCTCGTTCTCCGACAGCACCTGATTGCGGGATCGGCGGCCCGGCACCTTCGCGGGAGTGCGGATCTCGTCGGGGCATAGCTGCGGACGGAGCACGGACGGCAGGTACCGCTCCACCGTCTCCTTGTCGTCCCCGTAGAAGTCCATCATCCATTGGCTGACGTCCTTATCGGTCGCGCTTTCGTCGCCCTCCCAGTGACGGCAGGCCGCCTCGCAGAGGAACCAGCCAGGCGTGCGGATGAGCACGGTCTTGCCCGAGACGCGATCGACAAGATTGAAGAGCGTGTTCAAAAGCAGCGGATGCGCCTCCCGTAACGGCTGGGCCAGTGCACCGACCTCATGGACCCACTCGTTCTCCAGCTTCACGCCCAGATGCAGCGGGCCGCCTGCCTTGAAGTCATCGTGCTCGTACTGATGCTGGATGATGTCCATCACGGCGTTCGTGTCGCACAGGTCGAGGCCCAACGAAATGAAGCGAAGCGGCTGACGGATCTGCCGCTGCACCCATGCATAGAACGCCTGCTGGAACGCGTCGACCGGACTGGCCGGAGCGTCGACGTCAGCGGCGCGCAGGGGGCCGTGCCGGAACTGCTCGAGCACGGTTCCCTCCAGCTCCACGTCAGCACGCCACCGGATGGTGGCCTCGCGCGGCACATCGGGACTGAACTGCGGCAGCGTCAGAACACAATCGGAAGATCGATGTCGGGAAGCGGCAGCGCGTGGCGGTTGCCATGCCCCGCCGGCTGTTGCATCGACCGTTCGATCAGCGAATGAAGGATCGAACAGCATTGGCGAACCTCGTCGTCATATAAAAAAACCGCCCTTTCGGGCGGTTCCTGAGAGTTGAAGCCGCTCGCCGGATCGGCGAGGGCCTTGAGCAGGGTTTCCTTACGCATGGCCGCCCTTGGCACCGGCTGCGCGTACAAACTTGAAGGACGCCACCTCACCGGCATACTCGGGGCCATCGACCGTTGCGGTCGTCAGCTCCGGGTACTGCGCCGAGTAGAGATCGCGTACCTGATCCGGCGTGAACGCCGGGCCGGGATCAGGCAGACGCATGCCGTTGTAGGTGAACTCGCGGGTGAGCGTTGCGATTGCGATAGCCATGACGTTCCCCTCACAGAAGGCTCAGGAGATCGGTCTGGCCAGCATCGGCTGCTGCCGGTGCCAGGGTCGACGTAACGGTCGCGGGTTGCGGTTTGCCGCCGCCCTCTTCCGTCTGCTCCTCTTCGTCGCCTTCGTCGTTGCCGTCGGCCGTCGATGCGGGCGCGGGGAGCGCCGGCTTCGAGCCCTTCGACAACGCCTTCTGCGCCTTGCCCGCCTGCGACTTTTCAGCCGCCTGCAGAATCTCGGTCGTGGCGCTCACCTGCTCCGCGAGGGAGCGGTGCGCGCCTTCGAACGTGCGCAGCGCATCGACAAAGCCCTCATCGAGCGCGGCCGGCGTTGCAGTCAGCACGAGCGGCTGACGCAGGGCAGTCTCTTTGGAGTCGCCACCCGGCATCACCACCACCGCCATCTGCTCACCGGCCATCTTGAGCGTGAGCGTGACCTTGCCGGTCTCGCGCACGAACGCTTCGAGTTGCTGGAACATATCGAACCTCACAAAAATGAAAAACGCCGCGCGAAAGGCGGCGAAAAAAAGACAGGAGCCGCGGGCCGCGGCCAGCATCAGAACTTGAGGACCTTCAGCACCTTGCCGCTGTAGTCGAATCCCTCGACCGACAGCAGGGCGTCGATGACTTCGGCCTTCGATTTCGCAAAGACCTTCTTGAAGTCGTCGCCCATCGCGGCGCGCAGCCCCAGTTCGTCGGCCACCACCTTCATCTCTGATTTCGTGATCAGCTCCAGAAACTCCTTGTCGAGTTTCCAGTGCTTCGCGAGATCGAGCTTGTGATGGCGGCACATCTGGACGAGATACGGCACGTCGACGCCCTGGATCGCGGACATCGCGAGCGCCACGAGCAGCTTCACCTGCACGTCCGACTCCAGCGCTGCTGCCGCCGTGGCGGCCTTCGAGAAGTCGCCGACGGCGGGCTTGTCATCGATGAGGCGCTCCCAGATCGTGTTGACCGGTTCCGCCGCTATGCTGCGTGCGTCGCCCGTCGCGACGACTGCGATCAGGTACTGACGCGCGAGCGCAACGTCGGCGCTGACCTCGCGCCGCAACGCCTTGCGCCAGAGCGCGACGCGGTACGTCTTGACGCGATCGGATTCCGCGACAACGGTTGCCTCGGGGTTGGCCGTCGTGGACGGCTTGCTGCCCTTCGCCGCACTCGCCGCAGTCGTCGCACTGGTCGCACTCGTCGCTTTGGAAGCGCCTGTGGCCGTTGCCGCTTTCGCCGCAGCCGTGTCAGGAGCCTTCTCGCTCTTGATGCGCGCCGCCACCTTCTTCAACATGAACTTATACCCTAACGGTACATAGTTCGCGAGTGAGTGGCGAGGAATTCAGTTAGGGCGGTGTTTGAAGCATTAAAGCCTTGCGATGTATAAATACATCGTAACGCACCGAAACTTCCAAGCACCGGCGACAAGGCTGGCGCTTTTCTATTGCGTGATTCGTACGTTAGGGGACTTGGTGGCGTTCCCTTTGAGCATGTTATGCCCCGTGCGACGCCTCCCACTCCTTGCCATCATCAAGGATAGGATGGGTATCACTCACCACAACAAGCGGCTTGCCACGATGGGCCAGCGCAAATCGCGATATCGCGCCAGCTTTCCCTTCCGGCATAGCTTGGCAGTCCGGACCTAGTGCCCCGACCCACACATACTTCCCGGATTCAATGCAGGCAAGGTAATAAGCCACACTCATGTTGTTCTCCTTTAATGTTTGCTTCGCCTATGCAAGCACTTTTCGAATCGCCCGCGCGAACCCCACCTCAAACACTGTCCGGCCCCGCGCGTTGACGATTTCGCCGTGGCTGCCTTCCCGCAGTCCTCGTTCCTCGAGGTAGTGTTCCGATACGGCTTTCTGCAGGGCTTCGCGTTCCGACGGCGTGAACTGCGCGGCCATGGCAAGCGCCGTCACTGGCTGCGCGTGGGGCACGGCTGCGACGGTGGCGGCCAGTGGGCGCCGGTCCACGGTCACCTGGGCGTTGGCTTTCAGCACGTTAAGTTGCGCCTTGAGCTTGTCGCGCTCGGCGATGATGGCCTGCATGATGGATCGGATTGCCGGGTCCTCGATTCGCATCAGGTATTCGTGGCTCGCCAGCGTCTTTGGCGGCTTGGGGGCAGGCGGCCCGGCGTAGGTCGCCCACGCCTCGATGAGCGCGCGGTAATCGGCGGATGGGGCGTTGTAGAGGGCGCGGCCCTTCATGATGCCTTCGGCTTCGGCCAGGCGGCCGATGGCGGACAGCGAGAAGTCGCGCGAGCCCGCTTCATGCTGCCTGCGGCATAGCTCGTGCATCTTTGCCAGGCTTGCTCGCCGGTTCGAGCGTCCGCCCTTGGCGAGCAGCGACTCGAGCACGGCGTCCGGTTGGATGTCAGTCGCTCCATTCATACTTCATCTCTCAGCAGGGACTGTCGTCCGGCGGGGAACGCCTGGACGTGATTGGTCGTGGGCAGCAGCGAGGCAAGGTCCATGTCGAAGTGCTGGCTTAGGCTCACACCAGCGTCCATCAGCCGAATCACTTGGCGCTGGCCCAGCGCGGGATTCGGTGGGTCCATCTGCTGGGCAAGACGGCGCATGAAGGCGTTGCCCGCAAGCAATTGCTCGTCCTCGCTCATCAACATGAACACAGGCGGCAAGTCGTCGCGATAGAGCACGGCATCGAGCAACTGGCTGCGGCGGAACACTGCCTTACCGGGTTCAAGGTCGGAGTAGACCTCGACGTTTTCGCAGACGCCCGCAAGTTGTAGCAGCTCCGACTCCGTTTCCTCGAAGGCGACATGCACGTCGCCCACCATGCCGGCGGCCACCATCTGCGTACCGCTGCCCTGCTGGGCTTCGAGCACCGCCTTGCAACGTTCGATGAGACGCCAGCAGGCTACAAGGTCTTCAGCGAGATCGCTGAAGCGCTTCATGGCACCTTCCCAGACCCGCTCGGCCTGTTGGTAGGCGTCCAGTCGGGCGAAAGGCTGGCCGGACTCCTCAGCATCAGCCTTCTGTTTTTTCAGGTCCTGCACCATCTTCTCGCGGCCGAGACACGCATTGCGCGCCTCATCGAAGTGGTAGGCAATGGTGTTGAAGTGCGCAGCAAGTGCCGGCAGGTGGTGCGGCTCGGTGACGAACCAGCGGCAGCGCACGCAATTGCGACTTCCTCCGGGTACTGGGCCATATTTCGGATTCACCGATGAGGTCCCTTTGGCAATCACCGCTCCCCCGTTGTAACAGCCGCCCACCGACCCGTTGCCTTCGACCTCGCTGGTGTTGCCGCCGACTAGGCACATTCCGTGGTGCATCAGCATCCAGCCGGCCGGGTTGCGAGCGGCCGGATGCAGCGGGATGGCAGCCGCGAGGCTGGGCACACTGTTGCAGATGGCCTTTTTCAGGAGTTCCTCATGCTCGGTGTCGAGCAGGAAGTTCTGGATGCTCGCCTCCTTGTTCATCTCCAGCCGCTCCGCGGCGCCAAGCAGCACGTCGCGGATGTGCGACGCGCCGGGCTTGGTGTAGTACAAAGTCATCAGCAGGCGGCTGTGGCCGACCAGCTTTTGCAGCAACGGGAATGGCACCTGGCCTTCTAGTGCCAGCGCGGTGATAAGGGAGACACGCAGGCTGTGCAGCGGGAAGAGGGTCGTCGTTCCTTTGTTCCGTTTTTCTAGCGACGGGAGGAAACGAATCGGCGTACCTCTGCGATGCGTCTCGCCCCGGTCGGCGAGCCGCAGTTCCAGTGCTTCCAACAGGTAGAACCATGGCGTGCCCAACATATTTTCGCTTGGCGGCAGATGACGCACGCCGTCTCGCGCCTCCGGCATCCGGAAGAGGAAGCAAGTGTCGGGGTAGCCTGCCAGTTGCACCTCGCTCTTTGCGGTCATGTGGCGGCCCTCCAGTTCCGTCCAGGACGCGCGCCGCTCGATGGGGTTGTACTTCTCCTGCCAATTGCGCAGCTTTTCCAGCCAGTAGAAGACATCCTGATGCATCGGCCCACCGGAGGACCACGGCAGGACGTAGCCCTTGTCGGCTCCAGACTGGGCGATGTCGGCGGTCTTGTTGGTGTTGATGTAGAGCACGGTCGAGACGGACTCGCCATCGGCGAACGGGACGCTGCGGCGAAACACGCCCTGTTGCAGCGGCCTCCGCTCGCTGCGCTGCATGAGCCGGCTCGAATTCAAAGTCCAATTCCCCACCGCGTAGCGCCAGCAGTCGGCTTCGCCCGAGTCCAGCATGCGGACCTGGAAGCTGCGCAGCGGCAAGATGAGTTTTACGAGCAGGGCCACCCAGCGGACCGGGCTCCACATCTGCAGCACCTGCCTGCCGCGATAAAGCTTGCGGACCCGCCACACACAGTCCGGGTCGTTCTGGTCAATCTGGTCTTCGGTCACCTCGAACCAGTCGGTGGGGGAGTTTCCCCCGCGCTGTCCGATGTCGCTCCCCAGCGCGCTCTGCGCCCAGTGCCAGTCGCGGAAGTGCGGCCCCGCAGCGAGCATCTGGCGCAGTTCGTCAATGTAGCCGTAGGGCAGCGGCGAATGCACGCTCTCGTCGCGCTTGGGCAAACCGTGCTTGGTCATCTTGGGCACGGGATTGTGGAAGGCCGGCGAAACGACTCGTAGGCCGCCGGCGTCGGCTGCGCTGAACTCGCGCAGCAGCACGAAGCGCAGGAAGGCGTGGACGCAGTTGTTGTACTCGATCCCCGATATCGAATCGGGACAGGCTGATTGGTAAAAGTCAGGCAGGACCGTGGTGCGCGCCAGGAACACCACCGGGTCGAGCGGCAACTCCTGCTCGATGAGATAGCGCTCAAGGAAGGCCACCAATGCAGCGAGCCTCACGTTGAGACCGCTCGTTTCGCCTTTCAGCCACTCCACCGCCAGGGCACGCCAGGCGGCAAGCTGCGGGTAGCTCTGCTCGACCCAGGCGAGGGAGGTATCCCTTGCGCGCGCACCCTTCTTCTTTTGCGGGGAAGTGGCAGAAGCGGCCGCAGTCGTCGTCTTCTTTTTTTCCATGAGGATTCCCTAGTGGTTGAGTTCGATTCCGGGCAGCAGCAGTCTTATCGCGGGTTGTGGGCCGGCGTACTTGTCCCGCAGCCGCTGCGCAGCCGCTTCAAGCGTTGCCAGAATCTCGCGGGTATTCGCCCGTGTGTACACCTCCTGGCTTTCCAGCGAGGCGTGATGCATGAAGCGGCGGATGAACGGCTTGTCGACGCCGGCGTTGCGCAGTCGCCGGCCATAGGCGTGGCGGTGACCGTGCGGCGTCGTGCCCAGAGCCTTGCCGACCGTGAGCCCAATGCGCTCGCACGCAGCAGCATGCGCCTTGTTGTACTGAGTGAGCGTGTACATGGCGCCGACGGGCTCGCCGTTCAGGTTGATGAAGGCGAAGGGGTGCCCACGCTCGACGCATGCCACCTGTTGGAGATAGCGGTGCCAAATGTGCAGGAACCATTCGCCATACTCCGGCAGGAACCAGTACGCCTGTTTGTAATACTCGGCGTCGTGCATGCCGCCTTTCCAGCCAGCGTGCCGTCGATCCATTAGATCGGTGCGTGGCACGAGGCCGAACTGGAGGGCGAGATACTCCGCTCGGTTGCCTTTACGCGTGCGTCCAAGCTTGTCACGCCAATCGGCAGGCGCGGCACCGTAGCTCGGATGATGGATCAGAACCTTGGCCTGCCTCGGATTGGCCGGGTCCGGGAACACGTCGTGGATGAAGAGATGGAAGGGTTCGGATTCTCGGAAGCCCGCCCCGTGCAGTAGCAATGTGATGAGCATGCCCCGAAAGTCATAACGTCCCCGCGTGCAGAATCCCTTGACCAGCAGTTCCTCAAAGCGCTCCTCGGGGAAGGCCGGCGGATCACCTTTCTCGACCTTGGGAGCGCGCCGGCTTCGCACGCGGTACGCAGTCTCGCCTGAGGATGAGTTCGCCACCCATGTATGTCCAAGGAACGCCTTGCTGCGTCGATACTGGTAAGCAGCCTCATCGGTCTGCCGGTCGAAAGCTCCGCCTGCATAGCGAGGATTCACCGTGGCAGTCCCAGGGCGCGTTTCCCCGAGCCAATCGAAGAAGTCGGACAGATGCGTGATGATGTGTGACGCATCTCGCGGCGAGCGTGGCGCCCAGCACAAGCCACTCGGGTCAAGGCCAGTGACACGATCAAACGTGCCGGTGTAAAGCCTCTGGGCGAAGTTCTGGAAAAGGCGGTAAGTGTCGCGCTCAGTGGGATTGGATTGCAGGTATTCGAGAAACATCCGGACGGACCGAGTTACCTTGGTCATCCACGCCAAGCTGCGGTCGTGACCACGAAAGAGGTAGTAGTCAAGCAGCGGTTCCAAGATACCCGCTGGCGTCAGCACCACCGGAAGCTCCGAGTACACGCCTGTGGAGTCGGTATGTATGCGCGCCTTGACCGTCACAAACATGCGAGGCGGCTGGTCAGCAGGTTGGATAAAGCGACTTCGCAGGACGGGCCACCAGGAGCATCAACGGCACGTAGGGTCACGTCTACATTTGCGGGTCTGCGCAAGCCAGTCTCGGCGTACATAAAAAGCCGCGCATTGTACATACGATGTCATCGCACGGTATAGCTTCAATATCTGTAGGGCAAAAAAACACCCCTTCGAGAGGCGTGTCGGAAACAGATTCGGCTCATCGCCACCGAACTATGTATTCTTCGGTGGGGGGAATATCATGTTGCAGACGGTGTCGAAGCACTGGCCCTTGTAGACCTTGCCCATCGAGTCAGGCAGGCCGCTGACCGCCGCGCCAAAGTTCTGGCACGCGTAGCAGGCTTTCATCTGTTCGGCGCCGACGCCCTTGGAGCCATCCGCCACAAGCTGGATACGCGTGTGGTTGTCGCCCGGGCGAACGATACGTACGGTCTGGTACTCGTCGCGCAGGCCTGCGGCCGTCGCTTCGAGCTGCTTTTCCGTTTTCTCGTTGTAGCAGGCGCGGTTCGTACAGCTGCCCGTGCCGATCGACTCGCCGAACATCTCGGCCTGGGCGGCCGAATTGTGCTGACACCCGGCGCAATCGGTCTTGTCGAAGATCGCAGCGGGCAACGAGCACGAGACCTGTTCGAGCGTCTTCTTCAGATCCGCGACCGTGCGGCTTTCCTTCACGACGACAGGCAGAAGCTTGTCCTGCTGCTCCTTAGTAAAGGCGGCGAAGAGTTCGGCGTGGCCGAGCTTGATGGTGCGCGTGTTGAGCGCATCCAGCACCGCCGCACTGCAGTTCATGAGCGCGAGACGCGAGTCGAGCACCGGGCGACTCCAGCCAAGCTGGGCCGCGGCCTCGTCCCGGTCGCCCTTGCACAGGCCGACAATCTCTGCCGCCGCGATGGCTTCTTCGGACGGCGCCATATCGTCGCGCTGGATGTTTTCGATCAGCGCGACCGAGCGCGCCTCGAATTCGTCCAGCGGCTTGACGATGACGGGCATTGGATAGTCAGCGCCGTGGGCTTCCATCGCAGCGCGATATCGGCGACCACCGGCGACGAGCTCGTGAGAGCCATCGTCGAGCGGACGCACGATAACCGGCTGCATGACGCCCTGCACACGCACGGACTCGACCATCTCCGCCATCTTCGCGGGGTCGAAATACTGACGGGGGTTGCGGCCGAGCTTGATGTCGCCGAGCCTGAGGGTAGGTTGCTGTTGCATTGCGGGTCTCCAGAAGGGGAACCCGTTCCCCAACGGGAAGAGGATTCCCGAAGGGTAAAAAAAGATGGCCGCGAGGGCCGGTGTCGATGCGCATGAAGCGCGGTAGGTAAACAGACGATACCGCGCGGTGGCGGATCGAGATGCCGAAAAGATCGCCGATACGGGGTGGCTTTTAAAAAAAAAATGGCCCGGAGCGAATCCGGGCCGTAGTTCATCGTCTGGTCAGGCGTATGCGCAGGGCGCTCAACGCTTCTGCATCAAATTCTCGTGGATACGCTAAAGAGGGCAAAACGCGAGTGCAGCCCATCAGACCGCGGAAGGACGCTATTCGGTTTCCGCGATGATCACCGGCGTGACATTGAACGCGATGTCACTCCAACGACGCTCGCCGTCATCGATGAGCTTGTGCAGATCTGCCGCGAGCGTCTTGACAGTGACTCGCCTCGGGACGACTTCGAAGCCGATAGAGCCTTCCCGTTGCACGAGCAGGCAATAGCAGCGATTTTCCGGATCGTCCTCGAGCACAACAAATCCCTTGAGCTTCGCTGTAGCGACGCGGAATTGCAGCGCTGCAGAGAACACCGCATGGCCGTCATCCTTCGGATCGCGATATTGCAGGCGATCCGAATCCGCGCCGGCGTCGAGCAGCATCTCGAAGACTGTCCGGTTGCCCGGTGCGTTGAGGGCTTCGACCTGCTCGATCATGTCGAGCAGCCGCCGGGAGCGGATGCTCTCGCGATCGATAGGCAGTTTCGCGCTGGTGAACTGCGGCTGTGGCTCATCGACCGTTTGCTGGCTGGCCCCGCCACACGTCAGAGATTCATTCGAAAACATGAGGTGACTCCCAAAGGAATGAGGGAGCACCGCCCCTGTCGGGAGTTGGGCTCCCGAAGGGTGAAGAGGAAAGAAATGGGCCCAGATATAGGGCCGGTCGATGCGCTTGAAGCGCGGATGGTAGAGGAGACGATACCGCGCAATGGCGCTTCGAGGCCGCGGAAAGATCTCCGATACCGGCTGGCTGTTAAAAAAAGGGCCCGGAGTGGTATCCGGGCCGTCGTTCAGAACAAGGTCATCTGGTCGATCAGTTCAAGGAACGGTTGTGCACGCGGCTGACCCGTCACCGCTTCATCGAACAGGTCCGCAAGGCCAGCCGTGTCCACCTCGGGTTGGTCGAGCACCGCGACATCACCGTCTTCGACCACGAGAGGCAGAGCCGGTAGATGCGCGGGCGACTCGCATGGCGCAGCAACCGCGGCGAAAACCGGTACGGCATCGTCAGATGCCGGTTCGGGTTCGCTACCGAGCAATTCGCGCATGGCATCCTCCGAGCGGCGGGCACGCAGACGATGGCTCCAGCCGCCGAGCACGTGCGCCGGCGTGAACCAGTGCCCCCACATCTCCATCGAAAGCGCGTTGCCATGTACGACGATGGCCGGAATGTGCAGCAACGAGAGTTGCAGATAGGCCATATGAACGCAGCAGGGGTCGATGTCGATACACGTTGCGTGCATCGCCTGCTGGTAGTTGAGGCCCGCGTCGTGGAACGCCTCTGCCGTAGCGATGACCATGCCCCCGGCCCCGCACGCGGGTTCGTGAACACGTTCGAAGCCGCGTGAGCGCGCCGAGTCGATCGTAGCTCCAACCAGCATCGAGGCCATAAGATGCGAGACATGGTACGGCGTGAAAAACTGCCCGCTGCGGTCGTTGCCCAGGTCGAGCATCATGTATGTCTCGCCGAGCACGTCGGTCAATCCGCCGCCGCGTGCACCAACAGAGCGTGCCGCGACCATCACCTCAACGCGCTTTTCGAAGGACAAAGTGAGCTCGCCCAGCATCCTCGGGAAGCGCGCGACCTCTTCAGGCTTGTATTTCCCGACGATCTCCAGATAGCGCTTCTCGCGCGTGTCGCACTGTGCGCGATCCACGCTGTTGCTGATCGCGAGCGCCGCCAGTTCAACAAAATCGCGGAACACCGTATTGATGTGGTGGCCGTACGAGAATTCATTGAACAGGGCGACGAGATTGCGCTGGTGTGCGTCCGCCGTCAGATCATGCTTGCGCTGTGCGCTCTTCTTGCTCATGCCCACTCCAAATGTAAGAAGGGCATGGCCCCTGCGGGCGCGATGCCCCACAGGGATAGAAAGGAAAGCCGGCAAAGCCGGTACAGGTCGATGCGTCGATGACGCAGGTGATGACGCCATGGTAAGCGCGAACCACGCGGGCCGACGTCCGCAAAGCACGCAAAACTGCACCAGCTTTCGCCTGATGTCCTCGACGCGTTATCCACAGATTCTGTTGGCAACACTGTGGAGAACGTCGTGCGGAACAAGTCGGCCGCCCCCTATGAAGCCCGAATCCGCGGGCTTTTGGGCCAATACCGTCACCTCGCGCGGCCGACAATTGACGCGCGCGGGCAATCGTGCCCACGCTCAACGGAGATACTGATGCTGGATCTTGCAAAACCCCGGGCGTGGGCGGGCTCGCTTACGTTCGTTGCCGCCCTCTCTGCACTCTCCTTCGCCGTCTTCTGGTTGTTCGTTGCTGCGGGAGCGCGGGAGCCAAACGTCGGCAGGATCGCGGCCGTATCAGTCGCCGCCGCACTTGCACTCGAAGCCATCCGACGGGTACGGATCGGCCAGCTTCGCAAGGAACTCGCCGACGCCGACGACCTGGCCGTAGTAAAAATCTCGGTGAACGGCGTCGAGGTCGGCGAGGTCCCGGAGCCGGTCTTCGCCAATATGAAGCTCGTCGTCGCCAATGACGCACGTAATTACGTGACGCAGTTTTCGACCGCCATCGCTGCGATCTGGCGTCACGCTGTCCTCGCGCTAACCATCACCGCCGCTCTGCTGGGGATCTGGCTCGCATGGCAATGTCTCGTGTGTCCGGATGCTTTCGCGCACGCGATCCTGGCGTTCATCGCCGCGAGCAGCGCGCATTCCGTTCCCGTCGACGCGCTCGCGGCGGAACTGCACGCGGTCGCAGCCGCCGTCGCCTGCATCTATGCGATGCTCTTCATGCTGGTAATGTGCGCGCGCTTGACCTTTGGCGCTCCGGTTTCGGTATCGGGTGCCTTTCGTGCCGACCTCCACCGCCGTGTGTGTCTGATCGTCGGCACCCCGGCGGCGGGCGACGTGTCGCTGCGCCGCGCGCGGGCTGCGTGACGCTCACCGCGCCCGCTTCACTCCCTTCGTGCAGGCGCCTGCACGGCTTTTCCCGAAAAGCTGCACTTTTTGTGGAGCTTTTCGGTCTTTCCAAAGCCTCGCGGAAAGACCGCCAAATCCCGCCTCTTTCGCCCGTTGACTCCGCGGTGGCTGCCTCATCATGTGGCCATGGACTTCGCGGCCGCACAACATGACGGCACCTCGTCGCTCCGCCTGCGACGTGTTCTCTACCCCACACTCCCCGCCGGAATCCGATCCGGCGTCGTCATCGAACACGAGCTGGATCGCGGCATGGTGACCGTTCTCGACACCGAAGACGGCAGGTTCTGGCGTGGCCGCGCAGGTGACGTTCAGGTTCTGGCCTGAACCGCAGCAGCTGTTCCGCCACGACCCCAACGTGACCAAGGAGATACGTCCATGACCAACGTATCCTTCGATGGCAGCAGGTTTGCCCTGTCCGACCTGGAGGAGTATCCAACCCGCTTCGCGCAACGCCTCGAACGCACGAGAGTCACCACCGGATATGCGCGCTGCCTGTGCCGAACCGACGAGCCGCGTAAGCTGGTGATTCGCAGGTACGGCTCTCTATATTTCCTCGCCGGTTGGCCCGATGACGGTCCTATGCATGCCGAAGGGTGCGAATTCCGAAAGACGCCGGGCGACGGCAGCGGCCGGAGCTCCGACAGCCGCGCGGCGATTCTCGAAGGCCCCAACGGGCTCAACGTGCGCCTGGACGCGTCACTCATTCAACGCGAGGCGGCATCCCGCCGCTCTCGCCCGCGTGCCACCGCAGGCTCGCCGGGCACTTCCCGGCGCGCGGCCCCGCTGCTTGCGTTTCTGCAGGCGCTATGGGCCAACGGGCGGCTGAACGCCTGGGACGGCTCGCCCCAGAGCCGCGGATGGAGCGCGGTGCAAGCCATGCTGCTCCGAGGGCTCGGCGAAGACACGCGTATCAACGGCGTGGCCGCTCAGGATGTGTTGCACGTGATGCGCCGTTACGAAGAAACGGAGCGCGATGCGATCAATTCCGAGTTCGAGGCGTTCGTCGGCCGGATCACCGACGACGGCGCTGTGTCGCGGCGCGCGCTGATCGTCGGCGAGATCGGAGAAGTGGCGGACACGCCGTACGGCAAATCGATCTCGCTTCGCCAGCGCAGTCAACGCTACTTCACGACCACGGCGCTCATCGAGGAGGCCGCGAAAAAGTATGGACACGCCTGGCGCGCGATCGGCGAGGCGAACGCCCGTGTCGTGGCGCTCCTTCTCGTTGAGCGCACACCGAAAGGACATCTGCGCGCGGTCGACACCTTGCCGCGATGCTGTGCTCCTCTGCTTTTCTGCCATGCGATTCGATGCACGAAGTCGCGATGGCCAACCGGCTTGTCGCTGAGCGCCGCATCTTTGGAAAGCCCATGAGTATGGCGGAAGGCGACGTGATGCTGCCGGACTTCTACCTGCTGGACACCAGGCCCACGACGCACATTGAGGTCTACGGCATGAACGGACTCGCGAGCTACGAACGACGCAAGCTGGAAAAGCAGGCGCTGCGCGAAGCAAACCGTATCCCGGCCGTTGAATGGAATACCGATAGCGAACAGCTTGCCGACGTGCGCCTGCCCGCCCCGAGTCGGCGCGGACAAGTCGGTGTCAAACGCGCCGACTGAAGGTTCCCAGAGCCGGCCAAAAAAAAGCCCACGGTTCCGAAGAACGCGTGGGCTGGTTTCAAGGTTTGAAGGTGAGGCGAAACTGGTCTCCGCGCGCCGGTTGCACCCGGCTCGACGCAGCGGCCATCCACCGATCCACTTCGGCCGCACGGTGCGCGACCGTATTCGACACTCCGGCCTGACGCGCTTTCACTCGCGCAGCGAAATCGGCGGCCATCGAGTCGACGCTGGCCACCCACTCGTACATTTTGAGGCGTTTCAGCGCCTGCCCCTTCACGCCGAAGCAGTGAATTTTCGCGCCAGGCGGGAGATGCCCCTCGAGGCCTTCGAGAATTGCGAACAGGCCGTGACGTTGATCTGTCAGGTGTCGCCGACAGACGGAGCCCAGACCGATCAACGCCGGCGGAGCGATCCACGGCATCCAACGCTCCCACACCTGCATCATCAGGTCGATACTTCGACGGTAATCGTCCACCGCCCAGCCCTGCGCCACGGGTACGGGAATGCGGACCATGTTCTGCACCGCATTCGCACTCGAGGTTCGGGCGAGCTCGTCCTGCCATGCATACACGACTCGCAGCATGCCCTCGAGCAGCGTTGCCGTCGCATTCACCCTGTAGTCGATCGCCTGCTGGTCCACCGCTAGCTCGGGCTCGCAGCACAGATCGGGCTGTGAGACCCATGCCGCCCCGGAGAACGAGGCCAGTTCGACGAACTGCTCCATCGTCCAGGGATAAACGCCTGCAATCCCCGGCTGTCTGCCCTTCGACTGGAACAGCTTCATCGCGGTAAACCCCGCACTGTCCAGCGCGAAGTCGATCTCCGTCAGGTCGGTAGCTTGAGGAATGCGAAAGCATCCCGTCTTCGGGTTCCAGAAAGCCGACGCGGACACCATCCCCGCGAAGCCTCTTTCAAAGGCATGAAATGCCAGTTTTCCGCCACTGTGGGGGATCCCCCCACGTATTAGAAGACCGTCATCGACGTGCGCATTCAGTTGCCACATCGGCATGCGGTTGCGCTTTGTTTCAGTCGGCATACAAGTGCTCCATCGCAAGCGCGGAGCAGCCCATGCGGGCCGCCCCGCATGGGTGAAAGGAACGACCGCTTACGCGGCCAACGGGAAGAGATGCATCTGGTTGCCTTCGATGCCGCGCATCTGTGCATCGCTGATCGCGTTCTCGACCAGGTGGCGGTCGAGTTCAGGGGGCGTCAGGTTCAGACGCTCGCGCGAAGTACTGGCCGCGCCTTGCCATCTCCTGATAGCGCTGCGACGCGCCGGCAGGCAGTGTGAGAATCGTTTCGTTGAGCCAGAAACGCGCCGATTCGATCGCTGCATGGCCCTGAACGCGGGCAAACCACGCGTGGTCGAAAGAGCAGGTTACGAACTCGCATGCCCTTGAAGCGTCGACATCGAGGTGGTCCGTCTCCTCGAAGTAGACAGTGCGCTCTCCACCGGTCGTCTGGGCATACGCCGAAACCCGCTCCGGGTACCGATACGGGTTCCATTGCTCAGCCACGTAGTCGCGAAGCCCATCGGTCGGTGCCTCAGCATCGAAGCGGCCAACCCGGTACCAGCCGTGCAGCGGGATGGGTACTTTCGGAAACGCTTCGACCTGTGGAACACGGTAGCGGCGCCCGAGGCGATGCACTTCGTACCACGCTGATACGGCCGGAAACGCGTGCGGCGCGTAGTGATGCATCGACAGCATGAAGTCGATCGCCACCAGTTGCGCCGGCGTAATCATTTCAAACTGCACTTCACACAGATCGCGATTTGCCGGTGTGTCGGGGATGCGGCCACTCGCCAGGTCCGCATCGTGTTGCCCGGCACGTTCCACTTCGAGCGCATCCAGGGTGAGCAGATACCTCAGAAGGCTCATCCTCTCCTGAAACGAGAGAACGTCGGGCTGAACCCGGATGTAGCCGCTCTCGCTCAATGACCGGCCGACCAGCTCACGCCTGCCGAGATCCCATTGCGTTGCAAGCAGGTAGTTCCGGAAGTCGTTAAGACCCGACATATATTCATGCTCAGGCTCACGCACCATCGATTCGAGCGACCGGTCGCGCTCACCAGCGACGCAACAGAAGACGCAGCCGAACCTGGACCCGCAGGCCGCACGCTGGCCGTCCTCGCCGAGTACCACCCCGCACATTCCATCGTTGGCCGCACGGTAAAGATCGGACAGGCGCTCGATGGTCTGTTGCGAGAACGGACACGGGAAAGGCCGCTTCTCTTCCTCAGAAAACAGCGTCAGCATCGTCCACACGTCGTCGGCGCTCCACTCACGAAGCGGTGAGACGGCGAGCGCGCCGCGCGTGTCACGCACGGCTGCCGTCGCGCTTTCACCGCGCTCACGCATCGCCGCACCGCGCGAAGCACTCTCGACGAGGCGGTTGCCCAGCACCGTCACGATCTCGCGATCGCCACGCGCGGCCGCATCGCGTTCGAGCGCCGCTCGCAGACGCCCCTGCGGGATCAGCTTCCAGTCTGTCGCGCATGCGCGGGTGCGATTGCCGTTTCGTACACCGTTTTGCGGCGTCCGTACCAGCGTGCCGCGACCGATGGTCGATACCACGAATTGCGCCGCAAGCGATGGCGTGGCGATGTGGGTCGTGACAGTCAGCGCCTGCCTGTCGGCAAAGTCGTCAATCTCTTCGAGCATTGTCTGGATATGGCGGGCGAGACTGCTGTTCTCGATCGTTGTGTCGGCGGTCGAGATGAAATGAGCCGGTTGAGCTTCGCCGGCGAGGCCGATACGGCGCACTGCCTCGAGCATGAGAATGGTGGCGCAGGTCGAGTCCTTCCCGCTTACGGTGCCACATAACGGATGGCCCGCTCGGATAAGGGCCATGAGCGCCGCGATTGCAGCCTCCATCTTGAGGATGATTTCGTCAAACATGATTGCTCCGGTTCGCGGAGCGCTCCCAGCGGGGGGAGCGTCCCCGCACGGGTTGATAAAAAGAAGGTTAGTCAGGCAGCGCCGCCATTTCCTCGATCATCTGGCGATGGGTAATGAGGCCTTCCTGATGCCTTTGCATGACAGCCGAGCGGCGAACACCTCGCGTCCACCGGGCAGTCGATGCGATGCGATCGAGCGCTCCACAATCGGTCACGCTGTAGCCCATTCGCAGCATCTCTTCGACCGCCTCCTCTACGGAGTCGAAGCAGAGATGGCCAACGAATCCATCAATATCGAACTGCTGTATCCGCCACGTCCTTTCGCCCGACGCGTCCGGGAGCACGAAGGCCCATGACTGGCGATCCTTCATCCGGCATTCAACTCCAATCGGCTTACCGTCAAAGGCAGCCATAAGTTGTTGGTAGGCGATCTGCAGTGGACGTGCGACTTCGCGCAAGTGACGCGCGAAGTCCTCCGGAAGGCCGCGGCGGGACGCTTTGCTGACACGTGCCCAGGAAGCGGACACGTAACGTCGCGGGCTGTGAGTGGTGTTTTTCATGACGGCTCCGGAAAGAACAGGAGCCTTCCCCCGACGGGAGAAGCTCCCGTGAGGAAAAAAGATGCCGGCAGTGCCGGACGGTCGATGCGCGATAAGCGCGGGTGAATCAACAGCGTAACCCCGATACCCAGGCCGGTCAGCCGGAAATGATGCTCAAATCGCGGTCTCTTTGCGCAAGGCAGGATACCCGATCAAGGTCCATCATCGGTGACGTGGACGGCACCGACGGAACAGTCGACCGGTTGTGTCGGCGTACACGCCGAACTTACTCGCCCCACGCCAGAGCACTTGACTTCCGCTCTCGCGCTGTAGTCTCGAAGAGATGACTGAACGTCGTGAAATATCTTCCCTTTTCACACACACCGTATATGCCTGCCCGAACCTGTTCGCAGCCAGCCCCGAACGAAATCCCGCCTCGCGCGTCGCCCGCGCGCCGCCAGGCCATGCAGACCGCGAGGAACTAGAGATGGAAAACACAACGATCGAGTGGGCTGACCACACGCTGAACCCGTGGGAAGGTTGCCAGAGCGTGAGCCGCGGATGCGACAACTGCTACGCTCAGGCGCGCAACGCCCGGTTCTCCCGCGGCGTCGCGCCGAACTGGGGGCCGGGCGCCCCGCGACGACGTACCGCACCGGCGACGTGGGATCACGCGCGGCGATGGAACGCGAAGCATGAGGCGTTCTTCGCGATACACAAACGTCGGCAGCGTGTCTTCTGCGCTTCCCTTGCGGACGTGTTCGACAACGCCGTGCCGGATGCGTGGCGCATCGACCTCTTCCAGCTGATTGCCAAAACGCCCAACCTCGACTGGCTGCTGCTCACGAAACGTATCGGGAACGTGCGAGCGTACATGCAGCGTGACGGACTCGCTTTCGACCTCATCGCCGGCGGCAACGTATGGCTTGGTGCAACGGTAGTCGACCAGATCGAGGCTGACCGCGACGTGCCAAAGCTGCTTGCTACGCCAGCGCGTGTGCGCTTCGTCTCGATGGAGCCACTGCTCGGACCGGTAACCCTCCCTTTCGATCGCATCGCGCAATGGAACATGCTGGCCGCCGGACACAACCAGACCAACGCATCGGCGTCGATCGACTGGGTAATCGTCGGCGGAGAGAGCGGTCCGAACGCCAGGCCTATGCATCCTGACTGGGCATCGTCGCTTCAAGCGCAGTGTGCTGCGGCGGGTGTGCCCTTCTTGTTCAAACAATGGGGCGAATGGATACCCGCACAACATGCGAGCGCCGAGCAACACGCTCGCGCAAAAGCCTCCGGGTCGATGTCATGCTTTGGTCGGTTGCGCGACGGAGCCGACGCGGTGATCCTGTCGGGCGACGACGCATACATGCTGAAGGTCGGCAAGAAGCACGCGGGCCGCTTGCTCGGCGGCGTCACGCACAACAGCTTTCCGGAAGACGGCGAGCGTGGTACCGACGCTCGCGCCCGAGACGGCAAGCACGTTTTTTAATCAAGCACTATCCGTGAGGAGAGCAGTTTTGCAAGGGATGGAATCCAATACGGCAGCGTTCCATGAAGCCGCCGCGGCGCCCTGTCTTAACAAAGAAGCGGCGATTGCCCTTCATACCAGAATGACCGAGACGGGCAGCACTTCATATGATTTCGGGCTGTTTTACGAAAGCATGCTCGTGGCCGGCGTATGGGCGAGCGGTGCCGAAATGGCCCGGGATGTGAAGATTCAGGCGAGTCGCGTCTACGTAAAATGCAGGCTGACTGTGGTCCCTCAGGCGCTCGCGGACTTCTTCGGTCGCGCACGGATTACCGGTTCGCTCGCCGAGACCGTGGATTTCGCCCTGCGTTACTGCGGCCACAGTGGTCCGTCACGGTTACTCGAGCGCGCAGCGCTGATGCCGCCGAACGCGACCTTCGATGAAAAGGTTCGGGCCGTATTGAGTGTGGTCGAAGATGCCCCCCCGCCCAACGCGCCCCGTTTCGAACTGGTGAAGGAATTCGGGCTCGCGCATCTCAGACGCTCGTCCATTGCCCATCACAAAACCATGAAGCACGGGAACCACGAGATCGCGGAATTCGCTTTGTTCTATACCACCTGCCTGAAAGAGAGAATCTGGGCGAATGTGGGTTCGATGGCGAGAGCGTTTGGGATGCCAGCGCCCTTGATGCGTCAGGTGCTTACCCTGGCCGACCACCCCGAGGGAAATCTCTGATCTCGCGTTCGCTTTCCGACCGTGCATGGTTTAGCCAGCGAGTAAGAGCACCTGCACCGCTCACCTTGCAGTTTTGAAACCTTGCGGTCAGTGGATAATGGCGGGTAACCCATCCACTCCAACCGCCATGTACGAGCAGCTCATTCCCTGCGACCACTGCGGCGGCCGCCCCACAGTCGGCCGCTCCCAACGCCTCGTCTCGTTCCTGCCCGACCCGACATACGACTATACGCAATGGGGACGCCTCGCCGGCCCGCCCCTTATTGGCGACACCCTGCCCCGGCCGCCTGAAGCCCCGAAGACGGAGCATCTGGTCTGCATCTATTGCGCCGACTGCGGCATGCAGACCCCGTGGGAAGCCGTCGCGCCCAACGAACGTGCAGCCATGGACCGCGTCGGCGAGCTGTGGAACCGGCGCCTGAACCGTCCCGAGGCCGAGATAACCGATCTGCAGCGCCTCGTTGAACGTGAGGTCGGCGTTCCCGATATTCCGGCTGTCCTCGACCTGCTCTCGCGCACGAAGGGGAACTGGGATGAAATGGGCCCGGTCTTCGCCATGCTCGCCCGCCGCCTCATCGACGCCACCATCGTGACCTTCGACGGCTGGCCCATTGAGCCGGTCCTCCAAGACGCCGCCCGCTATCGCAAGCTCGTGCAGCTGGTGAAGTGGATTCAGATCGAGGGTCAACGCTACGCGGAGTTCCCGCGCATCTACTCGCCCTCGGAGAACGGCGAACTGCTCTTCGAGGACTGCCTGGCCGTGGCGATCGATTCCCTGCCCGACCGCGACCGCTGGTAGTGGGCTGCACAAAAAAGAGACCGGCCATCGAGACCGGTCGAGAATTGTTCTGGCTTTGTTCGAGAGGCCACCAGAACCGAGAGACAGTTCCTATTGTCCGTCCTCCCGCGTCATTAGCCGCCTCGTATCGTTCGTTGTTTGATACTCATTCGCGGCGGCGCGCTGTGCCACCCTATGCCGACGCGAGCAACCGGTAGAGCGCCTGCCGCGAAATCCCGAGTGCTGTCGCCGCGTGAGACTTATTGCCGCCTGCTGCCGCGAGCGCGACCACGGCCTGCTCCGGTGTCACCACAGGTTTCGCGAGCCGCTCCTGCCGCGCGAACGTCGACAGGTACGCATTCGCCTTCGTCACGCGACTATGCCCCGCCGCCTCGACCACCCGCCGCATCGCTTCTGCATGACGCGCAGGATCGGGACGCTCGCCCACCCGCTTCACCGGCGCCGCCACCCCGGCTACCTTCTCATAGAGTTCCTGCAGATACTGGTGACGCAGGCCGTGGCTCGTCACGCCGAGTCCCGACTTCGTAATCCCGTGGCGCTCCATCACGTAGTAGTACCAGTCGCGCCACTGCCTGAGCCTCCTGTTTTCCGGCACCGTCGAACCGGTGACCGGATTGGAAAGACGAGCCGCCTCCTCGAGCACCGCGACCTTGGTCTCCAGTGGCAATTCGCGCGGCCGTCCGCCTTTGGTTCCGCGCGTCACAGCGAGGAATTCAACGTCCTTCACCGCCCGCTGCGGCTGGAGCATGAAGCTCTCTTCGAGGCGAAGGCCAAACGCGGCCTGCAGTTTGAGCTGCACCGCGACGCGCGGGCAGGTCCCACCGATCTCCGCGATCTTCTGCGTCGCGTTCACGCCGTTGGCTTCCCACGACTTGTCCACTTCCGCCACATATGAGCGGACCAGACCGTGTTCACGTCGGTCCACATAGTGTGCGAGCGTGCCGACCATTTCCGGCTTGTTGATCCAGCCAGCTAGCGCGCGCAGGTACGTCAGCTTGTTCTCGATCGTGCCGCCGCTCTGTTGTGCAGAGACCCACTTCTCGACCAGCCACGCCACATGCTTCTTGCGCAGGCTCCACGGGCTCGCCAGCGCGAACCCACCCTCGCGCAGCTCCACGAACGCCTTGCAGATCGCGCTCGTGCGACGCTCCTGCGTCTTGATCGAGAGGGCCTTTCCGCTGATGCGCGTGCGGCTGTGCACCGCCGAGACGTGCTTGTCGAAAAGGCGGATCAATTCTTCTGCGACTGTCGGCGTCAGACGATGGCCCCGCACCACCGCGCGTACATTCAGGATCGCTGCCATGCTACCTCCGTTGTCCGCCGGGCCCCAACCCCGGCCATGTTCCCCTGCGCGAGCCGAATGACGCCCCTGCCCGACGTCCGGTACCTGCTCGCACAGATCGAATTTCGTGCCGCTCCACCTTGCGGCTTCGCCGTTGTCCCCGGCGCGGGATGTACTGCCTTCCTGTCCTTTAGCGATTCCATCCGATCAGCCAGCCGCACGGAAGAGATGCGTTCCGACTGTCCACCTGCTGCGGCGCGGGGCGTCGCGCTTCGCGCATCACCGTCCCGCGTTCACTGCTGCTGCCGCCTGCTGTGGCTACCCGACCGACCCCGGACGCGTTCGTGCGTCTGGGCACCGCGCAGGACCATTGCGGCCTGCGGGTGCCCGGGCCAGCTGCCGGGCAATTCCTGTTGCGCTGTTCTGGTTACGGTAGCGCGCACCGTTCTGTCTTCCGTTCAGGGAGTCGCGAAACACCGGCGTTGCCGGCGCGCAAGATCTCCCCCGTCCCCAAGCACGTTCACGTCAGCCGCGGTGTATCGGGCCTCCTGAACGCACCCAGCATGTGTGCTGAAAGGACGTGTGTAATGCGCGTGAGGCAGGTCGCGGACTGTCCAACTGTCCGCGTCCACATTCGCTCATCGCGCATCATCGCGGCGGACACCCGCCGATCGTATGGATATCGCACTGTCCGGTGGTCCTCATGGTGGACCACCGTGGACTTGACGCGATTGAAAAAAAAGCCGCCTCACGATGGAGCGCGGACAGTGGGGTAAAACGTGCCCTTGCGGGCGGGGGGATGGTGGCCGGTTGGCCAGAGAGAGGACGCACGAAGTGCCTTGCACTTCAGGTCGATGCGTCAGGGACGCGGCAGGTATTGCCAAGAATAGCCGCCCGACGCAAGCGCGGCAGACCAAAAGCTCACCAGAACAGGGCCGCTTTCGCTGACTTGACTTCTCGCAGCGCTCGATAGACTGGTCACAGCAATGTTGGAGCAAAACATGGAGTTGCCTGGCACTGCGATGAATCTCCAGCAATTTCATGGAGATTCATCGAGCGCCGGTCTCATCCTTCAGCTTTGCCTCGTCATCGCTCTCTCGCACAGCCAAAGCCACCGCGTTTGGCCGTGCACCCGATCCAACCCGTTTGACCCTGTCCGAAGGAACACACGACATGAAAACCCCCGTCTTCGCCGTCGACGTCGGCTACGGCAACACGAAATACGCGCATCGCGCGGCCAGCGGCACGGTCGCCACCGGTATGTTTCCGTCGCTCGCGCCGCTGGCCGCGAGCCGCTCACTTTCCAGTTTCAGTGAGGGCGTGCTCGGTGTGCGCAAGGTTGTGACCGTCACCATCGACAGTATCGAATACGAGGTCGGGCCCGACGTCCCGCTCACCGCAGCCTACGGCAAGACCGGGCGCGCGCTCGCTGACGACTACGTGCTCTCTGACAACTACGCGGCCCTGCTCTTCGGTGCGATCCATTTCGCGGGCCTGACTCACATCGAGCGTCTGGTGCTCGGTCTTCCGGTGCACAACATGAAGAAGTACGCCGCAGCGCTCAGGGAACGTTTTACTGGCGAGTTCGACTACGGCCATGGCCGCATTCTCATTGACAAGGTTGTGGTGATTCCGCAGCCCATGGGCTCGCTCGTGATCGCGACCAGCTCGCGCAATGGCGGCTTCGGGCGCGACGACGAACACCTGGTCGTCGACGTGGGCTACTTCACGACCGACTGGCTCTATGCCGTGGGCATCTCGATGGACGACAAGCGAAGCGACGGCGAGCCAGGCGGTGCCTCGCAGGTCTACCAGCGCATCGCGACCCTGATCGGGGACGACGAGGGCGAACAGGTCGAGGGCATTGAACTCATCGACAAGGCGCTGCGTGAAAAGAAACCGTATTTCTTCTTCGGCAAGAACATCGATCTCGCGCCCTATGTTCAGAAGGCCGAGCCGATCATCTCAGGCGTGGTGAAGAAAATGCAGAACAACGTCGGCCGCATGCCCAACGTGCGCTCCATCATCCTGTCGGGCGGCGGCGCGGCGCTCTACGCCACGGCGATCCGGCGGGCGTTCCCGCGCCTGGTGATCGAACTGATCGACTCGCCGTGCATCGCGAACGCGCGCGGCTTCCTGCTGGTCGGCGAGGCCGGCCTTGCACGCGAGAGGCGCGCGGCATGAGCGGCACATACGAGATGGCGGTAACCATCAATCCGCTGGCTTCGCCGCTGCTGTATCAGCGGCTGGATCAGTGCGCGACGCCCCGCGAGCGCGCCGCCGTGCTGCGCGCGCTTGCCGAAGGCATGTTGCTCGCGCAACTGGCTGCGGGCGGTACGGCTGCGGCCGGTATCCTGCCCGCTGGCGCACTCATCGCGCCGGCGGGCGATCCATCCCATCGACCCGCAACTGCCACGGTCTCCGCTGCGGTCGCGACCCCCACCCCGACAACGGGCGCGGACAATCCGACCGAGGGATTCCAGTCCGTTCGCGTCGAGGACTCCGAAGCTAACGGGCGAGCTGACATCGATGCGCTCGGGGACATGCTCGCAGGCATGTTCGACTGACGCGCCGCGCGCTTGACTTTGCGCGCGCTGTGCGAAGATAAATCAACAGCGCCGGTGTGGTGGTCGATGACCCCGCGCCGGTGCCAAACCGGAAATGGAGAAACGAAATGGAATACCAGCTTGTGAACGCGATCCTTCACGGCCAGCGTCTGGACGAGCCGCTGACGTGGGTGTACATCGCCGCGTGCGTCGCCGTCGGTATCGCTGGCTGGAAAGTCGGGTGCCTTCTCGATGCGTATGAGCACCGCGAGGAAAAGTGATGGAGCGCCTTCAAAAGGCGTGGACTGCGTTCCTGGGGTGGCACTGGTTCGCGCGCCGTGCCGCCATTGCAGCAGCGTGCTATGCGGGCTGGCTATTCACGATTTTCCTGTACTCCCAGGGACTCAAGAGCTTCGCGATCGACCTTTCGTTCATCTTCATGATCGGATTCGCCTGGGCGATCGGCGGCTGGTACGTGATTCTTGGCGCGCTACGCGTGTTTGGCTGGTGGACGCGGGCTTCGCGGTGGTAGTCCGCAGGAAGGACGAAAGACAAAAAAAACGGCGGGTCCCACAGTTGCTGTGGGACCCGCCGTCGTTTCAGGGGTGAAAATCATTGAAGCGGCTTGGCCGCCGTGATGGCGAGCCGCATCGTGCAGAAGTCGAATGCCGCATCGAATGGCTGACCCTGCACCACGGTCCTGCATGCGTTGCGGTCGAACACATCGAACGCCACCGCATCGGACTTGCGCACGGGCCGGTTGCCGTTCGCCGCACCGTTGGTCGCAACGATCGTAAAGCGGTTGCCCACCATCATCTGGAAAAAGCTCATTTTCTGCCTCACAGGAAAAAGAGCCCGACGGACCATCCCCGGAGGGGACGAATCCCCACCGGGCAGGTTCAAGAAATGCCGGACTAGCCGGCGTCAATCAGATGGCCAGCGCCACGTGTGATGCGTGAGATGCTGGCCGCCCCAAGGGGGCAGTTGCATTTGCTGCCATCCAGCGCGACTTCCATTGATCCGCGAAGTCTGTCCCACGTAGCTTCGGTCGATGCGGCACGACCGTGTAGCCTTCAGCACGCAACCGCTTGGCGAGGACCAGACCGGCACTCACGCCCGGCGACTGGCGCGTCCTGGGATCGATGTCATCGAAGTCCATGAAGATGTGTACGACCTTGATGCCGAGGCCTTCCGGGACAACGAACTTCGAGAGCAGAACGCGGTTCAGGCAATTCCAGACCGGTACGCCAGAGTCCATGTGCGCGCCGTAGACCGTTTCCAGTCCCTCTCCCACACCGATTTCTCCGTCGACGGGAGCCATCAAACGCACGGCACCGCCCGCGAGCGGGTTGAGCGTCATGTCGTTGAGCTTCGCATCGAGGATCTCGCCATCCGGCGACACGATCGTCGCCTTCGCGGGCTTGACCGGATCGAGGAACGTCCGATGCAATGTTCCAAGACGCCCATCGGGCAATTCGAATTGCGCCACGATGCCCGGCCACTTGCCAATCACCTTCTTGTCGTGGCGATACTCGAGCATGCCGAGACGCAGCGCCGGCGACGGCCCGGCCGTGAGGCCGGGCACGCGTTCCTGCAGATAGCGCATCGACAGATCGCCCACAGCCTGCGGCCTCGCATTACTCCACATGCCATCCAGCCGCCTCGCGACAAACGCGGGATCGGCCCTGCGCTGGGGCGCGGGCGCCGTCGAGGTGAGCGGCGCGCGTGACGGCGGCGGCGTGCCGCCATCGAGCTGGCGCATCAATCGATACAGCCCGATGCGGTTCGCGCGGGCGATCAGCTGGAGGCCATCGCCTGCCATCGGATAGCCGTCGTTGCACTTTCGGCAAATCCAGTCGCCGCGGCCGCTCTTGTTGTCATAGGTAAACCGGTCATCGCCTCCGCACACCGGACAGGAACTTGCGTTGCCGGTCAGGCAGTCGGCGGAAATGCCATAACTCATCAAGGTCGAAATCCACGCTTCCGGGGAGAGCGCGAATTCCTTCAGCTTGCGTTGCAGCCACTCATACTTCTCGGGTGACAGCCCGCGTCCAGATGTACTCATAGTCACTCTCCATTCGGAAGTGGGTCGGGTCGGTGCCTGAGACAGGCGTGAAAACGCGTGCTCAAAGGAGCCGCCTGCGCGCGTGGCGTGGCGCGGGCGGCTCTTTTGAACAGGGTTACGGTGTGAACAGAAACTGAGCGCGCAACGATCGGCGCGTGGACAGGAACGTCGTCGCGCGACGCACCCGAGGGTGCGCCACGACAACGATCGGTGAGGACTTACAGGATCAACAACCCCGACTGGTGAGAGGGTTCGGGATCAGATCGCAGTCCATGCGGCGCGCGGATAGGCACAAAGAACGGTTCTGTTTCGTAATTGCGTAAACATTGCCGCGCAGCGCGACTGGCCGGCGGTCGCCAACGCAACCAATCCAGTTCTGTAAAGTTTGAAGGCGAGCGTGACGGCGCTTGCTGGGTTACCGGTCGATGCGCATGGTGCGCGAGTTCGGTTCAGTGTAGAACCGTACCGCGCCAACCGGTCGTGCGAATGCTCGCGTGATTGACCAGCTTTCGCAGCATGGCCACCTGTTGAGCACCGTCCTCTGGATTCACTCGTCGCGTGCGACCCAATTTGCCGATTGATAAAATACTGGACGTCAGCCCTCGTTGGCTTTGACCCACGTCGGGTGCGTCAATGAAGCGAATCTACAAGTACAGGGGTTTCAATGTGACCGTGGAGCTCGAGCCCGTATGTGGCGGGCAGCTCCCGTTCTCATCTGAAGCCGAGGCGCTCATGGCTGGATTCAGCGCCAGTCAGCGAGTCATAAACGACACGCTGGTCGAATGAACGAATGAACTCTGCTGACTATGTCGCAGGGCGGCGCGCTACCACTCCGCTGCACTAGATGCCCCTGCGGTTCAGTTCATCAAGTGGACGATCAAGGTCCTCAATGCTCAGTCCTCTTCGCGAACAGTGGTAAGTGATGCGCTGCCAGCGCTGCAGCCACTGCTGTTCCAACGCTTCATAGCGCCTGACCTCCAGTCGCAGGTTCTCGATCGTCTGATCGAGATACGTGAGTTCGTCGCTGCGGGAGCGCGACCGCGAACGTCTCCCCGGAGCCGCGAGTACACGCTTCGCTTCCTGGTATGCGCGCCTGATCGCCTCGTGGCGACTCAGCGCCTGCCGTGTGAATCCTGAGAATGCCTCGATCCGCTGCCATGTCAGCTTCGTGCCAAGTTCGCCGTCACGCCAGCGATCAAGCTCGGCGACGATGCCCGCCGCCTTGCGCTCGCTGATTTTCGAGTTCGCCCGGATCGCTTTCGGCATGGCCGCCTCCATCGTCGATATAGCGCACAAGGTCGGCCTCATTGACGTTCAGCGCCGCCAGTTGAGTCATGAGCTGCCCGTAACGGATGCGCAGATGCTCCAGCCAGTCCGGCTCGACCAGCGCCTGTCCGGCGAACTGCATCTGGACATTCTGCAGACTCAGATAGACGACTGCCGCCTGTCGCTTGAGCTCGTCTGAGCGCGACGCATCGCGCTTCAGCCAGATGTATTCGTCGCAGTTGACCGTACACTGCAGATGACGCGGACACGGCGCCATCTGGAAGTCGTGGATGCACATTCCCGGTCCGACGTCATGAACGGCATGGATGCGTGCTGCCAGAAACGTGTGCGCAACCTCGACTGGCAGCACCTTCGCGACCTCCGTGACGGCGCCGCCCACGTGGCCGTCCATGATGTCCGCCACTACCTTCGCGGCTTTCTGGGCGGGCGTCAGGTGCTGATAGGCCTTCGTGTCGGCAGCGTGCTTGCGCCCGAACCATTTCGTCTGCACAAGATCTGGCGCACCACCCTCGTCCAGGAGGTGGTTGAGGAAGTGACGGAACCCATGCGAGCGGACGTTTATCTCGCCACCATGACTGTCAACGATCGCATGACGCTCCAGACCGAACGGATCACGCCACGTCCGCTCAGGAAGTCCCGCACATTCTGGTCGGTGATGGGGCGCGCTGCATGGGTCAAGGTCGACCTTGTGCCGCGGTGCATCTGATTCGCGTACGCGACGCACAACGCTTCGTGGAGACGAATTCCCTGACCTGGCGAACCTGGTATCGTGGGTAACGCCCAGTGGTCGTCACGAAGACCGCGAAGCAGTGCGTCGCGGCTCACCCGTATCCTCTTCCCGACGACGTCGTACGCGATGTTTCGCACCTTCAGGAACTGGGCGATCTTTCCGCGCAACCCCAGTATCGCCGGCAATGACGTTCCATCAATTTCAGGCTGCAGCGGAGTCCCTGCGAGCGGGCATCCCGACTCATGGAACGAGCGTGCAACCTGTCGCGCGCCCTCCGTCGCCTCGTGCAGTTCAGCTAGGGCCGCCTCCACCACCGGTTCCGTCTCCGTCAGCAGCGGTTTGCTTGCCCACTCGACAGTGACATCGTCGGCCCGGCCTTTCAGGCGCGCATAGCGGAGCACCCTGCAACCGTCCTCGGCCAGCGACAGCGGTTTCTCTGGCAAGGTCAGCATTTCGCCGATACGCAGGCCCGTGCACACCATCACCGTCGCAATCAGGATCATGATCCGATCGGCACTGACCGGATCATGCGGTGACGCACTGCGCGGAATCTGCTGGTACAGGGAACCGATCGCTCGAATGGCGTCCTCATCTGGCAGACGGCTTTCTGCCCCGACCGCCTGCACCGCAGCTTCGATGCGATCCGGTGTCATCGATTTCGGTCGGCATTTGCGCCGGCAGCGCCAGTCGAGCCGCAGGCGACACAGACCGTTTCGGTCGAGAGCGTCGGCGAACTCTTCGATGTGGCCGACGACCTTGTATGCGGATGATTCCCGCTCGCGTTCGAACAGCCTCGCAGCGGCGGCATCCAGGTGGTCCGCCGTCAGTTCACCGATGTCGTGATCACGATCCGCAAGCGCATCGAATACGTAGCGCGTAGCACGAACGAACACCATATGGCTGCCTGCCGACTGGCCCCGTTGACGATGCCGCACGCAGACGAGCGACTTCACCACATCCCCAAACGGCCCGCGAAGCGGCGCACCGGGCACGCGAGGCGTGTCGCCATGCTGCGTGAACAGCAACCGCAGTGCGGGCCGGTCCGCCTTGTACGCGCGAGTGCGGTGCTGGTAGGCCTCAGATACGTCCCAGGTTGCACTGTCCCAATCGACGCCCGCAAACGGAACCGCGGCCCTGGCTCTGGCCACAAGCACGGCGCGATTGGCAAGCCAGTTTTCAGACGGCACGCCGACCGCGCAGGCACGCGCCGCCATGGATTTACGCTTTCTTGCGAGGCCTGCGCACATATTCCTCTACCTCACGGATGACCGCTCCAACGGCATAGATGACATCATCGAGCTGGATCGACAGGCGCGAACCGTACCGGGTTTGACGCTCCTCGCGGCCCGCAAGCAGCTCGTTCAGCACGGCATGATGGTCAGCTTCCACATAGGGCTGGAACTTCGGGCAGAGATAGCACGAGAACGGTGGATCGAGCGCACAGAGCCGGTCCTGTCCGCAGGCGCCAATTTCAACGGGAGTTATGGCCGAGACGTCTCCAACAAACCGGATGCTTTTGGCGGGATCGGAACCATTCACTGCGGACGCCGCGGATGGCACCAGGGTTCCGCGAAACAGTCTCATCAATGGACCAATCCTGAGCGCGGCTGCGCGATCCAGGATTGCCGTCAGTCGCCGCCCCTTCAGCGCGTAGTAGGCCTGAACGTGCTGCGTATCAGAGTGGTCAAGCATGGCAGCCAGCACTTTCCTGGACACACCCAGTTCGACCATCGTCGTTGCGAACGTATAGCGCAGTCGCCGTGAACTGATACGCAGCGGGCCCATTGTGCGAGGCGATACGAGATTCATGCGCTTCGAGAACTGCTTTAGCAGCCAGGTGAACGACTGCGCAGTGACGTGGTAAGCGTATTCGCCCATATCCGTTCCCGCACGCCACCCGTCGACATTGCGCCGCATGAACAGCGGCCTGGGACGGTTTCCGCAGTCGATCACCTCGTTGACCTCAATCAGCTTCCTCAGGAGACCTGCCAGCTCGTCGCTCACCCGCTCCTCAATGAACACCTGCCTGACGCCAACACCCGGCTTCTTGGTTCTCGGAATGGCCAGCATCCATTGCGCCGGTACGTCGAATCCTTCGAGCGCATTCTTCAGATCCGCCTCCCGCAGCAGGCAGAAGTTGGCGGGATTGCGGCCATACGCAAGACTGAGCGCGACGGCCGTGCGCTGCATCACGTGCAGTCGTGCCATCGACACGTCGTCCTGCAACGCGCGACGCAGAACCATCACCTCGGTGTCCCAGAGCGGCCCGCAGTCTTCGTCTTCGAGTTCAACCGCAAGACGCGAGGCCCGCGCCGGGATCCGGACCTCATCGAGTTCGAGAGCGAATTCCTCGTCGAAACCGAGGCAGTCCAGTATTTCCGATGACCAGATGTACCAGCTGCGCAGTTCATAAAACTTATCCATCGCTTTCCGCACGCGCAGGGCCTGGATTGCTTTCTCCATCTGGATGCGTAGGGCGGTTCGAAGGCGCAACGGATCGTCGATTATCGAGAGGTGCTCCCACAGTTTCTGCAGCTCACCAGCAGGCTCATCGTCATAGAGAGGCCGGCCACGAAGCGCTGCCACCGTTACCCGTACGGCACCCGCGACGCTCGCGCCAGACTGCCGCGCAAGAAGGTGCACAGCCCATCGTCGCAATGCGTAGTTCACGATAACGTTGCAGTCGACCAGGTCGGACCAATCGATAGACACGTGGGCGGTCATTACATTGAATTTCCATCTCGTGCCACTAAGGTCCATCCGCCGTCCGTCACGATCCACAACGTAATTGGGCAACGACGGAAGTCTGTATCGCCGCCGATGCACGGACATCGCCCGGTTCACGTCACCGTTGGTCACACGCCACCCCGGCAGATTTTGCAAAGAGCGTGGCCTGATAACCCAGACTGATCTCGCACGATTCCCGCCGGATCGCGGCATCGATATACGGTCTCACCGAGTCCGACGAGCGCCAGCCGAAGAAGTACATCATGTCCTTGTCGATGCGCTCCTCATCCAGGCCGCTGCTCAAGCCTGCTGTGCGGAAGTTGGTGGCGCAGGTACTACGCAGGCAGTGCGGATGGAGGTCATCAAATTCGGGATGAACGGCGGCAACCTGATCAAGCAGACCGTTCACGCGCGCGAGGCTCATCGGTTGGCCATCCCGGCTCAGGAACAGGAACGGGCTCTTCCCGGCCCCAGGAATCGTCCTGCGCACCTTGCAGATGTACTCGTTGAGATATCTGGCAAGCGACGCATCGCACGGCAGATATCTCGACTCGGTCTTGACCTGCGGCTCGTTGATCCGCGGATCAGCGGGATCGTCGGGCGAGCGCTCCACCCGGATCTCGGGAAGGGCGCGGGACAGGCGGCAGTCTGAAACCCGGAGCATGAGCAACTCGCCCCGCCGCAACCCGAGCGTGGCCAAGATGAGCACGATCAGGAAGTTGCGCTGGCGATACGGCCTTTTCCACGGATTTTCGCCAGAGTCCGGACGGCAAACCTGCAGCAGCCGCTGCAATTGTTCTGCCGACAGCGGTGCGGCGTGTACGGCAACTGGCAAACGGGCTCGTGCCGCAGTGGCGAAGCCGCGCTCGATGAGCGTCAGCCGTGCCCGCATGTCCCGGATTTCCGGGCTGCCCGCAGGCATCGCCGACATTGCACACTCGAGGTGCCAGACGACACATTGCGAAACGACGTTCAGCCGGAACGCCACCGTGGTGGGCGAGACAACCAGTCTGCGGACTTTTCCGGGCCGGAAGTTGCGCCGTAGCCAAGGGTATAGCTGGCTGACGACTTCGTCCTGCGTCAGGCCTTCTGCGGAGACGAGCCGCTCTTCAAGCGGAAAGGCCTCTCTCGAAGCCCAGGCCCACAGATAGCCCAGCACGTACAGCGTCTTGACAAGGCTGCTGACCGACAGCCGAGGCCGCAGGCGCCGGATCAGATACGCATTGACCCACGCTACCGGTTGCCTGTCGGCGTCCAGCAGGATCTGCAGACGTTCACCGCCCGGATGCCGCACCGTGACTACGTGAAATCGGGGATCCATCGACATCTCCCGGATGCTCCGAACCACCGTAGGCGATGTTTACGACTTTTCCGTGGCAGTACCCCGCGACGCCCGACCGTACGCTCCAGCCAATCCTGAAGTTGACGGTAAGAGTTACGAACAAAAAATCGGCGGCAGCCGCGGTACCCCTCCGGCAAATGTTGCTGGTCAGGGAAAATCCTGGAGCCCAGATATAAAAAGAAAAACCCCACCAAACGGCGGGGTTGATCTTTACAGTTTTCGGTTAGGGAACGTCAAAATGGGATGTCGTCATCGAGCGGATCGAAGCTACTACCCGACGGAGCACGCATGCCCGCGCCGCCACCCGCTGACGATTGCGGCGGACGTGCGCGTGTTCCCGTTGCCGGCGGCGTCTGACGCGGCTGCTCACGCGCAGGTTGCGGGTTGCGGCCCTGAGGCTCGCTCTCGAAGTCGTCGTAGCCGCCCGGTTCGCGTCGGCCGCCACCGTTGCGGCCGCCGAGCATCTGCATCTTGTCGGCGACGATTTCCGTCGAGTAACGATCGGTGCCGTCCTGCGCCTGCCACTTACGTGTGCGGATGCGCCCTTCGATGTAGACCGACGAGCCCTTCTTCAGGTGCTCGCTGACGATCTCCGCGAGACGGCCGAAAAACGAGACGCGATGCCACTCGGTCGCGTCCTTGAACTCGCCCGATGCCTTGTCCTTGTAGCGGTCCGTCGTCGCGAGCCGGATGTTGGCCACAGCGTCGCCGCTAGGCAAATAACGCACTTCAGGGTCCGCGCCGAGATTGCCGACGAGGATGACCATATTGACTGATGCCATGAGTTGAGTACTCCTTTTAACGTGTGATCGACCAGAGCCACTTGTCCCAGAGGACCTGCTGGCCGTTTTTCATGATGGGGCGCCCACTGTCAGTGAACGCCGGTACCTGGATCTTTTCGAGGCGTCTGACGGTCACGACGTCGCCGACGCGGCAACCGCTTTGCGCAATCGCGTCCTTCAGGCCTTCGCCCTGCAAGGTGCGCTCGCCCGACAGCGTGTCGATGTGCATTGCAAACGACGTATAGAACGGCTTGCCCTGCGGCTTGCGGCTCGGAAACTGCTCCTCGCCCCAGCCAAGCACCCGGCCTACCGTCGCTGCCCCGCGATCGTCGCGCCGAGGGACCCGCTCCCGCGGTTGCCGCGGCGCAGTGGCCACGTCGTGGGCATCGGCATGATCCGGCGCGTGACCGGCTATCTCATGAACGATCTCAGCGGCCGGCGCGCTGCGTGCCTGTGCCGTTGCGGCCATACCCTGGGCCTTGCCCTCTGCGCGGATCGCCGTGGCGATCGCGTCCTTCAGCGACGCGCGGTGCTCGCTCACGAGCGACCAGTGCGGCTCGGGTTCCGGCAGGATCTTGGTGCCGAAGCACGTATCGCGCGGCCCCTCCTCGAATGCCGGACTGAACTGCACGATGCAGTCACCCTCATCCACGAACAGATTGGGAACGCCGCAGATGAAGACGAACGTTTCGTTGGGCGCGCCCTGCCCGACCGTGCGGATTTCGGATGCACGGGGCCGCGACGGCGAAGGCCGCGCGGCGGGCGCAGCGACGGGAGGACGGGACGGAAAGAACTCCGCGAACGCGCGCAGAAGATGAATCGCAGCCATGATTGACTCCCTAGATCAGCGAACCAAAACAGAGGCGGCGCAGCTCCTCCAGATCGCGCGCAAGCAACGGCGTATCCAGGATCACCTGCTGCAGCGTCTCGGGATCAATGCCGTTCACGCTACACACGTGCTCGTAGGGCAGCGCGCCGCTCCAGTAGCCCATGATCCAGCCAAGGGTTGCGCGATAGTCGTCAGCGTCGACTTTCACGTTGCGCAGGCGCTCGCTGAGCATCGCAGCGCAGTCCATCAGGGACTCAGGCATGCGGTCGCCGCGGCGACTGTCGCGCGCGAGTGAGACGAGCGCATCGATCATCGCCTCGCGAACGGACGCGCTCCAGTACTGCGGATCGGGGAGCGGGTCGGGTTTGGGTTGAACGACGAGCACCGGAGTGGCCTCGCCGCCGAAGATGTCGAGCTGCCAGGCAGCGACGTCTCGTTTCATGGGATTGCTCCGGAATGGCCGGGCAATCGCACCCCTGGCCGGGAATGGATTCCCGGGCCGGGTAAAGGGAACACCGCGGCAAGCGCCGCGGTGCAGGGGATGGACAGGACCCTAGTTGTGGGTACCTGTGCGCTTCAGGGGAATGACGACGGCCGATTTGGCGTATTGCCGTGTCGGTGCCGACGCTTCAGGCTGTACAGCAGCAGCAGCAGCAGCAGCGGCAGCAGTCGCCTGCTTCTGTGCTTCCACAGCGGCAACGCGTTCTGCTTCGGCGCGGGCACGCTCGGCCTCGGCTTCAGCAGCTTCGAGCGCCTTGGCCTTGCGCTTGAGCGTCTGGACAAACTTGCCACCAACAGCGAGCGCCAGGAACAGGCTGACAAACATCGACATCGACGCGAGGTAGAGGACGAAGCACACGGCAACGAGTTTGCCGGGTGACTTGAGAACGTCCTTAATCAAAAGACTCAGCATTTTTCTCTCCAGAAAAATTGACGCACAAGGGAATGGCCAGGCGTTGCCTGGCGGTTTCGATGCCCGGATCGGGCAAGGAAATCCTGCGCGTAGCGCGTTCGCCGTGACCCGGATGAGGCCACCGCGATCGGACTCGCGAGACGGAGTGGAAAAGGAATGGGCAGCACGAGGACCGTGCGGCAGGTTCGATGCGTCAAGGACGCGGGGGATAGAGGCAGGTTACGGCAATTGCGCGCACAACGAAGGGCGAAATGATCGCGAATTCGGGGCAGCTTATGCCGAGGGACGGTCTCGTGCAGGCGCCTGCACGGCTTTTCCCGGAAAGCTGCACTTTTTGTTGAGCTTTTCGGTCCGCAACCGGACGCACAAACGGCGACGATCCCGGCGACTTGACTTCGCGTGGCGTCTGACACACTCGAATCACCCCAACTCTTTGAGCTCCAACAAATGACCGCCTTTATCGTCCTCGCCATCCTTGCCTACATTGGCTACCGCTATTCGAAGCGTGGCGCCCGCCGCAAAACCGGCTGGCGATTCTTCGGTCCCGCCTACGTGCCGGACCGCGGCGAGCCGTTCGCACCGCCCGCCACACGCGCAAGCCAGCGCGGCGAGGCCGGGGAAGCCGCCGTGCATGCTGAACTGCACCGCGTGCTGACGTGGCTGTGCGGCGACGACTTTCATCTGCATGACGGGCCCGTGCTGATTGAGCATGCGCCTGGCACCGCGTTCCCCACCGCCGAAATCGACCACCTGGCCGTGACGCCGTTCGGGATATTCGTGATCGAAACGAAAAACTGGACCGGGCGCATCGCCCACGGCGCGGGATACGACGACCTGGACGTGATCCGCCCGGACGGCACGCGCGAGACGCGACGCTCGCCGCTCGCGCAGAACCGCACCAAGGTCGCTTTTCTAAACGAGAAGCTGCCGCGCCTGTGGCGCATCGAAGGGCTCGGCGTGTTCGCCGCTGCTGCGTGCACACTCGATCGCGACCTTCCGCCCACCCTCCTCCACGTGAGCGAGCTGGCTTATTTCCTCAGAATGCGCCGCCACGAGTTCCTGCGCTCGGGCCAGAAACCCGTGAACGTCAAGACGGCGTGGGGCGCAATTATGCTCAATGCATCAATTAGCAAAACGAAGTTAGAGGAACACGTCAAAAGGTTAAGGGTAAACCCTAAAGTATGCCCGGTAGGTGCCGAATAAGAGAGCACCCGATTGTGAAAGCTGTGTGTTTTTGATCGCCTTTCGAGCAAGTGTCGCCAAAAAGCACGCGTACCCTAGCTCTGTAACCGGGACCGGCGCCCGCTCCGCGCCCGATCCGTTGCACGCGCAACGGACAACTCCTGAAACCAACACGAAGGAAAAAAAATGACGAAGAAGAAGACGCCACCCGTTGATCCTGATTTCGACCCGACTGTCCCGGAGGACGGCGCCCTCGTTCCCGTCGGCGAGAGCATCGGGGATGTCTACAGCGTCCACCTGCCCTCGCGCGAGGAGATCTCGCAGGTCGCACGCGAGATGTTCGGCGGCAGGCTGCCTGACGAGATCATCCAGCAGCTGATGCAGATCAGCACCGATATCAACGAATCGGTGCGGCGCATCATGCACGAGCACATGGCACTCGGGTTCCGCTTTGGCGAGACCTTGAGGCTTTTGCAGACGGCTTATGCGCTGAGCTTTGGCGACACCCCGACCACCACCACGCGGGCCTACACCGATGCGCTGTCCTATCTTGAGAGGCTGCATCGCATGTCGAAGTCGAAGATCCGCGTGCACCTGAAAGCCTACGCGCGTTTCCATGACAACAATGACGCCGTCGAATTCCTGCGGCTGACCGACATGCAGCTTCTGATCGTCAACGACATCGGCGACGACATCGTCGAGGCGATCATCGCGAAGAAGAAGAATGACCCGGAGATGTCGACGCGGGAGGTGAAGGAACTCATCGAGGTGCTGCGCCAGCAACAGGACCGCATTGCCGCCGACCAGGAACGACTGGAAGCCGCCAACGACGAGTACGCGAGTCTGCTTGAGCAGTTCAACACGGCCAACCTTGAAGCCCAGCGCCTGCGGCAGGAAGTCGAGCGGGCGCGCGCGCATCAGACCGAGACGCAGGCCGCGAGCGACCGCCTGCAAAACGAACTTTCGCTGGTCGCGCAGAGCAAGAACGCCCTGCATCAGCAGTTGCACGAGATGGAGCGCGAACTCGACGCTACGACCCGGCAGGTGACTGAACTTAAGACCCGCCCCCCGGCCCAGGACGATCCCCAGGTCAAGGAAGACCTGCGCCGGATGAGAGCGCATTACGACGACTTGATGAAGAAGTCGGACGAACTGGAAGATCAGATCGCCACGCGCACCAAGGAAGCTGAGCGTATCGCGGCGCAGCTTGACGCGAACGCCGCAGCGCTCGAGGCAAGCCAGCGGCTCGAACGCGAGATGAACGATCTGGTGCGGCGTTTCGGCGAGTTCGTGCAGGCATACCACAGTGTCCAGGTGATGTGCACCGCAGATGGCAACGCTGGCCGGTTCGCACCGGTTTTCGAGGCGCTGGGCGACCTCGTCGGGAAGTTCCACACCGAAATTATGGCTGCACGCAAGGCGGCCTGATCCGGCGGGGCACGGGGCCGTGGCCCGCTTGAGGCCACACGAGATGACATACGTTGAGAAACACAGAAAAAACACAAAAATGCAAACGACACACAACCGGCCGAAAACCGTCGACGATTACAAGGCCATCACGCGGCTGCACGTGCCGCGCTGGATCGCGCAGCGCATCCTGGCGGTCAATTACGATCTGGTCGAGCACATCAAGCACGTGCTGGTCAAAGAGCCATCCTTCAATGAGATCTATGGGGTCGACTCCCGGGAGATCGATCATCTGGTGCAAAACGCGGTCTCCTATCGCAACCTGTTGGGTACGCCGTTCCTCATCCTCGCGCCGTCGCTGCCGACGATCGAGGACTGGCGGTGCTTATTTGACGACACGCCGACGACGCTAACCGTCGATACGCTGCGCAGAAAGATGCCGCCGCTGCGCTCGCCGTTCACCACCCAGGCGATCCAGCATCACAACCGGCAGTTCCTCGACCTGGTGCAGTCCGTCGCGAACACGACCGTGCTGAGCGCGCCGTTGCTCGCCATGTCCCCCGACGTCGCCCAGTATCTCGGCGCCCTTCCCGGCTACAAGTTCCGCACGGCACTTGAGCGTATCGGCGACCTGCCGCTTTTCCGGTGGCGCTTCGTCAGCCCCGCTTTCTGGTTCGAGTTCACGGCCAACGAGCTTAACGTCGACCAGGTTGCCCACCACATCATGGCGACGACGCCGTACCGCGCGGGCGAGCTGCCCCATACCGCGAACTGGACGGAGCTGCGCCTCGGGCGCGAGACCCACGAAATGTACGCGGCGGCGCTCATGGCACACGGCTGCCGGGCGAGCACGGCCTCGAACCTCTTTGGACTGCCGCAAAGCAAGACACGCCAGATGTACATGGACATCCACGGCAAGCGCTCCCCCTGCGGCAATCAGCCCAATTCGGTCCAATGGTCCGTTGAGCGGCCGCAGCAGCGCCTGCATTCGACGGTATTCATCTGGCTGTATCGCTCCGCGCTGGAAATGGGCGCCAACTCGCCCCAGGCGCTCATCGCCTCCGCAGACCTGTACAACCAGCTTTTCGCGGACCGCGCGCTGCTCGCCACCGATCGCGGCTTCAACCTGACGCGCGCGATGGCGGCCGACGCGCGACTGTCCATGGCCCCGTGCAGGGCGTGTCGCACGCACTACATCGTGTCGAACAACGAGTCGAAGATCGAGATGCAGCACAGCTTCCATTGCCCGGCGTGCAGCAACGGCCTCGGCACGCGCGGCAAGGGAGCGAAATGATGCACATCGGCGAGGAACGTTTGGACCTGCCCGCGGGCATGGTCGTCTTCAGCGCCGATGGTTCAGCGCAGTTCGGCTGGCAGCATCCCGAAACCGGTGCGTACTACGCGGAGGACGACGGGCACTGCATCATTGACGCGGTAGGCGGCGTGCAGTGGCACGCTGGCTCGATGCACTGAGAGGAGTGCTGCGATGGACGATCTCGCCTGGATGGTTCGCGACAGCACATCGGCCTGGCTTCGCGGTTACGGCGACCTGCGCTTCGACCGGTACGAGAGCTTCTATCGCAACGCGCGCACTGCGGACGGCTCAGGTTGCGACCTCGAACAAATCAACGAGGAATACGGGCAGTGGGTGAACGAGCGCCCTGGCAGGCTCGTCCACCTGCTCAACCGGCCACTCATCGGCCGTGCGCTGGTCGGGTTTTTCGCCGTGTGGGTCGCGGCCCAGGCCCTCCCTCACGCGGCGGGGCTCGCGCCACGATCGACCGCGGTATTGCTTGGAGTCGCGTTCGTCGGTCTGCGCGTCTTCCATCGAAAACGGCGCAAGTCCGGCTAATCGATGCACCGTGCATGAAATCCGTCCTGTGCGGCGGGTTTCTTATGCTCCCACTTAAAGAACTTCCGGATTCTTTCCGTTACCGCTAGAGTGCGCCGCTCAGCCGCTGCGGTGACTTGACTTCGCGCAGGGCCTGGCAAACTGGTATCAGGCTCGCGCGAGGGGCGCGGCTTCAAACCAAAAGGAACTTGATTTCATGAACAACAAGAAGAATTTCCCGGCTCTTACGGCTCTCTCCTTCGCGGCCGCGCTCATGCTTGCAGCGTGCGGCGGCGGTGGCGGTGGCGGCAGCAGCGGTAGCAGCAGCAACAACAGCGGCGGCACTTCGTCGTCCGGTGGTACGTCGAGTTCGGGCAGCCAAACAGTCACAGGCACGCAAACGACGCCGCAATACGCAGCTAACACCGCGCAACTTGCGATGTTTAATCAGGTGAACGCCTACCGGCAGCAATGCGGTTTCCCGGCAGTTCAGCAAAACACGGTTCTCGATCAAGCTGCGCAAGGGCATGCGACGTGGGAAGGGCTGAACAACACGGTGGCCGACAACGAAACGGCTGGACAGCAAGGCTTTACCGGCGTGAGCTACCTTGATCGTGCCGTGCATTTCGGATTTCCGTCTGGCGCAATTGGCGCGGGCGTGAGCGCGGCCTACTACACCACAACGAATACTTCCGAAACGCAGTACGGCCAGACGTTGGTGAACGAATGGATTTCGACCGTGTATCACTCGCAGGCCATCTTGACGCCGGTTACGACGATTGGCATTGGCGAGTATGAGACCGCGTTCAACGGTTCGCCGGAAGTGTGGGGCTCGATGAGCCTGCTGAATACTAAAATGCAGCAACTCACCACGAGCGGACCCATTACGTTCCCGTGCCAAGGCACGACGGGCGTTCCGTACAAAGCTGTTTCGGAAAATCCGACGCCGCCCAATACTTCGGGTCCGTGGGGCACGCCGGTTGTTGTCATGGGCAATGCGACTGATACGATTGTGCTGACCTCGGGCACGATGACGGACCCGTCCGGCAACGTTATCAATCTGCAATTGCTCTATTCGGCCAATGATCCGAACAAGCTGACGCAGCCGTACGCAGCGGTCGCTTATCCGGCAACGCCTTTGGCTCCGAACACCACGTACACGGTATCGGTGTCCGGCACGGTGAACGGCAACACCTTCACCAAGCCGCCGTTCACGTTCACGACCGGGAACATCGTCGGGTAACGAAAGCGATCACTCCGCCTGATAAGAAGCCCCACATTTGCGTGTGGGGCTTTTTGTTTGGTTCCTCAGTCAACAAGATCTTCCCCCTGGCGTCAGTCCCTTTGTTCATTCACGCGACGGCCCCAAAAACGCCCCACTCGCTTTGCGCGCGTGGGCCGTTTCTCAGTTTGCGTCGTAAACTGCTGGATAAGATGGTGTCAACTGCACTCCATCAACACTTCCGGTAGGGCTTAATGCACAGGCAGCAAAGTAAGTGTTATAGAGCGTTCCATTGATGTCAAACTGTGGGCCTGTATAAGTACCGAAATACCATGAGTCCACCCAATCGGCTGATTGCGGTAGCCCCATCCCTAACCGTGCATTATTTATATCGGTGTTCCCAAATGGATCATCGACCGCCATCGTCGGCCAATTAAAGTAATGGTCGGTATTTGGGCCCCAAACTATTTGGGAAAAATTCTGGTACTGAGTAAACTGCGTACCGGGCACATTATGAATACTAAAACCAACGCCCGAAACGGTGACGGTCGAGCTTGCGGTAGCAGCGGTACAAATCGCGGCCGGATTTTGCGGCTGCGCATTACAGGCATAAACCCACGCACTACCGTTCCAAGCGGGACCACTCGCAAAGCCGTCCTGACAGGTATTTGGCCCCGGTGGTGGCGGCGGCTGGCATGACAGACCGACCCAAGCACTACCGTTCCATGAGGGACCAGCCATCTCCTGCCAGCCGCTCGGACATGATGGAGGCGCTTGGTAATTGCACGACGGCGCACTCCACTGCGATCCAATCCACTGCGACGCTGCGGTCGTCGTCCACCCCGCCGAAGCTGGACACTGTGGCTGCGGTTGCGGTGCATTCACGAGGTTCGGCGGACAGCTCGAATCCTGATATCCATATGAGCAGCGCACTGGCCTGGCCGACGCAACGTGTGCCATTGCCAGCATGCATACGAGCAGCGCCCATCGCACCACCCACTTCGTCAGACCCATCGTCTTCCTCTCCCTAATACGCACAGTAAGTCGTGGCGATGGCCACGCCTTGCCCTGCATTGCTCGATCCGTCCGTAAACCACACGGTCCACGGGCCAGTGCCGGTGAATGAGACGTTCCATGTCGCCGTGCTGTCGACATAGATGCTCTTCGGATCAATGACGACAGCCGGGGCCGCGTTGGGCGAGCACGGCGGTGCAGGTACTACCTGTCCGTTCGAAACCTGGTAGTAGTCGTACCGGAGCGTCGTCCCTCCAATCGGCAACCAAATTCCCCCCTGGCACGAAAACATCACGCCCGAGCCGTTTTTTTCGCCAGCGACCACCGTGCCTGAACCCGTGCCGGAACAGGCTCCGCGCGGCACGGCGATGTTGCCGAGTTGCGCCGTACCCGAGATCGTTGCGTTGCCATTGATCGTTGCGTTGCCATTGATCGTCGCGGCACCCGTGTTAATCGGTGCCGGCGCCGTGCCCGCAGCGTTCTCCACCTGCAAGGTGCCGGGCGTGCGGACCGAATTGCTCACCGCAACGTTCGAGGCGGAAAGGGTCGGCGCCGCAATCGTGCCAGTCGCGTCGATGCTGTTGACGTTGTGCAGGCTCACGCCATTGACGTTCTGGTCGCCCGTCCAGGTGAGGCTCCCGTCACGGCGGATATAGAGCGAGGTGCCATCGTCGACAGAGCCGTTGGTCGCGAGGATTGCCGCGGCCGGGGCCCCGGGCAACGGATTGCTGGCATTCCATGCCCCGTTGATCCCGTAGACGGTCGCTGAATTGCGCGTCGACGAATAGCCGAACTGTCCGTTGCTGGCGTTGCCTGCCAGCGCGATCTGCGCGGCGCCCTCGACGTCCGACACGCCGTTGCGCTTGTAGGGCATCGACGGGTAAAACGCCCATGTGACGTGACAGTTGCCCGCGGCCTGCGTGCAACCTGCGGGCACCATCGACATCTGGATGGTGTAGGCTCCGCCCCAGAACGGCCCTGCCGCATAGTTCTGCTTCAGCTCACCGGAGCTTTTCAGTTGCGCCAGCGTAGGTGCGCTCAGGATCGGGTTGCCGCCCGAAGCGGTGTACTGCGTCAGCAGGTTCGAGAAGTTATCGCTCACCCAGCTCGCGAGCGCACTGACGATCACCCCCTCATTCTGCCCTTCGGCAGCCAGCACCTCGGAGCGGCGCTTCGCAACGTCCTGCTGGATCGACACGACCGTCAGGATCGCTGACGCCGCGAGGAACACCACCATCTCGATCAGGCTGCCCATCGCTCGCCGTCCTCAGCTGCGCGTCGTGTAAAGCTCGACGGTCGCTACCTGCCCCGCCGAACTGCACGCGCTGCCCGCGGCCGAACTGCTGAACGCAGTCGTCGGGCTGTAGACGACCGTGCCGTTGATGCTGACTTCCGTAAAGACGTTGGACAGCGCCGCCGCGCTCATCGAGCACACGGCGGCCGGCACGGGATACGACGTAATCACCGCATCGTTGGCGTTCGTGACCGTACCCGGCGTGGCCGTGACGTCGCCGCCGAACATGCCCTGCACCGTGCTGTAGTCGCTCGCTACGCGTGCCCCTGCCGCATCAAAGGCGTGGTTCTGCGCGAGAGACGTCAGCGACTCGCCCGAAAAGTTCGCGTCGTTCTGCGTGGCGTTCTGGATGCCTGTGTGGAACATCGTGGCCTCGCTCTTGAAGTGCGCGGCCTGCACCATGTTGCGCACGAAAGGCACGCCCAGATAGATGATCAGCGCGAGCAGCGCCATCGCGCCGAGCACTGCACCGGCTTCGATGAGCGAGAGTTCGCCGGTCTGCTTTTTCCTGCGCGCGAGGCGCCGTTGCGCTTCCCGGCGGGCCATCGTGGTTTGTTGCGTCTTCATAGTTCTTGTCCTTGTCAGAAATTGCCTGCGCTTGCACCCAGCGCGCTTTGCAGGCCAACGAGTCCGGTGACGGCATAGGAGCCCACGCCCACCCCGATAAAAAGCGCCGCTGCGATGCCCAGCAGCACGTAGTGCGTAATACGGGCGTTGCGGCGCACCGCCTCCACCACCCGGTCGAGCGAGCCGCGTCCAAGCGACTTGACCGCCTCGACGAAGTTGTCGCGCCGCTCCGCGTCCGCGATGCGGTCCACGACAAGCGCCGAGAAGATGCCGGTTTCGAGCGCACGCATGGGCTCTTCGGGCTTCAGTTCCAGCCGCCGCAGCATGCGCGTGACGTGCCAGCGCAGCCACGGATCGGCATTGACCTTGATGCGCTCGAGCGCGCCGCTGAGCGTGAGTCCTGAATCGAAAAGCCCGGACAACGAGACGATGAGCAGCGCCGCACGCAGGTCGCGACGGTTGCGCCACATCAGGGGTGCCGCGTCGATCCGGTTACGCAACGGCCCGGTCCAGCGCTTCAGTCCGTAGAAGTACGCCCAGACCAGCGCGCCGATCAGCGCCACATTCAGCCACCAGTAGTCCGCGCAGAACGTGTCGATGGCGTACAGGAAGTGCCCGGGTGCATTCCACTGTTTCAGCGGCCGGATCTCCAGCACTTGCGGATAGATGAGCGCACCGAACATGGCGCCAAGCCCGTACATGTACGCGAGCAGCATCACCGGGTAGGCCAGCTGCATCGCCGTCGTGGTCGCCAGCACGCGTCGCGCCGAAGCGGTCATCGAGCACAGTTCGAATCCGCGCCGGGCCGCATCCTCTTTCGTCGAGGATTCGGCCAGTTCAAGCAGTGCATACTCCTCGCCGGGAATGAACGGCTTCATCGACTGCGCGAAGCCCTCACCCTTGCCGAGCCGCTCGCCGATCGCGTGATAGACCATCCAAACGATCTGCCGGCGTTTGCGGGCACGCTCCTCCAGTACGCCGAGCCGCTCCATCAGCGTCTCGCGGTTGCGCAGCCCCTTCGTCGCCTCGATATCGAGCCTCGATTCTTCATAGAAGGCTTCACGCACTTTCTGGAAGCGCCACGTCGCGAATTTCATGCGGTCCCGGTACGGCAGGCGCATGAGCAACGGATACAGGAAACGTCCGCTCACGACGGCATCCTCCCGTCGCGATCCGCCACGACTCGATAGGTTCGGAACGGCTTCATCGAGCGGTCAATGAAGCGCGGATCGATCGACCCCTGTGACGCCTTGTACAGCGCGTGCTCATAGATCGTCTTGCCGGTCATGTCCGCCGAATTGAAGTCAGCTTTGCGCTCGCGGCGCCACGCCTCTTCCGCGCCGCGCCAGTCGCGCACGGAAATCTTGTCGAGGAATTCAGGCGTCGGCCGGTACAGTTCCATGGCGAGCGTCTGGCCCTTCGTGCCGGCCGCAACCTTGCCGTCGCGCGCAAGCAGCCCCTTCTTGCGGCACTGTTCGCAGCCATCGTCGTTGCGGCAGGCCATCTTCGAGGTGTCAAGGCCGAACTTCGTGCGCAGCAGTTCGAGATCGGACGCACGCATGACGTCGGCAGCAGGCAGCTTGCAATGCGGGCACAGCATCGGGATCAGCTTCTGGTTGCCCACTGCATTGATGAACTTCTCGGAGGCCACCTCATCGGCCGTCATCCGCAGACGATCGCCGAGCAGCCGCATGAACACGCCGATGATGCTGTCCGCGTGGATGGTCGTGCGCACCGGGTGACCGGTCAGCGCAAGCTCGACGACCAGGCCCGCCACGGTCGAGTCGAGAATTTCCGCGACGGTCAGATCGTCCGGGTCCATACGCATGAGCGTGCGGATGATCGAGGCCACCTTGCGGCGGAATTCCTCTTCCGTTTCATCCAGACCGCGCGGCACCGACTGGTCCGAGAGCCACGGCATCGGGTATTCCGACGGCATACTCACGGCGTACTGCTTCATGAGTTCGCGCCCGTCCACCATCCATGCCAGCGCGCGCAGCAGCGTGCTCTTGGCGGAACCCGTCTCGCCCGAGAGCAGCACCGCACCGCCGCTCGCGTGGCCAAGCGAATCCACGATCTCCAGTTGGCTCGCCTCCAGCCCCATCGTGTGCGGCAGGCGCACGCTGTACTTACGGAAGTTGCCGTCCAGCAGCCGCAGCGCGACGTCGAAACCGGCGACCTGCGGCGCACTCTGCCAGCGGATGTTCAGCGTATCGGTCGAAAGCGCGAGCGGAATCATGGCCGACTGCGCGGCCGTTGGCTGGAACGCGTTGCCGCTGTTCGTGTTGCGCTGGACGAGATCCTGATAGGCCGCCGAAAGCGCACGCAGCACAGTCGCCTTCGGCATGCGACGGTAGGTGTAGAGATCGCCGTCGACGCGAAACCGCAGTTCTGCATCGGACTCGTAGTCGCGCGACTCCCAGTGCACGTCATTGGAGCCATAGGCGTGCGCCGCGTCGATGATGTCGCGGAACAGCGCGATCGCGCGTGAGCCTTCAGGTACGTGCGACGAGAGCCGGATACGCCCACGCTCGTAGACACCAGCGATCACGTCCTGGGTAGCAATCATTTCCTCACGCACCGAGATGTGCAGACGATCGAGGTCGCGCAGGTATGTCGTGTAGAGCGGCGTCTGGTGGAACTCCCGTGTGGTGATCACCACCGCCATGCCGGCCTGCATGTCGACGGCCACGAAACTGCGCCGCGTCTCGGACGTGATGCGAAGCGTCGCTTCGGCCGTGGTATCACAGAGGATTCGCTTGAAATCGGCGAGCGCCTCGGCCGACACGAGGCGCGGCATACCCACCGGCGCGTATTCGATGTCCGGCACAGTGATCGCGTGCTCTCCGGCTACCGGGGCAGCCTCGGCTTCGGGCGGCGGGACATGTGCGCCGTCCCCTTCATGCGACGAGCTTTCCTCGCGGCAAACCTCGGCCTGCGCGTCCGCCCTCACCTCATCTTCCGGAACTGTCGTCGCCTGGTCGGTCGCGCCATCGCCCGGTTGCGCATACGCTTCACTCGCGCGCAGAGGAGCGTCGCTCACGGGCTCCCCATCAACCCGCACGGTTCCCGGCTTGATCTCATCGGCGAACGTTACTTTGGCGCCCGTGGGTACGTCGACAAACGCACCACCCGGCACCTCGATCGGATCGACGTCCGTGATATCGCCGTCCCTTAGCCGCGCGCCAAGCGACCCGGGCGGCGCACCCGCGCCCCTGCGTGCGGGCCGGGCGGTTTCGAACACGGGCTCAACCGGCGCGGCGTCGCTTTCCTCCACGAAGCCCGGACGCCAGCCCCGAAGGCGCGCGAAGAGCGACGCGCGCGGCTTCGGCTCGTTTTCGACATTCCCAAAGAAAGACATGTTTTCCTCCCCGACTGAAGTTGTCTTATTGCGCGGTCGACGGCGCGATCCATGGGGGCAGCGGCGCGCCGACGTCGCGCAGCGGTCCCGACACGGCTACGGGCGTCGCATTGCCCGCCGGTGCGACGCCCTCCTGAACGCCCGAGCGCATGGCGACGGTACGGGTGGCCTTGCCCTCGGCGACCGTCACAAACAGACCCTCGACCTTGCGCACGACCCATCCGTTGAGCAGCTTTTCTCCACGACGCGCCGGATAGACTGCGCCGCCGTACTGATAGAGAACGTGCAGGCCCTGTTGATCCGTGAACGAACCGACGAATGTGACCGGATCGACGCGCGGTGAACGCCAGGCGGGCGCCACAAGTACAGGTGCCGGGGGCGTTGCAGGGGGCGGCGCCTCGGCACGAAGTGGCGCGGCCGACGCCGGGGCCGCGGGCGTAGCGCTCCCCGCGCCGTCGCCGTCGCGCAGCGCGCGGGCGACCTTGTTGCGCGCGAGCTGGTCGATATCGCGCAGCGTCAGATGCGCGTCGCTGGCCGGGGCGGGAGCCATAACTGGTGCTGCCACGGTCGCGGCCGCCTGCGAGGCGCTTACGACCGGCGCGGCTGCCATGTGGACGGCCGATGCAGCACCTGACGTTGCGGACGCAACGTTCGACGTGTTCGGGATTGCGGTAGCCGTTTTTACCGACTGCGCGGGCGGTGTCGCGATGGCCCCATCGAACGAGGGCGTGGAGGCTGCGAGCGCGCCATTCGCCGGACCGATGCCAAGGACCAGCCCGGCTGCCAGCGTCGTGGCAAGCACGGTAGTGAGACGTTTATTGGACGACATAGTATTTGCCCTTCGCAACGAATTTGATTCCGACCTTGCCCATCTCCTCAGGCGCCTCTGTGTCGAGCGTCACCTTCAGGGTTTCAAGCGTCATGTCCGGTGGCAGCCGCGCGAGCAGCGGCGCCTGCCACCGGTAACCGTCGATCTCCCAGGTACCCGCACGGATGAGCGGCCCGTGACGCTCGTTTGCCGGCGGCGGCGTATTGATGAGCGGCTGGGCGGGCGACAGCCTCACCCTGTAGCCGAAACTCTTGAGATCGAATGGGCGCGTAGACAACTGCTGCGCCGGCGTCTGCAGCATGTCGATGAGCTGCTGCTCGCCAGGCCACGCCTTCGACTGCGCAGCGACGACCGCTGCGACTTCCGGCACGGCCGGGCCGCGCGCACCGAGCGCGAGACCCGAACGGTCGAACGTGAGCGGCAGCATCGAAGCCGGTGCGCGGCGCGCGAAGTCCTCGAAGGTCCCGCCCGTGCGCGTGTAGGCCAGCGAGCAGTAGCCCGCGCGCGGGCACGTTGCATCCCTGAACTGCCAGCCCTCACGGTTCGAATCGAAGTCGACGATCGTCTCGATCAGCTGTGGCGCAAGTTGTGACGCCATCGGAGTGCCCGCGACGAATTCGTGGCGCAGGGCCTTCTCGTACTGCTGGGTCCAGGTCGGCCGCGCATTCGCGGGCAGCGCGGGCGGGCTGAATACGCTGACCGCTTCCTTGACCGCGAAGATGCCCACGCCTGCCGCGAGGAGGAAGACAACGGCATTGGGCACGCCCACCGGGACACGGGCAAGCTTGCCGGCCTTCTTCAGTGCAAGCAGTTCCACCGTCTGGAAAGGCTCGTCGCCCTGAGCGAGCGCCTCGCCGGAGGTGAGCACAACGAGCGCCAGGCCCTGCCTGCGGCACTGTTGCGCAATCTCATCTCGCCGCTTTTCCGCCTGCGCGAGGCTCACGACCTCGTCGTTGTTGACCGCGCCGCGCACGACGTAGACCAGATGCGCGCGCTGCCCGTCCTGCATGAGCACCAGTACGGCGGGACGGGTACGCACGCGTTCGAGCATCGCCACACGCGCGGCGCCCGAGTAAAGCTTTACGCCCTTGAGGTCCGAAGCGTCGGGCGCGCAGAATCCGCCGAGCATGACGTCGCCGACCTGCATTTCGACGTAATGCGTCGCGGTGAAGTCCTCCGCATAGCGGGCGCGTCCATCCTTCTTTCCCTTGAGCGGATACGCGCGCCAGTCGAGGCCGAAGACCAGCCTCGCGCGCTTTTCACCCGGCAACGGTTCGGTGATATACATGCCCATGCCTACATCGAGGGGACGACGGTTGCGGTGAGCATGACCACCTGGAACGTATGCGACTTGTTCCACGCCCCGGTAATGCCCGCGATGCCCCCGTTGGTCGTGCCGTCGGCCGTGTCGGTGACCGCGCCGTAAAGGACGACGGTCTGTCCGTCCGAAAGCGCGATCGTCTCGTCGTCCTTGCTGCCGATCGTGTGGGCAAGCTGGATCTGCTGCGCCGTCTGGCCCGAGCCTGTGCCCGCCGAGGTGAATGGACCATTCGGCTTCGAACTGTCACGCCAGTACGCGAGGAGGATCTGGTTGTGATCGTTGACCGAGGGGAGAATGTGCAGAAAATCGCCGGTCGTAAGCGTCCCAGGCGTGAGGCCCACCACCCCGCTCGACGTGCCGGTGACGCTGCCCGCCGAGGGCGAGGTCGAACGCAGATAGTCGTCGCTCTGGAAATTCGCCACCGATACCGGCAGGCCATTGAGCGTGAGCTTCGAGACCGTGCTGTCGGAGATCGTGCGGCCATACTTGTTCAGGCCGTTGATGACCGCGTTGGTGCCTGTGAATGGCGCGTTCGGCTCGAGCACAGACAGGCCAACGGTGCCGCCGCCCGAGGACAGCGACGTCGGTGAGGTGAAGTTCACCGCCCATTTGGCGAGCCCGCCCTGAATGCTGGTGTAGACGATATCGGCATTCACACCCGCCTGGGTGCCGCGGTTCAGCGCAATCTGGATCGTGCGCACGCGCAGCATCACCTGGCGCGTGGAGATTGCGTTCTCTCGCTTGAGCATGTCTCCCATGCGATCCGCTGCTTCCCGTGTGTCGTACACGGTCACGAGGCGGCTCTGCGGGTTCACGGTAATGCGACCCATCGGGGACTTCAGCTGTTTGAGCGTATTCTCGATCGACAGGATCTGGTCGAAGTCGCCCTTGCGGCCGCTGGAAGTCATGGCCGAGAACGTGCCGGTGTCCGTATTGGCACCGCCCGTGGAACCCGTCGACTGGTTGCCCGTCGATGTGTCGGTCCCCTTGGACATCCGCGACTCGATCGACACCTTGCCCGGGATCGCAGCGATCTGGTACATGCGCGTGACGAACCGGCTGATGGTGATGGTCGAACCATCAAAGGACCAGTCGAGCCCGAGATCCTCCATGACGTCGTGCAGATAGCGACCGATTGCGCACGATTCGCAGGGCTGGTCATACACGGGCACTTCGGAGGTTCTGGCGCCGCCCAGGCTTGCCGGCGTGCTCTTGTCGTCGTTCGACCCGCGCGGAATCAGGCTGTCGCGCGGGATGTAGACGTCAGGACTCACGCGCACCGGAAAACCCGAAGCGTTGGAGACAAGCGTCGCGAGCGTCCGCACGTCGAGCTTCGGCGGGAAGGTGACCTTCTTGTCGCGAAACACCGCTGGCAGCGTGGCCTCATACGCGAGGGGCACCGGGCGATCGCCGAGGAAGGCGCTCGGCACCACCTCAACGAGCGGAATACTGTTTCCCGCGCCGTCGAGCGCAGCGCTCGCCGTCGCGTTCCCCTGGTCATAGGCACTGTTGACATCGCCTTGCGTGACGGCGCAGCCTGCGAGCATCACGGCGCTCGCCGTCGCGATCAGGGTACGGATGGGATAGAGGCGCATGGTCAGTCCTTGCAGTTGGCCGCGCGGGCGATCACGCGAATGACGTTGTTGGTGTGCTCGCACACGCGTGAGGGCGTGCGCATGTGGTCGGTCGCCTGCATGACCTGCGTGAGCACCGAACGGAAGTCGCCGCTGAACGTCGCGTTGAATTCGACCGGCAGGTCATCGCCGATCTTCCACGCAAGCTGCCAGCCCTGCGTCTGCAACCAGCGGTCGAGTGCGTTGCGCAGGTTGGTGTCTTGCGGCGTGATCGTGAAGGACATCGTGCCCACAGGCTCGCCGCCTGCCGCAGCGGGGGGGACCACCACCGTCATAGCGTCCGGCGAAACCTGAGCCGAAGCTTGCGGCGTGGCCGGCGTGATCGGTGCAGCGGAAGCCAGGACCGTCGGCGCGGCTGGCGCCTGGCTGGACACGGGAGCAGCCGCCGGTTGCTGAGCGGGCGCAGCAGCGCCCGTGCTTGCCGCGCTCGGTGCGGCCGGCGCTGAAGGAGCGCTACCGCTGCCGAGCAGTTGCCAGCCATCGCCTGCGGGCGCCGGAACCTTCGACTGATCGGGTTGCATGGCAGCGACCGCCATGGATACGGCGCTACCGAGCGCCAGTGCAAGCAGGGCCTGCACAATGGTCCGGACACGCGGACCGGAATCCTTGGGGAAGTGATTTCTCATGGTTTTCAGTGGCCCTGAAGGCGTCGGTAGATCGAATTGGCGTAGACAAGCTGGCGTGAGCTCGACGTCGCGTTATAGGCGCCGACAGCTTTCCAGGTTGGCCCGAACTGGCGGAAGTTCGAGGCGAGAATCCACGTGCCCACGTAGGCGTTCACGCAGCCGTTGAAAAGGTGCTCGCGGCGGATGCCATAGCGGGCGAGCGCAGGCAGCCACGAGCTATTGATCTGCATGAGACCAATATCCTCGCTGCCGTTGGCATTGACGTTGATCGCACCCGCACGCATGCCCGACTCCTGCTGCGCGATGGCGCGCACGAGTCGCGCGCTAATATGCCGGTAGGCAGCCGCATCGTCGATGCAGTCAGCGCGCGCGATCGCCGGAACCGCCGCGAGCGCCAATACGGGAAGGAGTACATAACGCATCACGAGGTCGCTCCCGCACGCTCGAAGTACTTCACGTCGTGCCGGCGCAGCACGCTCACGGTCTGACCATCGGCCGTGACGATGAACTGCTCCGAGGTGCCGTTAAATTTGTAGAAACGGCCTTTCTGTTCGCCCGAGCCCAGGTGATGTACGTCAGCGACGGTCACGTTGATGACGCTTGGCGCGAACTTGAAGAACGTCTCGCCCTTCTCGTCGAACACCGCTTCCAGATGCGCGCTGTTGCCAACGGGGAAGTCGTACACCGTGCCCGCGCTGCGAGCGACCTCGACGTGGTGCGCCTCGTCCGAGACGATGAAGCGTTCCGCACGGTCGATGGTCATGACGCCGGTGTCCGCATCCCACTTCGGGTGCAGCGACACGCCATCGGTCGAGACGAACTTCAGGTCCTTCGGCCTGGCGGGAAAGCGGATCTGCGTGTGCGTGTCGTCGCCATCGCGGATCGCATTTGCGCCGAAGTACGTTGCGAGGAGTGACTGCGCGGGCGGCACTGCCGCGACAGCGTCCGGGGCCGCCGGGGCAGAAGCCGCCGCAACCACCGTCGGGTCGGCATGCGTCACCGTTGCTGCGGCGTAGGCGAGTGCGCCGGACTTTTCAACGTCGCGACGCAGGCGCACATGGCGCGCGTCGAAATCGACATCCGCGTAGAGGCCTGTCTGCGCCATGAGCCGGTCGAGCGCCTGCATCCAGTTCTCGCCCTGCCGCGTCTCGAAGCGGTCCGGGGCGGTGAGATCGACATCCTTCTGCGCCGATCCGCTCCAGCCCTGCGGCACCAGCGCCTTGACGATCGAGGCGACCGGCATGGTAGCGCTCACCGTGCGCACGGCCTCCAGCGTTCCGCGCTCGCCCACGAGCGAGAGGCGGCCGCTAAAGCCGGAAAACGCTACAGGCTGGTCGTCGCCAGAGCCTGGCACCGTGCCATGTCCGCCGATAAACGTGTTGGCCCGCTTCCAGCTCGCCACGGCAGTATGTCCGGCGACGCTGTACTGGAGCATGGCAGGTGTGCCGACCACGACCATGTACGGCCCTTCGGCGTGTCCACCGGCTACCGTGATGACCTGTCCGGCACGCGGCTGGATATAGGTCTTCGAGCCGTCGTTGAAGACGAGCGCCGGACGCTCGGCGATGCCGCCCGCGATCTCGTAGTCGAAATCAAAGGGATCGGTATTGGCAGCCAGAGCGAGGTGTGCTGCGCTGAATGCGCACAAGGTCGCGAACGTAAGAAGACTGCGCGTCATAGGCCAGCCTGGATCTGGTTGAGGTGATGCGCGAAGCGCGCGAGGTAAGCACTGCCCGGCACCGGGTTGGCGCTGTGGTAGTACGCGATGGCCTTCGCGACCGAGTGCGTACGGCTGTAGTTCTCGTTGAGGATCGCTTCCGCAACATGAATGTTCGTTGCGGGCGCAAGCGCATCCCATGGCGAGGCGAAGCGCTGCCGGTGAGCGCACCAATGGATCTGCATGACCCCTACGTCAAAGTCGCAACGGCCCGCCGCAAGAAGGGCGCGCATTGCGCCGTACGCATCCTGGCGGGAACGGAAGTAGTAGCCACGCCCTGCGACATTCAGCGTCCACGGCCACGCGCGCCCGTGGTAGGCGGTTTCGTTCAGTGCGATGCCGGCCAGCACCTTGGGATCAACGCTCGTGTGCATCAGGACGAAGAGCGTCTCGGCCTTCGCGCACGCCCAGCCGCCCCGGCCTTCGGCGATCGCCGCCTGTGCGTCGTCATCGAGCTGCCCGGGTTGCAGCCAGCCGCTGCGCACCATGAGCCCGGCGAGCGAGACCACATGCGAATCGACCGGCACGGTGATGCCCTGTGCCGGCGTGCTCGCCACGGTCTGGCCAACGAGGCGCGAAGCCCATGTGTGAAACGGCGCAAGCCCGCAGTAGAGGACGGGCGCGCCGTCGAGCGACGCGACCTCGCGCGCGTCGTGCGAGGCCAGCACGAACGAGTCTGGGCTGATGACCTGCTCGATGGTCGCGCCGTGCGCTGCCACACTTGCCGCGACCGACAACAGGACTGGAGCCATGAACCGAACCATGACGCGCCTAGCCACGGTACGGCTCCAGGTGGATGTCGCGGTTCACCTTGATCATGAAGCGCTGACCAGGCTTGATCGTGATCGTCGGCGGAATGTTCTCGTAGCGGTTGAGGATCGACTGTGAGGTCTGTGCCGCGACCTGCCCCGCCGTGTTACCCACTTGCGTGACGCCCAACGGACCGGTCGTGGTCGAAGTCGTATCGCTGGTGAAGTGGTTCAGCAGGATCGCGGTCAGGAAGGACGCACCGAAGATCTTTAGAAAGTGGTTATTCACGTCGCCCGAAAACCCGGCGTAGCCGTTCTGGTCCGCGCCCTCCGAGCCATAGAGCGGAACCTGCTTGCCGTTGGGCAGGCGCAGCTCCGTCGCCGCGACGAGAATGCTTTCCTGGCCTACCTTGATGTCGCTCTGGTAAGGGGCGGTGATCATCGAGCCCTTGGGTATCATCAGGCAGTTGCCCGTCACGCTGTCGTAGACGTCCTGCTCGACCATGAGCGCTGCGGTACCCGGACGATCTGAGTTCTCGCCCTCCATGACCAGCACGCCGATGTGATGCGGCGGCGAAAGCGTGCAGGACTGAGCCTGCCCAACGAAACCAGCGCTCAGGAAGCCCTCACCCGAGGCGGACTGTGCCTTGGCGTCCTTGAGGAAATCGAGATCGCGCTGTGCCGACGACGCACGGGCGTTGCCCTGCCCTACCGCCGCCGCGAGCGCCCCGGCTTGCGCGGCGGCCTGGCCTGCCGCCGCCTGCTGCGCGGCAAGCTGCTGCACTGCCATCTGCTGGGGCGTCATGATCCCGTTGGCGGCGTTGTTCTGGGAAACCGCCTGCTCCTTGACCTTGAGGCCCGGAATGAAAATCGGCGAGGCGTAGAGACTGTCCTGCTTCGCGCTGGCCGCCAGGTTCCCGTTGTTCGACTCACGCTCGTACTGGTCCAGCGACAGCGCCGGCTTCGTTGAGACGGGCTGGGCGTCCGATGCGGCGGCAGCTTCGCGGCGCGCCTTTTGCTCGGCTGCGCGGGCGCGCGCCTGCTGGTCGGCAATGATCCGGTCGATATCGTCGCTGGCAGGTGCATGATCCACCGACGCGGCGGTCTTCGCGGCCTTGTCCTCCTTCGCCTGTTCGGCCGCACGGGCGCTTACCTTCGACTGGTAATAGAAGCCCATCGCCCCGATGGCGAGCGCGAAGATGAGACCCACCGCCATGAGCGCGTTGCGCGGCGACTTGCCCTTGACCACGCGCTCCTGATCCGCGGTTACCCCCTGGCTCTGGCTCGACATGGCTCAGAACCCGAAGATGCCGGGACGACGGCGTGTGACGGTGACCTCGTCGTCGCCCGCGCGCAGCACGATCCGGTCGGCCATCTGCTGGACAACGATGTACTGCCCGCGACGGATGAAATTCGGGCTCACGTCGTCGCCGTGGTCCTTGACGATGGGCACCGCGAACGGCGCGCCCGCGGGCAGCCGCAGCCACACGAACCTGCCGTCGTCAAAGACCGTCTCGGGCCTGAACGCTGCAGAGCCGTCGACCTTGTAGTCGAAATTGAGCTTGTCGGGCGGCACGCCAAGAGGTCCCGAATCGGTCCCGCCGCCGTTCCCGCTCACCGCACCATCCGCGCCGTCGGCATCGCCGCGCGCGCGCACCTTTACCATCAGCGATTGGCCATAGTGAAAGCGCACGCTCTGATAGAAAAGGCCACCCAGCGGCGACGACACCAGCGTCATGTCGTACTCGCGCAGGTTCGTCGTCAGGTGCAGCGTGTTCACCAGCCCCGGCCTGACCGGCTTGATGAACACGTGGTTTGCGCCGTCCGTGTCGATGAGCCAGCTCACCGAATCGCCCATGGCGGGTTCGGCAATAAGCTTCTCGCCCGGCGCGAACTCGATGGTGGTGTTCTTGGCCGGTGCGGTGATGATGCGAAAGATCTGGTCGCGGCTGTAGCTGAACACGACGATGCGCGCGTCGTTGGGCATCGTGACCGGATCGGTGCCGGAGTTGTACGGGTTCACCGGACTCATCGGGTCGCCCATGATCGAGCCAACGTCGAGGGCGGCTGCGCCGGAAGCGGCCCGCGAAGCGCCGAGGGCGGAACCGGACAGTGCGAGCGCAACCACGAGCGCCAGAGCGCGGGGGGCCTGGATCGTCATACCGTTTTCTGGAGAGTGAAGAACGGGAAGAAGATCCCGAACGGGTTGGTTCCCACGGCTTCGTCCGAGCTGGCCGGCACGATCTGGTAGCGCAGCGTGAGCGCATAGCGTTGCACGACGGGCTTGTCCGAGGGGAACTGCGTGGTGGAGGTGGAGAATTCAACGACGACCGTCGAGTCGTCAAGCACGGAAACACTGCTGACCGTCACCTCGCGCACGAGCTTCGGGTTGGTGAGGATCGACTGGAACGGCGCGTCCTGGTGCAGCCAGTCGCCGAACTGGTTTCTGGCGTTGCCTGTCATCTGAGCCTTGACGGCATTGATGTTGCGCGCGAGGCGCGAGCCCTCGATCGTCGGCGTCAGGACCGGCTCAATGGTGAACCAGCGCTGGACCGAGTCAGCGACGGACGAGCGCAGCGCAAGGTCGTCGGGCTTGTAGGCGGCGAGCTGCTTCATGAGAGGACGGCCACCCGCATCGGCGGCAATGCCGTAGGTCTTGACGACCGACGGCGGCGGCTGGCGCGTCCACACTGCCCCGCCGGCGATAAACGCGAGCACGAAGCAGAAGGTCTTCCAGTGGTTGGCCTCGACACGCAGGCGAGTGCCGCGATCGAAAATGATCTTTTCGGGATCTTCCTCGGAATACCCTCCCGGTGCAGGCGAAAGGGCAACATCTTTGCGGGAACGACGGAACAGGGACATGACGCGCGCGGACAGATTGGCTTGCGTCGATTGAAACAGTCCGGCACCTCCTCCTTCGGGGCAAAAGGGAAGCTATTTTGCATACCATTGCGGGCGGCCATCGACCGCGGCCTATCTCGTGCAGGCGCCTGCACGTCTTTTCCTGGAAAGCTGCACTTTTTGTTGAGCTTTTACCCCCCTCGGCGCGTCGAATCCCCGACATAGTGTTGACCACGTCTGCGTAACCAATTTCACACGTCAAGCGCGGGGCTGCCTAACCGCAAAAACCTTGCGAATCAGTGCATTGCGTCAACCGGTACCCTGAAAAACGGTCACTTTCGTGCAGGCGCCTGCACGCACCTTTGCATTTAATGAGAATGTTGGTGCCAAGGGCCCGCACAAGACCATCAATTACAAGCGTTTCCGCATCAATATGTCTATTGTTTTCATTTCAGTTGGTTCGTTGGGGAACTGTTCGCTATTTCCATTACAGCCTGAGTGCATCATAACAGCCATCCAATGTTAGCTTTTTTCCTCCATGAATCGACAAATCTTTGCAAAACAACGTTCTTTGTGCCCATAATCAGGGAACCTTAGAAACGTCCACGAAGGGGGGCCGGGATCTTGGATATCAAGCCGTATAAGGTTCAGGCGGTTGCGCAACTGCTTGGAACTAGCACCGTCAACGTTCGTCGTATGCTCGATGAATCCGGTATCGATGTCGTGCGTCAGGAGCACGGCCCCAAGACTCGGATCTTTTCAGCGGAGAACATCTTCGATCTCGCTCGCCACCAGGCAACGAGAAAAACAAAAGATCGACGTGGCGATAGGAAACAAGTCGTCGCAACCGTGTACGCGCCGAAAAGGGTCGTCGGGAAAACAACGCTGACTGGCAACCTTGCGTTGTGCTTTGGTCTTCGCGGATTGCGTACCCTTAGCATCGATCTCGACTTGCAGGCCGATCTGACCTTGAGCTTCGGTTACAACGCCGATCTCACACCTGACGAGGCAGTCGAGACGGGCGTTCCTCGATCGCGCCTCGTCGAATACCACTTTGGCAACTTGATGCCAAACTGGCCCATGGGTCGCCGCACGCTACCCGAAGTCGCTAAGAAACCGTACGGGGAAAACGGCCCGCATCTCGTCCCTGCGGATGTCACGCTCGATCGACTTGATGCGATGTTGAGCTACGAAGACCAAGACCAGAAAAACCCCGCCCGCGACCGGATGCTCGCGCAGCTCCTGCAAGACGGTCGAGTAAAGAAGGACCCACACTTCGACACTTCCGAATACGACATCGTGCTTTTCGATGCGCCTGCGTCGACGACCCGCATTACGCGGTGTGCTTTGCTCGCATCTGACTTCGTGATCTGCCCGGTTTCGATGGAGCACAATTCCAGCAAGGGGCTTTCTTACCTTTCGAGTGTGTTGACGCAAATGCACGATCAGTTCGGAAGAAGTCCTGAAGTCATCATCGTGGCAAATTTCTTCGATTCAGCCAGCATCCACGTAATGACGCAGTTGAGCACGATCATGCAAACGCACAAGCAGTCACTTCTGCAATGCTGGATTCGCCGCAGCGGGGACTTCCCTAAAGCGATCGATCACGTGAGCGACTCTCCACTGGTTTTGTCAAAGCCCAGTTGTAGCGCAACGTCGGATTTAATGGATTGCGCGCATGCGCTTCTCGCCCGCATGGGGATGAGGAATGCCTAAAGCCGGCGATCTAACTCCATAGAGCCCGATGGGCGCCGCGGTCACGAACAACGAATCCACCCACGATGATCGAATCGATAACTTCCAAGTCAATTCCGAACAAGGCGACTGCGAAGGCTGTTCATGCCGGTCTGATCGCAGGACGCGCGTCCCCTTACGAATTCGGCGTCTTCTATCGGACAATGCTGACACAGGGTTTGTGGCGATCGCAAACGAGCATCGCCAAGGATCTCGGCCTCTCGCGGGCCCACGTTACTAAAACTCTATCTATTGCTCGCATTCCGCCCACCGTCGTTGCGCTATTAGGTGGACCTGCGCGAATTTCTTTTCGAGTCGGACCTCTAATACTTTCAGCCATTGACACCGTCGGAGAGGACGGCGTTGCAGCTAGGGCGCGAACCGCGAAAGACCTGGGGTATGCTTCAATCGAGGATGTGCTCGAGTACGTCTTGACGAACAGGTTGCCGGAGCCACGCGAAAAGAGCGCCGTTCGGATAAGGCTGACGCGCGACAGGAAAGCGTTGCGGATCGAGACACCGATCGCGATCAGGCTATTGCGGGACGTTGGAAAACTGGAAGACTACATGGCGCTCGCTTTCGCGATGTTCGAGGCATCGATGCAGGCCGAGGCTAAAGAGATGCTTCGACGGCGGAACGCAGCGATCCCGCACGCGTAACGGAGAGAGATTAGCCATCACCCCGGACAAAGCTCAAATGCTAGCCGGGAAGTACGGCTAACGGTGCGCAGCCAGCGGGAATTGTCATGCCTCAGAACAGTGAACGCCTATGGTTCGGCTCGGCAGCTCGATTAGGTGAAGACCTATGGGGCACCCAATGTTCAACGTATTCCATCGCTGCGCCGGGCTGCACCCGAATCGGGGCCGGTAGACACCCATGGTTCGAGACCGCGGGTCAGTGTTCTGTCCCAGAAATGACTACAAGGGCTCCCCCGTTGAGCGCAAGCACCCTACGTGGCTTTCTGTTCGAATCAGCGTTGCCGGCGTCGTGTGAGAAGGTGAAGGACTGCGGTACTACAACCGGGCAGGTCGGACGCCTTAGAGACGGTTTCATACAGACCGTTGAGCTCGTCGCAAGGTATTCCAGCAAATCAGGCAACAGTGAGCATGAGCACGCAAGTCGATGGGGATTCGGGGCGTTTTGAGCGGCTTGCGTGATGTAGCGGAGGGGATCTCCCTCAGGCATCTTGCACAAACGACGCCCAGGGGAGAGTCTCGCGTTTTCCAAGACCCGAGACCTTTGCAGTGTGCCACACGAGTGCCCGTAATCCCGACTTCTATCGCCTGCTGCTGCGCATCGATCAAGACTTCGCCGAGCAGACCCGCTCGCAGCGCTGCCGCTGCTGCAGCGGCGTTCTGCACAGCGCCCGCTATCCCCGCAAACCGCGCGGCCTTGCCCGCGAAGCCCGTGCCGAGTGCGGCGATTTCCGGTACAGCTTCTGCTGCGCCGAGTGCCGCCGTCGCACCACACCGTTCTCCGTACGCTTTCTTGGCCGCCGCGTCTACGTTGCCGCGATCATGGTCGTCGTCAGTGCCACGCGCGCGAGCGCCGGCACGGCCGCAGCGATGCGCCAGCTCGACGCGCTGGGCGTGCCGCGCGCAACGATCGCGCGATGGCAGCAGTGGTGGCAGACCGACTTCGTCAGCACGCCGTTCTGGACGCTTGGGCGGGCGGCATTCGTGCCACCCGTCGAGACTGCGCATGCACCCGCAAGCCTGCTCGAGCGCTTCGCTGCGGCGTCACAGCCTGAGCCACTGCTGTGCCTGCTGCGATGGCTCTCGCCGCTTACCAGCGGCAGCGCCATGAGCACCGTGCGTGAGGGTCGGTAGCCGCCCGCAGAACTTCTCGCTCGCCCCCTCCGGATAGCGCTTGTAGTCTCGCCTCTCCCCTGAATCGCGGCGCGGTACGCCGCATCTTTGGAGAACGTATGACTGAACTTCACGATTCATCCGTGCTGGATCGTTGGGCGCGCCTGCGCTTTGCGATCATCGGCCCCTTGCTTGCAGCACCGCCCGAGTCGGGGCAACTGCGCGAACTCGTCACCGCGCTGGCCGCCAGACGCTGGCGTCATCCCGTCACTGGCGACGATATCCAGTTCGGCCGCTCGACCATCGAGCGATGGTTCTATCAGGCCCGCAAGGCGCCACACGATCCGGTGGCGAGGTTGCGCAACCGCAAGCGCCCCAGCGGCGTCGGCGCAAGCCTGTCGCCGCAGACGGTACAGGCGATCCGCACGCAGTACCGGGACCATCCCGGCTGGACCTGCCAGTTGCACTTCGACAACCTCAAGGTCACGCTCGGGACGGCGAACCTGCCGTCGTACACGACCGTGCGCCGTTACATGCGTGCGCAGGGCCTGTTCCGGGAACGCCAGCCCCGGCACACGAGCGCCGGCGCGATGCTCGCGCGTGAGCGTCTCGAGAAGCTCGAGGTCCGCAGCTTCGAGGTCGAGCACATCAACGCGCTCTGGCATCTCGATTTCCATCACGGCTCGCGCAAGCTGCTCACGAGTGACGGTGAATGGATCACGCCGATGCTGCTATGCGTGATCGATGACCGCTCGCGCGTCGTCTGTCACGCGCAATGGTTTCTCGACGAGACGGCTCGCAGCCTGATCCACGGACTTGCGCAGGCGTTCCAGCGCCGGGTGCTGCCGCGCGCGCTGATGACCGACAACGGTGCGGCAATGCTGGCCGAGGAGACAACCGCTGGGCTGCTCGCGCTCGGCGTGCTGCACCAGACGACGTTGCCATATTCTCCGTACCAGAACGCGAAGCAGGAAACGTTCTGGGCACGCATCGAGGGGCGCGTGATGGCCATGCTCGAAGGCGAGCCCAATCTCACGCTCGAACTGCTCAATCAGGCCACCCACGCCTGGATCGAGCGCGAGTATCACCACGCGCATCATTCCGAGATCGGCGGCACGCCGCTCAAGCGCTACCTGGCGGGCCCTGATGTGAGGCGTGAGTGCCCGCCGAGCGACGCGCTGCGCGGCGCATTCCGTATTGACGTCACGCGAACCCAGCGGCGTTCGGACGGCACAGTCAGCCTGGCCGGCACTCGCCTCGAGATCCCCTCGGCGTACCGGCACCTGCAGCGCGTGCGCCTGCGCTACGCGCGCTGGGACCTGAGCCGCGTCGATCTGGTTGACGCCGACGGTGACACGGTTCTATGCCCGCTGCGCCCACTGGACAAGGCCGCCAATGCCGACGGCCAGCGCCGTCGCCTTGATGCCGTCAATGTCGAGCCGCCGGCCAGTGCGCCCGGCATCGCACCGCTGCTGCGCCAGATGCTGGCCGAGCATGCGGCGACCGGCCTGCCGCCGGCCTGGATTCCCGCCAAGTGGCAGGAGGGGGCATGAGCCAGCGTCTGCAAGCCCTCTATGGCCTGAAGTGGAACCCGTTCTCACCGGAGCTACCGCTTGAGGCGCTGTACGTGCCGCCGCGCATCGAGAACTTCTGCTGGCGCATTGAGAACGCGCTCGTGCGCGAAGGCGGCTTCGCGATGATCCACGGCGAGCCCGGCACCGGCAAGAGCGTCGTCATGCGCGTGCTGGCCGAGAAGCTCGAGCGGTTCACCGATCTGATGGTCGTCTCGATCAATCACCCGCAAAGCAGTCTCGCCGACTTCTATCGCGAGATGGGCGACATCTTCAATCTGGAGCTCAAGGCACACAACCGCTGGGGCGGCTTCCGGTCGCTGCGCGAGCGGTGGCTATCACATCTGCAGAGCACGCGCCGACGTCCGACCCTGTTGATTGACGAGGCCCAGGAGATGAGTGCCGGCGTGCTCAACGAACTGCGGCTCATGGCCAGTGCGCGCTTCGATTCGCAGCCGCTGCTGTGCGTGGTGCTCGCCGGCGACACGCGCCTGACCGACAAGCTGCGGCGCGACGAACTGCTGCCGCTGGGCAGCCGCATCCGCTCGCGTCTGGCGACCGAGAAGGCCACGGTGGATGACCTGCTGGCCTGCCTCGATCATCTGCTCGCGAGCGCCGGCGCCCCGCAGCTGATGACGCCGACGCTGCGCCACACGCTGTGCGAACATGCGCTGGGCAACTACCGCGTGCTCACCACGCTTGCCAACGATCTGCTCGCCACCGCCGCGCAGCGGGAATTGACCGAACTCGACGAGAAGCTGTACTTCGAGGTCTTTGCCCCGTCAACGCCATCCTCGCGCCGAACGCCCGCACGTCAACCCAATGGAGCCCGATGACATGTCCCGTAAAACATCACCTCACAAACCCGATGCAGCCCGACGCCTGCCGTTGCCCGAGCTCTCCGACGAAGCCGCGTACATGATGCAGTTCTTCATCGAAGACTTCTATCTCTGGTTCAGCCGCGCCTACGCCACCCAGATCCGGCGCTACCGTGAGCCGTGGTACCGCGGTCCGACGCAACCGCCGCATCAGGTCGTCGACGAGCCGTTCTGAAACAACAACGGGGGCTTCATCACCCCCGTTTTACTTCGTGCCTTGAACATCATTTAGCTTGCCTATTGCCCCATCGATTTACGTGCTCACGCTCAACAGCCGAGTTTGAGGAACGCTTCATGAATGTCGGTGCGACGTTCAAAGCGAATACGTAGACGGCGGAAATGATGCAGCCAAGCATGAGTACTTTCGACGACCCAACGGACTTTTCCAGGGCCACTACCGTGCGGCTGACCACACCGCGCGATACTGGCGGGATGTTGCGCTCGTGAAGGATGCGTCGGTATTTGTCGTGGTCGTAACCGCGGTCGGTGTAGACGCGGGCAGGACGGCTCAGAGGCCGTCCACGCACGCCGCCGATCGGCACGATGGCCTCGATCAGCGGAACCGGTTGGGTGACGTCGTTACGATTGGCGCCGGTCAGGTTTGCCGTGATCGGCGTTCCGTTGGCGTCGGTGGCGATGTGGCGCTTCGAACCGGGTCGCGCTCGATCGGTGGGGTTCGGGCCAGTTTTTCGCCCACCCCAATCGCACGATTCGACGATGAGTCGACGACCACGCGGGAGAAGTCGATCTTCTCGGCCGCTCGTAGTTTCGCCAGCAGCACTGCATGCAGTCGATCCCACACGCCGGCTTGCTGCCAATCACGCAGACTGCGCCAACAACTTACGCCTGAGCCGCATCCCATTTCGGATGGTAAGTCGCGCCAACGAACGCCCGTCTTCAGCACAAACAAGATGCCCGTCAAAGCCGCGCGGTCCGCCACTGCCTTGCGAGCGGGACACTTGAAGCGGCGCGGCTTTGGCGGAGGTAGCAGTGGTTCGATCAGTGCCACCGTTCGTCATCAATGATTGGCTTACCCATCTCCCTGCCCTGTCTGTCACGACGGCCAAGGTTAACAGGATGCTGAAAAAGTTAACAGCCGCCATGGGATCTTTTTGAAACCGTCTCTAAAGGCCCGCTTCCGAAGCGTCAATCGCTTGCATTGCCGGATCTTCGTCTCTACCAGTCCTGTCGCAGCACTCAGGCACGAGCGTTCGCCAGCTATTTGAATCGCCTATAACGTCGACGATATCGAGGTGGCACCGATCATCAGCCGCTACGTCGCATCGCTTTGCCGGTTCACCCAGATCATTCGGATGCCATCCTGCTAACACCAAACGCCGTGTCGGGAAACGATTTGAAGCAGACGGATTTGATTGCGGCTCCGTCTTCCAATGCACTATTGGAACAGCAACGCCTGCAGGTCAGGACGCCCGAAACGCATCCATTACCGAACGCGCCACCGTGTTTGTCCATCATCTGATCGCGGACCTCAAGCCGACACATGACTGGCATCCAGCACAAGGTAGCGCGGGCGACGAGCTTTGCACTGCGTGCAACGTCTGGTTGATTGATTTTGAATACAACTGGGAAATTACGGCGCTACAGTGTGGCATCGCTTACATCGCGGATGAACGCGAGGCGCCTCGTCCGATTAACCTCGGGAGATCCCTGTGAGAAGAATCCCGCTCGCCATCGCAGCCGCGATGTCATTGGTCGGTCATGTTTACGCGCAAAGCCGTTCTCTGCCGGTGCAGCGCATTTAAACGTGAGCAGCGTGACGCCGTATGGCGGCGTCGATGCCGGATTCGCCTGTAAGACAATTCTGGGGCCGAGTTTCTTTCTGGAAATCAATACGCAATGCGAAGGTCTGAGGAACTTCTTAAATATGGCTTGATTTAATCCTGAAACCAAGTACTCGGAAAGCAGACTAACCGGCCTTTATTACCCTGTCGCAACGGCGTGAGATCCACGGAACGTGAGCAAGAGGAGGTTTGCGGATACTTATCCCGCACTGACGTTACTGCCGGTTTGGCGGGCTCTCCGTGTTGGACAAAGCCCTCCGGCAGCTTAGCGTGAGTGTCCCGGCGAAACGCTTTGTGCCTTGTCGAATAGGGGGGCGGAATGGGCTATGGAACGGTTTTGCCGAGGTTGTTGAGTTACTTTCCGTCCCTTAAATCGAGCAAAAAGACCATGAGCAGCGAATTCTTGAGCCCCCGTCGACTTCTATGGCTGCGAGGAACTAGTGCCTGGCACCGATACTCGAGAGTTGGGCACTGGCCGTGGTGGAACTGACGTCGCGCGACTGCATCAGCGCAAACAACGGACGGGGATATCGGCTGACCGCAATCAACCCATCCATCAGCATGAGACAGGTACTTTGTAACGGATTTCCTTCTCATTGCGACGGTGCGATACAGTTGCTATTCGCGGCCCCTTGTCGCATTTCGGACAAGTGCTGCCGTATATGTGATGACACCGAGCGCACGCGCTTCGCTCGCAGCTTTCGCACGTTCCAGGCAGAATCGACAGACGAATAGGCCCTGCTCCCTTGGTAGCACTAAGGGTGAAGCCTCATATTGAATGGCGGCAGATGAACTCTCCACACGGCTCCGACACGGGCTCAAGTGTCCACATCATGTGGGAGGATGAAGAACGCACGTTCTGCCGCGTGCGGTCCCCTCGCGGTACCGGCAGTGTGCTGGTTGTGCGTACCGCCGACGAAAATCACTCAACCGCCCTCATGGAGCGCCTCACTCACGAGTTCGCGCTGAAGGAGCAGCTCGACGGTACATGGGCAGTGCGCCCCATCAAGTTGGTACGCGAAGACGCACGGATGACGCTTGTGCTCGAAGATCCGGGTGGCGAGCCACTCGAGCGACTGATGGGTGTGCCTGTCAGCGTGGAAAAGGTCTTGTGCCTCGCCGTCGACATCGCCTCGACGTTGGGGAAGCTTCATCAGTGCGGTATCGTTCACAAGGACCTCAAGCCAGCTCATATTTTGGTTAGCTGTACAGACGGTCAGACGCGGCTCACTGGATTTGGTATCGCTTCGCGGCTGCCTCGCGAGCGGCAATTACCACAGCCGCCCGAAACGATCGCCGGCACTCTCGCGTATATGGCGCCCGAGCAAACCGGGCGAATGAATCGCTCGACCGATTCGCGCAGCGACCTCTATGCATTCGGAGTCATCCTCTATCAATTGTTCACGGGAGCTTTGCCTTTCACGGCCACCGAGCCCATGGAATGGGTGCATTGTCACATTGCCCGGAAAGCTGTGCCGCCGCGCGCGCGCTCAGATATGATTCCACCCACCGTCTCGGAACTCGTCATGAAGCTGCTCGCGAAGACCCCCGAGGAGCGTTATCAGACTGCGGCGGGTGTCGAGCGTGACCTGCGCCGATGCCTTACCGAATGGCAACGTCAAGGCCACATCAATGACTTCTTGCTTGGCGAATACGACATGCCCGACCGCCTCCAGATCCCCGAGAAGCTGTACGGGAGACAGAGTGAGGTCGACTCCCTGACGGCTGCGTTCGAACGGGTGGTCAGCACCGGGACGCCTGAACTCGTGCTGGTTTCCGGTTATTCGGGGATCGGCAAGTCCGCAGTCGTCAGTGAACTGCATAAGGCACTGGTGCCATTACGCGGCCTCTTCGCATCAGGCAAATTCGACCAGTACAAGCGAGACATACCGTATTCGACCCCCGTGCAGGCTTTTCAGGGCTTGGTGCGGTCGCTCCTCGGCAAGCCAGACACGGAACTCGCAATCTGGCGCGACACGTTGGTCAGGGCGCTTGGTCCAGATGCGAAGCTCGTGACCGACCTAATCCCAGAGTTAAAGCTCGTCATCGGTGACACATCGCCAGTCCCTGAGCTTGAGCCTAACCAGGCGCGGCGCCGCTTCGAACGCGTCTTCCAGCGCTTTATGGGTGTTTTTGCACAAAAAGAGCATCCGTTGGTACTCTTTCTCGACGATCTGCAATGGGTCGACACCGCGACGCTCGATTTGCTCGACAATCTTCTCACACGCTCGGGTCTTCAGTACCTCATGCTGATCGGCGCCTATCGAAGCAATGAGGTGAATGTCGGCCATCCACTGCCGCGCAAGCTAGAGATGTTAAGGGTGGCAGAAGCACGGCTGGACGAAATCGCTCTCGCGCCACTCACTCGTGAGTATGTTGCGCAGCTTATCGTCGAAGCCCTTCATTGCGAGCCAATACGTGCAGCACCGCTTGCACAGCTCGTGCATGAGAAGACAGCGGGTAACCCTTTTTTCGTCATCCAGTTCCTGCATGCGCTCGCCGATGCCTATCTGATTAGCTTCGACCATGATACGGCATGCTGGTGCTGGGATCTGCCTCGCATCCGCGACAAAGGGTACGCCGACAATGTGGTGGACCTGATGGTCGCGAAACTGGCGCGTCTGCCTTCGGAAACGCAGCGCGCGTTGCAGCAACTCGCCTGCCTTGGCAACACCGCCTCGCTTGCAATGCTCAGGAAGGTTCTTGGCGTCTCAACGCAGGGAATCAGGGCGCTGCTGCTACCGGCAGTTGAGCAGGAGCTGGTCGGGCAAGTGAAAGATATATACGCGTTTGTGCACGACCGGGTACAGGAAGCCGCCTATTCACTGATTCCAGGTGAATTGCGTGCAGACACTCATCTGCGTATCGGGCGGCTGCTCGCGGCACAAACTCCCGCAGACAAACGGGAAGAGGCAATCTTCGAGATCGTAAGTCAGCTCAATCGTGGCGCGGAGCTGGTGACCAGCAGGCAGGAACGCGAACAACTGGCCGGCTTCAACCTAATCGCCGGCAAGCGAGCCAAGGCGTCAACGGCCTATGCGTCGGCGCTCTCTTATCTCGCAGCCGGTTCGGAGCTCCTCACGGACGACTGCTGGGACTGCGGGCACGAACTGATTTTCGGGCTGGAGTTGAACCGGGCCGAATGTGAATTCCTCACTGGGCGGCTTACGGACGCACGAGTGCGGCTCGCCACGCTATCCCGCCGGGCGACAACCACCGTCGAACAGGCGCTGGTCGCGTGTCTGCGAATGGATGTCTACCTGACGCTCGACCGGAGCGATCGCGCTGTCGACGTCTGTCTCCAACACCTCCGGGAAGTCGGTATCGAGTGGTTAGCGCACCCGCAAGAAAGCGACGTACAGCGGGAATACGAAAACATCCGCTCACTGCTTGCTGGCCGGCCTATCGAGGCGCTCATCGATTTACCATTGATGACGGACCCAGCGTCCCTTTCGGTGGCCGATGTACTGAGCAAGCTGCTGCGACCAGCCTGGTTTTTCGACGCGAAGCTTGCGGCTCTAGCCATATGCAAATTGATCAGCCTTAGTCTACAACATGGCAATTGCGACGCGTCGTGTTTTGCGTATGTTATGTTCTCTAGGGTTGCTGGACCACGCTTTGGCGATTATCACTTCGGGATCCGGTTTGGCCAACTCGGATTTGATCTCGTCGAGCGCCGCGGACTCAAACGTTTCGAGGCAGTGACGTATCTCTGCTTCGCGCTCTACGTCGTGCGCTGGACGAAACATGTTCGCTTTAGCAGCGAGGTGCTGCGCGACGCGTTTGAGGCAGCTGCCAGGACCGGCGACCTTCCGTCCGGCGCATATACGTGTTGCCATATCATTTCGGACCACCTTTTCGCTGGTGATCCGTTGATCGATGTGCAGCGCGAGGCTGAACAGGGCCTTGCTTTTTCCATGAAGTCACGTTTCGGCCTTGTCGTAGATAACCTCTCCACACAACTCGCGCTGATTCGGATGCTCCGCGGCTCTACACTGAAGTTTGGTCGCTTCGACTATGACGAATTCAACGAGCTTCGTACCGAGCAGCATTTGTGCGGTAACCCAGCACTCGCGACTGCAGCGTGCTGGTACTGGGTCCGAAAGCTGCAAGGGCATTACCTTTCTGGCGATCATGTAGCCGCCGTTAACGCGGCATCGGTAGTTCAGCAGCTACTCTGGAGCTCCTCGTCACACCTGGAGGAATGCGAGTACCACTTCTACGGCGCGCTCGCCCTGGCCGCACATTATGACCATGCACCAGCCGACGAGCGACGGCGGTACCTCGATGCCATCTATGCACATTGCCGGCAACTGGAGTTATGGGCGAATCAGTGCCCGGCGAATTTTGACAACCGCGCCGCGCTACTGCGCGCCGAGATCGCGCGCCTAGAATGCCGTGACGTCGACGCTATGCGGCTCTACGACGAGGGCATCCGCCTGGCGCGTGCCAACGGCTTTGTACAGAACGAAGCGCTTGCCAACGAACTCGCATCCAAATTCTACGCGGCACGCGATTTTGTCAAGATTGCCCGCGCTTATATGCTGGACGCTCGCCGCAGTTACCGACGCTGGGGCGCTGAAGGCAAGGTGCGCCAACTCGACGAACAGTTCCCGCATCTCATGGACGAAGACCGAGTGCCCGGGCCAGGCAACACGATCGGCGCGCCGGTCGAACATCTCGACCTTGCTACCGTGATCAAAGTATCGCAGGCAGTTTCAGGAGAAGTCGTTCTTGACAGGCTGATCGACACAATCATGCGCACGGCAATCGAACAAGCGGGAGCACAGCGGGGGTTGCTGGTTCTTTCGCATTCTGGCGAGCATTGGGTCGCAGCAGAAGTCAGGACGGAGGACGACAAACCTTGCGTGCAACTGCGCAATGCGCGGGTGAGCGCGAGCGTGATACCCGAGTCGATCTTCTACCATGTACTGCGTACCAACGAGAGCGTCATTCTCGACGATGCGGTGAGCGAGACCACATTCGCTACGGATCCTCATATCCGGGAGCATCACACCCGCTCCGTTCTCTGCCTGCCGTTGATGAATCAGGCTAAGCTCACCGGCGTCCTGTACCTCGAAAACAATTTGACCACCCGCGCTTTTACGTCGACCCGTATTGCGATACTCCGACTCCTCGCCTCCCAGGCAGCGACTTCTATCGATAACACCCGGCTTTATCGGGACCTGGCAGAACGCGAGGCCAGAATCAGGCGGCTCGTTGACGCCAATATCATAGGCATTATCGTTTGGAACGACGAAGGCGACGTCTTCGAAGCCAACGACGCCTTTTTGCGCATGGTGGGATACGAGCGCGAGGATGTGGTGTCCGGTCGCCTGAGCTGGAGGGATCTGACGCCCTCGGATTGGCGCGAGAACAGCGAACGGGCTCTGGCACAGCTCAGGCATGACGGATGTGTTCCACCAACCGAGAAAGAGTACACTCGGATGGATGGCACTCGAGTGCCGGTCCTGGTCGGCCGGGCCGCGTTCGACGCGAGTGGAAAGGAAGGCGTTGCTTTCGTCATTGACCTGACCGAGCGCAAGGAAGCAGAACAACGCTTGCGTGAGTCCTACGAAATGCTACGTGAACTAACCTCATATCGCGAGACGGCTCGCGAAGAAGAGCGCAAGCACATTGCGCGGGAAATGCACGACGAACTTGGGCAACACCTCACTGCCCTTCGCCTTAGGGCGTCGGTATTGCGCATGCGCCTCGGCGATGATCGCCCGGAATTGGTTGAGCAAACCCAAGCGCTGATTTCGCTTGTAGACGAAACGATGCAGGTCGTAAGGAGCGTTATCACGTCTCTACGTCCAGCGGCACTCGATACCGGGATTGCGACTGGGCTCGAGTGGCTCGCTGCGGAGTTTAACCGCAACTGCCGAACAATCTGCCACCTCCACTTGCAATACGAGGATATCGTCGTCAGCGAGGATCGCGCTATCGTCCTGTTTCGCCTCGTCCAGGAGGCGCTAACCAACGTCGCCCGTCACGCGGCGGCCCGTCAGGTGATCGTTACGTTGGGACGAGCGCCGGACGGGTGTGTCCTGGAAGTGTGTGACGACGGACAAGGATTCGATGTCCGTGCAACCAGAAAGAGATCGTTCGGACTGGCGGGAATGGAAGAGCGTGTTCTGATGCTTGGCGGGGAGATCGAGATCATCAGTTCGCCGGGAGCCGGTACCACAATCAAAGTCAGAATTCCGGGAGATCCGGCGGTACCGATATAAGTGTGCCAAGGCAAAGGTGCGCCGAGACGCCGATCAGCAAGGGGAGCGAGCAATCAGGGTCACCCCGATTCCGGGGATAGAACGAGGCGCATTGGACGGATGCAACCGCTGATCTTTGCCCTACTGCTCGCAGATGTGTTTCGCTCGAACCCTTGAAAACATCATCAACCGGGATTTCCAGGCGGCAGCCCCGAATGAGAAGTGGCTGACTGACCGAGTTCCAGATGCCGGCTGGCAGGGTGTATCTCTCACCCTAATCGACTGTTTCGATGGGTTGGTCATCAGCTTGTCGATAGGTAGGCGTCCGGATGCTGATCATGTGAATACTATGCTGGATGCAGCGATGCAGCCATCGAGACGGTGGCCAATAGCAACGAGCGGTCTGTCGTCCACTCTGGTCGCGGTGCTCGCCATCGCCCGCGGGGCTCTCCCGCATGAGCGACGCGAAGCTGACTCGCTCGATGTAGCGCAAAGGGTGCTCTGCCGATAATGCGCCGGTTCGGCCGAGTGCGCCGATAAAGTCGCGGCGTCGCGGCTCTGGCCACCACCGATCTGATTCCCGAGTACGCCCCAACCAGCGCGCCGACCACGGTTCCGGTAATGCCCGAAGTACCCATCGCGGTACTGAGAAGCCAGACGCTTGAGATCCTGCCGTAAGCTGTTGCGGCGGAGGCGGCGGCGGCGGCGGCGGCGCACAGGTTGCTGCACAGTGCCCGGTTGCGCGTAGGCGAGCTGGCTACACGCAGGCGCTGCATACTGACCCTGGTAGCCTTGCTGCGGGCCACAAGGCGCGTAGCCTCGGTCAACGCATGCTGACAACGAAAGACTCGCTCCAAAGACAAGGCGCGGCGGTGAGGCCGGACTTGGTCGAAAGAGTAGTATCACGGTATGGTTTCGGGCCCGTGCGCCCCAATGCTCTCAACTTAAGCCCCGGAAGTGCTTGTATAAAGGCGTAGGACCTGTAAACTTCACACCATAACTTCCTGATAAATCAACGATATGAACTCAAATACCGGCGTCTTCCCGACTTCTGGCTGAGTTCTCCGATTTCCTGTTCGATCCAGCGCTCGCTGAGCGCGTGCGCCGTACTCCCACCGCCTTTACCCGCAATCGCACGCTTACATTGCCGCGCATGGCCGCGATGATGATATCGGCCATGTGTACTAGCGTGCAGGCCGAACTCGACAGCCTGTTTGGCACGCTCGGCGAGCACGGCGGGCGCACCCGCGCCGTCACTGCGCAGGCCTTCAGTAGTCGGCCCTGAAAAACTCGAAGCGCCTTGCGCAGCAAGGGTTTGAAGCTGATAGTTGTTGATGCATTTGCAGGAACCTGGCAGATTATGGGTTGTTTCCTGCAAATTCTGTCGAGGTCTGGATGGGTCCGAAGACAGCGGTGAGCGAAGGCGATTTGTTCCGGCATCCTCTGCGCGAGCAGATCAACCTGAAGCATCCACTGGTGCGTCTGGCCGATCTGATCAACTGGGATGGATTGAATGCGTCGATGAGCGCGAGCTTCGTCTCACGCAAGGGTCGACCGGCCAGCTCACCGAGGCTGATTGCTGGCTTGTTGTATCTCCAGCATGCGTTCGATCTGTCGGATGAGGAAGTGGTCTGGCAATGGGTGGAGAACCCGTATTGGCAGGTCTTCACCGGCGAAACATTTTTACAGACCGAGCCGCCGATCGATCCGTCGAGCCTGACGCGCTGGCGCAAGCGCCTGGGTGAAGCCGGAGTTGAGGAGTTGCTGGCCGAGACGATCGAAGCGGCAAAGCGCGCGGGCGTGATCAAGGCCTCAAGCGCGAAGCGTGTAATTGTCGACACGACGGTCATGCAAAAGGCGATCGCCCATCCAACCGATTCTCGCCTGCTCGAGCG
>NZ_BBJJ01000026.1 GCF_000739815.1 Paraburkholderia mimosarum LMG 23256 = NBRC 106338
TCGACTCGCTTGCAAAAGTCAGGCTGACCATAGATTTTTCTTTGTGTGCGGCTTTTGCGTTACAGCACCGTGCGCACGTGCCAAAGCTCAGGGAAAAGCACGATATCGAGCATCTTGCGCAGATACGGCGCACCGTTCGTACCGCCCGTGCCCTGCTTGAAGCCGATGATCCGCTCGACCGTCGTCACGTGGCGGAAGCGCCATTGACGGAACGCGTCTTCGAGATCGACGAGCTCTTCGGCCATCTCGTACAAATCCCAGTACTGCGAAGGATTGCGGTAGACCTCGAACCATGCCGCCTCGACCGTCGCGTCGTGCGCGGTCGGCAGCGTCCAGTCGCGCGCGAGACGCTCCGGCGCGATCGCGAAGCCGCGCCGCGCGAGCAGGCGGATCACTTCGTCGTAGAACGAAGGGGCTTCGAGCGTCGCCTTCACCTGCGCGTGAACCTCGGGCCGATGCTCGTGCGGCTTGAGCATCTGCACGTTCTTGTTGCCGAGCAGGAATTCGATCTGCCGGTACTGATACGACTGGAAGCCCGATGAAGCGCCCAGATACGGCCGCATTGCCGTGTACTCCGAAGGCGTGAGCGTCGACAGGACATTCCACGCCTGCACCAGTTGCTCCATGATTCGCGACACGCGCGCGAGCTGCTTGAACGCGGGCGGCAGCGCGTCGCGATGCACGTTGGCGAGCGCCGCGCGCAGCTCGTAGAGCGCGAGCTTCATCCACAGCTCGCTCGTCTGATGCTGCACGATGAACAGCATCTCGTTGTGATCGGGCGAGAGCGGATGCTGCGCGTTGAGCACGGCATCGAGCGCGAGATAGTCGCCGTAGCTCATCGACTTCGAGAAGTCGAGTTGCGCGTCGTGCCAGCCTTCGCCCCCGGCCGTCGCGGGAGCGGGCGCTGCACCGTGCCCGAACGGGCAGCCGCCGTGTGCCGCGCTGTCGGTCGTGGTGGTCTCGCCCGCGTCGGGCATGCCGGGAATCTGCATGTGATCGTTCATGTTCCGCTCCTCAGGTCACCGCGCCGCGTTCGGCGAATTCGGGCTTGCGCCAGGACTCGGTGGCGAGCACGTCGCGCAGCGTCTCCACGGCGTCCCACACATCGACGTAACGCAGATACAGCGGCGTGAAGCCGAAGCGCAGCACGTGCGGCTCGCGATAATCGCCGATCACGCCGCGCGCGATCAGCGCCTGCATTACCTCGTAGCCGTGCGGATGCTCGAAGCTCACATGCGAGCCGCGCTGCGTGTGCTCGCGCGGCGTGACGAGCGTGAGGCCGTATTCCTTGCAGCGCGTTTCGACGAGTTCGATGAAGAAGTCCGTGAGCGCGAGCGACTTGCGGCGGATGGCCTGCATGTCGGTTTGGAGGAACACGTCGAGACCGCATTCGACGAGCGCCATCGAAACGATCGGCTGCGTGCCGCACAGATAGCGGCCAATGCCGTTGTCCGGACGATAGACCGGATTCATCTCGAACGGCGACTTGTGGCCCCACCAGCCCGAGAGCGGCTGCGAGAACGCATCCTGATGACGCCTCGGCACCCACACGAAGCCCGGCGAACCGGGGCCGCCGTTGAGGTACTTGTACGTGCAGCCCACGGCATAGTCGGCGTTCGCGCCGTTCAGGTCCACGGGCACGGCACCGGCCGAATGCGCGAGATCCCACAGCGCGAGCGCGCCCTGCGCGTGAATGTGTTCGGTGAGCGCGCGCATGTCGTGCATCTCGCCGGTGCGGTAGTTCACGTGCGTGATCATCGCCACGGCCACGTCTTCGCGGATCGCGGCGCGCAGTTCGGAAGCGTCGTCGACGAGGCGCAGCTCGTAGCCGCGGTCGAGCTGCTCGATGAGCCCTTGCGCGATGTACAGGTCGCTCGGGAAGTTCGAGCGCTCGGAGACGATCACGCGGCGCTTCGGGTCGCGCGCGTTCTGCATGCGCAGCGCGGCGGAGAGCGCCTTGAAGAGGTTGATCGAGATGGTGTCGGTGACGACGACTTCGTCGTCGGCCGCGCCGATCAGCTTCGCGAGCTTGTTGCCGAGGCGCTTGGGCATGGCGAACCAGCCCGCGCTGTTCCAGCTGCGGATGAGGCCTTCGCCCCATTCGGCGCCGATCACGGCTTGCGCCCGCGCGGCCGAGGCCGAGGGCGGCACGCCGAGCGAGTTGCCGTCGAGATAGATGGTGCCGGCGGCGAGCGTGAATTGCTCGCGCAGGGCGGCGAGCGGATCGGCGCGATCGGCTGCCAGGGCTTCGTTGCGGTCGTTCATGTCTACGTTTCTTCGTTTCGCGGATTGAGCGGGATAGCGGGGATTCGGTCGTCTCTTCAGGATGCGGCTGGCGATGGCAGCGCGCGCAGCACGGCGCGCACGGGGCTTGCATCGAGCGTGGCGAACTTCAGCGGCAAGGCGATGAGCTCGTAGTCGCCGGGCGCAATCTCGTCGAGCACGACGCCTTCGAGTATCGCCATGCGATGCGCGCGGATGCGGTGATGCGCGTCCATCGTCTTCGAGTCCTGCGGATCGAGCGAAGGCGTGTCGATGCCGACGAGGCGCACGCCGTGAGCCGCGAGCAGATCGATGGTTTGCGGGGCGACCGCGCAAAACGCGCTGTCCCAGCGGTCTAGCGGCGCGTGCGCGTAGGTGCGCAGCAGCACGCGCGGCGGGATGCCTTGCAGCGCGCCTTCCACGTGCTCGGGCAGCACCAGCGGCGCGGCGCCTACACAATGAATCACGCGGCACGGGCCGATGTACGTTTCGAGCGCCACCGCGCCGATCGGCGCGCCTTCGGCGTCGTAATGGAGCGGCGCGTCGGTGTGGGCGCCGGTGTGCGGCGACAGCGTCACGCGCGCGACGTTGACCGGCGAGCCGGCCTCCATGCGCCACACGCGCTCGATGCCAACGGGCGTATCGCCGGGCCAGACGGGCGTTTCGGGGCGAATCGGCGGGGAAATGTCTTTGATCTGTGTCATGTCAAAGGCGTCTTGGGTACGTTGTCACCTGATGCTTCGAATGATAGGCAACCCCACGCGAAATGTGCTTGCGAAAAAAGCGCCGCAAACTTCTTTTGTTGGCACATAATTTGTCTCAAGCCGCGAAAGGAGACCAAATATGAACGCAATCTCGCTAGATGCTACCGATTGCCGTATTCTCGCCGTGCTGCAGAACGAGGGACGGATCAGCAATCTCGATCTGGCGGAGCGCATTTCGCTCTCGCCGTCGGCGTGTTTGCGCCGTTTGCGGCTGCTGGAAGAGCAAGGCGTGGTGGAGCGTTACCGCGCCAGCCTGAACCGCGAGATTCTCGGCTTCGAGATGGAGGCGTTCGTGCAGGTGTCGATGCGCAACGACCAGGAGAGCTGGCACGAGCGCTTCGTCACGGCGCTACGCGACTGGCCGGAGGTGGTGGGGGCTTATGTGGTGACGGGCGAGACGCACTACTTGCTGCGGGTGCTCGCGCACAACCTCAAGCACTACTCGGACTTCGTGCTCAACAAGCTGTACAAGGCGCCGGGCGTGATGGACATCCGCTCGAACATCGTGCTCACGACGCTCAAGGTGGAAGCGGGCGTGCCCGTGGATCTGATCGCGCAACGCGAGCCCAAGAGCACGCAGGTATAGGGTAGAGCGGGCGCGGCGGGCGCTGTGTCTGAGCGCCCTTGGCTTACCCGAAGCGCCGGATCAGAGCGACTGGATCTGGTGAAACGCGCCGCCGTGGAACACGAGCGGCGAAGCGTCGTCGCCATCTTCGCGCACGCCGCAGCGCTCCACCTCGCCCACGAAAATCACGTGGTCGCCTTCGTCGTAGCGGCTGCGGTTGTGGCACTCGAACCATGCGATCGCGCCGTCCAGCACCGGCATGCCGGAGTCGCCGGCCGCGTGGGAAACCCCCTCGAAGCGGTCGCCCTTCACGGTCGCAAAGCGCTTGCACAGGTCGAGCTGCGACGCGGCGAGCACATTGATCACATAATGGCTGTTCGAGCGGAACACGGGCATGGAAGCCGAGCGCGTGGCGAGGCTCCACAGCACGAGCGGCGGATCGAGCGAGACCGAGTTGAACGAGCTGGCCGTGATGCCGATAAGCTGGCCGTCGGGGGCGCGCGTCGTGATCACGGTCACGCCGGTGGCGAACTGGCCGAGCGCGCGGCGGAACGCGGCGGCGTCGAAATTGGGCGGGCTGGCGTGGCGGGTCATCGGCGCAGGCCCTCGCGGGGCGCGCGAGCGGCGGCGGGAGCGGAAGTCGGAATCAACGTCATGTGGAAATTCGGCGAATTGCCACAATTTTAGCGGAAGCGGCGGACGGCGGGTCTCGCGGGCTACCGCGCGGCGATGTCCGCGATTGTGTCCGCACTCACGATCAAAGGAGCGAACAGCATGAGTCAGTCAATCGAAACGGCCACCCTGGGCGGCGGATGCTTCTGGTGCCTGGAGGCGGTGTATCTGCGCGTGAATGGCGTGAGCGCGGTGGAGTCGGGCTACGCGGGCGGCCACGTGGCGAACCCGGGCTACGAGCAGGTCTGCGACGGCGACACCGGCCACGCGGAGGTCGTGAAGGTGGACTTCGATCCCGCGACGATCAGCTATCGCGAGATTCTCGACATCTTCTTCGCGATTCACGACCCCACACAGCTGAACCGCCAGGGCAACGACGTGGGCACGCAGTACCGCTCGGCGATCTTTACGCACTCCGAGGCGCAGCGCGAGACGGCCGAACAGGCGATCCGCGAGCTGGCCGCCGAGGGCGTGTACGACGGCAAGATCGTCACTCAGGTGCTGCCGCTCGACGGCAACTATTTCCCCGCAGAGGCGTATCACCAGAACTACTTCGCCCAACACCCGAACCAGGGCTATTGCTCGTTCGTGGTCGCGCCGAAGGTCGCGAAATTCCGGCAGAAGTTCGCGCACCGGCTCAAGCCAGAGTAAGCGGCGAACCGCGCGCGGGCGGTTTTGTTCGCATCCCGCGCGCGTCAGCCGTCTTCTCGTTTCTCTTCCTGTGCGCCGGGCTGCACGTCGTCCGGCGCATCTGCCTGTCCGACCGTTGGCGGGCTCGTCGCTTCCAGCATCGTTTCCCCGCGCAAGCGCTCCATCTCGTCGGCAATCGCCCGCGCGAGCTTTGCGCACGTGAGCGGCGCCGAGCCCTCCGCCTTGTTGTTGGTCGTGATCAGCACGGGCTGGCCCGCCATCGCGTAGCGCGCAGCCAGTTCGGCAAGTGTGACGCACGTATGCGGGTCTTCGTCGACGAGCTTGTCGAACGGCTCGTAGCGCGCCTTCGCCTGCTCGTACTTGAAGCCGCTGTGCAGGCTCCAGCGCACGATCAGCGGCCCGGCGGGCGTTTCGCCGTCCATCAGCGCGAGCGCCGCGGCCTGGCGCAGCGGATCCGGCATGCGCGCATGCAGGCCCACGCAATAGCGCACGCCCGCGGCGCGCAGCATGCGCACGAAGCGTGGCGTGAGGAGGATCGCGTCGCGGATTTCGACCGCATAGCAGGGGCCGTCGACGCCCTCGGCGGGTTCGGGCAGCGGGGGCAACGCGGCGAGAAACGCCGCAAGGCGCTCGACGAAGGCCGCCGGGTCGGCGAGCAACGGGTCGGGCAGCGGCGGAAACTGGAACACGAGCGCGCCCGCCTTGATCCCAAGGCCCGCGAGGCATGGTTCGACGAACTCGCGTGCGGCCAGCTCCGCGTTGAGAAAGCATGGGTTCGCCGAGACGGGCTCGCCACGCTCGCCGCGCACGCTGGCGTCGGTGACGAGCGCCGGCGCCTTCACGATGAAGCGGAAGGAGTCGGGTACCTGCTGCGCGTAGCGCAAGTAATCGGTGACGGTGAGCGGCGCGTAGAACGAGCGGTCGATGCTCACCGAGCGCAGGAGCGGATGCGCCCCGTAAGCCGAGAGGCCGTCGCGCGCGAGCTTCGACTGGCTGTAATCGTCGCCGTAGACGATGCCGCGCCAGCCCGGAAACGACCACGACGAGGTGCCGAGGCGCACGCTCGCGGGCAGCGCGGCGGCCGTGTCGAGCGTGTCTTGCGTCGCCACGGCAGGCAGCACGCCGCGGCCGCGGCCGCGGCGTTTAGGGGCGGCCGGGTTGGCAGCGGGCTCCTTCGGCGGTTTCGCGCGCGGTCCGCGTGGCTGTGGCTCGCCTTCGTCGCGTTCTTCGATTTCGGCGTCGTCGTCCGTGGCGCGGGCGAGGCGTTTCGTGGCGGGCTTCGGCGTGGGCGCGGGTGCTGCAAAGCCGAACAGATCGGGCTGCGGCTCGGCGCGCGTTTCGGTTGTCCGCGCCATGCGGCGCGCCGCCTGGCACAGGCCGTCGCGGCCGGAATCGTTCGCCGCCGCGCGCGGCCCTTCACCGGCTGGGCCGCCCGTCGTATCGCCAAACAGGTCGTGACCCGCGCCGTGGCCCAGATCCTGGCCCAGATCGCGGCCGTCGTCGCGTTCGTTCATGCAGTTGCGTCGCGCTTTGCGTTGTGATGGCGGTCGAGGGGCGAAGCCGCTCGTGCCACGCTCAACTGCCGGGCAGTCGAATCGCGGGCGGCGCAGCGAGCGAGGGCCGCCGCGCCGCTTGCGTCAGAGCGGCTTCTCGTACATATACCGGCGCGACCACGGCAGCGTTTTCGCGCTGCGGCCGGCCTTGCGGCAGACGATCTGGAAGATCGACACGTCGTCGTGCTCGAACGCGTACGCGCAACCCGCCAGATAAACGCGCCAGATGCGGAACTTCTCGTCGTCGACGAGCTTTCTCGCTTCCTCGGCGCGCGCCTCGAAATTCTCTGCCCAGATATCGAGCGTGTGCGCATAGTGACGGCGCAGGCTCTCCACGTCAACCGCCTCCAGGCCGCCGCGCTGCGCCGCTTCGAGCGCGAGGCCGATGTGCGGCAGCTCGCCGTCGGGGAACACGTAGCGGTCGATGAACTCGCCGCCGCCGAGCGCCGTTTCGCCCGAGTCGGCGTCCGACGAGGTGATGCCGTGGTTCATCGCGACGCCGTCGTCGGCGAGCAGGTCGTGGACCTTGCGGAAATAGCCCGGCAGATTCTTGCGCCCGACGTGCTCGAACATGCCCACGCTCGTGATGCGGTCGAACTGGCCGTGTATGTCGCGATAGTCCTGCAGCCGGATCTCGATGCGGTCTTGGAGGCCCGCGGCCTTCACGCGCGCGGTGGCGAGATCGAACTGGTTCTGCGAGAGCGTTACGCCCACGCAGCGCGCGCCGAACTTCTGCGCGGCGCGCAGCACGAGCGCGCCCCATCCGCAGCCGATGTCGAGCAGCGTCTGGCCTTCCTCGAGCTGGATCTTGGTGAGGATGTGGTCGATCTTCTTCAGCTGCGCGGTGGCGAGATCTTCGTCGCCGTTTTCGAAATACGCGCACGAATAGACCATGTTCTCGTCGAGCCACAGCTTGTAGAACTCGTTCGAGACGTCGTAGTGATACTGGATGGCCCGTTTGTCCGTGGACTTCGAGTGCGTGAAGTAGCGGCGCACGCGCGCGAGCTTGCTGGCGTTCGTGACGGTGCTGCGCGCGAGCGAGTAGCTGATGTTGATGATGTCGGCGAGCTTGCCCTCGATATCGATCTTGCCCTTCACGTAGGCCTCGCCGAGGTTGTCGAGGCTCGGCTCCAGGAGGAGCGGCAGCGCCGCCGCGCTATTGACCTTGAGCGTGACCTGCGGCGCGGCGAAGTGGCCGAAATCGTACTGCTGGCCGCTCCACAGGACGAGGCGGGCGGGCAGATCGGCCCGGTTGCGTACTTCTTCTACCCACTGTGCGAGTTTCTTCTCCCAGAACATGCGTTTCTCTCCATGTCAGATGAACGGTTGAAGCCCAATGACAAAAGCGAATTGCGATGCTTGATATCTGGCAACGGCGTCTGGCAACAGCGTTTTTTGCAGCAGGGTTGTGGCAACAGCGATGTAGCAAAAGCCAGCTACCCACGAGGGTGAGACGAAAACCCCGTCGCGCGGCGCGCGTGTGCGACGCCGCGCGCATGCGCTCAGGGCGCGAGACGTTCGATGCGCCAGAGCGCGCCGTCCCGAACGTAGTGGATGCGGTCGTGCAGCCGCGAGGGCCGGCCTTGCCAGAACTCGATGGCGCTCGGCACGAGCCGGTAGCCGCCCCAGTGCGGCGGGCGCGGCGGCGCTTCGCCATATTGCGCGGCGATCTCGCGCTCGCGCGCTTCGAGCGCCTCGCGGTTCGCGATCACCGTGCTCTGGTCCGAGGCCCACGCGCCGATGCGCGAGCCGAGCGGGCGCGAGTTGAAATAGGCGTCGCTTTCCTGGGCGCTCGTGAGCTCGACCTTGCCCTCGATACGCACCTGCCGCTCCAGTTCGATCCAGTAGAAGAGTAGTGCCGCATGCGGATTCGCGGCCAGCTCGCGGCCCTTGCGGCTCTCGTAGTTCGTGAAGAACACGAAGCCGCGCTCGTCCACGCCCTTGATGAGCAGGATGCGGGCGGCGGGGCGGCCCGCTTCGTCGACCGTTGCGACCGTCATGGCGTTGGGCTCGGGCAGCTTCGCGTCGAGCGCCTGGGCGAACCAGGTCTGGAACTGGCGAATCGGATCGGGATCGACGTCGGCGACGTCGAGCGAGCCGAGCGAGTAGTTCTTGCGGAGATCGGCGAGGGTTGTCATCTTTTATGCGGATGCTTCAGTGGGGACGAGTATAACCGGCATGAAACGAACAGGCGGCGAGGCAGGGCGCGCCGGGCCTCAGGGTGGCCCAGCGGGCGCGATCAGGCAAAATACGGGTCTTGCGAGGACTGCTGCGCGCCGTGCGCGGCCGGTCCGCTCACGATTGCCAACTGTCATGACCCTTACTCCGCTTTCCCCCGCCGCCGGCTCCGACGATCTTACCGCGAGCCCTGCCGCCGATGTTGCCGACCGGGCCCGCCGATTCGGCGGAATCGCGCGGCTTTATGGCGCACCGGCGCTCGACGCGTTCGAGCGCGCCCACATTGCCGTGATCGGCATTGGCGGCGTGGGCTCGTGGGCGGCCGAGGCGCTCGCGCGCAGCGCGATCGGCAAGCTCACGCTCATCGACCTCGACAACGTGGCCGAGAGCAACACCAACCGCCAGATCCATGCGCTCGACGGCAACTACGGCAAGCCGAAGGTCGAGGCCATGGCCGAGCGTATCAAGCTCATCGATCCGGCGTGCGATGTGCGGCTCGTCGAGGATTTCGTGGAGCCGTCGAACTTCCAGGCGTTGCTCGGCGGCGGCTTCGACTATGTGATCGACGCCATCGACAGCGTGCGGACCAAGACCGCGCTGATCGCCTGGTGCGTCGAGCATCGGGTGCCCCTCATCACGGTGGGCGGCGCGGGCGGGCAGCTCGACCCCACGCGCATCCGCATCGACGACCTCGCGCTCACGATCCAGGATCCGCTGCTCTCCAAGGTGCGCGGCCAGTTGCGCAAGCAGCATGGCTTTCCGCGCGGGCCGAAGGCCAGGTTCAAGGTGAGTGCGGTGTATTCGGACGAACCGCTCATCTATCCCGAAGCCGCCGTGTGCGATATCGATCCCGAGGCCGAGCACGTGAGTACGTCGCCGGGACATCATGGGCCGGTTGGATTGAACTGCGCAGGCTTTGGCTCCAGCGTGTGCGTGACCGCGAGCTTTGGTTTCGCGGCGGCGTCGTATGTGCTGCGGGCGTTGGCGCATCGCGCCGTGGTGCGCTGACGCCGGGCGGCGGGGACGGACAAAGCGTGCCTCGCGAGGCACGCTTTGGTGTAGCCGGGGAAACCGGGCTGGCGGACGAGCCCGGCACCAGCCGGCTTATTCGACGGCTTCCGCTTCGTGCAGGCGCGGAAGCAGGCGATCGAATTCGCGGCGCACGAGGCCGTAGCATTCGCAGGCGCGCGCTTCGAGGCGCGTGCGGTCGAGCACGCGAATCTTGCCGCGGCTGTGATGGATCAGGCCTTCGTCGTGGAGCTTACCGGCCGCTTCCGTGACCCCTTCCCGGCGCACGCCGAGCATGTCGGCGATCAGTTGCTGCGTCACGGTCAGGTCGTTCGAGTCGACGCGGTCCACTTCGATCAGCAGCCAGCGACACAACTGCTTGCTCAGCGAATGATGACGGTTGCAGGCGGCCGTTTGCGCGACCTGGGTGAGAAGGGCATGCATGTAAAGGAGCGTGATGCGGCGCAGGAGGTCCGAGCGCGCGAACTGTTGCTTGAGCGCGTGTGCGCTGATGCGATAGGCGAAGCCGGAGCTTTGCACCTGCACGCGGTTCGGCATGGTTTCGCCCCCGGTCAGCACCGGCACGCCGGTCATGCCTTCACGGCCCACGGCTGCAATTTCGACGGAGCTGCCGTCTTCCATGGTTGAGAGCATCGAGATGACGGCCGTCGTCGGAAAGTACACGTGATGAATGCGCTGGCCGCAGTCGCAGAGGAGTTGTTCAGTGCGCAGTTGAACGAGCTCGAGATGCGGCGCCAATGCCTGCCACTCGTTGGACGGGAGCGCGCCCAGCAAATGGTTGCCGTGCAGATCGGATTGAAGGGTCAACATGATTGGTCCTCGCGTGAAGCGGCGCGCCGCCACCTGTTCTTTGTGATTCCGGTCGCCGAACTTCTTGTTATCGCCGCTACCCGTACGGCTATTCGTTCGTTGCGCCGGCCCCATAAGCCCCGTAGCGTTTGGCGATCTCGTTTGTCGGCGTCCGCGCCTCGGTGGCCAGCTCTACTTAGCAGGGCTTGTGCCAGCAACGGCGAAAGTGAGGACGCGTGCGGCTTGGCGAGGTGATAGCTATTTCGGAAGCGACGCAATGCCGCATTTATTGTTTCAGTTTTGTACTGCCTCCGCGCCGCGGTACTTGTGAAGTCACCGAAGTTTGTTTTGTCTAACTCTTTGATTTCGTGCGATTTTTTCGTTCTATATGCGGGAGAGCGGAAATGAGTCCTCCCTGAAACATCGTCGAGCGACGGCCGTGAAGACATTGCACGATGGCCTCTGAGGTGGCGCGGATTCGGTTCAGTTCTGTTGGGGCTTCGCAGACAACTCTCACAGAAACGTTCGGATGTGAAACATCACGTCGCGCTGCCGCATTCGCACATCGTGCGTTGCCGCACATAACGACGGCTGAGCCACCAATGGCCAGAAAAAGTTCGTGGCGGTCGCTGCAATCAATGTGGTTGCGCGAACAGATTCGCCTGATGCGGCTTGTTCAAATGCTAACCGTACCCGACTCAACAACGGCCAGGCGAATTGCTGCGGGAGCGACTCGAATGAACAACGATGTGACGTCTGCTGGCCTGATGGCCGCGTTCGACAAAGGTGAAGCCGAGCTGATCGTTCAGCCCGTCGTGCTGGCGGGTGGATCCGGCACGCGGCTATGGCCGCTTTCGCGCGAACACTGTCCAAAGCAGCTGATCGATCTGCTCGACGGCAAGTCGCTTCTCGAGGCGACCGTGCGGCGCCTCGATGGCGTGTTCCAGTGCGCCGGCGCCACGCCTTCCGAAATGCACACACAGGTTCGGAAAATTGCGCCCTTTGTCGTGAGCAGCGAGGACCTACGCCATCTGACCGCGGACCGTCTTGGGCGTAGCGGCTTGCCTGCACGCTTCGTGCTGGAACCGCTCGCGCGAAACACGGCGCCCGCATTGACGGCGGTCGCGCTTGCCGCGAGCGCTGACGGCGATCCCGTGCTGGTTGTCACGCCAGCTGACCACCTGATTGCCGATGGCGCCGCGTTCGCCGCCGCCCTCGAAGAAGCCGTGATCCATGCAGCCCGCGGCGCCATTGTCACGCTCGGCGTGCCGCCGCAGCGTGCCGAAACGGGCTACGGCTACATCGGCGCAGGCTTGCCGCTTGGCAGCAGCGGGGCGCGAAGCATCGAGCATTTTGTGGAGAAGCCCGATGCGGCGCGCGCGGCGAGCTATGTCGAATCGGGCAATTATCTTTGGAACAGTGGCATTTTCGTTGTGCGTGCATCGGTCTGGCTCGGGGCGATCGCACACAGCAGGCCACTCATCGCGGCGCAGTGCGCGGCGGCTTTCGAACGCGCGGTTTTCGACGCCGACGGCACCGTTCATTTGGACCGCGATGCGCTCGCTGCCTGTCCGTCCGATTCGATCGACTACGCTGTGATGGAGTCGGTCGGCGTGAATGCGCGGCTCGCGGGCGTGGTCGTGCCGCTTCGTTCGGGCTGGTCAGATGTCGGGGCGTGGGATGCACTCTGGCAGGTCTCGGAGAAGGATGAGAACGGCAACGTCGCGCGGGGGCACGTACTCTTCGAAGACGCGGCGGATACCTTTGCGCACTCGGATGGCCGGCTCGTTGCTTGCGTGGGCGTGCGGAGCATGGTGGTCGTGGAGACGGCGGATGCTGTGCTCGTTGTCGCGAAGGACCGCGTACAGGACGTCAAGGCGGTGGTCGCCAGACTGAAGGCGCAGCACAGCGAGGTGGCGCGCCAGCACCGGCGCGTGGAGCGCCCTTGGGGCTGGTACGACTCGGTCGATCAAGGCGAGCGCTTTCAGGTCAAGCGCATCGTTGTGAAGCCGGGTGGTCGGCTCTCACTGCAGATGCATCACCACCGCGCGGAGCACTGGACCGTGGTGCGCGGCACGGCGCGCGTGACGCGCGGCGACGAGGTGCTCCTGCTTTCCGAAAACGAATCGACCTATATCCCGCTTGGCATGACGCACCGGCTGGAGAATCCGGGCAAGACGGCGCTCGAGATCATCGAGGTGCAGTCGGGTTGCTATCTCGGCGAAGACGACATCGTGCGTTTCGACGATCAGTACGGTCGCGTTCTGGCATAGCCGGCTGAGCGCAAGACGAGCACGCAATGCGGAGGGCGCGCGCTGCGTCCTCTGCGCGCGCAAAATCAATTCAACGTCGCACTCAGCTTGCGGCGCCACTCGCTCACGAGCTGCGGCTGGTGCGCCGCGAGGTCGAATACGGAGAGCATGGTCCTGCGGCCCACGTCGTCGCGGAACGCGCGGTCGCGCTTGACGATCTCCAGCAGATGCTCGAGCGCGCCCGCGTACTTGCGACGCGCGATCAGCGCGTTCGCCAGATCGAAGCGCGCTTCGAGATCGCCGGGGTTGGCGGCCACCTGGGCCTCGAGCGCGTCGGTGGGAGGCAGGTCCGCGGCGGCGTCGAGCGCGTCGAGGCGCGTCTTGATCGCGTTGAAGCGCGCATCGATACCCTGCGTGGTCCTCGGCGAGAGCAGTTCGACTTCCTTTTGCGCGTCGTCGCTGCGGTTGTCGGCGAGCAGCATCTCGATCAGATCCATACGCACGTCATCGTTGCCCGGATCGAAGGCGAGCGCGGCCTGCAGCGCTTCATAGGCTTCGTCGCGGCGGCCCTCGGCCAGCGCTTCCTGCGCGGCTTGGCGCGCGGCTTCGGCGCCGTCGGGGATCAGGCCGTCGAGGAACTGGCGCAGCTGGCCTTCCGGCAGCACGCCCACGAACTGGTCGACCGCCTGGCGATCCGCGAAGGCCACGACGTGCGGGATGCTGCGTACGCCGAAATGCGCGGCTAGCTCCTGGTTTTCGTCGACATTCACCTTCACGAGCTTCCACTTGCCCGCGTATTCGGCCTCGAGCTTTTCGAGCATCGGGCCAAGGCTTTTGCAAGGGCCGCACCAGGGCGCCCAGAAGTCGACGAGCACCGGCGCCAGCGCCGACGCTTCGATCACGTCTTTTTCGAAAGTGGCGAGAGTGGTGTCCATTGCGTCCTCGTTGAGAAATCCGTCATGTCGGTAGTTGGGGACGAAACGCCGGGATTTCAATCGGCGACTTTTGCGGCCAATTCACCGGCAACCACCGGCAACCAGCGGCACCGGCGGGCACCAGCCGGTACCTTCAGCGCGGCTTCTTCTCCGGCAGCGGAATCCATTCCGTTTCGCCGGGGACATGCCCCATTTCCTGGCGCGTCCATGCCGCCTTGGCGGCTTCGATCTTTTCGCGCGAGCTTGCCACGAAATTCCATTCGATGAAGCGCTCGCCTTCGAGCTTCTCCCCGCCGAGAAGCATCACCCGTGCCCCGCCCGCGCTCGACAGCGTGACGGTCTCGCCGGGCACCAGCACGGCCATCGTGTGCTGCTCGAGCGGCGTGCCGTCGACGGCGAGGTCGCCTTCCACGAGGTAGACGCCGCGCTCTTCATGCTCCGCGTCGAGCGCGAGCGCGCTGCCCGGCGTGAAATCTGCTGCCACGTAGAGCGTGCCGGAGAACGTCTCCACCGGCGAAGTCGCTCCGAACGCCGAGCCCGCGATCACCCGTATGGACACGCCGTTGCGCTCGATCTCGGGCAGCGTCGCGGCGGCGTGATGGAAGAACGACGGTTCCGCGTCTTCGTGATCGAGCGGCAGCGCGACCCAGGTCTGGATGCCGTGCATGACGAGGCCGGTGGGGCGGTCCTCGTCGGGCGTGCGCTCGGAGTGGACGATGCCGCGCCCGGCCGTCATCCAGTTCACGTCGCCGGGGACGATCTTCTGGCTGGAACCGATGCTGTCGCGATGCATCAACGCCCCGTCGAACAGGTACGTGACTGTGGCAAGGCCGATATGCGGATGGGGACGCACGTCGACGCCCGACCCCGGCGCGAGCGTGGCGGGGCCCATGTGATCGAAGAAGATGAACGGGCCGACGAGCCGTGCCGCGAGCGCGGGCAGCACGCGCCGCACATAGAGATTGCCGATGTCGCGTTGATGAGGCTTGAGAACCGCTTTGATCGATGAGGACATGAGGCTTCCTTGATGGGTCGTACGGCGTAATGGTGTTGGCGAATCGGTGTTGGGGAAATCGACGCGCAGGCAGCGCGTGAGGCAGGTTGGCGCTCATTCTAACGCCGGCCCTACCGACGTGTGGCTAAGGCGTTGGCGCCGCGGCGCCCCTCGCGACGAGGCGGTAACATTGCTGACTCGTTTCGCAAGGGTCGACGTAACAGGAGGAGCAGGGATGTCGCCGAAGGACTTGTTGCTCGCGATGGTGGTGGTGCTGGCTTGGGGTGTGAATTTCGTGGTGATCAAGGTGGGGCTGCACGGCGTGCCGCCGCTTCTGCTCGGCGCGCTGCGCTTCATGCTGGCGGCCTTTCCGACGGTGCTGTTCGTGAAGCGTCCGAAAATGCCGCTGCGCTGGTTGATCGCCTACGGCGCGACTATCTCGCTCGGCCAGTTCGCGTTCCTCTTCACGGCGATGTACGTGGGCATGCCCGCGGGGCTCGCCTCGGTCGTGCTGCAGGCGCAGGCGTTCTTCACGCTCGGCTTCGCGGCGCTCTTCCTCCACGAACGCTTTCACGCGCAGAACGTGATCGGACTGCTGACCGCGGCTGCCGGCCTCGCGCTGATCGGCCTGGAATCGACCGGGGCCGCCGCGCAAGGCATGACCATCGCCGGCTTCCTGCTCACGCTGTGCGCGGCCTGCATGTGGGCGCTCGGCAATATCATCACGAAGAAGGTGGGCAAGGTGGATCTCGTCGGCCTCGTGGTGTGGGGAAGCCTCGTACCGCCGTTGCCGTTCCTGCTGCTTTCGTACTGGATGGAGGGGCCGCAGCGCATCGGGCAGGCGCTCGCGGGCATCGGCATGACTTCGGTGGGCGCGATCGTCTATCTTGCGTTCGTCGCCACGTTGCTCGGTTATAGCCTGTGGAGCCGCCTGCTCTCGAAATATCCGGCCAGCCAGGTGGCGCCATTTTCGCTGCTCGTGCCCATCGTCGGGCTGGCCTCGGCATCGCTCCTGCTCGGCGAGCGTCTCACGGCCGCCGAGATCGGCGGCGCCGTGCTCGTGATGGGCGGCCTCGCCGTCAATGTGTTTGGCGGGTGGGTCAAGCAGCGGGTTGCCGACGCGCGCTCCTGAGCCGGCTCGCCATCCCGTTCCGAACCCGGTTTGAATCCCGTTGAATCCACGATTGAACCCGGAATCCCTTAGCGCCAAATGACAACGCCGCGCAGCCCGAAGGCGTGCGCGGCGTGCTCCGGGCTGCGGGGGGTCAGGTCATGCGGCTCTTCGCGAGCGGCGGATTGGCAGCGAAGTAGCGCTTGATCCCCTTGAGGATGGCGTTCGCCATCTTGTCGCGATAGGCGTCGTCGTTGAGCTTGCTCTCTTCCTCGGGATTGCTGATGAAGGCCGTCTCCACGAGGATCGACGGAATGTCGGGCGCCTTGAGGACCGCGAAGCCCGCTTGCTCGACGGAGCCCTTGTGCAGCTTGTTGATCTCGCCGACTTCGTCGAGCACGAAGCCGCCGTAGCGCATCGAGTCGCGGATCTGCGCCGTCGTCGACATGTCGAAGAGCGCGCGGTTCACGGCGGCGTCGGCCGTTTGCAGGCTGATGCCGCCGATCTGGTCCGACGAGTTTTCCTTGGTCGCCATCCAGCGCGCCGCCGCGCTCGAGGCGCCGTGCTCCGAAAGCGCGAACACTGACGAGCCGCGCGCGGCGGGCGTGGTGAACGCGTCGGCGTGGATCGAGACGAACAGGTCCGCGCCCACGCGGCGCGCCTTCTGCACGCGCACGTTCAGCGGCACGAAGAAGTCGGCGTCGCGCGTCATCATCGCGCGCATGTTGGGCTGGGCGTCGATCTTCGCGCGCAGCTTCTTCGCGATGTCGAGCGCGACGTGCTTCTCGTAGGTGCCCGCGCTGCCGATCGCGCCCGGGTCCTCGCCGCCGTGGCCGGGATCGATCGCGACGGTGAGCAGGCGCGTGGTGTTGCCCCGGCCGGACTTTGGTGGCGCCGTGAAGCCGTAGCTGTCGTCGGTATTGCCATCGACGTTGCCGCCGTTGTTACGCTGCGCGACGACGGGCGGCTGCGGCCTGGGCGCGGACTTGCCCGGACGCGGCGCCGCCACGCCAGGCGTCACCGGCGGCACCGGCGGAACCCGCGACGAGGAACGCGGCGCGGCGCTCGTGTCGTTCTGCGCATAGCGCTCGAAGAAGGCGTCGCTATTGTCATGCGCGGGCGCATTGGGGCCCGCGAGCGTCGACGGCGTGGAAGGCGGCGCGCTGTCCTTCATGGCCTCGTTCGCGTCGAGTTGCTGCTGCTTGCGCTCGGTCTGCGCGAGCAGCTCCATGAGCGGGTCGGGCGCAACCGCGGGATAGAGGTCGAACACGAGCCGGTACTTGTACGAGCCGATAGGGGCAAGCGTGAACACCTGCGGCTTCACTCCGCCCTTGAGGTCGAACACCATGCGCACGACGTGCGGCTGGTACTGGCCCACGCGCACGGCCTGGATCTGCGGATCGTTCGGCGTGATCTTGGAGACGAGGTTCTTGAGCGCATCGTCGAGATCGAGCCCGCTCAGATCGACGACGAGACGGTCGGGGCCCTGCAGCAATTGCTGCGAGTTCGAGAGCGGCTGGTCCGATTCGATGGTGACGCGCGTGTAATCGCGCGCGGGCCATACGCGCACGCCGATGACCGAGGCGGCCCACGCGAGGCGCGGCGCCGCAAGACCGAGCACGAGCGTGGAGGCACCCGCCTTCAGGATCTGCCGGCGGCGCCAGTTGTGCGTGGCGGTGGCGGCCGATTCGATCGAGCGGAACGGTTTGATCAACATCTTTCTAGACATGCCTTTCCTGATGCACTGTATGCGTAGGCGGTGAGCACGCGGCCGTCGCCGCTTGCGTCCGGCTCGAGCGAAAACACGAGATCGGGCACGCCCAGCAGGCCGCCCGCGCGTTGCGGCCATTCGACGAGGCACACCGCATCCTGCGCGAAGTATTCGCGAAAGCCCGAGTCCGCCCATTCGGCCGGATCGCTGAAACGGTACAGATCGAAGTGATAGAGCGGGAGTTCCCCGCTCGGTGTTGCCGCCGTGTACGGCTCGACGAGCGTGTAGGTCGGGCTGCGCACGCGCCCCGTGTGGCCGAGCGCGCGCAGGGTGGCGCGCACGAGCGACGTTTTGCCCGCACCGAGGTCGCCGTGCAGTTGCACGTGCAGGCCGTGGAAGGGCGGCGTGCCGCGATCTTGCGCGCCGGCTTGTGCAGCGTTGTGCGCATCGTTCGCGCGCAGCGATTCGAGCGCCTGCGCAAAGCGTGCGCCGAAGGCGTCGGTGGCGGCTGCATCTGCGAGATCGAAACGGCGTTCGAGAAGAACGTCGGCAGAGCGTTCAAGCGGAAGCGGCGCGTGGTCGTGACCGGGCGTGTCGGGCATTCTCGTAAAATGACATGATGAACCCCACGCATTCCCCTTCCAACTTCGCGCAGGACGTGCGCGCGTCTTCGGAGGCGCTCGACCCGACGTCTCATCAAGCGCATGCGCTGCGAGAATCGTCTGTGCCTGCTGCTGAGCAGGCCATGCCGCTCAATGACGCGGCGCTCGCCGCGCTCGCGGCGCGCATCCGGACGTGGGGGCGCGAGCTGGGGTTCGGTGCGATCGGCATCAGCGACACCGACCTTTCCCATGCCGAGGCGGGCCTCGCCGCGTGGCTCGAAGCAGGCTGCCACGGCGAGATGGATTATATGGCCAAACATGAGATGAAACGCGCGCGGCCCGCCGAGCTTGTGGCCGGCACGCGACGCGTGATCACGGCACGCATGGCCTATTTGCCCATCGATACGCTCGCGCCGAATGCGACGGGAAAGCGTCACGAAAGTGCTTCGCAAGGCGGCGACGAGGCAAGCGCCGCTGCTGGCACCCGGGCTGGCGCCCCGGTCGGCACCACGGGTGAGTCGGCACCCGGCACGGACGTTGCCAATGAGAGCCTTCATGCCATCCACGCCGACTGGCGCCTGCGCGAGCACGCGCGCCTTGCCGACCCGAATGCCGCCGTCGTATCGATCTACGCGCGCGGCCGCGACTATCACAAGGTCTTGCGCGCTCGTCTGCAGCAACTCGCCGAGCGTATCAAGGCCGAGATCGGCAAGTTCGGCTTTCGCGTGTTCACGGATTCCGCACCTGTGCTCGAAGTCGAACTCGCGCAGAAGGCCGGCGTGGGCTGGCGCGGCAAGCACACGCTGCTTTTGCAACGCGATGCGGGTTCGCTGTTTTTCCTCGGCGAGATTTACGTGGACGTGCCGCTGCCCACCGACGCCGACGACCCGGCCAGCGCCGCGCCAGAAACGCCCGGCGCGCATTGCGGGAGCTGCACGCGTTGCATCGATGCATGCCCGACGGGCGCGATCACCGGTCCGTATCGCGTGGATGCGCGCCGCTGCATTTCCTATCTGACGATCGAATTGAAGGGCAGCATTCCCCTGGAATTACGCGAGCTGATCGGCAATCGTGTGTATGGCTGCGATGACTGCCAGCTCGTCTGCCCATGGAACAAGTTTGCCCAGGCCGCGCCGGTGGCGGACTTCGACGTGCGCCACGGGCTCGACCGCGCGAGCCTCGTCGACCTGTTCGGCTGGAGCGCCGCGCAGTTCGACGAGCGCATGCAGGGCAGCGCGATACGGCGCATCGGCTATGAACGCTGGTCGCGCAACATCGCGGTCGCGATGGGCAACGCGCTGCGCGCGACGCGAAAGCGCCCGGCGAATGCGGACGATGCCGCGCGCGATGCCATCGTGAAGGCGCTGCGCGCGCGCGAGCATGACGAATCGGCGATCGTGCGCGAACACGTGCAGTGGGCGCTCGAAGCGGCCTGAAACGACGATGCGAGGAAGAACATGGGCGTGAAAATGCAGAGCGGCGTGCTGGAAATCGCGCGCGCAACGCGGCACCATGGCGTGCAACGCTCGCGCACGAAGGAGGCAGCGATGTTCAACGCAGTGATCGACGCACCGTTCGGCAAAGTCGGCATTCGCACCGGCGGCGAGGCGCTGCGCGAGATCGTCTATTTGCCGGCGCACACGGCGAGCGTCGAGCCCGATGGCGAACTCGCCGCGCGCGCGGCCGCGCAGATCGCGCGGTATTTCGAAGACGCCGACGCCGGCTTCGACCTGCCGCTCGCGCCGCTTGGCACGCCGTTCCAGCGGCGCGTGTGGGACGGCATCTGCGCGATCGAAGCGGGCGAGGTGCTCACCTATGGCGAACTCGCGAAGCGCATCGGCAGCGACAGCGCGCGCGCCGTGGGCCAGGCCTGCGGCGACAATCCGTTTCCGATCGTCATTCCGTGTCATCGCGTGGTGTCGGCGAGCGGCCTCGGAGGTTTCGCCCATCATGGGGGCGAGGGCTTCTTTCGCGACGTGAAGCGCTGGCTGCTGGCACACGAATGCACGACGAACCGGTTTGAGCTCCGATAACACGATGACGATGACGACGAACCCGCCGCCGCTTCCCGAGAGCGAAGCCGCCGAAGAAACGGAGCAAGCGCTCGAACCCGCTGCCGCCGAAGCGCTCGCAGCGAGCCTCGCCTCCATCGACACGTTTTGCGACGCGATGTGGCTCGAGCACGGCCTCTCGCGCAACACGCTCGACGCCTACCGGCGCGACTTGCGCCTCTTCGCGCAATGGCTCGCGCGCGAGCGCGCCAATTCGCTCGACAAGACGCGCGAAGACGATTTGTTCGCCTACAGCGCGCGCCGCAAGGACGACAAATCCACGTCGGCGAACCGGCGCCTTTCGGTGTTTCGCCGCTACTACGGCTGGGCGTTGCGCGAGCAGCGCGTGCATGCGGACCCGACCGTGCGCATTCGCTCGGCGAAGCAGCCGCCGCGTTTTCCTTCCACGTTGAGCGAGGCGCAGGTCGAGGCGTTGCTCGGCGCGCCCGATGTGAACACACCGCTCGGCCTGCGCGACCGGACGATGCTCGAGCTGATGTATGCGAGCGGCTTGCGCGTGACCGAACTCGTCACGCTCAAGACCGTCGAGGTGGGCCTGAACGAAGGGGTCGTGCGCGTGCTCGGCAAGGGCTCGAAGGAGCGCCTCATTCCGTTCGGCGAAGAGGCGCACGCGTGGATCGAGCGTTACTTGCGCGAGGCGCGGCCCGCGTTGCTCGGCGCGCGCACGACCGACGCACTGTTCGTGACCGCGCGCGCCGAAGGCATGACGCGCCAGCAGTTCTGGCACATCATCAAGCGCCACGCGGCGGCGGGCGGCGTGCACGCGCCGCTCTCGCCCCACACCATGCGCCACGCGTTCGCCACCCATCTGCTCAATCACGGCGCCGATCTGCGCGTCGTGCAGCTGCTGCTCGGCCACAGCGATATCTCCACCACGCAGATCTACACGCACGTCGCGCGCGAGCGGCTGCGCTTGCTGCACGAGAAACACCATCCGCGCGGGTGAGCCGGCACCGCCCGTGCGGGCCGTGCGATTACAATGCGCCGATGAGCAAAACGAAACATGTCTCCGAAACGCCCGCCACGCAGATGCTGCGCCGCGCGGGCGTCGCCTTCGGCGAACACCCCTACGAGTATGTCGAGCATGGCGGCACGGGCGAGTCCGCGCGCCAGCTCGGCGTGGACGAGCATCGCGTCGTCAAGACGCTCGTGATGGAGGACGAGCACGCCAGGCCGCTCGTCGTCCTCATGCATGGCGACCGCAAGGTTTCGACGAAGAATCTCGCGCGCCAGATCGGCGCGAAGCGCGTCGAGCCCTGCAAGCCCGAAGTGGCGAACCGGCATTCGGGTTACCTGGTGGGCGGCACGTCGCCGTTCGGCACGAAGAAAAGCATGCCCGTGTACGTCGAATCGACCATACTCGACCTCGACCAGATCTGGCTCAACGGCGGTCGGCGCGGTTATCTGGTGAGCCTCGCGCCTTCGGTGCTCACGACGCTGCTCGACGCGAAGCCGGTGCAGTGCGCGAGCGTCGAGTGACGCACGAGGTCCCGGACCCGCTTCACTTTGCTTCCCTGAATACCCTGGCTTGCGGCGCCTGCGTGGGCAGCTGGCGCCCGCGCTTGGGTAGAATGAGCGCCGTCGCGCGTCGCCGGGCGGGAGCGCCAAGTCTCAAACCCGGCGCGCATCGTTCCACTTTCTCCGGGTTTCGTGCATGTACAACCTGTTCGTCGCCGTTCTCGCCTATCTGATCGGCTCGATTTCGTTCGCCGTGATCGTGAGCGCCTTCATGGGCCTCGACGATCCGCGCTCCTACGGCTCCCGCAACCCCGGCGCCACCAACGTGCTGCGCAGCGGCAACAAGAAGGCCGCGATCCTCACGCTGATCGGCGACGCCTTCAAGGGCTGGCTGGCCGTCTGGCTCGTCGTGCGCTTCGGCCCCCGTTACGGTCTCGGCGACGCGGCGATTGCGCTGGCCGCCATCGCCGTGTTCCTCGGGCACCTGTACCCGGTGTTTTTCCGCTTCAAGGGCGGCAAGGGCGTCGCCACCGCGGCCGGCGTGCTGCTCGCCGTGAATCCGATCCTCGGCGTCGCGACGCTCGCCACCTGGCTCATCGTCGCGTTCTTCACGCGCTACTCGTCGCTCGCGGCGCTGGCGGCCGCCGTGTTCGCGCCGCTTTACTACGTGTTCATGTTCGGCCCGCGCATCGTCGCGCTCGCCATCCTCGCCATGAGCGTGCTGCTGTTCTGGCGGCACCGCGCGAACATCGCCAAGCTGATCGCGGGCAAGGAGAGCCGCATCGGCGAGAAGAAGACCTCTGGCGCCGTGAAGTAGCCTGCCAGCGGTCATGGGGCACTGCGTCATTAATCTGACTATTTCGCCCAACCTGAGGCTATCTTCGGGCAAGTAGCGAAAAGTGGCGCGCGTTCTGCAGTGGCGCCCTCAAGAATGCCGTGCGGCCTGCCGTAATCCCGGTTGTTTTCCGACCAGGTTTTTACGGCTTTCCTCTTCATTTCCCACACGGCAATCCCCCCCATGTTTTCCACCATCCGCTCGCGCATCGTCGCGCTATGCGTCGTCATTGTCGTGGCCGCACTCGCCGCGAATACGGCGCTCAACTATTTCGTCGCGGATTCGCACAACAAGGATTCGATCGACAGCACCCTCTCGGCGCTCGAAGAGAGCCACGCGCAGGGCATAGGCGAGTGGGTCGCGACCCACACGCGGATGATCGACTCGCTGCAGGACGCCGTGCTCGGTGCGGACCCCGTGCCGGCGCTCAAGCAGATCGCGGCGGCAGGCGGCTTCCAGAACGTCTACGTGGGTTATGCCGACCGCACGGCGAAGTTTTCCGACGCGAACGGCATTCCGCCCGACTACGATCCGACCGGGCGCCCCTGGTACAAGCAGGCCGTCGCGGCCGGCAGGGCGGTCGTTACGCCGCCCTATGTCGATGTCGGCACGGGCAAGCTCGTGGTGGCGTTCGCGGAGCCGGTGATTCGCGACGGCGCCGTGAAAGGCGTCATCTCCGGTGACGTGACGATGGACAGCGTGATCGCCAACGTCCGCTCGATTCATCCCACGCCGGCGAGCTTCGGCATGCTCGTCGACGCGAGCGGCGCGATCGTTGCGCACCCGGACGCGCAACTCACGCTCAAACCCGTCGCCGAACTCGCGCCCGACCTCGCCGGCGATCGTCTGAACGCATTGTTCGCGGCCAACGCGCCGTTGCAGGTCGACGTAAAGGGCGATACCAGGTTCATGCGTGCGCAAACGATTCCGGGCACCGACTGGCGCGTGGTCGTCGCCTACGACCGCGCCGATGCGACGGCCGGCATGCGCTCGCTGCTCACGGCGTCGCTCATCGCGCTCGTGGTGATCGCGGTGGCGGCTGCGGCGATCGTCGCGGCGGCCACGGCCGTGTCGTTCCAGCGCCTTTCGCGCGTGCGCGACGCGATGGACGCGATCAGCGCCGGCGAGGGCGATCTCACGAAACGCCTTCCCGCCGTGGGCAACGACGAAGTCGCGCAGATCGCGCGATCGTTCAACGCGTTCATGGACAAGCTGCGCGACGTGATGCGCAACATCCGCGACGCGAGCCAGTCGGTGCGTACCGCGAGCGACGAGATCGCGGCGGGCAACGTCGACCTGTCGGGCCGCACGGAGTCGGCGGCGGCGAGCCTCGAAGAGACGGCCGCGTCGATGGAGCAGATCACGGCGACGGTCGCGCAGTCGGCCAACGCGGCGCAGCAGGCCGACGTGACGGCGGCAACGGCTTCGCAGGCGGCCTCGCGCGGCGGCTCCGTGATCGGCGACGTCGTGCATACGATGGGCGACATCGAGAAGGCTTCGGTGAAGATCGCCGACATCATCGGCGTGATCGACGGCATCGCGTTCCAGACCAACATTCTCGCGTTGAACGCCGCGGTGGAAGCCGCGCGCGCGGGCGAGCAGGGCCGCGGCTTCGCGGTGGTGGCGGGGGAAGTGCGCAGCCTTGCGCAGCGCAGCGCGCAGGCGGCGCGCGAGATCAAGGCGCTGATCGAATCGACCGTTTCGAGCGTGACCTCGGGCTCGCAGCTCGTGCGCCGCGCTGGCACGACGATGGACGAGATCGTGGCGAACGTCTCGAACGTGACGACCATCATCTCCGAGGTCACCAACGCGGCCAGCGAGCAGACGCGCGGCATCCAGGAAGTGAACCGCGCGGTGAGCCAGCTCGACGAGATGGTTCAGCAGAATGCGGCGCTCGTCGAGCAGTCGACGGCCGCAGCGGCGGCGCTGCGCAGCCAGGCCGCCAGTCTCGCCGACGCGGTGGGACAGTTCAGGCTCGATTGACGAGGGAACTCGCAGGCAGTGAGAAAGCGGCGCCGCTTTCTCACCTTCAAATATGGCGCTGTCGAATTTGAAGACGCCGGAGACGGCTCGCGGTGATAAAGGAAAGTCTTGCGAAGCGCCAGGCCAGCGGGGCGGGCCATGCCGCCTCGCCGTGTGCCTGAGAGGCGGATTTAATCGCGGAAGTTGTTGAAGTCGAGCGGCGTGTCGGTCACGTCCTTGCGCAGCATGGCGATCACGCTCTGCAGATCGTCGCGCTTGGCGCCCGTCACGCGCACGGCGTCGCCCTGGATGCTCGCCTGCACCTTGATCTTGCTGTCCTTCACGAGCCTGACGATCTTCTTCGCGAGGTCGCCCGACACGCCCTTCTTCACGGTGATGACCTGCTTGACCTTGTCGCCGCCGATCTTCTCGATCTTGCCGTAGTCGAGAAAACGCACGTCCACATTGCGCTTGGCCATTTTCGAGACCAGCACGTCCTTCACCTGGCCGAGCTTGAAATCGTCGTCGGCGAACGCGGTCAGTTCGCGCTCCTTCTGCTCGACGCGCGAATCCGAGCCCTTGAAGTCGAAGCGCGTGGAGATCTCCTTGTTCGATTGCTCCACGGCGTTCTTCACTTCGATCATGTTGGCTTCGCTGACGACGTCAAACGATGGCATTGTTTTCTCCCAAAAGTACGAGGTGCAGAACGACTGCGCAAATCACGACGCTAACGAGCGAGGCAAAAGCGACGCAAACGAACAACGCAAAAGCGACGCAAACTGCGCGCCCGGGCGCTGCGGCTGCATTCGTGGCCGCATTTTGAGGCAGCGGCTCGCACACTCGCTATAATCACGGACCGACGCCATTCTACCGGCGCGGTTGCGTTTGCCCAAGGCGGCTTTTCCTGCCTGATTTCGTCCGCTGTCCGTGTTCCGTTCTCCCCCAATGCCCCTCGTTCCAACGCCCGTCGATACGTCTCCCGTGTGGTTTGCCGCCGGCTATCCGCTGCGCGCGCACAACACGTTCGGCTTCGACGTGCGCGCCCGCTATGCGTGCCGGGTCGAAAGCGAGGCCGATCTCTCCGCTGCCGTGCGCGATCCGCGCGCCCAGGGCTTGCGCACGCTCGTGCTGGGCGGCGGCAGCAATGTCGTGCTCACGCGCGACTTCGACGGTCTCGTGCTGCTCGTGGCGCTCCGCGGCAAGCGCATTGCCCACGAGGATGGCCAGTCATGGTACGTGGAGGCGGCCGCGGGCGAGAACTGGCACGATTTTGTCGCCTGGACGCTCGAAGCCGGTATGCCGGGCCTCGAGAATCTGGCGCTGATTCCGGGCACGGTGGGCGCGGCGCCGATTCAGAATATCGGCGCGTATGGCCTCGAGATGGCGGAGCGCTGCGTGTCGGTCAGGGCCATCGAAATGGCGACCGGCCGAGCGATGGAGTTCGACGCGGCCGCCTGCCGCTTCGGCTACCGCGACAGTTTCTTCAAGCGCGAGGGGCGCGCTCGTTTCGTCGTTACGTCGGTGACGTTCCGCCTGCCGAAGGTGTGGCAGCCCAACGCGGGCTATGCCGACCTCGCGCGCGAACTGGCTCAGTGCAACGCCGGCGAGGCGCCGCATGCGCGCGCGGTGTTCGACGCCGTGGTGGCGGTGCGGCGCGCCAAGCTGCCCGATCCGCTGCAACTGGGCAACGCGGGCAGCTTTTTCAAGAATCCCGTGATCGAGGCGTCGCAGTACGACGCGCTCGTCGTGCGCGAGCCGCAGATCGTTTCGTACCAGCAGTCGGACGGGCGCGTGAAGCTCGCGGCCGGCTGGATGATCGACCGCTGCGGCTGGAAGGGCCGCGCGCTGCGCGCCGCGGCCGTGCACGAGCGCCAGGCGCTCGTACTCGTCAATCGCGGCGGAGCCACCGGCGCGGACATTCTCGAACTGGCAGAGGCCATCCAGCGCGACGTGCTCGCGCGCTTCGGCGTCGAGCTCGAGCAGGAACCCGTCAGCCTCTAGGTCGCGCGTCAGCCCGCCTACGCGCCGGAATCACCCTCAAACCACCTTGTCCTGGGCCGCGAACACCGGCCCCTGCACGAAGCGCACGTCGTACTGCTGCAACTGCTCGAACTGCGCCGCATCGGTCACGCGGTTGAAGATCAGCGGGATGCGCAGCCGCGCCGCATAGCTCACGAGCGGCTTCACCATCGAATCGCGCAATGCCGACGACGCGTCCATCTTCAGGAAGTCGGGTCGCGGCATGTCCGATACCGAGAGGATTTGCCCGGCGTTCGGCAGATTGCCCGCCACCTTGAACCCATAACGCTGATAGCTCTTCGTGAGATAGCTGAGGAAGGTGCGGTGCGCCACCGCCGCCGGCGGCAGCTCGATCACGATGCGCCCGGGATTGAGCCCGAACGACACCAGCACGTTCGAGAAATGCCGCCCGTGGTCGTACTTCACGCTCTTGAGCAGCCGTTCATGCACGCGCAGGAAGAGCAGCCCGTGCTGCTGGCCCCCCAAAAAGTTGATCGCGTGCAGCGCGCGCACCATGCGGTCCAGCGCGACCAGCTCGGGATCGTCGAGCGCGTCGCTGAACGGGTCGAAGGGCGCAAGGGCGCCGTCCTGTTCGCGCAGCGTCACCGCCTGATACCCGAGTTCGTCGCCAAAGCGCGAGGCCAACGAGAGGTCGGCGGTGAGCGACTGCGCCCCGCTGTGCACGCTGATGTCGTAGATCGGCTCGTAGGCGCTCAGCAGTTCCACGCTGCGCCGCCGCGCTACGGCCTCTTTGGCGTGCACGCCGCTGCCCATCGCGAGGTGCTCGCCCAGAAACGGATGGTCGGCGGCACGGGCGACGAGCTCGGGAATGGTGGGAGCAATCATGGTGGTGTAGCGGGGCGCGAGTGAGAGGTGCGAGCCCGACCCGGGGCCGCATGGACCGATGGTAGCAGCCCGCAGCCGCGCCGGATGGACTGTTTGGTCATAACGTTATCGGCCGCGCCCGCGCTTTCTGGAGGCCTGCCGGCGTTTGGCAGGGATTGCCAGGGTATACACGTAATTTCACTAAACGTAATTCGTTTTACCATCCGTAAATCGCGTGACCTGATGTCATGACCCGAGAACGTGGAGAGACGGCAATGAATGCACCTTTGCGGCACCCGACCGAAGTCCAGCACGGCTACATGAGCGGCTTCGCCAACGAGTTCGCGACCGAGGCGCTGCCGGGCGCGTTGCCCGCAGGGCAGAACTCGCCGCAGCGCTGCGCCTACGGCCTGTATGCTGAGCAGCTTTCCGGCACGGCGTTCACCGCGCCGCGCTCGCACAACCGCCGCACGTGGTTCTACCGGATCCGTCCGGGCGCCGTGCACCAGCCGTTCACGCCGCTCGCTTCGCATCCGGACACGAACGGGGCGCCGCGCCTCGTCGCCGATTTCGGCGACGTGCCGCCCACGCCGCCCAACCAGTTGCGCTGGGACGCGCTGCCCATGCCCGCCGAGCCCACGGATTTCATCGACGGCTGGGTGACGATGTCGGGCAACGGCTCGGCGGCGTCGATGAGCGGCTGCGCGATCCACCTGTACGCGGCCAACCGGCCGATGGTCGACCGCTTTTTCTACAACACCGATGGCGAACTGCTGATCGTCCCGCAGCAGGGGCGCCTTGCGATCCGCACCGAGATGGGCCGGCTCGACGTCGAGCCGTTCGAAATCGCCGTGATTCCGCGCGGCGTGCGCTTCACGGTGGATCTGCCCGACGGCGAAGCGCGCGGCTACATCTGCGAGAACTTCGGCGCGCTGCTGCGTTTGCCCGATCTCGGCGTGATCGGCTCGAATGGCCTCGCCAATCCGCGCGACTTCCTCACGCCCGTCGCCGCCTACGAAGACCGCGAAGGCAATTTCGAGCTCGTCACGAAGCTCAATGGCCAGCTCTGGCGCGCCGACATCGGCCATTCGCCGCTCGACGTCGTGGCGTGGCACGGCAACTACGCGCCCTACAAGTACGATCTGCGCCGTTTCAATACGATCGGCTCGATCAGCTACGACCATCCCGATCCCTCGATCTTCCTCGTGCTGCAGTCGCCGACGGACACGCCCGGCGTCGACGCGATCGACTTCGTGATCTTCCCGCCGCGCTGGCTCGCGGCCGAGAACACGTTCCGGCCGCCCTGGTATCACCGCAACGTGGCGAGCGAGTTCATGGGTCTCGTGCACGGCGTGTACGACGCCAAGGCCGAGGGCTTCGTGCCGGGCGGCGCGAGCCTGCACAACTGCATGACGGGCCACGGCCCCGATGCCGAGACGTTCGAGAAGGCCTCGGCTTCCGATACGACCAGGCCGAACAAGGTCGACGACACGATGGCCTTCATGTTCGAGACCCGCACGCTGATCCGCCCGACGCGCTACGCGCTCGAAACGAGCCAGTTGCAGGCGAACTACTACGAGTGCTGGCAAGGCCTCAAGAAACACTTCAATCCGGAGCAGCAATGAGCAGCACGATGACGGACGAACTCAAGGCGACGCTCGATCCCCAGCGCAAGAGCTGGATCGAGCGTGCGAACGACGCACAGTGCGATTTCGCGATCCAGAACCTGCCATTCGGCGTGTTCAGCGATACGGGTAACGGGAACGCGCGCGTGGGCGTGGCGATCGGCGCTCTCGTGGCCGATCTCGCGGTGCTGCACGAAGCGGGGCTGCTGCGTCTGCCCGCGAGCGCGCCGCAAGACGTGTTTGCGCGCCCCGCGCTGAACGACTTCATCGCGCTCGGTCGCGACGTGTGGCGCAGCGTGCGCGTGCAGCTTTCGTCGCTCCTCGCACGTGAAACGCCGACGCTGCGCGACGACGCGGCGCTGCGCCAGCGCGCCTTCGTCAAGCTCGCCGATGCAAAGCTGCATCTGCCCGTGCAGATTCCCGGCTACACCGACTTCTACTCGTCGAAGGAACACGCGACGAACGTCGGGGCGATGTTTCGGGATCCGAAGAATGCGCTGCTGCCGAACTGGTCCGAGATGCCGATCGGCTATAACGGCCGCGCTTCGTCGGTGGTGGTGAGCGGCACGCCGGTGCGCCGCCCCAATGGCCAGTTGAAGCTTCCCGATCAGGAGCGTCCGGTGTTCGGCGCGTGCCGCAAGCTCGATATCGAGCTGGAGACGGGCTTCATCGTCGGGCGCGGCAATGCGCTGGGCGAGCCGATCGCTTGTGAAGACGCCGAGGATCACATCTTCGGCATGGTGCTGCTCAACGACTGGAGCGCGCGGGACATGCAGCAGTGGGAATACGTGCCGCTCGGGCCGTTCAATTCGAAGGGCTTCGCCACGACGATTTCGCCGTGGGTCGTCACGCTCGACGCGCTGGAGCCGTTCCGCGTCGCGCAGCCCGCGCAGGAGCCGCAGCCGCTCGAATATCTGCGCCACAAGGGCGATCACGCGTTCGACATTGCGCTGGAAGTGACGATGCGGCCCGAAGGCGCGACGGATGCGACGACCATCGCGCGCACGAACTTCCGCCACATGTACTGGACGATGGCGCAGCAGCTCGCGCATCACACCGTGGCGGGCTGCAACACGCGCGTGGGCGACCTGATGGGCTCGGGCACGATCTCGGGCCCGACGCCGGACTCGTTCGGCAGCCTGCTCGAACTCACGTGGAACGGGAAAAATCCGCTGGAATTGAAGAGCGGTGGCACGCGCGCTTTCATCGAGGATGGCGACGAGCTGACGCTCGCGGGCTGGTGCCAGGGCGATGGCTATCGCGTGGGTTTTGGCGCCTGCACAGGCAAGATCCTGCCGGCGCTGAAATAACGAAAGCTCAAGTCTGGAAAGCAGGACGGCCGATGCGCTACAGAGGCGCATCGGCCGTCTTTCTTTGTCGGTTGGACGACGCTACGCGCGCGCTTGCGCCAACCCTCGCGAGCGCTCCCAGCGCAGCGCGCCGAGAAAGACGAGCGCGCCCGCGAACAGCACCCATAGCATCGAATCGCGCCCCGCGTGCTGCATCAGCGCGCCGGTGACGATCGGGCCACCGAAGCTCGCGGCGCTCCACGAGGCGCTCACGAGCGCGCTCGCGGAGACGAGCGCGATGCCTTCGAAGCGCTCCCCGCACGCGACGATGGCGAGCGTATAGATCGACCCCGCCGCCGCGCCGAGCACGAAGAGGAGCGGCCAGCGCAGCCACGGCGTATCCACGGCGAAGGGCAGGAGCGGCAGCAGCGCCGCGACGATCACGCCCATGAGCGCATGCACGCGCTCGCGGCCCAGGCGATCGGCGAGCCAGCCGATGGGGAACTGCATGGTCGTGTCGCCGAGCAGCACGACCGAGGCGAACAGCACGGCCACCTCGCTGCCGATGCCGTGACCCATGGCAAAGAGCGGCAGCAGCGAAAGCGCGAGCGTGTCGAAGAGCGCGAAAAAGCCCGTCGCGACGATGAGCGCCGGCATCTTCGGCATGACGTGACGCCAGCTGCCGTGCGGCTCGTGCAGATCGGTTTGCTGCGGATTCGAGCGGATTGCCGCGAGCATCGGCAGCGCAATGAGGAAGAGCGCGCCGCAGATCGCGAAGCGCCACGCCGTGTAGCCCGCGATCTGGCTCACGAGCACCGGGCCCGACATCTGGAACAGCGTGAACGTCGTGGCATAGATGCCGACCACGCGGCCGCGGTTCGAATCGTCGGCGAGTTCGTTGACCCACGCTTCGCCGATCGTGAAGAGCAGCATGAGCGCCGCGCCGCAGAGCATGCGCAGGAGCGCCCAGAGCCACAGGTTGGCGCTCGCCTGCATGAGCGCGGTCGCGATGGCGACGGTCAGCACCGAGCCGACGATCACCTGGCGTGAACCGAAGCGCGTGGAGATCCACGCCGTGAGCGGCACGACGGCCAGGCCCCCCAGCGCCTGCGCGGCCGTGAGCAGCCCGACGATGGCGGTGCCGTAGCCGGCGTCGGTGAGGGCGAGAGCGGTGAGCGGGAGCGTCGCGCCGGAGCCGAGGCCGACCACGGCCACGCTCAGGATCAGCGCGAGGAAGTCGCGGGTGAGGACGGTTTTCATCGGCCGCAATGCTACTACGGGGCGGCTACAGCCGCGTGCGTAGCTTGCTGCAGCCGCGCCTCACGGTGGGCAGTCGCGGTGTGGCACCGCCACGCGTGCCGCCCGCAGGAACGCATAGAAGCGCATCAAGCGCAGGAAGTCGGTCCCGAGACCGCCACGCGCCGTCGCGCGCGCCGGTCGATCTGCGCCGAGACGAGCGTGAGCCCGAGCGCCGCGAACGCCGTTGCGACGCCCACCCACGGCAGCGCCGTGAGCGGCGCGCCCGCGCTGATCGCCACGCCGCCGATCCACGCACCGCCCGCGTTGCCAAGGTTGAAGGCGCCCTGGTTGAGCGTGGAGGCGAGGTTGGGCGCGTCGCTGGCGCGGTTCACGATCAGCATCTGCAGCGGCGGCACGATCGCGAACGCGAGAATGCCCCAGACGAAAATCGTCGCCATCGCGGCGATCGGCTCGTGCATGGTCAGCGAGAAAACGGCGAGCACAACGGCGATCGAGGCGAGGAACGTGAGCAGCGAGCGCATGAGCTTCCAGTCGGCGAGCTTGCCGCCCAGCGTGCTGCCCACCGTGAGCCCGAGGCCGAACAGCAGCAGCACGAACGTGACTTCGTGCGGCGAGAAGCCCGTCACGTCTTCGAGGATCGGCGTGATGTAGGTGAACACCGCGAAGAGGCTGGCCGAAGCCAGCACGCTCATGCCGAGCACCATGAGCACCTGCGGATTCCTCAGTACCCCGAACTCGTGCACGAGGCTCGCCTTCTGCATTTCGATCTTCGCGGGCAGGCACACCTGCAGCACCGCGGCCGCGAGGACGCCGATGGCGGTCACGGCCCAGAACGTCGTGCGCCAGCCGGCGATCTGCCCGAGCGCGGTGCCGAGCGGCACGCCTAGCACGTTGGCGAGCGTCAAGCCCGTGAACATGAGCGCGATGGCCTGGGCGCGGCGGTTCGGCGCGACGAGCCCGGCCGCGACCACCGAGCCGATGCCGAAGAACGCGCCATGGCAGAACGCCGTGACGATGCGCGCGGCCATCAGGATCGAATAATTCGGCGCGAGCGCGCACAGCAGGTTGCCGACGATGAAGATGCCGATCAGCCGCATGAGGGCCTGCTTGCGCGGCACGTTGGCAACGGCGATGGCGACGATGGGCGCGCCGATCGTCACGCCGAGCGCATAGGCCGAGACGAGCATACCCGCCGCGGGGATCGAGACGCTCAGGTCGCGCGCGACGTCGGGCAGCAGGCCCATGATGACGAATTCGGTGGTACCGATACCAAAGGCGGCAACGGCAAGGGCGAGGAGAGGCAAGGGCATGGCGTGGGCTCGGCGCGGACCGGCGGCGGGGCAGGCCCGAAGCCGTGGTCATTTAAGTCAACGCGGAATTGTACTGAAACCTCACGCCTCGCATACGGCACGCTTTTCTTCGCTGCCGGGAAAACAACAGCTTTTCCGGGGCGGCGGGGATCCACCATTCGTCTTATTTCTTGACGATTTCTACAGGTTGTCTGCATGGTGCATCGCACTCGCGCGCAGCACGATACCGACACGAACCAGCGCGGCGAAGCTTCCCTGTCCGGGCCGCCCGCCGGCATGGCACCGCCTTGGCCTCGTCCGTTGCGCGCATGACGGCCACGAACATGCGCGACCTTCCTGGAGCGATGACATGAACACGATGAATACCGTACGCATCGCGGTGGCCGCTGCGGCCGCCTTCTTCGCAGGTAGCGCGCTCGCTCAGTCGCAGAGCGATCAGCAGACGCAGGCCAGTGCGCCGCCGCCTGCGCAGGACGTGGGCGGATCGCCCATGTCGACGGGGGCTGCGGGGGCGCCAATCGCGCTCACGCACGCGCAGGTCTATCAGGATCTAGTGCGCTCCCAGCAATCGGGCCAGCAGAAGGCCCTGACTGAAGGGCTCTATCACGGCAACTGAGCGAGGGGATGCTGGCGTTGCAGGACGGCGACCCCACACGCGTTCGCGAACCGCGCCAGTCGCTCAGCGCGTCGGGCCGCCGGCAATATGTTTTTCGATGAGCCGCATGCGCCCGGTCGGGCGCCATGGCGCGAACCACGGATTGGTGCGCAGTTCGCATAGCCGCGAACTGCGCTCGGCAAGCGCGGTTTCGAGCCAGTGGAACATCTCGTCGGGTTGCGCGACGCGCGCATAGGCTTCGGCGATGAGCAGCGGCGACGTGTACCGCGAGCGCCGTCGAGCGAGCAGATCCTCGAGATACCAGCGCAGCACCGCGTCATAGCCGCCTGCTTCCCAGCGGGCGCGAATCGTCGTGGCGCGCGCGTGCTGGTTGCAGTGCTCGAGCGCCTCGACGGTGGCGTCCACGGCCTGCGCATAGAGCTTCTTCACTTCGAACGCCGTGGCGAGCAGCTGATAGACGAGCGGCGGATGCTCCATGTGCCCCGGCGCGAGATATTCGTTGACCACTTCGGCGTGCCTGCCCGACATCACCATGCCGAACGCGCGCGACCCCTGGAACGCCAGCGGATCGATCCGCTCGGCGCGCTCCATCGCGGCGTCGCCCTCGGCGCGCCGCCCCGCCGCGACGAGCATGCGCGCGTACAGCCGATGCGCCTCCGGATAGCTCGGATTGCGCCGTAACGCCTCGCGAAAACCGGCCTCTGCCTGAACCCAGTCCCAATCGTAGAAGTAACGTACGGCCGCGAGCGCATGGTGCGCCTCGGGCAGGTCCGGGTCGAGTTCGAGCGCGCTTTCGGCGAGTGCGCGCGCGACCGGCCAGCCATCGTCGGGCGCGATGAAACCGTGCACCACCGTCGATCCGTAGTAGTTCGAAAGACCTGTGTAGCCGAGCGCATAACTCGGGTCGCGCTCTAGCGCGGCCTCGAAGTACGCGCGGCTGCGCACGAAGTCTTCGCCGCCCAGACCGTGATGCGCGGAAAAACCCGCCTCGAAATGCACGCGCCGATACCAGAAGAAGCGCCCGCGCACATACGCGTCGTGCGCGGCCGGATCGACGGGCAGGCGCCGCGCGAGCCGCGTGCGCTGCTGCTCGGAAAGCGTCGAGGCGAGGTCCGCAGCGAGCGCGGCGACCGCCTCCTTGAGGATCTCCAGCGCGCCCTGCGTGGCGCTCTCGTGCGCGCGGCTCCAGATCTGCACTTCGTCGGCGCAACGGATAAGACGCGTGAGAATGCGCGTTTGCTGCCCGGCGCGCGTGAGCGAGCCTTCGAGCACGTAATCGAGGGCCAGCTCGCGCGCGATCTCGCCGATGCTCTTTTGCGTCGCGCGATAGCGTGCCGCCGTGGTCCGCGCGATCGTGAGAACCCGCTCGGGGTTGAGCGCGCCGAGCGTGACCGAAATTTCGTCGGCGAGCGCGCAGCACAGGCTCTCCTGGCTCGCGTCGTCGGTGAGGTTGGCGAACGGCAGCACCAGCATCCGTACGGGGTGCTCGCCGCGCTCGCGCTCGCGCGAAGCGTGCGCGTCGTGCGCGGCGGCGAGACTGGCATCGTGCGCCTCGGCGACCGGGGGCAGGATGCCGTCGAAGCGGTAGCCCTTGCCTTTGACCGTGATGAGATGGCGCGGAGCGGCGGGGTCGTCGGCAAGCGCAATGCGGATTTTGCGGATCGCCGTGTTCAGGCCGTTATCGGTGTCGCGAAATGGACTGCCGGCCCACAGCCGGTCGACGATATCCGCGCGCGAGATCAGCTCGCCACGGCGCGAGGCAAGCAGGATCAGCAGATCCATGGGCAAGCGTTCCAGGCGAACCTGCACGCCTTCGCGACGCAGCTGGTAGCGCTCGACGTCGAGTTCGAAGTCCGCGAAGCGGATGATTCGATCCGTCGGCATGAAATCTCTCCCATGATGCGGCATCAGGGAAGGGGCGCCGGGGCGGTTCGTCGGAGGATGGCCCTGGACGCGAGCGTGCTCGACGTCGTAGGGGATCGCGGCAGGAGCGGGGGCTGCGGCGCGGATCAATTCAATCTAGTGCGTCTCGCGCGCGCCTTCAAGAATCAGGCGCGGCCCGCTGGCCATTGGCGTGTCAGTCCGGCAAGCCGGTTCTTTTCGCTAATTGCCTTACTCGTCTAGCGGCTCGCCGTGGCGACCCGCGCCGGCCGCGAAGCGCGCCGCGTGCGCGAGCCCTTCCTCGAGCACCGCGCGATAGCCGTGCGCACCTTCGCGGCGCAGCGCCTCGGCCAGATCGGGCAGTTCGCTGTGGTCGATCGCGGAGCGGCGGTCCGCGAGCAGCGCAGCCTGCGGAAGCGCCGCGAGTTGCGCGGCGATCTGCTCGGCCGCCTCGCGCGCGCCGCCTTTGGGCACCACGCGATTGGCGAGCCCGAACGCGAGCGCTTCGTGTGCATCGACGGCGCGCCCCGTGAGGATCAGATCGAGCGCGCGCGAAAGGCCGATCAGCCGCGGCAGGCGCACGGTGCCGCCGTCGATGAGCGGCACGCCCACGCGCCGGCAGAACACGCCAAGCACCGCGTCTTCTTCGACGACGCGCAGATCGCACAGCAATGCCAGTTCGAGCCCACCCGCCACGGCATAGCCCGCCACCGCCGCAATCACGGGCTTGCTGAGCGACATGCGCGTGGGGCCTAGCGGCCCGGGGCCGCTACCGTCCTCGCGGATTTCGTTGCGGCGCTCGGGGTCGGCGAGCGCCGTCAGGTCCGCGCCCGCGCAGAAGGTGCCGCCCGCGCCGTACAGCACGCCCGCGAGCCAGGCGGAATTGCCCTCGAAGCGTGTAAAGGCGGCTGCCAGCGCATTCGCCGTGGGCCTGTCGATGGCATTGCGCCGCGCCGGGCGATCGAGCACGATAATTGCTACACGTTCTTGGACTTCGATGCGCACATGTTCGCCGAAGGTTTCGATGGTCATGGGCATCTCCTCGATGCGCCCTGCATTCGTCATAAAAATTTCATGGTCCATCCGTAGCTTAGGCCGGTTTCAACTTGTCAACTGCTTTCCCGCCCCCTGCATGCAATCGACGTCCATGTCCCCCCTCGCATCCTTTCCGGATTCCTCGGCGTCTCCGTCTTGTGGACCTTTCTGGACCGTCCCGCTGCCCGCCCACGACGCGTACGACCATGTGCGCTTCAAACGTGTCTTCACAGCCGATGGCACGCGCCATGAAGTCGTGATCGTCGATTTGCACAAGCTGCTCGTCTGCGCCGATCGCGACGACACCGACTACGTCCTCAAGCCCGTCGACGACTGGCATAGCGGCAAGGTACGAGGCATTCGTGAATTTCTCGATCCCGACAACGAGCGCGTGCCGCAGATGCCCTATGTGACGATCTCCAAACGCCGCACGACGGGGCTGGCCGGATGGCTCCGCCTCGCGCACGAAGGCGTGGTGGCGTTCCGCAACGGCCAGCATCGGGCGCGCTACCTCGCGTGGGCAGGCGCGCTATGGCTGCCAGTGGAAGTGCACGAGCGGGAAGCCGCGCTGCTGCGCGAACTGTGTGGCGCGGCCGAGGTCCCGGTCACCTTCGACGACGAGCGTGCACCCCGTTCTGATGCTTCGAGGCGGCGCGAGCGGCGTGTTCGCTAACGGCTGCGCGCTGCCCTGGTGCATCGATATCGAACGTGTGCATCGCGCGCCAGCATGACGCGCGGCCGTTGGGTGTTCACGCGACGCTCATCGGCCTGATCGGTGCGCCAGTCGAATCCGCTTTCAATGACGATGGCGTCCCATTCGCAGCAGTGCCGGCACACGCACGATCGAAGTGCTCGAGCGCATAGTCGACGAAGGAGCGCGTCTTCGCAGGCACGTACTGGCGGTTCGAATAGACGATGCACATGCGCGAGTCGGGGTCGTCGATCTCGTAGTCGGGCAGCAGCCTGCGCAACGTGCCGGCGGCCAGGTCGTCGGCCACGAGCGGCGCGGGCAAGATCGCCACGCCCATGCCGGCCAGCGCGCCGAGCCGCAGCATCAGCACGTTGTTGACGGTGTAGCCGGGCAGCAGTGTGACCTGTTGCGCGCGCTCGTCAGGCCGCGCGAACTGCCACGTCGTACTGCGTTCCTCCGGCGGCAGCGCCACGGCGGGGCACTGTGCGAGTTGCGCGGGCGTGCGCGGCTCTTCATGTTCCGCGAGCCACGCGGCCGACGCGCATGGCACGAACGCCGTGGTGGCCAGCGCGCGTTCCACGAACGCGCCGTGGCGTGCGGTGGCGCCGACGATGGCCACGTCGAAGCTGTCTTCCACGAGATCCACAGGCCCTTCGGCGAGCGTGAGGCGTACATTCACGCGCGGATAAAGGCGCCGGTAGCCGCCGATGAGTGGCGTGAGCGCGGCGAGCGAAGGCGTGCCGGCGGCGATCACGCGCAGGGTTCCGCTCGGCTCGCTTTCCGTCTGTGCGACGCTGCTCTCGAGATGATCGAGTTCTTCGAGCACGCATCGGCAGCCTTCCAGATATCGCAGGCCTGCCTCCGTCAGCGAGAGATTGCGCGTGGTGCGGTTGATGAGCCGCGTGTTCAGGTGCGCCTCGAGCATGGCGATCGAGCGCGTGACGAGCGCGTTGGACACGTCGAGCTGCTGTGCTGCACGACGAAAGCTCTCGGTTTCCGCAACCCTCACGAAGACGCGCATTGCGTGTATCTGGTTCATCAGCTGTTGCTCCCAGAAATCCGGTCGTTCAGGCCGGGGAGTGAAAGGAGCGCGGGCGAAGCCCGCTTTTCCGAGGATGGGTGCACACACAACCACGTGATATTATGTGACGCGTGGAAATTAAACGCGCCTACCGCTTCCGGTTTTACCCGACGCCCGAGCAGAAAATGGTTCTTGCCCGGACGTTTGGTTGCGCCCGTTTCGCCTATAACCACATGCTCCAGTTTCGTACTGACGCGTGGTATCAGCGTCAGGAGCGCATCGGCTATCACGAGACCTCCGCTGCGCTCACGGCACTTAAGAAGACGCCCGAGTATGCGTGGCTAAACGAAGTCAGTTCGGTTCCGGTGCAACAGGCGCTCCGGCACCTGCAAACCGCATTCGCTAATTTCTTCGCCAAGCGCGCCAAGTACCCGAACTTCCGTTGTAAAGATGGCATGCAGTCGGCCGAGTACACGACGAGCGCCTTTAAATGGGATGGCAAAGCGTTGACGCTGGCGAAAATGAGAGAGCCGCTGGCGATCCGCTGGTCACGAACCATCCCCAAGGGGTGCAAGGTAACGACCTGCATAGTGTCGAAAGACGCCGCAGGTCGATACCACGTATCGATGCTTTGCAAAGATGTTGTGTGCCCAAAATCCGAAGTCGACGCGAAGGTTGGCGTCGACTTGGGCCTGACGCACTTTGCAATCCTATCGACGGGCGAAAAGATCGGAGCACCGAACGCGTTCCGCAAGAGCGAGAAGAAACTCGCGAAGCTGCAACGCAGGCTCGCGAAGAAGCAGAAAGGCTCGGCCAATCGCAACAAGGCAAAGCTAAAGGTTGCACGCATGCATGCGAAGATAGTGGATGCCCGCAGAGACTTTCTGCACAAACTTTCGACCCGGCTGATAAACGAAAACCAAGTGATCGTCATCGAAAGTCTTGCCGTCAAGAACATGCAGAAGAACAGCCGCTTGGCGAAGTCGATCAGCGATGCAAGCTGGTCTGAGTTCCTCAGGCAATTGAAATACAAGGCGCAGTGGTACGGGCGTACGTTGGTCCGCATCGATCGCTGGTATCCGTCCAGCAAGCTGTGCTCAGACTGCGGGCATACGGCGGCGAAGATGCCGCTATCCGTCCGCAGCTGGACGTGCCCGGAATGCGGGTCGATCCACGACCGCGACATCAACGCTGCGCGCAATGTTTTGGCCGCCGGACTGGCGGTGTCAGCCCATGGAGAAAGCGTAAATCCCATGTCTCTTTGAGGTGATGTCGGGTTGCATTCTGCGAAGTGGGAATGCCCTCCCTTCAGGGAGGGGGATGTCAAGTCTAGCCTCGTATGCATATCGGTTGAATGCGCACTGCTACTGCTGGCGGAAGTGCCTGAAGAAGCGGCCTATGGCCTCGCTCTCGCCAATGAACCTCGAAAGCGGAACCTCGGTAATCCAGTAAAAATCATATTGGCAGTTTGTGAGAATTACAATGTTGTCCCAGCAAATGTCAGCATTGCGCCGTTGTAAAAGATTCAATAATTCTCAAGACGCACAACAGATTGACGAATGCGACTGTGCATATCGCATATTCAATTGGGCGCCATTCCGGATAGCGGGTTCGCCCGATTCATGCCGGCTCTCACACGTTGCTGCGGGGCGTGCACGTGCGAATCGCAACGGGTATGCAGTAAATTTCATAGGATGGTGAGCCATTGCACTTCGCGAATTAGACCTGATTTGCAAGCCGGCAATCAGCGCGCGTGAATTTCCATGTCATGCAAAAGAATGATTGTGCATGACATGGCAATGGCTTGAATGTTATTTAATATGCATTCCCGTCCGTTCTTCGATAGCGCTTTCAAGAGAACTAAAGCGTATCCCGGCAGCCGCGAGCCGCCCCTGCTGCATGCGGTTGCTTTATTCGCCGTGTTGGGCGGGGGATGCGGCCGTGCCTTGCGCGGTGCCTGCGCTTCGCGCGCGCAGGCTCTTGCGATGGAGCGAAACCGAAAGCGCCACGGCGGACGCTGCCGCGATCGCGGCGAAGAGAAAGACCGAGCCATACCCGAACAGATTTGCGACATAGCCCGCGAGCGGTCCGGTAATGCCGAGCGAGAGATCGAGGAACACCGAGTAGGCCGAGAGCGCCGCGCCGCGGCTCGCGGGCGGCACGAGCCCGACCGCCTCGACGCCGAGCGCCGGAAACACGAGCGCAAAGCCGAAGCCGGTGAGCGCCGCGCCCGCGAGCGCGATTTGCGGCGTGGGCGCGAGCCAGAGCAGCAGCAAGCCTGCGCACTCGAACGAGAACGAGGCGATGGCGACGCGGAAACCGCCGAAGCGTTTGATCGTGTTCGCGAACAGGAGGCGCGCGCCGATGAACATCACGCCGAACACCGTGAGGGTGAACGCCGCGTTGGGCCAGTGGCGCGCCGCGTAGAACAGCGTGACGAAGGTGGCGATGGAGCCGAAGCCCGCCGAGCCGAGCGCGAGGCCAATGCCGTGCGGCAGCACGCGCGTGAACACGCTGCGGTACGACATGCGCTCGCCGTGTACGAGCGGCACCGGCGCGATCGGGCGCGCGAGCCAGAAGCCGAGCGCGGCCAGCGCGATGACCGAAACGCCGAGTGCCCAGTAGCCGAGGAAACGCCCCATCTCCACGCCGAGCGGCGCACCGATCGCGAGCGCGCCGTACGTGGCGATGCCGTTCCACGAGATGACCTTCGCGTTGTGCGCGGTCCCCACGCGGCCGATGCCCCAGAGAATCGCGCCCGTGCCGCACAGGCTCTCGCCGCACCCGAGCAGCAGGCGGCTCACGACGAGCAGTGCGAGCGCGAGGCCGGGCCAGTGATCGACGAGCGTGCCGAGCAGCAGCAGCACGCCGCTCGCGCCGCAGATCGTCAGGCCGATCGTCACGGTTTTCTTGGGACCGAGCGTATCCGCCGAGCGGCCCGCGAGCGCGCGCGAGCAGAGCGTGGCGATGTACTGCACGCTGATCGCCGCGCCCGCCACCACGGTGCTGAAACCGAGATCGTTGTGCACAAAGCCCGGCAGGACGGCGAGGGGGATGCCGATCGTCAGGTAGCAGAGGAAGGTGAAAAAGACGACCGGGATGATCTGCAGGGTCGTCGATGCGGCGTTGCGCGGGGGCGCCAAATCGGCAGACATGGGGAAAATGCGGATAGCGAACGGCGGGAAAGGCGTGATTGTCCCATGGAACCGGTTCTCGTGCAGAAATGGACAAGCGTTGCGGATACGCGGAGCGCGCTTGTTTCGCGCTGAGCCAGTGCGCTGCCTGGCGGACGCTACCCTTCGAAGATGCCGCGACATCACGGGACGTTGGCCGCAATTCGTGCAGATTCTGTCTCTGTGTCCGACCGTTCGTGCCGAGGGCGACGTCAATCGACCGTGTCCGCTACTCGCACATCCACCAGAAAACCGCGCAATCGAGCCATCCGAACATAAGTGCGGCGTCATCGCAGCGCACGGATTTATCGATCCAGCGATATATCCCCCATGCTCCCCTAGCTATGGGTTGCCAATATTGGCAGTGATAGTTTTCGAAGCGTCCACTCGAGCGGCACACGCCTTTTGCGAGCCGCAGCCAACGACGAGCCAGAACCCATGAGTCAGCCGATCCGCTTCTATCACCGCAACGCCATCCGCGAAGTCAGCGACGCGGGCGTCACGCGCACCGTTCTTCAATATCTGCGCGAAGACGCGCGCTGCACCGGCACCAAGGAAGGCTGCGCCGAAGGCGATTGCGGCGCCTGCACCGTCGTGGTGGGCGAACGCGACGAAGCGGGCGGCGTGAGCTTCAAGGCCGTCAACGCCTGCATCCAGTTCCTGCCGACGCTCGACGGCAAGGCGCTCTTCACCGTCGAAGACCTGCGCCAGCCCGACGGCTCGCTGCATCCCGTGCAGCAGGCCATGGTCGACTGCCACGGCTCGCAATGCGGCTTTTGCACGCCGGGCTTCGTGATGTCGATGTGGGCGCTCTACGAGAAGTATGGCCACGAGCACGGTGGCCAGGCCGGCAAGGGCGGCTGCGCGGGCAAGGGCGCGTGCAGCGCGCCTTCGCGCGACGAGATCGCCAACGCGCTCACGGGCAACCTGTGCCGCTGCACCGGCTACCGGCCGATCCTCGACGCCGCCGAGCGGATGTTCCAGATGGATGCGCCAAAACAGCCCGTCGACGTGAAGGCGCTCACGCAGACGCTCGCGACGCTCCAACGCAAGGACACGTTCCACTACGAGCACCGCGGCCAGCGCTACGATGCGCCGCGCACCGTCGAGGCGCTCGCCGCGATCAAGGCCGAGCGCCCGAGCACGCGCATTCTCGCGGGCAGCACCGACATCGGCCTGTGGGTCACGAAGCAGATGCGGGAGCTGGGCGACGTCGTCTATGTGGGCCAGATCGATGCGATGCGCGACGTCAAGGTGAGCGACGCGTGGATCGAGATCGGCGCGGGCGCGACGGTCGAGCGCGGCTATGCCGAGCTCGCGAAGCATTACCCCGAACTCGAGGAGATGTGGCTGCGCTTCGCCTCGCTGCCGATCCGCAACGCGGGCACGATCGGCGGCAACGTGGCGAACGGCTCGCCCATCGGCGACTCGATGCCTGGTCTCATCGCGCTCGGTGCGCGCGTGGTGCTGCGCGGCGGCGAGATCGAGCGCGAAATGCCGCTCGAAGACCTTTATCAGGCGTACCAGAAGAAGGACATGGCGGAGCACGAATTCGTGCTGACGCTGAAGGTGCCCACGCGCACCGGCGCGCGCGCGAACCTGCGGTTTCGCACCTACAAGATTTCGAAGCGCTTTGATTCGGACATCTCGGCCGTGTGCGCCGCGTTCGCCTGGATCGCCGATGGCGACGTGATCCGCGAGCCGCGCATCGCGTTCGGCGGCATGGCCGCGACGCCGAAGCGCGCGAGCCACGCGGAGGCCGTGCTCGCCGGCGCGCAATGGCACGAGGCGACGGTACAGGCCGCGATGATCGCGCTAGGCGACGACTACGCGCCGCTTTCCGACATGCGCGCGACGAGCGAGTACCGCCTCGAAGCCGCAAAGAACACGCTGTACCGCTTCTGGCTCGAAACGCGTGCGCACGATCCGCTCGCGCCACAGGCGCTCAATGTGCGCAACGTGACGGCAGAACCGGCCTGAGATATTCGGAGAACGAAACAATGAACCAGCAAGCCGAACCGTTCCTGGACGAACTGAAAGCGCACGACCCCGTCGAGTCGTTCACGCAGGTGCACGTCTCGCGTCCGCACGAATCCGCCCATCTGCATGTGAGCGGGCGCGCCACGTACACCGACGACATTCCGCTCGTGGCAGGCACGCTGCACGCCGCGCTCGGTCTCTCGCAGAAGGCTCATGCGCGCATCGTCTCGATGGATCTCGCGAAAGTGCGTGCCACGCCGGGCGTGGTGGCCGTGCTCACGGCCGACGACATTCCCGGCGTGAACGATTGCGGCCCGATCATCCACGACGATCCGGTTCTCGCCGATGGCGTCGTGCAGTACGTCGGCCAGCCGATGTTCATCGTGGTGGCGGCTTCGCACGACACGGCGCGCCTCGCTGCGCGCCGCGCCGAGGTGCGCTACGAAGAGCTGCCCGCGGTGCTCACGGCGCAGCAGGCGCGCGCCGCCGGGCAATCCGTGCTGCCGCCGATGAAGCTCGCGCGCGGCGAGGCGTCCGCGCGTGCCGCACGCGCCGCGCATCGCCACGAGGGCGAGATGCTGCTCGGCGGGCAGGAGCAGTTCTATCTCGAAGGGCAGATCGCGTACGCGGTGCCGAAGGACGACGACGGCATGCACGTGTGGTGCTCCACGCAGCATCCGAGCGAAATGCAGCACCTCGTCGCGCACGTGCTGGGCGTCGCCTCGCACAACGTGCTGGTGGAGTGCCGCCGCATGGGCGGCGGTTTTGGCGGCAAGGAATCGCAGTCGGGGCTCTTTGCCTGCTGCGCCGCGCTCGCCGCATGGAAGCTGCTTTGCCCCGTGAAACTGCGCCCCGACCGCGACGACGACATGATGGTGACGGGCAAGCGCCACGACTTCCATTACACCTACGAAGTAGGCTACGACGACGCGGGCACGATCGAAGGCGTATCGGTCGACATGACTTCGCGCTGCGGCTTTTCCGCAGATCTTTCCGGCCCGGTGATGACGCGCGCCCTCTGCCACTTCGACAACGCCTACTGGCTGCCCGACGTATCGATTTCCGGTTTCTGCGGCAAGACCAACACGCAGTCGAATACGGCGTTTCGCGGCTTTGGCGGCCCGCAGGGCGCGTTCGCGATCGAATACATCATGGACGATGTCGCGCGCTCGCTCGGCCTCGACTCGCTCGACGTGCGCCGCCGCAACATCTACGGCAAGACGCACAACAACGAGACGCCCTATGGCCAGGTCATCGAGGACAACGTCATCCACGAGCTGATCGACGAGCTCGTCGAAACGAGCGGTTACCGCGCAAGGCGTGCGGCGATCCGCGAGTTCAACGCGAACAACGAGGTGCTCAAGAAGGGCATCGCGCTCACGCCGGTCAAGTTCGGCATTGCGTTCAACGTCACGCACTTCAACCAGGCGGGCGCGCTCGTTCACATCTACACCGACGGCTCGGTGCTCGTGAACCACGGCGGCACCGAGATGGGCCAAGGCCTCAACACGAAGGTCGCGCAGGTCGTGGCGAACGAGCTCGGCATTGAGTTCGGCCGCGTGCGCGTCACCGCCACCGATACGAGCAAGGTCGCCAACACTTCGGCCACGGCGGCCTCGACGGGCAGCGACTTGAACGGCAAGGCCGCGCAGGACGCCGCGCGCCAGCTGCGCGAGCGCCTCGCCGCGCTCGCGGCGACCACGTGGGGCAAGGGCGAAGTCAATGCCGCCGACGTGCAGTTCGCAAACGACTGCGTGATCGTGGGCGAGGAGATCGTGCCGTTCGAAACGCTGGTTTCGAAGGCGTATCTCGCGCGCGTGCAGCTCTGGTCGGACGGCTTCTACGCCACGCCCAAGCTGTACTGGGATCAGGCATCGCTGCGCGGGAGGCCGTTCTACTACTACTCGTATGGCGCGGCGGTGTCGGAAGTCGTGATCGACACGCTCACCGGCGAAATGCGCGTGCTGCGCGCCGACGCCCTGCACGACGTGGGCGCTTCGCTGAACCCCGCGCTCGACGTGGGCCAGGTGGAAGGCGGTTTCATTCAGGGCATGGGCTGGCTCACCACGGAAGAACTCTGGTGGAACGCGGACGGCAAGCTGATGACGCATGCGCCCTCCACCTACAAGATCCCGACCGTGAACGACACGCCCGCCGAATTCAACGTGAAGCTCTTCAAGAACCGCAACGCGGAAGACAGCATCCATCGCTCCAAGGCCGTGGGCGAGCCGCCGCTCCTGCTGCCGTTCTCGGTGTTCTTCGCGATTCGCGACGCCGTGGCGAGCGTGGCCGACTACCGGTTCAATCCGCCGATGAATGCGCCTGCCACCGCCGAGGAGATCCTGAAGGGCGTGCGCGCGGTGCGGCGTGAGGCGCGGAGTTTCGAACCATGAATCGTCATCCTGAACATTGTGTGCGCGTCGACGAAACCGGGCGTGTGGTCATCGGACGCCGCAGCACGCCCGTGCCGCACTACGGGCCCATGCATATCGTGCTGTTCGGCGCAGGACACGTGGGCCACGCGCTCGTCACGCTGCTCGGCATGCTGCCGTGCGTCGTGCAGTGGGTGGACGAGCGCGACGAGCTGTTCCCCGACGAAGTGCCCGCCAACGTCCAGATCGAGGCCACGGACACGCCGGCCGCGATCGTCGACGAGGCGCCGGCGGGCGCGTACTTCCTCGTGATGACGCACAATCACGCGCTCGATTTCGAGCTGACCGAGCGTATCATGCGCCGGCGCGATTTCGCATGGTTCGGGCTGATCGGCTCCAAAACGAAGCGCGTGAAGTTCGAGCGGCGGCTTCTTGATCGAGGCATCGCCGCGGAGCAGCTTGGCGAGATGACCTGTCCGATCGGCGTGGCGGGCATCGTCGATAAGGCGCCTTCGTCAATCGCGGTGGCCGTGGCCGCGCAGCTCATGCAGATGCGGGTGGCGCAGCGGCCGGCCGTTGTGAAAACGGTTGCGCTCGAAGGAGGCTGAGCGCAAGCATGCGCGGCCGTGTTGCGCTGCATCTGCAAGCCGTTGCCGAAACTGATTCCGGCGATAGACGCTTGCCGATATCGCGTCTCGTTGGCGGCATGGGGCGTCGACGGTTAGCCTTGGCATTTCCGTTTGCCTTACGTTAGAGTAAAGGCGTCTCGGAGGTGCCTTTATGACTGCAGCAACGATCACTTCGAAGGGCCAGGTCACGATCCCGGTAGACGTGCGCGACCAGCTTGGCCTCCAGGCGGGAGACCGGATCGAGTTCAGTTTCAATGAGGCGACGGGGCGCTATGAGATCTTTCCGGCCACGCTCTCGCTTGCGTCGCTCAAAGGCATCGTGAAGAAGCCCGCGAGACCGGTCTCGATCGACGACATGAACCGGGTCGTCGCCGGGCGGGGGACGATCTCAACAAGTCATCACGGCGCGAGCCGATAAAAAACGCGGCAGGACGAGAAGCGAGACCGGCGCCTCGTTCAGTGAGGCGCCTCGTCGCCAGCCGCGCGTGCGGCCCTGTTCGCTCCCGGGCGCTTTCTTTCGCGCTCGGCCGTCAACCTCTGCGACACTTCATCGATCAACGCCCGCAGCCATCCCACATCGCTGGGCCTGTCCGGCTGCGGATGCCACATCTGGTAGCAGCGAATGCGCGGGAACGCGAACGGCGTATCGATCACGGCAATGGGCAACAGCTTCGCGTAATGCTGCGCGAAGCGCCGCGTCGTCGTGAAGATCAGATCCGACTGCATCAGCACCTGCGGTACGAGCCCGAAGTAGGGCAGCGTCGCGACGATGCGACGCTCGGCTTTTGCCTTCGCGAAGCCCAGATCGATCGCGCTCGCGTGTGCGCCCGTGTACGGCGTAGGCGCGAGATGCGGTGCGGCGAGATAAGCCTCGCGCGTGAGCTCGCGGCGCGCGAGCGGATGATCCGCGCGCATCATGCATACCACCTTGTCCGAGAACAGGTCGCTGCGCGTGAAACGCGCTTCGGGCTTCGGCCAGTTGCCGATCACGATGTCGAGCTCGCCTGCGTCCAGGGCGCCGTGGTGATCGAGCGTCGGCGAGAGCGAGAGAATTTCCAGCCGCGCCGCGGGCGCCGTCTCGCGAAAGCGCGCGATGAGCGTCGGCATGAAGAAGTCGTTGAGATAGTCGGGGGCGGCGAGGCGAAAGGTGCGCTTCGAGCGCGCCGGGTCGAAATCGCCGTGCGGCGTAGCCACGAACTCGACATCGCGCAGCACGCGCTGCGCGTGTTGCAGCAGCGACTCGCCGTACTCGGTCGGCACCATGCCGGCCTTGCCGCGCACGAGTATCGGGTCGCCCAGGATTTCGCGCAGCCGGCGCAGCGCCGTGCTGATGGCGGGCTGCGTCTGGTTCAGGCGCAACGCGGCCTGCGTGACGCTGCGCTCCACCAGCAGCGTGCGCAGCACGCGCACCAGCCAGATGTCGAGGGAGAGGGCGGTATCGTCGTCCATGGAGTCGTGGCGGGCAAAGACGCGTGCGCGCATCGACACGAAAGCGCGCACGGATTCAGCCATAACCATAAGCCGGCTCGCGCGCCGCCGCCATAGGGCGCGCGGCATGCCGGGAATCAGACGGGCGCGCTGCCCGTCACTCCGCTACTCCGTTACTCCGCTGCGCCCTTTGCGAGTCCCGAAGGCAACGCCGTGATGCGCCTGACTTCGCGGGAATCGAGCCAGTTCGGCGAGCGAGCGCAGTAGAGCACCATGGGCAACGCGTCCTCGCCCCAGAAGAGCTGCTTGTTCATCCAGAACGTCGGCACGCCGAACACGCCCATCGCGATCGCGTCATTGGTGTTGCGGCGCAATTGCGCGCGCACGGCTTCTTCTTCGATCAGCGACTCGCCGTGCGCGATGCCCACGCGGTCGCAAAGCTGCTCGAAGCCCTCTTCGGTCGACGGGTCGCGCCCCTCGCGCCAGATGAAGCGGAAGATCTCGCGCACGCACGCGAGGTCGCCTCCGGCCGCGATGGCGAGCAGCATCGGCTTGATCGAGTCGAACGGGTGCGCGGGCGGCATCTTGAACGGTATGCCGAGCTGCTCGGCGCGAAAGAGCGCGTGCCGGTAGGTGAAGACGCGTTTGGCCGGGATCGCAGAGCTGAGCGGCTGGCCCCAGTGGCGGTACAGCTCGGAGAGCAATACCGGCGTCGGCACGAAGTCGAAGCCGGGCCACTTGTCGTGCTGCTCCAGCAACAAATACGAAAACGGCGATGCGAAGTCGTAGAACCAGGTTGGCTGGTTGGCGTCGATGCCGTTGATCATCCGATTGCGCGAGAAACCTCGGCCTTCAGGCCGGGGAGGGATAGCGCGGACCGCGGCGAAGCGGTCCCTGTTCCCGCGACTCCTTCTGGAGTGGCTATCCTTGAGTACGCGTAGCCATCACTACGCTGAACGAATCGGCAATGACGGTGTGCAACGCCCTGCACCACGCCGCCAGCCCCCTGAATGTTGAAGCTGCCCGAGGCCCGCACCGCCACGCGCCCCACATAAGTACCGGCCTTCTTTCCGGTGGGCACCGACGCACGCACCAGATCACCGGTCTGAAACCCGAAATGCTGCTTCTCGCGCGTCAGATAGCCGCGCGGAAAACCATACTTGTCCAGGCGCGTGCGCTGATAGCTGCCGCGCCCGGAGCACTTCACCGCCAGCGTCGGTTTTTGCCAGGCGACGATATGGGCGAGCTCGCCGACGCAGGCCGCATCGAGCGCGTGCGTCTTCGGCACGCTGAGCATCGCCCGGTTGAACTTTGTCCGGCCGCCGGAGGCAAATTCTACAGGCAGACCAGTGGCTCGAAGTGCATTGGCCAATGCCCAGCGCGTCACGTTGACGGCTGCCGCATCCTTGAGTGGGCGCTTCGCCTGCGCCAAGATGCGCGCCAGGCGCTTGGGATCCTTCGCCAGAAACACCTCGACCGGCAAGGCTGCCTTGGCCTTGTTGCAGCAGCGGCACGCCAGCGTCAGGTTGCTCATGCGGGTTGAGCCACCGCGGGCTTTTGCCACGATGTGCTCAACTTGCAATGGCACATCGGTCTTGTCGCAGTATGCACACTGACGACACCACTTCTCGAGCAGATACTCGCGTACCTCGTAGCCAGCGAGCGTGCCCTGCTGATACTCGATGCCGGATATCTCCGGATTCTCGAGCGCCTGCATGTCGAAACGCACCAGCTCGCTTGAGAGCGCCGTCACCGGCGCCCAGCGCTGTATGCGCCGCACCCATGCCATCGTTGAGTCGACCCGATGCTGCAATGACGGCGGGAGCCAACCGGTCTTTCTCGTGCGGTTCAGAAAGCGCGGGGCGCGATACCGCAGGCTGCTGCGCCGGCGACGGCGCATCGCGCGCCGCGCGCTCAGCGCTTCACTGATTTGCCGGCCGCGATGTACCAGTTCGAAAAGATTGAGCACTGCCGCGCCGCGCTGGATCTCTCCGCTATCGGCTACGACGACTTCACTGTCACGCACCAGCGCCATGCCTGTGGTCTTGCTACCCGGATCGAGCTTCAGGCGCAGGGGCTGGGTTGCGCACGAGTCGCGGTGGCGGTCGACGAGCCGAATGACAAAGGGCATGACACGATGTACGCGTGCGCGGCTACGCGCGAGCAACAACCTCGCGCGCTTCTCGCTACACGGCATCAATGGACTGCCTTGTTTGTCCAGCACGAACACCGACATTGCGGCTCCTTGTTAATCCAGGCCGTCTTTCCGGCTGTCAGCCCTTACGGGCCTTGTGACGGACGCCTTGCGGCGCCGCTCCCCTCGACCATGTTGTGTAGCAGGTGGTGAGTTGCCTCACCGGTCGCAGCCCGTTTCGTGCCTACCCGGGGCTTGTCTGCTGCTGCGACTTCCAGTTGCACCGGACTGAGGAAGCATCCGGCGGTGGGTCTGCTCGCTTCTACACAACGTAGCGCCTTGCGGTGCTCGGTCTGTTCAAACTCGAGCTAGTGAATGACTTCACAAGCTCCGGCCTTCAGGCCGGGGTGTTTGACACTGTTCCTCCGCTCTAGCGCGCAACTGGTTCAAAATTCGTGCGGCGGCGCTAGTGCGTGCGCTCGCCTGTGTCGTTGCCGCCGCTTTCTTCTGCATGGCTCGCCTCGTTGCCTGCTGTGTCCGCTTCCTGGCTTTCGCCTTCCTGCGCCGCTTCCCCTTTGGCGCGATCGGCGGCCCGCGTATCGCGCGCCTCCGCGAGCCGCGCGCGCACGAAGCCGATGTGCTCGCGCAGGACGTAGAACTGCTCGGCGTACGCTAGCGGCATTTTCATGCCGTTCACCGACTCTTCGATGGAGTCGAGCCGGCGCAGCAGCGCTTGCCGCTCGGCTGGCGAGATGTCGGCCATGGCCGCGCGCTCGAGCGCGATGAGCGAGCCGTACCAGCGGTAGATGCGCGATTTTACCCGCCAGGCGTAGAGCGACGGCACGATCCGCATGCCGGGAATCAGCACGACGATGATCGGCACCAGCAACACGACGAGCCGGTCGGCTAGGCTCGCGACCCAGAACGGCAGCACGCGGTACAGGAAGCTCTTGCCCGACTTGTAATAGCGCGCGGCGTCGGCGCTAATCGGGAAGTCCTGGGCGCGCGGCGAAGGGAACTCGCCCGCGCGCTGCAGCAGCGTCGAACGGCCGTGTACTTCCTTGGCCGCTTCGATAAGGAGGTCCGAGAGCGCCGGATGCAGCGAGTCGCGCGCCACCAGCTCGGCCGTGGGCGCGATGAACTGCAGCGGCTCGGGAGGCAGATTGCGGCCGAAGTCGAACGCGCCCATCGGAATCGTGATGGCCGTGAGGTAGGGGAAGCGGCGCGCGTAGGCGTCGGCCTGCGTGAAGTCGAAAAAGCGCACGCCAGGCGTGCGCATGAGGCGGCCCATCACCGGCGGCTGCGCGGAGTCGCCTGCCAGAAAGGCGACGTCGGTCTTGCCTTCCACGAGCGCGCGCGCGGCGTCCTCGCCGGAGAGCGGCAGAAGCTTCGTTGAGCCGCCCGGCTCGATGCCGTTCGCCTTCAGCAGGGTGAGCGCCAGCTCGCGCGTGCCGCTGCCTTCCGCGCCGATGGCGAGCCGCTGGCCCGCGAACTGCGAGAGCCGCGTGGCGACGGGGCCGTGGTAGAACACGACGAGCGGCACGTAGGCCACGCTGCCGAGCGAGACGAGACCGTCGGGCACCTTGCTCGCGAGGCCGTCCTGCACGAACGCAACGTCGACGTGCGCGTCCGGATCAGCCACCCGATGCAGGTTCTGCAGCGAGCCTTCCGATTCGAGCACGGTCAGCGCGATCTTGTTGCGCGCGAGGATTTCCTTGTACTTCTGGGCGGCGTTCCAGTACGTGCTGCCCTTGGGGCCGGCGCTCATGGTGAGCGTGTTGGGCGGCGCGGGCTGGATGAGGCGCACCGCGAGCCAGATGGCCGCCGCGCTCACGAGCAGGATGGGGCCGAACGTGACGGCCAAGTCGCGCCACGAGATCGCCACGAAGCGCGCGACGAGACGGGGACGAGGTTTGCGGCCGGTGGGGGACTTCATCGGGGTGGAGCGGCCTTGGGTGGTTCGGGGTGGGTCCGGGTTGGGTGATGGCGCGCATCGCGCGGCCTACGTGCGCCGATGGTACATGAGAATCGACGTTGCGGCGGCATGCGCCGTGCCTCGCCCAACACACTGCGCACACACAACGGGCGCCTGCGCTAAAGTCTTTGCGCTTGTGGCGCGGCCAGGCTAAATTGTGTCTCGCTTGCTCGCGTGAGGCTTGCGGCGGCGCACCGAAAGGGCTTCGGGCGCGGCGCGAGCCACCCTGCATGACAAGCAGGAAACGGGCGTAGACCCGTCCCGGTGGGCGCAATCATTAAATCGCGTGAAGAAGCCCGCATCGTTCACGCGCCGTTCTGTGTCCTTCATCCTTGCCTCTCGCATCGCGTCCAGACCCTGGCGGCGCTTGCACGCGCGCATTGCGCCTGGCGCTGCCATCGGTGGTCGTAACGAAGCCGTCGGACCATGGCTGACGGGCGGCACTCGAGCCGTCCGCCGGCGGGGAAGGCGGTCCTATTTCCAGGCAGAAGCCCGGAAACAACCAGTGAAACAACCGGCAACAACGCGAAGACACAAGGAGAAAACATGAAATCGGTCGCTATTCTGAAGACGCTGGGCGCGGCACTCTGCCTGACGGTGGCTTGCAGCGCGTCCTATGCACAGGACGAGTCGGCGAGCGCCCCCGCCGCCACGACCTCGGCCGCTCCGGCGCCGTCGGCCAAGAAGGCCGATCAAAAGCTGGGTTACGCGGTGCGCAAGGCGCTTTCGAAGACCAAGGGGATCGACGTTTCGGATATCCATGTCCGCTCACACGGCGGTGCCGTGACGCTGAGCGGCACGGTGCCGGATCAGGGTCAGATCGACAAGGCAGGCGAAGTCGCGAAAGGCGTGACGGGCGTGACGTCCGTGACGAACAAGCTGACGGTCAAGCAGCAATAAGCGCTGAGGGCGTCCCGCGCAGGGGTGCCAGCGGCACAGCAGCAGGACAAGGCAGAAAAAGGAAGCCCCGGCTGCCGAGGCCGGGGCTTCCTTTTTGCACGCGTGGCGGGTGACTGGCTGGCGGCGGCCCGCCGGCATCCAACTTGCGTGGCCCACTGATGCCGCCAGCTCGCGGGCGATATGCGAGTCCTCGATGTTGCATCGCCCCCATCCCGTGTGGCGTGACACACAGTTTTCCCGCAGTTCGGGGTATACCGTGGTTATCGCGCGCTTTTCCCGAGGTCGAGCGCGGCCTCTTCGCCGAAAGCAGGAAATCGCCATGACCATTCATACCTATACCGACTTGCCGCTCGTCGACCGGGCGGCCTTCGAACTGGCCTGTGCGCGGCACGGCTTCGCGCCCATGCAGTTCGACATTCATGGCGAAGCCGATCCGAACGACCCGGAGCATGGCGACGTCCTGATCGTGCGGCGCGGCGCCTGGGCGCAGGCGTACCGCATCGACGCGCGCGGCCAGTGGCTGCGCGAGTTCGAAGTCGATCTCAACGGGAAGTTCTTTCGCCAGGCGCCCCACGCCTGAGAGTGCCGGCGCGCCGGGAATCGGCGGACTTGACGTCGCCGACGTGGCCGATGTGCCCCCTGCTCAGGAAAGCACGAGCCGCACGCCCACCAGCGTGAGCGTCGCGGCGAGCAGCACGCGCAGGAGCTTTTCGGGTGCTTTCGAAGAAAGCAGGCTGCCGATCACGATGCCCGGCAGCGACCCGCATAGCAGCGAGAGCAGCATCTGCCAGTCGATCGAGCCGAGCAGCCAGTGGCCCGCGCCCGCGAGCAGCGTGAGCGGCACCGCGTGCGCCACATCGGAGCCGACGATGCGCAGCGTCGGCAGTGTTGGGTAGAGCAGCAGCAGCACCGTCACGCCGATGGCGCCCGCGCCCACCGAGGTGAGCGAGACGAGCGCGCCGAGCACTGCGCCAGTCAGGATGGTGAGGAACAACGTGCGCGCCTCCCCCGGCGCGTGGCGATGGTGCGAGGCGAATGCCGCGAGTTGCGGGCGGAAGATGAGCGCGACGGCCGTGATGAGCAGCGCCACGCCCAGCACGGCCTGGATCAGATGCCCCGCGCGCGGCGTGTCCATGCCGAAGCGATGCAGCAGGATCAGCGTGATCGTCGCGGCGGGCACGCTGCCGGCCGCGAGCCGCAGCGTGACGCGCCAGTCCACCGACCCCTTGAGCCCATGCACGAGCGTGCCCGCCGACTTGGTCGCGGCCGCGTACAGCAGGTCCGTGCCGACTGCGGTGGCGGGGTGCACGTTGAAGAGCAGGACGAGGATCGGCGTCATCAGCGAGCCGCCGCCCACGCCGGTCAAGCCGACCAGAAAGCCGACGAACAGGCCGGACAGCGAATACAGCAGATCGATATGGGGGAAGGACATCGCGTGCGAGGAGGCCGGTTCGGGAGGCTTCAGTGGACGTTAGGGATTTCGGCGCTGTCCGCGCTAGCGGCCAGCGCGCGCTGTAAGCGTTGCGTCAGGCTGGACAACGGGCAAGGCTGGCGGCGAAAATCCGCTATTGTCGCAAAACCGGCGCCCAGGCGCTGGGTAAAGCAAAAACCCGGCAAAAACCCGGCAAGAACTCCGGCAAGAGCCGGCGCAGCGCGGCCGCCTTTCGACTGCCTTCGCGCGAAGGACTGGCGAGTCGCGGGCCTTCAGTGCGGCGCCGGCGTGCGGCTCGCGCTCGTGCGCCATCAACAGAACCAATATGAATCCCGGCATCCTCTACGCGTTCGCTGCCTTCGCCGTTTGGGGGCTCTTCCCCATCTATTTCAAGACGCTGCACCAGATTCCCGCGCTCGAAATGCTCGCCCACCGCATGGCGTGGTCGCTCGTGTTCGTGATCGCCGTGCTCGTCGTGCGCCGACACTGGCGCTGGCTCGGACCCACGCTGCGCGACCGGCGCCTGCTCGGGCGTTTCGTGGCGAGCGCCGTGCTGCTTTCGGCCAACTGGGGCATCTATATCTGGGCCGTCAATGCGGGGCACATCGTCGAGGCGAGCCTCGGCTACTTCATCAATCCGCTCATCAACGTGCTGTTCGGCTATGTGTTTCTACGCGAGCGGCTGCGCGCGCTGCAATGGGCGGCTGTGGCGCTGGCCACCGCGGGCGTCGCGTGGCTCACCTGGCAAAACGGCGCGCCGCCCTGGATCAGCCTCGCACTCGCCGTGACCTTCGGCGGCTATGGGCTCTTGCGCAAGACCGCGAAGCTAGGCGCGCTCGAAGGCCTCGCGCTCGAAACCGTGCTGCTTTTTCCCGTCGCGATCGTCTATCTGACGATCGTGGGCCTCGCGGGCGCAAGCCATTTCACGCACGCGCCGCGCGGGCTGCAGCTGCTGCTCGCGGCCTCCGGCCCAATCACGGCCATCCCGCTGCTGCTCTTCGGCGCGGCGGCGCGGCGCATTCCGCTATCGATGCTCGGCCTCATCCAGTACGTCACGCCCACGCTGCAACTGCTCACCGGCGTGCTCATCTACGGGGAGCCGTTCGGTGCGGTGAATGCCGTGGGCTATGGCGCGATCTGGGCCGCACTCGGCGTCTATTCGCTCGAAGGCGTGCGCAGCCTCGTGGCCGCGCGGGAGCGCCGGGCGGCGTGAGCCCGTTGCATGCGCCTCGAGGCGTTGGCTGATGCGCTGACGGCGCGGTAGCATCCCGGGACGGTGCGCGGGATCGGCGCGATCGAATTGCGTGAAGTCCATCGCCGCCGGCAGCCCCGTCACCCTGGCCAATCCTCTCTGGAGTGCCTAGCGCATGAGCATCGAAGCCGTTCGCCGATTCGAGGAAGAATTCGCACCGCGCATCGCGGCGAAGCTGGCGCAACAGTTCGGCCCGTCCGTGCACGTCGATGTCGTGCCGGGCGCCGGGCACCGTCAGCCCACGCGCGTGCGTATGCGCGGCCTCGCGAACGAGCACCGTCATCGGTATGTCTATCCGCTGAATGTCTCGCTCACGTGGGACATCGACGAGATCGAGAGCCTCATGGGGCCCGGCGGCGAAGCGCGCTTCGAACACTACCTCGAAGCGACGGTGCGCAAGATGGCGTCGTGGGAGTCGGCGCGTCCCGTCGATTTTGCTTCGCGCACCCAGGGCGAGCCGGAGGTGCTCATCGGCGGGCTCGATTTCGAGGGGTGATCGAGCGATGATCGTTGGTGGTGCTGGCGTGACGCTGTTCACAGCATTTGTCTCGTCAATCATGCGGCCCGCTCGTCCTGTCATGATTGGCGTGTATTTCAGGTCCCTAGGGTGGCGCGGTTCAGCGCTGATTGAAGGGATTCATTGCGATCGGCGCCGCAGTCCGAGTATGGCCTAGCGCGCATACCCCCGGGATGCCATGCAAGCTAGACTTCCGTTCCATGCGCTGACGCCTGTTACCCGGGATGCGCGCGCGCCCGAATCCACGGAGTCCCCCCATGAAGGCCATCCAGTTCAAGACCTTCGGCGAGCCCGAGGTGCTCGAATACGTCGATCTGCCCACGCCCGCGCCCGGCGCGGAAAGCGCGCTAGTGCAGATCCTGAGCGCCTCGGTCAATCCGAGCGACGTGAAGAACGTCTCGGGCCATTTCGAGCACACGGTGCCGCCGCGCGTGCCGGGTCGCGACTTCAGCGGCGTGGTGGTGGCGGGTCCGCAAGCCTGGCTGGGCGCCGAGGTCTGGGGCACGGGCGGTGACATCGGCTTCACGCGCGACGGCACGCACGCCGAGTTCGTCGAATTGCCCGTGGCCGCGCTCGCGCGCAAGCCTTCGGGCCTCTCCCATGCGCAGGCCGCGTCGATCGGCGTGAACTTCGTGGTGGCGTGGCTGGGCACCGTCGATTACGCGCGCCTCACCGAGGGCGAGACGATTGCCGTGATCGGGGTGTCGGGCGGCGTGGGCGGCGCGGTCACGCAGATCGCGAAGGCGCGTGGCGCGCGCGTGATCGGTGTGGGCCGCGCGGCGCCGCTCGCGGATTCACCGGCCGCGCGCCTCATCGACGCTTTCGTGGAGATGGACGAGCGCGCCGCCCAGCGAGTGCGCGAACTGACGGGCGGCTCAGGCGCGGATGTGGTCTACGACGCCGTGGGCGGCGTCGCCTTCGAACTCGCGCTCTCGCTTGCGAAGCGTCGTGGCCGCGTGGTGGAGATCAGCGCGACCGGCAACCGGCGCGTGGAGTTCGATCTGATCGACTTCTATCACAACGAGACACAGCTTCTCGGCGCCGACAGCGCGAAGCTCGGCGTGGCCGAATCGGCGACGCTGATGCGCGCGATAGCCGAAGCGTTCGAAGCGGGCCAGTTCGAGGCGCCCGTCGTGGCCGCGCACTTTCCGCTTGCCCGGGCGCGCGAAGCCTACGAGGCGGTCGCGGCCGGCACCCAGGGGCGCGTCGTGATCGACATGACGTGAGCGCCGGACGAACCGCATGCCCAGCCCGCGGTTCGAGCCCACCCTAAGCCTTTGCCAGAACCGTCACGCCTCGGCGCGCAGGAGCCGCTCGGGCAAGCGCGCGCGCAGTTCGCGTGCGTCGAGCGCCGCGAGATCCTTGTCGAGTTCGAGCGTGACGAGACTGCGCGTTTGCGCGTCGATCGCCTTGCGCAGCGCGCCCAGGAACGCGGGCGGCGCGGCGAGCACGAGTGTGCCGTAGCGGGCGTCGTTGCGCGCCTTCGCGAGCGTCGTCGCGATTTCCGCGGCGAACACCGTGGCTTCGTGTTCGTGCTGGGTGGTGTCGGGATCGGTCGCGCTGCGGGCGAACCCGACGCGTTCGGTGGTGCGCCCCGGCTTGTCGGTCACGAGGCTCCCGTCCGGCATGCGGCCTTGCAGATGCAGCAGCGTCTCCACTTCGTCGATGCCGCCGAGCGGGCTTTCGGCGGCGAAGATGCGCGCGGTAGCACGGTTGGCGACGACAATCCAGATCGTTTTCGACATGTTCGACTCCCTGCCATGACGCCCGGCGCAGGCGGCCCCGGGCGGTTGAGTGAACTCGCGCCACGCGGCGTGAACACGTAGGGTAGCGCGCTTCGCGCTCCATGGGGCGCCGGGTGTAACCGGGCTCGTGCGCCTTTTGGCGTTTTCGCGTGGTGAAAGCGCCGGGACGGCGAGCCGCGTGCCCGACAGCCGACTATTCTCCCGGAATTCGGGAGGACGCTTCTCATCGGCGGCGGATTCTCTTCTGCGCTGGAAGGCCCTACGCTTGCGGAACCGTCCATCAACCCCACAGCCTGCGGCGAAGGAGTTTGAGATGAGCCCGAGCGCCCCGAATACCGAGCCCGTCCATCGATATCCCAGCGACATTGCTTTCACGCCCACGGTCAAGGCGATGCAGGAGCGTCTCGGATCGCGCGAGCTCTATGCCCGCATGGAGCGCGAGCGCGGCTGGGGCGTGGCGATCACGCCGGAGATCGAGGCGTTCATCGGCGCGCAGACCAGCATCTTTCTCGGCACCGCGAACGCGCAAGCGCAGCCGTACATTCAGCATCGCGGCGGCCCGGCGGGTTTCCTGCACGTGGTTGACGAGCACACCATTGCGTTCGCCGATTTCATCGGCAACCAGCAATACATCACGCTCGGCAATCTGACCGACAACCCACAGGCGCATCTGTTTCTGATCGACTATGCGCGGCGCCGGCGCGTGAAGCTCTGGGGCCGTGCGCGCGTGGTGGATGCAGCGGAAGACCCGGCGCTCATCGAAGCGCTCATGCCGGCGGGCTACAAGGCGCGCGCGGCGCGGGCGATCGTCTTCACGGTCGATGCGTGGGACATGAATTGCCCGCAGCACATTCCCCAGCGTTTCGAGGCGGCGGACGTGAAGGCGGCGTTGGACGCGCGCGAGGCGCGCATTCGGGAACTGGAGGAGGCGGCGGCGAAGCGCGAGGAACGCGTGCGCGAGCTGGAGGCGCAAGTCGCGCGGCTGAGCGCGGGCGCGTCGGCGTGAACGGGTCGTTGCGCGGGTGACGCGGCTCAGTGCCGGCGCGTCCTGCGCACCACGAGCCACTTGGGCGAGCGAAAACGCACGATGCTCACGTAGAGCCACACGTAGGTGAGCGCGAACACCACGACGAAGCAGAACAGATGCAGCGTGTGCCGCCAGAACAGCGTGGCGGGAATCACGGCGATCAGGCAGAGCAGCCACAGATACGGCGAGGTGAGCGAATTGCGGCGCGTGAGCTCGCGTGCGTTGCGCGCGCCCACGACCCAGCGCATGAGCCGCTTGTAGACGAGCATGTGCAGGTGCACGCCGTCGGGAATGCCCGGCGACATGCCGCGCACGAACTTCTTCCGGTAGATCGAGAAACAGGTCTCGAAGATCGGATACATGAAGAGCAGCACCGGATACCACGCCGACACGTCCCGGTTGCGCATGACGAGCAGGATCGACAGTTCTGCGAGCATGAAGCCGATGAAATACGCGCCGCCGTCGCCGAGGAAGATCAGGCCAGCGGGGAAATTCCACATGAAGAAGCCCAGCACCGCGCCCATCATGATGAACGACGCCGAGAGCACCACCGGGTCGTGCACCTGGAAGGCCACGTAGGCGAGCGAGGCGAACATCATGAACGCGACCATCGAGGCGAGGCCGTTGAAGCCGTCGATGATATTGACCGCGTTGGCGAGCGCCGCGACCGCGAGCACGGTGACGACGAAGGAAATCGCCGCGTAGGAGAGGAGAAAGTCGAGCGGCGGCACGCTGATGCGCGTGACCGCGATGCCGAGGAACCAGAACGCGAGCGCGGCGGCGGCCATCGTGCAGAGAAGGCGCGCGAGCGGCGAGACACGCTTGGTGAGATCTTCGACGAGCCCCGAGCCGAACGCGGGCAGCCCGCACGCGGCGATGCCGAGGATGCCGCCCGAGACCGCCGGATATGCGCCGTGAAGTTGCGCGGCAGCCACGATGAGCCCCGCGAGAATGCCCGTTCCGCCGATGCGCGGCACGGGCCGCACGTGGAATTTCTGCACGCCGGCGAGATCCGAGTCGACGGAGAACCTTTCATGCAGATGCGCGTAGCGCACGATCAGCAGCGTGACCAGCAACGAAACGAGGAAGCCTAGGGCAAAACTGAGCATGAAAGGAACGCGCGACCGGAAAGTGGAATGCGCGATTATACAAAGGCGGCGGGGCGCCGCTTTCGACGCCCGGGTGGCTGCCGCCGTGCGCGATGCGGGTTTTCGACGCTTAGCGCGCCGACGGGGCGGGGTCAGGGCCGGCCAATCCCAGGCCGAGCATCCAATCCAAGAGACAACTCCTGCATCAATCCATTTTCCCGCGCGTGCAGGCCAATCATTGCCGATGCCCCAAGGCTAGGGACACGCCGAACGCACAGCGCGTCCCGCGAACGACGCTACGCGCGCGCTCGTGTCGATGCTGCTCTTTGCCTACACCCAAGCCAGCGTGGTCGCCGACGCAATCGCGGGTGCGCTTCCGCAGAAATCGCGCGCGTGAAGCTCATGACCGCCTTCGGTCTCGTTGAGTAGGAGCAGCTTCAGCGCGATGCGCCAAACTGCAAAACGCTAAAGCTGTCAGCCAGGGTCATAAGCGCGGCGGGGCACCGGGTGTCACTTCCAGCAGCAGCGGGTGGTCGGGTACGGACACGCTGATTTTACGTACGTCGCGATGACTCGCGATCGGCGCTTCTGACACATTCGGATCGTAGAGGTCGACGCGGCTAGCCGTCGTTCCAAAATCGACCTCCACTTCTGCCGGCGGACTGCTGAGCGGAGTTCCTTTCGCGCGGTCCCAGATTCGCGTTTCGTTCCACAGCACCAGTACGAAGCGGCCGTCCTTCTTTCGCAACAGCAAGCTGTTGGCCGACACCGGCATGCCCGACAGCGTGTAAGTGAGCGCACCGGTCGCGGCAACTCTTGTGCGTTGCACCGTGCTGGTGTTCAGGATGGTCGTGAGATTGCGAATTGCGTAGGCCACGAGCTTCGGGCTGTTGTCGTTGCGAAAGAGTCCGTAGTGCATCCCGTCGTTCTTGTTTTGCGGATCGGGCTTTTCGTCCAGCAGTTCGTAGACGTAGGTCCGTTTCACGCCTGCCGCCGCAGCGTCCATGTAGCCGTTGAGCACACCTTTCGCTTGGGTCGGCTCGTCGACGCCGAGCATGTACCAGCCCGCTTGAGGCGATGAGAAGTAGCCGAATTCGGTGATCACGAGCGGCAACTGGTATTTCTTGAGCCCGTTGATGGCATTGCCCATCCACGTGTCGCCGTTCGCTTCGTAGGTGGGCTGTTCGCCGTTCTGCGGGTAGACGTGCTGATTCGCATAGTCGGCGGAGTTCACGCGTGATTCGACCTGCTTGGGTTCGAAGCCGGTGAGATCGTAGACGGGCACGCCCGCGAACCCCTGCGTGTCGTGTATGCGCGTGTAGACCTCGCGCTGCGCGGCGAGTCCGGCGGCGATGCCCGTCAGGCCGTGGTAGCTGACCGGCCAGTTGTTGATCTCGTTGAAGCCCTCGACGGCCGCGACGCTGCCGGGTACGGCGGTGTTCAGGCGCGTCACCTCTTCAATCGACTGCGTGATGTTCTCGTGCATCAGGAAGTTGAACTTGACACCGCGCTGCGCGAGATAGACATAGCTCGACAACGGCGCTGCGCCGCTGCCCGGCGACGCGTCGCGAACATAGCGGATGCCGAGCCATGCCAAATCGTCGCCGACGTTACGCACGTTTGCATAGGCGCCGTCCGTATAATTCACGTGCGTGTTGACCGCGAGCGTGTCCAGAAAGGCGTCTACGGGCATCGCCTGTACCGCATTGCCTGCCCGCGCCGGCGTTACGCATGCGAGCGCGCAGAGGCCCGTAATGAGGCCTTCAGCAGCGTGCATGCCAAGCCGCCTGTATGCCGTGGCGAGGCGCGCATATCGTGAGTCATGCGAGCCGTATGAGACTTTCGTGCGAGCGCGCAGGGCGTCGGCGGCTCTTTCAAGATGCTTCACGGTGTATTCCTTGCCTTGAGTTGGTTCACGGAAAAGATGATTCGGACTCTTAATAAAAATCAACTTTCCCTGCATCGCGTTGCATGGAAGCGCGCTCAGATTGCCGCTTTCGGCTGCAGCAGCTCGGTCAAGGCGGCGGCGAGCGAGTTGATGCTCGAAAAGAGCCTGGGGGTGAGCATGCGATTGGGAATCTCAATGCCGAACTCGTCTTCGAGGGTGAGCATGAGCTGAATCGCCGCGAGTGACGACAGACCGGCGGCGTAGAGGTCGTCGTCGTCGGCTAGCGTATCGACCGGCACATCGAGATGGTCGAATTCGCAAAGTACGCGGCGCAGCGCGGTTTTCATACCGAGTCCCCCAAGGCAGTGGCTGCATCAGGTCAATGAATTAGACGGAAACCGGAAAGACGTGTAAGTGCGCTAGCGCACTCATATTCCCCGCATTGGCCGTGTATCGACACCTGTGCATGTGCAACGAAGCAGGCGCGCGATGGATCGCGCGGAGTCTGTGGGATTGCGCACGGACCCTTTACTGCACGCTCCTTAATGTGTCGATGTGGGGTGTTGAGGTCGGTGGTCCGAATATATGGCAATGAATTCGTCTGCAGTAGACGACCGCGCAACACCACAAACGTCTGACGAACACGACATGCACTGAGGCAGGAAAATGTCAGATCTAACGCAACGTACGGTCGATGTTGTGCTGATTGTGCTGGGCGCCGTATGCGCCCTACACCTTAATCCGAACTTCACGCCGATAGGCGCGGCGCATCACCCCGATCCCACGCTGGTGGCGTTTTGCGCGGCGCTTGCATTGTCGGTATTTCCCGCTTGCGGGACCTACGGCACGCGCGGAACCCGCTCGCTCTTCAGTGTTGCGGGCCGTACGGCATTCGCCTGGCTCGCCGTTCAACTTTGCGGTCTCGTGCTGCTCTATGCGATTCATCACGATCATTTGCTGGCATTGCCGTGGTTTATCTACTGGACGTTGACGACCGGCATTGCGCTGCTGGCATCGCACACGTTGTTCTTTTCGCAGTTCAGCGTGCTGCGCCTTACCCGTGCATGGTGGCAACGGGAGCCGCTCGCGGTCGAGCCGCGCAGTCCAGTACGCAGTGCCGTCGTCGGCCATGCGTTGAAGCGCGTGTTTGACATTGTGGCAGCGCTCAGCGCGATCGTCGTGCTCTCGCCGCTGCTGATCGTCATTGCGTTGCTGGTCCGGCGCGACGGCGGGTCGGCGCTTTACGGGCACACGCGCGTCGGTCGCCATGGAAAGAAGTTCCGTTGTCTGAAGTTTCGCTCGATGGTGGTGAATTCGGAGCAGGTACTCAAGGATCTGCTCGCGCGCGACCCGGAAGCGCGCGCCGAATGGGAGCGCGAATTCAAGCTCAAGAACGACGTGCGCATCACGCGCATCGGCCACTTCCTGCGGCGCTCGAGTCTCGATGAATTGCCGCAGCTCTGGAACGTTCTGCGCGGCGAGATGAGCTTTGTCGGCCCACGCCCGATCATCGACCAGGAACTGGAGCGCTACGGTGAAAACAGTAAGTACTACCTGATGGCGACCCCAGGCATTACCGGACTATGGCAGGTGAGCGGGCGCAGCGACATCGACTACGCGACACGAGTGTCGCTAGACGTTTCCTATGTGACGAACTGGACCTTCCGGCTGGACATCGGGATTCTGTTCAAAACATTTTTTGTAGTGGTTCGCGGTAGCGGCGCTTATTGAGTGTGAGCGGAGTCGACGTGGAGTAAATGCGCAACAGGGGCCAATGCGCGTGGCAATCCTCGTATCCGGGTCGAACGGAATGACCCGGATACGAGGGTAATGGAATTGGGGGTGTTGCGATGAGATTGGGTACGAGAAAGCCGATCGGCGAGGCGCTGGCATTGCGCCGCGCTGCAGTGTCCATTTTGTGCCTGGCGCTCGCCGGGCTCAGCGGCTGCGCGCTCGCGCCGGGCATGTCGTACTCCGGCGGGAGCAGCTACGCCAGCCCGAATGCGGGCGTCAGCGGCTCGAATGCGGGCATCAGTGCCACGGCGGGCGCGGCCTCTGGCGCAACGGTGCCGGATAGTGTGGTGGCCAAGGGCATCGCAGGCGCGCCATCCGGCACGCTCGTGGAGATCACGAGAGATCTGGTCGACAAGGAAGCTGCGGAACGGCCTACGAGCATTCCCGCCGACGTGGAAAGCCTGTTTGCCAAACCCACGCCATACGAGATCGGGCCCGGCGATATTCTGACCATCGTCGTCTGGGATCACCCCGAGCTCAATCTGCCTGCGTCAGGCGGCGGTGGCGACAGCTCGGGGGCCAGCTCGGTCTCCGCGGGCTATACCGTTGATACCAATGGATTCATTCAGTATGCCTATATTGGCCCGATGAAAGTTGCCGGCCTTTCGGAGATGGGCGTGCGCGATGAACTCGCGCAGAAGCTCGTCAAATACGTGCGTCAGCCGCAGGTCACGGTTCGCATTGAGAGTTACCGCAGCAAGCGCGTGTATCTGGACGGCGAGGTCAAGACGCCGGGCGTGCAAGTGCTCAACGACAGACCCATGACGCTGCCCGAGGCGATCAACCGGGCCGGCGGTTTTACCAGCACGGCCGATCGTTCGCAAGTCGCGGTGACGCGCGGCGACAAGACCGTGGTCGTGGACATGCCGGCGATGATCCGCAAGGGCTTCAATCCCGATCGCATCATGCTGCGCGACGGGGACCTCGTGCGTGTCTACGCGCAACAGGACAGCAAGGTTTTCGTGGTTGGGGAAGTGGAGCGCCCCGGAGGTGTGATGTTCAACAACGGACGGATGACGCTGAACGAGGCGCTCGGCAACGCGGGCGGGATCAATCAGGCGTCGGGCGATGCCTCCCAGGTCTACGTCGTGCGCGGGCGCGATACCAGCAAGCCGATCGTGTTCCATCTCGACGCGAGCAGTGCCGCCGCGATGGCCACCGCCGATTCGTTCGCGCTGAAGCCCAACGATGTCGTATTTGTCGATACGTCTTCTCTCGTGAAGTGGAGCCGTGTCATCAGTCTGATATTGCCGACGACCCAAGCCGCGGCGGCTACCCGAGCGGTGGGTTATTAACGCCTGCATGAATGCGAGCCGCGTCACGTAGCGCGTTCGCCACAGAGAGGACAAGATGAAGCAGCGCGAATATACGCTGGAGGGACCCACGGAGACGGTCATGCCGCTCGCACCTGACGGCGGACACATGGGTAACCTGCTCGACACGCTGTACGCCGGCCGCAGGACGATCCTGATTGTGACGGCGATTTGTACGCTCGTGGGCTGCGTATATGCCTTGCTGGCGTCTCCCGTCTATCAATCAGACATGCTAATTCGGGTGGAGGAAGGCACGAACCCGGCGAAATCAGCACTCGCCGATCTCTCCTCGCAGTTTGCGATCAAGACCGCGGCATCGGCGGAAATCGAGGTGCTGCGTTCGCGGGCGATCGTGTCGTCCGCCGTAAATGCGGCGAAGCTTTATATTCACGCGACGCCGCGCTATTTCCCGGTGGTGGGCCGCTGGGCCGCACGCCATCTGAACCTGGCCGGCTGGTCGGGATGGGGTGGTTACGCCTGGGGTAGCGAAGCCATCGAGGTGACGCAATTCGACGTGCCAGTGCGTCTGGCGGGCACGCCATTCGTTCTGACTTATCTGGGCGACGGTGCCTACACGCTCAAGTACGGCAGCGTTACATTCACAGGGAAGGTCGGCGAAACGTTGCACGCTCCGGTCGTGGGCGGCGCCATCGACCTCGTCGTAAGCCGTATCGAAGCGCCGCCGGGCTCGATCTTCGACCTGATGCGCACGTCCGAACTGAGTGCGATCCGGTCGCTGCAGGCCGCGCTTGCGATTTCGGAAAAGGGCAAGGAATCCGATGTGATCGGCGTTGCACTGGAAGGCGCCGACCCAGTCTTGACCAGTAACATTCTTAATGCGATCGGCAACGAGTACGTGCGGCAAAACGTGCAGCGCACGCAGGAAGAAGCCGAGAAATCGATCGCCTTCTTGGACCAGCAACTGCCGCTGCTCAAGGCCCAGCTCGAGAAGGCCGAGAACGAGTACAACAGCTTCCGTTCCGAGCACGGAGCAGTGAATCTGGGTGCCGAAGCTACGGCACTCCTGCAGAGTTCGGCGATAGCGCAGCAGCGTATCGCCGATTTGCGCCAGCAGCGTGCGCAATTGATGGCCCGCTTTGGCGACGACAATCCCGCTCTGGTTGCCGTGAACGGACAACTGGCCGAAGCGGACAAGTCGCTGGAAGAACTCGCGGGGCAGACACGCGCGTTGCCGCCGGTGGAGCAGCGCCTCGTGCGCCTGCAGCGAGAAGTGACGGTCGATACGAACATTTACACGAATCTTCTGAACAACCGCGAGCAATTGCGTCTGCTGAAAGCGGGCCGTGTGTCGAATGTGCACATGATCGATGCGGCGGTGCCGGCGGAAGGCCCGATCCGTCCCAAGCGCGGGGTGCTCGTGATCGCCGCGTTCTTCACCGGCTTGTTTGTCGGCGCCGCGATCGTGCTGCTGCGTCACAGGCTGAATCGCGGCCTCTCGCTCGTGGAAGAAATCGAAGTGGGCACGGGGTTGGCCGTCTTTGCGGCTGTGCCGCGCAGCCGCATTCAGCATTCGCTGAGGCGCCGGCTGCCCAACAATGCGGTCGGTGCGACCGCCGTCCTCGCGCGTACGGCCGTATTCGATGCGGCGATCGAGAGTCTGCGCAGCTTCCGCAGCGCCCTCGAGTATTCGCTGAAGAATGCGGACAATCGCGTCGTGCTGCTGGCAGGTCCGACGCCGATGGTGGGAAAGTCGTTCGTCTCGGTCAATCTGGCGGCGGTGTTCGGCGTAGCAGGCAAGCGGGTCCTCCTGATCGATGCGGACCTGCGGCGTGGCTCGTTGAACCGGCACGTGGGTGTGCCGAGTACGCCCGGTGTGACGGACCTCGTTGGATGCATGCAGCGCTACGACGAGGTTGTATTCCGCGAAGTGATGCCGTGCGTCGACTTCGTTGCCACCGGTGGCTATGTGCGGAATGCCAGCGAGCTGCTGCGTGAAGACAGTTTCAAGGATTTTGTGGACTGGGCCAATGATACGTACGACCTTGTGCTGATCGACGCGCCGCCGATCTTGCCCGTGGCGGATGCAGGGATCATCGCCAAATTGGCGGGCACGGTCTTCATGGTCGCGCGCCAAGGCGCCACGAGCCTCACCGATCTACGCGAGTCAGTGCGTCGGTTAGAACAGGTTGGCGTGCCGGTTCGCGGCGTAATCTTTAATGATATGACATCGCGCCCGGGCCGCTATGGCAACGAATATGCTGCGTATGGATATTCGAACTACAGTTTTGCGCAGGATGTGGGGACGGTCGACCGCTAGTGGTACAGGCATTCTATCGCCTGAATAATAATGATTTGGAGGGGGTCATGCCAATTGATGTCGACTTCTCGCTGGCACTCAATGAGCGTACCGGGAAGTTTTTTCTGGGCAAGGACATCATTTCTACTCTCGGCAACAGAATAAGCAGGATCCACTACGGGCGGTTCTACGGCTTCCCGCACAACGACTTCATGCGCCGTGTCGTGGGCCGACTGACACATCAGGAAACGATTGCGAGAGTCTATAAGCCCTGGGCGGTGTCGCTGGTGCCTGCACTTCGCGACCCTCGCCCCACACTGCACCTCGATCCGCTCAGCGTCGTGCGTCATCGGCTGGAAGCAAGGGATATCGTGCTTTGCCATGATGTCGGTCCGATTACGCATCCCCAGTACTTTGCACCGGGCGTCAAGGGCCTCTACGCACAGGCTTATGAACAGATTGAGCGCGTAAAACCGCACATGGTATTTGTCAGCAAGACATCACAGCGGGAATTTCATCGGCTGTACGGCAAGAACTACAGCTCGTCGAATGTCATCTATATTCCAACTCGCCTGGAGATGAAGACGGGCGAGGGACAGCGACTGCAGGGCGTCGAGCCCCCCTTTCTGCTCACCGTGGGAAGTATCGGTGACCGCAAGAACCAGGCACGCTGTATCGAAGCTTTTTCAGCAAGCAAGCTCGCCGGGAATGGGTGGCGGTATGTCATTGTCGGCGGACGGGAGCCTGGCGCGGACACTGCCTTCGAGCTCGCGCGGCACACGCCGGGTGTCGTGTTGCCCGGCTATTCGACGGACGACGAGCTTCGCTGGCTTTACGCCAATGCATCCGGCTTTGTGCTGATGAGCCTTCTAGAAGGATTCGGCATGCCGGTTGTCGAGGCAATCGAGCACTATTTGCCGTGCCTCGTGTCCCGATCCAGTATTTTGACGGAGATCGGCGGCGACGCCATGCTCAGTGCCGATCCATTGAACCTGGAATCCATCGCGTCCGGCATGAAATCCCTCGCCGAAATGACGGACGAGGAGCGTCTCGTGCGGAATGCCCACGCCCGTGCACATTTGCAGAATTTTACCCGCGAACCTATTCTCAATCGCTGGCGAGAACTGGTTGAAAGATGTGTATTAGCGGTTTGAGCTGGGTCTGCCTCTTTGCCTGAAGTACAGGTTGGAAAACCTGCGCTTGCCGATTTGAGCATCTATGTGCGCGAACTGGCATGACGTGAGCGACGGCGAACATTCTTTTTCCGGCGCCCCGTTGAAACTTTGAAGAATATGACTTGCACGAAGTAGCCCGTCGAATCCGGTCCTGTGTCGCGGTGACGATGCGTACGGAAAACGAGCTGGCCTGTGCGATGCCTTGGAACCCGTCGATGAAATCTGCGCTTTCCCCAAATCTGCTGATCAACGGCCGCTTCCTCGGTCGCCGCGCGACGGGCGTCGACCGCTTTGCGATCGAGACCATTCGGGCGATCGATCAGTTGCTCGAGTTGAGCGATCCACTCGTCGCAGGATTGCGCGCGGAAATCGTCGTACCTGAAGCACTGGGCGGCATGGCGAACGCGTTTCGGCACGTCGGGCTGCGTGCGAGCGGTAAAGGCGGAGGTTTGCGCTGGGAGCAACTCGCGTTGCCGAAGGCGGCGCGTGGGCGGCTATTGCTTAATCTCTGCAATTCGGGGCCATTGCTCTACCGACACCAGGTGACAGTGCTACACGACGCAGCGCCCACGCGCGTACCCGATAGCTACAGCCGCTCGTTTGTCGCGTGGTACCGCCTGATGGCGCCGCGCATTGGCCGCATATCGCAACGCGTGATCACCGTATCGGAATTCTCGCGGCGTGAGCTGTGCGACGCTTACCGGATCTCGGCCGCAAAGATTGGCGTCGTTCCGGAGAGCGGTGAGCATATGTTGCGCGTGCAACAGCATGAGTGCGCGATGGCGTCCGAACTGAACGGGCGTGCATTCGTCCTCGCGGTGGGAAGCCTCAACCGGCACAAGAATTTTCAGCTCGTGGCCGAGGCTGCACGTCTCATCCGTGATGCACAGTTCGACATTGTGGTAGTTGGCGGGGGAGATGCGCGGGTGTATGGGACAGGCCAGGCCGTGTTGCCCGGGTTCGTGAAGCACTTGGGGTACGTGAGCGATGGCGAGTTGGCAGCGCTTTACCGGAGTGCTGCGTGCTTCGTCTATCCATCGCGCTATGAGGGCTTCGGGCTGCCGCCGGTCGAGGCGCTGGCGCTGGGCTGTCCCGTCATTGCCTCGAGATTGCCCGCGGTGCAGGAGGCGTGCGGCGATGCTGCGCTCTACACCTCGCCGGACGATCCCGCGGAGCTTGCGCGACTGCTAGAACGGATCACGACCGACGCGGCGTTACGTGCGAGTCTGCGCGAGCGTGGTCGCGCGCGGACGGCGGAACTGACCTGGCGCGCCACCGCTGTCAAGCTGATCGAGGAGATCTCGCCGTGGCTAATGTAACGCTCGCTCCAACCTTTAGTTACGACACGCGCCGTTTCGGCCGGGTGGCGGTCGTGCATGACTGGCTCACAGCCTATGCCGGTTCGGAGAAGGTGGTGGAGCAGATTCTTCAGTTATTCCCACAGGCTGATCTCTACAGCATCGTCGACTTCTTCCCGGAGTCGCAGCGGTGGGCACTGGGCGGCAAGCGTGCGACAACCTCGTTCATTCAGCATCTTCCGTGCGCGCGCCAGTCATTTCGCAACTATCTTCCACTCATGCCGCTGGCCATCGAGCAGTTCGACCTTTCGTCATACGATCTCGTGATTTCGTCGAACCATGCTGTGGCCAAGGGCGTGCTGACCGGACCGCATCAGGTGCATGTGAGCTACGTGCACTCGCCGATTCGCTACGCGTGGGATCTGCAGCATCAATACTTGTCCGAAGCAGGCCTGCAACGCGGCGTCAAGAGCTGGGTCGTGCGCTCTTTGCTTCACTACTTGCGCATCTGGGACCAGCGCACAGCCCATGGCGTCGATGCTTTCGTCGCCAATTCGGCCTTCGTGGGGCGGCGCATCCACAAGGTGTACGGCAGCGAAGCCGCCGTGGTCTATCCGCCGGTGGATGTGGAACGGTTCGAGCTGTGCACTGAGCATGAGGACTTCTATCTGATTTCCTCGCGCATGGTGCCTTACAAGCGCATTCCGCTCATTGTCGAGGCTTTTGCGGCAATGCCCTCGCGGCGTCTCGTGGCGATCGGCGATGGCCCCGATATGGCGCGTGCCAAGGCCTGCGCAACGGAGAACGTGACGCTGCTTGGCTATCAGCCGGACGCGGTGCTGGTGGACTACATGCAGCGTGCGCGCGCGTTCGTCTTCGCAGCGGAGGAAGACTTTGGCATTTCTGTTGTCGAAGCGCAGGCCTGTGGTACGCCGATCATTGCTCTAGGCCGTGGCGGGGTGCGCGAAATCGTTGTCGAATCACCAGACCCCGAGCGCGCCACGGGGCTCTTTTTCAGCGAGCAGAGTGTGGAGTCCATCGTCGACGCGGTGAAGCGCTTCGAGCAGCATCAGCCGATTCGTCCGGAAGTTTGCCGCCGCAACGCGATGCGATTCACGGCGGAGTTGTTCAAGCGGGAATTCCTTGGTGTCGTGGAGCGCGCGATGGAAGCCAGCGTGCCGTTCGCCGATATCCCACCGGCGGTCCGGCGCTGGCGCTCTGCCTGAAACGGTGAACGACAAGATCGTTTGCGCGCGCGCGTGCAGAGAACGGATGGGGGCGTGACCAGTGGGACTATCGATATTCGGAATCGTGGTAATCGTCTCCGGGCTGGTGGCGCTCTACGTGTCGCATCGCGGTGCGATTTACTTGATGGTGGTGTACACGCTGTTCGGGTGCGCGCTTGCGCTCGCGCTGGGTGGTATTGGCGTGATGCCCGCCCAGCTCTTTCTCGCTTTCTTTGCACTCCGGGCCTTCAATCTCGTCGGCGGCAAGAAACTGGCCGATGCGTTCTCGGTGGACAAGCCGGGATTCTGGCTGCTTTGTACCTGCGTGTGGGGTGTCTTTGGCGCCATCGTCCTACCGCGCCTGCTGGGCGGCTCGACGCTGGTATTCGCTGTCGACCGCGATGCCACGGGCGCTGCGGAGGCGCTGCTGCTGCGCCCGCTCGGCCCCGTTTCCGGTAATCTGTCGCAGGCGCTCTATTGTGTTGCTGACACCTTGGTGTATTGCTGTATGTACGCGTTTTTACAATATCGCGGTGGGTACCGGACGCTTGCTAACGCCATATTCCTGCTCGCCGGGCTGGACGCGCTTGCAGGTGTGATCGATATTGTTTCGCACGCTGCTGGCGTCGATGTGCTTTCGGTCGTGAAGACAGCACAGTTCGCTTATTTGACCGGCGTCGAGATGGATGGGCTTGTGCGCATTAGCGGTACATTCAGCGAAACGTCCGGATTTTCGGGCTTCACGCTTCCGCTCTTTGTCTTTTGTCTCAATCTCTGGCTGGTCGGCTATCGTCCGAAAACGACCGCTATGCTTTCTGCCGCATCGGGAATACTGCTGCTGCTGTCCACATCGGGCAGTGCCTATGTGGGGTTAGGCGGGTATATGTTCGTACTGCTGTTTAGCCGGCCCGGCCTTGTTGCACGTTCCGCTGACGTGCGCAAGCGGCGTTTTTGCGTCATTTCCGCATGCATAGGCGTGCTGGCGGCGCTCTATATCGTGGTTTTTATGCCGACGGTATCCGATGCGCTCGTGCAATTCGTCGACACCACGATCCTGAGCAAGGCCGACAGCGATTCTGGCGTTGAACGAATGGGGTGGAACGCGCAAGGGGTGACTAACTTCTTCGATACCTACGGGATAGGCGTCGGACTCGGCAGCATTCGCGCATCAAGCTTTTTGGTGGTGGTGCTGGCAAACCTGGGTGTTGTGGGTGTAGTTTGCTATGGACTATTCGTGGGCAAGTCTCTCTTTTCATCCGTGTCGGCCCATTATCCGTTCGTCGAGCGTGCCGTTTGCTATGCGGCACGACATAGCACTATTTCCGCGTTGATCGTTGCTTCGGCTTCGGGTTCGGTGTTCGAGCTTGGCTCGTGTTTCTACGTAGTTGCGGCCGCGGCAGGCGCACTCACGCTGCGTGCGCCGCGACGCGTGCTCAGGGCGCAAGGGATGAACTGCCAGGGGGTTCATGAGTAAAAGCCTGCATTGGCTGATGAGGTGAGTGATGGATTCGAGTGTCGGTCAGCGAGCAAATATGTGCAGAAAAATGAATGAGCCATCGCCCGGAAAACATCCGAAAATTTGCCTGATTTTCGCAACCCGGGGTCGTGCCGAACTCCTTAAACTTGTCATTGCCTCCGTCGATTCGCAGACCGTGAGACCAGACCTGATCATGGTTTCCTGTGTGTCGGACGAGGATGTCGGGGACGTTGCCAGTCGCCCTGGCCTGCTCGTGGTTAAGGGGCGGCCCGGCCTAACAGTACAACGTAATACCGCATTGAGTCATGTGCCGGGTGACACCGACGTTGTGATTTTTCTGGACGATGATTTCCTGATGCATCGCACTTGGATTGCTGAAATCCTCGATGCGCTGGAGAGCGATGCCTCCATCGCCTGTATCACAGGAACGGTCCTCGCAGACGGTATCCACGGGCCGGGTTTTTCTTTCGAACAGGCTCGGGCCATTCTCGCGGGGATGAGTTCGTTCCCGGAAAGCAAGACCACGGTTCCGACCGGTGGTCCCTACGGGTGCAATATGGCGTTCCGCGCCAGCAGCATTGTCGGCCTGCGCTTCGATGAGCGGCTCGTTCTCTATGGCTGGCAGGAGGATCGCGATTTCGGTGGCCAGATCTGGAACCGCGGCGGTCGTGTCGTTCGCATCAATACCGCACTAGGTGTGCATATGGGGACAAAGGGCGGCAGGGTGTCCGGGCGCAAACTGGGCTATTCGCAGGTTATCAATCCGCTCTATCTGGTGAGAAGGAAGACCATGCCTTTGCGCGATGCGCTCGATCATGTCGTGCGTAACGTCGCCAGCAATATCCTGCGCAGTTTCGCGCCGGAGCCCTGGATAGACCGTCGCGGTCGTCTGAGGGGAAATCTGATCGGATTTTGGGATTGTGTGCGCGGAAGGTTGACACCGGAACGAGCGGAGAAGCTATGAATGCGGTCGCATCTAAAACGATAGCGTTCAATGGCAAATTCTTTGGGGCGGCATCAACGGGTGTGCACAGGGTTGCCGAAGAACTTATCGCCGCGACGGACGCCTTGATTTCAGAACAACACGGTAACGGCGCTGACTTTGCTCTTGTAGTGAGAAATAGCGTTGAAACTCCTGCTTACCGCAATATTTCATGTATTCGCGAGAGTCGGCTGGCCCGCAGTATGCACCGAATCGCGTGGGAGCAATGCTATCTTCCCCTGGCGCGAAGAAAGGACTTCATTCTCAATCTTTGTAATCTCGGGCCACTGCTGCATCGGGACTCCGCGACGATGATACACGACGCCCAAGTTTATTCTTCGCCGGAGTCCTATTCCCTGAGGTTCCGGCTGTGGCACAAGTTTCTCTACTTTTTCATCGGCCGGCGCCACAAAATCATATTTACTGTGTCGGAGTTTTCGAAAAGCGAGCTCGTGCGATATGGCGTTGCCAGCCCAGACAAGATTGTGGTGGTACACAATGGCTGTGACCATATTTTGCAATTCCAGCCTGACGAGCATCCGCTCGTGACAATGAAGCTCGAACCGGGGCGCTATGTCCTCGCGCTCGCAAACACTCAGAAGCACAAGAACATTGCCGTTCTGCTGAAGGCCTTTGCAGGTTCTGAACTCAGGGATGTCGCACTGGTGCTCTTCGGTGGTTCGACGAGAGCCGATTTCGAAGATCTCGGGCTTGCGGTGCCCCGTAACGTGCGATTCGCCGGCCGGATTACTGATTCGGAGCTTGTTGGGCTGATGAGCAATGCCGGCGTGCTTGCCTTTCCTTCACTGACTGAAGGTTTTGGTTTGCCTCCTCTGGAGGCAATGGCGCTCGGCTGCCCCGTTGTGGCTGCACCGCTCGGTGCGCTTCCGGAAGTCTGCGGCAACGCCGCACTTTATGCAGACGCGTTCAGCCCGGACGCATGGAGCCTAAAGATTCGAACGGTGCTCGACGATGAAGCGGTGCGCCAGGCGCTGGTAGCTGACGGACGACGGCAGGCTGCCAAGTTCACCTGGAAGCAGGCAGCGCAAAACCTGTTTGAGGCGGTAAATGCTGCGACGCTGCAGTGACCCGAAGCGCCGGATCAGTACCATTCGCCATCGCCGACGATCAATCGATCGCGCACCAACGAGCGCCAACTCGCGAATCGTGCCGTCAAAGGGCCAACGAAATTGGTGCTGACCGCCTCAGTCCCAAGCCTCGACGTATAGGCGGCGTATTCGGCAGTGTGCTGTTGGCGTACCGCTTCAGCGTTCATGCGCTCGGCCATATCACCGAGAAACTTGAAATGCAGCAGTGCACCGCTGACCTTGCCGCCCGTGCGCGCCCTGGGCGCATTGATGCGATACGGCCAGACTTCATGTGCTGACTTGAGAAACGCATAGTGCCTGCGCCAGTGGATGAGCACTGTCTTGTTGAGTGCGGGCCCATTCCCTAAGGCACCATTGAAATAGACGCGTCCGCGCACGCCGCCACGAATCCAGGTCGTGCGGGTGCAGGAGTCGGTATACGCTCGGTAACCGCTGCTGTCATAGAGTGCGCAGACCGATAGCGGATCGACGCCGGGACCGCATTGGTTCTCTCTGGACGGGCGCTCGCTGTACATGTCCAGCATCAGTACGTTCATCGACTGCTGGCCGCTGCGCTCGAAATGATCGGTTAACATGCGAACGCTCGTCACGTCGCTGCGCGGAAATACGAGGAATTCGTCCGCATCGACAAAGAGAATCCATTTCCGATGGCAGTACTTCGACAGGATCGCGTTGACCCAGTCGACGCCGTAACGTGTGCGCCGATATTCGCCGTCTGCGTAGAAGTACGATACGCTGGGCTGGCCTTCGAGCAACTCGGCCACGCCATCGGTGGAGCGGTTGTCGACGATGATGAATTCGTCGATGCCGAGACTGCGGTAGTGCTTCAGAAGCGCCTCGAGGCGCAACGCTTCATTGTAAACAGTCAGGACGACGACATGAGTCGCGTCCTTCAGGCTTGGCGAAATCCGCGCGCGGGACAATTGGCGTGCATGCGCAATTCGACGGACGTGTGCCTTGGCGAAGTCCGTGACGCTGTGAAGTGTGCGCGTGAACCGGCTGACCGGTGCACGCTCGCAATCGGGTCCCTCCCAACGGAGGCCTGGTTCGTCGGGTGTTTGCAAGGCGTTGGCTACATCGCGCGAGTAGTAGTTCTCTACGCCGCTGTTCACGACCCCGGGTAATGTATCGGAAAGTATGTTGTTATCGACTGGATTCACCGGTTACTCCATTAGGGGAGATTTCGCCGCTCGCTGCCGCTGGCACGCCTTTGCGCTTGATACGTTCGCGGTTGCGCCGAAACACCGAAGCAAGCATGTGCGCGATTCGGGCGCTGGCCTCTGGTTCGGCGGAAATCGACCATGCTGCTGCTGTGCAGGTCAGACCGATCCAGACGGCGAGACCTAGTAGCGAGAGCGGATTCAGAACATACGCGCCGCCATAGGCAGCAAGAATCATCAGCCCAGGGACGCAAAGGTGGCGAAGGTGTTCGCGGCCGAAGCGCGCTGCCCAAAAGAGAAGCACGCCATCGAGCGCGCAACGCGCGCTCCACGCCAGTGCCGCACCCAGTACACCGAAAGTATTGAGTAACCACCAGAGGCCAGCGATGAAAAGGATAGTTTCGATAATTTGAAACCGCGCCACGATGCCCGGACGCCCAATCGCCTGTAGATGGCATGCGGGAATGGAGGCAAGGCAATTGATCCAGACGCCTAGCAGAATGGTCTCGCCGACAAAGGTTGCGTGGAGTGCGAAATCGTGTCCCACCCACATCGAGAGAAACGGCCGCATCAGAAAGATTCCGAACACGAGGACCGGCGTCAGCGCGGCGGTTAGCCCGCGTACGGCGAGGAGGGACAGTTGGACGGCATCTTCGCGTTGGAGCGCGGACAGGCGCGGGAATAGCGTCCGGGTGATGACGGACGGAAACAATCGCACACGCACGGCTAGGCTGAACGGCACCTGATAGTAGGCGACGGCTTGCGGACCCAGTACGCGGCCTATCAGCAAGCGGTCGGCGGTCTCGAGTACCGGCGCAGCGAAACTTGACACGCTCATCCAGGCGCCATAGGAAAAGAGTTGCCGGACGTGCCGCAATTGGGGCCCAGCGGCAAGGCGCAGCGGAAAAGCGTACGCCATCGCGCCAAATGTGATCGCGAACGAAATAACGCTGGCAAGCAGGGTTGCGTAGACAAGATAGTGCAAGCTTGGCCCGAAGACGATCGTAAAGCCTAGCGGAACAAGCTGGAACAGGACTACGACGGGAACCTGCACGGCGTTGGCGGTGCCGAAGTGCTCGCGCCCGGTCATCGCACCATTGCAGACACTGATCAGATTGGTGAGCGGAACGAGCGCACAAACCCACACCTGCGCGGGAAGCAGCTCCGCGGCCAGCGTTGGGCTGATGTCGAACTGCGAGAGCATGATATGCAAGAGCGCAAACAACACCAGCGCACCGACGAGACCGAACCCGAGATTGAGCAGCAGTGCGGTCCAGATTACGGATTCCCGCTCAGCCGGCGTCGCGTCCGAAAGCTGTGCCACGCGGTTGGCCGTGGCCGCCGTGAGGCCGAGGTCAAAGAATCCAAAATACCCTTGCAGCATCCAGAGAATGGCGAGTACACCGAAGCGCTCCGCGCCGATGTGATCCAGATAAATCGGCGTGCTGATGAGTGAAACTGCCGTGGGTAGCACGCTTCCCAGGAAGTTGAAAATCGCGCTTCGTGTGAGGCTGGGCTTAGTGGTCATGATGTGCGGCAGTCTGGGCCATCCAGAAACGGCGCATTCGGCCGCCCGGTTGCAGTTTGGATGGAATTGTGCCAACGGGAGCGTGCGTTGTTTGTGCGTAGGCGTACGCAGGTCGCTCTGGCGGCCCCGCGGCCTTTCACTCGCCCGGGTGGGAGTTGGTCGCCTTGAATCCGGCACGCGGCGTTTCGCCCAATATTGTTGGACAACCCACGGAACGGCTCCAGAAAGCCATCTTACTATCGCTCAGAGTACATCGCGCCGCTTGCTAACACGGGCGCCGATGCCGGAAACCCTGGTGATCGACGCGTGCCTTTTACTGTTGTCGCTGGCTGCTATCGGTGGTGTTTGGGGAATCAATGAAGATCTTTGTCATCAATCTCGACAAGTCGACAGACAGACTGAGCCACATGGCACACCAGCTTAACAGGCTGGGTTACGCTTGGGAAAGGTTTCCTGCAGTGGGCCCCTCACAGATCGAAGATATGAGCCGAACCCTGGAAATGCCGGTGCTGCACGGTGCGTGCACTACACCAGAAAAGGCGGTTGCGCTTAGCCACTATACGATTTGGAAAAAAGTCTTGGCCGAAGGTATAGACCATGCCCTCGTGCTCGAGGACGACGTTCATTTTTGTCGCGATGCGAGAACGCTGGTCGAATCCATAGAGGATGAAATCTCCCGGGGACTGTGCTACGACATCATCAAAGTGGAGACCTTCTTGGCAGGTATCTTCGTTGACCGGGAAGGCCTGCATTTGCTGGCTCGAACCAGGCTGCACCGGTTACGCAGCAATCACGCGGGGGCGGGCGCCTACATCATTTCGAAAGAGGGATGCCGCAAGATGATCGAGCGCTACGCGACCTCCGACCGCGCGGTCGATCTCGTCTTGTTCGATGGCGATCTGGAAGAGATGCGTGTATTTCAGTTGCACCCGGCTCCGTGCATCCAGGACATGTTGCTAAGCCGTGGAAGGACGGGGATCGTCTCCACGGTGGGAGCGGAAAGGTCCGAGAAAGATCACCGGCCTGTCTGGCTGGACAAATTAAAGTCTCCTCTGCGAGGCGCGTACTATGCCATTCAAACGATGTGCGCATGGAATAAGGGTAGGGTGAAGATCAGATCCAGATACGTTGACGGGATTTGAGTTGCGAGCAATTGAATTAACTTGACGTCGGGATAGGGGGGGGGGCTGGTCGATGTCTCGACTGCGCAGGGTGTTACTGATCGCGCTTTGCGGTGCACTGCCTGTCGTAGCCGGCCTGATCGTGGTTAGACTTGTTGTGCCCTACCTGTTGCGCCCGCTGCCCGCCGCTGCCGCGGCGCCTGAGCCATTTGGCAAGATACGTTTTGCAGTGCTCGGGGATTCCGATAGCCAGTCCTACCATGACACGCTGATGTTGGGGGATCCTCGCCTGCGAGGAGGCGCGAGGCGCGCGACCACCTGGCAGTGGACCGAGGTATTGAGCCAATTGCGGGGCGACCAGATCGACTTCGGCAAATGGGGAGCATGGGGAACCAACAAGTATCGCTCCTATTTCGACGAAGCTCTCGGTCTTCTCGCCCGAACGCCTCCCAAATATGACTACCGCTACAATTTTGCCGTCAGCGGCGCTGTCTGCAACCAGTTGATGGGACATCCGGCGCGCGAGGCGATCCGTCTTGTCGACTTGATGGACACTGAGCCACAAGTGTGGAGAGGCGGCGTAGTGTTGATCCGGATCGGAGTCAACGACGTCACCGCACCCGAGGTCGTTGACGAGATGTCCAGGGATCCATCTGCACCCCATTCAGTGGCCGTGATCCATGGCTGTATGGAGGCGATCGGAGAGGCAGTCGCCCTGATTCGGAAGCACCATCCCGATACCTGGATCGTGCTTGTGGGCGTGCTCAGTGATGCGGATTCGCCCGACAAATTCGGCAATTGGCGATCAGCCACGGAGATGGCCAGGATCGAAGCCGGTTTGGACCTTTTTGACAATGGCTTGCGAAAGCTGGCCGCGGCGGATCGGCACGTCTACTTTCTTGATGATCGCGCATGGTTTAGGAGCCTTTGGGGTAGTCGCGACGACCGGGGGCATCCGTTTTACAAGACAGTGCATCTTTCACCCGGCTGGGCGATCACTAACACGGCCGGTGACGATCCGCACAACGCCTCTCTTTCCGACGGTCATGCCGGCGTAGTCTGGAATACCCTTTGGGCGCAGCACCTCGTTACTTCCCTGAACGCCGCATTCGGACTGCACATCAGGCCGCTCACGGATGCCGAGGTGATCGACTTTCTGCAACCGAGCTTTGCAGCGCAATCAGGCTTGCCACTCGTCACATCCCCAGCGAAATAGCGTGGCATAAGCGATGGCGAGCGTTCCCCGCGGCGAAGAACGGCCAGACTCCAGGCGGTATGAAGTGCATGACAAGAGTATCGGAGCACATCGATGGAAGCACAGATCAGGCTCGCCGCCGACAAATATCCTGATTAATAGAGCGCCGCTGACGGCGGGCCCGAATTCGCTTGTCGTTCAAGACGTGGGACCCAATTCGTGTCGCTTGCTAGCTCTGCAATCGTTCGAAGCTCATTGCCGATTTTAGGCAACTGGGCTACAGCGTAATAGGAGCGGGAGGCAGCAGAACTCAGGCTTCCGGTGTTAGATCGGCCTTCCTCGCGCGTCAGGGCCTATACGGTCTATGGCTTGAACGGCTCTAGCGCTATGACGTCGATCTGGCGTCGCCGGCGCAGACGGGCGAACGCCGGCTGACAGTCAAAATGTACGTGGATGTTCGTCAACGCACATCTGGCCGACAAGTAGGATGGTAGGCTACAGGAAATGCTCTCCAAACTTGGAAGGTGTGCTATGTATGTGCCTGGCGATGGTACTGCGTTAGCTAATTTATCACGCCAGCTGGGCTCAGGCGAGAGAATTCTTCAGGCTTGCAAAGAAGAATTCAAAAGCAATTTTAATTTGCATTCCTTTAAATTCAAACATACGTTGGACCGGAGCGGCTTGTTCGAGATCCCAAGAATCGTCGAACTCGCACGGCGGATGATCGAACAGAATGGCAATATTTGCGCGCTTAACTTCAAGCATGGCTCGATAGCTACGAAGTTTGGCGATGGCTCTATGGGTACGCAGTCCAATGCCATGTCGCGAAGCGAGCGGCTGGACGAGACGGTTTCGCGTCTTGGCGAAAACGGCACATGGATCAAGCTGACCCGGGCGCAGGATTACGACCCCGACTATGCCCACGTTCTTGACGTCATCACATCCGAGCTTGAAGAGTTGTCTGGCTGGCCGCTGCGCGAGGACATGACCTACGTAGCGATGACACTGTTGCTCTCCTCGCCCAAGATCGCAACACCGTTCCATATCGATCACGAATCCAACTTTCTCTTCCAGATGCAGGGCGCCAAGGATGTATGTCTCTTCCCGGCGTCCGATCGCGAGCTGGTACCGGATGAGGAGGTCGAGCGCTACTACAGCGGCAACTTCGATGCCGCGTGTTATCGCCGCGAAATGCAGGATCGCGGTACTGTCTATCGGCTTGCCCCTGGCGAAGTGGTGCATCACCCGCCGTTAGCGCCGCACTGGGTAAAGAACGACGACAATATCTCGGTGAGTATCAGCATCAACTATTGCATGAAGTCCATCGAGAAACGTGCCAGGGTTTATCAGGCCAACTACTTTCTACGAAAAATGGGTCTAAAGCCGCTGCGGCCAGGGCTTTCACCGTTGCGCGACAGCTTGAAGAGAAGGATCATCTCGACGCTGGAACACCGCAGTCCAAAGACCTTTTCAGACGTCGTCCACACACCGGTGAACAGGTTGAAATCACCGTTGAATGCAGTTCGGCGCCTGGTCAAACGTTGACCGCGCCAGCCATGGCCTTCGATTCTTGCCCCATTTGCTCCTTTGTCTCACGCACTCTGGATCTACGACAATGATACCTTTTCCCTTGGCATCGAGACGACAGGTTCCCGAGTTGCGTATCCGTGACTACAGGAAGGTCGGGCCACCCTCTATGCCGGATGCCGTCAAGCCCACTTTCCGGTTGTCGCTTGACTTATCCCGAAGCGTTGTCGAGTCCTCGGTTTGACGCCATTGCAATTATCGAAACTTCTTCGATGGTTCACTTTGTTCGCCTCCTTTCTGCATACCTGACGGGATTCATCCCGCCTTTTCCTCAGACGCTCACCACACCAGCTCTTAACGAATGCAGCTCTGGGTGGTTTGGCATCACCGCCTGATCGGCGAAATCGTGGGGCCAACCCTCATCACGGATGCAGCATGTACAGCGACCTTCGGTCGCTTTCCTTCTTGGCACACCGACAACTAGCTTGACTCGCTCCGCGGGCACCGACAACCTTTATCACCGATGACTTCAGGTTGTCGGCACCGTGGTTGGTACCGGGCGGCTTGGGGGGTACACCGAGTTTGTGCAGGGAGTGATTGGCGGAAAAGATACGGCCGCGGGCCCGGCTCGCGTCAGTTTCGTAGACGAACGCATAAGAAACGCAGCGCTCAACGCCGGTTTGAACCCAATGGGGCGCGTCCTGCGGCTGATGAAAGCCGCAGCCGCGCACAACGCCGAATACATGTTTAAGGCTCGTGTCGCGCGTGACGTTCACGCGCCTGGAGGTATATGTGATGACGCGCGCGCAGGATTGCCAGATCCTCACCGGCATGACGCTGCGCGGGTGTCACATAGCGAATGCCGCTGGGGCGATGCGTGAAGTTGTACCAGTGCACGAAGTCGAGGCCCCAGAGCGGGGTGTCATCAAGGTCATCAAGGTCGGCAAAGCCGCTCGCCGCGAATTCCGGGCGGTACCTGGCCGTCTTGAACAACGATTCCACGAATGCGTTGTCGTCCGAGACGCGCGGGCGCGAGTGCGACGGTTTGGCGCCCAGCCCGTGCAGCATGGCCAGCGCAGCGGTGGCCTTGAGTGTACTGCCGTTATCGCCGTGTAGGACAGGCTTGCTGAAGTGCGCATGGATAGCCATACCCAGGTAAAACTTCGTGCGCTATCGCGCAGACCTGCGCACGTTCAAGACTTACGCTGAACCAGTTGCCAGGACGGCTGAAGTCTGGCTTATGGTTTGTACATCTAACTAATGCAACTCGCGAGGCGATGAGCTGGCAATGTTGGCTAATTTGGTCGGACATGAAGCTGGGATGAAATTGATTCGCTCCCTATTTAAATGGGCGAATTAATTGGGGGCGTTATGAGGAAATTTCTGATCCGATCGTTTGGCGAGGCAGTGCATGGTTGTCGAATCGCCTCGCTGGCAATGATGAAAACGCCGGTGAATGTGGTTTTGTGCCTCGCCGCATTGACAATTTTCTATGAGATTATCGTCGTCTCGGTGTTTGCCAAAGAAAACATAATGCTCTATGCGGATGGGGGCTGGTTCGTCTTTGCCTTATCAACGGGTAACCCATGGATTTTGAAGTGGCATGAAATTGCCACCCGTTTTACTACCTACGCATTGACAGTCTGGCCGGTTCTGAAATTGAGCCAGGAATTCAACCTTTCACCTACGGAAATCGCAGTTGCCAATTGCTTGCAGTTCTACGGTCTTCAGGTTGCGCTAACGCTCTGGGCATACTGGCTTGCCAGGAAGGTGAATCCTCGCCTTCTGGTATTTCCTGTCACCCAGACCCTGCTCTTTTCCCTTTTGGGTTGGGGATTCCCCTCGGAGTTGCTGCTGGGGCCGGGAATATTGTGGATCATCTTGCTCACTGCAGTAAAAAATAAAGGGCCTACCACGCTATTTTTGGTGGGTTTTGCGGCGCTGATTTTTACGCATGAGCTGGCATTGCCGGCGGCCGTGATCGCAGGGATGTTGGCGCTTTACCTTCAGTGGCGACGTACAAAAGCCAACTCAAGGTTTTGGCTGGCGTTTGGCGCAATGATTGCGACCTTTGCGGCGTTTCTCTGGGTACGCATGCACGGCGGCGGTGCCGGCAGCGACGCCAATGGCATTTATGTCTTCGACCCGCGCCGCGTCCTGAACAATCCGCTGTTGGTGCCGCTGGTTGTCGGCGCGTTGTTATTGCGCTCCACATCGAAAGCCAGATGGCCGCTCCTCTTGGCACTGAGTTGTTTCGGCTTCGCCATTGTTATGGCAATTGGCTTCGGTACTCCATTGAATTTTGACGCTCCTCGCTATGGCGCGAGAACGCTGATCGCCATAGGCATGCTGGTCATGGCGATCCTGTTTGTGTTCGCAGTTTTACAGAGCGAAGTCGATCGAGGCCGCAGCAGCGAACAGCACCAGATCGTAGGACAAGGACAATTTGGCCTTGCCAAGTGGTTGTTCCTGTGCCTCGGTTTGCAAGCGGGCGCAATTGGTGTTTTCGTGCATGACTGGATGTTGTCGAGCGCGGCCGAATCCGCCTGGCAAAGTCAGGAACCAGCGAAGCCAAAGGTCGTTGCGATCGCCAAGGCTCGGGAGGGTTGGGCACCTGCACAGCGCGACGCCAGTATTCGTTTGCAGGTTGAATGGTCGGCCCCCTATCGCCAATTTGTCTTGACGAACGGCCATACGCCGCAGGTGGTTCTTTACGACGAATCCAAATGGTACAAACCGACTGGATGTTTGAAGCAGGATCTGATTTTTGGAAACGCCTCACGCTTTAATGCCAAGGATTTTACGGTCTGGACGAGCTTTACATGCACTCAAGCCGAGCCGCAAAGGGTAGACACGCTGAAAGACCGTCTCATGCGCAAGATCAAGAATTTCCTTGGCTAGTCATTAGTCATCCGAATTTAATCCTATTTGAGATAGACGCTCATGACACAGACCCTGCAACTTACCGAACAGGAAGAACAGCGCCAGACGATCGTGACACAGACCCTGCAACTTGCCATCGTTCTGCCCACGCTCAATGAGCGAAAGAACCTGCGGTCGCTGGTCGGACGGCTGGATGCCGCGCTCGCCGGCATCGCATGGGAAGCAATCTTCGTCGACGACAACAGCCGCGACGGGACCGCCGACGAGGCGCGCGCGATCTCCCTGGAAGACCCGCGCATCCGCTGCATTCAGCGCATTGGCCGCCGGGGCCTGGCCAGCGCCGCCATCGAAGGCATGTGTGCCACCGCGGCGCCTGTTGTTGCGGTGATGGATGCCGATCATCAGCATGATCCCAAACTCCTGCCGCAAATGCTGGCGGCGATTGAATCGGGTCAATATGATCTCGCCTATGCCAGTCGCTTTGCCGAAGGCGCCAGCACAGAGGCATGGGGCAGGCCCGACCGCGTAAAGGCATCGGGCATTGCCAATGCGTTGGCCCGCCACGTGACTGGCATGAACCTTACCGACCCAATGAGCGGTTTTTTCATGCTGCATGCCAATACCTTGCGCGCCTACGCGCACCGCTTGTCGGGTGTGGGCTTCAAGATTCTGCTCGACATTCTGTCAACAGTTGATGTGCCGCTCAGGATAAAGGAACTTCCCCTTAACTTCGCAGCTCGTGCCGAGGGCGAGAGCAAGCTGGACAGGACCGTTGTATTCGAATTTCTCGTAGGTCTTTACGACAAGTGGCTGGGGCGCATCATTCCCACCCGCTTTGCCCTGTTTGGCACGGTGGGTGCGATCGGCGCCGTGGTGCACATGAGTGTGCTGGCGCTGGTGCTGTACCTGTTTGGGGCGGAATTTGCGGTCAGTCACTATCCGAAGGAAGCCGCTTTCATCGTCGGCCAGACGGCAGCGGCGCTGACGGCCATGACCTTCAACTTCGTGCTGAACAACGAACTCACCTACGCGGACAAGCGGTTGCACGGGCTACTACCGCTCTTGCGGGGCTGGTGCGGCTTTGCGGCCACCTGCGCCTTTGGCATGCTGGCCAATATTGGCGTCTCGACGGTGCTGGTACGGTTGGGCGTCTATGCCTACCTCGCAGCGATTGTCGGCATTGTCCTCGCTTCCGTGTGGAATTTCGCGCTGTCGAGCAAGTTCGTCTGGGGCAAATACGGTCATTGAGGATGTTGCCCGTCTCGCTTGCAAGACATCCCTCTCACTGCCGGAGGTCGATTCATGAAGTCTGTATCCGTGGCAATGGCTACCTACAACGGTGGCCGATATCTGCTCGAGCAACTCCAAAGTCTCGCGTCACAAATTCGTCCGCCGGCGGAACTGGTCGTCACGGACGATGTCTCGACTGACGACACGTTGGCCATCCTTGCCGAATTCTCCCATACCGCACCATTCCCGGTGCGCGTATGCGTGAATACGCAGAGACTCGGCTATCGCGCCAATTTCATGCGCGCCGCCAGTCTGTGTAGTTCGGACCTCATCGCGTTCTGCGACCAGGATGACATATGGCGGCCCGATAAACTCCAACGCTGTGTGGACGTGCTCGAACGCACAGACGCCTTAATGGCCTACCACGATGCGATTGTGACGGACAGCGCCCTGAGTCCCATCGGTACCCTTGCCAGGTTCGCCCCCCCCAACTCATACAACCCGCCGTTGAGTGTCGACCCCTTCATGGGCGTCAATGGCTTCACCCTCGTCTTCGACCGCCAGCTCGTACAGTTTTCGTCCCTATGGGATAGTTCTATCGATATGAAAGACGGCAAAAATCCGAACTCTCATGACCAGTGGTACTTTTTCCTCGCCCAAACCCTCGGCGCGCTCGCCTACGTTGACGCACCTCTAGCGCAGTACCGACGGCACGAGTCTACGGTGACGTCATCCAGTTGGATCGGCGGGTCGCGTCTCTCACAGGCCCAGCATTTTTTGTTCGAGTGCCTCGGTCGCTGGGAGCATCTTGCGCTTGTTTTCGAGCGACGCGCAGCAATCCTGGATGAGATTGCGCGAGAGCCCGCGATCCCCCAAGCGGCCAGCGCACGAGCCGGGGCAGAAAAATATCAGGCGCTTGCACGCATTTACCGCGAACGCATTGAGCTATATAAGGACGACAGGATTGTTCATCGGTTCCGGCAGTTCATGGGCATTCTCGCATCGGGTGGATATCGGTCCGGGGACGTATGGGCTAAGGGGCCCAAGAGCGGGATAAAAGATCTGCTTCTCGGCGTACTGCGCGTCAGTCGGATCGTGCCCGCCGCCGCGAAGATCAAACTGCGTGGATACTGAGCGTTACTAGATCAGGAAGCCTCACCGGTCCTTTGGGACAACGGCGGACTCAGGTTGGCAATCCAAAGGGACGCCGCCCCGGTGTACCGGGATCGCTTTCACGTGCGAGCGCTCTTGCTGCTAGGGCCTTCGATTCTCCCGAACGCGAGAGGCCCAAAAGGTGCTCCTTGCAACATACGCCTGTGCGCAATTAGGAAATTCTCCTTCTCCAGACGGGCGCCGTAGCCACGTGAGTGGTTGGCGCCCGCGATGACACAGGCGCTCGACTGCGACGGCGATGCCGGTTCTTGCCAGCCTTCGTCTCTCGATGGGTGGCGCGCGCGTCCTCGGGCTCAGCCAATGCCTGCGTGGCCGCAGCGCGCCACTGCTCCAGTTCATGGGGATCCACGCTGTTCACGCGACACCAGGCGCTCTTGCTGGTGTCATCCAGCGCATTCGCGCGCCAGCGTTCGAGTGTTGACATCGAAATCTAATCTCGTTGGCAACCGCTTCCACCGCAGCGCTCTCGGGCGGCAACAACCGCGCTATCGTTTTGCCCTTAAATGCTTGTCCGTATCTGGCCACTTCGTTCTTCCGTTATCGCTCCGCTGTTTCGTATTCGAGGCGACATCTATTCTGACGCATTCTGACCCGGGCCTCAAAGAGGAAAATGTTGCTGCAAATGCTTTGCAGGCGTTACGTGCAGGCCATCGCGTCGACGATTGTGTATAAGCCGATGCGCTCACCTGCCTCCAATACACACGCAGGGGCACTTTTATATTTTATATATTACATTCCCATTCGATTTCTGACTTCGTTCTCTAAATATTGCTTCCCAGAGTCGGGTTTGCATTCGCCGGAACGTTTGTAGATGCATAGACCAAGGAGGCCTTTGAAATTAGGGCTTTGCTGGCTCGGCGTCTTAACGCACTGCCCCAGAGAATATCCTTCCTGAAGAAGAAAGCTTTTATATTTTTCGCCAGCTAGAATTACATTAAAATATGTCTTTTGTGTCGAAAATTCATTGGTTAAGTCGGGATCTATAAACATATAGATAGGAATATCGCGATCGATATAAGCGTATGACGTAGGGGTATTGCCGCTCTTCAGGTCGTTGTGACTCGTCAAAGAAGCCAAACCACACATGTTCGGTTCATTGTGAAGCTCTCGCCATGCTCTGATCAGACCAAACGCGGTGGCCCTCTTGTCATGAACGCTGGCATATGCCCAATTGACCGAAAATACTCCCCATACCGCTACCAACAAAACGGATGCTACGATGGCGACCCGCCGGCGATAGCTCAGCACAAAAGAAAGTACATCCGCAGTTCCTATTGCTGCGAGGAAAATGCCGATCGAAATTGAAAGAAATATGAAGCGCGGTTCCTTGTGGCCGATCAAGGAGTGACTTAGCAAAGTTGCAATGGCGGCAAGGGCCATCACCGGAAAGCGTCGAGCCCCAATGGCGCTAAGAATCGTCACGAAAATCAGGGATGGTCCGCCATAATCATATAAAAAGGAAAAATAAAATGCGAAGGGTGAGACGCCGAAATTGCTGCTTCTGCCTAATATTAGATTATATTTGTAGTTCTCCACCATCCATTGAAGTGGATATTGACCATGCAGAACATCGAATACACCGGAAGATAGGAGCCCTATTATCCCGCCTGCGGCAATTGAGGCGAAATTTTTTACCTGCAATCTACTATAAAAAAATCCAGCCAGCACGGCGGCGGGCGCGTATTGGAGGCGTGCGGCCAACGTCAACCCCAAGCATATTCCTCCTGCGAGACCCAAACTTCTACGATTTTTCGATCTTTCCAGAAACGCGCAGGCAATGAAAAAGAAATTAGTACCGATCCCTTCTGAAATTGCCCTCGATGCAAACAAGATCGGCTCAAAAGAAACCGCCATTGCCAATCCCGCAAGAGCTGCATGCGTTTTTGAGATATTTTTCGAGATATAAATTGAAGAATAAACAATGGAAGTAGAAAATAATACAAGAAAGATACGCATTGTGAGCAGGCTATAATTCGTGTCTCCAAAAAATTCCTTTCCGATATATACAAAAGGTGCTAGAATTCCTGGTAGAAAATAACTCCTCATTCCCAGTCGATATTCCCACGTGACGATACTTCTGCCAAAGTCGAGCGCGTACGCTGGTTCTATGTACTGAAATACCTCATCTGCCACCAGCCAATAGTCTGGGATTGAAAGTATAATTCTCAAAACTAAAGCAATACAGATGATAACTGTAACGTAATTCCTATTTATTACCTTTATCATTTCATGCTCTCTTTAGAGTGCCGCGCGAGCTAGCAAGCTGCTGAAATAAGACCCTGTGGAATTTCGACGCTTCGAATGCGAATTAATAACAAGAACGCCAATAATTTCGCTTTCGAATCTTATCTCTCGCAAGCCTCAAGAACTCTTTCAGCCTGATGGTAGCGGTGTGATGTATCAGCCAACTCATCTTGCGCTTCCCGGTTGATCAGTTGTTCGGTTAGCGATGCGTCCTTCCCTGGATGTATAGCCTCACGCCGGAAGAGATGAACTGCAGACGCCACTAAAGCGTGGCCAAGCCCGACCAGCTTCGAGGCTCACCTTGCGCGACGCCACGAAGCGCGCGCTTTCCATGGGTCGCGGTTGCAGCGTCCTGAACCGAGCGCTCGTCTGCCAACGCCAATCCTCGGGCGGCAAGCAACCGATCCATCACTTTTGTATTCCGGACATAAAGGCCAACGCTTGGCCCGATCTGCTGAGATACATTCTCTGCAGTGCTTACGAAACCACTCCAAGCCTTGGTGCAGCTCAGGAATGCGGTGAAGCGTCCTGCTCGCCACTACTGGCTTCAACGCTATTCGCTTCGATCCTGGCCAGGCGCTCCCGCAATTGCTTGCCGATGACGCTAGCGCCGGCCGCGCGGAAGACCTGATCGTGCATGCCTGGCACCTCCGTGACGACCAGTTTTCCCGTTACCGCCTGATGCCATCCCAGGTCCCACGCGAACAGGCGCCCGTTGAGCACCTGGCCGCTGCGGAAGACCTGCACATCGCCGTCGTAGGGAGCGGGACGGTACTGCGCCTGCTGAGCCAGCAGATATTCGATGTACCAGCGATTCTCGGAGATTATATGCTCTGAAGCATTTCCCCTGATCAGACCGAGCTTGAGAGCAAGTTGCGCAATGCGGAGCGCGCGCACGATCCGGTACTGGCTGAGAAAGGCGACCATCGAGGTCTCGCCCCGCATGGCCTTGCGGAAGTCGCGCGGAATGTTGTCCGCACGCACCTGCATCTTGCGCAGTTGCCGATCGTACCAGGGCATCGACTCGCGATAACCTGGGCACCAGGAGTCGTTGAGGATGACGAGCTCCACTGTTTCGCCCTCACGCCGCAGCTGATGAGCCGCTTCCAGCGACATCGCGCCCAGCACGCAGTGTCCCATGAGGATATAGGGGCCCCTTGGCCGGGCCAGCCTGATCAGCCGCACGGCGTCCGCGGCGATATCCTGGAACGCACGTTGCGGGAACTCGCGCGGGGCGCCTTCCGGCATCATGGGAATGTCGATGAGGGGCCGTTCGGAGCCGATCTGCTGAGCCAGTCCATAGAGCACGGCCGTGTTGTTGAGCGCGATGATGGGCGTTGCCGGGCCATCCTCGTTGTATCTCACGATATTGCGTGCCTTCGCCGCCAGTTCTGCCTGACTCATGAAACCGCTGGCACCGACACCTCCCACGAATGTCGCCGTCTCGCTCGCGGGCGCGGTGGACAGCGGCCGTTCGGCCACGATCTCAACGGCTTCCAGGATTTCACGCCACTTCGCCAGATGGCGGTCAATGGTCTCAATGTCGTAAAGGTCCGTGTCGCCTTCGCAGGAGATGCGCCAGCCCTGCGGGCGCCGCACCATAAAGAAGTTGAGGTCGTAGAGCGCACCCGCATTGAAGGAAGGCGAAGTCGTCGCGGCGAAGTCCTGGCGGCGCACCTCGTCGCCCATGCCGACGAAGCTTTGCTGCAGGGCGAAATTGACCGAGCACAGCGGCGGCCGGTTCATATCGGACACCTCGCCCGCCATTTCAATCATGTCCTCGAACGGCAGATGAAGATGCTCGATGGCATCGCTGAGCTTGGCGCCACACTGCACGCTGATATCGGCAAGCGTGCTGCCTTGTGGCACGTCGAGGCGCAGGATCACCGTGTTGATGAGCGGCCCGACTACGCCTTCGAGTTCCTGTTGATCGCGCACCGACATCTGCGTGCCCATGGCGACTTTGGTCTGGCCGGTCGCCTTTTGCAGCGACATCGCGAGGGCTGCAGCCGCGACGCTGAAGAGCGTCACGCCTTGCGCCCTGGAGGCCGCGATCAGGCGTTCGCTCAGTGCGTCCGGTAATAAGATCGAGCGGATGACGCCCTGGAAGCGCCGCTCTGGTGGCCTGGGGCGATCGCCAGCAACGTCGAAACGGCTAAAGCCCTTAAGCTCCTGGCGCCAGTAGACGCGAGCGCAATCGATCGCCGCACTGGCCAGGAACTCGCCTTTCCACAGCGCGTAGTCGCCATGGTGAAGGTCGACGTCCGGGTAATCGGGATCGCGGCCCTCGTGCAGCGCCGCTAGTCCTTCGACGAGTTCGCGCACGAGGATCGCGAAGGACCAGCCGTCCATCACGAGCGAATGGAACGTTAGCTGCAACTCGCCTTGGGTGCTCGATCTCGGCAGCCACACGGCCCGGAAGAAGGACGCCGACGACAAGTCGAAAGGCGTGCGGGCCTGCTCCTGACCCACACGCTGCGCCTCGGCCAGCGCGGCCTGTTCATCCAGAGCGCCGAGATCCACCACCTCGAGCCGGAAGGGTGCGCGGCTCCAGACCTGCTGGCGCAGTCCCGCGCCTGTCATCAGGAAGCCGGTGCGCAAAATCTCGTGCCGCGCGACGAGCTCGCTGAGCACCTTTTCGATGCTCGCCCCCGTGAGCGGTCCCGACAATTGCAGCCGGAAGGCGATGTTGAGCGCGGAGGCCTTTGGCGACGCCTTCTGCTCGTGCCAGTAGCGTACCTGGCAGGCGGTCGCCGGGAAGAGGGCGTGGCCGGCCTCGACTTCCTGCACAGGTGCGATGTTCAAGGCTATTCCGTTCATCGCTCAGGCCCCTTCGGCAATCCTGCGCTTGAAGTTGAGGATCGATGGCCGTGCAACGGGAGGAGCTTCAACCAGCGCATCGTCCGCCGCGCCGTCCAGGCTCGCGGCCAGCTGCTCGATCGTGACGTTCTTCATGAGTTGCCGCGCATCCACGCCCAGGCCGCGCTCGTTCATTCGCGCGACGATGCGGAACAGCTGCAGGCTGTCTGCGCCGAGGCTGAAGAACTTCTGGTCGATACCGACATGCTGGAGGCCGAGCACCTCGCCCCAGATCGCGGCGATGGTGGACTGCGTCGGCGTCAGGGCCACGGGTTCGGCCGCGGCCGCGACGATCTGAGCCGGTTGGCTCGCCTCTGGGTCGATGGCTGCGGGTTCGATCGGCGCGGGCGTTTGCGGCACGACCTTCAGCGCAGCATGCGGCTGGCGCACTGGCACGGCCACCATGTCCGGCGTCGGCACGGGCAGCGCCTTGCGGTCGAGCTTGCCGTTCGTGGTCTGCGGCAGCGTGTCGAGCGTCATCCAAAGCGTCGGCACCATGTAGGACGGCAGCTGCCCGGCGACATGCGCCGCGACTGCGGCCTGGTCGGGCTTCTGGGAGCCGGAGCCGACCAGATAGCCCACGAGGCGCGGACTGCCCCCCACCGTATGCAGCGCGACGGCGGCTGCGGCGACCCCGGGCACCTTGCGCAGGGTGGCCTCGATATCCTCGATCTCGATGCGGTATCCGCGCAGCTTGATCTGCTGGTCGCGACGGCCCAGGTGTTGGAGCGAGCCGTCCGCGAGCCGCTTCGCAAGATCGCCGGTGCGGTAGAGCCGGCGCGGCGCAGCGCCTTCTATGGCGACCGCCTTGAAGGCCGCATCGGTCAGGTCGGGGCGGTTGAAATAGCCCTTTGCCAGGCCTTCGCCGCCAATCCACAGCTCGCCGCTCACGCCTTCAGGCGCCAGACGCAGGTCGTCGGTCAGCACGTGCAGATCGGTATTGGCAAGCGGCGCGCCGATCACTACCGGTGCGTTCGCAACGACACGCGAGGCGGAAGACCAGATCGTCGTCTCGGTCGGGCCGTACAGGTTCCACACCTCCGCGCCGGTCGCGAGCAGGTCGTCGGCAAGGTCGCGCGGCAGCGGCTCACCGCCGCAAAGGATCTTGAAACCCTTCGGCGCCTCGAAGCCCGCTTCGAGCAGCATGCGCCAGAGTGACGGCGTCGCCTGGAGAACGGTGGCGGCTTCTTCCTTCAGGCGCGTCACCAGCTCGAACCCGGTGCGCACCTCTGCCTGCCCTGCGATGAAGGTCCGCCCGCCGGCGATGAGCGGCAGGAACAGCTCGAGACCCGAAATATCGAAGGAGAAGGTCGTCACCGCGACGATGCTGTCCCTGACCCTGAAGCCCGGCGTGTGCGCCATCGAGAGCAGGAAGTTGCTCAGCGCGCGATGGCCGATCTCGACGCCCTTGGGCTGACCCGTCGACCCGGACGTGAAGATCACGTAGGCCGAATCCGCGTCGGTCACGGTGGGCAGAAGCATGGTCTCGTCGTCGTCCTCCGCGAGGAGTGCCGCCACGTCCAGCACGCGATGCGCGCCCGGTTCGAGCACCGATAGGCTTGCTTCATCGCTGAGGATGGCGGCGATATCGGCGCCATCGAGAATCTGGCGCAGGCGTGCAGGCGGCATCGTCATGTCGAGCGGCACGTAGGCGCAGCCGGCGCGCCACACGGCGATCATGGCGGCCACGGTCGTCGCCGTGCGTTCCATCGCGATGGCGACACGCGAGCCCGACGCGATACCTGCAGCCATGAGCCGGCGGGCGATCTGGTTGGCGCGCGCATGGAGTTCGCCGTACGTCAGGCTCGTCGACTCGTCCGACGCGGCCGTCGTATCCGGGGCCTGCCAGGCTTGCGCGGCGATCAGCGCCGGGGTCGTCTGCGAGAGATCGTAGTCATGCTGGGTCGCGTTCAGCTCGTCTCGGAGATGGTGGATTTCCGCATCGCTTAGCAGCGGCAGTGCTGCGACCGGCGTTTCGGGATCGCGCGCGATGGCCGTCAGCAGGGTTTCGTAGTAACCGAGCCAGCGCTGGATCGTCGTTTCGTCGTAGACGTCGGTGTTGAAGTCGCAGTCGAGACGCAGACCCTGCGCCGATTCGATCACGTTCAGGAAGAGATCGAAATTGCTGTAGGCCTTCGCGTTCGGCGTGAAGTGCGTGGTCACGCCGGCCATGTCGAGTTCGCCGTCGACCTTTTCCAGATTGAACTGCAGATCGGTCAGCGGCAGCCGGTTGAGATCGCGCTTGATGCCGAGGTCGCGCACGAGCGCACCGTAGGTGTAGTTCTGCCGGTCGCCCGCGTCGTAGACGTGATCGCGCACCGCCTTCATGTGCGCGGCGAAGGGCTTCTCGCGGTCGAACTTCACGCGCAGCGGCAGGAAATTGACACAGTGGCCGACCAGCAGCGCCTCGCCGGCCTGGGACTGACCTGCCATCGGCGCGGCGATGACTACGTCGTCATTGCCGGACAGACGGCCGAACAGCACCTGGGCCGCGCCGAACAGCGTGGCGAACAGCGAGCAGCCCTGCTTCGAGGAGGTGGTCTTGACCTGCCTGAGCAGGTCTGCGCCCAGATGGCGGGTCGTCGAGGCGCCGCTGAAGCTCTTGCGCTCCGGGCGCGGACGGTCGCCGGGCAAATCGGGTTGCGGCGCCGGGACGCGATGGACGTTCATCCAGAACTCGCGCGTTTCCTTGTCCACGCCGGCATCGTCCTGGGCCTTGGCGAAGGCGAGGAAGCTCTGCACCTCGTCGAGTTCCGGCTGCGTGCCCCAGACTTGCGCCGCGTAGAGGGCGGCCAGATCGCGCAGGATGATGTTGATCGACCATCCGTCGCACACGATGTGATGCGCCGTGAACACGAACGCCCACTTCTGCGGCTCGAGGCGCACCAATGCCGCACGCGCGAGCGGGGCCCGGGTGAGATCGAAGACCTCGCGGGCTTCCGCATCGATGATGGCCTTGAGCTCACCCGCCGGATCGGCGTGAGCGGAAAGATCGATCGGCACCAGGGGAACCGTCGTTGCAGCGTCGGCGAACATCGTGTCGCCGACGCGCGAGAAGTGGACGCGCAACGCATCGTGGCGCGCGACGGTCGCGGCGAAGGCGCGTTCGAACGCGGCCTCGTTCAACTTGCCATTGAGTTCGAGCGTGAACGACTCATTGAACGCGAGCGAGGCTTCGTGGCCTTGCTGGGCCGACATCCAGATTTCCTTCTGTGGCTCGGTGAGCGGGGACTGCGTGAGCGGCGGTTCGGCCTGCGTGAGCGCCGCCGTGCCTTGCTCGCCGCCGAGAATACCGACGCGCTGGAGCGCGTCGATGCTCGCGATGAAGGCGTCGCCGATCTTGCGAATGTCCTCGTCCGAATGGCTCGTCGTCAGGAAGCAGGGGAAGCCTTCCATGATATGAACGCCGAGGTAGCGCATATACGGATAGAAGAGGCTCCCAAGGCGATCCTCGCCCGAGAGATTCACATAGAACCAGCTCGAGAACGACTCCGCACGCGTGGCGATGCCGACCTTTTCCAGATGCGCGTTGACGCGCTGCACGAGGCCGGCCATGCGTTCGCCTAGCCCTTCCTGCAGCGCCGGGCCGGCCTCCTTGAGGTGCAGGAGAACGGCCTTCATTGCGGCCAGCACCACGGGGTGGCGCACGAACGTGCCTGCGAAGAACGTGGGCGGAACTTCGGGCACCGAAGCATCGCCGAATTGCCATTGCCCGCCGTCGAGCGCATCCATGTACTGCGTGGTGCCGGCGAGCACGCCGATCGGCAAGCCGCCGCCGACCACCTTGCCGTAGGTCGCCATGTCGCCCTGGATGCCCCACAGGCCTTGCATGCCAGCCGGATGGACGCGAAAGCCCGTTACGACCTCGTCGAAGATGAGGGCCGAGTCGTTGGCCGCCGTGACCTCGCGCAACTGCTGCACGAACTCCTTCGGACGCAGATTGGGATGACGCGACTGCACCGGCTCGATCAGGACGGCTGCAATATCGTCGATGTTGGCCTTGATCCACTCGAGGCTTTCGGGACGAGCGTAGGGCAGCACGACCATGTTGCCCACGGAGGTCTGCGGAATTCCGGGAGCAAGCGGGAACGCGCGCGGCACACCCGCTTCGCTGCCGGGCTTCACGAGCACTTCGTCGAACTGGCCGTGATAGTCGCCGTCGAAGCAGACGACCTTGTCCTTGCCGGTGACCGTGCGCGCGAGACGCATCGCCGCCATCACGGCTTCGGAGCCCGTGTTGCAGAACGTGACGCGCTGATGGCCGGTCATCTCGGAGAACATCTGGGCGACTTCGCCCGCGAGCGGCGACTGCGGTCCGATCGCGAAGCCTTCCGCCAATTGTGCGTTGACCGCGGCAACCACGAAATCGGGCGTGTGACCGAACGCGGTCTGGCCGTAGCCGTTGACCAGGTCGATATATTCATTGCCGTCCACGTCCCAGATCTTCGAGCCCTTCGAGCGCTGAGCGACGATCGGATAGACGAGCTCCTTCCATTCCTCGCGGAAGCCGCTGGCAGTGCGCGGATCGGCAAGCACCGCCCGGTAGGACTGCGTGCGCGCCTTGGAGGTGGCGGTTTTGGCCGAATAGCGCGCTGCGAGGTCGGCGATGAACGTCTTTTGGGCGTCGGTCATCTGGCCCGAGTGCGTGGCGCCGGGCTTGTACGCGGTGAAGCGCGATGGACGGCTTTCCTCGAACTTGATTTCAGGGCCTGCGGCGCGCGCGGGTGCGGCGGCAGGTGCGGGCGCGGCGGCTGCAACAACCGGTGCCGCTGCGACGGCTGCGGGCGCCGCGATCTGTGCCGCTGCCGGCTGCGGGACCGTCAGCGGCGCGCCTTGCAGCACCTCGAGTTGACGAGCCATCACCGACTGCATCGCGGCGAGCTGGTCGCGGATCACCGACTGGAGGTCGCCCGTCGCCGGCGCTGTCACAGGCACACCCGCCTGCACTGCCGCGACGGCGGCAGGTGCGGCCGCCGTTTGAACGGCGACTGGCGCAGCAACCGGTGCAGCAACGGGAGCGGGCTCGGCAGGAACTTCCGGATCTGGCGGCATCGCGCCATCGAGGAACTGCGCGAGGGCGGGCAGCGTCGGATAGTCGCTCATGATCTGACGGAAGCTGATCGTGACATCGTAGCGGCGGCGCAGCTGGCGGGACACTTGTCCCATGAACAGCGAGTCGTATCCGAGATCCCAGAACGTCATGTCCGGATTTGAGGTATCCGGTGCTTCGCCGGACATTTCGGCGAGCAGTGACGCCAGTTCGGCAATGAGACGCGGTTTGCGGTCGATTGGGACGGTTTGGGCCATGGCGGTCTGAGGAATCTCGATTAGGGCTTCGGACGGGCCTTCCGCGGCAGTGGCTGGGGCAACGGTCGTCGGCTGGCTGGAAGAAGCGGTTGCCGGGGCATCGATCCAGTGCCGTTCCGGCTCGAAGGGATAAGTCGGTAGCGAAACGCGGCGGCCACTTTCAGCTTGCAGCGTCTTCCAGTTCGGCTTGACGCCGTTCAGCCACAGACGCCCCGTCGCCTCGGCGAGGACGGCAAGCTCGCGCTCGCGCGTCGCGAAATCGGGCAGCGACGCAATCGCACCTTGATGCCGGTCCTTGGGCAGGCCCTGCAAGACAAAGGTCGAAAGCGTGCGGCCGGGGCCGATTTCGAGCAGCAGCGGCTTGCCCTCGGCCGTGATCGTGGCCAGCGCGTCGCTAAAGCGCACGACATTGCGGCAATGGCTGGCCCAGTACTGTCCCGGGACCGGCTGATCCATCGACGCCCATTGCCCGGTCACGGACGACACATACGGGATCTTCGGTCTCGCGAAAGAAAGGCCGTCCGCGACCTTGGCTAGTTCGTCGACGACACCGGACATCATGCGCGAGTGGAACGCATGCGAAGTGTGCAGACGTCGATGTTCGATATCGCGCGCCTTGAGCGTGGCCTCGAATGCCTCGATGGCCGCGAAGGGGCCTGCGACGACGCTGAGCGTCGGCGCATTGATCGCGGCGAGATCGACGTCGGCGGGCAGCATGGGGCTGAGTTCGGCTTCCGACAGGCGCACGACCAGCATCGCGCCCGGCTCGGCTGCCTGCATGAGCGCGCCGCGTTGCGCGATGAGGCACAGCGCGTCCTCGAAGCTGATCGCTTCGGCCACACAGGCGGCCACCAGTTCGCCGACGCTATGACCGATCATGGCTGCGGGCTGGATGCCGCGCGACATCCACAACTGCGCCAGCGCGTATTCGACGAGGAAGAGGGCCGGCTGTGCGTAGATCGTCGAGCGGATGGGGTGCGGGGTATCGTCGCCCTCCGGGGCTTCGCTCAACAGCATCGTCCGGATATCCAGCCCGAGATGCGGAGCCAGTGCCTCTGCGCCCTTGTCGATCCACTCGCGATAGACCGGCTCGGTGCGATAGAGCGCCGCTCCCATGCCCGGATACTGGGCCCCCTGGCCCGGAAACATGAAGACGACTGCAGGCGTGGCCTGCGGCGCTTGCGCCTCGATCGCGCCTTTCTGGAGCTTGGCCCGAGCCTGCTCCACGCTATCGGCGACCACTATCGCGCGGTGCGCAAAATCGCGACGGCCCGTTTGCAGCGTCGCGGCGACGTCGGCCAGCGCGATCTCCGGATGGTTTTCGAGATGCGTGGCGAGATTCGCCTTCGCGCGTTCGAGCGCCGCGGTGCTTCGCGCCGACAGCGGCAGGATATAGAGCCCCTGGCTTTGCGAGTCCGGGGCGTGACGACGAGGCGCCTCCTCCAGCACCACATGCACGTTGGTACCACCGACGCCGAGAGAGCTCACACCGGCGCGGCGCGGCGCGGGGCCGTCCGCCCACGGGCGCGCGGCCACGTTGAAGAAGAACGGGGTGTTGGCCGTGTCGATGCCGGGATTGGGCGAGCGGAAATGCGTGAGCGGCGGCAACGTGCGGTTGCGCAGGGCGAGCGACGCGGCGATGAAACCCGTCACGCCCGCGGCCGCGTCGAGGTGTCCGACGTTGGCTTTCGCCGAGCCGAGCGCGCAGAACTGGCCGCCCTCTGCACCGCCCAGGCGAAACGCCTGTACGAGTCCGGCGAATTCGATCGGATCGCCGAGCGGCGTAGCGGTGCCATGAGCCTCGACATAGCCGATCGTAGCCGGGTCGATGTCCGCTTCGGCGTGCGCGATGGCAATGGCGCGTGCCTGGGCGTCGACGCTCGGCGCGGTGAAGCCGACCTTGTCGGAGCCATCGTTGTTGATGCCGACGCCGCGGATCACGGCATAGATCGGATCGTCGTCGGCGAGGGCGTCTTCGAGACGTTTGAGCAGGACTACGCCGGCACCGCTGCCGAACACCGTGCCCTTGGCATCGGCATCGAACGGACGGCACACGCCGTCGGGCGCGCCCATGCCGCCTTCTTCGTAGAAGTAACCCCGCTTTTGCGGGAAGGTGATCGAGACGCCGCCTGCCAGCGCCATGTCGCAACGTCCCGCTCGAAGATTCTCCACGGCGAGGCTGATCGCGGTGAGCGAGGTTGAGCACGCCGTCTGGACGGAGATGGCTGGCCCCGTGAGTCCAAGCTTGTAGGCGGTGCGCGTGGCAACGAAATCGCCGGCTCCCACGAGCTTTTGATACTCGCCAATCTGGAACTGGCTCGTAAATTCGTCGATGACCGCGCGATCGGACAGGATGTGCTTGAGGAAGTAGGTGTTCATCGAGGTGCCGGCGAACACCCCGACGGGACCTGCGATCGTCGCCGGGTCATAACCAGCATCTTCGAACGCTTCCCACGCAATCTGGAGGAAGAGGCGCTGTTGCGGATCGGTGAGCGCGGACTCGCGCGCCAGCATGCCGAAAAAGCCCGCATCGAAACGGTCGACGTCCGCGAGAATCGGGCGTGCCTTGACGTAGCTTGTATCGCGGCGCAAACCATCATCGAAAGTGTCTTCGAGTTCCGCCACGTCGAAATGCGTGATGCAGTTGCGTCCCGCGAGGATGTTCTGCCAGAGTTCCGAAACATTGCGGGCGCCCGGAAACCGCCCGGCCATCCCCACGACTGCAATGGCTGCGCTTCGCACTTCCGGGCGTTGACGGATCGTCACCTTGCTTGCTGCCGGGAGCGTCGTACGCAGCTGCGCGGCCAGCGCCTCAACATTCGGATGGCGAAACAGATCCACCAGCGCGACCTTCACCGCTACGTCGCGCGCGATGATGGCGTGCGCGCGCATCAGATCGAGCGAGCGCAAGCCAAGGTCGAAGAAGTTCGCACGGCGATCGACGGGTTTGCCGAGCAGGCCTTCGAATACGGTCGCGAGCTTGTCGGCAACGTCGTCGTCGCCGGGCGACACCGTTGTAGATACTTCGGATTGCGTATCGATTTGCGCAAGCAGCGCTTTACGGTTGACCTTGCCGTTGGGCGTCAGTGGAAAATCCGGCAGGACGCGCAGCTCCGAGGGCATCATGTAGTCGGGCAGGGCGGACTTGAGATAAGCGCGGATTGCGTTCAGGAAGACGGTGGCGTCCCCGGCATCGGCTTTCACGAAGCCGGCGATGGCCTTGCCCATGCGGCCGTCGAACGCCGCCACGGCTGCGTCGGCCACGCCGGGCGCCGCGCGCAACGCATGTTCGATTTCGTCGAGTTCGATGCGTTTGCCCGCAATCTTGATCTGCCGGTCGTTGCGGCCGAGAAATTCGATCGCCCCGTCTGCGCGGCGGCGCGCGAGGTCGCCCGTGCGGTAGAGCCTCGCGCCAGGCGCGAAAACGTCGTCGACGAACTTCTCGGCCGTCAGCTCAGGCCGGTTCAGATAGCCGAGCGCGACACCGTCACCGCCCGCGACCAGTTCGCCGACCTCTCCATCGGCGACCGGCACAAGCTTGTCGTCCACGATATGGGCGCTCGTGCCCGCGATGGCGTAGCCGATGGGGATGGCTTCGCCACTGGCGAGCGTCTCGCCGTCACGCGGAATGCGGTAGCAGCAGGTGAAGGTGGTGTTTTCGGTCGGACCGTAGCCGTTGATGATCTGCAGGCCCGGATGGGCCTCCATGACCTTGCGAACATGAACGGGGGACAGCACGTCGCCGCCCGTGAGCGCCTCCTTGAGCGGAAGAAAGGCTTCCAGCCGATGGTCGGCGAGCGCATTGAAGAGGCCAGCCGTGAACCAGGCGCTGGTCGCGCCAAGTCGCGCTATCCCGGACGCGATCGTGTCGAGAGAGGGCTGGACCTCGTTGATGATGGCGGCGCAGCCGCCGTTCAGGAGCGGTCCCCAGATCTCCAGCGTGCTCGCATCGAAGGCGAGCGGCGCGAGGTTCAGGAAGCGCGTGTGAGGAGAAAGCTCGGTGAACGTCTGGCCCTGCACGAGGCGCAGAATCGCGCGGTGCGGCACGATCACGCCTTTGGGCTTGCCGGTCGAGCCCGAGGTGTACATCACGTAGGCAGCGTCGTCACGATTGCAGGCGTAAAGGGGCGCGGGCTCGGCCGCTTCGGCCGCCGCGACGACATGCTCGACATCGACCGACACGCCGCTCAGCTCACCGACGCTGGCAAGCGCCTCCGATTCAGCGATGATGAGCCTCGGTGAGCAGTCGGCAACGATGAAGTCGAGCTGCGCCTTGGGATAGGCGCGGTCCAGCGGGACGTAGACGGCGCCCAGGCGCAGAATCGCCAGCATCAAGGCCAGCGTGTCGCGGCTGCGCGAGACCATGATCGCGCAGCGCTCGCCCGGCTCCAATCCCATTTCGTGCAGGACGGTTGCGAGCCGCGCCGAACGTTCGCCAAGCGCGGCATACTGCTCCTCACCCGTGGCGTCAATCGAAGCAAGACGATTGCCGAACTCGGCACATATGGCATCGAAGCGCGCTGCCACGCCAGGCACATGATCGGTCCCGCCCGGCCAAACGCCTGAAAGTCCATCTCTGTGTGACATTTGCTACTCCCCCACGATTTTGGCGAAGGTCCGGTGCTAAGCAAGGCCTGGCGATGGGCTCGCGGCACTTGCGCAGAACGGCAGCCGGTCACAGGAAGCGCAAGCGCTAGGCGGCTTTGCGCACCGGCTCGTGTCCCAAGTTTGAAATTTGCTGTAGGAGGAAGTTAATCTTCCGCGGGATACCTATCCGTTCGCCGTCGCACACACGATGTGCTGCTGCAACACGTCGCGCTGGGTTGCGAGGGCGCATCCGCGCTCAGGATGCCGCCCGCTTTCCGCCATGCGGGCGGGATTGGCGGCGATTGCGGCGTGGGTTCTCAGTGCGTTTTTTCGGGGCGAAGACCGGTGATTCGGGTGTGGCGTTGTGCGCGGCAGCAAGCGGATCGCGACCATGACGGCGCGCCCGAGGCGTGGCCCAGCTCAGTTCATCTCGATAATCGACCAGCCATGGTGGCGGGCCGCCACGGCTCCCGCGCAGGTCGCACTGGGTGACAGGGAGCGAATGCACCAATGCGAGGCCTCCTGCGCCTCGCCGCCGACAAAGCGCGGTGTAGTGTCCCCGTGAACGGATAGATCGAACTCGAAATGCTCCGGCGGCAGGATGAAGCCCGTGCCGAGCGCCTTCAGGCAGGCCTCCTTGCGCGCCCAGGTTTCAAAGAAAATCGTTTGCCGCTCTGCCGACGGGAGTGCGTCGAATTGTTCGCGCTCTTGAGCGGAGAAGACTTCGAGCGGTATGCTCTCCTCGATCGGACGAATATGTTCTACGTCGATGCCTACCTCCAACCCGCTCGAAACGGCGAGCGCCGCCGTATTTTCGCTGTGGCTCAGGTTGAAGCAGATCCTCCATCCAGCGGGATGGCTCGTGCAAAATGGTTTGCCTTCCGGACCATACTCGAGTGCAACCGCCCGCGCAGAGAGCGCGGCATAGCGGCCAAGAATCTGCCTGAGTTTTCCCCGTCCGGTCACGTACCGGCAGCGATGCAGATCGAAGTGAAAGTTACCGGCCCGTTCGCGCTCCTGCTCGGAAAGCATCTCCCAGTATCGATCAAAATGGCTCCCGCAGGCGTCAAGGTCCCATTGCCAGACATGGACTTCTTGCATGGTTGGCGGCGTGAGTGGCGACGAGGACATTGAGGGCCTGGTTCGACTTGCGGTGGGAAGTGTCGGTGCGGCACCGGGCTTCGCGCGCCACCCGGTTGAATGCGCAACTAATGGCACACGCACCAGAGAATGTACAGATACAACTCGCGCGGATTTGTTGGGCAACCCACGGAACAACACTTGCGACACGGCCTACGATTCGTCAGAACGTGATGCAATTACGCTGCACCTGCGTGCGCGCATCCGTACGGAGATCGACGAGTCGACGCGGCAATTGCCGAAACGAGATGTCGACACAAAATCTGTGAGGCTCTCCGAAAATTAGCTCGGCTGCATGGTCCTTTGCGACTCGATGCGGCGCCGGACGAATCATCTATTGCTTTTGCTTCCGGAACGCCTCTCGCTTACGTTCGTTTTTGAACTGCGTCAGCTCCATGGCGTTTGAAAGAAACCGGGCCGAAGTCAGGGAGGAAGATTTGTCAATCATATATGTATGAATTAGTAAGTATGTTTAATGATTACGTAATGAATGTCGCGGCGTCTACAGTGGATGGATATGTTCCACGGTAAGGAAGGTAAGAATAAGTGTGGTCGACGTGCTACCAGATCAGGATCGATAGTCCTACTCTTTGCACGAGGAAATTGTCGAAATTCAGGTTCGAGGTGCGGGATGCGATGTGACTTTGACAATGGCTACAACGTGAGTGTGATAATTCCACACTACAAGAGCGTTGATTTGCTTTGGCTAGCCATAGAATCGATATCCAGCCAAACCCATGTTCCGCGGGAAATTATTGTTATAGACGACGCATCGGGGCTGCAATTCGACTTGCCGAGTCATTGCGGAGACGGAATTGCCTTGCGCCTGATCCGCGAGAGCGTGAATCGGGGGGCGGCGTGGTGCCGAAACAGGGGCATCGAGGAGGCCGCCGGCGATCTGATTGCTTTTCTGGACGCGGATGACCGTTGGCTGCCGAACAAGCTTGAACGATGCATCGCTGCGCTAGGCCCCAAGCCTCCCGAGAGCGAGGTGAAGGTGCTGTTCAGCAACGTCATGCTAATCGACGGAAGCCGGCGCGTGCTGGGCAACCGGTCGCCCTATGATGGCCAGCCGATGTTTGATTTCATCTTGCTCGAGGGCGGATACGTTCAAACCTCGTCCATTGTGATGTGGCGTCATCAGTATCCGTTAATTCGCTTCGATGGGTCTTTGCGTCGCCATCAAGACTGGGATTTTGCCATTAATGCTGAAATGGCGGGCTGTGCATTTATCTATGTGCATGATGCTTTGGTGGAGTATTCGTTAAGTGGAAGCCCAAGGCGGATATCGCGGGAGACAGATTGCGAGCCAAGTCTGGTATTTTTGGGGAAATACGACAGGTATATGTCAAGAGGGCATGCGTCCTCGTTTATATTCAACGTTTTGATTTGCAAGAATCTAAATCTTTTTCTAAGGCTAAATATTATAGGAAGAATAATATCGAGAGAAGTCGTCATTCCGGGTAAGGGCTGGTGGCTGTTGTTCGTGAAGCTGATTATTGGAAGGGATGGCGTGAATTTGATAAAGCGACTGACGTTGAAAATCTGAATCCGCAAACGGATTAATTGATGTATTCGTTGATTCGCCCTACTACCCGGCGGCATGACGCCGCTAGCAGGCGAATTGTTCAGGACCGGCTAGAGGCCAGTAAAAAAGATCCTGTGAGGGGCTGCTCAGCTACGGCGATCCCGGCTACGACCCCGACACACATCGCCAGCACTTGCGTGATCTTGGCATCAGACCGGTGATCGCACGACGTCGAACTGAACATGGCAGCGGTCTGGGGAAATTCCGCTGGATAGTGGAATGGACTTACTGGCGGCTCAACAACATCCGGCGTCTTTTGTATCCGATTCGATCATCGTAGCGACATTCACGAGGCATTCCTCAAATTTGCTTTCTCGCTCGTCTGCTGGAGCAAATTCAAACGAGCCGAGTCGGCTTTTTGAACCGGCCTCTTAGTTTTAGGAAAGAGTGGGGCGAGTGCGCAAAGAAGC
>NZ_BBJJ01000025.1 GCF_000739815.1 Paraburkholderia mimosarum LMG 23256 = NBRC 106338
TCGCCATACGCCTGAAGCTGCACCTCGCGCACCGACACCGTGTCCGTCTTCGTATCGACCACCCACACCGCCGGCTTGCCTGCGGGCTGGATCAGCGCGCTCGAAGGAATTTCGATGGCGGGCGGCCGCTCGACCTTCATGTGGCCGGTGACCGTACTGCCCAGGCGCATGGCCGCCGGTGGATCGACCAGGCGCACCCTGATCGCGAAGGTGCCGGTCACTGGATCGGCGCGCGGCGATACTTCGCGCACCTTACCGATTGCCGTCACCTGCGGGTTGCTGGCCAGCGCCACGACGATGTCGGGGTTTTGCGGGGCGACGTCCTTGATGGCGGCGGGCACGTCGAATACCGCATCCACTGCGCCTTCGCGGGCGATCTGGACGATCATGCGGCCGGCCGGCACCACCTCGCCCGGCTCGGCGCCGCGCGCCGTGACCACGCCCGCGACATCGGAAACGAGATCGGTATAGCTCAGGCGGTTCTGCGCGATGCTCACCAGCGACTGCGCCGAATCGACCTGCGACTGGGTAATCTTCGCCATTGCTTCGGACTGCTCAAAGGAAGCGCGCGAGACGGCGTGCTCGGCGAGCAGATCGCGCATGCGGGTAAACATCGTGCGCGCTTCGAGCGCCTGGGCCTGGGCGGCGGCCAGCTGCGCGCGGGCGGACTGCAGGCTGCTTTCCTCGTTCATCCGGTCGAGCCGCGCGAGCACCTGGCCGGGCCTCACGCGATCCCCGACATCGACGTTGCGGGCGATCATCCGTCCGTCGATACGGAACGACTGGTTGATCTCGGCCTGTGCCTGCAGCCGGCCGGTGAGGGTGATGGTGCTTCCCGCGTCCTGCTTCTCTATCGTGATGACGCGCACCGGACGCACTTCGGCCACCGGCGCCTCTTCGTTCTTGCGGCAGCCCGTCAACAGCGCACTTGCCGCCAGGACGCCCAGCGTCAAGGTCAAAGCCAGGGATACCGATCGCCCCGTTGCTTGTATGGCAAACACTGATGTATTCCCCCGTATCCGTGGACAGGCTTCCCGTGTTCATCCGGGAACGACGACAACCGGAGTACCAGAACTACACTGCCTCGCGAATGACCGGCCAGTTCACGCAATGCCGCGATAGCACGCGGCATAACGTTGCCTATGCAACGAGTATCGGTAATCCAGCCACACCCGCTTCAGTCAGCCGAACAGCATCTCGCGCTTTGTTTTCGAACATCGGCCCAAGCGACCGTCATGCACGAGCAAAGACTAGCAAGTTTTTTATCGATCGGTATTTTGTGCTGCCATCTGCGACAGAACTGCTCAAGGGCGCGCCAAAAGTACATGGTCACGGGGCTTTCATGGTCGAAGCGCACGTTTTATTCATACGAACGACAGTTTGTTTGCAATCCTTATAACCCGTCATGATTGCGTTTCCAGGCTTCGGCGCTGACCAGGAACCTATGCGTCTTGCAGAACGGCCGGTCGCAAGGCCATACGCACGAGGCGAACGATTTCGAGAAGTGCGTCCGCGCGCTCGGGCCGCTCCGCAAGCGCGAGGATCTGCGTGAGGATTTCGCGCAACCCGGCCGCGTCTGACAGGACACCGGCGCGCAATCGGCCGTCGAACGCTTCGAGCATGGCATGCGCCGCCGCGAGTCCGTCCTTCGATATCGTGCTCTCCATTTGAGCGCACTGCTGCGCGAGCGCGTCATAGCCAAATACGTTGAGCGCACCTTTTAGCGAATGCAGCTCCGCGAGCATCCGGCCCGCATCGCCATCGTCGTACGCTGCATGGAGCGCTGTCAGTGACGTTTCGCACGACCTCAGGAACGTCGAGCGCACCTGATCCGGAATAGCCCGCCCGCCCAGCACGCCATCACGCGAGCCCTCGCGGCCATCCGCCGGCATCGGCATACGGGCTACGCCGGTGGCCTCCGATAATGTTTCCGACAACTGATCGAGCCGCAACGGCTTGATCACCAACCGTGTGATTCCAGCCGCCTCACATCGCGCGCGCTCCTCCAGCGTCGCGCTCGCCGTCGCGGCCACGATCGGCATCTCCGGCCAGCGCGCCTGGGCCTCGCGCGCGAGCCCATAGCCGTCCAGCACGGGCATCGCCAGATCCGTCAAGAGCACGTCGAAACGCTCCCGCGACAGACATTCCAGCGCGGCCTGTCCGTCTTCCGCCACATGCGGCTCGCAACCGAGCAGTTGCAACTGCTCTTCGAATAACTGCCGGTTCACGGCGTTGTCTTCCGCAACCAGCACCTTCAGGCGACGCGACAGCACGCTTTGCGTCTCCATGGCGACCTCCAGCGGTTGATCCTGCAACGTATACCGCAACGCCGCCGCCAGTCCCTTCAGGCCGTAGCTCGACACCTTCACCACCTGTCCGGTGGCGACAGGATAGACGGGGCCCTCAGGACTGCAATCGATCATCCAGGACGATTCTGCGAGCAGCTCGCGCTCATCGTCCGCGTGCCAGGTGGCCCGCCCGCCGCAAAGAATCAGCGTGTCCGCCAACGCGAGCGTCTCTGGATCGAGTTGCGCCGGATGCCGGTAGGTCTGCACCTCGAGTCCCCACGCCTGAAGCGCCGCGACCGCATAGGCGTGCCAGGCGTCGGCATCCGCCACGAACAGCACCAGCTCGTGCGCGAACCGCGGCAGGTCCGGTGCCGGCAATGCCGCGCAGTCGCCCATCGGCAAGCGCACCGTAAACGTGCTGCCCTTGCCGGGCTCGCTGCTCACCGTGATCGTCCCGCCCATCGCACTCGCTAGCCGCGCGCACAATGCCAGCCCCAATCCCGTGCCGCCATATCGGCGGCTGATCGTCGCATCGACCTGGGTGAACGCCTGGAACAGGTTCGCCTGCTGCTCGCGCGATATTCCGATGCCGCTGTCTTCCACCTCGATCACCAGCACGCCCTGGCGGCCATCGCGGGTGGGGTGATCGCTGGTGTCGATCTGCTCCGACAACCGCAGCGTCACCTCGCCCTGCTCCGTGAATTTGATGGCATTCGACAACAGGTTGTTGATCACCTGGTCGAGCCGCGTCGGATCGCCCTGCATGGGCTGCGTCGCAGCGGTGCCGAATACCCCCGACAGCGTCAAGCCCTTCGCCCGCGCCAGCGGCCCGAAAATCGTCAGCGCCCGCGAGGCCACGTCCTGCGCATCGAACACGATGTGCTCCAGCGCCATCTCGCCCGCTTCGATCTTCGAGAAATCGAGCACGTTGCTCACGATCGCAAGCAAGCCGTCCGATGAACTGCGGATGGTCATCAGCCGGTCGCGCTGCAATGCGTCGAGCTGCGAGTGCGACAGCAGCTCCAGATTGCCGAGGATCGCATTGAGTGGCGTGCGGATCTCGTGGCTCATCGCCGCGAGGAACGCCGATTTCGCCGCGTTCGCCGAGTCAGCCGCCTGTTTCGCCTCCCGCAGCTGGCGCGCGAGATTCCTTTCCGCCGTCACGTCCGTGAACGCCGCCACCAGCACATCCTGCGCCTGATAACGAGCCGGCACGATACTCACCGAGAGATCCATCTGCCCGCCTTCACGCGTGGGCAGCGTCAGGTCTTCATGGGTGACGGCTTTCGCCCCGCTGGCCCCGCCGCGCGCCCGGTGACGTCGAACCAGTTCCGCAGCAAGAACTGGCTCTGGCGTGACCATCTGCCTGGCCGTGTTGATCATTGTCGGGCTGCTCAACAGCGCGCGCCCGCTGTCCACGGCGATCAGTTCCAGCCCGACAGGCGCCGTCTCGACCAGAGTACGGCTCAATTGCTCGCTCTCGAACACCCGCTGGGATTGGGTCAGAACGGGCTGGAAAACGCGTCGATTGAATAACAGAATGAGCGTCCACACCACGAGGAGGATGACGCCCGAGGTGGCTGCCGAGGCGCCAACCGGACCGCTCACGCCTCTTGCAATGGCACGCCACGACTCGATAAAAACGAGCGTCGCGCCCGTCGCGCCGATTGGCCAGACAAACATCACGTGGCCATCGCGATAGACGGTCCCCGTCGTCGCGGCGATGCTTTGCGAGCCCAGCGTTCGGGCGATAGTTAGGGACTCCATGTCAACCGCGCGCCCTGCGGCCGATGTGATCACCTTTCCATCGTGCCCGAAAAGCAGCAACGAACCATCAAAGCCGATTCTTCCGAGCGCAGCCGTGACAGTGGAGACAGGCAATTCATAAACCGCCACACCGAACGGCTTCTGGTTGTCGTCGAATACGGTCGCTGCGACTCGAATTGCCGGATCGCCGCTCAGAGGGCTTTCGTAGCTGGGCAACCAGCGAAGCGCCCTCCCACCCGTGCGGGGATCATGCGAAGGCGCGCCTTCCGGCGCGAGAAGATCGCCGTGGGGGCCAAACAATGCGGCCAACAGCCCGGCATGCCCGGAAAAAAGCGGCTCCATTCGGGCATCGCCGGGCCACGGCGTCGCCGCCACGAGCACGACCCCATGGTCAGGGCTGTACAACCATGCACGCAGGGCGCCGCCGTTTCGCTCAGCGGTTGCCGTCAGCGCACGGCTCATCTGATCCGCAAACTGGATATACCGCCCGACTGCCGCGCCAGACGAGGCAGCCGACGTGCCGACAATCGTCACAGGCACCTGATCGGGGGACTGTTGCAAACGAAGCCTCTGGCCGTTTGCGTTGAATTGCTCGACAAGGGCCGGCGAGGCTCGCTCACCCGCGCGCCATGCAAGTTCGATGTACCGGACGGAGTTTTGCACCAGCGCAACCTGGCTCATATACAGACCGGAAACCCGGTTCTCATTGAGCAGGACTTCCTGACGCTGAAGTGCGATATAGGCGCGCACGACGGATGCGACCTCGATGGCGAACGCGGCCAGCACGACCACCGTGATCACTGCCCCGCCGCCAAACATCAACAGATGCTGATAGCGGCGAAAGCGGTCCAGCAGATTGCCTTGCCCGGATCGTGTCATAGGTTCCGGAGGTGCCGACGCTTGCGCCGGGTGCCTCGCCTTGAAGTGGCTTGATCAGCAGGTTGCCGCCCGATTATCCACCGCGCGGCGAAACGGCGAACGCTGGATGACCTGCGGCAGGACAGCGCCATTCCTCACCGCGTCACGTCTCGACTTCCTCGACGCCGCGACCCATCGCGTCAAACTCGCTCTTCCCGACCGCGCCGAGGCCATCGCGCCTGATTCGCGCATCCAGTTCGGCATGCCTCGCGGCGAGCTCACCGTATCCGAGCACGCTCAGCGCACCACGCATCGAATGCAGCTGCGCCAGCACCGCTGCCGCGTCACCGGCATCGTAGGCGGCCTCGATTTCCATCCGCGAAGTTTCGCGCGACGCCAGGAGCGCCTTCAGCATCTGCGCGGGCAATGGCCGGCCACCCAGCATGCCAGCACGCGCAACCCCGCTCGCGCCAGCTCCCGCGACCACGCCCGGCACGCCAGTCACCGCCGACAACGTCGCCGCCAGATCGGCGAGCTGCAATGGCTTGATCACCACCCGCGCGACGCCGGCGGCCTCGCAACGCGCGCGCTCCTCAGGCGTCGCGTTGGCGGTCGCCGCGACGACCGGCATCTCCGGCCAGCGCAAGCTCGCCTCGCTCGCCAGCGCATAGCCGTCCAGCACCGGCAGCGCCAGATCCGTCACCAGCACGTCGAAGCGCTCGCGCTGGAGACATTCGAGCGCACCCTGGCCGTCCTCAGCCAGATGCGTCTCGCAGCCCAGCAGGCTGAACTGCTCCTCGAAAAGCCGCCGGTTTACCGCGTTATCCTCTGCCACCAGCACCTTGAGTCTGCGCGAAAACACGCGCTGCACGTCCTCGCCGGCCGCGAGCGGCTCGCCCTCCAGCGTGTACCGTAATGCCGCCGCCAATCCCTTCAGGCCGTAGCAGGAGACCTTGACCTGGCCGCCGGCCGCAACCGGGCAGGCTGGCCCGTCGACACCGCAATCGATGATCCACGCCGCCTCCTCGGCGAGGCGGCGCTCGTCATCCGTGTGCCAGGTGTCGTGCTCGCCGCAGATGATCAGCGTCTGTGCTTCCTCCAGCATCGCCTGATCGATCTGCGCCGGATCGTGGCACGCCTGCACGCTCAAGCCCCATGCCTCGAGCGCCGCCACCGCGTAGGTGTGCCATACGTCGGCGCGGGCGAGAAACAGCACGCGCTCACCCGCGAAACGCGGCATGTCCGGCGCCGCGTCCCATGCGTGCCCCCCCGAGCGGCAAGCGCACAGTAAACACGCTGCCTTCGCCCGGTGCGCTCCGTACAGCAATCGAGCCGCCCATCGCATCGATCAACCGTGCGCACAGCGCCAAACCGAGCCCCGTGCCCCCAAAGCGGCGGTTGATCGTCGCATCTGCTTGGCTGAATGCCCGGAAGAGCAGCGCTTGCTGTTCCAGCGACATACCGACGCCGCTGTCTTCGACCTCGATCACGAGCTGACCGCCCCGAACGGAATCACCCGCCTCGACGGACATGCGCAACGTGACCTCACCGCGTTCGGTGAACTTGATCGCGTTCGACAGCAGATTGTTCATCACTTGTCCGAGCCGCGTCGGATCGCCTTGCATCGGCTGTGTGAGCGCGGGACCGAATGCTCCCGACAACGTCAGGCCTTTCGCGCGCGCCACCGGTCCGAACATCGCGAGCGCCCGCGTGGCCACCTCATGCGCGTCGAAGGCGAGGTGCTCAAGCGTCATCTCGCCGGCCTCGATCTTCGAGAAGTCGAGCACGTCGCTGACGATAGCAAGGAGTCCTTGCGATGACTGCCGAACCGTCTTCAGACGATCGCGCTGCAACGCAGCGAGCGGCGAGCAGGACAGCAATTCCAGATTCCCGATGATCGCATTCAGCGGCGTGCGGATCTCATGGCTCATCGCCGCGAGGAACGCCGACTTCGCCGCATTGGCCGAGTCGGCCGCCAGCTTCGCCTCGCGCAGCCGACGCTCGATCTGCCTTTGCGCCGTCACGTCGGTGAACGCCGTGACGAGCACATCCTGCCCCTGGTAGCGTGCCGGCGCGGCGCTTACCGAGAAGTCCATCGTCGCGCCGTCGTGCGCGGGCAACGACCAGTCCTCATGCACAAGGCTGTTCGCGCCCGGCGTGCCCTCACGCTGCCGATAGCGCCGCACCAGCTCCGCCGTCAGCGTCTCTTCCGGCATGGCCAGGCGCGCGGCGGCGTCGATCATCGCGGGACTACGCAAAAGCGGCTCGCCGCTCTCAACGGCGATGAGCGCGAGTCCGACAGGCACCGTCTCGATCAGCGTACGGCTCAGATGTTCGCTTTCGAACACACGCCGCGAGCGCTCGAGCACGGGCCGGTACATGCGAAGCTTGAAATAAATCAGAAAGATCCACATCACCGACAACGTCGCGATCGTCGCCGCCGCACCGACAGTTGCCTCGCGGCCAATGCTCGCGAGAACGTCGCGCCATGTGATCGCGTAGACGAGAACCCAGCCCGTATCGCCAAGACGATCGGAGATCGTGAATACGCCGTCGTGCGCGATTTCTATTTTGCGGTGGCCGATCGACGTCACCATGGCCGCCACCTGCATGCGTTGGACCAGCGCGGGATCGACGGCCTCCCCGGCCGTGCTCGCGACGATTGCCCCGTTTTGGCCGATGACCATATAGATCCCGTCGAGCGTATCGACACTCAGCGGCGAAGTGAGAACCTCCGGGGCATACTCGGTGACGAGCGTCGCGACTTGCGCCCCCTCGTCGAGAACCGGGGCGGCAAGACGAATCGCCATCTTTCCGGTCAGTGGGCTGATGGTCGGCGCCATCCATGTGATGGGTCGGCGCGCGTCAGCCTGTTCTTCGGGACGCAGCACGCTCAGCTCATCGAGCCCACTGCCCAAGGCCTCGATCAGGCGCTCGCGCCCGCCACCGGCACCGGTCATCAGCGCCCGACTGGACTGCGGCGCAGTGAGGATCCCTGCAAGATTGCGCTCTTTGGCAATGAAATAGCGGTTCGCCTCCTTCCCGCGCAGCCGCGCGTTGACTGCGCTCACGCGTCCCATTCGTGCGGTGAGACCGACGTAACGACGCAGCAGTTCGTCCTGCGGCAATTTGCCATGGATTCCTGACAATATGGGTGAAAGCGAAGCGGACGGCGGTTGAAGCACGAATGCATAGCCGTTCGTGCCGAAACGCTCGACGAGCGCGGGGTCGATGTGATCCTCCTCGCGCCATGCCAGCTCGCCCGCGACGAGGGTCGAGCGGAACAGCGATTCGCTCGACTTGATTTCGTCCATGACGAGGTTGCGGCCGACGAGGAAAGCCTGCCGCTCGTCGGCGAGATGTTCAGCGACCGTCGACCAGATCACGACCCCGAAAGCGAACAGGATCATCAGCGAAATGACCACGCCGCCGCCGAAAATGAGCCATTGCTTGTAACGATGCAACTGACCTAAAACCTCGTTTTGGGGACGGGAAGACATGGCGACACCGGTTGATTTTCATGGATCAACAGCGCGCTTCATGCATCTCACCCGCGTGGGCGCACCGACCGGATCGATTATCGCGACGCGCCCGCGCCTCAGGACAAGAACACCTTATAAATCAGACAGATACGTCGGAAATTCGCCCCTATATCAGACTAGTCAGACGTGAACGGACGACTTCGAGCCGAGGTCCGGCCAGGTTGCCGGATCTTTCGGTCGGTTTCGGGTACATTAAGTCGGACGTCGCCTGTCAGTGCATCGTGTCTACGCGGAGATTGGCATGAGCAGAATGAAAATCCGTCTTGTGCTTGCCGACGATCATCCCGCGCTGCTTTCGGGCATCAAGCACGATCTGGCCGGCGTGCCGACGCTAGAAATCGTAGGCGAGGCAGCCGACTCGGGCGAGCTCGTCAAGATCCTGCAGAGCAAACCCTGCGATGTCCTGATTACCGATTACGCAATGCCCGGTGGCGAGTACGGCGACGGCCTGACGCTCCTCTCCTACCTGCGGCGCACCTGGCCGGCGCTCAAGATCGTGGTCTTCACGATGATCGAAAACCCCGCCATCACGCGCGAAATCGCGAAACTGGGCGTGCAGTCGGTGCTGAGCAAGGCCCACGACACGAGCCACCTGATCTCGGCGGTTCACGCCGTGCATGCCGGCGCCACCTATTTTCGTGCGTCGCCTCGCGAAACCGAAGACGCCGCTCCCGATCTCGCCCTTGCGAGGAACCCGCGCGCGCTGACGCTGAGCACGCGTGAGACGGAAGTGATCCGGCTTTTCGTGTCGGGAATGTCGGTGAATGAAATCGCCGACCAGCTGCATCGCACGAAGCAGACAATCAGCGCCCAGAAAACGCGCGCGATGCGCAAACTCGGTATCGAGCGCGACGCCGATCTGTTCCGGTTCGCGTTCGAAGCGGGGCTCGGTGTCGCGACCGACGGCCCGCGCCAGGATGGCTGAGCAAGCCGGGGATCTCGCCCGCCGCAATCAGCCCAATATCGACCGTTCGAAAAGTGAATTTCCGGAGATTGAAAAACATCGAACGTGTCCCCGCATTGACAATGCCGCAGGTGCCCCATAAGATGAATTCAGAATGCACCTCTTGACATCCCCCTATGAGCAATACTCCGGCCAAGGCCCCGAAGGCACCCCGGCGCACCGCCCTGCGCCAGACTACCTTAAGCGAAACGATTTACTCGGAAATCCGCACACGTCTGCAGCGCGGCACAATCGGCATCGATGACCGCATTCTGGACTACGAGATCGCTGACGAATTCAACTGCACGCGTATGCCCGTGCGCCAGGCTTTGTTGCGACTCGTCAACGAGGGGTATCTGGCCGGTACTTTCCGGGGCTTTATTGTGCCGACGCTTATGCCTGACGACGTTCGCGAGATTTTTGAAGTGCGTCGACTGCTTGAGCCGAGCGCCGCGGCTAGCGCGGCGGCCACGATTGACGAGAATTGCGTTGATGCAATGAAGCGTGCCTACCAGCAGGCACGCAAGGCCTGTACAAAAAAAGACGGCGATTCAATGATCGAAGCCAATGTGGCGTTTCGCGATGCATGGCTCGGCGCAGTTCGCAATTCGCGTCTCCAGGATGCGATCCGCCGTTTTGCAGATCATGCTCAGCAGGTGCGACTTCACACGCTGAGGGATCACGCAACGCAAAAGATAGTCGTCGATGGCATGAAAGCCATCCTTGACGGTTTTAACGACCGTGATCCCGCACGAATCCGTTCCGCGATGCTCGATTTCATTACCGGCGCCGAACACCGCTACTTCATGTCGCTGAACCGTGAAAATTGATTGCGTCTCTGGGGACGCCCCGGCGTCGCAGGGCAGCCTGTCACCGAAGTCCAGCACAGGCTCTTCGCTGCGACCTACACCCCAGAGATAAATCGTCCAAAGGTACCGTTGTGATAGACCAGATTTGGCGCAGTATCGGCCTGATCTGCGGGGAGGGCAACATGCTCGACCCTGCCAATCACGACCAGATGACTGCCATGAGCCACTGTCTTCTCTACGCGGCAGGCAAAGGCGACAAGTGAGTCATCGAGCACCGGTACGCCCTCGGGTGAAAGATGCCACTGGCCAAACCCGAACCGGGAAGTCTGGTCGTGCCCGCTCATGCCACCAAACGCCCGCGCGAGCGCTTCGTGATGCACTGACAGCACATTGACCGTGAAAGGTATTCCGGTCGCCACCAGTTTTCCAACCGAACTGGACTGATTGATACAGGCGAGTAACGACGCGGGCTCCGCCGAAACAGAACATACCGCCGTAGCGGCAATTCCAGCGGGCGTACCATCAGGCTGGAGCGCGACCAATACCGTTACGCCTCCCGCGAGATGGCGCATGGCCTGCTTGAATGAAAGTGTATCGGCGGGCGTCATCGTATGATGCACTTGCTGCAGTTGCAGGTTGGGTTGCATGGCTGTCGCCCTCATTCGGTACGCAGTCCGGCGGCGCGCATTAGGGGGATTACACGCTCGCAAAAATACGGCAACTCGTCCGCATAGTTGACAAACGTGAGCGCAGCACCACCGAAGCCGGCTTCATGCATGCGTACCATTTCGGCGACAATCTGCTCAGGAGTACCAACCAGCGGGTAGCTTCCGGCGCCTGCAGCAAATCGCTGCCGGTATCGGCGGTACGCCTCGTCATCGTGGCTGTTGGAGAACTCCTTTTTCCGGCTCATGTGGTCCTCGACCGCAGGTTCGTCCACATGGCGAACCGAGTAATGATCATAGTATTCGCGAGCTTCCTTTTCCGTCTCGCGGCACACCACGTGGGCAACCGTGTAGACGCCGATATCACGTCCTGCGTTGCGACCTCGCTCGCGCATCTCGGCAACGTGCTGGCGCCCGGCCTCCAGGTCTGTAAACGTCGTAAAAAGATAGTCGCAATGCCGGGCAGCAAACTCACGGCCGGGAGGCCCGAACGCGGCATTCATGGTTATCGGGCGCGGGCTTTGGAGCGCCGCCGGTCGGGTAACCGCCTGCTTGAGGTGATAGAAGTCGCCAGAATAGTCAAACGGTGCCGATTCGGTGTAAAGGCGCGTGATGATCTCGGCCCATTCCCCCGCCTGGGCATAGGGGGTGTCGGTAAGGGTGGCACCAAACATCGCGAATTCTTCCGGGTTCCACCCGCACACGATGTTCAAGCCGGCGCGGCCGTGACTGATATGGTCCACCGTGGCAAGCGCCTTCGCGGCATACAGGGGGTGCACGAGCGGCACGTGCACGGTCATGAACAGGGCGATACGCTGCGTCACCGCCGCGAGGCCAGCCGCAAACGTAAAGGTTTCAAATGACCACTCGCGCGCCCGCGTTGCACCACCAAACCCCTTCCACCGGGCAATGGGCAGAAAGAAGTCGATGCCGCCGCGATCGGCGATGATGGCCGCGCGCTGTATGTCGTCCCACTGTGCAGTCCATCTTTCCGGCACTGTGGTGAACGATAGTCCACCGTCGGCATTCGCCGAAAAGACGCCGATCTTGAATGGGGCGGAACTGCGCATCGGGTTGGTAACGAGCGTGCTCATCGTGTCTCCTTTCTGTAGCAGGCGGGTACTACATGCGAAACCATGGTACCGGTCATTGGGTAGTGCACATTGCGGCCATCGAAGGGCGGCGACGCTTCGTAGTCACGTCGCATTTCGGTCCTGACAGGCGAATGCAGAGCCTGCGTCAGTGCCTCCGGACCCTCGAAGACGACCTTGTTTCGTTGTACAAACGTTTCCCGCCGGGCGGAAAGCGAGGTCATCCAGTCCAGCCGCGTATAGATTTCCACCAGCCGGATATCTGGAAGCCGAAACATCAACGGTAGATGGTGGTCCAGATAGTGACCAAGCCAGGTATCGTAGCTTTCGGGCGCGCCCTCGTAGCCGACCAGGTACGCACAATGCCGGGGAGGCACGGCACCATTGCGCTTGACTGGATGGCTTCGAACCACCATTGCCTGCTGGGTAACGTCGGCACCGGCGAGCCACGTGAAGGCAAGGGGATCAAGCAATGCTTGCAGTGCGCCGCTGCGACGCGAAGCCGATTCCAGCGAATCCAGCCCATCGAAGTAGCACTGCAAAACAAGTGATGGAGGACCGTCATCCTTCAGATACGGGTCGGAGGCCGCTGTTGGCACATGGAGCACGGCATCGGACAACCCGGGCACTGCTGCGACACACGATGCGAAGTCGCCGGGTAACAGCGGACCCGCGTCGGACGAAAGCCTGTACGTCAGGAAAAGAGAAAGCACCATCGCTCCGCGTCCTGTCTTGACCAGCGCCAGGGCTCGCCGGTCTGTGGGTAACCATCTCGAAAAACTGAATTCTGAATTTAGAACGAAGACTATGGGATCGCCATTTCGAAGTCAAGCGCAATTCCATCGCGCGGCACCGTTCAGCGAGATATTGCGCGGCAACAGTGGGATCTTGTACGCGTTAACCCGAGATCGGCGTGTTTGGTATTGATTGACATCTAAAGTTTACCTATCGTTGTGTTTCAAACAGAATTCAGAATGTTGGAAATCAACGAGGACTACCCAATGCTGTTCACTTCTCTGAAGTCGCGCCTGGATTCCCCGAATTCCGTCGACCTGATCTGGCTTGCGCTCGGGAGCGTCGCCATGGCGGAATTCGCGGCACACGCCCGGCCGGGCGCAGTCGTACTCGATCTTCAGCACGGCCTTTGGGATCGCGCTTCCATGGAGTCGGCCATCGCGGTGATCGGCAAGCAGGTGCCCGTCATCGCGCGTTGCGCCGCTAACGGTGCGCACGAAATTGCTCAGGCGCTCGATGCGGGCGCCGCATCCATACTGGTTCCGCTCGTCGAGACTGCCGACGATGCTCGTCGCGCGGTCGAGTACGCCCGGTATCCTCCGCTGGGAAAACGCTCGGCTGGTGGAGTCCGTCCCTTGCTTCACGGCATGGAGACGATGATCGAGTCAGGATTGCAGGTAGCAGTAGGAGTCCTGATCGAAACGGTGACTGGCATCGAAAACGCGGATGCCATCGCGGCCGTACCCGGCATCGATTACCTGTTCATCGGCACGGGCGATCTGTCGCTTTCGCGCGGCACAGCGGACCCGCACACGATCGGACGCGACTGCGATCGTGTGCGGGCTGCCGCCAGGGCACACGGGTTGCCTTGCGGAATTTATACCCGCGACGCAGAGGCGACACGCGAAGCCTTTGCGCAAGGGTATCGCATGGCTGTAGCGGCCAACGACATCGACCTGATCAAGCAAGGCTTCCGTGTCGCACATGATGCCGCACTGAAATAGCCCGGTACGAAGGCACCCGCTTCAATCGGCTACGCAACACCTGGCAAGCGCCTTGGCGCTCATCGACGTGGGGTGCCAACGTCGCATCGACGAAATCCAGACAAAGACATGAGGAGACCTACGCATGAGTTCCACCCAAAGCACATCGAGTTCGTTTTCGGCCGCAGGCGCGGATCCTGGCCGATTACTCTTTTCGAAGATCGCATGGCGTTTGATGCCCTTTCTGTTCGCCTGCTACCTGGTGGCGCAGATCGACAGGATGAATGTCGCGTTCGCCAAACTGGAAATGCTGGACAACCTGGGTTTCTCCGAAGCCGTGTACGGCGTTGGGGCGGGGGTTTTCTTTATCGGCTACTTCCTGTTTGAGGTTCCAAGCAACCTGTTGCTTCGGCGCTATGGCGCTCACCGATGGATCGCGCGCATCATGATTTCGTGGGGCGCGGTATCTGCGTGCATGATGTTCGTCCAGACACCCCTTCAGTTCTATGTCATGCGATTTCTGCTCGGTGTTGCCGAAGCCGGCTTTTTCCCCGGGGTCATTTATTACCTGACCGACTGGTTTACCCGTGAGTACCGCGCACGGATCACCGCCATCCTCATGACGGCGATCGCGGTCTCCGGCGTGATTGTCGGGCCAATCTCAGGGGCTATCCTGCATTCCATGGGGGGGCACGGTGGCATTGCGGGGTGGCAATGGTTATTCCTGCTGGAGGGCGTGCCCTCCGTGGTTCTCGGCGTGGTGACGTTATTCTGGCTTCCGCCTTCACCGGCCCGCGCAACGTTCCTCAGTCAGGGCGAAAAGCAGCTTCTGGCGGCGCGAATTGCCGAAGAGCGAACGACTGTCGATGATGTGCCGGTGCGGTCGCTACTTCTCTCCCCTCGTCTATGGATTTTTTCCGCGCTGTACGCGAGCTACGGGATGTCTTTTTTCGGCTTCGTCTTCTGGCTGCCGACCATCATCAAGTCGTCGGGAGTCAAGGACCCACTTTCGATCGGGCTGCTGTCAGCCATTCCCTGGGCTGTCGCCGTCATCGCCATGTTCATGGTCGCGGCCTGGGTGGACCGCCGCCAGAACCCACGGCCGGCGCTCATCGTGCTTTCGCTTCTCGCAGCCATCGGCTGGGTAGCAAGCCCGGCCGTATCGGGCAGTGTCCCGCTTTCGCTGGCCGTGCTCAGTCTGGCGATGTTCGGCTTGATGGCATCGCTGCCGGTGTTCTGGAATCTCCCGATCGCCGTCTGGCAAGGCGGCGCGAGCGCGATAGCGATCGCCATCATCACCTCCATCGGCAATCTGCCGGGCCTCTTTTCTCCCTCTATCGTCGGCTGGATAAAGACGGTCACGGGTCGTATGGACTCGGCAATGTACATGTTCGCAGCAGCGTCCCTTGTCGGGGTGATTTTGCTTGCGATTCCGTGCGGAAACAAAACCCCAGGTGCGAAATGAAGTCACGCACGGACTCACTCGACCAAGGAGACTGAAATGGCTTACCCACCCATCGTCATCGCGCTCATCGAGGCCCTCGGCGCAGATGTGGTCAGTCTGCGCGAAACGATCGCGGGGCGTCGCTGGGCGGACTGGAGCGGAGAGCCCGCTGATATACCGCTTGCTCTGCTGCGCCCACGTTCCACCGCCCAGTTGAGCGAAGCGATGTCGATCTGCACGCTCTACTGCCAGCCGGTCGTTGTACAGGGAGGGCTGACGGGCCTCGCAGGAGGGGCGTGTACACGCGCCAGCGATGTTGCGATAAGCCTGGAGCGCATGACCCGCATCTGCGAAGTCGATCCGGTATCGGCGACGCTCACGGCCGAAGCGGGGGCGACGCTCGAATCCGTGCAGAATGCCGCGGCCGAGGCGGGATTGACGTTTCCGTTCGACCTTGGTGCGCGCGGTAGTTGCACGATCGGCGGGAACCTCGCGACCAATGCGGGTGGCAATCGTGTCATCAAGTACGGCATGGCACGCGACCAGGTGCTCGGGCTGGAAGCGGTGCTGGCAAACGGCGACGTGATCGACAGTACGCACAAGATGGTCAAGAACAATACCGGTTACGATCTGCGCAACCTGATGATCGGTAGCGAGGGCACGCTCGGCATCATCACGCGCGTCGTCTTGCGCTTGCGGCCACCGGCCAGCGCGGTGGCGACGGCATGGTGCGGCGTGGGAACCTACGAGTCAGTGACGGGGTTGTTATCGCTTGCCCAGCGGCGGCTCCCGACCGGCGTGTCGGCGTTTGAGGTGATGTGGCCGAGCTTCGTTGACTATATGACGACACATGTTCCTGACATTCGCAATCCGCTCGACGAGCGGCACAACTTTCATGTGCTGATGGAGTCGGTTGGCACGACTGAACCCGAGCACCAGGAAGTCTTCCAGTGTTTCCTCGAGGAAGCGCTCGAGGAAGGGTTGATCGAAAATGCCGCGCTTGCGCAGTCAAAGGGCGATGCAGCCGAGTTCTGGCGGATCCGGGATTCGACGGCGGAATTTCCCGTCCTGATGCCAGACCTGATCGCATTCGACGTCAGCTTTTCGATTGCCGACATTGGCAGGGCGGCACAGGAATGCGACGCGGCCCTCCGCAATACCTGGCCCACCAGCACCGTGCTGACCTACGGGCACCTCGGCGACGGGAATCTGCACCTTATCGTGCAGGTTCCCGGAGCCGATGCGGCAACGGTCGATGCCGTCGAAAATCTCGTCTACGGGATCGTGCGCGACTATCGTGGCTCGGTCTCCGCCGAACACGGAATTGGCTCCAAAAAGCGCGATGTACTCGGTCATACGCGCAGCGTGGCGGAGATTGCGGCAATGCGCGCGATCAAGGCTGCACTCGATCCGCACAATATTCTGAATCCCGATAAGGTGCTTCCGGCCTGAAGCTGGCACTGAGTCTGCGTCGCATTCGATCAGCGCGGGCCGCAACCCGGCCCTCCATTGGAGCCTAGCCAACAATCGACTTCCCTCTGCACCGCGGGGGGCGAGTGTCACCGTCGGATGCCGTCACGCGTTCGGTGACCGTCTCCCGATATCGGCGGCCGTATTTGGGGCGGCAGCGCATGCTCCACGTCGCCGGTTCTGACTCGTTCGTCCTAGAATGAACTCAGAGGTGCATCATGAATCGCGGACGCGTCTTCGGGCTACTGTGCGGCGCCATCCTTGCCGGTTGCGTATCGGCGGGTGTCGAAGTGAGGCCCGAACAGATGGCGGACTTCAAGCACGGCGTGACGCGCCTGCAGGACGTCATTGCCGCGCTCGGCCCGGCGTCGGTGGAAACTGCGCTGGACGACGGCTCGACGCTGCTCGTCTACACCTACGTGACGTCGCGCCCCCACCCGGAAAACTATCTGCCGTTCATCGGAGCGCTTGTCGGCGGCGCCGACACGCACTCGTCCGCGGCCGTGTTTCTGTTCGATTCACGCGGCCTGCTCAAGAGCGCGAACACCACGAGCACGAACGTCGGCACCGGCGTGAGCAGCGGCGCCCACACGGCTCAACCCAACGCGCCCGTGCGAAGCTCGGAACCGTCCGTTGTGACCAGGGACGCCCAGCCGGCGGCCGTGCAGAGCGTCGAACCGATGATGGAAGAGGACGACGTCGGGCCGGCGCTGCAATCGCCCGTCGAGCGCCTACCGCAAGACGGTGCTCCGCCGGAGCCCGTTGAATAGCCGGGCACTCGCTGGAAACGACGTCGCCGGATCGTCGAGGCCGCATCACCATCGCGTCGGTTGCGCAAGCCGCGTCAGAAACCCATTAAGTCGGGCGCGGCGCTGCCGTCAGCGCTCGCGTCATCAGGGCTCCGCTGTCTCACTGGCCAGACCAGCCGGAATGCGTCCGTCGAGCGCCAGCATGGCCAATCCCCTGCCTGCGCGATCCCGTACAATAATCGCCCTCCCTCCGTCGACAGCCCGCATCTTCGCGCCGCGCCACATCGCCATGAACCTCAACATCGAACATGCTCTCGCGACTGCCCAACAGCACTGCGCGGCCGGGCGATTCGACGATGCATCGACACTGCTGCACACGATTCTGGCGAACGTTCCGGATCACGGCGAAGCGCTCGAGGGCCTCGGTTACATCGCCGCCGGACAGGGCGATCATGCCCGCGCGGCCGACTATCTGATACGGGCAGCGGCGCACCTGTCCATGTCCGCCGAGCAGATGCACTTCGCCGCCAAGGTCTGCCAGGCGGCGCAGCGCCACGAAGACGCCATAGCGCTATTCGAGCGCTGTCTCGCCGGATCCCCTGGCCATGTAGCCTCGATGCACGGCGCCGCGATGTCGCTGATACAACTCGGTGAACACGAGCGCGCACGCGAGCTGCTGGTGCGACTGTGCAAGATCCAGCCGCAATCGGCCGAGGCGCAATACAACCTGGGCACGCTGCTCGGGACGATGGAGCGCCACCAGGACGAAATGGATGCCTATCGCCGGGCAATCGCAATCAATCCGCGTTTCGTGCGCGCGTACGTCAATCTCGGGGTCGCGCTGCGCGATCTGGGGCGCTTCGACGAGGCGCTGCTTCAATTCAAGAAAGCGCTCGCGCTCGATCCGAACGATGCCGGCGCGCGCACCAATCGTGCCCAGACCAATCTGCTGCTGGGGGAATTCGAACACGGCTGGCGCGAATACGAATGGCGTTGGCGCGACGGGACGCAAACCCACGGTTTTCCGCCGGGTACGCAATGGACTGGCGCTCAACCGGTAGCCGGCAAGACGATTTTCGTTCATCACGAGCAAGGGCTCGGTGACACGCTGCAATTCGTGCGCTTCGTGGATCGACTCGGTGCGGCCGGCGCTCGCGTCGTGCTGCGCGTTCAGGATGTGCTGCTGCCGCTTCTCGAGGATTATCCTGGTGCGGCCGAAGTCATTGGCGAGCGCGCGGAGGTGCCGCGTTTCGACTACCACATCCCACTGCTGAGCCTGCCGTTTGCGCTCAAGGCTCGGGCAACCGACCTCGGGGTGCCAGGTGCTTATCTGCACGCCGATGCGGCGCTCGCGTCGCAGTGGGACGATGTGTTAGCGGGCGTTGGCAGGCGGCCCAGGATCGGGATCGTCTGGTCGGGCAGCCGGACGCATCTGAACGATCGCAAACGGTCGATGGCGCTCGATCAACTGATGCCGTTGCTCGATGCCAACGCGGATTGCTTCGCGCTGCAACCGGATGTCCGCGAAAGGGATCGCGCGGCCCTCGCGCAGCTCGATCAGCGCGGGGTGCTGCGCGATGTTTCGGCGCGGCTCACCACGTTCGCCGAGACCGCTGCGCTGATCGCGCGCCTCGACCTCGTCATCAGCGTCGATACGGCTGTCGCGCATCTGGCTGGGGCGCTCGGGAAGCCAGTATGGATTGCCTTGCCGTTCATGCCGGACTGGCGGTGGCAACTGGAGCGAAGCGATAGTCCCTGGTATGCGCAGGCGCGGCTATTCCGGCAGCCGGCGCAAGGCGACTGGGCGGCCGTGGTCGCCGCGTTGCGCGCCGCGATCGACGGCTTGCGGGGCGCCTGAGCCGCACCCGGCGACGATGGGCGCAGCGGTTGTCATCGCGATCGATAGCTTGGAAATGCCGGCCGGCCGCCTGTTCATATCCCTCCGATTGTTCGGCTGATCTTGCCAGTCAATTCGCGCCAGGCCGCTTTATCCGGCCGGCGCGGACCTCTACATTCACACTCAACGCCGGCCGATTGCCTCGTGCAAGTCCAGACGCCGGTTTCAATCGATGATGCAACTTACGTTGAGGTGAACAGAATGGGCAAGCTTTCAGGAAAGGTGGCCGTTGTCACGGGCGCGTCGAAAGGCATCGGCGCCGGCATTGCGAAGGCGCTCGCGGCAGAAGGGGCTTCGGTGGTCGTGAACTACGCGAGCAGCAAGGCAGGCGCCGATGCGGTCGTGTCCGCGATCACCGCGGCCGGCGGCAAGGCGGTTTCCGTAGGCGGCGACGTGTCGAAGGCCGCCGACGCGCAAGGCATCGTCGACACGGCGATCGAAACTTACGGTCGCCTCGACATCCTGGTGAACAACTCCGGCGTCTACGAGTTCGCGCCGATCGAGGAGTTCACGGAGGCGCAATACCGCAGGCAGTTCGACACGAACGTGCTTGGCGTCCTGCTCACCACGCAGGCGGCGGTCAAGCATCTCGGCGAGGGCGCGAGCATCATCAACGTCAGCTCGGTCGTGACGACGATCACCCCGCCGACTACCGCTGTGTATAGCGGCACGAAGGGCGCGGTGGATGCGATCACCGGTGTGCTCGCACGCGAGCTGGGGCCGAGGAAAATCCGCGTGAACGCGATCAATCCCGGCGTGATCGTGACCGAGGGTGCGCAAAGTGTCGGGGTCATCGGTTCGGACTTCGAGACCCATGCAATCAGCCAGACGCCGCTCGGCCGCGTGGGGCAGCCGGACGATATCGCGTCGGCCGTGGTTTTCCTCGCATCGGACGATGCGAGATGGCTCACGGGCGAACGTATCGTCGCGAGCGGAGGCATGCGTTAAGGCGGGTTGACGATCGACCTGCTTCGGGTTGAACGGGCACGTTCGGCGACCGCCGCCGAACGTGCCCGTTTGCGTTGAATCTGTGCAAACCACCGTCCAGGTGCTCCTTTCTGGTTGGCCGAAGCCTCCGCTAGTCGCGCGTGGAAAGCATCCGGCGCGTCGGCAAATCAGCAAGCGGCGCCGCGGATCGCGCGTTACAGGGGATAATGTGCCGCATGAGATCGACCTGAGGAACGGAGAACGCATGGCAAAGCAAGGATTCACCACCGGTATCGTCCACAGCGACAGAATCGCGGGCGCGGAGCACGGCAGCCTCCGGCAGCCGATTCATACGTCCGTACAGTATGGTTTCGAGCGCGTCGAGGATCTGATCGGCGTGTTTCAAGGCACGAAGAAAGGCGGCTTCAACTACGCGCGCCAGGGCACCCCCACGACGGCCGCGCTCGAGCGCAAGATCACCGCCCTGGAAGAAGGCACCGGAACCATCTGCTTCAGCACGGGCATGGCGGCTATCACGGCGACGTTCCTCACGCTGCTGCGCGCGGGCGATCATCTCGTATCGAGCCGTTATGTGTTCGGCAACACCAACAGCCTGTTCGGCACGCTGCGCACGCTTGGCATCGAGGTCACGACCGTTGATGCGAGCGACGCCGAAAACGTGAAGAACGCGATCCGGCCGAATACGCGCATGGTGTTCGTCGAAACCATCGCGAATCCGGGCACGCAGATTCCCGACCTGCAGGGCATCGGCAACGCCTGTCGTGAGCGCGGCATTGCGTACGTCGTCGACAACACGATCACATCGCCCGCGTTGTTCAAGCCGAAGGCGGTCGGCGCGAGCCTCGTCATCAACTCGTTGACGAAGACCATCGCGGGCCACGGCGCCGCACTCGGCGGCGCGGTGACCGATACGGGCCTGTTCGACTGGAGCGCGTATCCGAACATCGCCGATGCCTATCGGCAAACGGCGGCAAAGGATCAGGGGCTCATGCAGATTCGCAAGAAAGGCCTGCGGGACATGGGGGCGTCGCTGTCGTCCGAGCAGGCGCACTCGATCGCGATGGGCGCGGAAACCCTCGCCTTGCGCGTGAAGCAAAGCAGCGACAATGCGCTCGCACTCGCGCAGTTTCTCGAAGGGCACGACGCGATCGGCAAGGTGTTCTATCCGGGCCTGAAAAGCCATCCGCAATACGAAGTCGCGCAGGCGCTGTTCAAAGGCGCGTCATGGCTGCTGTCGTTCGAATTGCGCAACGCTCAGCGCATGATCGATGTCGTCAACGCGCTCAAGCTGCCGATCAAGGCGACGGGGCTCGGCGACACACGCACGCTCATCATTCCCGTCGCGCCGACGATCTTTTTCGAAGCCGGTGCAGAAACACGCAAGGCGATGGGCATATCCGACGGGATGCTGCGGCTGTCCGTCGGCATCGAGGAAATCGACGACCTGCTCGAGGACTTCTCGCAAGCGCTGAAGCTTGCTGCCTGACGCGCGGATCTTCGCCAGGTGAATGGGGCGAGCGCGTCGAACGATATCGGCGCGCTCGAAGTGCGAACCGGCGCACATCCGCCCAACGCCGGTTTCAGGCTACGACAAAAATCACCGCCCCGACTTCGCCCACCTGACTGAACAGTCGGACGAATCGATAGGTCTGCGCCTGTATCGTCATTTCGTTGAGGCCCGACCGGGTGCTCTCGAGTATCGCCCGTACGACGGATTCCGGAACTGCCCCGAGGTGCGCCCAGTCTTCCTGGGACTCGGCGGGGTCGCCCAGATGGACCTCGCTTCTCCCGTTCTTCGCGCGCACGAAGATCAGGCTGCCGCCCTTGTCCAGCGCAAGTTCGAGGTACTCCGACAAGGTTGCCAACGCTTCCGCGTCGACATCGAGGGCTTCACGTGAGTTCGCAGTCATAGGTCGCCACGCTGGTTGCGGTTTTACCCCTTATCGTACCCCTGCTCCTGCGATATGTGGCCGGGAGTGGCACGGCCAACTCAGTGGTGCAATCCAAACATACTGTGCCAGATCGCGCTGAAGAGGTTCGCTTGCGGGCGATCGCCGGATTTCGCGGACTCGTCGTTGCCCGCATCTCCGGGTTTCGAATGTGCGCCTGGCTCCGCGCCATTGCGCGCCGTGGCGCTGTCCGCCGGTTGGGACGCCGCGGTCTTGCGCGACCCGGTCTGTAGCGACCCGGTCTGGCGCGACAAATGCAATTCGACCGCGCCATCGGCAATGCGCGCAGCCAGTTCGGACTCGCAGTCGCCGCCGAGCAGCACACCGAATACGACGTCACGGTTGTAGCCCTGCTCGGCGAAGCGCATTGCCAGGCTGACATGGCGCGCGTACTCCGCCTGGCGTGCTGCCTCCTCCTCGCGCGCCGCTTCTTCGCGCTCACGGACGAGGCGCCCCATTTCCTCGGCATAGACGGCGTCGTAGACACGGCGCTGCGGCGGGTCCGAGAGAATCGCGTATGCCTCCTTGATCTCCTGGAATTGCGCATGTGCGGCGGCTTCGCGTCCCATATTGCGGTCGGGATGCGCTTTCATCGCGGCCCTGCGGTAGGCCCGCTTGATTTCCTCGTCGCTCGCGTCGTCGCGCACGCCCAGCAGGTCATACAAGGTCGCCATGGTTCGCAAAGATTGAAGTGGAATCGGGTCGATCGTAGCATGGCGCGCGAAGGCATGAATTACCAAAATCGTGGCGCACAATCCTAAATGCGCAGTTCGCGTTTGCCGTATTGTGCTATTCGAAGCCATCAATCCTGTACTGACGATATGTCGTGTGAACAATCCACGGCATGGACGTCGGGCCGAGACAGGGTTCTTTGCCGCGCTACGCGGGATGAAGCAAGCATGATGCGTCGGTAACGAGCCGTATCTGCCCAGTCATCGTGGCCACGCCTGCACGCCAGAGCCTTCGGCCAGCACAAACTGATTTCTGGCCGGATAGCCGTTGCATGAGGCGCTTGCCCGCCACGCACGGATCACCAGGCGAAATTATTTTCATCATATCCTTAGGATCTCTTATGAATGACATTGCAGGATACGACTTCGAAGACCTGGCACCGGGCATGAGTGCGAGCTTCGCAAAGACGATTACCGATGCGGACATCGTGCTGTTTGCCGGCGCATCGGGAGACAACAACGCGGTGCACATCGACGATGAGTTTTCGCGCAATACGCCTTTCAAGGGGCGCATCGCGCACGGCATGCTGACGGCGAGTTTCATTTCCGCGGCAATCGCCGGCCGACTGCCCGGCCCCGGCACGATTTATCTCGGACAGAGCCTGCGCTTCAAGGCGCCGGTGAGGCCGGGCGATACCGTTACGGCAACCGTGACGGTGCGGGAACTGATTCCCGGCAAGCGCCGCGTCGTGCTGGACACCGTCTGCACGGTGCGCGGCAAGGTCGTCATCGAAGGCGACGCGCTCGTCATGCCGACGTCACGCGCAGATCGCAACATTAGCGAACATTCAGCAAGCGAACTCGCGACGGCGGATCTGGAGGGCCAATGAGCAATCACTTCAACATGCCAGACGAGGTCATCCACGGATTCTCCCGCTCGGCGAAAGATTTCATGAGCGCGTTGGCCGGCGTCCCCAAGGCCACGGCCGTCGCGCCGGCAATCCTGCACCAGGCCGGCACGCGCTACTGGGGGCAGCAGTGGAACTTGTGGACGAGCATGCTGAACGGTTCTTCGGACGCGCAGACCGTCGAAGGCCAGGCGAGCCGCGATCAACGGTTCCGGGCCGACGAGTGGAGCAGCAACCGCTGGTACAGCCTGCTCAGGCAGAGCTATGTTGCCAATGCCGATTTGCTCGAGGAGCTGGTCGGCGCGACCGCGTACGGAGAGAGCGACAAGCACCGGCTGCGCTTTTTCATGCGCCAGTTCATCGATGCGGCCAGCCCCACGAATTGCGCCGCGACGAATCCGGAAGCGATACGGGCAGCCATCGAGTCGAACGGCGAGAGCCTTCGCACCGGCATGAGCAACCTGCTCGGGGACCTCGCGCGCGGAACGATTACGATCACCGACGAGGCCGCCTTCGAGGTCGGTCATAACGTTGCTGCATCCGAAGGCGCGGTCGTCTTCGAGAACGACCTGTTCCAGCTGATCCAGTACACCCCGCTGACCACGCACGTGGCGAAGCGCCCCTTGCTGATCGTGCCGCCTTGCATCAACAAGTTCTACATTCTCGACCTTCAGCCGGACAACTCCTTTGTCCGCTTCGCCGTCGAGCAGGGACAAACGGTGTTCATGATGTCGTGGCGCAACGCCGACGCCGAGACGGCACAGACCACCTGGGATGACTATCTGGAAACCGGCGTGACGGAGGCGATCGATACCACGCTTGCCATCACCGGTGCGGACAAGGTCAATACCATTGGCTGGTGTGTCGGCGGCACGATCCTCTCCTCGGCGCTTGCCGTGATCCGCGCGCGCGAAGAAGACAAGGTCGCGAGCCTGACGCTGCTGACGACCATGCTCGACTTCACCGACCCAGGCGATCTGGGCGTGTTCATCGACGAGCAGACCGTGGTGCAGCGCGAACTATCGTTAGGAAGCGGCGGAATCTATCCGGGCCGCGAACTGGGCTTCGTGTTCCAGATGCTGCGCGCCAACGATCTGATCTGGCCTTACGTCATCAACAACTATTTGAAGGGCAAAAGTCCCGCTGCGTTCGACCTGCTCTACTGGAATTCGGACAGCACCAATCTGCCCGGCCCGATGTACGCCTGGTATCTGCGCAACATGTACCTCGAGAACAACCTGCGCGTGCCCGGAAAGCTCACGATGTGCGGCGTTCCGGTCGACCTGGGCCGCGTCGATATGCCGGCCTATGTGCTCGCGACCCAGGACGATCACATCGTTCCGTGGCAATCGGCGTGGCGCAGCACACAACTGCTTGGCGGCGACGTTCAGTTCGTGCTCGGGGCAAGCGGACACATCGCCGGCGTCATCAATCCGGCGACGAAGAACAAGCGGTGCTATTGGATCGACGGCGAGATCGACGGCGGGGCCGAGGGCGCTGCTACCGGCGATCATGAACGCGATGCCGATGAATGGTTCGCCTCAGCGCAGCGCGCGCCTGGAACCTGGTGGAATCACTGGATCGCGTGGCTGCAACCGCACGCAGGCGGAAAGGTCAAGGCGCGCGCGAAGCTGGGAAGCAGGCAGTTCCAGCCGATCGAGCCTGCACCCGGGCGTTACGTCAAGGCGCGTGCGGACTGAGCGCGCACGCGTCGCTCACCCGCGGCCTAGCGCGCGCCAGACGCGGTGAGCGTCAGCGTATGAACGGCCGCGCCCGGCACGAACGGCGCGGCGTCCCCATGCACCCACGCTTCATGCCCCGCGATGAAATACGGCGACATGGGGTTTCCCGACTGCCCCCCCGGCATCTCGAAGATGCCGTCCTTCTCCCGCCCCGGCGAGACGGCAAAACGCTCGGACGCGCCGAACGCCGGTGACTGCACGCGCGGCATGTTCGTGTCGCCAGGCAGCGGATCGCGCGGCGTGCCGAGCCATTCGCGCACCCAAGGTAGCCACGCCGGCAGCATCCGCACGAACGGATGCGCGATCGCCGAGCGATTGCGCTCGCCCCAGCGCGCATCTTCGAGTTTCGTGCCCTTCGGCAACTGCGCAATCGCGCGATCGATCCTGTCCAGCACGAACGCGCGCCAGTCCGCCAGGCCTTCCGGTATCCACGCGTGATGGTCGGCGAGCGTCTCCATCGTCGCTTCGCAACGCGTGTTCGCCGCGCGATAGCTGACTAGCGGCGCAACCTCGCTCATCTGCGTGTCCAGCGCGCCGAACCATGCGTCGTAAAGCGAGTAGTAGAACGCGCGCACCAGCCGGTAGCCAACCGCGTCGGCATCCGCGCGTCCATCCCACGTTTGAACGAGCCGCCTGAACTCCGCTCGCTCGGGATGCCCGCTGAGCGCGCGCGCATCGAGCGAGTCGAGCGCGATGCGTCGCCAGTATTCGATCCAGAGGGCGCGGTCGTCGGTCTGCACCGCGAGCATGTCGCGCTCGCTCGCATGCGGCAGCGCCAGCAGATCGTCGCGGATCTGCGTCGCGCGTGCGCCGAGATCGGTGCCCGCGTCGCCAATGCGTGCCGCCTCGTCTAGTGGCAGTGTCCGGTTGTTCGCGGTCCAGATGCGGCCGGCCGGCGGATCGACGCGAACCGGATACGCCTCGGGTGGCAGATACCCTTGCCAACCGGCATACGTGCTCGAGCCGAACGGAAAACCGGTGAGCGCCGCCGCGTTCACGTCGGCATCCAGGAAGCGCGGCAGCGGCCCGGCAAGCGTCCAGCCGATATGGCCTTGCGCGTCGGCCACCGTGAAGTTCTGCGTCGGCACGCCGAAGGTCTGCGCGGCGTGCAACGCGTCGGCAACGTTGGTGGCGCCTTCGAGCCGCATGAGGTTCATGTTGACTGCCTGCGGATCCTGCGCGACCCAATGCAAGGCATACGCATGCGGACCGACGACAAGCTGTGGTCCCCAGCGCGTTTGCACGACCGGCAGATCGACAGTCGCGCCGCCGTTCACGTCGAGGCGTTCGTGGATCACTTGCGCCTTCTCCCATCCGCCGCCGGGAACACGATAACGCAGCGGATCTGCCGGATCGCGTTGCAGTTCGACCAGATCGACGAAGCGGCCATAGCTGTTCGTGAACGCCCAGGCGATATGGCCGTTGCTGCCGGCCACGACAAGCGGCGTACCCGGCAAACTGACTCCCGTAATACGCCGCTCGCGGCCATCTGGCGCGGGATAGACCAGCGACAGCCGGTACCAGATGTTCGGCAACGACAGCCCGAGGTGCATGTCGCTCGCCACCAGCGCGCCGCCCTGCGCACCATGTGCGCCGTCGACCGCGAAGCCGTTGCTGCCGACCGTCGAGTTGACCGTGCCCCCAGCGTCGACGAAACCGGACACACTGCTCAGGAGCCCGCTGCCTTCCGGCTCGGCATCGGCGGCGGAGGATCGCATGGTGTGCAGCCACGGCGGCGGTATCGCGGGCAGCGCGCCGGACGGCGCCGCCGTTGCGCCCGGCGCGTCGAGCGGCGCATCCCAATGGCTCGTCGCGGGCAGCAGGAACGCGAGCAGCCCGGCCGGGGCGCGCTCGCGCAACGCGGCGCGCGACAGCGCGCGCGTCACCTGCTCGTACTGAAGGTCGAAGTACATCGCATAGACTGCGAGCAGTGTGTCCTCCGCGCGCCACGGGGCCGGTTGCGCACGCAGCACCCAGTATTCGAACGGCCGCGCGCGAAGCGAGCGCAAGCCGTCGTTGACACCTGCCGTATAGCGCTCGATGACTTGCCGCTCGTTCGCGGGCAACGCGGCGAGCGCCGCCTGCGCGTGTTCGCGAAAACGCAAGGGCCGGCCACGCCGATCGAGCGGGAGCGCCGCCGGTCCGATGAGCGCCGCCATCTCGCCGGCCGCCACCCGGCGCAGCAAATCCATCTGAAAGAAGCGGTCCTGCGCGTGGATAAAGCCGCTCGCGTACGCGACGTCGTCACGCGTGCGGCCCTGCACCGTCGGCACGCCGAGCGCGTCGCGCGCGATCGTCACGGTCGCGAAGAGCGGCGCCGCGTGCGCGCCGTCGAGTTGCGGCAGGCTGGCGCGCAATGTCAACCAGGCCGCCAGCACCGCGGCGGCCACGACGATGACGACGATGGACAGCACCGTCAGCGGCCACGCGCGGCGCCGCTTTTGCGGAAAGAGGCTCGAACGGATCATTGCGGGTCGGGCGGGTCGTTGTTCATCGCTTCATGGCGCGGCAACCAGACCGGCCGGAAACCGTACGACCATAGCACGGCCGTGTGGCAGACAATCGATTGCGTATTTGGGGTGCCTTGCTGGCCGCTCGCGCTTCGCCAGGCCCAGACCCGCGCCGAATAGGACCAAGGTCCGGTTGTTCGCGCGGAGGGAACGACGTACGCTTCGGTTACCCTCCTGATCGCAGTGGTTCCCCACTGCGCACGCGTGCCGCGCAGGCGGGATCACCCGCAGCCGGGGACAACCATGGCCCGTCCACAGAAAGCCGAATCGTCCACCCACTCACTGCCCGTCGGCAGGTTTGATAACACGATCCTCGTCCTGCAAGGTGGCGGCGCGCTCGGCGCCTATCAGGCGGGGGTTTTCGCGGGGCTTGCCGAAACGGCCATCGTTCCGAACTGGGTCGCGGGCGTGTCGATCGGTGCAATCAACGCTGCCCTGATTACCGGCAATCCGCCCGAGCGCCGCGTCGAGAGGCTGCGTGAATTCTGGGAGCGCGCGTCGGCGTGGTCGCCTTTTACACTGCCTTCGTCGATCGATTCGATTCGCCCTTTCCTGAATTTTTGTAGCGCCGCTTCGGCGGTATCGTTTGGCATCCCAGGCTTTTTCTCACCCCGTCTAATGTCACCCCTTATCGCTCCAAAGGGTTCGATTGGCGCATTGAGCTTCTACGATACCGAGCCTCTGCGTAACACGCTCAACGAGCTTGTCGACTTCGACCTCATCAACAGCAAGGCAGTGCGCCTGTCGCTCGGCGCAGTCAACATATGCACCGGGGAGTCCGTCTATTTCGATAACACGAAAATACAGATCGGGCCGGAGCACATCATGGCGAGCGGGGCGCTACCGCCGGGTTTCCCACCCGTGCACGTTGACGGCGAATGGTACTGGGACGGTGGCATCTCGTCGAACACGCCGCTGTGGTATGTGGTTGACGAAGCCTACCGCGAAAGCGGCCTCGTGCTGCAAGTCGACGTGTTCAGCGGCGCGGGCGCGTTCCCGGAGAACATCAATCAGGTACAGGAGCGCATGAAAGACCTGCAGTACGCCAGCAAGACCCGCTTTAACGCGGCGCGCATCAATCAGCAGGAGGAGCTGCGCGCGTCGCTGCGGCGGGTGCTGGCAATGCTGCCCGAGCACGCGCAGTCCGACCCCGATGTCCAACGGCTCGCCGCGATCAGTACGCGTGGTGAGGTCCTGCTCGTGCGCTTGACCAACCGCCACGACACGCACTCGTCCGACTTCAAGGACTACGAGTTTTCTCGCGCGACCGTGCAGGACTTATGGGAAGGCGGCCTCGGTGATGTTCGCCACGCAATCGCCACCGAGGCATGGCGCGACGCGATAGAGATGGCCCAAGGCATTTACGTCTGCGACCTCACAACGAAGTCCGAAAAGGAGTCACCACGATGAAAGAATCCGAAGTGATCGAGCGCGCATTCGCGATGCCGCTCACCAGCCCCGCGTTTCCCCCGGGTCCGTACCGTTTCGTGGACCGCGAATTTCTCATCGTCACCTACCGCACCGACCCTGACATACTCGCCGAGGTGATCCCCGCGCCGCTGGAGATGACCGAGCCAATCGTCAAGTTCGAATTCATCCGGATGCCGAACTCTACCGGCTTCGGCGACTACACCGAGAGCGGACAGGTGATACCGGTACGTTTCCAGGGCCAGCCGGGTAGCTACGTGCACGCCATGTACCTCGACGACATGGCGCCTATCACGGGCGGACGCGAACTCTGGGGATTTCCGAAGAAGCTTGCGTCGCCCCAGTTGCGCGTCGAAAAGGACACGATCGGCGGTGTGCTGCGATATGGCCCGGTACCGATCGCGGTCGCCACAATGGGTTACAAGTATCGCCCATTGCCGCACGACAGGATTCTCGCATCGCTGTCCGCGCCAAACTATCTGCTGAAGATCATTCCACACGTCGACGGCACGCCACGGATTTGCGAACTGGTTCGATATTTTTGCGAGGACATTACCGTCAAGGGGGCCTGGGAGGGTCCCGCTGCAATCGAATTGTTCCATCACGCGCTTGCGCCCGTTGCGGCGCTGCCGGTACTCGAGGTGATTTCCGGCTTGCATATCCTGACCGATCTGACGCTCGGGCTCGGCACGGTGGTCCACGACTATCTGGCACGGTGACGCTTGTCGCAACGCGTACGGCAATGGCCGCCCCGGCGGCCAGGGCCCTCGCGTCGAAGCAGGCCCGGCGCTCCCGGTCGCGCAAACTCTACGAGCACTTCACGAAACGGCCCGCTTCATTCGGGTATGCCGGTTACTTGCGAATCCCAACGGTAACCAGATACTTAGTTATACGAATACAAGCGGAGAATTTCCGTCGATAAAAGAACAGCTGAGTGCCTTGCGCAGCCGCCCTCGAGCGGCAACCGCTTGACCTAAGTCAATTTGATCATCGCCCACCGCCTTAGCCTTCCCAAAGGCTCCGCGACTTCATAACGGGATGCCACGGGGGAAATCGACCACTCGGTGCCCGGGAACGGGCTTCCAGCGTTTTGACAGGCGAACAAAGGTGCGAAGATGAGAAATGCGACCTATCGTGGTGTGATTACCGTGGCGGCCACCGTCCTGCTCGTTGCCGGATGTGCAAGCAACAACGTTCCGACCCAAACGCAGTACTCAGGCTTCCTCGGAGATTATTCGAATCTCCAGCAGGCCCAGGACCCGAAAGGAGAAACGTTCTTGCGCTACGTGAGCCCCAGGCTCAATCCGGCTTCCTACCATGCCGTCATTGTCGAGCCGCTCACGATGTATCCCAAAGCCGAGCCCACGGACCAGTTGAGCCAGGCAACAATCGATCAGATACGCAGTTACGGCACGACTTGTCTGAAGCAGGCAATCGCTTCGCGCGTGCGCGTCGTCGATACGCCGGGTCCTGGCGTCGTGAAACTGAACGTGGCCGTCACCGGCGTCGCCAGCACGGCAGAGGGGCTCAAGCCGTACCAGGTCGTACCCATGGCCTTCGTCGCCACGATGGCTGTCAATACGGTAGCGGGCGCACCGCAGCAAGCGAAGCTGCTGGTCGAGGCAATCGCCACGGACAGTGTCTCCGGCGAGGTCTTGTCCAAGTCGGTCCGCACGCACACGGGCGAGCGGTTGCAGCGCGTTGCCTCGAACATGCCCGTCATCACGTTCGAGGCGGTCAAGCCGATCATGGACGACTGGTGCGACTCGGTTTCGAAATCGGTCACACAGTATGTAAAGCCGCGCTGAACGCGCCATAAGAGAGCGATATGTGGATCTACCGCATCGACGAACCACGCCTTGGCGCGGTTCGGGTGCACGAATGGCGCCGTCGTGCCCGACATGCCGTTGCCATGCTCGTGCTGGTGCTCGTCGCCGCGACTGGCGGGCTCGTGTTGCTGGACGAGTCGACCGCTCCTTTTCATACCCGATTGTTCACCGCGCTCTGGGATGCGGCCAACCTGACCACGACACTGGGCGATTTTTCGGAGTTCGACGAGCGCCAGAAGGTCTTCATGCTCGCGGCAATGCTCGTGACCATGTTCGTTGCCGCGTTTTCCATATCGAGGCTGACCGGAATTCTGTCCGGAGACGACGTAATTGCTTACAGGGAGAACCGGGCCATGGAACGTCAACTCGAGCGGCTCGCCGGACATGTCGTGGTCGTGGGCTACCGCTCGCTGGGGCAGCGCGTAAGCGCGCAACTCCGCGAAGCGGGCGAAACCGTGCTGGTGCTGGTAGTCGACGCATCGCTCGCAGACAAGGCTGCGGAGAACGGCAACCTCGTCATCCTCGGCGCCGCAGACGTCTTCGACGACGCACTGCGCCGCGCCCGCCTCGACAGCGCAAAGGCGCTCATTGCTACGAGCCCCGATGGCGACGCCAACGTGGCCATCACGCTGCTGGCGAAATCGTTGAACCGGTCGCTGCCGATCAGCGTGCCCGGCGAAAACGGCTTGAGAAAAGCGCTGCTGGAGGACGCCGGAGCGACCGATGTCGTCATTGGCGATGACATCATCGCCAATGCACTGATCGGAAAACTCGGCGCTCGTACGCAGGCCGTATCGTGAAAATAATCTTGTACGAGCCACACCTCGTTCGCAATCGTGCCTGAGTTGCCCCGAAGTATGTCATTCCACTCGCGTATCACCGCAGGAGGCTGAAATGAAAACCCTCATCATACTGACGTGCGTGATGATTTCGACGAACGCGTTCGCGGAATGCGCGACGAATGCCCGTGGTGAGACCGTCTGTGGCAATGGGCAGACTGCCGGGGGCTATAACCGGAATACGGGCACGGCCTGGACATCGCAGGTCAACCAGAATGGCGTTCGAACGACCCAGACCAATCATGGCGGCGAAGCGAAGACAATGAATGGAAAAGGCGTCGCCAAGGGGCCGGGCGGAACGACCTGTTATAAGACCGCGACCAGTCACGGTTGCAACTGAACACGCTCGTCGGGCCATGCGGCGCCGCGCGACGGTCATCGCGGAAGATTTTTAAGAATCGCCGCTGCCACATCCTGGCTGACCATGCCCAGCGCGTGATCGTGCGCGGCGACAAGCGCGTCATAGCCTTGCCCTTGCGCGGGCACGTGTGCGAGCGTGCGCCCGACGATCGGCGTCGCCTTGCCGGGAGGCCAGATCGTCCACAGCGCCTCGATAGTGGCCATATTCCCAGGCACGGAGTCGAACTGCATGACGTCGACACGCACGCGCCACGTCGGCAAATCACTCGAGTCCGCCCCGTACGTGCTCACGTTTTCGGAACCCAGCAGGATCGAAAGATTCCCGGCCAGCGTACGCTGGATGTTGCCCTTCAGCGGCCCGGCCCAGCGCTCGAACTCGTTGGGCCACACCTGGTTGCCTGCAACGCTGACGACGATCTGCGGCCGGTCGACCAGCTCGGGAATCGTGACAGGATTGACCACCACATACTGCGGCATCTCAGTGCCCATGCTGGTCAGTGCCGCGTCCGGCTTTAGCCGGTAATAGGTCGACGTCGGCGAGTTTCCACAACCGCCGAGCGACGCCACCAGGGCCATGAAGAGGGGTGCGAGGGCGCGTGTCACGGGTGGGCCTCCTGCTTCTTGCCTCGAATCAACGCCTCCGGATGCTGCTCGAGATAATCGGCGAGCGAACGGAATGCGGTAGCCGTGCGTGCAAGCTCTTGTACCGCGTCGGCTGTGTTCTGCTGTAGCGGCGAGTCGGGTTTCAATGCGTTGTTGGCCGTATTGAGCGCCGTCTGCGCTGCAGCCAGTGTGCCCTGCGCCTGCGGGACGACAAGGGTGTCGAGATCGTTGAGCAGCGTCTTCGCACTGGCAAGTGTCTGTTGAGTATTCTTGCCGATGGCGCCAAACGGAATCGTGTTCAGCTTCGCCACGAGTTCCGTGACGTTGTCCTGCAGCCGCTGGAGGTTTCCGGGAATCGTCGGCAGTTCCGGCGGCGACGACTCCCAGTTGACCGTGGCTTTTGGCGCGTCGGGGAAAAAGTCGGCGGCCAGATAAAGTTGCCCGGTCAGCAGATTGCCCGTTCGAAGCTGTAGCCGCAGCCCCTTCGCGACCAGACGATCCGCGAGCGCGTGAGGATCGTTGCTTATGCGGCCGCCGGCGTTGCTCTGATAGTGGGAAGTGAAGAGCTCCGGATAAAGGTCTATTTCCACCGGTATCGTGAATCTCTCAGTCTTTGGATCGAAGCGCGTATAGATCGCCGTAACTTCGCCCACCACGATGCCACGGAAATCGACTGGCGCGCCCACCGTCAGTCCCCGGACCGATTCAGCGAAATTGGCAACGTACTTGACGACGATGTGATAGTGCGCCTTCATCGCGTCGTCCCGATTGGGAAACAGCGTGAAGGTCGAGCCGCTCGCAGCGACGGTGTCATCACGCGCGCCCGGCGGAGATTCGAATGCAATGCCGCCGATCAAGATCGACACCAGCGACTGCGTGTTCACCTGGATGCCATTCGACCCGACCGTCACGTCAACACCGCTCGCATGCCAGAAACGGGTGTCCGCAAGGACGAACCTGTCATACGGCGCGTTGATGAATACCCGCAGCGTCACACCGTGGCCATCTGGATCGAGCTTGTAGGCGGAGACCTGTCCGACCTGCAGCCTTCGGAAGTACACCGGCTCGCCGACGTCGAGCGAGCCCATATTCGTGCTCTTCAGGATGAATTCGCGTCCGGGCACATCGCTCGAAATCACAGGCGGGACTTCGAGTCCGACGAAATCGCGGCGTTCGGTCCTGGATTTTCCGACATCCATTCCGATGTAGGAGCCGGACAGGAGCGTACTGATCCCGGAGACCGTCCCGCCGGAGATGCGCGGGCGCACGACCCAAAACCGGGTGTTGTCGACGAGCATGTTCGTCGCATCCTTGTTGATCTGGGCTGTCGCAATGACCCGCTCGTGGTCGGGTGTCAGCGTGACGGACTTGATGATGCCGATGTCGACGTCCTTGAACTTGATTTTCGTTTTTCCCGCCTCGAGGCCTTCGGCTGTCAAGAAGCTGATCGTGATTGTCGGCCCCTTGTCGATGGCCGCCTTGACGGCGAGCCACCCGCCGATCAGGACCGCGAGGATCGGGACGAGCCAAACGATTTGCAGGCGCCAGCGCGATCGCGGCACCGCATCCGCATTGGGGAAATCAGGCTCTTTGTCGGGTGCCGGCATGATCGCGCTCCGCTTCGTCCCATATCAGGCGAGGATCGAACGCCATCGCCGCAAACATCGTCAGCACCACCACCGCCCCGAATGCGATCGCCGCGTTGCCGGCCTGGATGGTCGCCAGCGCCTGGAACTGCACCAGTGCAACGAGCATCGTGATGACGTAGATATCGAGCATCGACCAGCGCCCCACGAACTCGACCACCCGATAGATCCGCGTGCGTTGCACGGCGTACCAGCGCGAGTGCAGTTGCGTGGAGATCGCGAGGTAAGCGAGCGCGAGGATCTTCAGCATTGGCACGGCAATACTCGCGACGAACACGACGATTGCCAGCGGCCATGACCCGGACGTCCACAGATAGACGACACCGGAGAGGATCGTGTCGTTCTCCGTGCCGAACAGCGAGTTCGTGTACATCACGGGCAACAGATTCGCCGGGATGTACATCACCATCGCCGCGGTCAGGAAGGCCCACGTGCGCGAGAGGCTTGCGGGCTTGCGCAGGTGCATTGGCGCGCCACAGCGCGGACAATCGAACGCGTGTGCGTGACGCGGCGCGCTGGCGAGCAGTCCGCAATCGTGACAAAGGGCGAGACCGCATCGCGCTGCGGTAGCTGCGCCTTGCAGCGACGCCTCGTCCACGTCCGCTTCAGCGCTCTTGTGCTGGATTGCGGCGACGCGCGACCACAGGTTACGTGTATCGAATGCGGAGCCAGCCGCCGCCAGTACGAACATCAGGGCACCGAACGACCAGAGCGCGGGACCCACCACCACGCCAGCGATCGCGGACAACTTCACGAGCGCGACCAGCAAGCCGAGAATCAGCACTTCGGTCATGCCCCACGGCTGACAGAGATGGCACAGCCGGAATATGGCCGGACCGCCCCACGGAGCACGGTCGAACTTGAGCGGTATCAGCAGCCACAACATGCTCGCGGTCTGCAAGACCGGCATCAGAAACGTGGTCGCGAATACCAGGCCCGCGATCGGCCATTTTCCGTCGTGATACAGCACGCTCACGGCGCCCAGCAGCGTCGTCTCGACGACGGTGCCGTTGACCGACAGACCAACGATCGGGTAGAGGTTCGACACCGCAAAGAGCACAACGGCGGCGAGAGAAAACGCGAGCGCGCGATCGAGACTGCCGGGCAGTTCCCGGTACAGCTCGGCGCGGCAGCGCCGGCATCGCAACGCCCCTCCCTCCGGCACGGCCACCTCGCGCTGCAGGAGATCGCATTCGTGACAGGCGATAAGTTTCCCACGGGTCATTGGGACACCTGTGCGACAGGCTGCGCAGATGTGGCTGGCGGTTGCGACTGTGCGGGTGCCGAGGCCGGCACGGTCATCTGCTCTGCTTGAACAACCCAGCCTCCGCCCATCGCCATATAGAGGTTGACGACGTTCGTCAGGGTTGCCGCCTGGGTCTGCGTGAACTGAATTTCGGCGTTGAACAAATTGCGCTCGGCGTCGAGCACCTCCAGGTAGCTCGTATAACCACCTTCGTAGCGCGCGCTCGCGAGCCGCAGATACTTGCGCAGCGCCTCGACCTGCCTGCCCTGGACTATCAGTTGCTCGCGCGACTTCTGGACCGCGATCAAGGAGTCGTCGACTTGCTGGAACGCGACCTGGATGGCGCTCTGGTAGGCGAAGAGCGCTTCTTGCTGCCGCGCGTCGGCCTGTTTGTTCTGCCCGTAGATGTTGCCAGCAGTGAAAATCGGCGCGGTCACGGCCCCGGCGAACGACCACACTCGCGCCGGGCCAGTAAACAGACTCGAGAACTGCGTGCTGGTCGAGCCAAAGAATCCCGTCAGCGAGATCTGCGGGAAGTACAAGGCGCGCGCCGCGCCGATCAATGCGTTTTGTGCGATCAGGTTCTGCTCTGCCTGTAGCAGGTCGGGCCGACGATTGAGCAGGTCCGACGGCACCCCCGCAGGCACCGCGGGCGTGGCCAGCGCGCCCAGCGCGCGGCCACGCAGGATCGGCATGGGATTGCTGCCAAGCAGCACCGAGAGCGCGTCTTCCTGCTGCGCGATCTGTTGCTCGAGCAGCGGGATGTTTGCCGCCGTCGCCTCATAGTCGGACTGACTCTGCGCAAGCTCCATCTCCGAGGTCTGGCCGTACTGCAGACGCAGTGTGAACACATGCACGGAATCGGCCCGGCTCCCCAGTGTGCGTTGTGCGATTTCGAGCTGGCTGTCGAGGCTGCGCAGCACGATGTACGAGGAGGCGACCTGCGCAACGAGCGTCAGGATGGTCGCGCGGCGCGCCTCCTCGGCAGCGCTCACATTGGCGCGCGCGGCTTCTGTTTCACGCCTCACCTGACCAAACAGGTCGATCGTCCAGAAGCCCGATATGCCGGCCTGGAATTCGTTGAATACAGGGGAGGCGCCAGTGGGTAGCGGTACGGGACCATTCTGCGTTGCGCGCTCGCGCGTCGCATTCAACCCGACGCTCGCTTGCGGGAAGAGTGCAGAACGTGTGCTCACGAACTGGCCCAGGAACTCGTTGACGCGCGCGGCCGCCTGCTTGACGTTGAGGTTGTTCTCCAGCGCAGTCTTGATCAAGTCATCGAGGACGGGATCCTGAAACTGCTCCCACCACGCCGTGTTGACGACGTCGGCCGCGTCTCCATAATCGAACCGGAATGTCGCGGGCACGGCCACCTTCGGTCGCTCGTAGTCGGGGCCGAGCAGGCAGCCATACAGCGAGCCTGCGAGCACTAGCATCATGGAGAGACGCGCGTATGGGGCGGCACGCATTTCACTCTCCCTCGCGCCGCGCCGAAGGCGAGGCATGCTGGGAGCCGGGTCCGCCCGTATTCGGGGGCGGCGCGCTGGGCCCCGTGTGAGGCGTCTCCTTGCCCCCGGTCTTGCGCGAGCCAATCGATTCGATGCCCCAGTAGAACATCGGGATGAAGAAGACGGCGATGGCGGTTGCCCCCAGCATCCCGCCGATCACACCCGTACCGATCGAATGACGGCTGTTCTGCGAGGCGCCGAGCGCGATGGCGAGCGGCACGCAGCCGAGGATAAAGGCGAGCGAGGTCATCACGATCGGACGCAGGCGCTCCTCGGCCGCGGTCAGCGCGGCATCGTACGGCGACTTGCCCTGCTCCCGGTTCAGCACCGCGAATTCGAAGATCAGGATGGCGTTCTTCGCGGCGAGCGCGACCAGCATCGTCAAGCCGATCTGGAAGTACACGTCGTTATTGAGCCCACGCAGCAGAATCGCGAGCAGCGCGCCAAACAGGGCGAATGGCACCGCCATCAGCACGCCGAACGGCAACGACCACTTTTCGTATTGCGCCGCAAGGATCAGGAACACCATGATGATGCCGAACACGAATACGAGGTTCCCCGTCGAGCCCGACTTGATCTCCTCGAACGCCTCACCGCTCCAGCCGACCGAGTAACCCGGCGGCATCTGCGCGGCAAGCTCCCGCAAGGTCGATATCACCTGTCCGGAGCTGTAGCCCGGTGCCGCGTTCACTGTGATTTTCACGGCAGGGAAGTTGTTGAACCGGGTGACGAGGTCGGGGCCTGTCACGTACCGGTACGTCATGACCGCCTTGATCGGCACCATGTTGTTGGTGCGGCTGCGCACGTAGATCTGGTCGAGGTCGCGCGGCGTGAGACGGTAGCGCGGATCGGCCTGCACGATCACCTGCCACAGCCGCGCGTCTTTATTGAACTGCGACACGTAGAGCGAGCCGAACATGGTTTGCATGGCGCTGTACACCTCCTCGACCGGCACACCGAGCGTCTCTGCCTGATCGCGATCGACATTCACGCGCAGTTGCTGCGACGCCGCGTTGAACGTCGAGGTCACGCCGGTCAACTCCGGCCGCGCCTTCGCCTTGGTCACGAAATCCTGGACGACGCCTGCGAGCTGCTGAATCGACCCGTCGCCCTGGCTTTCGATCCACATCTCGGTGCCGCCCGTCGTCCCGAGGCCGGGAATGGACGGCGGATTGACCGGCACCACGATGCCCTCCTGCACCTTCGATAAGGTCTCGTAGGCCTTGATCAAGACCGCCCGCGCGTTCTGTTCCCTGATATTCGAGAACTTGTATCGCTCATCGAAGCCCTTCAGGCCGACGAAGAACGTGCCCGCGTTGTACTTGTTCTGGCTGTCAAGCAGGCTGTAGCCATTTACAACGGTGATGCTGCTGACCGCGGGTTGCTTCATGAAATGGTCGGTGACCTTGTCGCCGACCGCCGCGGTCCGGTCGAGGCTGGCCGCGTCCGGCATGATGATCGCGCCAAGCAGATAGCCCTGATCCTCGGGCGGCAGGAAGGCACCCGGAATCGACCTGGCCATCAGGACCGCGAGCACGATAACGCCCGCGAAGACGAGGATGCCGATCACGTAACGCTTGATGATGAACTGCACGGCACGCCCATAGCCCGCCGTCATCTGCGTGAACTTGTTTTCGAACCAGCGGAAGAAGCCCTTCTTCTCCTGGTGCGTGGGCTTGAGCAGGATGGCGGCCAGCGCGGGCGAGAGTGTCAGCGCCACGACTCCGGAGAGCACCACGGAAATCGCAATCGTGATCGCAAACTGCTTGTACAACTGTCCCGTGATCCCACCGAGGAATGCGACCGGGACGAACACGGCACACATCACGAGCACGATCGCCACGACCGGTCCCGATACCTCGTCCATCGCGCGCTTGGCCGCATCTTTAGGACTCAGCCCGTGGACGGTCATGTTGCGCTCGACGTTCTCGATCACGACAATCGCGTCGTCCACGACAATGCCGATCGCGAGCACCATGCCGAACAACGTCAGCATGTTGATGGAGAATCCCAGCGCAGCCATCCCCATCGCGGTGCCGACGATCGACACGGGAACCGCGATCACCGGGATGATCGTCGCCCGCAAGCTCTGCAGGAACACGAACACGACGATCACCACCAGCACGAGCGCCTCGAAGAACGTGTGAATCACGTCGCTGATCGATGCGCGCGTAAAATCCGTCGTATCCATTGCGATCTGATAGTCGAGCCCCTCAGGGAACGACTTCTTCAGCGTTGCGAGCGTCGCGCGCACCTGCTTCGAAACGTCGAGCGCGTTCGCACCTGGCTGCTGATAGACCGCGATAACGGTCGCCGGCTTGCCCTGGAAGGTGGTGCGATTGGAATAGCTCTTCTGTCCGAGTTCCGCCCGGCCGACGTCCCTGAGCCTGACGATAGCCGCTCCGCTGCTCGCTGCGCGGATGATGATATTGTCGAACTCGACGGGGGTTGCGAGGCGCCCCGTCGTCGTCACCGCGAACGATTGCTCGACCGCGCTGCCCGTCGGTGACTGGCCGACCGTCCCCACCGCGAATTCCTGATTCTGGGCGCGCACGGCGTTCTGAACGTCGCCCGCGGTAATGCCGAGTTGCGCCATGCGATCCGGCTTCAGCCAGATTCGCATCGCGTAGTCAGGTGTCCCAAAGATAGATGACTGGTTGGCGCCTGGTATGCGCTTGAGCGTGTCGAGCACATAGACGTTCGCGTAGTTCGCGATATAGGTCGGATCGAATCGCTCGTCCGGCGAGTAGATCGCGATCACCATCATGAACGCATTCGACTTCTTCTGGACCTGGATCCCCTGGGCCTGAACGCTCTCCGGGAGTTGCGGCAATGCGAGGTTCACACGGTTCTGCACGTCGACCTGCGCGAGTTCAGGATTCGTGCCGATCTCGAAGAAGACATTGAGCGTCAGGTTGCCCGTCGACGAACTCGACGAATACATGTAGATCATGTTGTCCGCGCCGTTGACCTGCTGCTCGATCGGCGCGGCGACGTTGTTCGCAACAACTTCGGCACTCGCTCCAGGGTAAGTGGCCGATACCGTGATCTGCGGCGGCGTGATGTCCGGGTACTGCGCAATGGGCAGAGAGAACAGGGTCAACGCGCCGCCAAGCGTGATGACGATTGAAATGACGGACGCAAAAATCGGCCGGTCGATACAGAAGTGGGAGATATTCATGGAGACCTGCCCTCAGTGCGACGCGCCGCTGGCCGCGCGAGGCGCCGCGGGTGCAGGCATTGCCCCGCCAGCTGCGCTCACCTGCGGCTCGGAAGCCCCGCCCTTCTCGACGACCTTCTTGCCGCCGGTCTCCGTCGAAGCGAGCGTACCCACGACCTTCAGCGGAACATCCGGCACGACACGGATCGCACCATCCACGACGATGCGTTCGCCGGCCCTGAGGCCATCGTTGATGAACCAGTTGTCGCCGTTCCAGTCACCCACTTCGACGACGCGTTGCTTCGCCTTCGACTCCTGGTCGATGACCCAGACGAAGTGGCTCTTCGCTCCCTGCAACACCGCGCGCTGCGGCACGAGGATCGCCCCCGGCCGTACCGCCCCCGAAACGCGCGCGCGCACGAACTGACCGGGACGCAGTGTGCCCTTGGGATTGGCGAGAACGGCGCGCACGAGAAACGTCCCGGTTTCGGTACTGAATGCGGGATTCGCAAAACTGATCGTGCCGTGCTGTGGAAACTCCGAACCGTCGGCAAGATCGACTGTCACGACAAATTCGCTCTTTGGCGGAAAGATCAGCTTGCCAGCCGCCACCTCGTCCTGAAAGCGGAGCATTTCATTTTCGGAAATGCTGAAGTTCACCCACATTGGATCGAGTTGATAGACATAGGTCAGGAGGCCGGACGCGTTCGCAATCAGATAGCTTCCGTCCTGCTGTCGCGCGTAGCTCGCCAGACCCCTCAGCGGCGACTTGATCGTTGTATACCCAAGGTTGAGCTTCGCGGTCTCGACCTGACCTTGCGCCGAGATCACCGCGGCTTGCGCCTGCTTCTCGTTGCCGATCGCGTCGTCGAGATCCTTCTGGCTCAATGCGTGCTGCGCTGCCAGCGGCTTGACCCGTGCGAGATTCTGCTGCGCGACCGTGAGCCTCGCCTGCTGCTGTGCCAGCAGACCCTGTGCAGTCAGCAAGGCAGCCTCGAATGGCTTCGGGTCCATCTTGAACAAGGTCTGGCCGGCCTTCACCTCCTGGCCTTCGGTATAGGTTCTTTCATCGAGGAAACCGTCTACGCGCGCGCGAATTTCGACTTCGCGCGAACTTTGCGTTTGTGCGGTGAACTCGATGTCAACCGGAGTGTCGCGCGCGACGACCTTCATGACCGTGACTTCCGGCGCGCCGAGCGCCGGCGGATCGGAAGCCTTCTTGCAACCGGCAGAGAGCGCCAGCGCCAAGGCGATGAGCGTCAGTGGCAGGGCACTCCGGCAGAACGCGTATGCCGCCGATGATCGACGCGTGGAAGGAAACGGGCCGCTCATATGGACCTCCCGCAGTGAGCCGTTCCCAGGCGCGACATGCGCCCGCGGGCTTCGAGGCGCGCGAGGCACATGGAACGAAGTTTGGATCGGGCTACCGCCGTTCTATTCATGTCTTATTCCTCAGCATGACCTCGACACTCGTGCCGCTCGTGCGATCCGTCATGGCTCGCTCGACCGTCGCGACCCGCGCTGCGACGCTTCGGTTTTCTGCGAGGTCTGCGTCCGCTCCCGACGCCAATGCGCTGCACCGGCTGCTGGCCACAGACCCCGATCACCGTGCCCGGGCTGGAACTCAACCCTTCATTTCATCTTACGAATCCAGTGCGCGTTGTTCCAACGTCGACCGCGCCCCTGACATGGCAGCTCTGAATGGGATACGGGGCCGGATGCTCACTTGGCCGCTTTCGGTCAAGTGTCGCGACCGAACAAGGAATGCACAATGAGACTTTGGTCCGATATTCATGCACTCATTCCGACCGTCGATTCGCGGGTCGGGCGCCTGCCGAGCGCCGTCCGTACAGGGGCGCCGTCCGGTGCGCCGTGGTCAGATGGGGTTGCACGATAGTGCAGCGATTCGCTGGACCAGCATTTCTGGTGTGCCAATCTACTGACGATGCAAACTTATTCGTCACACATAAATCACGATTTTCGAATATACGTATGCAAAATAATTTTAGCTAACGTGTTACGCAGACAATAATTTCTCGAAATTCATGGAATAAACTTTTCCGGGTTAGCGCGCGCTCGACGCCGCGCCAAATGGGTCGTCACGATCTATTTCCTCACGCACTGCAGAAATCCTGTCGCGCCAACTCTCATTTCAGCAGATCGTTTTCGAGCACACCGCGCGACGATTTCAGCCTATATATAGGACCAAGGTCCACTATCGGTTTTGCCTTTAATTCCGTAGGCTTTCCCGGTGGTTGCGATCGCCCGGCGGATACTCAAGGGATAAACCGGGTAATTGGGCACCGGTTAGCGTTCGCGATGCTCGCATACCTTCATCTTTCTTATCGCTGTCGATGACGAACCGGGAGTCAATCATGAACAATCGCGTGCTATTACCTTTAATGGCATCGGCGATATTGCTCGCGAGCAGCGCATTCGCCCAGCAATATCCGATGCTGGACGCCGTCGCCAACCGGGTCGTGCAGAAGTATCAGACATCGAGCTGCGAGCAGCTGTGGCAGGAACGCGCGGCGAAGCAGGGTCACCCGAGGCCGCAGGCCGAGGAGAACGCGATACAGGTGATGCGTAACGAGCCTCAGATGCGCGCGGCGTTTATCGACCGGGTGGCCGCGCCTGTCGCGAACAAGATGTTCGAGTGCGGGATGATTCCCTGAGCGCCGTCTGCCCGCTGCAAGCGCCCCGCGCGCATCAAGGAGGCCGCGATGACATGCCGGAAACTTGCGTCGTACCTGATCTTTGCCATGCTGTGCCTCTGCGTTGCAACAAGCGGTGGCGCGCAGCAGAAAAATCCGGCCAGGAGTGCTTCGCGGCCTCAGCAAGCCAGCGCGCCCGACTTCGAGCCGGGGCTGGACCCGCGTGCGATCGATATTCTGAAGGCCGCAAGCGCACGGCTTGCCGCCGCGAAGACGATGACTTTCACGGCCATCGTCTCCTACGAAAATCCGAGCCGCCTCGGGCCGCCGCTCATTTACTCCACGAAGTCGGAGGTGACGATGCAGCGGCCGGACAAACTGCGCGTGATCACGCTCGGTGACGGACCGCGCTCGGAGTTCTACTACGACGGCAAGACGATTACCGCATTGGCGCCGGCGGAAAAGCTGTTCTCCGTGGCCGACGCGCCGCCGACGATCGACGCTGCGCTCGAGAAAGCGTACGACCTAGGCGAGATCTATTTTCCATTCACGGACGTGGTCGTCGCGGATCCCTACAAGGACATCGCGAGCCGGTTGAAGATCGCGTTTTATATCGGTCAGTCGAGTGTGGTCGGCGATACGACGACGGACATGATCGCCTACGTCGTGGGCGACGTATTCGTGCAGGCCTGGATCGGCGCCGAGGACAAGCTGCCGCGCCGGATCTATGCCGTCTACCTCAATGACCCCGCCCGTCTGCGCCATGTGTTGGCGCTTTCGAACTGGACACTGGACGCACCGGTGCCCGCGCAAGCATTCCAGCCGCCCAATCTGGCCGGCGCGGCGCGCATAGCGTTCGAGCGTCCCGATGCGTCCAATGCGCGCGGCTTCATCCCTCCACCCAATGTGACCCATTCGGATCCCCACTGAGGAGGCACATCGTGAAGACAACAGTCCTCCAGTTTGCGGGCCTCCTCATCACGGCGCTCGCCTCGGGACTCGCCGGCGCATGGCAGCATGCGGGCGGCTGGTCGCGTCCGGAGGGAGGCGGTGAGATGGGAGCGCGCCCAGCGGAAACGGCGCCGACGACCCGCAGCGGCGCGTATGGCGGCAGCGCGACCCACACGCCCGGCCAGGGCACCACCGCGACCAATCGCTACGGCGACACCGCAACTCACACACAAGGATCGGGGCAGACGAGTTACAGCAACCCGTATGGTGGCAGCGCCACGCATACGTACGGCCAGGGCACCACGGCGTCGAACCGCTACGGCGACACCGCTACCCACACGGCGGGTTCTGGCCAGACCACCTACACGAATCCATCAGGCGGCAGCGCAACGCATACCTACGGTCAGGGCACGACCGCCACATCGGCCAATGGCGCCACCGCCACCCACGCGGCGGGCTCTGGCTATACGACCTACACGAACTCGTCGGGGGCCACCGCGTATCACAGCAACTACTACGGCGCGACGTACACGTCCTACCATCCGCCAACGACGGTCAACGTCTACGGTTCGAGCTGCTACAACTGCGGCGGCTGGTCCACCGCGGGTGCCGCCGCTGCCGGCGTGGCGGTCGGTGCTGCCGCGGGGGCCGCGATTGCGTCGGCAAACACGCAGGCAGCCGCTACGACCGCTTACAACTCCGGCTACCAGGCGGGTGCCGCCGCGGCCGCACCGGCCACCGTCCCCGCAAGCGCAAACTATGCGATGGGCGCGATCTACGCGACGTTGCCTGCGGGCTGCACCATGCCCTCTGTACAGGGAGGAACCTATTACCTGTGCGGAAATACCTGGTTCAAACCTTCATACGGTGCGAACGGCGTCTATTACCGCGTGGTGCCGACGCCTTGAAGCGATTCCTGAACGCACATACGAGGAACGGCTAACACACGACAACACGAGCCTGAACCGCAAGGGTTGCGCGGTTGCCCACTCGCTCGCGCGGCAATAGTGAAATCAGTTCATTCAATCGTGCTGCCGCTCACGAACGGAGAACCGGACAATGCAACATCTGGGCGTTTCGTTGATCGTATTTGTCTGTATCTTTTGCAGCGCCATCCTGGGCATGTATTTGCACGGCCGGCTTCCGGACCACCATCTCAGCGATGAGTCGATCGGCGTCGTCAAGCTGGCAGTCGGCCTCGTCGCCACGTTGGCCGCGCTCGTGCTGGGCTTGCTGATTTCCTCGGCGAAGAGTTCGTTCGACACGGTCAGCAGCGAGGTCACACGCGACGCCGCCGACATCATCCTGCTCGATCGCGTGCTGGCCCAATATGGAACGCAGGCGAACGACGTACGCGCGCTGTTGAAGCAAAGCGTCGCGCGGGGCGTACAGATCATGTCGTCGAACGATCCTGCCCAGCTCGCCAGCCTGCACACCCCCGACGCCTACAAGCGCGGCGAATTTTTCCAGCGAAAGCTGCAGGATCTCACCCCGCAGAACGAGACGCAACGCCGGTTGCAAGCGCACGCAATCGAAATGGCCGACAGCATCTTTGCGGTACGCGAACTGGGCTTGCTTCAGGCGAGCGGCAGCACACCGATTCCGCTTCTCGTAAGCCTCGTGCTGTGGCTGTGCATCATTTTCGGCGCCTTTGGTGTGTTCACGGCGCCCAATATGACGGTGACTATCGCGTTGTTCCTCGGTGCGCTCTCGACGTCGATTGCGATTTACCTGATCCTCGAAATGAACACGCCGCTCGACGGGCTGATGCGGGTCTCACTCGACCCGATGCGAGAGGCGCTCACGGTGCTCGGGCAGTAATCGCGAGGAGCCAGCGAAAGTCGTCGAAACGGCATGCTGAAAATGTGCATATTCGCTTTGTCGATGCCGTTGTAACTTGACTCGTAGTCCTGATCGCGTTTCAGCGTGGCACTCGACGACGTCTGATCGGCGAGCGCCACTCGGTAAGAATAATGGCGGGTCAGGAGGCTGGGCCGCCCGACTTAACTTGCCTCAGGCGTTTGGCCGTCAGCTCCGCCCAATAATCCATCGCGTGCTCTGCGTCCCCCCATTTCCCTTCACCTGCATTCTGCATGCTCATTCCACCCGAGCGGCCGTCCACCCCTTCGGCGAGAATCTGCCCGGTTCCGCCATCCGTGATCTCGCCTTCGCTCTTCGCCGAACCGACGAAGGCATAGGTGTCCGTCGCGAGGCTCTGCGCCGCATTCAGCAAACGGGCCTGCGGGACGACCACCGAGATGGTGCGCAATCCCGGCGTATCGCCCTTGACGTCAGTCAGGGCGGCACGGACTACCAGAGTGTGCGGGCCCTGGTGGTCGACGATCGGGAGCACTGTTGCGAGGTGCGTCTTCAAGACGTTGTAGTAATAGCTCGTCAACACCTGCTGCTCCGTCGCGTCGATCTTTGAACTGGGATCGCTGATGAACACCACCGGCTCGAGGAAGATTCCTGTGTAGGAATTCCAGTCTACATTTGGCCTGATGTAGCGAAGCGCCGCTTCCCCTTCCTTGCCCGGTTGCAGCAGGGAAGGATCGGTGAGAAATCCTGATCGCGCTGTCTTCTGGACATCGGCAACCGGTTGCTGGGTTGTGACATTGCCGCAGGCGACCAATGACATCACCGCCAGCAGAGAAGATATGCTTTTTCTTGACATCGCCTCGCCCTCCAGTTTGCACGCCCGCGCGGGGTTTGTAATGCGGTCACTTACCGCAGAAGAAAAAGAAACAGTCAGCGCTCGACACTCGCACACGGACTCTGGCCGTTCATTCTTTCGTCCGCATGCCTCAGATTACGCAGAGATAATCACCAACGCGAACCGCCCGCGTAAATGATTGCATATCGATATCTGGATTGCCCTTCTGCATGCGCCCTGGCACGGGCCCGTGGCCTCACTTTCGTGATGTGACAATTGAAGTCGTATTTCAGTCGCAAGCCTATCGGCCTTTGGTCCTATTCGCCCGTTATTATTTGAAAGGGCCACGTCGCTTGACCGCAATCATTGCGTTAGCGTTGAAAGCTTCAGAAGTTTGGCGAAGGGAATACTGCGGGATCCAGTGTGCGGATGCGCGTTCAGCCCACGGAAGCGACAACCGTATGATGTTCCCGCTTGCCGGCTTGGTGCTTGAAGGTCTGCCGGTGTGCGCCGGACGCCGAAGCGGTCCGGTACGATGCGAATCTCACGTTGACCCGCCGCGAATGCGCGAGCATCGCACGGTGATGATGCTGACCCGCGCTTGCGTAATAGCGCGGCTCGACGACCGGCGTTTCGTCGCCGTTCAGCCAGCGGCGTATCGTGACGAGATCGGCGGCCCGCCCCCACCCCGTTTGCGAGCCGAGCAGCGCGATCATCACCGGGCCATTCGGCATGTTGGCCTCCACCACGATGCAGCGTCCAGCCTCGCGGATATAGCCCGTCTTCGCGACCCGCACGTCCCAATCGTCTGAGCTGATTATCGGGTCGGTGTTGTGATAGAACCTCGTCCTCGTGCCGATCGCCTCTTCGTAACGGGGCAGCGTCGTGTACTCGCTGATCAACGGATAGCGCGCCGCGGCGCCCGCCAGCTTGACGAGGTCGCGCGCCGTCGAGAGATTGTCTGGCGAAAGCCCGGTCGGATCGTCGAAGTGCGTGCTGGCCATATGCAGCGCGCGCGCCTTTTCGTTCATCTTCTCGACGAACGCCGGCTGGCCGCCGGGAAACGCCCGCGATAGCGCAGACGCCGCGCGGTTCTCCGACGACATGAGCGCGAGGCGCAGCATCTCGCCCCGTTCGAGCGACGCGCCGATCGGAATGCGGGATCCCGAGTGCTTGAGGCGGTCGATGTCTTCGTTGTCGACGGTCACCGTTTCACCCAGCGCCTGCGCGCTGTCGAGCACGACCATCGCCGTCATGAGCTTGGTGATCGATGCGATCGGTTGAGCCGCGTCGGCGTTCTTTTCCAGCAGGACCTCGCCGCGCCCGACGTCGTACACGATTGCGCTACGTGAGTAGAGGAATGGCGTATCGGCCCACGCGACGAACGGCGCGAAGGCAAACAGTAGCGCGCAGAGGAAGTCTTTCATCTCGTTCACACCTTGGGACGTCGGTCAGACGATGGCGGGTCTAACGTGCGGATTCAGCCCAACAACTTAACTGTAGTTGTTCCGCGCAGGAATGAGTGTGTGAAAGAGGACGCAATGTCTGGAAAATCCGCCACCGACCGATCCGCACATACCCTCATACGCTCAACCGCTCAACGCGCTCAGCCGTTCGACGATCTCATCGAATGAAGGCCGCAACTCGACCGGCTCGCAAAGACACGCTGCGATGAGTGCGTCGAACCCCGCGGCGCGATCATCGGCCTCGCCGGTCAGACGTTGCGCGAGTTCTTCGAGCAGGCAGCCGAACGCCCGCACCTCGATCCGTTCGAGCGCGAGCGCCAGCGCGCGATCGTCGATGTCGTGAAAGGACGCCGCGCCGAAGTCGCCGAGCAATGCGCGCCCGCCACCGTCATGCAGGATGTTGTGCGCATAGAGATCGCCATGCATGATCCCGCGCCCGTGCAGATGCCGCGCCGCCGACGCGATGCCTCGTGCGATCTGCAACGCGACCGGCCTGTCGAACCGTACATCGGGCGCATAGACATCGCGTGTGCACGACTCGAGGCTGGGAGGCCCGGCGAGATTGCCGAACGCCGGATGAATCAGTTCCATCACGAGGCCGTGCTCGCCGAGCGGGTGCCCCCCGATCTTGCCGAGCACCGGGATGAGATTCGGGTGCTGGCCGGCTTGCAGACACGCGGCCATTTCGAGTTCGGGCAAACCGTCGCTCGTCACCGCGCCCTTGAACAGCTTCACGGCGACCGCCTCGACCGGATGCCCGTCGCGCAGCAAACGGGTCGCGCGATGCGTCACGCCAGAGGCGCCTTCGCCGAGCGTTTGCCCCAGCGCGAGCGTATGCCAGTCGATATCGGGCACCGGCGCGTCCGCTAGCGCCCAATGCTCGCGCGCGACGTTCAGAGGATTGCCGGCGTAGGCGAGCCACGCAAGCCGCGGCAGGCGCAACAGCCAGTCGGGCAAGGCGTCGAGCCGGTTCGCCGAAACGCGCAGCAGTTCGAGGCGGCTGCAGGCGGCCATCGTCTCGGGCAATGCCCGCAGCCGGTTGCCGGCCAGCATCAGCTTCTGCAGATTCGGACGCTCGCCGATTTCCGGCGGCAGCGCGTCGATGGCGTTGTCGGTCAGGATCAGCCAGCGCAATCGCGGCGGCAGCGCGCGTCCCGAAACGTGCCGGATGCGGTTCGCCTTGAAGCCGACCATGCTCAGCGATTCGCATTCGCCGAGCACGTCCGGCATCTCGGTGAACGCATTATTCGAGGCGAACAGAATGCGCAGGCGATGCAGCCTCGCCAGGTCGTCCGGCAGCGAGGTGAGCGCATTGCCCGACAGGTCGAGCACCTCCAGGGTGTCGGCGAGGTCGAAGATCTCGCGCGGAAATTCAGTCAACCCGCAGGCGAGCTTGAGTTGTCGCGCACCGGCAAGTCGCCCGTCGCGCAGTTGTTCGAGAGTAGCGGTCTTCACGCGTGGATCGAATGGGAAAATGGCAAGGGAGTCGCAACGCCGGTGCGCAACGTGGCACCGGCCATGGCAATTCTAGCGGTAACACCTCGCGGCGGCTCGCGCAACGGGATCGGCACAGCGGCTCGCTGGCGTGGCATTGCACAAAAAATTCATTTAACGTTTCAGTGAATCGGCCGTAAAAGGACGCGCCGCCGTCGCGGCTGTACTTTCATCCCCCGATTCATGCCCGCTCACCTTACTGGGCGGGATCAAAGCAATCACGCCGTCGAAGCCGCCGCTGCAACCATCGTTGATCTCCTCGGCCCGGTAAGAGGGGTTGCCCAGTTCGTCGACTCGATCGCGGATGCCTCGCAGGAACAGAGCGCCGGCATCGATCAGTCAACGCTGCCGTCACGGTGATGGATCGCGTGACCCAGCAAAATGCCGCCTTCGTGCAAGATGGCGTTCAGGCGGCCAGCGCGCTGAGGACACAGGCAGAAACGCTGCGTTCCGCGGTGCGTGCCTTCCAGCTTTGACCGCTCGGGCCGTCCCGCGCAAGCTTTGTCCAGGCTGTCAGTTGCAGCCGTGGCTGTTCGCTGTCCGCTAACAGGTCGTGCCGCCAGGCCCGTGCAGGCCGCCGCGGCGGACCTGGCTTGATGGGAGGAGTCTGACGATGCGCAAGCGCAACCCGGTACTTCATGGCAACCAACGCGGCACCCAACGTCTGCTCGCGGGCATTGGCGCGATACTGCTGCTCGCCGTGCTCGCCTGGGCGACGATGCAAGTGCTCGAGCCTGTATTCCACACGCGGGTCGTCATTACAACGGGCGCCGACAAGGGTATCTATCGCGGCTTTGCTGACCGCTACGCGCCGATCTTGAGGCGCGACGGAGTCACGCTCGATATCCGCAGTTCATCCGGATCAATCGAGAATTATCAGCGGTTGGCGAATCCCAACAGCGAGTACGATGTCGGCTTCATTCAGTCAGGCACCGTCCGCCCCAAAGAAACCGATAACCTGCAGACGATTGCCGCCGTCTCCTACGAGCCGATCTGGGTGTTCTATCGCGCGGACACAGTGGTCGATCAGTTGTCGCAACTGCGCGGCAAGCGGGTCTCGATTGGCGTGCCCGGCAGCGGCCTCATAAACGTCTCCCAGCTTCTGCTTGACTACAGCGGCATTACCAGGGACAACGCCACCCTGCTCGAAATGGATGCGGCTTCGGCATATCGGGGCCTGGAAAAGGGAGAGCTGGACGCTGCTTTCTTCATAGGCCGGCCAGATGCCCCTATGCAGCGAACGCTTCTGAACAGCGATCTGAAGCTGATGAGCTTCGCCCAGGCCGACGCGCTAGTGCAAAAATTTCCGTCGCTATCCAAGGTCACGTTCCCCCGCGCCTCGACCAGCATCGTCGACGATCTTCCGAAAACCGATGTCACCTTGCTGGCTGCCACGGCACTGCTCGTGGCGAAAGACACCGTGCATCCTGCGATCGTCTATCTGCTGCTCGAAGCCGCCAGGGAGGTCCACAGCAGAGAAGACTATTTCGCGCCAATCGCCACCTTTCCGAATCTGAACACGGAAGAATTTCCGATTTCCAGCGAGAGCACGCGATACTTCCAGTCCGGCCGTCCCTTCCTGCACCGCTATCTTCCTTTCTGGCTCGTCAGTTTCATAGAACGACGGCTGCTCATCCTGCTCCCTTTCGCGGCCGCGCTGGCGGCGTTGGTGCAGGCCTTGCCTCGTCTCGTCGAAGCGCGGGCGAAGCGCCCGCTCATGGCGACGTATCGCGAACTGAAGTCTCTGGAGGACGAGCTGTGGAGCGACCCGAACCCTACCCGCGAGAAAATCGTGCATTGGCGCGATGCAATCGAAAGCATCGACACGCGTACAAGCCGGATGCGCGTTCCGCAACGCTATCTTAAGGATGTCTATGCGTTGAAGCAGGCAATTGACGTCGTGCGCAACCGCATTCTCCATGCGGCGGCTGGACAGCAGCGTTAGCGCAGGCGGAAACGGACGTGGAACACGATGGCGCAGACAGCGTTCGGTATGCCGAACGACAGCGCTTCAGCGCCCCGGCATGGCGGCAGGAGCAACCATCGCTCATCGACCGCGTGTTCGGCGTGACATCATTGGCGCCTGGGTGGATGCTTCTAGAGTTCGAGCCGCTGAACATATCCCGTGAGTTCGAGATAGCCACGTCCAATCGGCTTCGCAGCGGGTTTTGCCGTGCTCGCGCTCGCGCTCGCCGCAACCGGGTTGCCGGCTGCGGCATCGGCCTGAAACGCCGTCACCGCGCCCTCCCAATACACCGCGCCGGTGGTCGCGCGGCTGTCGAATTCCTGATCGTCCATGAGCGGCACGAGCGTCAGATGCAGATCCTGCGCATCGACGCGCATCGCCACCGGATAAAGCGCGCCTGTATGCGGCGAGCGCCACCGGCGCAGCGGCGTGAAACTCACACTGTCGCCCGACAGCGCACGCGTGCTTCCATCGGCGGCACGCAGCGTGCCCCCCGCCCAGAACTTGCGGCCTGCCTTGTCGCGGATCTGCAAGGCCATCAGCGCGCCGCCGTCGTCGAAATTGATGCCGATCCAGTCCCAGCCGACCGCCTCGTCGGCCAGCGGCGCCGACGACCATTCGTGATCGAGCCATGCCCGCCCGCGCACGTGCTCGCCGTCGTCGCGCGCATGACCACTCCGCCCGCTGCGCCTGAGCACGCCGTCGACTCGCAGCCACGGCTCGCTGTAGTAATAGCTGGCCTCGCCGGGAAGCGGTCCCTTGCCGCTATATCCGCCTGCGCCGTTGAGGAGCACGGGCTGCGTCGGCGTCAACATGAAGGAGAACGAAAAGTCCGGCGCGGCGACGTTCAAGCGGTAGCGGCCTTGCAACTCGCGCTCGAGCGACCAGTCGTCGATATGGACTGCCGTGTCCGTCTCGCTGGCGTCGGCGAGTCCGAAGCCGCGGCGCGCGGCGCGCTGGTCGTGCTGCAGGCTGCCCGCGCGCGGATCGCTCAGCGCGATATTGGCGAACAGCAATTGATTCGGCGCGAAGCGGCTCGGGTTCGCTTCGTCGAGTGCGGGGCGCGTGCGGAAGAACGTCGCTTCGAAGCCCAGCGATGCGTGCGCGGCGGCGCCCGGCGTGGCGGCGCCCGGCGCGGCATCGGCAGCGGCGTCGGCCTCCGTTTGCAGCCAGCCGGTCACGTACCACCATTCGGTGCGATAGCTCGAATGCGCGCCGTAGTCGCGCGGGAACACCAGCGGGTGTCCGCTCGTCACCGCCGGATAGTCCGGCGTGCGCGCCCACGCGGCCCTTTGCGACAGGGCGACTAGCGGCCCAAGGAGAAACGTTCGCCGTCTCATCACGGTCACCAGTCGTCGCGCACGGCGCGCACCGCATCGACCGACATCGCCGCGCGCGAACTGAGGAGCGCCGTGAGCGCGGCGGCAACGACGACCGCCGAGGCCAGCGCGGCCAGCAACCCCCACGGCATGTGCAGGCTCATCGTCCAATGAAACGACTGCGGGTTGACGACATGCACGAGCACCATCGCGAGACTCAGGCCCAGCGTCAGACCGGCGAGCACACCGAGCAGCGCGACCAGCGCGCCTTCCATCGCGAGCATGGTCGCGATCTGGCGACGCGTCACGCCGATGTGCCGCAGCATGCCGAACTCGCGCGTGCGTGCGAGCGCTTGCGAGCCAAAGCTCGCGCCGACGCCGAACAGTCCGATGATCACCGCCACCGCTTCCAGCAGATAGGTCACGGCGAAGCTGCGGTCGAAGATCCGCAGGCTCGCGGCGCGGATCTCGCCAGGCTGTGCGAACTCGAGACGCTGGCCGCCGGAAACGCTCGCGCGCAAGCTTGCGATCGCCTGCGCGGGCGCGATGCCCGAGGCGAGCCATATGGCGGCATCGGTCACGCGCGTGTCGCGCGTGAGCCGGCGATAGTCGCTCGCATCGATGACGATCGCGCCGAACTGGCGTGCATAGTCGCGCCAGATGCCGGCCACGATGAATGGGAGGCGCTGCCCCGCCAGCGCCAGCGTGATGCGCTGGCCAGGGTGCATCCCATACAGGTCGGCGGCCGCCTCGCTGATCCACACGGGCGGCGGATCGCCAGCTTGCGGCACTAGCGGCGCCGTCGTCAGCGGCAGGCGAGCGCCGGGATGGCGCGCATCGATGGGCCGCGCGAGCACGCTGACGGGCGGCAGGCGCGCGTCGAGCGAGATTTGCGTCGCGCGGAGAAACTCGGCGCGCGCGACGCCGGGCGCGGCCGCGATGGCCGCCTGATCGCCGGGCGAGAGAAATGCGCTGTCGCCGCCGGGCGAAGCACGCAAGTAGAGCGGCGCGGGCAATAGCACCTGCAGCCAGTCGTCGACCGCGACGCGAAAGCTCGACACCATGATCGCCATCGCCGTCATGAGGCTGAAGCTCGTGACGATGCCCGCCAGTCCGATCGTGGCGCGCCCGGGGGCATTGGCGAGCTGCGCCAGCACGAGCTGCGGCAACGCATGGCCCGAGCGGGGCAGCACGGCGAATACGGCGCGCGCGACGGCCGGCATCGCGAGCACGCCGCCCAGCAGCAGCAGCGCAATCGCGAGATAGCCGAACACCGGCAAGCCGGCCACGGGCGGCAGGAGCGCCGCTGCCGCTCCGGCGCCGATCGCGAGCAGCGCCGCCGTCACGGTGCGCCTCGTGCGCAGCCGCGCGGAGGGCGCTTCCTCGTCGCCCGCCTTCAGCGCCCGCGCGGGCTGCGCCCTCGCCGCTTCGAGGGCCGGCGCGAGACTGCCGAGCACGGACGCGGACACCCCCAGCGCAAAAAATATCGCCGCGGGCAGCGCATCGAAATGGACGCGCGGCCGCACCCCTTCGAAATAGCCGCCGCCCAGATCGCCGCCCGCATAGCGGAGCACGGCGGCCGCGAGCGCAAACCCAATGACGAGACCCGCGGCGGCGCCGACCACGCCGAGGATGGCGCCCTCCGAGACGACGATCCGCAACACGCCACGCCGGGTCACGCCGATCGCACGCAACAGCGCGAACTGCGCGCGGCGCCGCAGCACGGCGAGCGCCTGCATCGTGAACACGAGGAACGCCCCCGTGAACAGCGCGACGAGCGCGAGCACGTTGAGATTCGCTCGATACGCACGCGAGAGCATCGACGTGCGGTGCGCGTTGTCGCCCGGCGTGACGGCGGCGACGCCGGCAGGCAGGCGTGGCGCGATCGACTGCGCGAACGCTTGGGCGTCGATGCCCGGCTTGAGCTTGATGTCGATGCGCGCAAGTGTGCCGAGCCGCTGCAAACGCCATTGGGCGGCGCCGATGTCCATCACGCCGACACGCACCGCATCGCCCGACGCGCCCAGCACGCCCGCGACGCGCAGCGCGACCGGCGCCAGCCCGACCTGTACCGTGAGCGTATCGCCGGGCTTGAGCGCGAGCCAGGTCAACGCGGCGGGCGAGAGGAACACGGTGTCGGGGTCGAGCAGATCGAGGGTAGTGCCCTTCGTGCTATCCGTGCTATCCGTGCCATCGGTGCCATTCGTGTGATCCGCTCGCTCGACGCGTCCCACGAGATTCGGCGTGACGTAGCCCGCGCGAAACACATCGACGCCGAGCAGCTTCAACGATTCGTCGCGGCCCGCCACGCGCGCATCGACCTCGACCACGGGGCTAGCCGCCGCGACCTCGGGCAAGCGGGCAATGCGCGGATACAGCGCTTCATCGAAGCCCGCGCGCGGTCCGCGCAGCTCGAGGTCGGCGTTGCCCATCAGCGAGTTGACGGTGGCCGAAAGCTCGCCCAGCGCCGCGCGATTGATCAATTGCACGGCGTAGCCCATCGCGACACCGGCGGCGATGGCGAGAATGCCAATCAACGTGCGCAGCGGATGCCCGCGTATTTCGCCGCCGATGAGCATTGCGCCGATTCCGCCAGCGGGCATCTGATCGCGCGTGCCCCGCCATGAGCACGATGGGCACGATGAAGCTCTCTCGCGCGACGGACGCACGGCGCCGAGCCAGCGCATCGCCTACGCGCCGCCTGCGCCCGGCGCGTACGGCTCGAGCCCTTCGGGCGTGAGCCGCAGCACGCGGTCGGCGGCAGCGGCCACGGCCGTCGAGTGCGTCGCGAGCAGCACGCCCGCGCCGTTCTTTTGCGCCAGCTCGCGCAGCAACGCCAGGATGCGCATCGCCGTGTCGTGATCGAGATTGCCGGTGGGCTCGTCGGCCAGCACGAGGTGCGGCTCGTGCACGAGCGCGCGCGCGATCGCCACGCGCTGCAACTCGCCGCCCGACAATTCGCGCGGCAGGGCGTGCTCGCGCCCGCCGAGGCCGACCGCGCGCAGCACCAGCGAGACGCGCACCGGCACGTCTTTCATCAGCATGCCGTTCAGGAGCAACGGCAGCGCGACGTTCTGCGCCGCCGAGAGGTTCGGCAGCACATGGAACGCCTGGAACACGAAACCCATTTTCCGGCGGCGCTGCAGGGTGGCCGCGTCGTCGTCGAGGGTGGCGAGATCATGTCCGTCGAAGACGATTTGCCCCGCATCCGGCCGGTCGAGTCCGGCCGCGAGGTTGAGCAGCGTCGATTTGCCGACGCCCGATTCGCCCATGATGGCGACGCATTCGCTCGGGCCCAGTTCGAGATTCACGCCGCGCAGCACGTTGCGCGGCGCGGTGCCGTCGTAGTGCTTCGATACATTGGCGAACGTCAGCATCATGGGTCGACCATTCCTCAATCGCCGTTCCGGTTGCGAGTTCGATTGTTGCACCGATCGCGGTTTGCCGCCGTGACAGCCGCGATCGTCGCCCGACGCGGACTTTCCTGCGCGACGCGAGCCATCGGAGAGGACACGCCCGACCGGCCCGCTATTCGCAATCGACAAGACGGGCTTCGAGCAGGCGCGCGAGCGCGACGCCACCTTCGCGCATGATGGCATCGTGATTCCAGCGGAATGCGCGCCGCACGGGCGGCGCGAGCGCAGCCGCGTTCATCCAGGTGCTGGCAGTCCTGACGTGCCAGTCGTAGTGCACCAACGTGCGGCTGCCGTCGGCAGTGAAACGCCAGCGTCCCACGCCCTGCAGCGCGCCGCTGGCCTCTCCTTCCAGCGCCACGAGCGGTGCAACGCGCGTGACACGCACGTCTATGATCACACGATAAGGCAGCGCACCCTTCCACGTGTAGCGATGCACCGCGCCCAGACCGTCGGTCGCGCCCGCCTGCAACTCGCGCACCGCTTCGACATTCTTCCACCAGGTGGGCCAGGTCGTCGCATCGTGGATCGCGTCCCACACCGCCTGTAAGGGCGCCTCGATGCACCACAATGTGGCCAAACGAAATTCCGCCATTGCACGCTTCCTCCTGTTCGCGGTACGGCCGGGTTTGTTCGAAGGCGGCCCCCGTGCACGCAGGCAGGCGCGAGCATTGCTCGGTGCGGGGCAGTGGGCCAGAATCACTCATCATCCACGTCTGGGTACGTTCGAGTATAGGAGGCGGCGATGCGCATACTGGTAATCGGGGCCACAGGGCTCCTCGGCGCGGAAATCGTGAAGTGCTTGTCCGCGCACCACGAGGTCATCGGCGCGAGCCGGAAGGGGCCTGCGCTCACGGTGGACATTTCCGATAAGGCCTCGATCGCCGCGATGTACCGCCAGGCCGGCGCACTCGATGCGGTGATCTGCGTGGCCGGCGCAGCAAAATTCGCACCGTTCGACGCGCTGGCGGACGAAGACTTCGCCTTCAGCCTGGCCAACAAGTTGATGGGGCAGATCAACGTGGTGCGCTGCGCGCGCGAGGCCGTGAAACCCGGCGGCTCCGTCACGCTGACGAGCGGCGTGCTCGCGCAGCATCCGATGCCGGGCAGCGCGGCGGTGAGCGTCGTCAATGCCGGTGTCGATGCGTTCGTGCGCGCCGCGGCGCTCGAACTCGCCGGGAGGCTTCGTGTCAATGCCGTGAGCCCCGGCTGGGTCGCGGAGACCTTGCAGAGAATGGGGCGTGATCCTGCAGAAGGGGTGCCGGCCGCGACGGTCGCGCAGGCGTTTCGCAAATGCGTGGTGGAAGACATCACCGGCCAGGTGGTGTCGGCCGCGTCGACTGCGCAGTAGGCCTCTGCGATGACGGACGCACCGCTTACGAACCGGGATCTCGTTGCCGATGCGCAAGCGCGCTTCGATGCGCTCGCAAACTACCAGGTCACGCTGAAGTCGACATCGCCGGGAACGGAACCGGTGGAGGTGCTCTATGGCTACCGCAAGCCCGGCTTCGTTCGAATGGACTTCATCCGCCCGCATGCCGGCGCCACGCTCGCCTACAGTCCGGCGTCAGGAAAGGTCAAGCTTTGGCCCTTGGGTTTCGGCACGTTTCCGAGCCTCGTGCTGAGCCCCGACAGCCGTATGATCCAAAGCCCGCGGGGTCATCGCGTCGATCAGTCCGACATCGGGGCGCTGCTCCTGAATGTCCGCGAGCTACTTCGGCAGGGTGGCGATACGCAGGTCGTTGGCGCCGAGATTGTCGGCATGCGCCGGACCTCGCATCTGATCGTGACGTGCAGGCGCGGACACGTCGCGACCGGCGTGTTCCGGTATGAGCTGTGGTTCGATGAAAGCCACGGGCTACCCGTCAAAATCGCGAGCGAGGGCGCATCACGCGAGCCGATCGAAACGGTGCTGATGGAGAACCTGCGCATCGACGTGCCAGCGTCGCAGCTCAGGCCGTTCGGCTAGACACGCGCTCGCGCGCTCGCCCGTGAATGACCCTCCGCGCTTCCCGTAGCTTCGTACTGCATAGCAAGTATCGTGACCGTCTGCGACGGTTTATTCGGCCTTCCCGGAATCGGTTTCCGCCGTCGGTGCGGAAGCCTCCTTAGGCGGCGCCTCTTCCTTGATTTCATAGGACGGATCGCGCACCCAGCGGCTCAGGTCCTTGCTGATCACGATGGTCGTGCGGTCGAGAATCGAACAGCTTCCCTTGAACGCGCCCCACACACCGCCGACCGACCAGCGGTTGATTTTCGTGTGACGGGTGACCTTGCCGCCTTCGATCAGATCCGCCGATACCGTCGTCGCCTTGGGTCCGCTCCATGCGCCGCCGCCGACGCCCAGTACGTGGGTAATCTGCAAGCGGAGCACCTTTGCGTCGCCGGCATCGGCTTCCGATGCGATCGTGCCGTCGCCGGTTTTATTGATCTTGCGCAGCGCCGTGCCGACGTGGCGAGTCAGCATGTCTTCGATGTGGCATTCGTCCTTGATCTTCTGGACTACGCCCGCGTCCGGCGCATACGTTACCGGGGTCTCCAGCAGAACCTGGCTGGAGGCAAAAGCCGAGGTCGTCGAGAAGCAGAGTGCGGCGAGAAGGCTTCTTTTCATAGCGTGGGTTGTTTTTGGTTGTGAATTCATCGGACGAAATTGATGGTGCGCATGATAGCAGGGCGCGGGGATAGATTCGCGTCCGCGCACCATGCGAATTGCATCGGGCATCGTTTCCTTGCCCAATCCCATCAAACGTCAGTGTCCATTCAGGTTGGGAACGGTTCTGCACTGTCTCCCGGCATCACCAGTTCGGGCACCTGGCTGAAACCATAAGCCGCGCCCGCAGCATCGAGGTCGAACACCCATACCATGTCGAACCGTTCGCCGGGCCATTGTTGCGGCGCCGACGTGTTGCCGAGTATGGCGTTCGCGATGAGCGGGATGTGCTTGTGCTCCCAGCCGATCAGCACCACCCCGCCGCATGACTTCACGACGTCAACCAGTTCGGTTTCCTGACCAACGGCGTAAGTCGTATCGACATCGAGCGACAGTTTTTGTGCAACGACGCTCACCGTCTCTTCAGGCCGCCTGCTCGACTTACCGCCGTCGTCGGATGCCGCGAAGATGATATTGGGCTGAGCGAGCGCCTCGCTTTGCAGCGCGCCGCGGGATGGCGTAAACAGCACCGCCAGCGCGCCCGCGCGGGCCCATCCCTGTACGAGCAGCGAATGGGCGTCCTGCTCGCCAGCAGTCGTCACGCCATAAGGCGGTATCGCGCCCTGGGGCTTTTCGCCATGGCGAATCACCATGATTTTCTGCGGAAGTCCCATGTCGTCCTCCTAGCGATGATTCGCACAACCTGGCAAACCGGCCGCTATGCCAGCGCCTCCTGGATTGCAGCCAGCAGGTGTTGCCCTTGTGGCGTGCCCCACCCCGATACCGCGTCATAGCCCGTACCCGCGCTATAGCCGCCCGCGGAGGCGGTGTTGTTGTTGCCCGAAGTCACGTCCGTGCAACCCGCCGCACCGAGAGTTGGCGCGCCGCCCGCACCCGCCGGTCCATAAAGCATAGGTGTCAGATAACCGACGCGCTTGCCGCCCGCGAGCTGACCGTTGATCAAGGCGATCAACGCGGCCCATAGCGGACTCGCGGCGCTCGTGCCGCCATTGGCTTCCACGTGGCCATCCACGACCAGCAGGTAGGGCGACGCATTCCAGTCCGCATTGGCGGCGACGTCCGGTATGCATCGGCCGTTGATCGCACCGGGGTTCACCGATGTAATCGTGATCGCGCTTTGCCAGTCCGGCCGTTGAAAGACGTCGCTGACGCCGCCCCCCGTACTGCCTCCCTGATCGGCCCGCAGCCCGTCGCCCTCCATCCACACGACGTCCGGAGCCGCGCCCGTGAAATCGACGATGGTCGTTCCCCCTACGGAGAGCACATAGGGGCTCGACGCCGGAAAATCGACGTGCGCGTGCCCGTCGGTGAGCGCGTCGCTCGAACCGTCGTCGCCGGCGGCGACGCACACTGTCATGCCGAGATACGCCGCCTCTTTCAGCGTTTCATTGATTTGCGACATCGCCTGAGCGGTCCAGATATCCGTGCCCTCGGGCGCGCCCCAGCTGATCGACAGCACACCCGGATTGTGGGTCTTGTCCTGCATCGCGGCGTCCAACCCGGCGATCATGCCTGCTTCCGTCCACGCCGAAAAATAGACGACGATGGCGCTCTTCGGACACAGCCCTGCAACGACCTCGATATCGAGCATCACTTCGCCTTCAGCGCCATCCCTGCTCTCGGTCGAAGTACCGTCCGTGCTCACCGCCGTCACTGTCGGCATCGACACGCCGGCTTTCTCGCAGAACTTGCTGAGATCCCCGGCAAAATAGCCCCCTGCGAATTCGAGGAGGCCGACCGTCTGCCCCGTGCCGTCGCCTTGCGGAAAGGCATAACGGGTTGCGAACTGCGCGGGCACATACCAGGACGGATGCGAGGACGAAAGTGCCTGCGGCGTGTTCGTCCCGCGTACGGGCTGACGCCGCCGCTTCACGATACGGCGATTGTCGAGGCCGAACACGCCCTGCACGATGTCCTTGAGCGGGTCGGGAACGAACAGATAGCCGACACGCCCGCGATAGTTCCCCTCCGCGTGCGCGTAGTTGAAGAGCTTCACGTTGAACGCGGACTCCATCGCACTGACCGTCCCGGACAACCGCACGGTCCTCGCGCCCACGCTCGCACCGACGGTCTTGAGACCGTACTGCGCCATGACCTGCGTGACCTGGTCGATGTCGTCCTGCGATGCGCCGTAGCGCGCGGCAAGCTCGTCGCGCGTCAGCGGTGCAGCCGGGCGCGCGTCCAGATCCGGCAGCGGCTGCTTTCGCCTCAGCTTCAAGGTGACTTCGATGACGCCGCGCGCGTTCGCCTGGCCCAATACCCGGGCTCCGGGCAGGGCGTGCCTGAGGCTACCCGCCAGCTTACGATTCGGTACGTTCATGATGGCCTCACTCGGCATTGCAGCTCGCCGACCTGCTTCGAACATGGGCGCGTCCGACCCTGCGGCGGTGGGCGCCCGGTCGCTCGTCTTGCCGCGTCAGTCGGCAATTTAGTATGGCGTCCGATTCAATCGGCGGCGATATTGCGCGATCCCTTCGACAGCGGTTTGCTCCGGCTGAATCGCTGCCCTGATCGCGGCGACATGGGCTTGTGCCTCTCCGTAGAAAGACGAGAGGTCCGCTTTCATCGCCGTTCTCGATGCGTTGTCGAGATAGACCATATGGCCCGACGGATAGTTGTGGACCGACAGATTGTGATCGATCTGCTCGCTGCCCACCGGCATGGTCTGGAAGGTGATGAAAGTCTGGAAGAACGGCGTCACTGCGTCGTAATACCCGTTGGCCGAAAAGACCCTCAGGTACGGATTGATGGACATCGCGGCCGCAAGGTCGCCTGCTGTGTACAGCGTTCCCGGGCCGCCCTTCTGTGCGCCCGTCGGGTCGATATGACCGAAGTCCCAGTTCTCGAACGCGAGGTCGTTCAGATCCATGAAGGGCGATACCGATGTGTACTGCAATTCTTCGTTGAGGTACACGTTCCACATCGCCGTATACACGCCGCCCACGGCAGCCATCGTGGGATCGTTGCCGCCCGAATCCGGCGCGACGAATTCGGCAATGCCCGTGTCGATGCCCGTCACGCGGCCGTCATAGGCGCCCACGGCCAGACCGGCATCGAGCAGCAGGCTCGTCAGGAACGCCGAGCCGTTTCCCAGCGAAGGATCGAGTTGCCAGTATTTGAGGACCATCGGCGGAATGCCGAGAATCTCGCTCAAATGCTTCAGCACCGCCTCATCGACATCGGGGAAAGCGTTCAAGGCGTTGGCGTACGGACCGGTCGCGAATGCGCTTACCTCGTCCATGAATTTCGGCAGATCGGGAGGCACCGGAGACAAGGTCACTTTCTTGTGGAACCAGGCGTCGGCCGCGAACGTCGGGAGGATGCCGATCGGATTGCCCGTTTGCGAATAATCGAGAATCGAAGACTGCAGGACAATGCCGTTCAGATCGACGCCGTCTTCGTGCAACAGCCAGGTGAGCACACAGGTGCGCGGTGTTCCATAAGACTCGCCGAACAGATATTTTGGCGAATTCCACCGGTTGAACACGGTCAGATAACGCTTGATGAACTGCTTGATGCAGCCTGCGTCCTCGTCCACGCCCCAGAAGTCCTTGTTGGTGTGAGGCTCGACCGCGGTCGAGTATCCGGTGCCCACCGGGTCGATGAAAACGAGGTCGGTCTGGTCCAGCAGACTGTCACCGTTGTCTTCGAGCGTGTAGGGAGCGGGCGGCGTGAAGTTCGGCATGCTCGTCTTGATGCGCCTCGGTCCGAATGACCCGAGAAGCAGGAAAACCGACGACGAGCCCGGACCGCCGTTATAGAAAAACGTGACGGGCCTCGACGACGGCGTCGCAGCGTCGGCGGTGAAGGCCACGTAGAACAGTTTCGCGCCCGGCCGCGAGCTATAGCTGTCGGTCGTGACGAGATGACCCACACGCGCCGTATAGGCAATCGATTTCCCGTTGAGCGTGAGCGTGTGATGCGTGACGGCGGCGTTTTCCGTGACGTCGCTGATCGAGTCATCGGGTCCGTATCCATACGGCGTCATGTCGACAAGCGGCTGGTCGGACGGTGCACCATTCCTTGCAGTTGCATTCATCGCGGATCTCCGTTTTTCGGTTCAGTCGAACACGAACCGCCGCTTCGACGCCGTCCTGCTCACGGCCTCATGCGCCAGCCTTCACAGGCAATCCGGCAATCGAAATGAAAACGATAGTAGACGTTCCTGCATCATCAAAACGCAGGGACTGTTCATGCGGGTGCAAGCTGCGGTTTCGGCGACGGCGACAATCAATGGCTTTCGTGTAGCCGTTTCCGGATCGAAACCCCATGCGACCGATGAACATCGTTTCGACGCCTTCTCCTTGCGAAGTATAGAAAACGGCCTGTTGTTTCCAAGGCAGTTTCGATGTCTGCTGCTATCGCTCCAACGAAACCGGAATCTCGTAGTATCGAGCCGATATGCGGCTTGCATGAATCGTTGCGACTCCTCAGTCTTCGGCGGCCGATCGACGGGCAGAACGCTTCCGGGGCTGAATGCACGCCATCGCAATACCGGCTGCGGCGAACGCACCCGCGGCGGAAACGACGGCGACGGCGCGCATCGCGTCGATGATGGCGTCGGCCTGCGCGCGCGCGACGGGTGTCTCGCGTGACCCTGCGCCCGATAGCATCCCCGCGTGGGGTTCCAGCAGTTGTCCCCCCTCGCGTGCATGCTGTGGCACGTGAAGCTGATCGAGGCGCGCCGAAAGCGCAGCCTCATGCGTCCACACGAACACGATGCCGAGCACGGCAATCGCGAGCAGGCTCGCCACGCGCGCAACGGCATTGTTGATGCCGGACGCGACGCCTGTACGGTCGCTCGACACCGAGCCCATCACGGTCGTGGTGAGCGGTGCGACGGTGATCGTCATGCCGAGTCCGAGCACGGCGAGCGCCGGAAAATATCCTGCCCAATAGCCGCCTCGCACGAACGGCAGCGCCAGCAACGCGAAGCCGATTCCGGCGACGCCAGGGCCTGCGCTCAGAAGCGCACGCGACCCCAGGCGCCTCGTGAGTCCGCCAGTGAAGCGCGATAGGAAACCGATGGTCACGGGTATCGGCAGCAGCGCCGCGCCTGCTTCCGTCGCGCTGTAGCCGTGCGCGCGGATCAGCGTGAATGGCAGGAAGAACAAGGCACCGCCGAGCCCGAAGTAGAGCAGCAGTGTGACGAAATTGGCGCCGGTGAAATCTCGCGAGCGGAACACGTCGAGCGGCACCATGGGGTTGGCGCTGTTTGCTTCGATCATCACGAATGCGGCGAGCACGAGCACGCCAGCGCCGATCGCGCACAAGACGAGCACATGCGCGAAGCCGCGCTCCGAGGCCAGGGTCAGACCGAGCGTGAGCGCGGCGAGTCCGACTGCCGCGGCCAGCGCGCCTGGCCAGTCTAGCCGTCGAGGCGCATCGAGCCTGTGGCTGTCGGGCACGGACGATATGGCGAGCGCGATCGTCAGCGCCGCTAGCGGGACGTTGAGAAAGAAGATCGCGCGCCAGGACAGCGCGTCGACAAGCCAACCGCCCGCCACCGGCCCCACCGCCGACGTGATCGCGCCGAACCCCGCCCACGTGCCGATCGCCCGTCCGCGCGCTGCGTCGTCGAACACGGCGCCGATGATCGCGAGACTGCTGGGAACGAGCAGTGCTGCGCCGATGCCTTGAACGCCGCGCGCAACGATCAGCGCGACCGCGTTCGGCGCAAGTCCGCAAGCGGCCGACGCCAGCGTGAAGAGCGCGATGCCCGCGATGAACACGGTGCGGCGGCCGAGTTTGTCGCCCATCGATCCGCCGACCAGCACGAGCGATCCGAGAAACAGCAGATACGCATTGACGACCCATTGCATCGCCCCGACACTCGCGCCAAGTTCGCTCTGAATGGACGGCAACGCGACATTGACGACGGAGCCGTCGATGAACGCCATGCTCGAACCCAGGATCGTCGCGGCGAGCGCGAGACGTTTGCGCCGGCACGGCCGATCGACGGTGCTGGGCTGCGCGCGGATGACGAGTTCGTCGCACGGGCTCGCTTGCGCCGCAACGACGCGCACGCCCTTCGGCTTGCTTTCAATGAGATCCGGGTAGGCCAAGTTCGCTCCAGCATGGATCGATGACTAGAGTCTGTTCATGCTGACCTGGGCAGTCAAGCCGTTCGCATTCGCGGCCGTTTCAGCGCGCGCGTTCTTTCGCGCGCGTACGATTGCCGTGAGCGAAATCACGAAGAGAGACGAGCCATGGCGACGGAGCAATCCCGGAACACCGGGCAACAGTCTATCCCCAAAGTCTCGCTTGCCCTGCAAGGCGGCGGCTCGCATGGCGCTTTCACATGGGGCGTCATCGATCGATTGCTCGAATCGGCGTCGCAGGCAACGCCACTCGATATCGCGGCGATCAGCGGTGCGAGCGCGGGCGGCATCAATGCGGCGCTCTGCGCGGCGGGCCTTGCCACCGGCGGCGCGGCGAAGGCGCGCGAGATGCTGCGCGCCTTCTGGGAAGCGGTGTCGCGCGCCGGGACGCGGGCCGGCAATGCGCTCTTCGGCTTTTCCGCGCCCGGACCATTCGGCGGCTGGAATATCGACTGGAGTCCGATCGCCATTTTGATGGAGGCCGCGGGACTCGTCGCTTCGCCCTATGACAATCCGTTTTATCGTGATCCACTGGGCCCGGTGATCCGCTCCGCGCTTTTCGAGAGCGATTTCGCCACACTCAACACGTCGAGCAGCGCCCCGCAGGTTTTCATTAGCGTGACCAATGTACGAACCAACCAGCGCGCCATCTTTACGCAGCCCGAACTATCCGTAGACGTGCTGCGCGCTTCCGCTTGTCTGCCGAGCGAATTCCGCACCGTGACTATCGATGGCGTGCCGCTCTGGGATGGCGGCTATCTAGGCAATCCGCCTCTCGCGCCGTTGATCGCCCACGCGCAGGACCTGATCCTGATTCTCGCGAATCCATTCGTGCGCCGCGACATGCCGCCGAAAAATGCCCGCGGCATTCTGGACCGGCTCAACGAAATCGGCTTCAACGCTTCCGTCGTGCTCGAGATCAACGCGATCGAAGCGGTCAACCGCGTGCTCGACTCCGTTGGCGCGGAGGCCGCGAGCAAGAGCCGCTTCAAGATCGTCAGGTTCCACATCATTCGCGACGACGACTTCCTCGCGAAGTTCGGATTCGTTTCCAAGAGCAGTACTTCCTGGCCCTTGCTCGAAACGCTGTTCGAGCGCGGGCGCGAGGTGGCGGGCGTGTGGCTCAGAGACCATTACGCGAAGGTCGGGCGGACGTCATCGCCCGTTGACGTCAAAGATACGTTGCTCGATCCGATGCTCAAGCAACGTAACGCGCCGCAAGCGCAACAAGGTTCGTAAAGCACGAACGCCACGACACAACGTCGCCGCGTGCGTCAGTTCAATGACCTGTTCTCTCGAGCCGATCGAGGCGACCGAGCAGATCGTTCGCCTGCTGCTGGACCTGCATGGATAGCAAAGGGATGGCCAGGATGCCCCGGACGCGGCCGCGCCAGTAGTTCAGGTTGACCATCATGCCCTTCTCGATGGCGCGAAGGCTGTCTGCCGAGTGCTCGAGATGGCAGAGCACGTTCCGGATATGAGCCAGATCCCTTTCAGCAAATTCGTCGCGCATGATGGAGTCCCCGTTCCTTGTGTCCGCCCCGCTCTTGTTTCCCTGTCCACCTTCCTGCATCGGTGCCGCCTGCCCTACGCGCTGCACCGTGGGTCCGTTGCCACCAGGCGTGATGATCGAAATTGCGCAGAAGGTCCGCCCGACGCCGCTCACGAAGGTAGTGCGCCGTCACGCCAACCGCGGCGATGACAAGCACGGTTGTGCCGGCGGCCATACCCAGCCACGTTTGGTCCACGTCAGCCTCTCCAGTTGCACGACAGCGCTACTGCGCGTCATAGACAGGGTGCTTGCAGACCGGTCAAGCGACCGGCCTCCCGCAGCAGCGCACGATGCAGATGTCATGCCATCCGGGCACGAACCGCGCAGAGCGCAGCCCAACGTGAATTGCGATGTTGCGAGTCTGGGCGCGACCATCACTTGCCTGAACGGTGTTGGAAAATCGCCGACATGGGCCGGTTTGGCTCGCGCGAGTTGTGCATCGCGCCCGCCTGCTCGCAGCGAGGGGCACACACGGGGAACGTCATGAACTGGCTGGCCAATACCGTTCTCGTCTTGCACGCGCTGGTCGTGCTATTCATCGTCGGCGGGTTGTTCGCGATCTGGGCAGGCGCATGGCTACACCGCGCCTGGGTGCGCAACCGCGCGTTCCGGCTCGCGCATCTGATCGCCATAGGCGTGGTTGCGATGCTCGCTGCTCTCGACATACCGTGTCCGCTAACGGTCCTCGAGGACTGGCTACGGACCGGCAACATGGGGCCGCAGGGCTTCATCCAGCGCTGCGTCAGCAACTGGCTGTATTACGACCTGCCCGGCTGGGTGTTCGCGACGGCCTATGCAGTGTTCCTGCTGGTTGTGGCCGTCACCTGGTTTCGTGTCCCGCCGCGGTCTTAGTGGCAGACCGGCCGCTGCGAGAAACGGGCGGCGACTTTCCGCAGCCGCCGCCGTTTGCGCTCACGGCAACGTGATCGTGCGCGTGAATTCGCCTGTCACGTTCGCACTCGTCGCAACACCGAAGACCGGGTGTACCGTCTTGGCGCCGCTAGCGGCCAGGCCCATGTAGTCGCCGAGGAAATGACCCTCCGCAAAGGGAGCGTCAAGGATGTTGAACGAAGCATCGGTCAGCTTGCGTTCGTTACCCCAATTGGCGGCGTTCTTGCACGCCGTGGCGGTCGAGCAGAAGACCGCGAAATAGTCGGTGCCCTCGAATCCGGCAGGTGTGTTCGTGTCGTTACGGAAATCGTAGTAGGTCACCACGATCGTACTGCCGTCGCCCGACGCTACCACCGCTGGAATGAAAGCCTGCTGCCGGCAGGGGTTCGTCCCGTTCGGCGGCGTCTGGTTGATCATGACGGGTGTCGACCAGCTAGCCCCGCCGTCATCCGATTCGCTGAAGACGATCCCTTCAATCGGAATCGAGCCCGTGGGTGTGGTGCAAGTCGCGGATGAAAAGCGATCGTCCTGCCAGGTGAGGTAGATCGCCCCCGAAACGGGGTTCACCGCGGCACTGTAGAGAATGGCGGCATCGCGTACCGGCTTGCCGCTGTCAGGCGTGACCACGCCGTTTCCGGCCTCGTAGATATCGTTGGTGAATGTCGGCGCCGACCAGTGGCCGCCTTTATCCACGGACTTGATATAGCCAATGCTCAAACCCGTGGCCGGCGTGACATTGATCGCCGTGAAGAAGTCGAGCAGGGTTCCATCGGGCAACACGCGCACCATGTTGTCGATGGTCTGTGCGTTCGTGCCCGGCTGGTAGATCGGCGCGGCCGTGCTCCATGTCACACCGTTGTCGGTGGACCGCGAGAAGAAGCTCGGGCCGGTGTAATTGAACTTGAAGACGGGCGCGCCGCCCGCGGCGGACGCTGCAGCGTTGCGCAATTGCTGCGCGATCAGGACGCCATCGTTTTGCGCGAGCAACTGGGCGCCTTCCTTCGTTTGCGGGAAAACACTCAACTGATCCCAAACCGCATAGACGTACTTGTTCGCAGTCGGATCCGCAGTGAGCGAATTCTTGTCGTTGAGCACGTGCGGCGAGTTGCTGCGGATCAGCGCAACGGGAGGCTGCCACGTTGCGCCGTGGTCGGCGGAACGGCTGACCAGCATGCCGCTATTTCGCGCACCGAACGGCGTCGTCGGCTTTGCGGGATCCAGTACCAGCGAGAAGAAAAAGGCCGTTCCGTCCTGCGCAAAGTCTACCCAGGGATCGGAAGCGCGCCGGAACTTACCGCCGGTACAGTCGGTCACCCCGGACGGAATCGTATTGGTCCACGTGCTCCCTCCATTGGTGGAGACGACGCCGACGAGTCCGCGCGAACCGCCGTTGCTCCAGCGGTCCTGCTGGTGGCCGGCGAGCAGGCGAGACGGGTCGGTCGGATCGACCGCGACCCAGGGCTCGATCGAGGTGGCGGGAAAGAGGACGCTGCCGAATGCCGATTCCTGCGCGTGCACCTGGTCGGCGGTGCAGCCGCTAAACGGGTCGCCCCCGGCGACCTGCACGAGCGATCCCAGCGTTTGCGCTTGCGCGCCTGGGCCGATCAGGCATGCGAGCGCGATGACGCCGCCCCCCGCAATGCCCTGACAAACGAACCGGGATAGGCAACTGCAATGGATTTTCATTCGGAGCCTCGCGAAAAAGGTATGCAGATGGCCGCCTGTCGATTACCGGCGCCGTGGTGTCTGCACCGTCAACTCCTGAGGGAAGCGAAAACGACCTGACGCAGCAAAAACCGAACCTGGTTCGTTCGCCTGGACAGATAGCGGTGCATCGACCCAAACACACTAGTTCGTGGTCGCCCCAATCGTGTGAAAAATTCATCGCGTATGCCGCTTTGACGCGCCGCGTCCCCGATTCTATTGAACTGGTATGAGGAATGCAGGGCGAACGCAGAAGCATGTATGCGCTTGCAGAAACAGCGGTGATAGCTGCGCCTTGGCCCAACCGGCTCAGTCTCGGGCTTTCAAAGACGTCAGTCTTCTATTTGGAATGCTTATTTATCAGGCCGCGCAAGGGCGACGAAGGCGGGGATTCAAGCGAAGGAGAACGGAGCGCGAGAACGCGCGCACGGAACGCGTGGCAATCAACCGCCACGGTTTGAAGCAGAGGTTCGCGCCGCCCACATGGGCAGGCGCGATGCTTACGCTTTACAGCGGCGTAATGCTCGAGGCTTGGAGCCCCTTCGGACCACGCTTGGTCTCGTAGCTGACCTTCTGGCCCTCGGCAAGCGTCTTGAAACCCGTTCCGCGCACTTCGGAGAAGTGAGCGAAGAGGTCGTCGCCGCCCTTGTCCGGGGTGATGAAGCCAAAGCCCTTGCTGTCGTTAAACCATTTAACGGTACCGGTTTCCACTAGAAAATCCTTAATTTGACAAATAAAAACACGCGCGCCCTGACGAGCGGCGAATAAAAAATCGAGCGGGAGAAGTCAACGAGAGCCGCGAGTCGCGGCAAATGATGAGCAGACACACCTGGAAGATTCGAACGGTGAAGGTACGCGGTATCGGTGGCCACGTCAAGGAATTTTCTGCGGCCCGCCCGAGAAGGCGCGCCCGCCCCGCCACATCGCAGCATCCGAGGTCATAACGCCTTCCAAAAAGAGGGCCGCCGCTCTCGCATGGAGAGCGGTCGCTTCCGATGCGCGTTCAGCACTACATGCCCATGCCCGTTCCTCCTCCGATGCCTGCGCCCGTGTTCGAACCGGTGTTCGTCCCCGGAATCGGAGTTGTATTCAGGTCGATCCGCCCATACACCCCATCGGCTTCGTCATTCGGCCCCGCCGCGAAGAACAGCGTATTGGAAGGCTGATTGCTGAGGTCGTTGCCGAACGCGATGCCCCACACGCCGTGTTCGACCAGCGGACTTCCGTTCGACGCGCTGAGTGGTCCCATCGACTGCCCGCTCGATGCGTTGAACGCGTTGATCGTCCCGTCGCCGAAATTGCCGATCAGTATCGCGCCGCTCATCGAGCCGAAGTTCCCGGGCGCTTGCGCGACGCCCCATGGCGCGTTTAGCGGACCGCCCGTCGCGAACCGTTGCTTCAGGTTGCCGGCCGTGTCGTACATGTCGACCATGCCGAGTCCCGTGCCCGCAACGTCGTCGTGCTTCGCGGCGTCTTGCATCGCGTAAGTGACGAACAGGTTTGCACCGATCGCCTGGATGCCGAACGGTGCGAACCCGGCCGGAATCGCCGGGTCCGAGAACCCACCGGGCATTGCGACCTTTGCGAAAGCGGTGTTGAAGACGTCGATCTTGTTGTTATGAAAGTCGGTCGCGTAGAGGAAGTTGCTGTTGTTCATCGCGGCGAGCGCGAGGCCCTTGTACACGGCCCCCCCCGTCCCGTCGTCGTACATGACGAATGCGCTGGTCGGCGCGACGGCGGGCGCCCACGCCGTAATGGTGCCGCCCTCGCCCGCGAAAATGAACGCCGCGGCCCCTGACTTGCCGTTTTCCGTGACGGTGAAGCTTTGTGTGCCGTTGAAAACGATGCCCGTGGGCGATGCCGAGCCGTTCTTTCCCGCCGGTATCGTCACGATCAGCGATTGCGGCACGCCGTTGCCGTCATAGAGCGTCGCGACATTGGTGCCGTTGTCGGCCACCCAGGCGAACCCTTTCGGATTGAAGGCGACGCCCCAAGGGTTCTTCAGATTGACGTCGGTATGCGCGGCGGGCACCGCGCCGTCGGACACGAGGGCCGTCGCGGTGAACGACGACAACTGGATAGGCGGGCTCGTGCTGCTGGAACTGGAGCCAGACCCGCCACCGCATGACACGAGCGTCGCGATGGCCGCGCCGCATGCTACGACACCGAATACGTCGAATAGTGACTTCATGACCGCACTCCTTCTGCCCAAAGGACCTTACGGTCAATGAACGAGAAGGACGCGACGATTATTCCTGCGGCCAGCAGCTTGTTTCGCGACGTAATGGCGTGCGATCGCCATCGCTGAACCGGCTAGCCAGGCGCGAATGACGGGTAACGAAAACTGCATCCAGCCTATTCCAACCGGCGGGAGAGACAGTGTATGCGCGCAACGTGCCGTCCTCCGGCGCGACCGGCGTCTACGGCCTTTTCGCCGTCAGGTAAGCAATGCGCTCGGCGCCGAACTGTTGTCCGCTTTCGAAAATCGCCCGCATTCGCACTTCCAGGTACGTGCGCTCTTCGCGGGTGAAATTCTCCTCGAGGACTTCTTTCAGGGTGGGCGCCAAAGGGTGGGGCGAGGTGAGAAGAAACGTTTCCCAGGGGAGGCTGTCCTCCGTTCGCACATCGATATGCAATTCCAGATGAATATCCGTGAATCCTGCGTCGATGGCAAAGCGAACAAGGTCGCGCTCGCCGTAGTTCGTGATGGGCAGCGCGCGCACCTTCTCCTCCGTATCGGGGTACTGTGCCGCCCGGCACCGCAGCAGGAGAGGGAAAAACGGATCGTCGGTGTTGAACGCACGCTGATCGACCAGTCGCTTGAGCATGCAGACCTCGAGCGCTTCGTCACGCAGGATCGGCTCCGCGATGGCCAGGCGGCCACCCGGCTTGAGGATGCGGTACAGCTCGCGCATTGCAGCGGGCTTGTCTTCCACATACGCCAGAACCGCGCGCATCGTCGCCGCATCGACTGCCTCATCGGCAATGCCTTGCAGATTCTCGGCAGAGCCGTGTACGAATGCGCACTGCCCGTTCACCCCGAGCGTTCGGGCAGTCGCTTCCGCGTGCCGCAGCAAGGGGCGCGAAATATCTGTCATGACCACCCGGATCGCAGCACCAGCCCGCTCGATTGCCCGAAAGCCGACCAGACCGTCACCCGTACCGATGTCGGCCAACACTATGTCGGAACGAAGGCTAACGGAATCCAGCAAGCGGTCAGCGTACTTCGTGATCTCGGCACGGACGGTATGCTCATGGGCGCGATCTTCGCCGTGGCGCTGCCCGAGAATCCATGCGGACCAGTTGTCATGAGTGACATCGTTCGTGAGCGGCGACAAAGTAACTTTCCAGGAGGCGTGAGCGATCCGCGCGATGGTAGCCTGGTATGCTGACGAACACCTTAACCGAGCTTTGCGAGGCATAGGATTGTCCGCCTTTAACCTGAATGAAAGTCGCTTTCATCCCGGAAAACTGCGCCAACGATCTTGTGCATCGGACGGTGGCCGCCAGGGCTTCTACCCCTAACTCACGCAAATACCTGGCACTGCGACCTTTTGAAAGAGATGCGGCGAAGCGACGGCCGAGGAAGGATAAGCCGCGAGGCTCGATCTGAATTCCGGATGAGAAAACACCTCACGAAAGTGTGCGGTGGATTCCCAGACAGCGTAATTCATGTACGTTGGCTTTTCTCCGAGTGCGCGATGAAGCTGAGTCGAAATAAACCCGGCTTGTTGCTTCATGAACGCTGCATCGTCCTGCCAGACCTTGAGGAATATCGGCTCATCGGCGGGATCGAGTGTGAAGACGTTCACGAGCACAACAGGAGCGGCCTCGGTCGCCAGTTGACGGTCGATCGCAAAGGAAGGGTCAAGCGGTCGCAACTTCCGATGGGTTGACTGTCAACGAGATCAAGGCCGCGCATCGGGTCATCATGAAATTGCAGAAGAATCTGGACGCATGACCGAAGCCGATGACCTCGATTGAGCGCTCCATCATCGTTCCCTCGCGGGCCGCTGCGGCATGCAATGCGGCGGAAATACGTGATCGAGTCCTCTGCCACGCCGCAATCACAGGTCGACAAGGCGCGCCGGTCGCTCGACAATGCTTTGCGAAAGACGGCCGTATGCGCTGGTTTCCAAACGTCTTTTTCTATGCGGCGTAGCGCGCGACTCCCGCCAGCGGATTTTTTTGACTTCGTGTCCGTCGGCATGCGGCCCGTGCGTCATTGTGATGGCGGCCCGTTGCAATTCATCCGCCTCAACCCCATGACGGAGGCTCAAATGGAATACCTGTTGATGATCTATTCGGAAGAAAACCGCTGGAGCCAGATGACTGACAGCGAGCGGCAGCAAGGCGTTGCCGCCTATCATGCATACACCGAATCGTTGCAGAAGGCGGGCGCGCTGGTGGGCGCAAACCGGCTGCAGAACACGAACACGGCCACGACCGTACGGCTCGTCGACGGCAAGCCGCAGGTGCTCGACGGGCCGTACTCCGATTCGAAGGAGCAGCTCGCCGGTTACTACCTGATCGACGTGCCCAACCTCGATGCGGCAATGGCGTGGGCGTCGCGTTGTCCCGGCGCGGCGCACGGCATCATGGAGGTGCGCCCGGTCTGGACCGCACCCTACGATGCGCCATCGGGTGCATGAGCCAGTCCGGCGGCGGCCGTCACGCTGACGCCGCCGCGCATTCGATAGCCGAAGCGGTCGCTCGCCGCAGCTACGGCAAGCTCGTCGCGCTGCTCGCCATGCGCACGCGCGACGTCGCCGCGGCCGAGGACGCACTCGCCGAAGCGTTCGCGGCCGCGCTCGCAACGTGGCCGCAGCACGGCTGCCCGGCCAGCCCCGAAGCGTGGCTGATGACGGTTGCGCGCCGTCGGGCGATCGATGGCGCGCGTCATCGCCAGGTCGGCGACGCGGTGGCGAACCAGCTCGCGATCCTCGCCGACGAAATCGACGAGTGCGAGCCCGGCGCGTTGCCCGACCGGCGGCTCGCGCTGCTGTTCGCGTGCACGCACCCCGCGCTCGAAGCCGCGATTCGCACGCCGCTGATGCTGCAAGTGGTGCTGGGACTCGAGGCGAAGACGATTGCATCCGCGTTCCTGATGTCGCCCGCCGCGATGGGCAAACGCCTCGTGCGGGCAAAGACCAAGATCCGCGAAGCAGGCATTCCGTTCAGCGTGCCCGAGCGCGAGGAGCTGCCCGGCCGCCTGGCTGCGGTGCTCGAAGCCGTCTATGCGGCCTACGCCGAAGGCTGGACCGACCCGGTCGGCGGCGACACCGAGCGGCGCGACCTCACCGACGAGGCGCTGTATCTCGCACAGCTGCTCGTCGAGTTGCTTCCCGATGAACCCGAGACGCTGGGCCTGCTCGCGCTGATGCTGTTTGCGCAGGCGCGGCGCGGTGCGCGACGCGATGCGGCCGGCGATTACGTGCCGCTCTCGGCTCAGGATCCGGCTACATGGAACGCGCCGATGATCGACGCAGCCGACGCCCTGCTCCGGCGCGCGAACGCGCTCAACGCGATCGGGCGCTTTCAGCTCGAGGCCGCGCTGCAGTCTGCGCACGTGCATCGCTGCTTGACGCGCCGCCCGAATTGGCACGAGATCGTGCAGCTCTACGATGGGCTGCTCGCCATTGCAGCATCGCCGGTGGTTGCGGTGAACCGCGCGCTGGCACTGGCGGAACGCGACGGCCCGCAGGCGGCGCTCGACGCGCTCGCGCCTTATGCGGACGATCCGCGGCTCGCCGACTACCAGCCCTACTGGGCCGCGCGCGCCGATCTGCTCGCGCGTACCGGCGCAACGGCCGACGCGCTCGGCGCATACGATCTCGCAATCGGCCTCGAACGGGACCCGGCCGTACGCCGGTTCCTGCAGCGCAGGCGTATGGCGCTTTCATCGGCGAGCGTGCACGGCCTCGATGGACGGCAAGACCATGAATGATGATGCGGCGTCGAGCACGTCGCCATGCCCCAACTTTTTGCACCATATTTACGCGCTTGTCTCTACGCTATACGAAGGCGATCCCTGGATCGATCTTCGTGCTTCCGTGCTCATGCGGTAACGCTGAGCCTCTTCGTGACGAGAGCGAGCGTGCTGAAAATCCTCATACCCATCTTCGACCCCCACGGCGCGGAAAAAGCCGCGCGCCATAGCGCGTTCCTCTTCGCCCGGCGCTGCGTGGCCGAAGTCGAAATCGTGGAGGTCCTGGAAGACGTCACCATCGAACGCACCAGCGCGTTCTGGTCGCAGGACGAACTACGCGAACAAAGCCAGCGCCACCTGAGCCGCGCGCTCAGTGAAACCTGCGCGATTCTCGACGATGCCGGGGTGCCCTATACCTCGAGCTACATGTGCGGGCCCTTCGTGCGAAGCGTGTCCCGTCGCGTCGAAAGCGGACATGCCGACATCGTCGTCGTCGATGCCAGCCATCTCGGCATGCTGCGCAAACTGGGCATGCTCTTGAAGCTTTGGCGGCTGCGCGCGACACCGGTTACGCTGCTGCATTGAGGCGCCGGTGCGCTCCACCTGCGCGCGCCCCACTTGAGAGATGCGCCGACCAACGTCTAGAACGCGCCGCTGCGCATATCCCCGCCCTTGCGGTAATTTCGGTTGCTTTGCTCGGGATCGCGGTTCACCAGAGGTCGCGCATAGAGCGGATGACGCAGGCTCCGCACCTCGTGTTCGAGCTTGAAGCACTGCCCTCCGGTGACGGGATCCACGATGTCGGCGAAGCGGTATTGATGAGGCTCCTCGCCGTATGTCAGCCCGCGTTGCGCGAGCCAGGCGTAGGGTTTGGAGAAATTCGCGACGTACACCTGAATATGGTGTCCGTCGTACTCCGGGATCGCCGCGCGCGTTTCAGCAAAGACGAGTTGCTGACGCGTTCCCACGGCGACTACCGCTTGCTGCAAACCGTAGCTGTCCCGAACGTCGGCGGGCGCATCGAAGACCTCGCGGTAAAAGGCGGCAATCGATTCCGCGCTGCCGGCCGGCACATCGAGCTGCACATAGGCGATGCCGAGATCGATGTCAGACCACGGCGCTTGCCCCTGAAAAGCATCCCGATCGAGGCAGTCGTAACGGTTGCCCCACGGACACGTCACCTCCACACGATCGTCGCGCTCCACCCATCCGAACGCGGTTCCGTCGAGCACCGGCTGAACTCTGTGCAACCGTGCGACGAGCGCCTCGCGCGGCCCCACGACCAGCCCGACGTGCCCGCGCAAGCGCTGGGCTTCGCCTTGTGGCAGGTGGATCTGCGAACGGCCAATGTTGATCCACATATTGGTCACGCCCGTCATCACAAAGGGATCGCGCGTGAGTCCGAGCCCGCTGACGTAGAACGCCGTCGCGAGACGCTGGTCCGGTATCGTGAGGTTGATGTGCTCGAGCAGCACGAGGTTGCCCGTGTCCTCGAGTGTGTACGCTGAACGTTTCATCTTTTCGCCTTCGGAGAAGGCATCGCGTCGGGAGACGCCATGGTAACGAAAGCGCACGACCGATGTCGGCTAGCCCAAGCCGCGATGACTCCGGCACCGTTCAAAAATGTGCGGCGTCCCGCACAATTTCGTTTTTGTCCACTCGACCATGGGATTTGATTCCCGCTATTATCGCGCGTAGTGCATCACGTCTTTTCGCCGGCGCTGGCCACTCGGCGCAGGCATCCTGATTCATCAGTTTTTTTTCGAAGCATGCAGCACATGCCTGCATGAGCGGCGCTTTACGCGCCGGCGCCTGAATCCTCTGATCCCCGCTGGACTGCCGGGCAACGGTCACCGGCGACAGGAGAGACGTGGCATGATTGGCAACCTTATCGACATCGCAAGGCAAATCCGGCAGAGCGAAGGTTTCAAGAATGCGCTCAACACGCCGGTACGCCTTTCCCTGCATGCGCGGCAGCGCTTGAACCGCGGTTACTTCGTCATCGAGATCCGCGCCAATTCAGGCTTTTTCTCCGTGATGCAAATCGTTTTGTGCTGCCTCCTGTATTGCGAGGAAAGGAATTTGACGCCCATGATTTCGGCGCGTGGCGGCAGCTATGGCGACGCCGAAGGCAAGGTGGACTGGCTCGGCGAATGCTTTGACAACATCACGCCGGTACCCGTGCCGCCCTCAGGCCTGCGTTTGCGAACGTCCATCGTGAGCGATCTGAGCGATCTGGGCTTTCGTCGTTACGAGCTGGACCTCGAACTCAAGCGCGCGAGCACAGTGTTCCTGTCGAACTTTCGGCCGGCAACGGCGATTCGCGCGGAAGTCGAAGCAATACGGCGGCGGCTCCACATTGGTGCGTCGACGTTAGGCGTGCATTTTCGCGGCACCGACAAGAAATACGAAGCGCATACCATCGAATGGGATGCGCTTTGCCGCAGGGTCGAGGAAACGCTCGCCGCCGAGCCCCAGCTGACGAACATCTTCGTATCGAGCGACGAACAACCCTTCCTCAATTTTTTCGTGAATCGCGGTTTCGCCGTGCCCGTCAACGTGGCGCCTGCCAGGCTGCTCTCGACGGGCGAGAAGCCCGTGCACTTCAGCGGCCATCCCGGACTCGCCATCGGCCGCGAGGCACTCGTCGCGAGCCTGCTGCTCGCGAGTTGCGGGTATCTGCTGAAGACACCTTCGTACCTCTCGGGCTGGTCGAAGGTTTTCAATCCATCGCTGCCCGTGAAGCTCGTTGTGCCGCCGCGCGACAGTGCTTTCTGGTTTCCCGATAACCAGATATGGACCGAACAGCAAACGAGCGGCGGCGACCTCGCGGATCTCGAGGATCTGCAAATCGCACAATCGGATCCGCCTCTCACTGAAACCGGCTCGACCGCCTGAAGTTCCGGTTTTTCATCGCCCTCGGCACTCTCGCGCTTCGTTCTCGAGAACGGCGGCAAGTCTGCCTCGCGCTACGAACTCGAAAGTGGCAGGCGCTAGTGGACGCGCTACGCGACGCACTTCACGCGGCCGCCAGACGCGACGGCGCGAACGCGCCGAACGCGTTGCTGCGCAGTCACGCAATCGGGACAGGCCGCTTTCGCCGCCCGTAGTGGCTTCATTTAAGGCGCCGGACGGCACGTCGATGGATGGGAGCTCCGTACCTTGCTGCGCCGACACGAAAACACGGGCAAGTTCGAAAAGGATGCGTCTGAACATCGGACATTCTCCGGGATGACTACTGCTCCGGACGCCCTTGCCCGATGAGTGTCTAATCTGTCCGCCGCGATGCCTGTGATCGCATTGGGCCAGCGTCGATGCTGGCCTTCGCCGGGACGTGGATAGTGTCAGAGCGCCGGCACGTGTCCGGACCGCTTGCATCTGACATTCCATCAGCGTGCATTCTCCGTGGACAAAATTCCGGGGACAAGCCTTTGCGCGAAGATCGATTGCCGGCATGGAGGCAACCGCGAACGACGAGGTATGCATCGCCTGGCAACGCGCCTCACTTGAGCGCCGCCACCGCTTCGATCTCGCCCGCGACCGGCACGCTGCCCGACGGGCTCATCATGCGCGGCTGCAGCATCAGCGCGACGAGCCCTGTCCAGCCGGTCTGGTGCGAGGCGCCGACGCCGCGCCCGTTGTCACCGTGAAAGTACTCGTGAAACAGCACGAGATCGCGGCAGCACGGATCGGCCTGCAGTAGCGGGTACGTGCCCATGACCGGGCGCTCATTGTTGCGGTCGAGCAGGAACAGCGTCGTGACGCGATGCGCCAGCTCGTCGGCGATTTGCGCGAGCGACAGCTTGCTGCCCGAGCCGGTTGGATACTCGACGAGAAAGTCATCGCCGTAATAGCGGTGGAATTCGTACAGCGACTCGATCAGCAGATAGTTGACGGGCATCCACACCGGACCGCGCCAGTTCGAATTGCCGCCGAACACGCGCGTATCCGATTCGGCGGGAAGGTATTTGACGGAGAAGTTACAGCCGTTGTGCCGATAGACGAAAGGCGTTTCGAGATGAGCGCGCGAGAGCGCGCGCACGCCATGGTCAGAGAGAAACTCGGCTTCGTCGAGCACGCGGCGCAGCAGCGCCTTCATCCGGTGCCCGCGCAACAGCGAGAGCAGCAGCGTGTTGCCCTTGCCAGGCTCGTTCCAGCGCGAGACGAGCCGGGCAAGATCGGGCCGGTGCTGGAGGAACCAGACGAGCCGGTCGCGCAAACCCGGCAGGCCGCCGTGCACCCGCTCCTCGAGCACGCGCACCGCGAAGAAGGGAATCAGCCCGACAATCGAGCGCATGCGTAGCGGCACGCTGGTGCCGTCCGGCAGCCTGAGCTTGTCGTAGAAGAATTCGTCGATGCTGTCCCATAGGCCCGTATCACAGCCGTCGTCGCAGCTCACGGCGCCAGCGATATAAAGAAAGTGCTCGAAGAACTTCACGCCCATGTCGACGAACACGTGATTCGCAAACGCGAGTTCTAGCGCGATGCGCATGAGGTCGAGCGCGTAAGCGGCCATCCATGCGGTGCCGTCCGCCTGATCGATGTGGCCGCCCGTAGGCAGCGGCGACGAACGGTCGAAGATGCCGACGTTGTCGAGCCCCAGAAAGCCGCCCTGGAAGATGTTGTGGCCGTCCGCATCTTTGCGATTCACCCACCACGCGAAATTCAGCAGCAGCTTATGGAAGATCAGTTCGAGGAAATCGCGGTCCGCCTTGCCCGTGATCGAGCGGTCGATCTCGTACACGCGCCATGCCGCCCACGCGTGCACCGGTGGATTCCCGTCGCCGAACGCCCATTCGTACGCGGGCAGCTGTCCGTTCGGATGCTGATAGCGGTCCTTCACCAGCAGCAGCATCTGCTTCTTTGCGAACATCGGATCGACCAGCGCGAAGGCGACCGCCTGGAACGCGAGATCCCATGACGCGTACCACGGGTACTCCCACTTGTCCGGCATCGAGAGGATGTCCGCGTTACACAGATGCCGCCAGTCGCCGTTGCGCCCGTGCTGGCGTGCCGCGGGCGGTGTGGGCTGCAGCGGGTCGCCTTCTATCCAGCGATTCACGTCGTACTGGTAGTACTGCTTCGACCACAGCATGCCCGCGAGCGCCTGGCGCTGCACGAGCCGCGCGTCGGCGCTTTCGATGTCGCGCTGCAGGGCCTCGTAGAACGCATCCGCTTCGGCGATGCGCTGCGCGAACAGCCTGTCGATGTCGAGCGGCACCTCTTCCCTGGGCGCGGACAGCGAGCGCCAGCGCAGCGTGACGGCGGCGCGTCCGTGCGCCGCCAGTTCGAGACGAACGCGCGCGGCCGCCTTCGTGCCGGTGTCGCGGCGGATCGCGTCGTGGCGGCCATGCACGACATAATCGTTGATGCCGTCCTTGAACGGGCCGGCGCCGTCCATGCCGAATAGCCGCTGCACGTTGGTGTCGTTCTCGCAAAAGAGCCATTCGACACTCGCCCCCTCGTTCGACGCAGCCGTCACGACAAGCGGCTCGTGCGAGTTATCAGCGCCGCAGTGCGCGACCACATGCTCGCCCGCCGACGACGAGACGAGCGCGAGCGACGGCTTGCTGCTCGTGGGCTTCCACGACCAAGTATTGCGCGCCCAGATCTGCGGCAGCACGTCGATCGACGCATGCTGCCCCGCGCGGTTCTCGACCGTCACGCGCATGACGATGTCATCCGGCGTGTGCTTCGCGTATTCGATCTGCACATCGAAATAACGTTCGTCGTCGAATGCGCCTGTATCGAGGATCTCGTATTCGGGCAAACCGGCGCCGCGCCGCGCGTTCTCCTCGATCAGATCCTCGTAGGGAAACGCGGCTTGCGGGTACTTGTATAGCATGCGCATATAAGAATGCGTCGGCGTGCTGTCGAGGTAGAAGTACAGCTCCTTCACGTCCTCGCCGTGATTGCCCTCTTCGTTCGTGAGGCCGAACAGACGCTCCTTCAGGATCGGATCGCATCCGTTCCACAGCGCGACCGAGAAGCACCAGCTGAGCCGCTCGTCGGAAAAACCGGCCAGGCCGTCCTCGCCCCAGCGATAGGCGCGCATGCGCGCGTGATCGTGCGGAAAGTAGTCCCACGCGGTGCCGTGCTCGCTATAGTCCTCGCGCACCGTGCCCCACTGGCGCTCGCTCAGGTAGGGGCCCCAGCGTTGCCAGCGGGCATAGTCGCCCGAGTACAGGCGTTGGCCTTCAACGGTGTGGATGAGGCCGGCGGCGCGCTGCAGCATGGGCATCTCCTTCTACTCGGACCTTGGCGTCGGATATTGCGCGGCGCGCGAGCGCGTCGAGAGTCACATGCTAGCGCGGTTTGTCCGCACACTGGCAATACAGCGGATGCTGCGGTCTTAGCACGCGTCGCCGAGCCGTTTGAGCACGCGCAGCAGTTCGCCGAGCGACCACGCCTGGAACGGTGCGCCGCCCGGCACGTGCGGCGCATCTCCATCGGCGACTTCGGAAACATGATCGAGCCCCGCATGGTCGAGATGCGCGAGCAGAGGCGCCACGAAATGCGCATGCGCGTGCGCGCGTTGCGCCGCGCCTTCGCCGTTCACGCGCAGCCACGCCTCCACGAAGGGTCCGAGCAGCCAGGGCCAGACGGTGCCCTGATGATAGGCGCCGTCGCGCTCCAGGACGCCGCCCCGGTATCGGCCGCGATAGGCGGGGTCCGACGGCGAGAGCGTGCGCAACCCCATCGGTGTGAGCAGATGCGCTTGAACCTGCGCGACGACCGCGCGCGCCGCATCGCCTTCGAGCAGCGCGAACGGCAGGCCGCCGATCGCGAAGATCTGATTGGGCCGGATCGAGCGATCGATGGCGCCCCGAACATGATCGACGTCGATCACGTCGAACAACGCGCCCGTCGACGAATCGACGAAGCGCGCGGCGAACGAGGCGCTGGCGCGCGCTTCGAGTTCGCGCCAGCGCGTGTCCCATGCGCAGGCGATGCGCAGTGCGTTGATCCACAGCGCCTGAATTTCGACCGGCTTGCCGATGCGCGGCGTGACGACCCAGTCCCCCGCCTTCGCATCCATCCACGTGAGCTGCACGCCCGGCACGCCGGCGCGCAGCAGCCCATCGCGCGGATCGGCGGCGATCGCATAGCGCGTGCCGCGCGCATAGCCGTCCAGGATCGCTTCGACCGCGCCTCGCAGCACGTGCCGCGCCGCGTCCGGCACGTTCGCTGCGGCGAAATAATCGTGCACGGCGACGACGAACCACAGCGATGCATCGACCGAGTTGTATTCGGGCGCACCGCCGGCGTCGGGAAATCGGTTCGGCAACATGCCTTCGGAAACCGTCGACGCCCATTCGAGCAGGATCGCGCCCGCCTCTTCGTAGCGGCCATTCGCGAGCAACAGGCCACGCATCGCGATGAAGGTGTCGCGGCCCCAGTCGGTGAACCAGGGGTAGCCGGCGACGATCGTGCGGCCATCGCCGCGCGTGACGACATAGGCATCCGCCGAGCACGCCAGGCGAGCGCCGCGCGACGCCCGGCGCAAGGCCTCGAAGCCGGCGAGCAGCACGGCGCGGCTCGCCGCGCTTTCGCTCGCTTCACGCACTGTATTGGCCGTGTCACGGAATGGTTGCGCGCGCAACAGGATCACGGCGTCGCCTTGGCCGAGATCGAAGGAGAACACGCCGGGCGACGCGAGATCCTCTACACAGTCGAGACCGCGCTCTCGTTCGCGCACATAGCAGAAGTTGCGGTACCAGTCCGGCGCATGCGCATAGCTTCCGTTCGAGCGCGCGACGATGGCAGGAAGATTGCCGTACGGTTGCCAGCGCACCCGCTCGCCGTCGATCTGCGCGTCGAACACGAACGCCGGATTCTCGTGATGCAGCGCGTGGTAATCGCGGCCGGACATCAACGGGCGCACTTTCAGCACCGGCGCGGCTGCATCGCTGCGCGCCGCTGCTTCGAGGCGCCAGCGCAGCACGGTCTCACAACTGGCCTTTGCAACGAAGACTTCGGCGGTGAGCACGGCGCCGTCGCCCAGCCGGTAGCGCCATGTCGGCCACGGCGACGTGTCGAAGCTCGCCATGCGCTGCGTCGTATCGGGCGCGAGAATATCGGGCGCGTAGCGCTGCATCGTCAGCGCAGTCTTGCGGCCCCCGTACTCGAGCCACGCCTCGATGCCGTTAACGAGCACCACGCGGCCGGTGGGCGGCTGCGTCGCCGCCAACAGCAGTGCGTGGTAGCGGCGCGTACGCGCGGTGCCGGCCGTGCCCGACGCGAATCCGCCCGAGCCGTCAGCTTCGAGCCATTCGTCGTCGAGGCAGGCAGCATCGATGGGGCTTTCGAGGCGCGTCATCGGATCAACCTGCGCTCGCCTACGGGTTGAAGCGTTTCACTTCATCGCGCCAGTAATGCTGCTGCCGCCAGCCGAGCAGACGTTTGAGCTTTTCGTTGCTGAGCAGCGTCTCGAACTCGCCGAGCGCCTTCTTGACCGGCACGCCGGGATAGTACCGGTCGAGCAGCACCTGGGTCGGCTGGTCGGAGGACACATCGTCCGCAGCGACATTCATGATCTCGAAGCCCAGCCCGTCCGTTTCGATCGCCAGCCTGCACGCATTGGCGAGGTCTCGCCCGTCGATATAGCTCCACGCAATGCGCTTGCGCAGCGCGGGATCCTTGAGCCATGTGGAGAACTTCGCGTAGTCGTCGGGATCGAGCACGTTGCCAATGCGAAAACAATAGATGTCCGAACCCGTGCGCGCCTGGAACGCTTTTGCCGTCACTTCGTTGACCACTTTCGACGTGGCGTAGCTGTCCATCGGATCCACCGGATAGTCCTCGTCGAGCGGAAAATACGCGGGATCGCGATGCCTGTGAGCGAACACCACGCCGTACGTCGTCTCGCTCGACGCCACGATCACCTTGCGCACGCCCAGCTTCGAGGCCGCATCGAGAATGTTGTACGTGCTCATCACGTTGATGCGGTAGACCTCGTTGTCGGTCGTCAGCATGATGCGCGGGATCGCTGCAAAGTGAACGATCGCATCGATCGGCTTCGGCTCCAGGTCGTCGGCGAACTCCACCGGCGCGGTGGTCGAGGCGATCGCATTGAAAACCTGGCCGGCGTCGGTGATGTCCGCGATCAGCGTGCGCGCCGTGCGCTGCGGCATGGGCACACGGTCCAGATTCAACACTTCGTAGCCATGCTTGACCAGGTCCTCGACCACCCATTTTCCGGCGAGGCCGCTGCCTCCCGTCACAATCACTCGCTTCGTCATGTGCTTCTCTCCTCCAGTCTGTTTTCAGGGGCGACCGCCAACTGTCGTGATGGTCGCGCAATTTCAGCCGCGCTGCTTCGATCGAAAAATCATTGAGCGACCCGGCCGTCAAACCTCGATACCGAGCGCAACGATCCGCCGGTACAGCGTCGCGCGCGCCATGCCGATCTGCGCGGCGGCTTTCGTCACGTGGCCGCCCGCCGCGCGCAGCGCATCGGTCAGGAAGCGACGCTCGAAATCGTGCATCGCCTCTTCGTACTGTTGCACACCGGCGCGATCGGGCGAGGCGGCAAGCGGTGTATCGCGCCGGTCGTGAGCCATGTCGCGCGCCTCGTCCTCGGCCCGATGCCCGCGCCCGTCGCCGATGAAGCGCGCGAGCGAACGCGCATCGATTCTCTCGTTCTCCGATAGCAGCACCGCGCGCTCGAGCGTATTGCGCAGCTCGCGCACGTTGCCTGGCCAGCTGTACGCGCACAGCACCGCGAGCGCATCGCGGTCGAGTTCGAGATGCACGGCTCCGCTTTCCACGGAAAGCTTGTCGAGGATCGCATAGGCCATCGCCTCGATGTCGGCGAGGCGCTCACGCAGCGGCGGCACGCGGATCGTCAGCACGTTGATTCGATAATAGAGATCCGCGCGAAACCTGCCCTGCGCTACCAGCGCGGGCAAATCCGCCGAGGTTGCCGCGATGATGCGCACGTCGGTATGCACGATGCGATTCGAGCCGAGCGGCTCGAATTCCTGCTCCTGCAAGACCCGCAGCAATTTACCCTGGAGCGCGAGGGGCATGTCGCCGATCTCGTCGAGAAACAGCGTCCCGCCCTGTGCCAGTTCGAACTTGCCGATGCGCCCCTTGCGGTCCGCACCCGTGTAAGCGCCGGCTTCCGCGCCGAAGAACTCCAGTTCCAGCAGCGTGTCGGGAATCGCCGCCACGTTCACCGTCACGAGCGGCCCGTCCGCGCGGCCGGACGCGCCGTGTATGGCGTGCGCAAGCAGTTCCTTGCCCGTGCCCGTTTCGCCGAGCAGCAGCACGGGCGACGCGAGACGCGCGGCCCGGCGCGCCTGGCGCTTGACTTCGAGACTCGCGGCGCTCGTGCCGATCAGGCTGGAGAAGCTGTACTTCGCGCGACGCACCTGCGCAAGCGACTGGCGCGTGCTGATCAGCTCGGCGCGCAACCGCGCGTACTGGCTGAAGAGCGGCGAGAGCCCCTTGAGCTCGTTGAACAGCACGAAGCCGACCGCGCCGATCGTTTCGCCGTTGTCGTCCTTGATCGGCAGCCGCGTGACGACGATCGGGTCGCGATCGGTTTCGAGAATGTCGAGGAGGATGGGCTCGCCGCCCTTCACGACCTCGCGCATCATGCTGTTCGGAATGACGCTTTCGCAATCGAGGCCGATCACCGCCGCCGGGTCGTCGAATCCGAAGCGTGCCGCGTAGTCCTTGTTGATCCAGACGACGCGCGCGTTGCGATCGACGATAACGGTGCCTTCGCTGAACTTGTCGAGTGATTGAAAGAGCGATTGCATCGCCAGCTTGCGCACGTGGTCGAAGTCGGCCAGCAGCGCGGTCGTTTCGATTTCCATTCGGTTCTTTTCGTCGGTCGGGCCGTTGCGGCCATGAATTCTCGTTTTCGGGACCGATTATCCCAGAAATGAGAATGCGCCGCGCGCCCGAGATTCATGGGCCTGCGCGGCGGATCGGCTTGCGGGCGCGTGCTTTTGCGCCCATGCCGTCTCAATTCCGGGACACCTTGCGGCCACAACCATCCTGGCCGATGCCGGGCACCCGCCGCTGGCCGGCATAGCGCCCTCTCCCGCAGGGCTTGCAGCCCGTTGGCACATATCGTGCTGTATTGCGCGGTCGTGCCGGCAACGGCGCGCAGAACAAACACACCTGCACGAATAAACCCAACTGGAGACAAGATGTCCTTTGTGATCGTGATCGCCGCTTTGGCGTTCCTGATGTTCGTGGCCTATCGCGGCTACAGCGTCATCCTCTTCGCGCCCATCGCCGCACTAGGCGCCGTCCTGTTGATCGAACCCGCCGCTGTCGCACCCGTCTTTTCCGGCATCTTCATGGAAAAGATGGTGGGCTTCGTGAAGCTCTACTTTCCCGTGTTCCTGCTAGGCGCCGTGTTTGGCAAGGTCATCGAACTCTCGGGCTTTTCCGAAGCGATCGTCCACGCCGCCATCCGCTATATCGGCCGCTCGCGCGCGAATGCCGTGATCGTTGCCGTATGCGCACTGCTCACGTACGGCGGCGTGTCGCTCTTCGTCGTCGTGTTCGCGGTGTATCCGTTCGCCGCCGAACTCTATCGCCAGAGCAATATTCCCAAGCGCCTCATGCCCGGCGCCATCGCACTCGGCGCATTCACGTTCACGATGGATTCGCTGCCCGGCACGCCGCAAATCCAGAACATCATTCCCACCACGTTCTTCAAGACCACCGCCTGGGCCGCGCCCTGGCTCGGCGTAATCGGCTCGCTCTTCATCATCGTGGTCGGTCTTTCGTACCTCGAATGGCGCCGCCGCAGCGCCATGGCGAAGGGTGAAGGCTATGGCACGTCGCTCGTGAACGAGCCCGACCGCGTGGAGACGGGCAATCTTCCGCATCCGGCGCTGGCCATTGCGCCGCTCGTGCTCGTTGGCGTCGCCAACTTCGTGCTGACGAAATGGATTCCGCAGTGGTACGGCGAGAGCTTCACCGTGGCACCCGACGTGCTGCCCGGCATTCACGCGCCCGTGACCGTGGCCGTGAAAAGCGTCGTGGCCATCTGGGCCGTGCAGGGCGCACTGCTGCTCGGCATACTGCTTGTCATCGCGACGGCGTTCGGCCGCGTGAAGGCGCGTTTCGCGGCCGGCACGAAAATGGCCGTGAGCGGCGCGCTGCTCGCCACGCTCAACACCGCTTCCGAGTATGGCTTCGGCGGCGTGATCTCGGCGCTGCCCGGCTTCCTCGTGATCGGCAATGCGCTCAAGGCCATCCCGAATCCGCTCGTCAACGCCGCTGTGTCGGTCTCGGCGCTCGCGGGTATCACGGGCTCCGCTTCGGGCGGCATGAGCATCGCGCTGGCCGCGATGTCGGACACCTTCATCAAGACCGCGCAGACCATGCACATTCCGATGGAGGTCCTCCACCGTGTCGTGGCCATGGCGAGCGGCGGCATGGATACGCTGCCGCACAACGGCGCGGTGATCACGCTGCTCGCGGTCACGGGCCTCACGCACCGGGAGTCGTATCGCGACATCTTCGCCGTGACCATCATCAAGACGCTCGCCGTCTTCTTCGTCATCGCCGTGTTCTACCTCACCGGTATCGTCTGACCGGCATTCACACGAGGCTCACTCATGCACCACACCAACAGGCCCGCCCTCGCGGGAAAGACCGCCGTCGTCACCGGGTCGACGAGCGGCATCGGGCTCGGCATTGCGACCGCGCTGGCCCGCGCGGGCGCCAACCTCGTCCTGAACGGATTCGGCGACCCGACTGGCGCACTCGCCCAGATCGAAGCCACCGGCGTGCGCGCCGTGCATCACAACGCGGACATGAGCCGCCCGGCCGAGATCGAAGCGCTCATCACCTTCGCAGCGCAGACGTTCGGCGGTCTCGACATCCTCGTCAACAACGCAGGTATTCAGTACGTCGAAACAATCGAGAACTTTCCGGTCGAGCGCTGGGATCAGATCATCGCGATCAATCTGAGCGCGACGTTTCACGCGACGCGCGCGGCGCTTCCCATCATGCGCGCGGCGGGCTGGGGACGCGTGATCAATGTCGCGTCGGTGCATGGGCTCGTCGGGTCGGTCGGCAAGTCGGCGTATGTCGCGGCCAAGCACGGCGTCATCGGGCTCACCAAGGTGGCCGCGCTGGAAACGGCGCGCAGCGGCATTACCGTCAATGCGATCTGCCCGGGCTGGGTGCTCACGCCCCTCGTGCAGAAGCAGATCGACGACCTCGCCCATCGCGAGGCGCTGTCCATCGAAGATGCGACCCTCAAGCTGCTGGGCGAGAAACAGCCGTCAGCACGCTTTGCGAGCGTCGAGCAGATTGGCGGCGTGGCCGTGTTCCTGTGCTCGGAGGCGGCCAGCGAAATGCGTGGCGCAGAGCTCAAGGTCGATGGAGGATGGCTCGCGCAGTAAGGGCGACAGCGGCGCGGGCTCGCGCAACGAGTCGCCCTGAACGATACGACGGCTGAATGCCAAGGGCTGGCCGGGGGGGCCGGTCATCCATCGACGACTTTAGCGGTGCGCTTGCATTCTGGCCGCCAGGTCTCACCCACACGCGCGGGTTCGCCGCGATGATTTCGGTGGCTGATCGGTCTCGTGAACGTCACAACCACCTGCCCGCCCTGCTTCGACGGCTGCTCGATCGCCCTCGCAGGCAGGCTCCCGGCTACACTCCCGCCCGCCGGATGGGCTCTGTGCGGCGCAACGGCGGCCCACCCCCGCAACGCCCAGTTCTAGTGCTTTTGCGAGCCGGCGCCCTGGCCGGAGCTGCGATCCGAGGGCTGCTCCGTCTGCCGCCCCGTTTTTCCGGCTTCCGCAACGGTGCTGGCCGTGTCCCTGGCGTCCCTCGCGCTGCGCTCCGCGAGGCTCGACACGTTTTCGGCGTTCTGGCGAATCACGCCCGAAAACTCGTCCGCCGTCCTGGCGGCCGAATCGGACACTCTACCGACCTGCTCGGCCAGTGTTCGCATGCTTTCTTGCTGGGCGCCCAGCTGTTCCCGGGTCCACTGAGCCAACCCGGCCTGCACATCACACGCAAGCTCGAACATTTCGCGTGCATAGGACTGTGCCTTGTCCGGCGAGGGGAAGGCCGCGGCTATCAGATCGGGGCGGGTATCGGCACGTCTCTGTTCCGCGGCAACCCGTTCGGCGTCCTCATGCGCCGCATTCATCATTGACCGCGACGCTTCGGCCGCCAGATCCGTGGTGGTCTTAAAAGCGTCGATCCCTTTCGAAGCGAGTCTGAAAAACAGGTTTGCATTGGCCTGCTGCAAATTCCAGAACGTCGAATACATTTGGCTGCTCCTCATGGTTATGCCGCTGATTGCGACTTCCGTGGTGCAGCAATCGGGATGCCTCGAGTCGCAGATGCCGCGCCGGGGATCGCGCCCTCGATCAAAATCCTTCCGTGGAGCTATGGCTCGAACCTGACGCGGCTAACCAGTTCGCTGCCCGCTGGCGACCCGCGATCAGCATGCCCGTGAGGCTTCACGCGCTCACCAGGCTTCTCGCACGATAAAGCCGATCAACCAAGATGCTGCATTGGCTTGCCGCCGAAAGGGCGTTTGCGGGATGTGGCCGCGTTGGACAGTTAGTTGCAGCATACGCATGAAATATCTACGCGGAATCCATGTTCTACACTCTGAGGGTCGTCTTTCGACATCCGTATCCGCATGATCGACAATCGGCGAACACGCACTTTGTGAGTGACATCAGTTGTCCAGGAAAGGAGCGCACCATGGCGACCCCATCTCTGCCCGGCGGTACGACAGTCGACGAAATCGCGGACGACATCTATCGCATTTCCACTCCGGTCGAACTGCCGGGTGGCGGCGGATTCTCGTTCAACCAGTACCTGATCGCCGACGACGAGCCGCTGCTATTTCATACAGGATTGCGCGCGCACTTTGCGAGCGTGGCGGAAGCCGTCGAGCGGATCATGCCGCTCGACCGGTTGCGCTATATCGGGTTTTCGCATTTCGAAGCCGACGAGTGCGGATCGCTCAACGCGTTTCTCGCAGCGGCGCCGCATGCGGAGCCGCTATGCGGCAAGATCGCGGCCATGGTCTCCGTGAGCGACTATGCCGACCGGCCGCCGCGCGCGCTCGAAAACGACGAAACGATTTCGCTGGGGCAGCGCAGCGTGCGCTGGCTATATACGCCGCATCTGCCGCACGCGTGGGAATGCGGCTTCCTCATGGAAACTACGTCGGCAACGCTGCTCTGTGGTGACCTGTTCTCGCAGGGCGGCTCCCGTCACCCGGCGCTGACTGAGAGCGATATTCTCGAACCGAGCGAGGCCTTCCGTCACAAGATGGATTACTTCTCACACACGAGAAATGCGCGCGACATGCTCGAAGGCCTCGCTGCGTTACAGCCAACGACTCTGGCCTGCATGCACGGCAGTGCCTGGCGCGGCAACGGCGCGGCCCTGCTGCTCGCGCTCGCCGATAGCGTCGAACATAGGTAGGCGCCAAGGCGGGATCGTGCGCGGGCGCCGCGATCAGGCGTCCGCCTCCAGCGTGACGCCGGCACCGCGAATCACCTGAAGATACGCGAGCGTATCGCCGACAGCTGCCGTTGCCTGCTCCGCGAGCCTGCGCATCTGCGCGGATTTTTCTGCGCTTGCCATCATCGATTCGAGCGCGTCCGCGTGCGCGAACCCGTGAGCCGCGGCCGCACCGAGCACGGCATCGAGAACACGCCGGGCGGCCACGCGGGCGTCGATCGGCGCGAGCGATGCGCGGTACGTGAGAAAACCCGCCATCAGCAGAAACTCGGCAGGGCTGATATGCCGGCCATTGCCAACCGGCACGCCGTTCGTATTGCCGTGATCCAGCGCCATAAATCGCCTCCCACTTTGGGACACCGAGCACCATGAACGCACGCGCGGTGTCATTAACGTAAGGGATTTCCCGTAATCCGGGTTGCCGCGCGCGGCGCCGCACGCCGCGTAGAGAAGATCACTCTGCCAACCCCCGTACCGCTGTGGAAAGCAGGTTCCGGAAAATATAGTACAGAAAGGATCGTGCCCGCCAAAGAATGCGACAAGGTTCGACATGGGGTTAATACCAGCCCCGGCATTCGAACTTCTCTTCGGTGCCACAAGCGGCGGCCGCATACGTCCATATTTTTCGCCATGCCGGGATCGCAAGTCGTAGTATTCTTGATCCGCCGCTGGTTCCCCGGTGAGAACATCTCGCCAACTCGCGTTATTCGATCGCGCGGCTCGAAAAGGATGGTGATGTGGCCCCCGCCACGCGTCCTGATTGATCCAAAGGTGAGAGCGGCATGGCAATGCCGCTCTCCTGCAACACTGTCATGTTTTTGAAGGCTTCGAAATAATTCGTGAACGTCGCCGATGCATGGCGAGTCCCCGCGGATAACTAATCAAGTCCGCGCGGACGATATTCTTCGAGGGGATTCATGAAAACGTTGTTTTTGCAGGCGCCTTCCTATGAGGGCTTCGATGGCGGCGCAGGTTCGCGCTTCCAGACGAAGCGCGAGATCAAATCGTTCTGGTATCCAACCTGGCTCGTCCAGCCCGCTGCGCTGGTCGAGGGCAGCCGTGTCGTGGATGCCCCCGCCGACGATCTGTCGCTCGAAGCGACGCTCGACATCGCGCAGGAATACGAACTTGTCATCATCCATACGAGTTCGCCGTCGTTCCAGAGCGACATTCAATTCGCGGAGCACTTGAAGCAGCGCAAACCCTCGATCCTCATCGGGATGATCGGCGCCAAAGTGGCCGTCGACCCTCATGGTTCGCTCACCGCAAGCCATGCGCTCGATTTCGTATGCCGTGAAGAATTCGATTTCACTTGTCGCGAGATTGCGCAGGGACTTCCGTTCGAATCGATTCTCGGCCTGAGCTACCGTCTGCCAGACGGCGGGATCATGCACAACGACGCCCGGCCCATTCTCGAAGACATGGACCAGTTGCCGTTCGTCTCGCCCATCTACAAGCGCGACCTCACGCCGGAGCATTACTTCAGCGGCTACCTCAAGCATCCGTATCTTTCGCTCTATACGGGGCGCGGCTGCAAATCGAGGTGCACCTTCTGCCTCTGGCCGCATACGGTCGGCGGCCATCGCTATCGCACGCGCTCGGTCGAACACGTCCTCGAAGAAGTGAAGTGGGTCAGGGACAACATGCCCGAGATCAAGGAGATCATGTTCGACGACGACACCTTCACGGATCTCAGACCGAGAGCCGAGGAGATCGCTCGCGGACTCGGCAAGTTAGGCGTGACGTGGTCGTGCAACGCGAAGGCGAATGTGCCCTACTCCACCCTCAAGGTGATGAAAGAGAACGGGTTGCGGCTCCTGCTCGTCGGCTATGAATCCGGCGACGACCAGATTCTCGTAAACGTCAAAAAGGGCCTGCGCACCGATATGGCGCGGCAGTTCAGTGAGGACTGCCGCAAGCTAGGTATCAAGATTCACGGCACGTTCATCCTCGGGCTGCCTGGCGAGACGCACGAGACGATACAGAAGACGATCCAGTATGCGAAGGAGATCAATCCCCACACCATCCAGGTGTCGCTCGCCGCGCCGTATCCGGGCACTGTCCTTCACAAGCAGGCCGTCGAAAATGGATGGCTGAATGACACCAAGGTCATTACGCTCATCAATTCCGCCGGCACCCAGGCCTCCACGATCGGCTATCCGCACCTGTCGCGCGAAGAGATTTACCTTGGCGTCGAGGAGTTCTACAAACGCTTTTATTTCCGGCCGTCGAAGATCTGGGAAATCGTGCGCGAAATGCTGATGAGCTGGGAGATGATGAAGCGGCGCCTGCAGGAAGGTGCGGAGTTCTTCAGATATCTTCGCGCACGCAAGGTATGAAGCAGTCACGCCGCCGGCGGTGACCGTCACATCATCACGGCTGCGTCCGCTTGAGTTCGGCGACGCGGAGCTGATAGCTCCGCAGCAGGCACGCTTTATCCTCGCACACGTTGCGCGAATTGCGTAGCCACGCTCGTTGATCCGCCCGCAGCTTTGTCTTGTTGGCCGAGGTCTTTAGCTTCTGGTTAAAGACCTCGGCCATTGTTTTATCCAGGCGGGCAAGCTCCGGATCTGTGCAAACGATCTGCGCCTGAACGCTCAGGAGCCCACTGCAATCGAGGCTTTGGGCCAGCGCATCTTTGGTCCCCGATTGCGTTTCGAGCAGCCCCGGGCGGCAAAGTCCACGAAGCGTCGTGCAAGCAATGTTGCGCCCGACCCATGCCATTTCGCTCGCGCCATACTCCTTGACGAAACGATTGATGGCTGCGTGACTCACTCCCCTTCGCATGGCGTTCGCTGCGATGATTTCGTTGCACAGGGAGTCTTCGGTATAGGTTTTTCCGTCGCGCCGATAGCAGCTGTGAAAGCCCAGCATGCCCGTGCCAACCACACTACGACGCTCCCCCGAGGCGAACAGGATCGAGGCGCATGCGGAGGCGCACTTCGCGTTATCGGGAACGGTCGTATAGACACGCACTTGATCCATGGCATCCACGATCCGGAACGCGGCCTCGACATTGCCGCCCGGACTATCGAGAACAAAGGGGACGAGCCCTTCGCCATCGCGACCCGCGAGTTTGGCGACCGCCAGGAATTTATCTGCGTCGCCACTCTGAATACGTCCCTTCCCGATGATCATGTTCAGCTTGAGCTCGGGTTGGTAGTAAATCTTGAAGTCCATTCCCGCCGACATACCCGGCAACATGAGCAGCGCCCAAACGAACCAGGCAACCAGGCAACGAACCCGCGCGACCATGGCTGTCGGTTGCCGAGCGCTGCACATGCCGTCCTCCTCCTTGCAGCCCACACCGTCGAAACGGGCTCTTGGGCAATTTCGCAATGTCGGTCGATGCTAGAACCCGCGCCTCAGGTTCCGGTCCCGCATGGGATCTGGCGTTTTTTGCGTGAGCCGCAGAATGCCCTGATCATCGAAGTAAAAGTGGAACATCATGTAGTCGATGTTGTTCTCCATGTACCGGTAGGACCAGACTTCCCGCTGCATGCGCGAAAAGTATGCGGTCTCCGCGGGGCGCCCAAAATGGATCAGGACGTCATCGCGCGTCCACTCGTTGACTTTCGCGCGGTTGAACTCGCTTTCCTGCAATACCTGGCGCACGCTCAGGATCTTGCCGTTGATATCGATGTCCGCGGCGGTCGTCGTCGTGCCCATCGGCTGCGTTGGCCACATGAGGCGCTTACCGCCCCCCGGCAGGTTATAAGTCTCGCGGGGCGGGCCAAGACGAGCGATCAATGCCGACTGGTCCGCGCCTGGCTCGACGCTCTGCCACGGCTGGGCGCAGCCGGCCATGAACGCCGCCGCGACGATGACCCACGCGAGCTTCATCATGTCGAACCCCTCCTCGTTCCCCTCCCAGGCGCGCCGAGCGCCTGTGCAATCGTGAGGGAAGTCCCGGATGAAGCCAATCGGACCATGGTCCTACCGGACGCCACAGCGGGCGGTGCTAGAGGACTGACCGGGTTTTCATATCGTGCAATGCCTGTTCAGTTTGCGAAGACAACGATACGTCAACGAGCGCGCGGAATTGCGCATCGGAAGACCTCGTCCCTTATGGTGAAACAAGATTGGCAAGCCTTTGAATATCCGGGATATTTAATCTCCGGGGGCGCGCGCATTGCCGATGTTTCACTGCGATAGACTCAAACCCATCACCTTCTACTCACTGGAGATTGACGATGGACGTGTATATCGAACCGTTGCCGCGCGGCCAATGGGGACCAATCGATGGTTACTCTCTCGAGTTTGCCGATGGCAGCAAATTCACTCATGACATATTTCGCTCGGAGCTTCTCGCGATCAGCGAGGTCATCCTGCGAGGCTACAAACCGCTGCTGGCAAAAGTCCGCATAACGGACAAGCAATCGACCGCGCATTGGCAGCGCCCGGAAACGGCACGCTAATGCGCTCGGGCGCTAGCGCGCTCGCTGTTATTCGATGCGTTGGAAACTTCCCGGCTCGACGGCTTGCTGTCGCCGTCGAGCGGCACACATGCCGGATGCGCGATTCAAGCGTTGTTCGAGGTGTATCGCGAGGCTTCCAGATGGTCGAGGCGCCCCAGCAGGTCGATGCCCTGCAATTCGATCTGGATGGGTAGCCGGGGCATGGCCAGGACCGTGCGAATTCTGGCCCGCCAATCATTCACGCCGACGATCGCCCCTGAATCGTAAGCGCGCAGGAAGTCGGCCGAGTGCTCCAGATGGTTGAGCACGTTGCGGATCTGCGCCAGATCCTTTTCTGCCAGGTCGTAGCCCACGGGGGGGCCCCCTATCGGTGTGATGGTGCAATGTCTCGCTCGTTCATCGAGGCGATGAACGTGAGGGCACAGGTGGCTCGACGTCGGTGCTCGATGCATCGCGTCCCGAACCGTTCAGTGTCGCGAGCGAGTCCAGCGGCACCAGTCATGATGGTCGAGATTGCGTAGTAGATCCGCACGACGACGCTCCCGGCGGTAATGCGCCGCGACGCCAAATACCGCTATTGCCAGCACGATCGTGCCGGCAGCCATACCCAGCCAGGATGGATCCATGTCAGCCTCCTCAGGAACATACAGGATCGCAGCCCCTTTTTGGGGCGGCTCGCACGGAAAATACGCGCGGCCTGAATGACGGCCTGTTTGCGCTCGACCGCCCGTCAGCGTACCCGCGCGATGGCGCGCAGGACTGCATCGCCGCGCGGCGTGACGCGAGGAATGAGAAACCCGGCTTCAGGTGAATCATTGGCAATCAACTGAAGCGCGCGCAGCGCGCCCAGTTCGGCGCGGTCGGCCTCAATACGTTCGGGCGCGTCCTTCACCAGCAATAACGTGGCGACTTCGTGCGGGCTCAACATGGCGTCTCCGTTTCGAAGGGCAACTGTGAAAAGAGCAACTAATTCGGACAACATACCGAAAGTCTGCGAGAACACACAGGCGAAGGCAGTAGAAGCGTTAGAAATCTTCTATCTGGATAGCGACAGCGGCTCCTGGGAGGTCCTTCGTCGCTTCGCAGCGGTTGGCGCCGCATTGTCGGGAGCGGCAGTTGAATCGGCGCGCGCAGGATTCATCGCATCGACACCCCCTTCGCACTTCGTGACGCCATTGAGCATCGTGCTTTCATGGCGCGCCTGCCCGTGATGGACATCACTGGCGGAGCGGTTCAGGCTTGCCGTCGTTCGCGACGCAATATCCATCCAGCCCTCGGTGTAGCCCGAGATTTGCAGCGCAAGCCAGGGCAGTGCATCGGTCTGATGTCTGACCCACTGCTCAGGTGTCTGCGCCCGTAGCACGTTTTCCCAGTGCAGGACTGCGCCGGCCTGTACCGAACGGCAGGTCTCCAGATTCAAACGCATCAACTCACTGAAACTGGCAAGCAGTTGAACGCTGACCAGGGAAAAATTCGTTACGCAGGATTGATACGGCGTGGCAAGGGATGCTTGCTCAGGAGTGCTCACGGAATCTCCCCCTTTTTCTCATCGTCGTTAATTGGCCGCTGCCACGAGGCGGGTAACCAGCATGTGTGCAAAGACACGCTGCCCTTCGCGGGCGGTCGCCGCCGATCTAGAGCCTAGATTCTAACTTTGTTAAATCGCCGTTGTTGCGGCGTCTTGACCAGGGACTTTCCCCAATATGTGGGATGCAGCGAGGCTCCCAGGGCTAGCTTCGCCGTTGGGCGTCGGCCGCTCCTTCCGCGATCAGCGGCCATACCAGCGGTGCGAACCGGTCCGCCGGGATCGGCCGGGAGTACAAGAAGCCCTGGGCAAAATCACAGCCCATCGCCTTGAGAAAATCGCGTTGCTCGACGGTCTCCACGCCTTCGGCAATGACCTGGATACCGAGTTTGTGTGCGAGCACCACCATTGCCTCGCAGAGCACCTGATTATTTTCGTCGACGCTCAGGTTCTGTACGAATGAACGGTCGATTTTCAGGTAATCGATGTCGAAGCGCTTGAGGTAGGCAAGCGAAGAATACCCCGTGCCGAAGTCGTCTATCGAGATTCCAATGCCGGCGAGACGGAAGTCCAGCAGCTTTTCGTCGATGTTGGATTCGGCCTGCAGCAGCAGCCCCTCGGTGATTTCCACCACCACGCTCTGGCCCGGCATGCCCTCGCGGTCGAGATATTCGTGCCACCGCGCACCCATGCCGCTGTCTTGACGGACCTGCACGGGAGACATGTTGACGCTGATCTGGAACGACGGATCATACTGCTCTCGCCACTGCCGCACCTGTTGCACCGCTTGCCTGAAAACCCAGTCGCCGATCGGAATGATGAGACCCGTGTCTTCGGCCAGCGCAATGAAGTCCAGCGGGTTGATCATGCCGCGCTCGGGATGCAGCCAGCGGATCAGCGCTTCGGCTTTGCGAATCCGTCCCGTTGCCAGATCGACAACAGGTTGATAGAGCACCTGGAACTGATTGCGAGAAAGCGCTGCGCGCAAGTCGCTCGTCAAGCGCAAGCGCGTTTGCGCCTCCAACTGCATGTCGGGCGTGAAGTAACTGAAGCGGTTCCGCCCGGCATTCTTGGCCGCATACATGGCCTGGTCGGCGTTCTTGAAAAGCGCATCGAGTTCGGCAGTGTCATCGGGGAAAACGGTGACGCCGATGCTGGCCGAGATGTACACCTCGTCCGCACCGAGCTTGAATGGCTCGGTCAGTTTGCGATTGATGCGCTTCACTGTCGTCTCGACGGCCTCGATGTCGTCGAGATCGGGGAGGATGACCGTAAATTCATCGCCGCCGAGTCGGGCCACGGTGTCCAGATCGCGCACGCACGAGGTGATGCGCCGGCCAGCCTCGATCAGCAGGATGTCCCCCGTGTCGTGACCCAGGGAGTCGTTGACCTCCTTGAAGCGATCGAGATCGATCAACATCAAAGCCATGCGCTTTTCCGAACGGCGCACGCGCGTGGCTTCCTGACTCAGACGGTCCTGAAACAACTGCCGGTTCGGAAGACCCGTCAGCGCATCGAAATTGGCCTGCTTCCAGATGGTGGCCTCGAACGCCATCCGGTCGCTGAGGTCGCGACCGACGGCCAGCACCGAAGTGATGCGGCCGCTGCGATCGATCTCGGGCGTGATGCGGATATGGGTGCAATATTCCTGCCCGTCCTTGGCCGCCCACCTCAGTTCGAACTGCGTGCTTTTGCCGGTGGCGATCACGTCGCCAATCCTTTTTTCGTAGACCAGCGCGTTAGGGCCGCCCGGGAGCTCCGAGGGCCGCTTGCCGAGCGCAGTGGCAAGATCGCACCCAGCCGACGAACAAAAAGCGGGATTGGCGTAAGTGCGGCGCAACTCCCTGTCGTATCGCGTAATCGTATCGGGCGAGTTCTCGATCAGCGTGCGCGATTCCCGCTCGCGCGTGACGAGTTCCGCCGTTCGATCGACGACGGTCTGCTCGAGCGATGCATTGATCTCGTTGATCTTCTGGATTTTCTGCCGGATCGCAGTCCGCATTCGTTCGAAGCGGTGAGCCAGCCGGGCCAGTTCGTCCAGTCCGCCGACGGTGCCTTGCCCGTCCTGCACGCCGTCCTCGACGGCACCGGCATCTTCGCCGGTGTCATGCATCCTGCGAACGAGATCCCGTAACGGGGCCGAAATGCTATTGGAAATGAAGTAGGCCAGGAAAATCGAAAGCAGAAACCCGGAAATGCCAACCAGCACGATCTGGTTGCGTACCGCCTGTGCCTCCGCTGTCAAGTTTCGCTCAGGGATCATGCTGACGACGAACCAGCTCGTGCCAGGGATGTTCGCGTAGGCGGCAAGGTAACGCCCGCCGCCTTTCCCGGCCATCGGGATACACCGGCTTGCCTCACCCGATGCGCCGTGGCGGGCGATATCGTCGATCAAGTCCGGTGCGGGCGTGGCGCCAGCATTGGGCGACGAGCCGTTATTGGGAACGACGATGAGCTTGTTGTTCCTTGAATCGAACACGTATATCGCCGTGCCGCTGCCCGAGGCGACGTCGTTGAAAATCGTCGAGAAATACTCGGGGCGAACGACAAGAACCAGATTGCCGATCTTCGTGTTGCTGCTCTTGTCGTAGATGGCGCGCACCATCCCCAGGTTCTGCTGGCCGACCCCGTTGTCGTAACTGCCCCAGTATGTGTGCTCGTGCGCGCGTTCCGCCAGACCGACGAGCGTCGTCACGCCCGTGGTCAATTGGGCGAATGCCTGCGTATCCAGAATCCGGCCTTCATGGTCGAGCAGATACTTCTGGTTGATGAAGTCGACCGATCCGTAGTGATCGAGCAGCATTCTCGCAAGGTCCTGCCGCGCTTCGCTCTGCTCCGTCGCGCTTGCGTTCGCCGCTTTCCCCAGCGCGCCCTGGACACGACCCGAAAGCACCAGGAGATTGCTTTCCGTTTCGATCTGTTGCATCCGCAGCTGGATGTTTCGCGAAACCTGCCTCACCACTTCTTTGGAAAATATCTCCGCGTTTTCCTTGATTGCCGCAATCGACTTCACATACGAAATGCAGCCCGAAATGATAATGGGCAGCAACGACAACAGAATAAAAGCGCCAATGAGTCGATAGCGGATCTCGACGCGCCGAAGCAGTTCCTGGCAGAGGTAGTTGGAAGCGCGCCGCAGCAGCGCGGAGATCGAGTTCATTTGTAGTGCATCTTCGCTTCAGTCTTGACCGAGACGTCGAGGCGCTCCGCAGCCTGCCCGGGCGTCAATTTCCTGAGCAGCACATCCTGCATCAGCTTATGCAGCAGCTCGATCGTGTTGGAAGGAAGCGACGAATAGTAGGGACTCGCAGTGACCGGAGAGCGGCTGACCGTGTTCGTGTAGTCGACGATCTCCGCGTCGGTCACGACGGTTCCGATCCCCCGCTGAAACGGCGAAATGTTGTGACGCTTCTTCTGGAGAATCGGAAATCCCTTTCCGGCGATGAATTCCAGAAAGCGCATGGCGGCAGCCTTGTTGGGCGTCTCGCACACGCCAAAACCGGTTTCGCTGCCGAGCACCGGCACTGCCCGTTCTCCTCGTGCATTCCAGGGTGGAATGAAAACTCCAACCTCGAAGTCGTTCCCGTGCAGCATGATGCCGGCGGCCCAACTGCCCTGAAACGCCATTGCAACCTGACCTTCCTTGAAAAGCCGCATGCCTTCGTCGTACCCCGTCGTCATGAACGATGGCTGAGCGTAACCCCGCTGGGGAATCATGGCGATGCGCGCGAAGATTTCGGCCACCTCCGGCGTATCCAGATTCAGCGTGCCATCCGCCATTTTTTCTTTCCAGCGCGGCTCGTGTGCAACCACGCCGTTGGCAAAGCCGGAAGCGAACGGCCCATTGCCGAGCATGTTGGGAAAGCCTCCGTTCCACATGATCGGGACTATCCCCGCCCGCTTGAGCTTCGCGCAAACAGCGAGAAATTCTTCGAAGTTGGTGGGCAGCGTGTCGATTCCTGCCTTCGCGAACATGGCCCGGTTGTAATAGATCATCGTTGTCGCCACGCCGCCGGAAATGCCAAATCCCTTGCCGCGGCGACTGGTCCAGTCGGGCTTGAGCGGATCCAGCATGTTCTTCCATGCCGAGGTCTCGCTGACGTCGGCAAGCACGCCTTGTTCGGCCAGTTCGGCCGAGTAGGCATTCGGGTTGATACTGACGAGATCCGGCAACGTGCCGGCTGCCACGCGCGGCTTGATATTCTCCTCGACCGAATTGCCGATCATGAACTGCACGTTGACGTGCAGATCGGGATTGAGCTTGCCGAATTCGGCAGCGATCTGGAGCATCTCCTCTGGCCAGTCAGGCGCCCAGACCAGTGCGGTAATGGTGGTTTTTGGCGCCGGCGCCTTGCTGCGTGGCGCGTCGGTTTGCTGATCGCAACCGAAGAGCAAAACCATGCCGATCAGACCAGACAGCAGCCAGGCAAACTTGATTCCGTGCACGCAACGCTCACTATTCAGTTCGGGTATGGCAACCCAGGCGTCAGGCGAACTGGCGTCAGGTAATGAGCCGTCTCGCGAAACGGAGGGTCAGTCGGCTACGGCTGCCCTGATCCAGACAGGACGCAGAAGAGCCAAACTGCATATCGGCCGAAACTGTGAGCCACTTTAGGGGGGATTGATTCGCCGCGTGTGGCGGCGACGATGTGGTTTCCGGGTGTTATCTTTCACGTTTCCGGAAACGGACAGACGAACGTTCATGCATGTTGCCAGACATGTTCGCGCTGTACTGGCAAACGGCCCCTTGTGCTTCGGAGTAAGGGGCAAGCATCGGAACGCCGGCAATCGATCTATCCGGAAATCAGGAACCGGTCGCGATTCTTTGCATCCTTGATCCAGTTCGGCGCGCGCCCCCTGCCGGACCAGGTCGCGCCGGACGCAGGATCACGATATCTCGCGGACGTCGCGGCAGGCGACTGCCCCGCTCTGCCTCGGCGGCTGCCGAAGATATCTCGCGGCGTATATCCAAACTCGGCCACCTTCGCGCGAATATCCGCGAGAACCGTCTCGAACTCCTGCTGACGGACGGCGGCGGCCTGACTCTCGAGTTCCGCAATTTGCGCCTTCAGTTCTTTGTACGTTGCCACGAGTCGTCTCCCACAGCGTGGATACCACACGCCAATCATAGTGGCTTTCGCACGACGCTGACCGCAATCGGGATGGCCACCTGGCGCGCGTCGTCCGTACCGCTGGCATCCCGGATACAGGGGCGCGCGACAGCCCGCAAACGACGCGGAACGCCTGGAGAATTCCCGCGTACCGGTCAGCCTCCGTTAGCTGCCGTGCTATTCTTGCGGCATGCGACTTGCGACTCGATAACGGTGTGGTGCAGCTAGGCAGTCACTCGCATGGAAGGAGTTTTAGACGTGGATGAACGAAAACGAGAAAGTATAGTTTCATATCTCCGCCGCCGAATGGCGGAATTTGGAATCGAGCCAGACGATATTGCGGCTTCGATTGCGCAGGACCAGTTGCGACTGCGCGCTGCGCGTTACCAGAATGCGGCTGGCAACACATGGGACGGCAACGGTGAGATGCCGCAGTGGCTTGTTCAGGCGATCAGCGCCGGACAATCGCTCGAACACTTCGCCATTGGGAATTCCGACGAGAAACCCGCTCCCCAACGCGCGCGCGTCGATTGGGCGAACGATCCGTTCGCCGGCAGCCGGCTGGCCACGGAAAATCCGGAGCGCCTGGGCGCCCGCTGACTCTTTGCGTACACATCTACGGTCGGGCAAACGTTTGGACTTGCTCAAACGCGGCCGAACTGTTTTCTGTTCCATTTCTTTCGCCGACCAACTCGTCGTTGCGACCGCGATCTTCCAGACGATCCGGTGAATGGCCGGCGCCTCGTGCGTGAAGCTTCGTTGGCAAACATCAAGCGCATGCGGTTTGCCTGGTGCCTGGTGGCTGGCCGCCATTGACACAGGAGCCCCTGGCCGTCGCGTCGGGCGAACGCACTTTGGCGATTTAGAGCGAAGGGATTCGGCTGCGCCCCACCGCGATGGATAACAAGCTGCGAGTCGCGGTCATTGGACATGTTTTGGGGCGAAAGCTTTCACTGGATCTGCGAGCGCAGTCTTCCGAATTTTAATTCGGATAACGAAACATATTGGATGTTGCGCCTCACGGCCGGTGCGAAGGACTCGGGGGGATGCGTGCGCCAGCCGGCGGCCTTTTCAGTGGAAGGAAGCGGTAGGCGGGCGCTCATGCACCCAACTTGCCCGGCAAGCGTGGCAAATGGCGGCCCGCCGCCGGCGCGATGCGCTTCGTCAAACGCGGGGTCACTGCTGATGCACATCTGGGCAAAGAATTTTAAAACGTGCTGATTTGCGAACGGTGCAAGGCCTGTCTCGCGCGCTCCCTGGCAAGCTAGCCGACGACCCGGAACGTCGCGCGACGTTTCACTACAAAATACGTGTCGTCTGTTACGCCGAAGGCGCGGCGGTCGTTGCGTTCCCCAATGATGCGTTTGTCGCGACTATTTCGGCTGCGGATCTCGGCTAGCGCGTGAAACAATTTCGCGAGAATTCTCGGAAACGTCCTTTGTGTGGGGCGTTGGAGCTTTTGAAACTTTGACCCCGAATGTTTCACGAAACAAAGCGGTCAAACTGCCCGCGCTGCCCAGGTGGTTCGATCAAGGGGGTCGGCATGTTCTGCACGATAGGCGGCGCGGCGATACGGTAGCTGCGTCGTTATGCGGTTAGTTGCATTAACTAGACAATCTTGAGGGACTGGGCGTTTGACGCGCCGCTCCTCCTGCACTGACCAAAGCACTATCTGTACGCTCATCGGCTCGAAGCTTCGCGTTCAAGAAGAGGATAGCGACATTCAAACGAGCATCGAGATCCGCGGCTAAAGAACCTGATGAGCTGTTGTACCGCCTTTCGCTGATCAATCGCCGAGCTTCGCATTGCGCCTGATATCCAAGCTTTGTTGGCCCCGTGCATTCGGCGCGTCATTCCGGCCAAGTGGTCCGAGGTTTTCATCCCAGTCGATTCTCGACCTCAGCACGGGCGAAGCAATCTTGGTCAGATAGTGGGTGGGCTACTGAACGATTTCCAAAGCCGTCGGCAAAACGCCAGCGAGTGGGAGAAGCGGAACGCTCGGGGAAAAAATCACTGCAGGGGAATGGTTCGGAATCGCTCTTGGCCGATCTCTGCCTGGGGGAAAAAAGCCACGCTTGCGCATCGTCGTCTGCTGTGGGTGCCAATCAACCAGGTCCGGGGGACGAGCCAAGTGACATCAGTCCAGGTTCAAGCGAGACAGCGGACTCGTGACTAGGCGTCATTGCGCCTGCCGAGCGCCTCGGGCTCGGCCTGGCAGAGATGACAACAGACCGCCCACCAGATTGGGATTGGGCGGCCAAGAGGCTTCGCGCTCAGTCGGCCTCGACGCCGCAAAAGGCAACAGCCGCGTGCAGATCGCGGCGTTCCTGCGCTTTCGAATAGTGTTCGGCACATCGTACGGGAAGGGCAGGCGCGGTGGCATCTGACGCAGTTCCGCCGTTGAATTCAATCGCACAAAATCAATCCCTTGCTCGACTAACCAGGGCTTCTGTTTGTACTTCGCCTCAACGCGGTGATTTGTTTCACTCTCCATCTATTTCGCTTTCGTTTGCGCGATGGAGGCCCACCCCAACCCATCTTCCCGGCGCGTAACGTGAGCGAGTCCATAGTACGGACTCGTTGTCGGGTTATTTTCGGCGATTTGTTCGACGCGGCGCTGCACGGCCGACGTACTCCGAGGTGCTCCGCGCTGGCGAACGTCGTTTGCGCTCCAACCTGGGTCTAATGGCCGACAGTCCATACTATGGACCGGTTCGCATCAGACTCTAGCCTTCTCTGCTCGCGAAACCAGCCAGTTCCGCCGGCCGCGATTCCCTGCACGCATCGCTGGAATCCATAGTATGGACTCGCCCGGGCAATGCCACTTCAGCTCGTTCGCCGGCACAAGTCGCCAACAGCAATGCGTTCGAGAAAATGCGCTAGCGGTTGCCTCCCCCTCCCGCCGGACGACTCCATACTATGCACTCACGTTGTCGTCGGGCTCAGACCAAGGCAGGTACATCACATCGCCGGGACCCCTCAGTCCATACTATGGACTGCTCGCAGCGTCAGCCGAAAAAAAAGCCCGCTTTTGGCGGGCTTCGAGAAGGGTGGGATCACCTCACTTCGGATCTTGATTGAACGTCTGGCTAATGAGCGCACGAATCTGCGTTTCCAGCGCCTCGGTCATCATCCCTGGCTTGAACTTGACGGTAAAGCCGTTCACGTCCTTCGTAATCGATCCAGCATGTTCCTTTCCGGCGAAGAACTTGTCGATGCTTCGCTCATTTGCCGGCGCCGACGTCGCTCCCCGCGTCGCGATCTGCCTGATCGCCGCTGCGGCTTTTCCTTGCTCGATCTCCCCTGAGACCACTGCGGGCCAAACCTCGCGCGCCGCGGCCAGGCCGGCTTCGCCGAACTTTCGGATAGCCGATACGATCGCCTCTGCCGCGTTCGCCCCCAAAAGCCTCGGCTGAATATCCAGGTCACTGAGGATGAAGGAAGGCAGCTTGTCGAAACTCAAGAACTGAAAGAGGCCGCTTCGCGACAAACCAAGCGCTTCCGCCAATCGCTTCCGGTCCGGAAATTCCTTTTCGGTACGCCGGATCGAGAGGCTGATTTCGTAGTCCGCCAGATCATCGCGGCTGACGTTCTCGACCATCGCCAGAACGGCCATGTCCGAATCCGAGCAATCCGCGACCACGGCTTTGATCGATTCCAGTCCCAGAACCTTGTGCGCACGCCAGCGCCGCTCGCCCGCAACGATCTGATACCCTGCCTCGACACGTCGCACGACGATCGGCTGCACCTGCCCGACCTCGCGGATCGATTCGGCGAGTTCGCTCAACTTGGCTTCGTTGAAGATGCGTCGCGGTTGCCATGGGTTAGGCGCAATCTCGGCGACCGGCAACTGCGACGCAACACCCGCCGACTCGAGTTCCTGCACGCGCAGTTGCGCGACAGCGAGCGCGCCGGCGAGTCCGGGCGCAGTCTGGGTGCGCTCCGAACGCTTGACCTCGTCCTCCTTGATGGACGACGTCTTTCGAATGCCCGCCGTTTTCGCGAGTAGTTGTTCACGCATGTTGCTCATTGCGCGGTCCTCCATTTTTCTTCGTAAATTTCGTCTAACCAACGGCAGTAGTCGATGAGCGGCTGTCGCACGCGCTGTAGCGCCTTGGCCGCGCTATGCGAACTGCTCACATCGAATACCGTGGAAAAAGCCAGCGCGCCTGTGCTCATCACCGAGCTGGCCGGAACCTCGATCGCATGGAGCCAGTTTTCGTAGGCGCTCTCTGCCCACGCGCGAACGATCGGCGCCGACGAAGTGCGTCCATAATCCACCCGGGAAAGCAGCAGCGAAATGAAGTCGTACTTCTTGCCCTGCTCGTATTTGATAAAGCTCTTTGACACGTCCGAGAACAAACGCCAGAAGGACAACGAGCTGATGAAATCGAGGTTCTCGGGGACCATCGGCATCACCAGCGAGTCCGCCGCGAGCAGCGCGTTCAGATTCATATAGGAAAGCGACGGAGACGTATCCATGAGGATGTAGTCGTACTGCTTGCGAAGCGGCTCGAGACCTTCACGCAGCACCGTCCAGAACTTGAATCCCGGCTTGATCTTCTGCATCGCCGGCAAGTGGAATTCCGCTCCAATGAGTTCCGTGTGCGCCGGGATTACATCGAGGCCGTCCCAATAGGTCGACTGAACACGCGCGGCGAGACCCCCCTCGATTTGCTGGTCGTAGATATAGGGGAGCACCGTGTCTTCCGGCGTTACGTCCTTTTCGGCGTACAGCCCGCAGAGCTCGGAAAGCGAAGCTTGCGGATCGAGGTCGACGACGAGGACCTTGCGTCCGCGCAACGTCAGGCCTTGCGCCAGACACATGGTCGTCGTCGTCTTGGCTGACCCGCCTTTGAGCTGGGCGGTTATGATGATTTTTCCGTCCGGCTCCCTTGTGCCGGTGACGAGGGGAGTCTGATAGATATCCGAGACTTTCTGTACCCAGATACGGGCCTCTTCGAGGGTGAACGTCCGCGTGCGGCCGGTGCCTGCTGCGGTGCCGGGCGGTAACTCGCCATCGCCTTTGGTGGCAAGATACTGAACCTGCGAGTGGGTGATGTTGCACATCGCGGCGATTTCACCCGTCTTGAACACGGGTGCGGTCTTGCGTGGCCTGGGTGCGAGGATGGTTTCGCGCAGTTCATCCGTAAAAATCGATACCTTTTCAGCGAACGCGCTAATCTGCTCCAGAGGCACAGTCCGATCGACGGCTGGAAGTTGGCTTGTTTTCACCATTCTGAGGTTTTCGTGATGATTTCGATAAACCTCATAATACAGAAGCGATGCGATATTTTCAGCCTAAATCGTCGTAAACGTAGAAATTTATTGGATTTTTTGCCGTCCGAACGCGCGCAATTGGGTCGATTCGGGCCGAAGCCTCGCCAAATCGAGCACAACGAGGCTCACCTTCTCAGGGCTGACCGAGCTGAAACCGCCGACCAAAAGGCAAAAACAGGGCTTCTCATCGCCCGATTGCACAAATGACCTCACCTTTGGCTGCCTTCCGACGCTCCAACCATGGGGCCTCCTGCCACCCGGAGACGCTGAGATCCAGTGTGCACAATCGACCTCACCATAAATCCTTTGCCTTCTCTTGGCCCAAAACACAAAACCATCGAAATATCCAACAGCACCCCGTTATTCGCAGCCGCCGTTGATACGTCGCGCACCTATCCAGGACGGCGCTTCCCGGTTTGTATGTTGTTTTGTAAACCTGAAACCGAACCGACAAACTAACAAGTGCTCGCTACTTCCATAATAATCAATGAGTTAGGTAGGAAAAGGTGAGGCCCGTTGTGCTGAAGGTGAGGTCGTATGTGCACAAGAGGGAGGTTTTGTCCCCGGAGAAGTGAGGTTGAGTCCGCGCGATGGTGAGGTAGGCTGTGCAGCGCTCCGATCTATCCACAGGGGTGAGGTTCATTGTGCAAACCTGACCGGCAACTCGTCGGGAATCAGGTAGGACGGCCGGCTTACGATGATCGGCGGACTTCCGTGGTGAGGTTGGTTGTGCGTCAGGTGAGATTCTTTGTGCACCAGCTTCCAAACGCCCCAAACTCGCTGGTTAGCCATCTCCAGATGGTGAGGTTTGTTGTGTTGACACCTCACCCACGAGTGATAAAGTCCCATGACTCCAAATCGGCACATGGGCAAACCACGCGATGGCATCGGACAATCCGCAAGAGGGCAGAACCAGAACGACGCCCCGGCAGATGGCCTTGGCGCTCTTCGAGGACATGTTCGATCTGGGTTTGCCGGTGAACGAGTCCAGCCGCGAGATCGGGTATCAGCGCAACAACTTCTTCACCGAAATCGTGAACATGGGGTTGCCGGCGCGACGCTTTCTGGACGCCGCGTACTTTATCGTCGCCCAGGAGCCGCAGCCCCAGGACCAGTACGATGTCGAACTGAACTACTTCAAGTGGTTGATGCGCTATGACAGCCGGAATCTCAAACATCTCCGGACGATTGCCGACGAAGCGCAGAACGCAAAGATCCGCGTAACGAATACGCCCTCGGATCGCGATCCTCACGAAGACGACCTGTGGGTGCAGGTGCAGCTCATCGGGCTCGTTGGCTTTCATCGCGGGCGCATCCGGTTCGACGTTCACCCCACCCTGGTGCCGCACATTCGCGACCCGCGCAAGTCGCACTGGCTCAGCCTGCGCATCTCGACCGCTTTCACCCGGAGCCTCGCAAGGGCGATTTACGACAAGGTTCTGCCAAGCGTTCCGGCAGGCCGCACCGACTGGATTCCGCTCGAAGTGATGCGGACGTGGCCGGGCAAGATGGGCGCAAACGCGGCCATTTTCAAATACTTCAAGCGCGACTGGCTCGAACCGGCAGTCAAGGAAATCAACGAGGTGTCCGACATCGAGCTCTCGTATGAAACGAGGACCGAGTCGACATCGTCGAAGAAAATCGATCGCATCCGGTTCGTGCTCAAGCGCAAGGACACCGCGGACGCCGTGATGGCGAGCCTTGCCGACGCGAGTCACGTGTACAAGGTGCTCAAGGACGAGTTCAACCTCTCGTCGAGACAGTTCAGCGAGATTTCGGAGAATCGCGAAACGTGGACGGACGAACGCATCCAGCAGGCGATCGAATACACACGCTTCCGCCTTCACCGCGGCCAGGTGAAGAAGAGCCCGTCGGGCTATCTGATGAAGGCGCTGCGCGACAACTGGAAGATGTCGGAGGCCGAGCGGACGATGGTCGAAGTGCAGGCCAAGCTGCTGAACCACGAAGCCCAGCAGAGCGCCGAAACGGTGGAGGTTCAGGCGTCGGTTGCGCATAGCATTGCCTCGAAAGAGGAGGAGTCGCGCGCGCGCATGAACGAGGAAGCGAGGCTGGGCCGTGAGCACTACATGGCGGCCGATGAACGGAGCAAACGGGAATTCATTCGTGGCTGGGTGACATCCCGCGAGGGAAAGTTGATGCTGCGCCGCATGAAGCTCGAGCCCGCCGAAGTCACCGAAGGCGACATCCTCGCGAACGCCGATCTCGCCTGGTATCTGGGTCAATTCGTGTTCGGAAGGATCAGCGCGTCGAGAGCCGGCAAGCACGTGGCGCTGAAATCCGCGTAGCGTATCGGGGCTGGCTTCGGCTTTCGCCAGAACGGATGTCTGCGCGCGAAGGGGATTGCCGGATGGAGAGTCGCGCTTTAATGAGGGCGATGCCTCGTTCGCATTCCTTACTTTCTGGCGATAGCGCCCGGCGCGAGTTCAGGGCTGAGCGATGCCGAGCACCGTGAGATGCATTTCGCGTCGCTCGACAAAGCCCATTTCCCGATAGATCGAAACGGCGCCGTGATTCGACGTCAGTACGTGCAGGAAGGGTGTTTCGCCGCGCGCACAGATTGCCGCGATCAGCAGTCTGATGAGGCCGGCGGCGAGGCCCTGCCCCCTGAAGGCCGGGTCCACGCAAACGGCGCTGATTTCGGTATGTCCGTCGATCTTGATGCGCTCGCCCGCCATGGCCACGAGCTTACCGTTCTTGCGTACGCCCAGGTAGTCGCCGAGTTCGATCGTGCGCGGGCCAAACGGACCAGGCTCCGTCACGGCGGTCAGCGCCATCATCTCCGGCACGTCGCGCGCTTCGAGACGAACGTGTTCGAGCGAGGTCGCCCCAACGGGTTGGCCTCCCCATACCATCTGCAGCAGCGCCGCGTGCCGGATGACCACGAAGCCGTCGGGCGGATCCAGTGCGTCGAGGGTGGTCAAGGCCACGGGTTCGTGTTCCGCGATCAGGCGGCGCAAGGCTTCGAATGATTCCGGCGTGGTGTCCGCCATCGCGGCGAAGGGCGCGACCGCAGGCGCATACCGCAGCACGCGCTGGTCCACAACGGCAAACTGGCGATGCCGGCCCGTCAAGGCGCCCCATATCGCGTCGTCCAGCGCGTGTGTACGTCGGATATTCCTTGTTGCTGGCACGTCTAGCATGGCAAGTGCTCCCTTTATCGATATGGCCGGCGCGCCGGGGTGCCACCGGTTTGCGACGATCCCCGGCGCGCTATGGTAGCGCCGGCTACGGCAGAACGCGACACGATTGGCATCGTTTGCGCCAGGCGATGCCCGATTGCCTCCGCCAGGCGTGGTGCGGTCCGATCAGTCCAATCCCGCGGGTGCCGTTCGATGGTGGCTTCGATTCGACCCGGGGAAGAGCCGCCACCCGAAGCGGGCCTTGGCATCGAAAAAAGCATCGCCAGGCCGGGTACGATCGAAGTGAGTGAGGGCCGTGCCGAACTGCGTTCTCTCGCCGAACTTCTGGAGAGTTCGCGCCTGGTGAGCCGGGCCACCAGGCGGGAGATGCCAGTCGCGCTCAGTGGGCGGCCGGAAACGAGAATGTCGCGCGCGCGCTACCGTTGCCACCGACGTTTACGTGTTGCGTTCTCGTCGTGCTGCCATACGTCGCATTGATCGTGTAGCGGCCCGGTGCCAGTCGCACGAGCATGTGCGGGCCGTGCGAACGCGTATCGAGCACGGATGCGCCGCTCGGGTTCGTGATCTGCACGTGAACATCGGCGACATAACTCGAACCGGGGCCGGTGAACAGCAGCGAGAGCGGCCACTGGCTGCGCGCTTGCCGCAGCGCAGTCGATTCGTCGCGGCCAACGCCGCCGGACACGAAGGATACGTCGCCCTGCTGTTCGGTTGCCGGCATGCCGGTCGTCGAAGGTTCGCTGGCGCCTGGCGCCGCGGCCGTCTGCGCGATTGCGCTGCCCGCGAGCGCGAGGAAGAACCCCGCAGCCAGCAGGGTCGAGGCGATCCGGGTAGCCTTGCGTTGCCTTTTCATCGTGGTCACTCCTTGCAGTGATGTCGATTTCGCGCGCGCGCCGTGCGCCGTGGGTCCGCTGCGGCTCGCGCAGGCCGGATCACAGCTTAGCCTTTTTCGGCCCGCCATGTGTGCAGCGCGCCGCGCGCTTGGGACCCTCAATCGACTTAGCGAAAGTCACTCCATTAGTATGCAATCCCTGATTTTTGTTGCGTACGCAATGGTCGTGTTACGGCACTCTTACCGTTCACTATCGAGTCAGCCAAGGGGGGAAGTCTCCGAATTCCTGCCGCAGCAGCCATGCAGATAGGGCCTTCATGGACGCAGCGAGCTCGATACCGCGACCTGTGGAGGATAGTTTACGAACAGATGCACATGATCTTGCTCGCCGTTGAACTCCGCCAGTTCCGCTTCGAAGTCCCGGCACTCGCGAGGATCAATCGCATCGCATCCCATCCAGGTGCTCTTTCATGAACAGGTTTCGCCGATACTTCGTAGCGAAAACAAGGTGAACGTGCATTGCGAAGACACAATGCCTACCCTGCCTCAATTCGCTATCAACCTTCCTCGGCCGCCCATATCCCCCTTTCAATAATTTTGGAGACCAGGTATGGTTTCAGGCATGGAAGCCGTAAAGACCCTGAAGTTGCGAATCAAGGACAAGCACGCGAAGGCGATGCTTGCGATGGCGCGCGACGTCAATACGGTCTGGAATTTCTGCAACGAAACGCAGTACCGAAGCCTCAAGCGATACTGCAACCGTCCCAAGGTGTGGCTGTCGGGATTCGACCTCCAGAAGCTGACAAATGGCTTCGTGAAGTGCGATGGCGTCGTTGCTGGCTCGCCCACGGTTCAGCAGGTTTGCGAGGAATTCGCGACGCGCCTGCGGCAGTTCAAGCGCCAGAAGATGAACTGGCGCGTGAGCGACCGGAAGTCCCCGAAGTATTCGCTCGGGTGGGTGCCGTTCAAGAAGCGCGCACTGACGTACAAAAATGGCCAGCTTAAATTCAACGGCATCAACATCGGCCTGTGGGACTCGTACGGCCTCTCAAGGTACGAACTCGGCGCGGGCAGCTTCAACGAGGACTCGCGTGGGCGCTGGTACGTCAACATCGCCGTGAAGGTCCAGGTCGACGAAAAACGAGTGCCAGACGGCGTGACCACGCTCGGCATCGACCTCGGCCTGAAGACGATGGCGACGTACAGCGACGGCTCGGCGTTCAACATGCCGAAGTTCTACCGCGATACGGAAGCCGCGCTCGGCATCGCGCAGCGGGCAAACAAGAAACGACGCGTGAAGGCTGTCCACATCAAGATCGCGAACCGGCGCAAGGATGCCATCCACAAGGAAACGACCGCGCTGGTCAAGAAACATGCAGCAATCTTCGTAGGCAACGTGAACGCGAAAGCGATGGCGAAAACGAGCATGGCAAAGTCCGTGCACGACGCCGCGTGGACGATGTTCCGAACAACACTCAAGTACAAGGCCATTAGGCAGTGCGTGGTGTTCGAAGAAGTCAACGAGGCGTTTTCAACCCAGACGTGCTCGTGCTGCGGCAGCATTCCGCCCAGCAGTCCGAAAAGTAGAGCCGGCCTCGGAATAAGACAGTGGACTTGCAGCGACTGCGGCGCGGAACACGACCGCGACACAAACGCCGCAAGGAACATTGTCCGCTTGGGACTTCAAGCGCTAGAAGTAGGAATCCTTGGGGTTTAGCCCGGGGAGGAAGTCAACTATTTGAAGAGTCTGTCTATTACCTGAAAATCGGCGGCAGCTTCGTGCGCGGTATCGCCAGCAGCGATCTCGACGGACGATCGGCCAGTCCGTTCATCAGGTGGCGCACGCGGCAGGCAAGGCAACGATCGCTGAATTCGTGGTGGAAAGCGAGGCGATCATCGGGCGCTTGAGCGAAATCGGTATCGATTACGCACAGGGCTTCTATGTCGGCCTGCTCGAACCGATTCCCGAGGGAATCGGCGAGACCGTGGCGGCGTGACTGGCGGATGCGGAGGCAGAATCGCCGTAGCGGCCCTCAAAAAAATAAATATTCCAAATGCGCTTGACGGCATCCGGAATGACCCGCATAATTCGCCTCCTTCGCTGATCGCTGCGAACGAAAACGAAGCGATTAAGACGAATTGCTCTTTAAAAATTTACAGCCGATAAGTGTGGGCGCTTGATGCGGTGGCGACCCGGCCTTGCCTTTCGGGGCGAAGCCGGAATAGCAAAAGTATCAAGAGTCTCACACTAAAGTAAGTCAGGTTTTTGAATTTATTCGAAACCTGTCAGCTTTGAGTGAGCGACTGGTTCTTAGAACC
>NZ_BBJJ01000024.1 GCF_000739815.1 Paraburkholderia mimosarum LMG 23256 = NBRC 106338
GGCCTGCCGGCGAGCGGATGCAGGACCTTGGGCAGCGCGGAGTGCATGCGTTTGCCCATGCCTGCCGCGAGGATCACGATGTTCATTGCATCGGTGAGCGAATGGGGAATGAAGCGGCCGATTTTAGCATGCGGGGTATGCCCGACACGCCCGCAGGACGGGCCGCCAAGTCCTCAATAAACACTCTTTTACAACGGCTTTTCAAAACTGTCCGGCGCAAAGCAAAACGCTCCGATGCAGGGTCGGAGCGTTTCAGGCAAACCGCAGCGGCGGCGCTCAAATGTCGTCGAATGGGGTGAACTTGATCGTCGTGCCATCGGCGGGCGCCGGATCGGTCGAACACGGCTCCTCGTCGAAAGCGATATCGCCCGCCGGATCGGCCACGCCCGTCGCGCGCAGCCCTGCGAAGTCGAACAGCTTCGCGTCCATGAGGTGCGAAGGCACGACGTTGCCGAGCGCGTTGAACATGTTCTCGATGCGACCCGGGAAGCGCTTGTCCCACTCGCGGATCAGCGCCTTCATCTCCGCGCGCTTCAGGTTCGGCTGGCTGCCGCACAGGTTGCACGGAATGATCGGGAATTCGCGCAGCACCGCGTACTTCTCGAGATCGGTTTCCTTCACGTAGGCGAGCGGGCGGATCACGACGTTCTTGCCATCATCCGATTGCAGCTTGGGCGGCATACCCTTGAGCTTGCCGCCGTAGAACAGGTTCAGCAGCAGCGTCTGAAGGATGTCGTCGCGGTGGTGACCGAGCGCGATCTTGGTCGCGCCCAGTTCGCCCGCCACGCGGTACAGGATGCCGCGCCGCAGGCGCGAGCACAGCGAGCACGTGGTCTTGCCCTCGGGCACGAGGCGCTTGACGATGCTGTACGTATCCTGATTCTCGATGTGATACGGCACGCCCACGCGGTCGAGGTACTCGGGCAGCACGTGCTCCGGAAAGCCCGGCTGCTTCTGGTCGAGGTTCACGGCGACGATGTCGAAGTCGATCGGCGCGCGCTCGCGCAGGCGCAAGAGCACATCGAGCAGCGCATAGCTGTCCTTGCCGCCCGAGAGGCAGACCATCACCTTGTCGCCGTTCTCGATCATGTTGTAGTCGCCGATCGCCTGGCCGACCTGGCGCACGATGCGCTTGAACAGCTTGTTGTTCTCGTAGGCTTCCTTCTGCTCGCGGCGCGTGAGCGCGCGGCGGCCCGCTTCTTCGTTGTGCGCGTCGTTGTGCGCTTCGCTCGTGGCGTGCTCGCCGACGGGCAGCGTTTCGGGGGCGTTCATGAATCAGTCCTCTTTGATACGAAAGACCTCGACGCCCACCGCGTCGCAGTCCGGATAAACGTCGGGCTTCTCGGTCGAGACGCGCACCGCGCGCACCTGTTCGTGCGAGAGCAGCGCCGCGGCCAGATCGTCGCAGAGCGTTTCCTGCAGATGGATATGGCCTTTGCCCACGCGCTCGGCGACGGTCGAACGCATGAAGTCGTAGTCGACGACTTCGCGCAGCTTGTCCTCGCGCGGCGTGGTCAGCGCGAGCGGCACGAACAGGTCGATGTTGATGACGACACGCTGTTCGCCGCGCTTTTCGAAGTCATGCACGCCGATGTTGATGTGCACTTCGTAGTCGCGCAGGAAAAGCCGGCGGCAGTCGGCGAGCCGGGGGTGAAGCAAAACGGTGGACATGTATCTTCCAGTCGATAAAAGCGTGCGTCTTCTCGCACGTATGCGGGCGCCGGGCGCCCGGCGTCATTGGAGCCGGTCTGCGCAACCGCTCGTGCGCGGCGGTTCGCGTTCCTTCGTGTTCGTCAGTACCGCTGGCTCGCGGTTCTGCGCTCGGCGGCGCTATGCATTTAGTTGCAAATGCGGCGTCGCGCGCGATGCAACCACGGTACTTCAGCCGCCCGTCAAAAACATCACGTCGCGTGGCAGCGGCACGAGGTGCTGGCCGCCGTCCACGACGAGCGTCGTGCCGGTCACGCCGGAAGCCCCGGCGAGATACAGCGCGGCTTCCACGAGATCGGCGGGCCGCGACGCGCGTTTGAGCGGCGTGACCCGGTGCGCGGCGGCGAAGGTTTCCGGTGTCTGGTCGCCAGACTGCATCGTGAGGCCGGGCGCGAGCCCCACCACGCGCACCTTCGGCGCGAGCGCCTGGGCGAGCGCGACGGTGGCGTTCTGCAACGCGGCCTTCGTCAGCGTGTACGACAGATAGTCCGGATTCATGTTGTACAGCTTCTGGTCGAGCACGTTGATCACACAGGCGCGCTGCGTCTCGTCGTCCACTGCCGCTTCGGGCGTGGCCTCGTACAGCGTGCGCGCCAGCACGAGCGGCGCGCCCACGTTGATCGCCATGAGCTGCAGCAGCTTCGCATAGCCTACGTCGCGCGCGGTGTCTTCGTCGAAGCGCGAGGCGTTGTTCAGCACGCACGCCGGCCGGCCGAGCGCCGCGGCGCAGTCCTGCACGAGCCGGGCCACTTCCGCTTCGTTGCCCAGATCGGCGTGCAGCGCCACGGCCTTGCGGCCCAGCGCCGCGATCTGGGCGACCACTTCATCGGCGGCTTCGCGCGACTCGCCGTAATGCACCGCGACGTCCCAGCCGCGCGCCGCGAAGCCGAGCGACAGCTCGCGGCCAATGCGGCGCGCCCCGCCCGTCACCAGCACCACAGGCGCTTGCTGATTGGCGTCTGAATTGGGGTGCGATGCCCGGAGGGTGGCGGACATGCCGGCGTCAGCCGGGCGGATGCCGGGAGTTGCGCTCATTTACAATGCCGGGATGAATCCGAAAGCTCACGAACCCGATAGTTTACCTGTTCCCGAGCCGATCGCGCTCGCGCAGTCCGAAGCGCTCGCGGCCACGCTGCGCGCCGAGAGTGCGGCGGCGGGCGGCTGGCTGCCGTTCGACCGCTACATGGAACGCGCGCTGTACGCGCCGGGACTCGGCTATTACGGCGGCGGCGCGCGCAAGTTCGGCCTCTTTGCCGCCGATGGCAGCGACTTCGTGACCGCGCCCGAGCTTTCGCCGCTCTTCGCCGCGACGCTCGCACGCGCCGTGGCCGAAGCGCTGGCCGCCAGCGGCACGCGCCGCCTGATGGAGTTCGGCGCGGGCACCGGCCGTCTCGCGGCGGGCGTCATGCTCGCCCTCGACGCCGCGGGCGTGCCATTCGATTCCTACGCGATCGTCGATCTGTCGGGCGAGTTGCGCGAACGCCAGCGCGAGGCCCTCGCGAAGCTCGCGCCCGCGCTGCTCCCACGCGTGACCTGGATCGACGCGCTGCCCGCGCAGTTCGAAGGTGTCGTGATCGGCAACGAAGTGCTCGATGCGATGCCGGTGCGCCTCTTCGCTCGCAAGGACGCCGTGTGGCACGAGCGTGGCGTGGGCGTGAACGCCGCAGGCGCGTTCGTCTTCGCCGATCAGCCCGCGAATTCGGGCCGCGACGCCAACTGGCCCGAAGGCGCGCTCGCGGGCGTGGAAGGCAGCGAAGACTACGTGACCGAAACGCACGAAGCGGCGCTCGCGTTCACGCGCACCGTATGCGCGATGCTCCAGCGCGGCGCGGCCTTCTTCATCGACTATGGGTTTCCGCGCCACGAGTACTACCACGCGCAACGCACGCAAGGCACGCTGATGTGCCACTACCGGCACCGCGCGCACGGCGACCCGTTTCTGTACCCCGGCTTGCAGGACATCACCGCGCACGTGGAATTCACGGGCATTGCCGAAGCCGGCGTCGAAGCGGGCGCGGACCTGCTCGGCTACACCACGCAGGCGCGTTTTCTGATGAACGCGGGCATTACCGAAGTGCTCGGCGAAATCGATCCGCGCGATCCGCAGCGCTTCCTGCCCGCCGCGAACGCGGTGCAGAAGCTCGTGTCGGAAAGCGAGATGGGTGAACTCTTCAAGGTGATCGCGTTTTCGCGCGGCATCGACGAAACCATCACGGCGTTCGCGCGCGGCGACCGCAGCCACACGCTATGACGCTTACGCCGAGGCGTTCATGATCCGCTGGTTCCTCACCACCTTCATCGCCGTCGCGATTCTCTCCAGCGCCCAGCCGTGGCTCAGGAAGCTCGGCATCGGGCGCCTGCCCGGCGACATCACGCTGCGCATTTTCGGCCGCGAGTACCCGTTGCCATTCATGTCGACGCTCGTGCTTTCCATGGCGCTCTCGTTGCTCGTACGCGCGCTCTGAGGGCCATCGCACGAACGCCCCGAAGCGGCGCGCCGCGCGTCAGGCACAAGCGAGCGCACCTTCCACGGCCGCGATGCGCGCCTCGTGCACGGCTAGCTTGATCTTCTCGGCGCCGCCCTTCGCGCCCGACTCCGCGATCGAGCGGGCGATCGCCCCTGCATCCACGCCGCGCGCGGCCACGAGCGCCACGCGCAGCCGCTCGGCCTGCGGATAAGGCGCGTTCTCCCAGTTCAGCCGCCCGCGCAAGTCCGACTCGCAGGCCTGCAGCGCCTCGGCGAAACGCGCGGGCTTGCGCAGTGCGTCGCAGCGTTCGAGCATGCGCACGAGCGCGGCCGCGCCCATGTCCATCACGCGATGGATGTTGCCGTGCTCGCGCGCGACGAGCACCGCGAGTTCGCGGCAGTCGTTGGGCACGCGCAGGCGGTCGCAAAGCGGCTTCAGCAGTTCGACGCTGCGCCCTTCGTGGCCGATGTGGCGCGGCAGCACGTCCTCGGGCGTCGTGCCCTTGCCGAGATCGTGCGTGAGCGCCGCGAAGCGCACCGGCAGCGCGTAGCCCTGCGCCGCGGCATGGTCGATCACCATCATCACGTGCACGCCCGTGTCCACTTCCGGGTGATAGTCGGCGCGCTGGGGCACGCCCCACAGCGCATCGACCTCGGGCAGCACGCGCGCGAGCGCGCCGCAATCGCGCAGCACCTCGAACATGCGCGAGGGTTTCGCTTCCATGAGCCCGCGCGAGATTTCCTGCCACACGCGCTCCGGCACGAGCGCATCGACTTCGCCCGAGGCGACCATTTCGCGCATGAGTTCGAGCGTTTCAGGCGCAACGGTGAAGTCGGCGAAACGCGCAGCGAACCGCGCGATGCGCAGGATGCGCACGGGGTCTTCGAGAAACGCTTCGCTCACGTGACGAAACACGCGCGTTTCCAGGTCGCGCGCGCCGCCGAACGGATCGACGACCGGCCCCGTGAGCACGCCGCCCGGCTGCACTTCGCGCGCCATCGCGTTGATCGTCAGGTCGCGGCGCGCAAGATCTTCTTCGAGCGTCACGTCGGGCGCGTAGAAGAACTGGAAGCCGTGATAGCCCGCGGCCGTCTTGCGCTCGGTGCGCGCCAGCGCGTACTCCTCCTGGGTCTCGGGATGCAGGAACACCGGAAAATCCTTGCCCACCGGACGATAACCCTGCGCAGCCATCTGCTCGGGCGTCGCGCCCACCACGACATAGTCGCGGTCGCGCACGGGCAGCCCGAGCATCTCGTCGCGGATCGCACCGCCTACGACATAGATCTTCATTCGTCGTCGCGTTCGTCGTCGGCGACGATGTGCGTTTCGCGGCGCGCGGCTGCGACCCACTCGGCCACGGCGGGCAGCGCGCTCACGCGCTGCGCGTAAGCCGCCGCTTCCGGCGAGAGCTTCGGCGCATAGCTATTGAAGCGCATGACGACCGGCGCATACATGGCATCGGCAATGCCGAATTCGCCGAACAGGAAGGGGCCGCCGCTCGCTGCAAGACACTCGCGCCAGAGCGCGTCGATGCGGGCGATATCGGCGAGCGCGCCAGGCGTCGCGCCGGCGCCTGGCTTCACCTTGCGGATGTTCATCGGCATGTGGTTGCGCAATTCGCCGAAGCCCGCATGCATTTCGGCGCTCACGCTGCGCGCGCGGGCGCGGGCGTTCGCATCGCGCGGCCACAGCGCATGCTGCGGGAAGCGCTCGGCGAGCGTCTCGGCAATCGCGAGCGAATCCCACACGGCAAAGCCGTCTTCGGAGACGAGGCACGGCACCTTGCCCGAGGCCGAAAACGCGAGGATCGAGGACCTGGTGCCCGGCTCGTCGAGCTCGATCAGCACTTCCTCGAACGCGATGCCGAAGTGCCTGAGCAGCACCCACGGGCGCATCGACCACGACGAATAGTTCTTGTCTCCGATAACGAGCTTCATTGTTCCAATGACCGTAGTGAGTTGAAGGGAAACCAGCCAGCGGCGAATCAGCGGTGCGCGCTGGCGCGAAAGATGTTCAGCCGCGAGCGCAGCGAGGCGTCGGCGAGATAGAGCGGCGCGATCGTCTCGATGCTCGCCGGGTCGATATCGAGTTCGGGTGCGAGCGGCCCGGTCATCACGCTGTCCACCTTCATCGAATCGAGATTATCGCGCGTGAGCACCGGCACGCCGGGCGCCATCTCGAAAGAAAGCGCCTGCAGACGCCCGAAGGCATCGGGCAGCCGCACGATACGCGCGCGCCGGCCGATCACTTCGCCGCAGTACTGCACCAGCTGCTCGAGCGTATAGACCGTCGGGCCGCCGAGTTCGTAAGTGTGCCCGCTCGCGGCATCGAGATCGAGCACGTTGACGATCGCCTTTGACACGTCGCCGACGAACACCGGCTGGAACTTCGCATCGGGCATCGCGAGCGGAATGATCGGAAAGAGCCTTTGCAGGAGCGCGAAGCGGTTGAGGAACGTGTCCTCGGGGCCGAACACCACCGAAGGCCGGAAGATCGTCGTGGCGAGCGACGTGGAGGCGTGCACGGCTTTTTCGCCGTCGCCCTTCGAGCGCAGATACATGCTCGGCCCGCGCGGGTCGGCACCGAGCGAGCTCACGTGGATGAGCCGGTGCACGCCCTTGCCCTCGCAAGCGGCGACGATCTTCGTGGGCAACTCGACGTGCAGCTTCGCGAAGCCCGGGCCGTAGGGATCGCCGCGGCCGCCATTGAGCGTGCCGACGAGATTGATGACCGCGTCCGCGTTCTCGACGAAGGCGGCGAGCGCGACCGGATCGGACACATCGGTCTCGATCACGTCGATGGGCAGCAGGGTGAGATGGCGGGCGTTGTAGCGGCGGCGGGTGGCGATGCGTACGTCCTTGCCCGCCTCGACGAGCGCGTTGACGAGGTGGCTGCCGATGAATCCCGAACCGCCGATGACCGCAATGGCTTGATGTCTCATCTTCGACCTCCTCGGGCAGACGGCGCCGCCGCGTACGAGGTCCGGTTCGTCCCGCAGCGCGCCGGCCAGAAGGCGCAGCACGCCGCGTGCCGTCATGCCGCGCGCGGTCCACAAGTAGGGAAGCGGCGCGGCGTGACGACCCGGCGCTTACGGCGAGATATAGCCGAGACGCGCCTTCAGCGATTGCGGACGGCCCTCGAACAGCGCCGCATAGTAGACCGTGTTCGACAACACGTTTTTCACGTAATCGCGGGTTTCCTGGAACGGGATGGTTTCCGCGAAGATGGCGCCTTCGACGCCGCCCTGCAACGACTGGCGCCACGCGCGCGGGCGCCCCGGCCCGGCGTTGTAGCCCGCGGTGGCGAGCACGGCCGAGCCGTCGAACTGATTGTAGATCATCGACAGATAGTTCGTTCCGAGCAGGATATTGGTGTTCAGATCGTCGAGCTGGTCACGCGAGAGCGGGCCGAGGCCGATCTTCTTCGCCACCATTTGCGCCGTGGCCGGCATGATCTGCATGAGGCCGCTCGCGCCCACGCCCGACTTCGCGTTGAGGATGAAGCGCGATTCCTGGCGGATGAGGCCGTAGGCCCATTCGACGTCGAGCCCGTTGGTCTGCGCGTCGCGCTCCACCACGTCGCGGAACGGCGCGAGGTAGCGCAGCGAGAAGTCGTGCTCGGTTTGCGTGCGATCGGCGGTGTTGACGGTGCGGTCGAGCAGCTGGATGCGTTTCGCGTATTCGGCGACGGCGAGGAGCTGGCGATCGCTCATGCCGCGCAGTGGCCAGTTCCATTCGCGGTTGCCTTCGAGCCGCAGGTTCAGCGCGTAGAAGCGCTGCGCGAGCGCGAAGCCCGGTGTTTGCGCGGCCTGGGCAATTTCCGCGTCGCTCACCGTCGTCCTGGCCGGAATCGTGATCTTCTGGCCGAGTTCTTCGGTGGCGAGCTGGCCGTAGAAGTTATAGCCCTGCGAGATCGACGCGAATTCCTGGTTCGCCTGCCCCGTTTCGCCCGCCTGCTTGAGCGCGCGCGCGTGCCAGTAGACCCACGAGGGTTGCGTGCGCAGCGCCGCCGGCATCTGCTCGATCGACCAGCGCACCATCGTCCAGTCGCCGCCCAGCAGCGCCGCGCGGGTGCGCCATTCGTACGCGGGGCTCGAGAGCGGCGCGTTGACCGAGAGGCGATACCAGCCGAGCGCGGCGGGCAGGCGCTTGAGCGCGCCCTGATAACCGATCGTGCCCCAGCCGATCGCGCGCTCCGGCGAACTGAGCTGTGGCGCGACGGTGGCGAAGGTCGCCGCGGCCATGGCCGGGTCTTTGCTCGCCATCACCGTCACGGCGAGCAGCGCGAGCTGGTGCGATAGCGGATCGGCGGTGACGCCTTGCGCGAGCGTGAGCGGCGGCGTGCTGACGGCCTGGCTGAACGCCGTGGGGTCGGGGCGCTGCGCGAGGCCGTCGAGCAGCTTCGCGCCGGTCGACGTCTGGTTCTGCTCATACGCGATGCGGATCTGCTGCCACACGTCGTCGCCCGAAAACTGGCCCTTGATGGCGAGCGCCGTGATGAGATCCACGCAGCCGTCGCCGTAATAGCGCGGGTCGGTGAGCAGCGCGCGCGCATCGTCCGCGACGCTCTCGCCGCGCGCGGCGCGCGACTCGAGCGCGTAGCACTTCACCTGCGTGTCGTCGTTGAGCACGAAGCGCGCATACTGCCGGTCGAAGTTCGCCCAGTCGTGGCGCGCGCCGAGCACGAGCAGATAGTCGTTGCGCAGGCGGTCGGCGATCGCCTGGCCGTCGTAGCGCTGCAGGAACGACTGCACCGGTGCATCGGGCGCGTCCACGCGCGCATGGCCCTGCGAGTCGAAGAGCTGCGGCTTGAGCTGGAAGTATTCGAGATACGAAGGCGCCGGGTAATCGGGGATCGTCGCAGCGAGTTGCGCGGCGCGCGCGGGATCATTGTTGCGCGCGGCTTCGCGAAGCTGGATGAAGGTCTGATCGTCGTTGGAAAGGACGGCGCCTACGGGCAGTGCGACGGGGCGCACGGCGGACGCCGTGCTGCATGCTACGAGTGCCGCGCCGGTCAGTGCGAGACCGACCACGCGATATACTCGGACGAGGCGTTTGGACATCGTTATTTCTGGAGCGCGAAGTGACCCAAAGGATAGCACGCAACCCCCATGCGGAATCCAAAAAGGACTGGCGTGCAAGGCTCCTTCCCCGGCGAATCGAGGCGGCTTCCAACGCGGCAATCGGTGAGGCATTGACGGTTCGTCTCGAAGCGCTCATCGCGCAATTTGCGCCGCGTTCGATCGGGTTCTATTGGCCCTTGCGCGGCGAGTTCGATGCGCGCGCCTGGATCGCCGCATGGCTCGCACAGGATGCCTCGCGCCGCGCCGCCCTCCCCGCCATTGCCGAGCGCCACGCACCGCTCGTCTTCCACGCATGGACGCCCGATGCGCCGATGCGCGAAGGCCATCACGGCATTCCCGAGCCGCTGGCGCAAGAGGCGCTCACGCCCGAGCTCCTGCTCGTGCCTTGCGTGGGTTTCGATCGCGACGGCTACCGGCTGGGTTACGGCGGCGGCTACTACGACCGCACGCTCGCCGCATGGCCGGGCGCGGCCTTGCCCGTCACGGTTGGCATTGCATATGAAGCGTGCCGCATCGACGACGGCGTGCTCGCGCGCGAGGCGCACGACCTGCCGCTCGACGCCGTGGTGACGGAAGCCGCCACGCACCTTTGTCAACGTTCGCGCGCTCGCTGAAAGCGCGTGCACGCATCAGACGAATCGCATCAAAGCGAAGCCGCCGCGCGTGCGGCCGTGTCGTAGAGCCCAGACGCATTGCGCATGAGCTGCGCGGCGTCGCCGATCTGCTGGTTCGTGAGGCCGCTTTCCTTGAGCGTCGCAATGAGGCAGCTCTCGCGCACGTCGCGATAGCGCAGGCACAGCGCCTGGCCTTCCGGCGTGACCGAAAAGAACACTTCCTTGCCGGTCTTTTCGCTTTTTACATACCCTCTGGAAACAAGCTTCTTCAACGCGTACGTGGCCACGTGCGTGTCCTCGATGTTGAGCACGAAGCAGATATCCGCGAGCTTCTTGCGGCGCTCGCGATGGCCGACGTGATGAAGCAGCGACACCTCGATCGGCGTCATGTCCTTCACGCCCGCCGCCGACATGCAACGCACCATCCAGCGGTTGAACGCGTTGCTCGCCATGATGAGCGCGTACTCGAACTCGGAAAGCTCGGCGCTCGACTCGGAGACGAGATGTTCGGACGAAACGATCTTGGTCGGCTGGCGCGACATGGCAGATAACCCGGTAGTCGGTGGTCGATGAGTCAAAGCGGTGTGCGTGAGTGTAATTGCAGGGCGTTCCGCATGCGCCTGGCGAAAACGCGTATTGATAATTTGTAGATAATTTATCGACAATGTACGCTATAAAGGAACGCCGCCGGCCGGCCACTGCCCTGCGCCGTTCTTTCGACCGGCCGAACCGCCCCCTGATCGATCCCGACATGCCGAATTCCGCTCCCCGCATCTTTCCTCTCGGTGACGAGGCGCTCGTCTGCGAAGCGCCGCCGCCCGCCACGCTCGACGTGCAGCGCCGCGTCTGGGCCGTCGCCGCGCTCGTGCGCGGCTGGGCGCCCGTGCGCGAAGTGGTGCCCGGCATGAACAACCTGACGATCACCTTCGACCCGCTCACCGCCAACGCCGCGGCGCTCGCCGGCGCGCTCAGGGACGCATGGCGCGACGCCGAAGACGCGCCCGAGGCGGGCCGCGAAGTCGAGATACCCGTGGTCTACGGCGGCGAGGAAGGTCCCGATCTGGAAGCGGTCGCGCACCAGTGCGGGCTCGCAGCGGCCGACGTCGCCGCGCGCCATGCCGCAGGCGCTTATACGGTGTTCTTCCTCGGCTTCCAGCCGGGCTTCGCGTATCTCGGCGGCCTCGAACCCGCGCTGCACGCGCCGCGGCGGCGCGAGCCGCGTCTTGCCGTCCCGGCGGGCTCGGTGGGCATCGGCGGGGAGCAGACGGGCATCTACCCGGCCGCCTCGCCGGGCGGCTGGCAACTGATCGGCCGCACCGCGCTCAAGCTTTTCGACCCCGCGCGCAATCCGCCCACGCTGCTCATGCCCGGCGACCGCGTGCGCTTCACCATCGCGGAGCTGCACGCATGATCGAAGTCCTGCGCGCGGGCCTGCTCACCACGGTCCAGGATCTCGGCCGCCCCGGCTACCGGCATCTGGGCGTCGCCAGCGGCGGCGCGCTCGATGCGCTCTCGCTCGAAGTGGGCAATCGCCTCGTCGGCAACCGGCCCGACGCGGCCGGCATCGAAATCACCTTCGGCCCCGTCGCGCTGCGCTTCGCGCGCGCCACGCGCATCGCCATCACCGGCACCGACTTCGGCGCCACGCTGGGCGCGCGCCCCGTCTGGTCGTGGTGGAGCCTGCCCGTGGCCGCGGGCGAGGAACTGGTGCTCAACGGCGCGAAGCGCGGCATGCGCGCCTATGTGTGCGTGGCGGGCGGCATCGACGTGTTGCCCATGCTCGGCTCGCGCAGCACCGATCTCGCAGCGGGCTTCGGCGGCCTCGCGGGCCGTGCGCTCAAGGACGGCGACCGCCTCGCCACGGGCGCCTCGTTCGCGCCGGGCCGCGATCGCGCCGCGCTCGATCCGCGCGCGCCGGCCTTCGGCGTGAAGGCGCCCGTGTGGTGCAACTTCGCGCTGGTGGACGAACCGCATCACCGGCGCGGCCGCCACCCGGACGGCATGGCCTGGGCCGTGCCCCTGCGCGTGCTGCGCGGCCCCGAGTACGACAGCTTCACGGCCGAGGCGCAGCGCACGCTCTGGTCCGACGAATGGCAGGTCACGCCCAACAGCAACCGCATGGGCTTTCGGCTTGCGGGCACGCCGCTCGCGCGCACGAGCGGCGCGGACCTGCTTTCGCACGCCGTGCTGCCCGGCACGATCCAGGTGCCGCCGAGCGGCCAGCCCATCGTCCTGATGGCCGATGCGCAGACCACGGGCGGCTACCCCAAAATCGGCTCCGTGATTCGCGCCGATCTCTGGAAGCTGGCGCAAGTGCGTCTGAGCGCGGGCGTGCGCTTCGTGGAAGCGACGCCAGCCGCCGCGCGCGCCGCGCTGGAAGAGGAACGGGCGTATCTGCGGCAGATCGACGCCGCGATCGCCATGCACGACGAGCGCTACGCGAGCCGCCGCGCGAGCGCGGCCGCCGGCGCGTGATTCATGCCCCATCCGTAGCAAGCGCAGTAAGAGGAACACCATGACCACCATCGATCTGAACGCCGATCTCGGCGAAGGCTGCGGCTCCGACGAGGCGCTGCTCGACCTCGTGAGCTCCGCCAACATCGCGTGCGGCTGGCACGCGGGCGGCGCCAATGCGATGCGCGAATGCGTGCGCTGGGCCGTGGAAAAAGGCGTGTCGATCGGCGCGCACCCGAGCTTCAACGACCCTGAGAACTTCGGCCGCAAGGAGATGAACCTGCCGGCCGAGGAAATCTACGCGGGCGTGCTCTATCAACTGGGCGCGCTCTCCGCGATTGCCCAGGCCGAAGGAGGCCGCATTGCCCACGTGAAGCCGCATGGCGCGCTCTACAACCAGGCCGCGCGCGACCCCCGGATCGCCGAGGCGATCGTTTCCGCCGTGCACGACTTCGATCCCTCGGTGACCGTGTTCGCGCTCGCGGGCAGCGGGCTCGTCACGGCGGCACGCGAGGCGGGGCTCGTGGCGGTGGAAGAAGTGTTCGCGGACCGCGGCTATCGCGCGGACGGCTCGCTCGTGCCGCGCAGCGAGCCCGGCGCGCTGCTCGACGACGAAGACACGGTGCTCGCGCGCACGCTCGCGATGATCCGCGAGCAGCGCGTGCAGGCCGTCGACGGCGCCTGGGTGGCGCTCAATGCGCAGACCATTTGCCTGCACGGCGACGGCCCGCATGCGCTCGCGTTCGCGCGGCGCATCCGCACGGCGCTCGACGAAGCCGGTATCGGCGTGCGCCCCGCGGGGGCGGGCGAAGTCTGACGCGCTCCCGCACCCATACACTGGAACGCGCGGCATGGCCGCGCGTCAGTGGAGCCGCATCGCAGAAGCTTTTCGCAAGGCAAACCTTCGGGTAGCCGAGGCTTGCCAGGCATAGTCATACCAAGCAGGTTCGTAGTAGTACGAACGGCCGTCAGAGCCGCGAAGTCAGAGCCGCGACCCGCGGCAAACCACGACAAGCCAATACGTTTGGAGATCCACATGCAGAGCACCGTCAACCTATGGCCGCTAATCGGCGTGGCCGTCATCATCGCGGGCTTCCTGTTGCGCTTCAATCCGATGCTGATCGTCGCCGCGGCGGCCGTCGTCACCGGTTTCGCCGCGGGCTTCGAGCCCGGCAAGATCCTCGCCGCCATCGGCACCGGCTTCATCAAGACCCGCAACATCCCGCTCATCATCCTGCTGCCGCTCGCCGTGATCGGCCTGCTGGAGCGCCACGGCCTGCGCGAGCGCGCGCAGATCTGGATCGGCAGCATCAAGGCCGCGACCGCGGGGCGCCTTCTCATCGTCTATCTGCTCGTGCGCGAGCTCACGGCGGCAGTCGGCTTGACGGGCCTCGGCGGCCATCCGCAGATGGTGCGTCCGCTCATCGCCCCCATGGCCGAAGGCGCCACCGAAAACCGCTTCGGCAAGATTTCCGACGCCGTGCGCTACAAGCTGCGCGCGTACTCGGCCGCCACCGACAATGTCGGCCTCTTCTTCGGCGAGGACATCTTCGTGGCGTTCGGCGCAATCGTGCTGATGGTCACGCTGCTCAAGGAAGCGGGCGTCTCCGTCGAGCCGATCCACGTGGCGTTCTGGGGCATCCCCACGGCGATCTGCGCGTTCGTGATACACGGCACGCGGCTCTGGCTGCTCGATCGCAAGCTCGAACGCGAGCTGGGCGGCGCGCGCAAGCCAGCCGGCAACGGCAGCGCGGTGGCCTCCGCGACCCGCTCGGGAGACGAAGCATGACGCTCACACTCAACTGGCTCTTCTGGCTGGTCGGCATCGTTCTGCTGATCGTGGGCGGCATGATCGCCGTGGATCGCGCGCATCCGCGCCGCTTCACGGCGGGTGGCTTCTGGCTGCTCTACGCGCTCATCTTTCTGACTGGCGACCGGCTGCCCGCCCAAGTCGTGGGCGTACTCGTGCTGGCCATGGCGCTCATTGCGGGCTGCTGCGGTGTGACGGCCGCGAAACCCAAGGTGCTCGCGCTCGAGACGCGCATGGCGAGCGCGAAGCGGCTGGGCAACAAGCTCTTCGTCCCGGCACTCACGATTCCCGTCATCACCGTCGCACTCACGCTCGCGGCGAGCCATCTCGTCTTCGGCGGCACGCCGCTCATCGACCCCAAGAACGTCACGCTGATCGGCTTCGGCGCTGGCTGCGTGATCGCGCTCGTGATCGCGTGCATCATCACGCGCGACGGCGTCGGCCAGTCGATGCAGGAAACGCGCCGCCTCGTCGACGCGCTCTCGTGGGCCGCCGTGCTGCCGCAAATGCTCGGCATGCTCGGCCTCGTGTTCTCGGACGCGGGCGTGGGCAAGGCGGTCGCGCACATCACGACGTCCTGGATCAACATGGACGTGCGCTTCGTCGCCGTGGTGGTGTATTGCGTCGGGATGGCGCTCTTCACCATCATCATGGGCAACGGCTTTGCGGCGTTTCCGGTAATGACGGGCGGCGTGGGCGTGCCGGTGCTGGTGGGCGTGTTCCACGTCAATCCGGCGATGATGGCGGCCATCGGCATGTTTTCGGGCTACTGCGGCACGCTCATGACGCCGATGGCCGCGAACTTCAACATGGTGCCCGCGGCGCTGCTGGAACTGCCCGACAAGAACGCGGTGATCCGCGTGCAGGTGCCCACGGCGCTGGGCATACTCGCGGCCAATATCGTGCTGCTGAACGTGTTCGGGTTTTGACGCGCGCGCCCGGTCGCGAAACAGGACGAAAAAGCCGGTGCGAGCCGGCTTTTTTACTGCAATCAAGGCAACGGTGATTGGGCAACGAAGCCGCGTCGAGCGTCCCTGCCGAGGCTCGACCAAGCGTGTTCGCGCCAGCGCGAACGCCTCGCGTCAGGAACGCAGGGTATCTGCCCTTCAGCCCGGCTCGACCGTGAAGCCGCGCTGGCGCAGCAGTTCGAGCACGCCCCTCGGGCCGCCCAGGTGAAGCGCGCCGACCGCCACGAAGAGCGGCTTGTTGGGCGCCACGTATTGCTGCATGCGCGAAACGAAGCGCCGGTTGCGCTCGTAGACGATGCGGTTGTCGACCGATGCCGCCACGCGCGCATCGTGCGAGAGCTTTTCGGTACGCGCCGAATCCCACGCGGCGATCGCGTCGGCGTCGCCCACGCGCCACAGGTGCAGGAGCGTCTGGACGTCGGCGACGTTTTGCGCCGGCGTCTGCGCCAGATCCTGCGCGAGCATTTCGCGTTGCTGCGCGAGGCTCAGGTTCGTGAAGGTGCGCATCTGCTCGGCGAGCGTCTCCAGTCCGACGATGCGGCGGTCCTTCCAGCGCAGGAACACGTTCTGCAATTGCGCCTCGGTGCCGTACTCGGTCTGCAGGCCGGCGCTCAGCGAATCGTAGGTCTCCACGAGCAGCGAGGCGAGCCACGGCCGCATCTTGCGGATCTCGGCAAGCGCTTCGGGATTGCCGCGCATGCGCGCCGCCAGTTTCTGCCAGAGCGGATCGGGCAAGAGACCGGGCAGGCAGGGCCGCCGGCAGACGCCATATTTCGAGACGTCGTCCTGGGAAACGAGCAGATCGTCGGGGGAAAGCTCCAGCGCGAGAATGGGCGAGGCGGCCAGCGCCGCGAGAATCTGCGGACGAAACGGCTGGCCCGGCGGATAGTCGGCGGGGTCGCCCACGTGCAGCGTGCCGAGCAGATAGAGGGTGAGATTGCCGCGCGTGGCGACGTAGAACGGCATGCGCGCCGGTTGCGTGCGCACCGGGCCGCCAGCCGTCGTGCCCGAGGCATAGCTCGGCACGGCGGGCGCGGCGTGAAAGCCGGGAATGCCGCCGCTCGAGCCACGCGGTACGGGCACGGCAGGGCGCACGCCCGGCGTATGGGCGGCGGCACCCGCGGCTAAGGCGACGCCAGGCAATGCCGCCAGGGCGCTGCATGCGAGCGCCAGCACGAGCGCCGCGCTCGGCGCCATCCTCAGCAACGCACGGAACGCCACACTAAAAGGCACGCCACAAGCCAAACCGAATGTCACCCGACGAGCCGCGCACCGCCCCGCAAACACGGCGAGAGCAGCCAGCGCGACGGTAGATAAAGCGGTGAAAAAAACGGTGGAAAAAACAACGAAAAAGGCGGCGCGACGGCCGCCCCACAGCAGGCGGCGCGCAAACATAAAACGACGCGCCGCCGTCGCTTCAGGCCGGCATGGGCCGCCCATCCTCTTCCCCCACCTCCTCTGCACGATGGCAGGATACCTGACGGCCATCGACTTCGCGAAGTGCGGGGACTTCCTTACGACATCTCTCGATCGCGTATGGACACCGTTGATGGAACGTGCAACCAGATGGCGGATTGAGCGGCGAAGGCAATTCGCCCTCGAGCTTGATCTTCACGCGGCGATCCTCTTCGAAGATCGCGGGCGTGGCCGAGAGCAGCGAGCGCGTGTACGGATGGCGCGGACGCGAGATCACCGTGTGCTTGTCGCCGAGTTCCGCCACGCCGCCCAGGTACATGACCATCACGTCGTCGGCGATGTGCTCGACCACGGCCAGGTTGTGCGAAATGAACACGTAGCTCGTGCGGAACTGCTCCTGCAAGTCCATGAACAGATTGAGGATCTGCGCCTGGATCGAGACATCGAGCGCGGAGACCGGCTCGTCGGCCACGACGATCTGCGGGTCGAGGATCATCGCGCGCGCGATCGCCACGCGCTGGCGCTGGCCGCCCGAAAACATGTGCGGGTAGCGCTTGGCGTGCTCGGGACGCAGGCCCACGATGCGCATCATGTGCGCGATGCGGTCCGCGCGCTCGCTGGCCGTGAGCCGCGTGTTGATCGCGAGCGGCTCGCCGAGCGTCTGCTCCACGGTCTTGCGCGGGTTGAGCGAGGCGAACGGGTTCTGGAACACCATCTGTACGCGGCGGCGCAGCGCGGCGATCTTCGCGGTGTTGGCGTGCGCAACGTCTTCGCCGTCGATGGTGAGCTTGCCCGAGGTGGGCGGCTCGATCATCGTGAGCTGGCGCGCGAGCGTCGATTTGCCGCAACCCGACTCGCCCACCACGGCGAGGGTGCGCCCGCGCGTGAGCGAAAACGATACGCCGTTGAGCGCCTTCACGGTGCCCGAGCCGAACATGCCGCGCTTGACGGTGTAGTGCTTCTTGAGATCTTCCGCGACGAGAACCTTGTCTTCCTTGTGGTCCTCATGAGCCGCGTGTTGCTGGACTGCGTTCATCGCGCGCCTCCTTGGGAAAGATTCACCGCCGCGTTCAGCGGCTTGATGCAGCGCACTTGCGCGTAGCCGCTCTCATCCGCCACCGCGTCGAGCGCGGGGCGCGCCTTCATGCAGTCGTCCACCACGTATTTGCAGCGCGGCGCGAAAAGACAACCGCCCGGCCGGTCGTCGCGTCCGGGCACCATGCCGGGCAGCGCGGCAAGCCGCATCGCCCCCTTGTTGTGCTCGGGAATGGCGGCGAGCAGCGCCTCCGTGTACGGATGATGCGGACGCGAGAAGATATCGGGCACGCGGTTCGTTTCGATGATCTCGCCCGCGTACATCACGGCCACGCGCTGCGCGACTTCCGAAACCACGGCCAGATCGTGCGAAATCAGCACGAGCGCCATGCCGCGCTCCTTCTGCAGGCGCACGAGCAGCTCCATGATCTGCGCCTGGATCGTCACGTCGAGCGCCGTGGTGGGCTCGTCGGCGATCAGCAGCTTCGGGTTGCAGGCCACGGCCATCGCGATCATCACGCGCTGGTTCATGCCGCCCGACATCTGGTGCGGAAAGTTGTCGATGCGGTTCTTCGCGTCGGGAATGCCGACCTGATCGAGCAGCTCCAGGGCGCGCGCGTGCAGCGCGGCGCCGCGCAAGCCTTCGTGCAGCTTCAGCACTTCCTTGATCTGATAGCCGACCGTGTAGCTCGGGTTCAGGCTCGTGAGCGCGTCCTGGAACACCATCGCGATGTCCTTGCCGACGATGCCGCGGCGCTCCTTGCCCGTGGCGTTGAGCAGATCCCGTCCGTCGAACGTGATCGAGTCGGCGCTCACCTTGCCGGGGGCGTCGATGAGGCCCATGAGCGCCATCATCGTCACGCTCTTGCCCGAGCCCGATTCGCCGACGATGCCGAGCACTTCGCCCGGCCCCACCGAGAGATTCACGCGGTCCACGGCAGGCAGGCCGTTGAAGTCCACCGCCAGGTTGCGGATAGTTAGCAGTTCTGTGGTCATGTTCATGCCATCCGCTTGAGCTTGGGATCGAGTGCGTCGCGCAGCCCGTCGCCGAGCAGGTTGATCGCGAGCACCGAAATGAGGATGGACAGACCAGGCATCGTGACGATCCACCATGCGCTGTCGATATAGTCGCGCGCCGAGGCGAGCATGGCGCCCCACTCCGCCCTCGGCGGCTGCACGCCGAGGCCGAGGAAGCCGAGCGCGGCGGCGTCGAGAATCGCCGAGGAAAAGCCGAGCGTCGCCTGCACGATGAGCGGCGCCGTGCAGTTGGGCAGCACCTGCGAGAACATCAGGCGCAGCGTGCCGGCGCCGGCCACGCGCGAGGCGGTCACGTATTCCTTGTGCAGTTCGCCCAAAGCCGAGCCGCGCGTGAGACGCACGTAGCCGGGCAGCGCCACGATCGCGATCGCGAGCATGGTGTTCGTGAGACCCGGGCCGATGATCGCGACCACGGCCACGGCGAGCAGCAGCGAAGGCAGCGCGAGCAGCACGTCCATGAGACGCATGATCGGCGTGTCGGCCCACTTCTCGAAGAACGCGGCCACGAGCCCGAGCACGATGCCCGGAATCAGCGCGAGCACGACCGAAACGCAGCCGATCCACAGCGAGAGCCGCGCGCCGTACATGAGACGCGAGAGGATGTCGCGGCCCGCTTCGTCGGTGCCGAGAATGAACTTCCAGTTGCCGCCGTCGAGCCACGCGGGCGGAATCTTCACGGAATCGCGGTATTGCTCGATGGGGCTGTGCGGCGCGATCAGCGGCGCGAAGATCGCGACGAAGATGAGCACGAGCACGATCACGCCGGCGCTCACGGCGCCCTTGTTGCGCGAGAAGTTCGCCCAGAATTCGCGCAGCACGAGCGCGCGGCCCGAAGGCGGCGTGACGGCGCGAGGCACGGTGTTCTGAATGTCAGCCATCATGCCTCCTGGTCGCGGTTGGGGTGTTGGGGGGTGTGCATGTTCATGGCTCGCTTACCTCGTATGTCGAATGCGCGGGTTGAGCACGCCGTACAGCAGATCGACGAACAGGTTCACGACGATCACGAGCGTCGCGATCATGAGAATGCCGCCTTGCACCACTGGATAATCGCGCCGGCTGATCGCGTCGATCAGCCATTTGCCGATGCCGGGCCAGGAGAACAACGTTTCGGTGAGCACCGCGCCGGCGAGCAGCGTGCCGACCTGCAGACCGATCACGGTCACCACGGGAATGAGCGCATTGCGCAGCGCGTGCACGACGATCACGCGCAGGGGCGAGAGGCCCTTGGCGCGCGCGGTGCGGATGTAGTCCTCGCGCAGCACTTCGAGCATCGACGAGCGCGTCATGCGCGCGACCACGGCGAGCGGAATCGTGCCGAGCACGATCGCGGGCAGGATCAGATGGCTCAACGCGGACCGGAACGCGCCTTCGTCGGTGCCGGGCAGGAGCGAGTCGATCAGCATGAAGCCCGTGACGTGCGGAATGTCGAATTCCACGGCGATGCGCCCCGACACAGGCGTCCAGCCGAGCTTCGACGAGAACACCATGATGAGGATGAGCCCCCACCAGAAGATCGGCATGGAGTAGCCGGTGAGCGCGGTGCCCATTACGCCATGGTCGACGGCGGTGCCGCGCCTCAACGCCGCGAACACGCCGGCGGGCAAGCCGATCGCGAGCGCGAAGATGAGCGCGCAGATCGAGAGCTCGACGGTGGCGGGAAAGCGCGCGAGAAACTCGCCCATCACGCTCGTGTTGGTGATGATCGAGGTGCCGAGATTGCCGTGCACCGCGTGCCAGACGTAGTGCAGGTACTGCATCGGCAGGGGCTCGTCGAGCCCCAGGCGGTGCATCGCCTCGGCGTGCATTTGCGGATCGACGCCGCGCTCGCCCATCATCACTTCGATGGGATCGCCCGGAATCAGGTGAATGAGTGCGAACGCCAGAATGGTGATGCCGATGAACGTCGGAATCACCATGCCGATGCGGCGCAATACGAAGCGGAACATATGATGTTCCCCCAAAAAGCTTGAAATGAAACGCAACCGGCGACAGGGGCTCGTGACCCCGGTCGCCGGACCATTTTCCGCCGGTCCGGGCTGATCAGCGGACCGAGCGAAAAGTCTTACCCGATTATCCTTACTGCATGCCCACGCCGTCGAAGCGCGCGTAGCCGAGCGGTTCGATGCGCATGTCGGTCACCTTCTTGCTGACCGGCTGATAGACGGTCGAGTGGGCGATCGGCGAGAACGGCAGTTGCTGGGCGAAGATATGCTGCGCATCCTGGTAGAACTTCGTGCGCTGCGCGACTTCCGACGTCTGGCGGCCCTTCTGGACCAGTTCGTCGAAGGGCTTGTAGCACCACTTGCCGAAGTTGTTGCCGTTCACGGCCTCGCAGCCGAGCAGCGTGCCGAGCCAGTTGTCGGGGTCGCCGTTGTCGCCCGTCCAGCCGATCAGCATCGAGTCGTCCTCGCCCGCGTGTGCACGCTTGATGTATTCGCCCCACTCATACGTGACGATCTTCGCCTTCACGCCGATCTTGGCCCAGTCGGCCTGGATCATCTCGGCCATCAGGCGTGCGTTCGGGTTGTAGGCGCGCTGCACGGGCATCGCCCACAGCGTGATCTCGAAGCCGTTCGACTGGCCGGCCTTGGCGAGCAGCGCCTTGGCCTTCTCCGGATCGTACGCATTCGCCGGCAGGTTCTTCACGAAGGACCACTGCGTGGGGGGCATCGGGTTGGTCGCGAGCTGGCCAGCGCCCTGGTACACCGAGTCGATGATCGCCTTCTTGTTGATCGCCATGTCGAGCGCGTGGCGCACATCGACGTTGTCGAGCGGCTTGTGCGTGACGTTGTACGACAGGTAGCCCAGGTTGAAGCCCGGCTGCGACGGCATCGCGATGTTCGGCTCGGCCTTCAGCGGCGCGATGTCGGCGGGACGCGGATAGCTCATCACCTGGCACTCGTCGCGCTTGATCTTCTGCACGCGCACGCTCGCGTCCGGCGTGATCGAGAAGATCAGCTTCGCGAGCTTCACGGCGCCCGGCTTCCAGTAGTCGGGATTGCCGTCGTAGCGGATCGTCGCGTCCTTCGTGTAGCTCTTGAAGATGAACGGACCCGTGCCGACCGGGTTCTGGTTGATGTCGGCGGCCTTGCCCGCCTTCAGCAGTTGATCGGCGTATTCAGCCGACAGGATCGAGGCGAATTCCATCGCCATGTTCTGGATGAACGGCGCGTTCGGCTCGTTCAGCGTGAACTTGACCGTGTACGGGTCGACCTTCTCGATCTTCGCGATCAGCTTGTCGAGGCCCATGTCGGTGAAGTACGGGAACGACACCGGATACGCCTTGCGGAACGCGTTGTTCGGATCGAGCATGCGCTCGAACGAGAACACGACGTCGTCGGCGTTGAATTCGCGCGTGGGCTTGAAGAACGACGTGGTCTGGAACTTCACGCCATGGCGCAGATGGAACGTGTAGGTCTTGCCATCCGCGGAAACGTCCCACGATTGCGCGAGGCCCGGCTCGACCTTGGTGCCGCCGCGCTCGAATTCGACGAGGCGGTTATAGACGGTGAACGTGTTCGCGGTGAAGTCGGTGCCGGTCGTGTATTGGGCCGGGTCGAAGCCAGCGGGGCTGCCTTCCGAGCAGTAGACGAGCGTCTTGTTCGGAATGCTTTGCGCCGCGTGAGCGAGCGGCGCGCCGCCAATCGATGCCGCTGCGAGCGCCACGAGAGACGTCATTCGTGCCGCACGCAACAGTTTGTTTTGTTTCATGTTTCCTCCGGTTCAATGCCGGCTTGCGCCAGCGTAGCGCGATCTTACTTGAGCACGTGCCGCAGTCAAGCAACCAAAAGTCCCGTCGCTTGCGGAAAACGCCGGGTTGACAGGAGCAGCCGTTGCCGCATGCTGCGATGCAGCGTGCATTTGCCTGGTTTGGCTTGCTGGAACAGGACAATACCGCGCCGAATTGCCACGCGCTGCGCCGTCATGTACCCCGCTCGAATCGCGCTCTCAATAAAAAACCGCGCGGCCCGTTCGGGAACCGCGCGGTTTTTTGCCGCCTGGCGACTTGCGCCGCCGGCGAGAGATCAAAACCCGAGCCGCTCGCAGATGGCCTTGGTCGCCGACGCCGCATTGAGCGTGTAGAAGTGCAGGCCCGGCACGCCCGCATCGACGAGACGGCGGCACAGGTCCGTCACCACGTCGAGGCCGAACGCGCGGATCGACTCGCGGTCGTCGCCAAAGCTTTCGAGGCGCTTGGCCACCCAGCGCGGCACTTCGGCGCCGCACATCTCGGAAAAACGCATCAGCTGCGTGTAGTTCGTGATCGGCATGATGCCGGGCACGACCGGAATATCCACGCCCAGCTTCTTCGCGTCTTCGACGAAGCGGAAATACGCGTCGGCATTGAAGAAGTACTGCGTGATCGCCGAATTGGCGCCCGCCTTCACCTTCTGGGCGAACGCTTCGAGGTCGTGGCGCGGCGAGCGCGCCTGCGGGTGGTACTCGGGATACGCGGCCACTTCGATATGGAAAGCGTCGCCGGTTTCCTCGCGGATGAAGGCGACGAGTTCCGACGCGTAGCGCAGTTCGCCCACCGCGCCCATGCCCGAGGGCAGGTCGCCGCGCAGCGCCACGATATGGCGGATGCCGTGCGAGCGGTATTCGCCGAGAATCGCGCGCAGGCTCTCTTTCGAGGAGCCGATGCACGAGAGGTGGGGCGCCGCTTCGATGCCGTCCTTCGCGATATCGACGACGGTATCGAGCGTGCCCTGCTGGGTCGAGCCGCCCGCGCCGAACGTCACCGAGAAGAACTTCGGCTTGAGCGTCGCGAGCTGGGCGCGCGTGGCGCGCAGCTTCTCGACGCCGTCCGGCGTCTTCGGCGGGAAGAATTCGAATGAAAGTTCGATCGGTTTCATGTTGATGAGGCCGTAAAGGCCTTGGCTAGCGTCAGCCGAGGCTGCGGTTGCCGAAAATCAGCGCCGAGAGCAGCCACGACACGATGCTGTACAGGATCGAGCCGAAGAATGCCGACCAGAAGCCCGATACCTCGAAGCCCTTCAGGAGCGATGCGGCGAGCCAAAAGCACAGCGCGTTCACCACGAGGATGAAGAGGCCGAGCGTGAGGATCGTCACGGGCAGCGTGAGCACGATCAGGAGCGGGCGCAGCACGGCGTTGATGAGGCCGAGCACGATCGCGACGATGAGCGCGGTGCCGAAGCTGCGAATGTGGATCGACGGAACGAGCCAGGTGATGATCAGGAGCGCGAGCGCGTTGATCAGCCAGGTCAGCAGCACGGTCATAAGGACTCCTTTTGCATCGTTGCTTTTATGTCGGCAGGGCCGGCGGCGGATGCCGCCCGCGGTCCGCACGCACGTTGCGTGCGCAGGGATTGGGGTCAGCATCCGCCCGATCGCTTAAACGGTCCTTAAGCCTGTTAATAGCGATAGTGGTTCGGCTTGAACGGACCGTTCTTGTCGACGCCGATGTACGCAGCCTGGTCGTCGGAGAGCACGGTCAGGTTCGCGCCAATGCGCGCGAGGTGCAGGCGCGCGACCTTCTCGTCCAGATGCTTGGGCAGCACGTACACCTTGTTCTCGTACTTCTTGCCTTCCACGAACAGTTCGATCTGCGCGAGCGTCTGGTTCGTGAACGAGTTCGACATCACGAACGACGGGTGGCCCGTGGCGCAGCCCAGGTTCACGAGGCGGCCTTCGGCCAGCAGGATCACGCGCTTGCCGTCCGGGAAAATGATGTGGTCGACTTGCGGCTTGATGTTGTCCCACTGGTACTGGCGCGTGGAAGCGACGTCGATTTCCGAATCGAAGTGGCCGATGTTGCAGACGATGGCGTTGTGGCGCATCGCCTTCATGTGGTCATGGCCGATCACGTGGTAGTTGCCCGTTGCCGTCACGAAGATGTCGGCCTTGTCGGCGGCGTATTCCATCGTCACGACGCGGTAGCCTTCCATCGCCGCCTGCAGCGCGCAGATCGGATCGATTTCCGTGACCCACACGGTCGCGCCGAGACCGCGCAGCGACTGCGCGCAGCCCTTGCCCACGTCGCCGTAGCCGGCAACGACCGCGATCTTGCCCGCGATCATCACGTCGGTCGCGCGCTTGATGCCGTCGACGAGCGACTCGCGGCAGCCGTACAGGTTGTCGAACTTCGACTTCGTGACCGAGTCGTTCACGTTGATGGCCGGGAACGGCAGGCGGCCATCCTTTTCCATCTGGTACAGGCGGTGCACGCCGGTCGTGGTTTCTTCGGTCACGCCCTTGATCTGCGAGAGGCGCTTCGAGTACCACGTCGGGTCGATGTCGAGGTGCGCGGCGATCGACTTGTAGAGCGCGACTTCCTCTTCGTTCGTGGGCTTGGCGATGACCGAACGGTCCTTTTCGGCCTTCGAGCCGAGGATCAGCAGGAGCGTGGCGTCGCCGCCGTCGTCGAGGATCATGTTGGCGAACTCGCCGTTCGGCCATTCGAAGATGCGGTGCGAGAACTCCCAGTATTCGTCGAGCGATTCGCCCTTGAACGCGAACACCGGCGTGCCGCCCTGCGCGATGGCGGCGGCCGCGTGGTCCTGGGTCGAGAAGATGTTGCACGAGGCCCAGCGCACTTCGGCGCCGAGTGCCTTCAGGGTCTCGATCAGCACGCCCGTCTGGATCGTCATATGCAGTGAGCCGGCAATGCGCGCGCCCTTGAGCGGCTGCTGCGCCTTGTACTCTTCGCGAATCTGCACGAGACCGGGCATTTCCGTCTCGGCGATGTCGAGCTCCTTGCGGCCCCAGCCGGCGAGCGACATATCGGCGACGATGAAATCGTTGGCTTGATCTTGCGGAACTGCGGCGTTCATCACGCCCTCCTTTCTAAAAGTGACTAGAAATTAAAGACGTGAGCGCCGTTTCAGTGCGGTCGATTCCGTGGGATTTCCGTGGATTGAACCGGATTGAAGCACTTTCGAGCCTGGCGGGTTAGAGAAAACCCGTCGCAACGCTCCTCGAAAGCGAGCCGAGATTGTAGCAAATCGGAATGGCCTCCGCGCGCAGGCGCATTGGCGACGTGTGTGTTGGCGACCTGTGCTTTGGCGACGTGCGCGTTGGCGACATGCGCGTTGGCGACCTGTGCTTTGGCGACGTGCGCGTTGGCGACATGCGCGTTGGCGACATGCGCGTCGGCGACATGCGCGTAGGCGACATGCGCGTCGGCGTCATGCGCATTGGCGACATGCGCGTCGGCGATACGCGGGTAAGCGACGTCCGGGTACGCGATGAAGCGGGCGCGAGCGCGCCCGCCGCCCATCAAACCGGCAGGAACCCGAGCGCTGGCGCGAGCAGCACCATCACCACGCCCGCGATCATCATCGTGAGGCTCGCGACCACGCCCTCTTCGCTGCCCAGCTCGCGGGCCTTCGCCGTGCCCACGCCGTGGGCCGCCGCGCCAAAGAGCGCGCCCCGCGCGAGCCGCGTGCGCAGTGGCACGAGGCCGAGCACCAGCTCGCCGAACAGCATGCCGCACACGCCCGTGGCGATCACGAAGAGCGCCGTGAGGTCGCGCGGCGCGTGGATCTTGTCGGACACGGCCAGCGCGAACGGCGTGGAGATCGAGCGCGTCATGAGGCTGCGCTGCAACTCGGGAGACAGGTGCAGGAGCTTGGCCAGCGCAAGCGAACCGCCCACCGCCACGACGATGCCGACCGTCACGCCCACCGTGAGCGAGATCCAGTGGCGCCTGATGAGGTCGCGGTATTCGTAGATCGGCACCGCGAAGGCCACCGTGGCCGGGCCGAGCAGCCACATGAGCCAGCGCGTGTCCTGGAAGTAGACGGGGTAGGGAATATGGAGCGCGAGGACGAACACGCCGAGCACCACGGGCACCGCGACGAGCGGCGTGAGCCACGGCGCGCGAAAGCGCGCATAGAGCGCCTTCGAAGCGAAATAGAGCGCGACGGTCAGGATGAAGCAGACGGCGGCGATGAGCCGCGCGGCGTCGTCGGCGAAGAGCGACGAATAGAACGCGTTCATGATGCAGTCACCTTCATTGTCGATTCAGGCGCCTCACGCCTCAAGCCCGCGCCAGGTGGCGCGTGTTGCGCACGCGGCGCAGCGCGAGCCACCGCTCGAGGCGCGCGGCCTGCTCGACGGCGAACGCCACGGCCACCATCACCATCAGCGTGCCGCCCACCACGACGAGCGCGAGACGCCAGCCGTCGGCGCGAAAGAGGCCGCCGTACTTGACCGCCGCGACAGCGGCCGGGATGAAGAACAGCAGCATGTCGGAGAGCAGCCAGTCGGCGCCCGCCTTTACCCAGCGCGGCGTGACGCCGCCGCAGAGAAGCAGCGCTAGCAGCAGCACGAGGCCCACCACGCCGCCCGGCACCGGCAGATGCGTAACGCGCGTGAGCGCGTCGGCGGCATACCAGACGCCCGCCAGCAGCGCAGCCTGCGCCGCGATGCGCCCGATGCGCCGGCCGAGGCCCGCCACGCCATCCCCGTTGCGCGCGGCGCTTGCGGAGACTTTCGCGGTCGTGTTCGGAGTAGTCATGGCAAACCCTAAGTGACACTGGAATGGAAGTCAGTATAGGGTTCCACGCTCCATAAACATAATGACTTAGAATCATCAGTTACATTCCCTATTGGAATGCACCAACTCGGCACACCGCTGAGCGTTCCTCCTGCACATTTGTGGAGTCCCGATCTTGGAACTGCGCGCGCTTCGCTATTTCATCGAGGTGGTGCGGCAACAGAGTTTCACCGCCGCAGCCGAAAAACTGCATGTCACACAGCCGACCATCAGCAAGATGGTCAAGGCGCTCGAAGACGAGACGGGCACGCAGCTGCTCCTGCGCGACGCACGCCAGATGGTGCTGACCGACGCCGGGCGCATCGTCTACCAGCGCGGCCAGGACGTGCTCGCCGCGCAGGCGCAACTGGAGGCCGAGCTTGCCGACCTGGGCACGCTCGGGCGCGGCGAACTCACCATCGGCATTCCGCCGATGGGCGGCTCGCTCTTCACGCCCGCGATCGCGACGTTCCGCCAGCGCTATCCGAGAATCGAACTGAAGCTCTTCGAGCAGGGCTCACGGGCGATCGAGGCCGCGCTGATCTCGGGCGAACTGGAGCTGGGCGGCGTGCTGCTGCCCGTGGATCCCGCGCTCATCGACGTCTTGCCGATCTCGCACGAGCTGCTGTGGCTCGTGGCGCGGCGCGGCTCGCGCTGGGACAACAAGCTCGCGGTGCCGCTCGCGGAGCTGGCCGGCGAGCCGTTCGTGTTCTACGGCGAGAGCCTCGCGCTCAACGACGTCGTGCTCAACGCGTGCCGTACGGCCGGCTTCGTGCCGCAGGTGGTGGGGCGCAGCGGCCACTGGGACCTGATGGCGGCGCTCGTGCTGGCCGGCGTGGGCATCGCGCTGCTGCCCGCGCCGTATGTGCGCCGGCTCGACGCCGAGCGTTTCACCTGCCTGCCCGTGAGCGAGCCGCAGATCACCTGGGACATGGCGATCGGCTGGAAGCGCAGCGGCTATCTATCGCACGCGGCGCGCGCCTGGCTCGAAGTCGCGCGCGCGGAGTACGGCAAGCCATTCACGTTCCTCGATGACTTCGTGCATCCGCCGGGGCTGGAGAAGCGGCCGGGGCAATCGTCCTGAAGCCACGGCCGCGGAAAAGCAGAAAACGCGAGGCGGTGCATCAAACCACCACGCGCTGAAGTCCGGTATCGCTCGCATGTCTCGCGTGCGCGATGAAGTCGGCGGCGCGCTCGCCGATCATCACGGTCGGCGCATTCGTGTTGCCGCCGATGAGCGTCGGCATGACCGAGGCGTCGGCAATGCGCAGGCCCTCCACGCCGCGCACGCGTAATTGCGGATCGACCACCGAGCGTTCGTCGCCTCCCATGCGGCAAGTCGCTACGGGGTGATAGATCGTGTCGGCATGGCGGGCGATCGTCTCGCGCAGTTGCGCGTCGCTCTGGCCGGGATCGGTGTAAAGCTCGCTGCCGCCCAGTTGCGCGAGCGCGGGCGCGTCGAGGATGCGCCGGGCAATGCGTGCGCCATTGGCGAGCGCGTCGAGATCGCGAACATCGGATAGAAAGCGCGGGTCGATCACGGGCGCCACACGCGCGTCGGCGCTCGCGAGCGTGACGGTGCCGCGGCTCGCCGGGCGCAGCACGCACACGTGCAGCGAGTAGCCGTGGCCCCAGTGCAGGCGACGGCTGTGATCGTCGACGAGCGCCGTGCAGAAGTGCAGTTGCAGGTCGGGCCGGTCGAGCTCCGGGCGGCTCTTCAGGAAGCCGCCCGCCTCCGCGACGTTCGTCGTGAGCATGCCGCGCCGCCCGACCAGATAGCGCACGAGGCCCGCGCTCATACGCGCCGCGCCGCGCAACGAGTAGCCCACGGTCTCGCTCGAATGCACGCGCTTGTTGAAGGTGAAATCGATGTGGTCGATCAGGTTGCGCCCGACGTCGGGCGCGTCGTGACGCACGGGTATGCCGAGCGCGCGCAACTCTTCGGCGGGGCCGATGCCCGAGCACATCAGCAGCTGCGGCGAGTTGAAGGCGCCCGCCGCGAGGATCACCTCGGCGCGCGCCTCGAGCGTCTCGATCGCGCCGCCGCGCGCAAGCTCCACGCCGCTCGCGCGCGCCCCATCGAACGTCACGCGCAGCACCGTGGCGTTTGCGATCAGATGCAGGTTCGGCAGCTTGCGTGCGCGTGTCTCGTCGTACAGCCAGGCGCGCGCCACCGTCCAGCGTTCGCCGCCGCGCTGCGTCACCTGATAGAAGCCGACGCCCTCCTGCTCCTCGCCGTTGAAGTCGTCGTTGAGGCGAAAGCCTGCCTCGCACGCGGCGGCGACAAACCGTACCGCCACCGGATTGCGCTCGCGCAGGTCGGCCACGGCGAGCGGCCCGCCCGTGCCATGCCAGGCACTCGCGCCGCGCTCGTTGTCTTCGGCACGCAGGAAGTACGGCAGCACGTCGCGCCACGCCCAGCCCGTGCAGCCCAGTTGCGCCCATTCGTCGTAGTCGAGGGGATGGCCGCGCGTGTAGATCATCGCGTTGATGGCGCTCGAGCCGCCGAAGCCGCGGCCGCGCGGCTGGTAGCCGCGCCGGCCGGCGAGCCCCGGCTGCGGCACGGTCTCGTAGGCGTAGTTGTTTCGCGTGCGAAACGGCACGAGGGCCGCGACCCCGAGCGGCATCTTGACGAGCGGATTGCGCGCCGTGTGCGGCCCCGCTTCGACGAGCGCGATGCTCGCGTCAGGGCAGCGTTCGGCCAGGCGCCCGGCCAGCGAGGCGCCGCCCGAGCCGCCGCCTACGATGATGTAATCGTATTGCATCGTCTCCAGTCTCCTGTCGTGGCATGCTACATGCACGCTCGTTCGTTTCTGGCTTTGCTCGCGCATTGTAGGAATGCGTGCGGGACAGGGGCAGCGTTTATGTCAGAGCGCCACCTCTAATCGTGGCACGGCCTCGCCGCCTATGATGGAAGGCGGCTCAGGCGTCAGCGCCGAAATGGAAAGGTTCCAGCAAGCTGCACAGGAAACGCTGGAGCGCACAGGCATCGATCACTTCGCTAACGCTTCGCGGGGCGAGGACGGTGCGCCAAGCCGCCCCCGGTCACGACAACGAACACAACACGGATGACCGCACGCGAAGCGGGCAGCATGCTTTGCATGGAATCGGAGGAGCAGGCACTCACTCTGGCCGACAGGAGACAAGCAAATGAACTCGACGGACGTCACGCATCGCCCCGGCACGACACACGAAGTCACGAACCAGGCGCCGCCGCTTGCCGACTACAACCTCTTCACCACCGACGCCGCGCTCGGCGAGGCGCTCACGCGCGCGGGCGCGGACTGGCACCGCGAAACCCTGACGCGCCACGGCGAGGCGCTGGGCAAAGCGCAAACGCTCGCACTCGCCGACCTCGCCAACCGCCACGAGCCCGAACTGCACACGCACAGCCCGCGCGGCGAGCGCATCGACGAGATCGAATTCCATCCGGCCTGGCACGAACTGCTCGCGCTGCTGCGCGAGCAAGGGCTGCACGCGCTGCCCTACTCGGACCCGCGCCCAGGCGCGATGGCCGCGCGCTGCGCGGGCTACTTCCTCCATGCGCAGATCGAGTCGGGTTCGCTCTGCCCGCTCACCATGACGTTCGCGAGCATCCCCGTGCTGCAGCGCGAGCCGGCGCTGTTCGAAACGCTGCGCGAGGCGCTTTACACACGCGAGCACGACACGCGCGACGTGCCGCTCGCGCAAAAACGCTCGATGATGATCGGCATGGGCATGACCGAGAAACAGGGCGGCTCCGACGTGCGCAGCAACCGCACCGAGGCGCGGGCGGCGGGCATCGAGACGGGCCGCGGCGCGGCTTATCTGCTCACCGGCCACAAGTGGTTCTTCTCCGCGCCGCAGTGCGACGCGCATCTTGTGCTCGCGCGCACCACGGAGCATGACGGCTCGGGCGCCCCCAGTCTCTCGTGCTTCTTCGTGCCGCGCTATCGCCCCGACGGCACGAAAAACGCGGTGAACGTGCAACGTCTGAAAAACAAGCTCGGCAACCGCTCGAACGCGAGCAGCGAAGTAGAGTTCTTCGACGCGTACGGTGTCATGGTCGGCGACGAAGGCCGCGGGGTGGCGACCATCATCGAGATGGCGAACTACACGCGGCTCGACTGCGTGATCGGGAGCGCGGCGCTCATGCGCGCGGCGCTCGTGCAGGCGATCCATCACGCCCGCCACCGTAGCGCGTTCGGCCGCCCGCTCGCGCAGCAGCCGCTCATGCAGAACGTGCTGGCCGATCTCGCGCTCGAATCGGAGGCGGCGACGGCGCTCTTCATGCGCCTCGCGCGCGCATTCGAGGACAGCGCCGATGCCCGACCCGACGAAGACAGCGTCGACACGACCGCGCTCGAAGCGCGCGCCTGGCGGCGCATCGTCACGCCGGCCGCGAAGTTCTGGGTCTGCAAGCGCGCGCTCGCGTTCACGGGCGAGGCCATGGAGGTGTGGGGCGGCAACGGCTACGTCGAGGAAGGGCCCATGGCGCGCTTTTACCGCGAAGCGCCCGTCAACTCGATCTGGGAGGGCTCGGGCAACGTGATGTGCCTCGACGTGCTGCGCGCGCTGGAGCGCGAGGCCGACGCCGCGCAGGCGCTCTTTCTCGCGTGGCGGCGCGACGCGCAGACTCACCCCGTGCTCGACGCCGCGCTCGACCGCCTCTCGGTGCTGCTCAACGGCGCGCCGGGCACGCGCGAGACAAGCGCGCGGCGCATCGCGCAGCAAATCGTGCTGATCGCGCAGGCCATCCTGCTGCGCGAAGCCGCGCACGAGGGACCGCATGAGACGGCGGATGCGTTCATCGCCACGCGTCTGGACGAGCACGACGCCGACTGCGACCGCGTGTTCGGGACGCTGCCCGCGCGCTTCGATCACGCGGCGATCATCGAGCGTGCCTTTCCATCGCGCTGAGAACCTGCCCCGACCATCCATCTATCGCACACGCACCGTTCGCCCGCGCGCCACAGCGTCGGCGGACCTCACGAGGACCGACCATGAGGCAGGATCTGCCCGAAGCCACCGCCCACGACACGCACGCCACGCACGCCACGCACGACGCGCGCGCTGCACATGATGCCCGCGAGCCAGACCCGCGCGCCGCGCTGGACACGCTGCTCGCCGCGCAACGCGAAGCCTTCCTGCGCGACCCGTTCCCGTCGTGGGAAACGCGCGCGCGCCATCTCAAGACGCTGCGCGACGTGCTGTTCTCGCACCGCGACGCGCTCGCCGAAGCGATGAACGCCGACTTCGGCCAGCGCTCGAAAGCGGAAGTCGCGCTCGCGGAATTCGTGGTCCTCAAGCAGGAGATCGACGCGGCGCTCAGGCACGGCGCGCGCTGGATGAAGCCGCGCCGGCGCCCGGTGGGCAAGTGGCTGCTGCCGGGGCGCGCCAAGGTGGTGCCGCAGCCGCTCGGCGTGGCGGGCATCGTCGTGCCGTGGAACTATCCGCTGCTGCTCGCCGCGAGCCCGCTCGTGTGCGCGCTCGCGGCGGGCAACCGCGCCATGATCAAGATGTCGGAACTCACGCCGCGCACGTCGGCGCTCTTCGAGGCGTTGATCGGCAAGGCCTTCGCGCGCGACCACGTGGCCGTCGTGAACGGCGATGCCGCGGTGGGCGCCGCCTTCAGCGCGCTGCCGTTCGACCATCTGCTGTTCACGGGCTCGACGCGCGTGGGTCACGAGGTCATGCGCGCGGCCGCCGCGAACCTCACGCCCGTCACGCTCGAGCTGGGCGGCAAGTCGCCGGTGATCATCGGCGAAGAGGCGCGCCTGAACTACGCGGTCGACAGCGTGCTGCTAGGCAAGACGCTCAATGCGGGACAGACCTGCATCGCGCCCGACTACGTGCTGCTGCCGCGCGGTCAGGAAGCGGCCTTCATCGCGCGCGCGCGCACGCGCTTCGCGCAGCTCTATCCCGACTTTTCGAACAACCGCGACTACACGTCGATCATCTCGGCGCGCCACTTCGAGCGCCTCCAACGTCTCGCCGGCGAAGCCGAGGCGAGCGGCGCGCAATTGCACGCGCTCGGCCCGCACGACGCCGCGACGCGGCGCTTCGCGCCCGTCATCGTGACGCAGGCGGGCGCACAGACGGCGCTCATGCAGGAAGAAATCTTCGGACCGATCTTGCCGCTCGTGCCTTACGACACGCTCGACGAGGCCCTGCGCTACGTGAACGCGCGCCCGCGCCCGCTCTCGCTCTACGTCTACGCCGACGACTCGCGCACGGTCGAGCGCGTGACCCGCGAAACGGTGGCGGGCGGCATGTCGGTCAACGAGACGCTCCTGCACCTCGCCGCCGAGGGGCTGCCGTTCGGCGGCGTGGGCGCGAGCGGCATGGGGGCATATCACGGCTACGAGGGCTTCGTGACGTTCTCGAAGATGAAGCCGGTGTTCACGCAGGCGCGCCTGAACGCGCGGACACTCATCGCGCCGCCCTACGGCAGACGGATCGCCATGCTGATCAGGTTGATGTTGAAGGCTTGAAGGGCAGCGCGGGGCGGCCGCCGCGGGCGCCGCCGATCTCCCGCATGCCGCGAACGTCGTGGATATCGCGCGGGGCGCCGCCGGCCGCGCTCGCGGCAGGATTGCCGTGGCGCGCCTGCGCCGCCGCTTTGGCCTTCGCGTCGTTCTCCGCTTCGAGCCGGTGCAGCCACGCGAGCAGTTCTGCCACCGCCTGATAAAGCCGCGGCGGGATCTTCGTGTCGAGGTCCACGCGCATCAGCAGCGAAACCATCTCCGGCGCTTCGTGCACGTAGAGGCCGGCCTCCCGCGCGCGCTGCACGATCATCTCGGCGACGAGGCCGTAGCCCTTCGCGACCACGCGCGGCGCGCCGTCGGCTTCGGGGGCATCGTAGGCGAGCGCCGCGGCGCTCTTGCGGTGCGTGCGGCTCATCCCAGCTCCCAGTCTTGATCTCGATCCTCGCGGGCACCGTGCGCATCCGCCGTGGGGCTGACCGGCGCGGCCGGCGCGCCAGACGCGGTTTGCGCGGCGTACGCGCTCGCGGCCCTGGCCGCTTCGGCGGGGCTCGCCCCCGCGCCGCCGCCGATCTCGCGGATCGTGAACCCGGCGAGCGTGAGACCGAGCGCTTCGAGCCGTCCGCGCAGCGCGTCGCTTTGCGCGGTGAGCTGCGCCGCACCGCCCGTGCTCGCCTGCACCCGCACGGCCAGCGTCGAGCCCGTGAGCATCAATTCCGCATCGACGGTACCGAGTTGCGGCAGCGCGAGCGTGAGGCGCGTGCGCCATGGAATGTCGTCGGGGCCCACCCCGCCTGCGCCATGGTGGGGATCGTGGGCGTCATAGTCGTCCTGCTGGATGCTCCAGTCGACTCGCACGCCCGGCCAGGCCTCACCGTTCCAGCGAAACTCGCCGGTCGCGAGCAGGTCGAGCTGCTGGCGAACGAGCGGAATCACCGCCGGATGCACCGATGGGCCGGCAGCCTGCGCGGCGGTGTCGTGCACGGCGGGCAGCAGGGTATCGGCCAGCGTCGCGGCCGCGCGCCCCAGGCCTTGGGTTTGCCCCATGGGCGCCTCGCCGTGCGGATCGGCCAGCGCGGGGAAGGCGCGCGCCAACGCCGCGTTGGGGTTGGCGGCACTGGCGTTGGCCGCCTCGCCGCGCGGGCCGCCTGGCGCGTCGGCGAAGGTTTCGGTCCACTGCACGTCGTCGATCTCGTCCGCGGCTCGGCTCCAGTCGAGCGAAAGCTGCGCGTTCGAGCCGAGCAGGCGGTTCTGCGGCTCGTCGGCAAGCTCGGCGGGCGAGCGCTGGCCGCGCAGCCACTGCGCGAGATGGGCTTCGTAGAAGAGTCCGCTGGCGCTCACGGTCTGCGCGAGCGATGCCGCCAGCGCGGCGACCGGGCCGGCAAGCGCCACGGCGCCAGCCTGGGCGGCCTGGCTCGTTTGTCCGGCCTGGGCGCTTTGCGTGGTCTGCGTGGTTTGTGTGGTTTGTGCGGTTTGAGGAGACGCGGCTTGCGCGTCGGCGCTGCTCGCGGCGTCGGCCGCGCCGGCTAGCGCCTCTGCGGCCACGGCCTGCGCCGCGAGCGCCGTGTCGGCCAGCAGTGCGGCTTCCACCGCCTGGGCTTCGGCGCCTGCGACGCCGGGCAGCGGCAAGGAGGCCGCGCCGTCAGCCGCGCCGGCCGTGCCGCCGGCATCCGGATTCGCCCAGAGCGGCGCACGGCCCACCACGGCGGGCGTCGCCTCGCCGCCCGAGCGGATGATGGCGTCGAGCGCCAGCGCAACCGCCGAAAGGACAGTCTGCGTCGAGTTCTGGGCGCTGCTGGTGCTGGTTTCGCTGTCGGCGAGCGCCGCGGTGCCCGTGGCAAGCGCGGAGACGCCCGTTTGCGCCGCCCCGGCCGCGCCTTGCGGGCCGACCGGCGTGAGCGCCGCGATGCGGCTTGCCTGGAGCGCGGCGGCTCCGGTGTCGATTCCGTTCATGGTGTTCCGGATCTGCGCACGGCGCTTGGCTGCCCGTTCCTGTTGACCTCTGTGCCGATGCCTTGCGCGGCGCTCGTTGCCCGTCACGGCCGAGGCTTCGAGCCGTCGCGCGCCAGACCTGCGCCGGCACGCCGGCGCGCCGCGCTAGCGCGCGCCGTAGATTTCCTGCAAGACCCGCGCAGGCTGCGCGGTGCCGTAAAAGAGTGCCGAAAGCCGCGCCATGCAAGGGCTCGCGAGGTCGCGAATGGCGGCATCGTCCGCGAGAATCTGGCGGATGAGTTCGTACTTGCGCGCCCTTTCGGCAACGTTGAGCCGTACGACCCCTTCGGCATCCTTGAGGCCATCGACGAGGAGCCGGTATTTCTCCTGCAGGCCGATCAGATCGTTCCAGTGCGCATCGCGCGCGGCGCAAAGCATCTGCCCCGAGACAGCCGCGATCGCTTCGTAGCGGGCGAAGTAGTCTGCTTTTGAACTCATCTCGTCAATGAGCCGGGCGCTGACGCAGACGCCCTTTCGGCCATCCGCGCCACTTCCGGCCCTATCCCCAACCAGGCTTCTTCGAGCGTAGCCAGCAGTCCGTCGACCTCGACCAGCATGGTCTCGCTCTGATTGATATTGGCTTCCAGCAAGCGCTTCGTCATGTAGCTGTAGAGCGCATTGAGGCGCTGCGCGATCTCGCCGCCCGCCTCGAGGTTCAACGCGAGCTGGAGCCCGCTTTCGACAATCCGGATCGCCTTGGCGATCGCCTCGCAGCGCGGGCCGACGTTGCCGGCCTGCAAATGCATCCGTGCCTGCGCGATGGCCTGCCGCGCGCCCTGATAGAGCAGCACGATCAGCTTGTGCGGGCTTGCACCCATGACCCCCGTTTCGACGCCCACTCGTGCATAGGCGTTGGCTCCAGACTGGGCAGGGGAAAACATCGGCGCTTCTCCTCGATACGTGTGGCTGTGAATGCGGTCGCCCGGCAGGCGGCGCATGCGCCGCGACGAGCAGTTCTAGCCGGGTTATCGGATCGTAGGGGAAGAAGCTTTAGCGCATCGAGCGGGCGGACGCCTCGGGTGCCGTCAGACCTGGATCTGCATGATGTCGGTGTAGGCCGCGACGAGCTTGTTGCGCACCTGCAAGCCGAACTGGAAGCCGATGTTGGCTTTCTGCATGTCGACCATCACGTCATTGAGCGACACGTTGTTCGCGCCCAGCTCGAACGCCTGCGACTCGCCGACCGCCTTCTTCTGGGCGTCGCTGATCTGGTCGAGCGACGACTTGAGGGCCGCGGCGAACCCGCCGGCCGTCGCCGCGCCCGACTTCTCGTCGGCTGCGGTGGGGCCGCCGGCCGCCTGCGCCGCCATCGACTGCATTTGCGCGAGGGCGGACGTGAGCGGGGATACTGGCACGGTCATGTTTGCTCCACGAAAAAGGACATGCGAAGGGCATGCGAAGGACAACGCGGGGTTTCGGGGACGAGCCCCGAGGCCGGACGTCGAGCCATGCGGCGGCCCGGGCCGGCACGGCGCGCCGACAGGACGCCGAATCTGGAGGAGAGCATAGCAGCGGGCCGTTTTCGACAGCCCCGAAACTAGGGGGAAAACCCGGCTCTATTCGCGCAATCGGCTTGTAAGCGGCTGCGGATAATGCGTCAAGTGAAAGTCTGTGCCGCGCGCGGCGAGACCTGCAAGCCTCCGGAGATACCCGTCGCATGGATTCGACAGCCAACTCGTTGATCAACCCCGATGCCCGCATGGGCCTCGCCACCTCTGGCGCCGGCGCCGCGCCCGGCGCTGGCGCGGGCGCAGGCCTGGGCGCCGCGGAAGACCTCGGCGGCGGCTTTGCGCAGCGCCTCGGCTCGCTTTCGTCGCTGCGCAACGTGCGCGGCAACCCGCGCGCGCCGCTCATTTTTGCCGTGGCACTGCTGGTGGCCGTGGTGGCGGGTCTCGTCCTCTGGTCGCGCGCCCCCGACTACAAGGTGCTCTACAGCAATCTCTCGGACCGCGACGGCGGCGCGATCATTACCGCGCTCCAGGCCGCAAACGTTCCCTACAAGCTCTCGGACGCCGGCGGCGCGATTCTCGTGCCCTCCGAGCAGGTCAACGAAATGCGCCTGCGCCTCGCCTCCCAGGGCCTGCCGAAGAACGGTTCGGTGGGCTTCGAGCTGATGGACAACCAGAAGTTCGGCATCAGCCAGTTCGCCGAACAAATCAATTACCAGCGCGCGCTCGAAGGCGAACTCGAGCAGACCATCCAGTCGATCGCGAGCGTGAAGTCGGCGCGCGTGCATCTCGCCATTCCGAAGCCCTCGGTATTCGTGCGCGAGCGCGAGGCGCCTTCCGCCTCGGTGCTCGTGAACCTGTACCCGGGCCGCATTCTCGACGACGGCCAGGTCGCCGCCATCACGCACATGGTGGCTTCCGCCGTGCCGGACCTGCCGGTGCGCAACGTGACGGTGGTCGACCAGGACGGCAACCTCCTCACGCAGAGCGCCACGGGCGTGGGCCTCGACGCGTCGCAGCTCAAATACGTGCGCCAGGTCGAGCACGATACCCAGTCGCGCATCGACGCGATCCTCGCGCCGCTCTTCGGCGCCGGCAACGCGCGCTCGCAGGTGAGCGCCGACCTCGACTTCTCGAAGCTCGAGCAGACCTCCGAGGCCTACGGTCCGAACGGCAACGCGCAGGCCGCCGCGATCCGCAGCCAGCAGCAGAACATTTCCACGGAGATGCAGCAAAGCGGCGCGGGCGGCGTACCCGGCGCGCTCACGAACCAGCCGCCGCAGCCGGCCTCCGCGCCCATCAGCGCGCCGGCGGGCGCGAGCGGCGCAGCCGCCTCGGTGCCGGTCTCCGATCATCGCGACACCACCACGAACTACGAGCTCGACAAGACCGTGCGCCACTATCAACAGGCGCCGGGCGACATCAAGCGTCTTTCGGTGGCCGTGATCGTGAACTATCAGCCCAAGCTGGACGCCAAGGGCCACGCCACCCTGCAGCCGCTCGACGCGCAGAAGCTCGCGCAGGTGGAGCAGCTCGTGAAGGACGCCATGGGCTACGATGCGAAGCGCGGCGACTCGGTGAACGTGGTGAACGCCGCGTTCCGGACCGAAGTCGATCCGAACGCGAACCTGCCATGGTGGCGCCAACCCGACATCCTCGCCCTTGCCAAACAGATTGCGACGTGGCTTGGCATTGGCGCGGTCGCCCTGTTCCTCTATTTCGTGATGGTGAAGCCGGCGCTGCGCCGCGCGTTCCCGCCGCCCGAACCGGTCGCGCCTGCGCTGCCGGGCATGGCGGACGGCGAGCCGCTGCTGCTCGACGGCATCCCCGAGGCCGTGCGCGTGGGCGCGAGCGGCGAAGGCGAAGAAGGCGCGGATAGCGAAGCCGCCCTGCTCGCCTTCGAAAACGAGAAGAACAAGTTCGAACGCAACCTGGAATACGCGCGCACCATCGCGCGCCAGGATCCGAAAATCGTCGCAACCGTCGTGAAGAGCTGGGTGAACGATGAACGCTGAAGGCGCTAACAAGAGCGCGCTGCTGCTCATGTCGATCGGAGAGCAAGAGGCCGCCGAGGTCTTCAAGTTCCTCGGTCCGCGCGAAGTGCAAAAAATCGGCGCCGCGATGGCGGCGCTCAAGAACGTCAAGCGCGAGGAAATCGAGGCCGTGCTGCAGGACTTCGTCAAGGAAGCCGAGCAGCACACCGCCTTCTCGCTCGACTCGAACGACTACATCCGCAACGTGCTCAACAAGGCGCTGGGCGAGGACAAGGCCGGCGCGATCATCGACCGCATTCTCCAGGGCGGCGACACGAGCGGCATCGAAGGCCTCAAGTGGATGGATTCCGGGTCGGTCGCGGAGCTCATCAAGAACGAGCACCCGCAGATCATCGCGACGATCCTCGTGCACCTCGACCGCGACCAGGCCTCGGAAATCGCCTCGTGCTTCACCGAGCGCCTGCGCAACGACGTGCTGCTGCGTATCGCGACGCTCGACGGCATCCAGCCGCAGGCGCTGCGCGAGCTCGACGACGTGCTCACGAACCTCCTCTCGGGCAGCGACAACCTCAAGCGCAGCCCGATGGGCGGCATTCGCACGGCGGCCGAGATCCTCAACTTCATGACGAGCCAGCACGAGGAAGGCGTGATCGAGAACGTGCGCGCCTACGACGCGGAGCTCGCGCAGAAGATCATCGACCAGATGTTCGTGTTCGAGAACCTGCTCGACCTCGAAGACCGCGCGATCCAGCTGCTGCTCAAGGAAGTCGAGTCGGAATCGCTCATCATTTCGCTCAAGGGCGCGCCGCCCGCGCTGCGCACGAAGTTCCTCTCGAACATGTCGCAGCGCGCGGCCGAACTGCTCGCCGAAGACCTCGACGCGCGCGGTCCGGTGCGCGTGTCGGAAGTCGAGGCGCAGCAGCGCCGCATCCTGCAGATCGTGCGCAACCTCGCCGAGAGCGGCCAGATCGTGCTAGGCGGCAAGGCGGAAGACGCTTATGTCTGAGACGACATCTTCGAACAGCCGTCGCTCGGCGTACCAGCGCTGGGAGATGGCGTCGTTCGATCCGCCGCCTCCCCCGCCGCCGCCGCCCACGCCCGACGAGGCGGCCGCCTTCGAAGCGCAGCTCCAGCATTTGCGCGACACCGCCCACCAGGAAGGGCTCAAGTCGGGCCATGTGGCGGGCCAGGCGCTCGGCTATCAGGCCGGTCACGAACAGGGCCGCCAGCAAGGCTTCGAGCAGGGTCAGGCCGAGGCGCGCGCGCAGGCGGCGCAGCTCGCGGCGCTCGCGAGCCGCTTTAGCGACGCGCTCGAAACGGCTCAGGCCGGCGTAGCCGAGACGCTCGTCGAGCTGGCGCTGGACATCGCGCAGCAAGTCGTGCGCCAGCACGTGCAGCATGACCCGACGGCGCTCGTCGCGGTCGCGCGCGAAGTGCTCGCGGCCGAGCCGCAGCTCGCGGGTTCGCCGCAGCTCGTGGTGAGCCCCGCCGACCTGCCGATCGTCGAGGCCTACCTGATGGAAGATCTGGAGGCGCGCGGCTGGACCGTGCGCACCGACCCGACGATCGAGCGCGGCGGCTGCCGCGCGCAGGCCGCGACGGGCGAAACCGACGCCAGCATCCGCACGCGCTGGGAGCGCGTGACGGCGGCGCTCGGCAAGGCGAGGCCATGGTGAATCATTCGCAGCCGGCGAGCCATCAGGCGATCCACACGGGCGGCCTCACACCGCTCGAACAGGAACTCGCGCTCGCCTCCTTCGGGCCGCTCGCGCACGATCCCGCACAGCTCGGCGCGCTGCTCGTGGGCGACCTCGACATCCCGAACGCGCGCGAGATCGCCGCAAGCGACGCGATCGATGCAATCGACGCCGCGCTGGCCGCCGATGCCGCCGATGCCCCGCCAACCAGCGCGGCCCCCGCGACGACGGACCACGGCGCGCCTCCCGAAGCGCGCCCCGCGCCCTACGTGCCGCCGCCGAACTACGACCCGGCCAACCCGTTCCTGACCGCGTGGAACGCGCAACTGCGCGGCGTGCGTGACCGCAATGCGCTCGCGCTGCCGCTGCGCGGCTGCGGGCGTCTCACGCGCGCAGCTGGCCTCGTGCTCGAAGCGGTGGGGCTGCGCCTCGCCGTGGGTGCGGAGGTGATGATCGAGCTGCCCGCGGGCAGCTCGCTGCCGATGGCCGAAGCCGAAGTGGTCGGCTTTGGCGGCGACAAGCTCTTCCTCATGCCGACGACCCAGGTCGCGGGCCTCTTGCCCGGCGCGCGCGTCTGGCCGCTCGAAACCGCACCGATCGCCGACCCGATGGCGGGCGCCAAGCGCCTGCCGGTGGGCTGGGGCATGCTCGGCCGCGTGGTCGACGCCTCCGGCAAGCCGCTCGACGGTCTCGGTCCGCTGAACACCGAGGCCGATGCGCCGCTCACCGCGCCCGTCATCAATCCGCTGAACCGCGAGCCGATCCACAAGGTGCTCGACGTGGGCGTGCGCGCGATCAACGCGCTGCTCACGGTCGGACGCGGCCAGCGCATGGGCCTCTTCGCGGGCTCGGGCGTGGGCAAGTCGGTGCTGCTCGGCACGATGGCGCGCGCGACCAGCGCCGAAGTCATCGTGATCGGCCTGATCGGCGAGCGGGGCCGCGAAGTGAAGGAATTCATCGAGCAGATCCTCGGCGAGGACGGCCTCGCGCGCTCGGTGGTCGTGGCCGCGCCCGCCGACGTCTCGCCGCTCCTGCGCATGCAGGCCGCCGCGTACAGCACCTCGCTCGCCGAATATTTCCGCGACCAGGGCAAGCACGTGCTGCTGCTCATGGATTCGCTCACGCGCTATGCGATGGCGCAGCGCGAGATCGCGCTCGCGATCGGCGAGCCGCCCGCGACCAAGGGCTATCCGCCCTCGGTGTTCGCGAAGCTGCCGGCGCTCGTCGAGCGCACCGGCAACGGCCCCGAGGGCGGCGGCTCGATCACGGCGTTCTATACCGTCCTCACCGAAGGCGACGACCAGCAGGACCCGATCGCCGATTCGGCGCGCGCGATTCTCGACGGCCATATCGTGCTCTCCCGCGCGCTCGCCGAGGCGGGGCACTATCCGGCCATCGACATCGAGGCTTCGATCAGCCGCGCGATGACCGCGCTGATCGACGACCCGCATCTGAACCAGACGCGTGCATTCAAGCAGATGCTTTCGCGCTACCAGCGCAACCGCGACCTCATCAACGTGGGTGCCTACGTCAGTGGGCGCGACGCCGTGCTCGACCGAGCGATCGCGCTGTATCCGCGCATCGAGGCCTTCCTTCAGCAGGGTTTTCGCGAAACCGCGAATTATGATCAGAGCGTCGAGATGCTCGGCCAACTGATTGGAGCCAGGACATGACGAAACAGACCGCGCTGCAAACCTTGATCGGCCTCGCCCAGGACGACGTCGACGCCGCCACGCAGAAGCTTGGCCGCGTGCAACGCGAGCGCGGCGAGGTCGAGAAGCAGTTGCAGGCGCTCATCACCTACCGCGACGAGTACCACACGCGCTTCACCCAGTCGGCGCGCACCGGCATGGCTGCGGGCAACGTTCGCAACTTTCAGGCTTTCATCGACACGCTCGACTCGGCCATCGAGCAGCAGCGGCGCATTCTCGAGCAGGCCACCGCGCGCGTGGAGGCCGCCAGGCCCGAATGGCAGCGCAGCAAGCAGAAGCTCGGCTCCTACGAGGTCCTGCAGTCGCGCCAGGACGAAGTCGAGGCCCGCAAGGACGCCCGCCGCGAACAGCGCGACGCCGACGAACACGCGGCCCGCGTGCTACGCATGCGAACGTCGCAACACCCGTAACACGTTTTCGAGGCCGCCAGCATGTCGCTCCTCTCCGCCGTTTCCTCGCTGCTCGGCGCCGCCGCCGACGCCGTGACGGGCAATCCCGCATCGAACGCCACATCGAACGCCGTTTCGAACACCATCAGCCAGTCGGACGCATCGGGCCAGACTTTCGCGCAGAGCCTGCAACAGCACATCGACGCGCAGAACGCCCAGCACTCGCAAGCGAGTCAACCCAGTCAGTCCAGTCAGTCCAGTCAGCCCAGTCAGCCCAGTCAGGCCGTGCAGTCGTCGCAAAGCTCGCAGCGCAATGCGGCTGCGCAGTCCAGCTCGAGTGCGCCGACCGGCACCAGCAGCGCGTCGCAAAGCACGAGCAACAGCACGCAGACGACCGGCACGAGTTCGAACCAGGGCTCGCAGCCTGCGTCGGGCACCGATCGCCGCGCCGACGCCGTACGCGCCCAGCAAAAGCAGGCCGAAGCCGCGGGCGCGCAGATCGCCGCCGCCCAGGCGCAGCAAGCCCAGCAGGCGCAGCAGGGCCAACAGACGCAGACCGGCGCGAGCACCGACGCCAGCCAGACGAGCGGCGACAGCACGCTTGCGGGCGTCGCCTCCGCCGCGGCGGCAGCAGCGGCCACGGCCGCCGCAGGCGCGGGCACGTCGAGCACGTCGGGCGCCGCGGGCGCATCAGGCGACGGCACGGGCAGTGCAGGCACCGCGAGCGCCAACCCGAAGTCGGTGCACGATGCCCTGCAAGCCGCGCTCGCGACGCTGCGCGGCGGCGCGGCGGCGCTCTCCACCCATGCGGTCAGCACGGCAGGCGCGGCCAGCACGACGGCGAGCAGCACTGCCACCGGCACGACCGCGGGCGCCGGCTCCAGCATCGCCAGCAGCTTTGCATCGCACCTGAGCGCGCATGCGCAGGACAAGGCGTTCAGCGCGGCGGCCAGCAGCGGGGCGGGTGCCGACGCGGCCAGGAGCGCGACCTCAGCCACGCCCGACGCCGCAAAAGCGGTCACCGATGCGCTCACCACAGCGGCCCAGCAGCAGTCCGGCGGCGTCGCGCCGGCCGCCAGCACGGCCAGCCCCGCCATGACCGACACCCAGGGCGCGACCCAGGCGGCCGCCATCGCCGCGGCAACGGCCGCGCAGGCCCAGGCCGCGCAGGCGGCGAGCGCAACCGCGAATCCGGCGGCCGCGGCCGCTTCCGCGTCGCTCGCGCCGCAGGTCGGCACGAACGATTGGGAGGACGCGCTGAGCCAGAAGGTCGTGTTCCTCTCGAACGCCCACCAGCAGTCGGCGGAACTCACGCTCAATCCAAAGGATCTCGGGCCGCTGCAGGTCGTGTTGCAGGTGACGGAAAGCCACGCGCATGCTCTTTTCGTTTCCCAGCACCAGCAGGTGCGCGAAGCCGTGGAAGCGGCGCTGCCCAAGCTGCGCGAGGCCATGGAGCAGAACGGCATCGGCCTTGGCAGCGCGAGCGTGAGCGACGGCTTCTCGCGCCAGATGAACCAGCAGGCGCAGCAGGACCGCAGCGGCTCGGGCCGCTCCGGCTCGTCGGGTTCGGGCGGCACGCTCGGCACGGTCGCTTCGGGCGAGGATCCCGGCACCCCCACCGCGAGCGTCACGCAGCGCACCGTCGGGCTGATCGACACGTTCGCCTGACCGTTTCCACACGATCTCCCCGACCCCCCGATCCGCCCTCGCTGCCCGACGCCCGTTCGGGCGGTGCGGCGGCGCTCGCAACTGCCAGCGGCCGCACGGCGCGCCGTGAGCCTCCCCGCGCTCCATATCGACCGGCGACCGGCGACCGGGGCACCGCGCCGCTTCGCCCTGCGCTGCGCCACCGCTGCCCACGGCCGGTTCGCAGCTTTCAACAAAACCACGAGATAGCCGGAATTCTCCCGTCTATTCCTCCCATCGCTGAAAGGAAAAAGCCGGAACAATGCAGCATGCCCGGAGTGACCATCGGATCGGTGCTCCGGACCCTCGCACGCATCCTGGCTGACTTTTCGACATGGCGACCACCCCCGCATCCCAGCAAGCCGCGCCTCAGGGCGCGAAACCCGGACCGATGAAGCGCATTCTCGTGATCGCGCTCATTGCGATCCTCGCCGCCGGCGCGGCGGCCGCCGCGACCTGGTTCGTCATGTCGCGCCATCCGGCTGGCGTGCCCGCTGCGTCGGCTGGGCCCGCCGCGGCGGCGCCCGCTCTGCCCGTGTACTACGCGCTCGAGCCGATGACCGTCAACCTGCAGTCCGACGACGGCGAATCGCACTACCTGCGCATCGGCCTCACGCTCAAGCTCGACAACCAGGCCACCCAGGACGCGCTCGTGGCGCGCATGCCCGAGATCCGCAGCCGCCTCTTGCTCGCGCTCTCGAACAAGCATCCGTCCGATCTCGCACCGCTCGACGGCAAGCGCGCGCTCGCCACGGAGCTCGCCGTGCTGATCTCGCAGCCCGTAGGCGGGAACGAAAGGCCAATGCACGTCGACGACGTGCTGTTCACCGAATTCGTCGTCCAGTGAGCGCGGCTGACATGACCACCGCGATGGAGGGCCAGTCATCATGACGATGGGTCACGACGAGTTCATGTCCCAGGAGGAGGTCGATGCCCTCCTCAAAGGCGTCACCGGCGAAGTCGATTCCGACTCGGGTGCGGCCGACAAGCAGGGTGTGCGGCCCTACAACATCGCGACGCAGGAGCGTATCGTTCGCGGCCGCATGCCGGGCCTCGAAATCATCAACGAGCGTTTTGCGCGCCTGTTGCGCGTCGGCATCTTCAATTTCATGCGCCGTACCGCCGAGATCTCGGTCGGTCCGGTGCGCGTGCAGAAGTACAGCGAGTTCACCCGCAACCTGCCGATCCCGACGAACCTGAACCTCGTGCACGTGAAACCGCTGCGCGGCACGTCGCTGTTCGTGTTCGACCCGAACCTCGTGTTCTTCGTCGTGGACAACCTGTTCGGCGGCGACGGGCGCTTCCACACGCGAGTGGAAGGCCGCGACTTCACGCAGACCGAGCAGCGCATCATCGGCAAGCTGCTCAACCTCGTGTTCGAGCACTACACGAGCGCGTGGAAAAGCGTGCGGCCGGTGCAGTTCGAGTTCGTGCGCTCCGAAATGCACACGCAGTTCGCAAACGTTGCCACGCCCAACGAGATCGTGATCGTCACGCAGTTCTCGATCGAATTCGGTCCGACGGGCGGCACGCTGCACATCTGCATGCCCTACTCGATGATCGAGCCGATTCGCGACGTGCTCACCTCGCCGCTGCAAGGCGAAGTGCTCGATGTGGACCGCCGCTGGGTGCGCGTGCTCTCGCAGCAGGTGCAGGCCGCCGAAGTCCAGCTCACGGCCGACCTCGCGCAGGTGCCCGTCACCTTCGAGCAGATCCTGAACATGAAGAAGGGCGACGTGCTGCCCATCAACATCGCGGAGCACATCGTCGCCAAGGTCGACGGCGTGCCGGTGATGGAGTGCGGCTACGGAATTTTCAATGGTCAATACGCGTTGCGGGTCCAGAAGATGATCAGCGCAGCCGACACGATGAAGGAAGGTGGATATGAGTGATGTAAACGGCACGAGCGCAGACGAGCCGGTGCTCGACCCGGGTTTCGACGCCGCTGTGCAGGAAGCGGGCGGCGACTCCATGGACGACTGGGCGAGCGCGCTTGCCGAGCAGAACAGCAACGAAGCGCCGGCCGCGCAGCCGGCAGCCGTGTTCCAGTCGCTCTCGAAGGTCGATTCGACGAAGACGGCCAACGACATCGACATGATTCTGGACATTCCCGTTCAGATGACCGTCGAGCTGGGCCGCACCAAGATCGCCATCCGCAACCTGCTGCAACTCGCGCAGGGCTCGGTGGTGGAACTCGACGGCATGGCCGGCGAGCCGATGGACGTGCTCGTGAACGGCTGCCTCATCGCCCAGGGAGAAGTGGTGGTCGTGAACGACAAGTTCGGCATTCGCCTGACCGACATCATCACGCCGTCCGAGCGGATCCGGAAGCTGAACCGATGAACCGCGAGGCAGTTCGCGGCGCGGCGCACACGCGCGCTTTGCAGCACGCCTCACGCCAGGTCTCGCGGCTGATCCGCCAATCCCGCGGCGCGCGGGCGCTGCGCTTCGCGTCGCGCCTCGCGGTGCACCTCTCGCTCGGGCTCGCTGCGGTTTTCGCCGTGATGAGCGCGCGGGCCGCCGATCTCCAGGCGATCAACGAAGCCGCGCGTGCAGCTTCGGGCGCCTCCGCCGTGATGGCCGGCAGCGCAGTGCCCGCGCTCGGCTTCGGCGCCGTCGTGCAGACGGTGCTGGGCCTCGCGGTCGTGATCGGCGTGGTGTTCTGCTGCGCCTGGCTCGCACGGCGTCTGGGCCTGCAAGGCGGCCCGAGGAACGCGCTCGTGAGGACCATCGGCGGGGCCGCGCTCGGCGGCAAGGAGCGCGTGGCCGTGGTCGAAATCGGCGATACCTGGCTCGTGCTCGGCGCGGCGCCCGGCAACGTGCGGCTGCTGCACACCATGCCCGCGGGCGAACTCCCCGCCGGCGCCATGGCCGCGAGCGGCCACCCGGGCTCCGGCCTCTCAGGCACCTTCGCCCAGCGCTTTCGTGACGCGCTGAAAGGCGAGGCGGACAAACGCTTCAAGACGCGTTTCACACGACACGACGGCGGAGCGCAGTAAATGCAAGGCAGTTCCCCTCACGCGGCGCCCGCAGGCGGCGACGCCCGCGCACGCGCGGATTCCCTCGCGAAGCTCGCCCGAACGGCGCTCCCGTTCGCGCTGATGCTCGGCGCGCTCGCGCTCGCCTTCGCGCTGCCGCACGTCGCGCACGCGCAAGCGGCAGCACAGCCGGCTGGCCTGCCCGCCTTCAACACGAGCCCCGGCCCGAACGGCGGCACGACGTATTCGCTGAGCGTGCAGACGATGCTGCTGCTCACGATGCTGTCGTTCCTGCCCGCGATGGTGCTGATGATGACGAGCTTCACGCGCATCATCATCGTGCTCTCGCTGCTGCGCCAGGCGATCGGCACGACGACCTCGCCGCCCAACCAGGTGCTCGTGGGCCTCGCGCTCTTTCTCACGCTGTTCGTGATGTCGCCGGTGCTCGACAAGGCGTACAACGACGGCTACAAGCCGTTCTCGGCCGGCACGATCTCGATGGACGACGCCGTGGCGCGCGGCGTCGCGCCCTTCAAGACCTTCATGCTGCGCCAGACGCGCGAGTCCGACCTCGCGCTCTTCGCGCGCATCTCGCACGCGGCGCCGATGCAGGGCCCCGAAGAAGTGCCGCTCACGCTGCTCGTGCCCGCGTTCGTCACCAGCGAGCTGAAGACGGGCTTCCAGATCGGCTTCACGATCTTCATTCCGTTTCTCATCATCGACATGGTGGTGGCGAGCGTGCTCATGTCGATGGGTATGATGATGGTCTCGCCCGCGACCATTTCGCTGCCGTTCAAGCTCATGCTGTTCGTGCTCGTGGATGGCTGGCAGCTGCTCATCGGCTCGCTCGCGCAGAGCTTCACCTGAGGATCCGAACATGACGCCCGAAATGGTCATGACGCTCTCCCACGAGGCGATGTACGTCGCGCTGCTGCTCGCCGCGCCGCTGCTGCTCGTCTCGCTCGTCGTGGGTCTCGTGGTGAGCCTTTTCCAGGCCGCTACGCAGATCAACGAACCCACCCTATCGTTCATCCCCAAGCTGATCGCCATCGCGGTCACGCTCGTGATCGCCGGGCCGTGGATGCTCACGACGATGCTCGACTACATGCACCGCATGTTCACGAGCATTCCGCAGCTCGCGGGTTAAACGCGGCCGCGCCGCACGATGTTCACGGTCACCTACGCGCAGCTCAACGCCTGGCTCACGGCGTTCCTCTGGCCGTTCACGCGCATTCTCGCGCTCGTGGCGGTCGCGCCCGTCGTGGGCAACCGCTCTGTGCCCACGCGCGTGAAGATCGGCCTCGCGGGCTTCATCACGCTGATCGTCGCGCCCACGCTCGGGGCCATGCCGCAGGTCACGGTGTTCTCGGCCGAGGGCGTGTGGATTCTCGTCAACCAGTTCCTGATCGGCATCGCGCTCGGCTTCACGATGCAGCTCGTGTTCGCGGTCATCACCATGGCGGGCGACCTCATGAGCCTCGGCATGGGCCTCGGCTTCGCGAGCTTCTTCGACCCGCAGGCCAACACCAGCACGCCCGCGCTGGCCTCCTGGCTGAACATGATGGCGATGCTCGCGTTCCTCGCCTTCGACGGCCATCTGCAGATGATCGCGGCGCTCGTCGCCACCTTCCAGTCGGTGCCGGTCACGGCGAGCGTGCTGGGCGCCTCGGGTTGGCGGCTGATCGCGGGCTATGGCGCGACGGTCCTCTCCTCGGGCCTGCTGCTCGCGCTGCCGGTGGTGGTCGCGCTCCTCATCACCAATCTTTCGCTCGGCATTCTCAACCGCGCGGCCCCGCAAATCGGCATCTTCCAGATCGGCTTTGCGCTCACGATGCTCGTGGGCCTGTTGCTCATCCAGCTCATGATGCCGAACCTGATTCCCTACTTCGCTCGCCTCTTCGACAGCGGCATCGAACAGATGGGACGCGTGGCGGGCGCGCTGCGGCCGCCGGGGTGAAGGGGGTTCCGTTGGCGCAAACAGGTTTCAATCATGCGACTCGCAGGGACTTTTCGGACACGTACGTTGGAACGCTCTCTACCGTTTGATTGACACGGACTCGCACAGCACCGCCATTTCTGCGCCACACGATGGCTCAAGCACGAACAGCGTTAGCCGCCCGGCCCGAAAATCGGACGCGTACTTATCGCCTTCTTCCCCGCTGATCCCCGTACCTTTCGAATCATCGCGACTGTTGATCCACTGCACCCATGTCTGCGCGTCAGCGGACGTAAAGGTGTGTTTTGGTGAGATCAAAAGCCTCGACGCGACATTCTGACCGGCGAAATCGATCAGGCGTTGCGCGACAACCTCGAAGAATTTCAACACTTCAACTTCGCCCCCAACGCGGCGGAAGCGCAGCGTAAGGGAACGCGCTTCGGGATCGTGTTCAATTCCGCGCAATTCGGCATCGTGAAAGCTCGGAAAATCCGCAACGCTTCCGATATCAATGTACGTATCCATAACGAAAACACTCACGGCAATAAAGAAAAGGGAACTCCAGGACCGCGCACGCCACTCTCCCAGTTGTGCGAGTGCGGGACACCCTGCCCATGGTCGTGGTCAAAATCGAAATCTACGACTGCCTTGCCATCGCCTCCATATAGGCGCATCTGGCCACTGCCGGGGTTTGTGTACCACGTACCCGGCTCGCCTTCATTGGGTGTCTTCGCAATATCGAATGCATCGTCGTGACGCAGATCAGGCTGATAATTGAACGGCTGCGCATCACCAAGCCGCGTCGAGGTGTCGCCATTGTCATCGCTGAACACGCGAGACTCACGCGTGTCGCTGCCGAGTTCATTGCCATCTGAATCGTACGCCCCGAGCACGGCTCCCGCAGCCACATCAACCGCGCGAGGCCAACCAGTTCCGCCGCGAGAACCTGCGGCGTTGCTTACGGTCGCGGCTGCCCTGACGGCAAACGGCACGTATGCCGTGCGATCGACAAAGCATCCGTTCTCATCAAGCGGTACGAACTGGCCGTCATGGACCCCGTAGACAGTCGGCTTAGGGTCTGGTGTCCGTTTCGGCCAGCTCTGGGGTGCGTAGAACCGGGCAACCCGCCGACTACCCCGCCACGCCCGGTCGATAGCTGGAACGATCCGGCCATCGCGTACCGCGTCACGGAGAATGCGCGTCACGTCTTCGCCGTCGACTGGTGCAGACAGGCCCGAGATCCGCAGGTGTTCGCCGATAAACGCGGCATAGGCGCTGAAATCACGACAGGCACGCGCGTGGCACCGCCTGATGGAAGTTCGGAAAAACCGGTCGAAGTCCTTCCGATCCTGTTCGATCGTTTCTTCGCATTGCTTACGCGCTTTCTGCCGCTCCTCGAAAGAGAGAGTCCAGCCGCGATCAACGTCCTCCACGTCACTCACGGGCACGAGTGAGCATTGCCAGTCGCTCGTTAAAGGCACGCACAGCGCGTTATACGAATACCCCCATTCGGGAAGCGACATGTTCTCCTCCGCATCGATCTGAGGCCGGTATATCTAGCACGCAGCGAGACGGGAGGCTTTGCGGTGGGATAAAAGGCCGACAACACGAGCGAAACGAGCCGAGCCGGTGTGGACCTCCGGCAAACCGGGACCGGGTGCCCCAGTGTCGAGCCGGTCAGTAGTTTTGCGGCGTCCAACAAAAAAGAAAGCGGACCGAAGTCCGCTTTCCTGGTCAACCGCCCGATCGCCCGACCGCTCGCGGTCAGGGATTGATGTACTGGAACAGCGACAGGTTCTGCGTCGCCGCGAAGCTCTTCTGCGAGGCCGTGAGCGCGTTCGAAAGCTGCTCGTACTGGCTGATCGCGGCCACCGTGTCGGTGCTCGTGAGGTCCGAGAGGTTCGACGTGATCTGCAGCGAGTTGGTGGACGTGACCGTCTGCAAGGCCTTCACCTCCTGCTCGCGGCCGCCCACCGAAGCCTGCACGGTGATGACGTTCGACAGCGAATTGCCGATCTGCGTGAGGCCCGTGTTCAGCGCGTTGTTGAGGCTGGCGACCGCCGCGGTCGAGCCGCTCACGGGCGTGTTCAGCGCGCCGATGATGCTGTCGATGCTGGCGAACACATCGGTGTTCTGCGAAGCCGTGGCGGGCGTGACCCCGAAAGTGTCGCCTGCGGAAGGCGTGCCCGTGATCGTCACGTTCATGCCGCTGCCGAGCGAAATCGCGTTGCCGGACGTGAACGTGGCGGGCGTCGTGGTCGTCGCCGGGCTCGCGCTGTTGTCGGTCACCGTGTAGGTGAGCGCGCCGGTGACGGGGTCGGTGCCGAACGCGATCGAGTAGTTGTCGTTGTTGGTCGCCTGCGTCGGGTCCGTGACCGTCACGCCGCTGATCACGCCCGTGCCCTTGTTCGCCGCGTTGCCCGAGGCCACGATGTCTGAGCCTACCGCCTGCACGCTCTGGAACACCGCCGTACCCGTATCGCCCACGGCGATGTTGCGCGAGCCGGCCACCTGGATCACGCGCTGGCCTGCGTCGCCGTTGTACGTCACGCCGCCGCCCGACTTGTTCGAGAACACCTGCGAGGTGCTCTGGAAGCCCGAGAAAATGTAGTTGCCGGCGCCGTCCGTCGTATTGGCGAGCGTGAGCAGCTGATCGCGATAGCCCTGCATCTGCTGGGCGATGCCCTGGCGCGCCGTGTCGGTGAGCGAGCCGTTCTGCGCTTCGATGATGAGCGAGTGGATGCTCTGCATCGTGCTGGTCACGCTCGTGAGCGTCGTGTCCTCGAGCTGCAGCGCGGTGAGCGCCGTCGTCTGGTTCGCCGAGTACTGCGTGAGCGTCGCGCTGGTCGCGGAAAGCGTCACGGCCTGCGCGGCGCCGAGCGGATTGTCGGCGGGGTTCGAGATCGACACGCCGGTCGAGATCTGCTGCTGGATCTGCAGGAGCTGGGACTGCTGGTTCTCCATCGTCGAGACGTTGGAGGAGAAAATCTGGGAAGTCGCGATACGCATGGGTCAGCGCCTCACTGAATAATGCCGATCAAGGTCTGGAACAGCGTCGCCGCCGTCTGGATCACCTTGCTGTTTGCCTGGTATAGCTGCTGATACTTCATCAGGTTCGCAGCTTCTTCGTCGAGGTTCACGCCCTGCACCGACTGCTGTTGCGAAGTGAGCTGCGTGACGAGCGACTGCTGCGACGTGTTCGATGCCTTGAGATCGCTCGCGGCGTTGCCGATCGTGTTGACGTAATTCGCGTACGCGGTGGTGAGCGTGGCCGATCCGGTGAACGCCGTGCTCGAAGTGAGATTCGCAAGCGCCAGCGCGTTGCGGCCGTCTTGCGTGCCGCTCTTGTTCCCCGCCACCGTGAACGTGTCCTTGTTCGACGGCGTGCCCGTCATCGTGAAGCTCACGTTGGTCGCGACGCCATTGGCGCCGGTCGAGTCCGTGAGGTTCGTGATCGTGTACGTGGCGCCCGTGGCCGGGTTGTAGCTGACACCGGTCACCGGGGGCGTCGCCGCGCTGTTGATCGTCACGCTCGTGCTCGTGGTCGAGCCGGGCGTGGTGATCGTCACCGTCGTGCCGTTGGGCAGGCCGGTCAACATGCCGGTGGTCGAGTCGTAGGTCAGCGTGACCGGCAGGTTGGTCGTCGAATAGCCCGTGCCCACCGCGCCTTGCGTGACGTTGGCCGTGCCGGCGTTCGTGGTGGATGCCGAAACGACTACCGGCGTGGCTGCCGCGATGGCCGCGGGGTCGCTGGTGGCGACCGCGAAGCTCGCGAGCGCGCCGGATGTCGGCTCGATCGTGAACGAATCGCCCGCGCTCAGCGTGCCCGAAGGCGTGATCGAAAAGCCGCCGATCGTGAGCGGCGCCGTGCCGTTCGGCACGGACGCAACCGCCGTGTTCGTCGTCGTGTCGGTCAGGTTCCAGTTCGCGCCGTCGTAACTGAGCTTGAAAGTGTCGGTGGGGGGCTGCGTGGTGTTCGTGAGCGTCGCGCTCACCGAAGCCAACGGGTCGGGGTTCGTCGAACTGGCGGTGACGACCGGATTACCCACGGTGAAGAGCGCGCCACCCTGACCGCCCGAGAGCGTGAGGCCGAGCGCATTCTGCGCGTTCACCTGCGAGGCGAAGCTCGTGACGATCGCGCCCAGTTGCGATTCGGCCGGATCGAGCGTGTTCTGCACGAACGAGACGAGGCCGCCCACGGTGCCGCCTTGCACCGCCGCCGAACCCAGCACCTGCGGCGTACCGAGCGACGCGGGGCTGGCGCCGTTCTGGCCCACCCAGGTCACGTCGAGTTCGGACGGATTCGCGTTCGACGGCTGCGTGCCGAGGTTGTAGCTGTTGCTGCTCACCACGAGCGGCTGGCCGTTGCCGAGGAAGACGCTGTAGCCGCTGCTGCCCTGCACGACCTGCACGCCGACCAGTTGCGAGAGGCTCGCCACGGCTTGATCGCGCTGGTCGAGCAGCTGGTTGGGCTGCTGGCCGCCCGCGCTCGCGGCCGTGATCTGCCCGTTGAGTTTCGCGATCTGCTGCGTGTAGGTGTTGATCTGCGCGACGGCGCTCGTGAGCTGCGTATTCACGCTCTGGCGCATCGAGTCGTACTGCTGGCTCGCGGCGTTGATCTGGGTGGCGAGCGTCTGCGCGTCGGAGAGCACCGTCTGGCGCGCTGCCGTGCTCGAAGGCGAATTCGAGACGTTCTGCAGCCCGGTGAAGAAGTTCGTGATCGCGGTCGAGATGCCCGAGGTGGGACTACCCACGAGGTTCGCGAGCTGCGTGGCGAGGGTGTACGAGGCCGTGTATGCGCTGCTGGTCGACTGTGCGTTGTTCAGTGCCGTCGTGAGGTACTGGCTGTAGGCGCGCTGCACGGTCGCGGTGGTGACGCCGCCGCCGATATAGCCGCTCGACGTGTACTGACCGGCCGATTCCTGATACACCGGCGATTCGACGTTGTATCCCGGGGTCGTCGAATTGCTGATGTTCTCGCCGGTGGTCGAGATACCAATCTGCGCAGCCTGCAGGCCGCTCAGACCGATCGAGAAGATGTTGGACATGCGTGATCCTCGAAAGCGGGCTGCCCCCTGGCAAGCCGCGAAGTGAACTCACGGTATATCGGCAGCGCACTGCGAAAATTAAGCGCTCGATGAGGGCGAAAACGTTAGCGCGAAGATTGCAGCCCGGTGGCTACCCCAGGGTCCTTAGGTATCCATGGGAGTGCGCGCCGGGCGAACCGGCGCGCCGTACGCCGGTTCGGCGACGCCTGCGCTCAGGCGCGCGCGAGCGCGCGGCGTTTCATCTCGAGCTGCGTGATGTAGCGCTGCAGCGTGTTCTCGGCGGAGCCGGGCAGCGCCTCGAAGCGAAAGCCCAGGTGATAGCGGCGGTCGCCATTGGGCAGGTCGATGAAGCGCTGCACGACGAGCGAGAGGTCCACGCGCAGCTTGCCGTGCGCGCGCAGGTCGAGCTCGGCGTCGGGAAGTTGCAGGCCCATGGGGAGATCCGCCACGCGCTCGTCGGTCGTGCGCAGTCCGAGGCCGCCGAGCGAGAGGTCATGGACCTCGTAGGCGAAGCGGGGGCCGCCGCCCGGCAGATCGCCGCGGCAAATGCACGGTTCGAGCACGGGCGTGTCGACGCGGAAGTACTCGCGCCGCTGCACGTAGAACAGCACTTCGGGGAAACTGGCTTCGAACGCGGGGCGTCCTTCGAACTCGGTGCGCCGCGGCGTGGCCGTCCTGAATTCCACGCGCACGCCTTCGGGCGACGCATGGAACAGGCACTCAGGCGCGGCGAGCACGCCCGCGTTCTGCTCGGGCAGCGCGCCCCAGTCGAACACGAAAGTCTGCTCGCGCCCGTTGACGGCCAGAACGCGGGTGACGAGCTGCCCGCCGCGGTACTGGAGGGTCAGGAAGTCGCCGCGGTTGAGGAGATTGCGTAGCTGGACGCCGATCTCGAGCGGATTGCGGCGCCCGAAATCGTGGGAGCCATCCGCGCCCTCGCCTGCTTCCTGTGGATTCGTCTGAACGGTATTCATCGGCCTGCCGGAAATTCGTGAACGTGCCAGCGCGCCAGCGGGACGGGCCCGCGCGCGCCGTTCGGGCGGTCCTACCGCCCGGTTTGCTTTTTCATCTCGCCTGCTTTAGCGGCAAGCCGTTCGAAAAATTTAGGGATTGGGCACAAAAAAAGTGCGCCTGTTTCCGCCACGAAATCCGCTGGCGCGGCTTCTTCCAGCAACTACGCCGAGGCAACGTTTGCGATGGGCGAATTTGCCCTTACGCCATCCGCTGCATGATCGTCAGCAGTTTCTTCGCGTAGTGCGGGTCGGTGGCGTAGCCCGCGCGCTGCATGCCGTGCGCGAAGCTCTCCGCGCTCTTCGAGCCGTTGATCACCGACGCATAGCGCGGGTTTTTCTTGAGCACCGTCGCGTAGTCGGTCATCGCATCCTCGTACGAGTCGTAGGCGCGGAACTTCTCCACCACGCGATGCGGCTGGCCGTCCACATACTCGGTCGTGACCGTCGAGACGGTCTTGCCGGTCCAGTCCTTCGTCGCCTTGATGCCGAACACGTTGTGGCTCGTCGAGCCGTCGGCATTCTTGATCTCGCGCTTGCCCCAGCCCGATTCGAGCGCGGCCTGGCCGAGAATGAAGCGCGCCGGGATGCCTGTGGTCGAGCTGGCCTGCTGCGCCGCGTTGGCGAGCTTGTCGACGAAGGCGTCCACCGAGGCTTCGCCGTTGCCCTTGACGGGCGGCGTGAGCGCGCTGTTGCCGCTGTAGCCCGTGCCCTTGCCGAGCGAGCCGTTGGCCGCTGCATTGCCATAGGCGCGACCCAGCGCGTTGAGCATCGCGAGATTGCCCTCGTTCGCGTCCGAGCCCGAGAGGCCGGAGATCGCACCCGCCACGCCGCCTGCACCACCTGCGCCGCCTGCGCCATTCGCGCCGTCGGCGCCGCCCATGCTGCGCATGAGCTGCTTGATCATCGCGTTCGCCACGCCGATGCCCTTGTTCGACATCTGCTGCGAAAGCTGCTGGTCGAGCATCGAGGTGAACTGCTTGCTGTCGCTGGAATCGAGCGGGCTGTCGTCGGGCGTCGCGTCGCGCATGCTCTTGAGCATCATCTGCGTGAAGACCGCGTCGAACTGCTTCGCGGCCATCTTCACGCCCTGCTGGGGCGAGGCGTTCGCGGCCGCGCGCATCGCGTCGAAACCCTGGACGTCGAGCGCGAAGCGGTTGGTGATGTCGAGACTGCCGCCGACGTTGTTCGTCTTATCCAAGTTACACCTCTTAGATGATCTCGAGGTCGGCGCGCAGTGCGCCCGCCGCCTTCATCGCCTGCAGGATCGACATGAGGTCCGCCGGTGTCGCGCCGAGCGCGTTGAGCGCCTTCACGACCTCGGCGAGATTGGCGCCCGCCGTCACGAGCTTGAGCGATCCGTTGTCCTGCTTCAACTGGATCTGCGACTGGCGCGTCGCCACCGTTTGTCCATTCGAGAACGCGCCGGGCTGGCTCACCGCCGTCTGCGTGTTCACGACGACCGAGAGATTGCCGTGCGCGACCGCGCAGCTCTCGAGCGTCACCATCTGGTTCATCACGATCGAGCCGGTGCGCGCGTTGAGGATCACCTTGGCGGCGGGCTGCGCCGGCGTCACGTTGAGATCCTGGACCTGCGCGATGAAGCCCACCTGAGCCGAAGGGTCGCCGGGGCCGTGCACCTGGATCGTGCGGCCGTCGAGCGGCATGGCCACACCTTCGCCGAACATGTTGTTGATCGCCGAGACGATGCGCTGCGTCGTGTCGTAATCCATGTCGTTGACGGTCATCGTGAGGAGGCCGCCTTGCTGCGAGACCGGCGAAACCACGGCGCGCTCGACGATCGCGCCGCCCGCGATGCGGCCCGCCGCGAGCTGGTTCACCTGCACCCTGCTGCCGTTGGCCGAGGCGCCCGCGCCGCCCACGGCCACGTTGCCCTGGGCGAGCGCATAGACCTGGCCGTCGGCGCCCTTGAGCGGCGTAAGGAGCAGTGTGCCGCCACGAATGCTCTTCGCGTTGGCAAGCGAGGAAACCGTCACGTCGATCTGCTCGCCGGGCCGCACGAACGGCGGCAGCGTGGCGGTCACCATCACCGCGGCGACGTTCTTCAACTGCATGTTGTTGAGTGTCGACGACGAACCCGTCGAGCTCGACGTGTTGTTGATCGAGATGCCGAGGTTCGCGAGCATGTTCGCGAGCGTCTGCGTCGTGAACGGCGCCTGGGTGGTCTGGTCGCCCGTGCCGTCCAGCCCCACCACGAGGCCGTAGCCGATGAGCGGGTTGTCGCGCACGCCCTGGAAGGTCGCGAGATCCTTCACGCGCTCGGCGCGCGCCGGCGTCGCGAAAGCAACGAGTGCGCCGCCGGCCAGCACGAAGCCCAACACCACGCCGATGGCGGCCAGCGCGTCTTTCAGGCGCGAGCGGCGCGAACCATGAAAACGGATCTTCACCATGGCGCGAGATTCAGGAAGAAGCGTTGCAGCCAGCCCATCGTCTCGGCTTCGTCGATCACGCCCTTCGCGGAGTATTCGATCTTCGCGTCGGCGACCTCGGTGGAAAGCACGGAGTTGTCTCCGGCAACGGTGTTCGGATTGACGACGCCTGAGAAGCGCACGAATTCATTGCCCTGGTTGATGAGCATCTGCTTCTCGCCGGACACGACGAGATTGCCGTTGGGCAGCACGTTCGTGACGGTCACGGTGATGACGCCCGTGAACGTGTTCGAGGCGTTGGCGCCGCCCGTGGCGTCGAACTGGTTCGCGCCCGTCGTATTCAGGTTCGCCCGGTTGAAGAAGCCCGGAAGGAAGTTCGCGGTCCCCGCGACGCTCGTGCTGCTGCCGCGCTTGGTGTTCGCGCCCGATGACTTGGTCGCGTTGATGTTTTCGGAGATGACGATCGTGAGGATGTCGCCGATATTGCGCGGACGCTGGTCCTCGAAGAGCGGCCGTCCCGCGTAGCCGGGGTTGTAGATCGCACCCGGCGAGGTGTTGACGGGCGGCTGCGGCGGCACGGCCGTCATGGGCTGCTGGGTGATCGGCTGCCGGTTGGGGAGGTAGGCGCAGCCCGCCAGCAACGCGAGCGCCACGCCCGCCACGAGCGCGCGGCACTCGGCCGTGCGCGGCGCGCGGGTGCGAGGATGGTTTCGAACGGACTGCGACATAGTACTCACCGACTTGTTTAACCAGGGATCCGACCTCAGACCTGCATCTGGCTGAGGGTTTGCAGCATCTGGTCGGATGTGGTGACCGCCTTGCTGTTGATTTCGTAGGCGCGCTGCGTCTGGATCATGTTCACGAGTTCCTGCACCACGTTCACATTCGACGATTCCACATAGCCCTGGCTGAGCGTGCCCGAGGCGTTCTGACCCGGCGTGGAGATCGTGGGCGCGCCCGACGAAGCCGTTTCCGAAAGCAGGTTCTGGCCGTTCGACTGCAGGCCGGCCGGATTGATGAACATGGCGAGCTGCAGCGAACCGATGGTCGTGTTGTTGGCCGAGCCCGGCGTCGTGACCGTGACCACGCCGTCGCTCGCGATGGTGAGCGAAGTGGCGTTGGCCGGCACCGTGATCGCCGGGATCACCTGGTAGCCGCTCGCGGTCACGAGCTGGCCCTGCGCGTTGGTCTGGAACGAACCGTCGCGCGTGTAGGCCGTCGTGCCATCGGGCATCTGCACCTGGAAGAAGCCCGCGCCGTTGATCGCCACGTCCTTCGAGTTGCCCGTTTGCTGCAGATTGCCTTGCGTGAAGATGCGCTCGGTCGCGATCTGCTGCACGCCGGTGCCGACCTGGCTGCCCGAGGGCAGTTCGGTTTCCTGGGTCGAGTTCGCACCCGGCTGGCGCAGCGTCTGGTACATGAGATCCTCGAACACCGCGCGCGAGCCCTTGAAGCCATTGGTGCTCACGTTCGCGAGGTTGTTCGAGATCACGTCCATTTGCGCCTGCTGGGCGTTCATGCCGGTAGCGGCGATGTAGAGCGATCGGTTCACGGTGTCTTTCTCCCGGCCCGTGGTCTGCGATTTTTATCTGCGAGACCGGCGGCCTTGAATGTGCTTAGCTGAAGTTGAGCAGCTGGTTCGCGCTCTGTTCGTTCTGGTCTGCGTTCTGCAGCAGCTTGGTTTGCATCTGGAACTGGCGCGCGTTGGTGATCATCGAGACCATCGCCGCCACGGGGTTCACGTTGCTGCCCTCGAGCGATTCGGTCGCGACCTGCACGGTCCGGTCCGCGTCGGCGGGATTGCCGTCCGCCGTGCGAAAGAGGCCGTCGTCGCCGCGCGTGAGCGAGCCCGCCGGCGGATTGACGAACTTGATCTGGTCGATCATCGCGACCGCGCTGGGCGGGCTGCCCGGCGCGACGACCGAAATCGTGCCGTCCTTGCCGATCGTGACCGCCGAACCGGGCGGCACCGCGATCGGGCCGCCGCCGCCGATCACCTGCAGGTTGGAGGCGGTGACGAGCTGGCCGTTTTCATCGACGTGCAGGTTGCCCGCACGCGTGTACGCCTCGTTGCCGTCGGCCGTCTGCACCGCCATGAAGCCCGCGCCCTGGATCGCGATGTCGAGCGGGTTGCCGGTGCGCGAGATCGCCCCGGGCGTCATGTCCGACCCAGGCGTTGCCGAGAGCACGAAGGTGCGCGTGGTCTGGTCGTTCACCGTCGAGCCGTCGCCGAACGCCATCGGCACGGCGCGAAAGTTGGCGAGCTGCGCGCGAAAGCCCGTAGTCGAGACGTTCGCGAGGTTGTTCGCGACGACGGCCTGCTGCTCGAGCGCCTGGGTCGCGCCCGTCATCGCGGTATAGATCAGTCGGTCCATGATGTGCCCGGTACGTGGTTAGGCGCGTTACATCTGCAGCAGCGTCTGGTCGACGGTCTGCTGGGTCTTGATGGTCTGCGCGTTCGCCTGGTAGTTGCGCTGGGCCGTGATCAGGTCGACGAGCTGGTTGGTCAGGTCGACGTTCGACGCTTCGAGCGCGCCGCCCGTGAGCGTGCCGTGGTTCGTGCTGCCCGGCGTGGAGACCTGCGCGACGCCCGAGGCGTTCGTTTCCTGGTACTGGTTGCCGCCGAGATCGATGAGGCCGTTCGGGTTGTTGAAGTTGGCGAGCACGATCTGGCCGAGCGCCATGGTTTGGCCGTTCGAGTAGTTGCCGGTGATGGTGCCGTCCGAGCCGATCGAAAAGTTCGCGAGCGTGCCGCTCGCGTAGCCGTCCTGCGCGAGACTGTTCACGCCGTTGGCCGAGCCGTACTGCGTCGTGCCCGTGAAGTCGAGCGTCAGCGCCTGCGGCGTCGTGGAGCCGTCCGTCGGGTTGATGCTGAACGAGAACGACGTGGTCCCGTTGGTCGTCGCCGGGGCCGTGGCCGTGATGCTCTGAAGCGCGCCGGCGCTGCTGAACTGCGCCGTGCCGAGCTTCGAAACCGCACCGCTCTGGCCCGCGTACACGTCCCACTGGCCGCTCGTCGCGTCCTTGACGAAGTACATGTTGACCTGCTGCGTGCCGCCTAGCGTGTCGTAGGTCGTGATCGACGTCGAATACGTGTAGCTCGTCGAATCCGTCGCGCTGAACGGCGTGGTGGTCGGCGTCGTCGCCTGGGCGTTCAGGTTCAGCTGCGCGGTGATGTTCTTCGTCGCGAGCGGCGCGATGTTGGTGGTCGGCACCTGGAGCGGCACGGTCTGCGCCGTATTGACCACGCCGGTGGAATTCGCGGCGTAGCCCATCAGGTCGTGGCCCGCCGCATCGGTGATAAAGCCGTTCTTGTTGAGCTGGAACACGCCGTTGCGCGAGTACGTGATCGTGCCGTTGTTCGACATCTGGAAGAAGCCGTTGCCGTTGATCGCCACATTGAGCGCCTGGCCCGTCGTGTTGATCGTGCCTTGCGCGAAGTCCTGCTGCACGGTCGAGAGCGCGGCGCCGAGGCCGATCTGGTTGCCCACGGACGTCGCGATGGTGTTCGCGTAGACGTCGGCGAACTGCGCCGTGCTCTGCTTGAAGCCGGTCGTGTTCGCGTTCGCGATGTTGTTGCCGATCACGTCGAGGTCGTTCGCCGACGCGTGGAGGCCGCTCAATCCTTGCTGGTAGCCCATGTTTGTCTACTCCGCGTTTATCGTGTTCAGAGAATGGCGGCGACGCTCGAAAGCGCGACCGTCTTGCCGTTGGCGAGCTTCAGGCCCGCGCTGCCGTCCGACTGCTGGACCACGCCCTGCACCTGGCTGGCGACGAGCGCCGTCGCCGTGGCGGACTGGCCGTTGGTCGTCGCGGTGGCGGTGACCTTGTAGGTGCCGTCGGCAACCGTGTTGCCCGCGCTGTCCTTGCCGTTCCACGTGACCGGCACGGTGCCGGCCGACTGCGCGCCGAGATCGAACGTGTTGACGACCTGGCCTGCCGCGTTGGTGATCGTGAGCTTCACATCCGAAACGGCCGAAGGCAGCGTGACGCCTAGTTGCGGCGCCGTGCCGCTCGACACCGTGGCGCTGCTGCCCGCCGCGAGCACGTTCGAGCCGATCAGCAGCGCGGCCTGCGCGTTCTGGCCCGCCGACAGCTGCGTGGAGAGCGACGTGAGCGACGTGTTGAGCTGCTGGATCCCCGAAACCGTGTTGATCTGGGCGAGCTGCGAGGTCATCTGCGAGCTGTCCATCGGGTTGGTCGGATCCTGGTTCTGCAGCTGCGCGACGAGCAGCTGCAGGAACGTGGTCTGCAGGTTGCTGGCGCTCGTCGACGAGGACGAACCCGACGAACCCGCCGAGCTCGCCGAGCTCGTGCCGTTCATGGTGTCGAGCAGTTGCTGCGACACAGTGGTGGTGGTCCCACCGATGGTTGTGCTGCTGGAACTCAACGCGTTCTCCTCGATTGCGCTTCGTGCGTGGCGTGTGGTGGCGGGCGGCACAGGGTTTCGCGCCCGCTGGTCTCTGTATTGACTGCGTTCTATGAATTTGCTGCGCAGTGCTTGCGGCGACTCGACTGCCGGCTCAGGTGCCGATCGTCAGCGTCTTGAGCATCAGCTGCTTCGCCGTGTTCAGCGTTTCGACGTTGGCCTGGTACGAGCGCGACGCCGAGATCATGTTCACCATCTCCTGCACCGGATCGACGTTGGGCATCGTCACGTAGCCGTCGGCGTTGGCGGAAGGATTGGCGGGATCGTAGGTCTCTTTCATCGGCGTGGGGTCGTCGACCACGCCCGTCACCCTCACGCCGCCCACCTGCTGGCCCGAGGCCGTGCGCGCGCCGCCGAGCGGATTCACCGCGAACACGACCTGCTTCGCCTTGTAGGGCTGGCCGTCGGGGCCGGTCGTGCTGTCGGCGTTGGCGAGATTGGACGCCGTCACGTTCAGGCGCTGCGATTCCGCCGTCATGGCGGAGCCGGCAACGCTGAAGATGTTCATCAGGGATGGCATGGTTTCATTGACCTCACATCAAGTGCGCGGGACACGCGCGTTGGTCGCTGCTTGCTTGTTGCTTGCTCGTTGTTCGTGCGTTGGTCAGCGCTCGCTCGATCAGCTCGAGCCCGACGTGATCGCGGACAGCATCGTCTTGATCTGCTGCGAGACCACCGTCATGCCCGACTCGAAGTGCAGCGCGTTGTCGGCAAACTGCACGCGCTCGGTGTCGAGATCGACCGTGTTGCCGTCCAGCGCAGGCTGCACCGGCACGCGATACATGAGCTGGCTCTTGTAGGTGTCGGCCGGGCCGCCCGTCGGGATCAGCTTCGCGTCGCCGGCGAGGTGAGCCGACTCCGTGGTCGCCATCTGCATGCCGCTCGTCACGCCTGCCGGCTGCGCCATCGCGAGCGGCTGGGCGTTGCCGCCCGCCGTGCGCGCCAAAGCCCCCGCCGTGCCGCTCACCGCGCCTTGCTGCCTGAGCGCGCCCGCGAGCGAGGCCGAGAAGTCCACGTCGCGCGCCTGGTAACCGGGCGTGTCGGCGTTCGCGATGTTCGAGGAGATCAATGCCTGGCGCGTGGCGCGCACATCGAGCGCTTCGCGCCCAAAGGCGAATTCGGCATCGAGTTTGTCCAGCATCGGGCGTTCTCCGTGAGAAGAAAGGGGTCTCGGCGTGGGCGCGGCGGCTTCGCCATCGGCGGGAAATCCCGCGCAAACGTTAGGCGCGCAGCCCGAAGGCTTTTGCGCATGGAGTGGAATATTAGGCGCGGGTGGCAAGAACCAATCGGACGAATAGCCGGTAAAGCGCCCCTCTATTCGAAGCAAGCGAGCGGGGGCCGCCGCCTAGAATGCGAGGCGTGTCAATGCATTCGATGGAGAACGACGATGCCGCAAACAGCCTCATTCCGCGAGCCGCGCGCCGGCCTGGAACGGCGTGCGCGCGCGCTGTCGTGGGCTGTTTCACGGGCCGCTTCGTGGACCTGCGTGATGGCGTGCGCCCTTGGCGGCGCGCTCGCCCAGGCGCAAACCGCGGCGCAGACACAAGTACCGACCCAGGCACAGGCACAAACGCAGGCACAAACCCAGCCCCAGGGCGCGGGCGGCCAGATCTTCATTGCAGGCAACGGCGAGCGCGCCGGCGCCGACGCCGCGCAGATGAACGCGCTGCTCGCCGCTCCCGCGAAGCCCGCGGCGCGCAGCGCCGGCGCCGGCGTCGGCGCGGCGGCGAATGCTGCAGCCAGTGGGTCCGCGAATGCCGCAAATGGCTCCGCGCCGCTACGCGCGTCGAGCTACGCCGATCTGAACACGCGCGGCGTGCCCGAAGATGCGCGCGCAGGCGTCGACGCGAATGGCATGATCACGATCCCGGGTCCTGGCGAGCGCGCGTCGCAAGGCGATGCGCCGCGCATCGTCACGATTCCCGCGCCGGGGACGAGCGCTCAACCCATGCGCGTGCCGGCCGCCAATGCGTACAACGCGGGCGCGCTCCAGCGCGTGAATGTCGCGGCCGCCGCGAACCGCGTCGCCCCGGTGGTCGTCGATGCAGCGGCAACGAACCCGGCCGCCGGAGCGAGGCCGGTTGCGAACGCCAACGCCAATACAAATGCGAACGCCAACGCCAACGTCAATGGAAGCGCGAACGCCCAGGCCGCGCCGCCCGGCCAGCAGGACGGCGAATCGGTCCGCGCGGCCGTGCTCGCCTATCTTCAGCAACAGTCGGCGGGCCTGCCGGGCCATGTGAGCATCACCGTCAATCCGGTTTTCCCGCGCGGCCTCGCGGCCTGCGCCTCGCTCGAGCCGTTCATGCCGCCTGGCGCGCGCACCTTCGGCCGCACGACGGTGGGCGTGCGCTGCATCGGCGCCAGGCCGTGGACGCTCTACGTAGGCGCGCGCATTGCCATCGAGGTGACGTACTACGTGGCCTCCCGGCAGATCGGCGCGGGCGAGGTGCTCTCCGCCGCCGACTTCACGCCGCGTTCGGGCGACCTCGCGAGCCTGCCGCAAACCATCATCACCGATCCCAACCAGGCGCGCGGCGCCGTCGCGCTCGCGCGCATCTCCGCCGGACTGCCGCTGCGCTCCGATATGCTGCGCAGTGCGGCCTCGGTGATCATCGGACAGACCGTCAAGGTGATCGCCGTGGGCACCAACTTCACGATCTCCGCCGAAGGCAGCGCGCTCAATAACGGCGAGCCCGGCCAGCAGGTGCGCGTGCGCACGAGCGGGGGACAGGTCATCACGGGCGTGGTCAAGGACGCCGGCACCGTGCAGGTGCAGATCTAGGGCCGGTTCAGGCCGGTTTTCAGCGGCCTCTCCGGGCGGCAAGAGCCCCCTCGCCCCCAGGCCTGGCGCTCGCGCGGCGGTACGCCGCTGTGTGCGCAGGCACACGTAACAGCATGTAACGTTGGGACTTTCACGCTAAAGTTCGGCCGGGCCTATGCCGTTATCAAGGTCAAATCGATCAGGAAAGCCCATCGTGAAAGTTGACACTTCCACCCGCAATGAGCCGCGCGCCGTGCAGGATGGCCTCGCGCGTTCGCAAAGCGATTCGACCGGCGCCGTGAGCGCCACGAACACCGGCAATGCCGCCACGTCCAGCGGCGCGAGCGCCGCCGGCACTTCCGGCGCCTCTCAAGGAGACGCGAACGTGAGCCTCTCCTCTCTCTCGTCGACGCTGCGTTCGCTCGCGGCGAGCGGTGCCGCCGACATCGACATGGCCCACGTTCAGTCGATCAAGGATGCGATCCGCAACGGCACGCTGCAGATCGACTCCGGCAAGATCGCCGACGGCGTGATCCAGACCGCGCGCGACCTCCTGAAGCCGACGTCGCTCAACTGACGTTCGACGCACGAGCGCTGCACAAACACTGTTTTCCGGGTGCCTCGCAATGAAAGATGCCTTGTTGGCCACACTGATCGACGAACACGCCGCCGTTGAAGCGTTCGCGTCGCTGCTCGCCTGCGAAGAGAAGGCGCTCGTGTCGGCAGACGGCATGGACACGCTGCCGCAGATCGTCGAGCAGAAGACGACGCTCACGCAGCGTCTCGCGGGTCTCGAAAAGGCGCGCGACGCGCAACTCGCCGGCCTCGGTCTGCCCGGCGGACGCAAGGGCATCGAGATGGCCTGCGACGGCGACACGCGTCTCGCGAGCCAGTGGGCGCTGCTCAAGGGCGCGACCGAGCGCGCGCGCCGCAGGAACCTCACGATCGGCATGATGATCCGCACGCGCATGGAGCATAACCGCCGCGCGCTCGCGATCCTGCGCGGCGACACGGGCAACGGCGCAATGCTGTACGGTCCCGACGGGCGGCTGCCGGCGTTCGGGCTGTAGGCGCTCGCGCGGTTCGTTTGTCGATGTGAAAAAGCCGAAGCGGCCGTGCTTCGGCTTTTTCGTTTCTGCTGTCGTACGCGCCAACAAAAAAGCCGGTGGCTCGCGCACACCGGCTCTTTCACTGCACTGCACCCCGCGCTGATATGCACGCGTCTCCTACTGGCCTCAATTCTCCGTGCCCGCCCACGACATCTCACGCAGCCGCGTGCGCAAGCGCGCCACCGCCTGGCTGTGCAGCTGGCAAACGCGCGACTCGCTCACCTCCATCACCGCGCCGATCTCGCGCAGGTTCATGCCGCGCTCGTAGTAGAGCGACATGAGAAGCTTCTCGCGCTCGGGCAGCCGGTCGATCGCCTCGACGAGCGCGCCGCGCAGGCTGTCGTCGAGCAGCGCCGAAAGCGGGTCCGAATGATCGACGCAGTAGCGGTCGAGGAACGGCTCGTCTTCGGCGGAGCGGTCGAAGTCTTCGTAGTAAATGAGCTGGCTGCCGTGCAGATCCTGCAGCATCGACTGGTACTCGTCGAGCGGCATCTGCAGGTGCTCGGCGATCTCGGTTTCGCTCGCCGAGCGGCCAAGCCGCTGCTCCACCTTGTGCACCGCGCTCTCCACTTCACGCGACGTGCGGCGCAGGCTGCGCGGCAGCCAGTCGTTGCTGCGCAGCTCGTCGAGCATCGCGCCGCGAATGCGCTGGCTCGCGTAGGTCTCGAACTGCGCGCCCTGATCTTCCTTGTAGCGGTTCGCCGCGTCGAGCAGGCCGATCATGCCCGCCTGGATCAGGTCGTCGAGGTCCACGCTCGCCGGCATCTTGGCCACGAGCTGCAAGCCGAGCCGTCTTACGAGCGGCGCGTATTTCGCCAGCACGTCGGCCTGCGAAATCTTTCCTTGAGCGTTGTACATCGTGCTCTCCACTTCTCATCTCCCTTGCGGCAACGTCGTGCGCACGTCAGACGTGCCGCGGCGACGGCCGCTGTGCGGGCGCGTCGGCCCGCCAGCCCACGTGGGCCGCGGACGCGGATGTCGCGTCGGGTGCGGAATGCACACCCGTCACGGCCGCCGCGAACGAATCGGCGTTCGCGGCGAGCGTGCTGTGTGCGGTGTGTCCTGCGTTTGCCTCGGCTGCCGCGTGCGGCGCGCCGTCCAGATCCCCGGCGTCATGCAGCGCATGCGCCGCGAGGGCTTGCAGTCTTGCTCCGTCCCGCGGGTCGACGAGCGTTTCGCCCACCGCTTCGCCCACCGTTTCGCGGTCGTACCAGCGACGCGCGTCCGCGCTCGCGAACGCGGCGTTGGCGCGCGCCGTAGCCGGCGAACATGCCGACACGGCAGGTCGCATCGGCCAGTGCGGCAGCTCGGAAGCCACGTGCCGGAAGTCGCGCGCAGCGGCCGTCGAAGGAAACGCATCGACGATGCAGCGCGCGAGCTTGAGCGCCTGCGCCATGTGCTGATCGGCGGCGACGCAGCCGGCGCTCTCGAGCGACACGCTCAGGTAGCGCCCGGCCACGCCCGCGAGATTCTCGATCGCGGCGTGCGCGTCGCTCGCGTTCGCCACGTGGGTCGCGAGCACGCGGAACTGCGCGATCGCATGCGCGAAGTGCAGCCGTTTCATGCACGCGTAGGCGTCGGTGATCGCCTGCGCGCCAATGCGCATCACGATCAGCACGTCGTGCGCGTGCATCGCGAGCGGCGAGAGCGCGCCTTCGGCGTCGAGCTGCGCGTCGATCAGCACGATGTCGGCGGGTCCGGAAATCACCTTGCGCAGCTGCGCGCTCGTGTACTGGGCGCGGTTGTCGCGCGATGCAGCGAGCACGCCGAAGCCGAGCGCGTGACGGCCGACGGCCTCTTCGAGCGTGAGCTCGCCGCGCATCACCGCGGCGAAATTGCCCGCGCCGCGCACGCCGCCCACGATCGAGCACACCGAGCGCGGCCCGAGGCACTCGTCGATCACGAGCACATCCTTGCCCTGCGCGGTGAGCGCCGCCGCGAGATTGACCACGGCGGTCGTGCGCCCGGGCGAGCCCGAGCCGCCCGTCACCGCGACCACGCGCGAGCCTTCGCGCGCCAGCAGACGTCGCAGCCCTTCGGCCTGATCGATCACAAACTTATCCAAACCGTACCTCGGGAGCCTGCGAGCCCGAACGAATCGACAACGCCGAGAGGAGCGCCGGGATGTCGTCCTCGTGCGGCACGAACGGCGAGCGGTCGCGCGGGATGCAAAAGGCGCTGCGAATCAGGAAACGCCGCGTCGCCACGTAAAGGTTCTCGGGCACTTTCTGGCCCGTCGAGACGTAATGCACGGGCAGCTTGTAGCGCAGCACGGTGTCGAGCGCGCTGCCGAGGTTGGTCGCCTCGTCGAGCTTGGTGAGAATGCAGCCCGTGAGCGGCGCGTTTTCCGGGCCGCTCTGGTAGGCCTGCACGACTTCGTTGAGCGTGTCGCCGTGGTTGGTGGCCGAGAGCAGCAAGAGACGCTGCACCGGGCGCCCCGCGCCGCACAGCATGGCGATCTGGTCGGCCACGGCGCGGTCGCGCTGGCTCATGCCGATCGTGTCGATCAGCACGATGTGCTTGTTCTTGAGTTCGGTGAGCGCGAGCTGGAGGTCCGCGCCGTCGCGCACGGCGTGCACCGAAACGCCGAGGATCTTGCCGAAGATGCGCAGCTGCTCGTGGCCGCCGATACGGTAGCTGTCGGTGGTGAGCAGCGCGACCTTGCTCGCGCCGAAGCGCATCACGCAGCGCGCGGCGAGCTTCGCAGTGGTCGTGGTCTTGCCGACGCCCGTCGGGCCCATCAGCGCGAACACGCCGCCGCGCTCCATGAGCGCTTCTTCGTTTTCGAGCACGGGCAGGTTCGATTCGAGCACCGACTGGAGCCACTCCATGCCGGCCTCTTCGCTCTCCACGTCGGGCAGGCGGTCGATCACCATCTTCACGAGCTGCGCCGAGAAGCCGGCGGCGAAAAGCTGCTTGGTGAGTGCGCCCTGCACGGGGTTGCGACGCTGGCGCTCGCCCCACATCAGACCGGCGAACTGCTCTTCCATCATGCCGCGCATCGAGGCGAGCTCGTTCATCACGGTTTCGTTGACGACCTGCTCGATGCGCGCGCGGATCGCTTCGCTCACGTTTTGCGCCACATTCGCGCCGCCTTCGGCCGCGCCCTGCGTCGTGCGGTTGCCGGGCGTGGGCGCCGGGCCGGCGGCGTCCGGGCTGTGGCCCAGGCGCTGCGCGGCGCGGCGCGCGGCGACATGCGCAGCTTCGAGCGCCCAGTCGGGCGTGGTCGCGTCGACGTCGGGCGGCAACACAGGATCGGCGATATTGCCGAGGCCCCTCGCGGCCGCTGACGCGGGCGTCATGCCCGGGTCGCGCACACCGTTCTGCTGATTCGCAATGCGGCGAGCGTGGTCGATCAGCCAGGGATTGGATTCGGCCATCGTGCGCGGGGCGTCGCTCGTGTACTGGGAAGCGGCCTCTTCGAGCCGCGACGCGGCTTCGCGCGCGAAGGCCGGCCCAGCGGAGGCGGCGGGGTTGGCCACCAGGTCCGCGAGCGGCGCGAAGGCCGGCTTGGCGAGCTGCTCGGTCGCGGCCTGCAGCGCCTTTTGCAGCGGCGTGTGCTGATTCGGCATGCCCGCCTGCGTCTGCGGCAGCGGCGATTGCGCCGCCTGCGGGGCCGCCCCGGCGCGCGAGCCGGCGGAGCCGGACGAAAGCGCGGAACCGGCCTGGGCATCCTGGCCGAGCGAGACCGCGGCGTCGTTGGCGTGGTCGCCTTGTGCGTTGGCGTCGTCGGCGAGCGTGTCGTCGTCTTCGGCGCCCACTTGCGGGCTCGCGCCGAACACCGACGAGAACACGTCCGGCATGCCGCTGGCGTAGGGGTTCGCACCGGCGCCCGCGATCGCAGCGGGTGCCGCAAGCGCTGCGGGCGCCGAGCCGGGCGCAGCGCGAGGCGTGCGAGCCATTTGCGTCATCGCGGCGGACGCCTGCGCGAACGGGGCGCCCGAGCCGCCCTGGCCTTGCACCGCAGCGCCATCGGCCGGCGCGATCGCCGCGAGGTCGCGATCCGCGAGCGCGACGATCTCGACGCTGCCGTCGTCGAGCGTGCGGTTCGACAGAACGACGGCGTCCGCACCCAGCGCTTCGCGTACGAGCCGTAACGCGTCGCGGCTGGTGCCACCGATGAATTTGCGAATGTTCAAGCTGAGCCCCCGATGAGGTGGGCGGCCTATGCCGCCGCCGGTCGTCTTTTGCTGGAATGCCGCGGGATTGCTGCCGGCCGCGCGTCGCACGCAAGGCCTTTTCCGATGTTGGAATTATTTCGAAGGTGGCCCCCCCATGATCGATGGATCAGGGCGGAGAAATGTGGGCAATTCGCGGAATCGGGGGGCGGGGGGGCGCGGTCTTACGGCAAGTCCGTAGAGCGGATTTCGAGGCGGGGCGAAAACGCTGCGCAATGCACGGTAAATGTTGTGGCGGGTCAAAAATCGACGAAAAAAGAGCAAGTGAACGGCGATTTGGTCTGGCTCCAGCCGAACCAATTCGTCGGTTGTGAGCCGTATCTTCTTGCCGAACGCCAGCGTGGCTGTTCAAACACACATCCTGCCCCATACGCAATCTGCGTATAATATTGGCTGCGCCCATGAACGCCATCTTCGTAGAGCTTTCCCTGTTCCGCGACCGCCGGCCCGATTACCTCGATGACGACGAGTACCGGGCGCTCCAGGGCGAGCTACTGGCCGATCCGGCTAAGCGAGATGTCATCAGGCACACGGGCGGCCTGCGCAAACTGCGCTGCAAAGACTCGCGCCGCCAGAAAGGAAAGCGTGGCGGCCTGCGGGTGATCTACTACTACTGGATGGAAGGCGCGCAATTCTGGATGTTTTTCATCTACGGCAAGGACGAGATGGACGATCTCACGCCCCGTGAAGCGAAAGCACTTGGCGCGATGCTCAGTACCGAGGTCGAACAGAGGACCGGCAAATGAAGACAGATCGCCTTTTCGATGCCCTCAAGCAGGGTTTTGATGAACTCGCCGCGGAGCGTGCGGGCAAACTCACGCTGCACAAGGTCACGCTAGACGAACCTGAGCCGATTGACGTCACCGCGGAAGAAATCAAGTCTGTTCGCGAGTCGGTCAACGCGTCGCAGGCCGTCATGGCGAGGCGGCTGCGGGTCAACGTGCGCACCTGGCAAAACTGGGAACAGGGCAAAGCGAAACCCAACGCGCAGGCCGCCGTACTCATCAAGCTGGTCGAGAAGCATCCGGAAACGCTCGAACTCCTCGAAACGCTGTGACTCCTGCAAAGCACGCGCCGCCGACCCAAACGGCGGCGCGTGCTAGTTCGCCCCAATCACATTCACCACCTTCACATTGCGCGTATCCGGCACTTCGGCGTACGAAAGCACCTTGAGCTGCGGCAAGCTGCGGCGCAGGAAGCGCGAGAGCATCGGCCGCAGCGCGTGCTGCACCAGCATCACGGGAGCGAGACCCAGCGCCTGCTGACGCCCCATCGCCTGCTCGGTCTGCGTGAGCAGCGTGTGCGCGAGGCCCGGTTCAAGACCGGGATTCGGGCCCGACGTCAACGTCTGCGACAGCACGCGCTCCAGGTTCGCGTCGAGGCCCATCACCTGCATGTCGGCGTTGCCGGGGAACCACTGCTGCGTGATCGCGCGGCCCAGCGAGATGCGCACCGCCGCCGTGAGATCGTGCGCGTCGGTCAGGCGCGGCGTGTGCTCGGCGAGCGATTCCATGATGCTGCGCATATCGCGAATCGGCACGCCTTCTTCCAGCAGGTTCTGCAGCACCTTCTGCAGCGTCGTGACCGGCAGCACCTTCGGCACGAGATCGTCCACGAGCGAAGGCGTGTCCTTCTGCACCCGCTCGAGTAGCGCCTGCACCTCGCGCCGCCCGAGCAGCTCGGCCGCGTGCATCACGACGAGGTGGTTCAGGTGAGTCGCCACGACCGTGCTCGAATCGACCACCGTGTAGCCGAACACCTGCGCCTGCTCGCGCACGTTCGAATCGATCCACACGGCGGGCAGCCCGAACGCCGGGTCGGTGGTCGGCGTGCCCGGCAGCACCGCGCTCACCTGCCCCGGATTGATCGCGAGCCACTGGCCCGGATAGGCTTCGCCCGTGCCCACCTCCACGCCCTTCAGCGCGATGCGGTACGCGTTTGGACGCAGCTCGAGGTTGTCGCGAATATGGATGACGGGCGGCAGGAAGCCGATTTCCTGCGCGAACTTCTTGCGGATGCTCTTGATGCGCTTGAGCAGCTCGCCGTCGGTGTTCTTGTCGACGAGCGGGATGATGCGGTAGCCCACTTCGAGGCCGAGCGTGTCGATGAGCGCGACGTCGTCCCACGTCGCCTCGGCGTTTTCGACCGGCGCGAGCGCGGCCGGCGCGGCGTCGGCAATCACGGCGCTCGCATTCTTCGCTTCGGCGTTCTTCTTCATCACGCGGCCGAGCTGGATCGCGCCGGCGCCCAGCAGCAAGAAGGCGAAGTGCGGCATGCCCGGAATCAGGCCCATGATGCCGATGATCGTGCCCGTGATCATCAGCACGCGCGGGTTGGTGAAGAGCTGCCCGGTGAGCTGCGTGCCGATGTCCTCGTTGGTCGCCACGCGCGAGACGATCACGCCCGCCGCGGTCGAAATGACGAGCGACGGAATCTGCGCGACGAGGCCGTCACCGATGGTGAGCAGCGTGTACGTCTCGCCCGCCGCGCCGATCGGCATGCCGTGCTGCACGACGCCCACGATCAGGCCGCCCACGATGTTGATCACCATGATGAGCAGGCCGGCAATGGCGTCGCCGCGCACGAACTTGCTCGCACCGTCCATCGAGCCGTAGAACTCGGCTTCCTGGGCGATCTCGCTGCGGCGCTTTCTCGCCGCTTCCTCGTTGATGAGGCCGGCGTTGAGGTCGGCGTCGATCGCCATCTGCTTGCCGGGCATCGCGTCGAGCGTGAAGCGCGCGGCCACTTCGGCGATGCGGCCCGCGCCCTTCGTGATCACCATGAAGTTGATGACCATGAGGATCACGAACACCACGATACCCACGGCGAAGTTGCCGCCCACGAGGAAGTGGCCGAACGACTCGATCACCTTGCCGGCCGCGTCGGGGCCAGTGTGGCCTTCAAGCAGCACGACGCGCGTGGAGGCGACGTTCAGCGAAAGGCGCAGCAGCGTGGAGAACAGCAGCACGCTCGGGAAGGCCGCGAAGTCGAGCGGCTTCATGGTGTACATGCTGACGAGCAGCACCATCACCGAAAGCGCGATGTTGAACGTGAACAGCAGATCCAGCAGGAACGGCGGCAACGGCAGGATCATCATGCCGAGGATCATGCAGATCAGGATCGGTCCCGCCAGCGCGCGCAGATTCGTGCCTTGCAGCATCTCCGGGCGCCGCGCGAGAAAACCGGTGCGGGCGTTCATTCTGTTGCTCCTTCAGTGCCTGCGCGCCTGGTGCCCGGGTTGGCGGCTCCATCGGCGCGGCCGGCGGTGTTCGATGCGTTGCCTGCGTTCGCGGCGTCTGCGGCGTTCGCGGCGTTCGTGCGGTTGGCCGCCTGAGCGGATGACTGCGCAGCTGCCTGCGCGGATGACTGAGCGGATGACTGCCCGGCGGCAGCGCGCTCCTCGGGCGTGAGGGCGTCGTCGGCTTCCTCGGCGGCGGCGTCATCGCTCATTGCGCCCTTGTCCATCTCGGGCGGCACTTCGAGGTCGGTCGGCGCCATCGGCACGTCGCCGCCATGCTCGCGGAAGCGTTTGAGCTGATAGACCCACGCGAGCACCTGCGCGACCGCGCCGTAGAGCGGCCCGGGAATTTCGCGGTTGAGGTCGACGTTGTAATAGAGCGCGCGAGCGAGCGGCGGCGCTTCGAGCAGCGGCACGTTGTGTTCGGCGGCGATCTCGCGGATGCGCGCGGCGACGAGGTTCACCCCCTTCGCCACCACCTTGGGCGCGCGCATCTCGCCATCGGCGTACTTGAGCGCGACGGCGAAGTGCGTCGGGTTCGTCACGACCACGTCGGCCTTGGGCACCTGGGTCATCATGCGGCGGCGCGCGACGGCGCGCTGCTGCTGACGAATGCGTCCCTTCACGTGCGGATCGCCTTCGTTTTCGCGGTGCTCGCGCTTGACCTCTTCCTTCGTCATGCGCAGCTTGCGGTAGTACGACCAGAGCTGGTACGGCACATCGAGCGCGGCCACCACGAACATGCCCGCTACCGTCATACCGCAGCACACCGCGACCAGATGCGTGGCGTCGGCGAAGGCGCGCGGTGCGGGCTGCATGCCGAGCCCGAGGATCTCGTCGCGCCGGCTCCACAGCGCCCAGCCGCCGATCACGCCCACCACGAGCGTCTTCGCGAGCGACATGCCGAGCTGGATCGGCCCGTTCACGGAGAAGATCCGCCCGAGCCCCGACATGGGATTGAGGCGGCCGAAGTTCGGCTCGAGCGACTTCGTGGAGATGAGCCAGCCGCCAAGCGCCATGGGCGCGAGGAGCGCGGCGAGCCCGGTGAGCGCGAGCACCGGCAGGAGGGCCATCAAACCCTCGCGCGCGGCCACGCCGGCGCCGATGAGCATGCGGCGCGTTTCGAACGCGCTCGCATGATTGAACGTGAACGCGCCGCGCATCATGGCCTGCATGTGCTCGCCGATCGTGCCGGAGAGCATCCATACGCCATAGAAGCCCGCCGAGAGCAGCGCGAATGTCGCCAGCTCCCGGGAACGCGGAACCTGCCCCTCCTCCCGCGCCTTTTCGAGGCGCTTGGGAGTGGCGGATTCGGTTTTCTCGAGGTCGCTGTCCTCAGCCACGCATGCTCCGGTCGCGGGCGCGCGCCGCTCGTCGCGGCTGCGCGGCTGGCGCGCGCCCTTTTTCAGTGACAGCGATTATTGCCGCCGCAGGCAAGCACCGATCGACGGAGTAAGGCGGGGAAACCAGGGTATTTCGGGCGATGGAAACGGGGCGCCATCAGTTGCGGGCGCTGACGCGCGGCGCGCCGGGACGTCCTTCGGCGTTGGCGAGGGGGCGAAAGCGCCCGCTCCTACGGGCATGGCCGACGCGGCGCGATGCATCGCCGCCGCGCCAGCCCGCCCAGTGCCTCAGAACGCGACGTACGGCGGCTTTCCGCCGCTCCCGGTCTGGTCCATGCCGTAGTAGACGTAGCGGCCATAGAAGAACGAGAGCCCGAGATCGAGGCTCGCCGACGACCCGAACTGACCGGCCAGGTCGTTCGCCGCGTAGTTCGATCCGCCGCCGAGCAACGCGTTCGCGTTCGCGACATTGAAGACCGCGGTGCCCGAGGCGCCGCCGCCATACGGGGTGAGCGTCGCCGTGAAGGACTGCGTGGCCGACGGGCAGTAGAACGAGCCGAGATTGCCGCCGCACTGCGGGAGGCTGCTGTCGACGAAAAAGATCGCGTTCGAGCCCGAGTCGAGGAAGGTATCGAGCGTGCGGCCGTTCAACGTGCCGCTGAGCCTGCCGAACGAATCTGTAGCGAAGCGTTGCCCAGCGTTCATCGCGTTGTTCGACTGCGTGCCGATGCCGAATACGAGCGTGCCCGTGGCGCTGGGCGCGCCGCTGTCCGAGACGGGCGCCATCTCGAGGATCACGCCGTTGTTGTCGGTGGTGAACTTCCGCACGGGGTTGGTGACGAGCTGGGACGATTGCGTGACCGATGTCGCGCTGCAGTTGGTGTTGCCGGGGCAGGAGTAATAGTCACTTGTGGTGTCATAGGGCGCGACGCCAATGCCGAGAATGCCGTTCGCGCCCAGTTGCGCGACTGTGTCCTGTGCAACGCCGAAGCCCGTGCAGGCCTGCGGCACCGTAGTTGTGAGGTCGCCGATCACCTGGATCGGGATACTGGGCGCGGTTTCGCCGCCGATATTGACGTCGGCGGAGCGGACGCTGCCCCATGTGTAGCCGTCCGCGAAGGCCGCGCATTCGGCGAGATTGCCGCCGTTGTTCGCCTTGACCGGGGGCAGCGCTTGCAGGAACGCCGAGGGCAGCGCCGAGGCGAGCAGGCGCAGCCCGAACGACGCGGTATCCACCTGCACATGGTCGACGGTCTGGCAAGTGCCGGTCACGCAAACCTTCACGCTCACGGTAGGAATGTTCGGCAGCGTGCCGGTCAAGCCCCGGTCCACGGTGACACTCACCGTGTTCGCGGCGTTGACCGCGACAGGCTGCTGCGTGGGACTGGGCGACGCCGAGCTGCTGCTGTTGCTGCCGCTCGAGCCGCTGCTGTTGCCGCCGCCCCCCCCGCCTCCGCACGCGGCGATGAGCGAAATGAGTGATATCACTGCCGCAAGCGAAAGGAACCGGAAAGGGCGCAGCCGGCAGGCGGCGCGCGGGTTTCGTGAAGTCAGCACGGTCGGCCTCCGTTCGTCACTGGATGTCTTCGGCGCTGACGCCCGCAGGCAGCGCCTGCGGCAGCCATGCCTGCCCGGAGAAGTGACCCATGTGGCCGCCCGAGCGCACCACGAGGCCCGGGCTCTCGACCACGCCGGGCCCGCGCACGAGCCCGGCGGCATGGCTCGCCTTCACGCCGGACACGTATTGCGGAAAGTAGCCGCCGAGCAGCGTGGCGAGGTTGGGCGGCTGCGGGCCCATCCAGGCAACGCCGAACACGGTGCCGGCTTGCGAGAGGTACTCGCGCACGACGGTGCCGTTGGCGAGCGTGGTCTGCTGAACGGTGTAAGCGGGCGTCGCTGAGGCACCCGAAGCCGCGTTTTGCACCGCTGCGCGCGCAACGGTCGAAGCGTTACCCGTCGCCGCCGCGGCCGAGGCCGCGCTGAGCGTGCTGACGCTCGCGCCGGCCGGCGTGGGCATGGGCGCGCCGCCTAGTGCGGCGCTAGCGGGCGGCGGGAGGAGCGACGCACAAAACAGGGCGCAAAGGAGCGAAGCATGAAGCGAACACCGGAGCGCTGCGCCGGGCGCGCGGCCCGGCGATGCGCGGCGGGCGGATTTGCCACAGAGCGATGCGTACGGATACAAGGCGGCCCCTCCTCTCTCAATGGCACTTTGCGCCATTGCGCTGTGAGGCCGCGCACGAAAGTCGCGGTGGCGCACAGCAGCGCAACGGGCAGCGTCTGGCTACGCTTCGTTGCACCGGCGCGGCGCTGGCCGCCGCCGCCGGGTACGAAGACACAAGCAGTAGTATGCCCGCCTTGGCCTACGAGATGCAGATTCGCCTGACGGCTAGCGCACCATCCCCTGTCAGAAACCGAGACTTGCGAGCAGGTCGTCGACCTGCGCCTGGTCCTGCACGACGTCGGTCTTGCCTTCGGGATTGATCTGCGGGCCGTTGAGCAGGCCCTCGGGGCTGCCGGTGCTGCTCTGGGTTTCCGCGAGCGCCGCCGCCGTTGCCGCGAACTGCTCGCGCCGCTCCGGCGCAATGTTCTCCACGAGCACGGTGAGCAGTTGCTGCTCGATCAGATAGACCACGTCCATGATTTTCTTGATCACCTGGCCCGTCAGGTCCTGGAAGTCCTGAGCCAGCATGATCTCGAGCAGCTGCTGGCTGGTCGCCGCAGTGGCCTGCGGCACGCCGTCCAGAAAGGCGCGTGTGTCGTCCATCAGCTGGCGCACTTCCTCGCGGCCGATCGGCGCGTCGTACCACGTCGACCAGCGGCTCGACAGCACCTTCGCATCGCGCTCCAGCGTTTCCTGCAGCGGCTTGGCGATGTCGATCGACGTCAGCACGCGCTCGGCGGCCTGCTCGGTCATGTTCGCGACATAGCGCAGCCGGTCGCGCGCGTCGGGCACCGCCTCGGCGGCGCGCTCGACGTGCTTGTCGAGACCGAGCTCGCGCATCGAATCGCGCAGGCTGCGCGTCAGATGGCCGATGCGCGCGAGGATGCGGTCCGTTGCCAGTTCGCCCGCCTCGCCGGAGGCGGGCGCCGCCGTGTCGAACAGGGGCGGCGGCGCCAGCGGCTCGGCGCTCTCGCCTTCCGGCCACTCGCCGAACGGCGCACTGATGGGCTCGTTCACGTCAGCTCCCCGTCTTGGCCATCTTCTCGAGAATCTTGTTGAGCTTCTCGTCGAGCGTCGCGGCCGTGAACGGCTTCACCACGTAGCCGCTCGCGCCCGCCTGCGCCGCCGCGATGATGTTCTCCTTCTTCGATTCCGCCGTCACCATCAGCACGGGCAGATGCGAGAGGTTGGCATCGGCGCGGATCTCCTTGAGCATGGCGAGACCGTCCAGGTTCGGCATGTTCCAGTCGGAGATCACGAACTCGTAGTTGCCGCCGCGCAGGCGCGCGAGGCCCGCTGCGCCGTCTTCGGCTTCGTCGACGTTCGAATAGCCCAGTTCCTTGAGCAGGTTGCGGACGATCCGGCGCATCGTCGGAAAATCGTCCACCACCAGAATCTTCATTCCCTTATCCATCATCTTCCATTCCTCCAGGCGAAAACCCGGGCAATTATCCAGAGAAGCGAAGCGCCTATCCAGATAAATTAATCGCGATCAATCGGGCAAGCGTTTGCGGCCCACACGATCTCTCGATACTGGTTATTCATCAGACGCGCTGGACCCGGTCGCCCATCGAGGCGAGACGGGTCATCACGCGCCGGCTCATGTCGGAGAGCGAGGCGATCTCGTCGGCGCCACCCATCGCAATGGCTTCGCGCGGCATGCCGAACACGATGCAGCTCGCCTCGTCCTGCGCGAGCGTGTACGCACCGGCCTGACGCATTTCGAGCAGCCCGGCCGCACCGTCGCGGCCCATGCCCGTGAGAATCACGCCGATGGCGTTCTTGCCCGCGTTCTGCGCCGCCGAGCGGAACAGCACGTCGACCGACGGACGATGCCGGTTGACCGGCGGGTCGTCGGAGAGATGCGCGATGTAGTTCGCCCCGCTGCGCGCCAGCAAGAGATGCGCGTGGCCCGGCGCGATGTAGGCGTGGCCGGGCAGCACGCGCTCGCCGTGCTCCGCTTCCTTGACGGTGATGCGGCACAGCCCGTTCAGGCGCTGCGCGAACGACTTCGTGAAACCCGGCGGCATATGCTGCGCGATCAGCACCGCTGGCGCGTCGGGCGGCAGCGGCTGGAGCACTTCGCGGATCGCCTCGGTGCCGCCCGTCGATGCCCCGACGATCACGAGTTTTTCCGTCGAAACGAGCGGATTGTTGATCATCGGCGCGGGGCTCGCCGCTTGCGTCCCATGCGCCGCGTGGCCCGCGGCGGCCTGGGCGTGAGCTGCGCCGCCCGGCGCTGCGGGGGCCGCATGATGCGCGCGCACGCGGGCGCGCGAGGCGGCGCGCACCTTGTCGGCGAGCTTTTCCGAGTATTCGAGCATGCCGTCGCGAATGCCGACCTTCGGCTTCGTCACGAAGTCGACCGCCCCCAGTTCCAGCGCGCGCAGCGTGATTTCGTTGCCGCGCTCCGTGAGCGACGACACCATCACGACCGGCATGGGTCGCAGGCGCATCAACTTCTCGAGGAAGTCGAGGCCGTCCATGCGCGGCATTTCCACGTCGAGCGTGAGCACGTCGGGGTTGTGCTGCTTGATCAGCTCGCGCGCGACGAGCGGATCCGGCGCGGTCGCGACGACCGTCATGTCGGGCTGCGAGTTGATGATTTCCGTCATCAGACTGCGGATCAGCGCCGAGTCATCGACGCAGAGAACCTTGATTTTTTGCACAGCGTTCACGCCTCCTCTACTGTCCTGGCGTTGTCTTGACCGGATGCGCGCAGCGCCGACGTCACGCCCGAGCCGAACAGCTCGATGCGAGGACGCCCGGGCTGCGGCTGGGATTGGGAAATCTGGGTGGCGAGCGTTGCCTGCGCTGCCTGGGCCGCATGATTCGCAGTGGTGGCGCCCGGCCCCGCGCGCCCGGCGCTGCCGAGCCCGAACAGCTCCACGCGCGCGCGCGCCCGCGCGAGCCGCTCGGCGCGCGCCTCGGCGGTCTGCGCGGCGAGCTGCTGCTCGCGCTCGGCCACGCTCGCGTCCTGCGAAAGGCGCAGCTTCTTCACCATGACCTGGCCCGTGCGCGGCAGGAACGCGACCTTGCGCGGATGCGAGCCTTGCAGATCCTCGGCCACGATGCGGATGTTCTCGGTCGCGAGATAGCGGCGCACGAACGCGGCGTTGCGGTCGCCGATGTTCATCGTCGTCATGCCCGCCAGCACGGCCGCACCGCCGAACACCTTGGCCTCGAAGCGCTCGCGGCGGCCGCCGGCCTTGATGAGCTCGTTGATGAGCACTTCCATCGCGTACGCGCCGTAGCGCATCGAGTCGGAGGCGGCGGTCAGCGCATGGGCCGAATCTGCGCCGTCGTCGGGCAGCATGAAGTGGTTCATGCCGCCGATGCCGGCCGTGCGATCCTGGATGCACGCCGCCACGCACGAGCCGAGCACGGTGACGAGCACCATGTCCTCGCCCGTCGTGTAGAACTCGTTGGGCAGGAGCTTCACGCCGGGGCGCTGGAAGTGCGAGTCGAAATACCGGTTCGACGCAATCGGGAGGCTGGCGCTCATGCGGGCACTCCGAGAGCGTCGCTCGCACGGCGGGGCGCGGCGCCTGCGGCGTCGCTGCGGCCGCGCGTCAGTTCGTACACGGTCTGGCCGCGCAGACGGAAGGCCTGCGTGACATAGGTGAAGTTCTCCGAGTGACCGGCGAAGAGCAGGCCGTCCGGCTTCATGAGCGGCTCGAAGCGCGCGAGGACCTGCGCCTGGGTCGGCTTGTCGAAGTAGATCATCACGTTGCGGCAGAAGATCGCGTCGAACGTCGTGCGCAAGCCGTAGTCCGCGTCGGTGAGGTTGAGCTGCTCGAACTTGATCATCGCGCGCAGCTCCGGGCGGACCTTCACGAGCCCCGAGTGCGAGCCCGTGCCCTTGAAGAAGAAGCGCTTCAGACGCTCCGGCGACAGGTGCTTCACCTGATCGAACGCGTACACGCCCGCATCGGCCTTGGCGAGCACCTGGGTGTCGAGGTCGGTGGCGAGCACGCGCGCCTCGCGGGCCGCGCGATCGCCGAGCGCTTCGACGAGCGTCATCGCAATCGAGTACGGTTCCTCGCCCGTCGAAGCGGCCGAGCACCAGACCGAAACCGGCTGCGCACCCGCCACCCCCGCCCGGCGTTTCACGAAATCCGCGAGGATCGGGAAGTGATGCGCCTCGCGGAAAAACGCCGTGAGGTTCGTGGTGAGCGCGTTCGTGAACGCCTCCCACTCGGTTGCATCGTTGCGGGCTTCGAGCTGGTCGAGATATTCGCGAAAACTATCGAGACCGAGCGCACGCAGTCGCCGCGCGAGGCGGCTGTACGCCATGTCGCGCTTGTGGTCCGAGAGCGAGATGCCCGCGCGGCGGTGAATGAGCGCGCGAATGCGCTCGAAGTCCGCCGAGGTGAAGTCGAAATCGCGGTTGCTCTCCCCGCCCGCACCGCGCGCCGGTTCGTCGACGTCGTGGCGCGTATTTCGCAGCGCTTTCAAGCTGATGCTCCTTCGCATTGCGCGCTGCCCGCTGCATAGGCCATGCGTGTTGCGCACGACTGCTGCGCCACGCGCCTGCCCGGTTGCAATGCGTGCGGCGCATGGGCGGCCCGCGCAACGCGCGCGGCCCCGGGGGCCTCGCGCGGCAGGTCATGCCGTTGTGTAGCGCTCATGTGCATTGCAGTTGCTCGTCGTGTTCAGTGCTTCACTACTTTCCGTGCCGCGTTCGATCAGAACGTTTCCCAGTCCGAATCGTCCGAGGTGGATGCCGCGCTCACGTGCGTCTCGGTACGCGCCGCCGCCGGTTTGGCCGCGAACTTTGCTGCGGTTTGCGCTGCGGGCTTCGACGCGGGTTTTGCTGCCGGTGCCGCGGTGTCTGCCGATGCCGAAGTCGCTGCCGCCGCCGTGGGCTTCGCCACTGCCGAAGCCGAAGCCGGCGACTGCGCGCTGCGCTTCGCAGTGCCCGCCACGGCCGCAGGGGCGCTCGCCGGCGTCACGCGAGCCGGGCTCACAGCAGGGCTGACTGCAGGGCTAACAGCAGGGCTGACTGCGGCGCCGAAACTCGCGCCGCCCGTGCGCCACGTGCCGAGCACGCTTTGCAACTGGCGCGTCTGCTCCTCGAGCGACGCTGCGGCTGCGGCCGCCTGCTCGACGAGCGCGGCGTTCTGCTGCGTGACCGTATCCATCTGCGTGACCGCGCGGTTGACCTGCTCGATGCCACCCGACTGCTCCTCGGACGCGGCGCTGATCTCACCCATGATGTCGGTCACGCGCCGCACGGCCTGAAGGATCTCTTCCATCGTCGAGCCGGCGCGGCCCACGAGTTGCGAGCCGCTTTGCACCTTCGCGGCCGAGTCGTTGATGAGTTCCTTGATCTCCTTCGCCGCGCTCGCGCTGCGCTGCGCGAGGCTGCGCACTTCGCCCGCCACGACCGCGAAGCCGCGCCCCTGCTCGCCCGCGCGCGCCGCTTCCACGGCCGCGTTGAGCGCAAGGATGTTGGTCTGGAACGCGATGCCTTCGATCACGCTGATGATGTCCACGACCTTCGCCGAACTCACGGCGATGTCCTGCATCGTGTTCACGACTTCGCCGACCACCTCGCCGCCGCGCGTCGCGATGTCCGAGGCGTTCACGGCGAGCTGGCTCGCCTGGCGCGCGTTCTCGGCGTTCTGGCGCACGGTGCCGGTGAGCTGCTCCATGCTCGACGCCGTTTCCTGCAGCGACGCGGCCTGCTGCTCGGTGCGCTGCGAGAGGTCGGTGTTGCCCATCGCGATCTCGCGCGCGCCCACGTCGATCGAGCTCGCGCCCGTGTTCACCGCGCTCACCAGCGTGACGAGGCTCTCCTGCATGCGCTTGATGCTGCCGAACAGACGCCCGATTTCGTTGTCGCTGTACACCACGACCGGCTGCGAGAGGTCGCCGTGTGCAATGCGTTCGAAGCACGAGACAGCGTCCTCGAGCGGCTGCACGATGAGGCCTCGCATCGCGAGGCGGATCGCCACCACGAGCACGAGCGCGATCGCGATCACCACGCCGATCGCAATGCGCATCGTGGCGATCTTCTCGCGCGCGCCCACTTCGCGGGCCTGTGCGCCGTCCTGCAAAGCCTGCGCGAGCGGCCCGGCGACGTTGTCGTAGTCGACGAACATCGGGCTGATCTTCGCGTCGGCGATCGCGTGATAGGCCGCTTGATCGTTTGCGCGAAGGGCCGCGAATTCGGGCTGCACGCCGTCCTGCATGAGCCCGGCGCGTTTGGCCGCGAGCGCGTCGAGCGCGGCGGCGTCGAGACCGCCCTTGGGCGCGCCCTGGAAGGCCTGCCATGCTTCGTTGGACTTGCCGAGCAGTTCCTGCGCGCGATCGAGCACCTTCTTCGCGTCGTCGGCCTGGCCTGCGGCCGTGAGCGCGCTGGCGCGATCGATCGCGAGGCGCGTGCGCAGCAGATACGCCGACGCATCGTTGAGCGCGTGCATCGCGACGAGATCGCCTCGCACGATCTCGCCGAACGCATCGCTCGCGCGGCCGAGCGCGACGAGCCCGAGCCCGCCGACCAGCACGGTCAGCGCAACCAGAATGACCCCGACGCCCGTGAGCGTCGTGCGGATCGACCATCTTTGCAGCATCTCGTTTGCTCCTGTCCTGTGCGAAACGGGGCGGACTATTCAGCGAGGCGTGGCCCGCCAGGCGTGGCAAGGCGCAGCGACACCTCGGACCTCGCGCGAAGGGGCGAGCGAACAGGAAGGCGGCTTGCCGCTCTTCGGCGGCGGCTTTTCCGCTCTCTCTCACGCTGGCCTCGCGGCCCCCCGGTTTTACTCTCGACGCGTCAGACCAGCGCCTCGATCAGAGCCATTTCGCGGCTCGTCATCAGTTTTTCGATGTCCATCAGGATCAGCATGCGGCCTTCCACGGTGCCGAGTCCCGTGAGGTACTCGGTCGTGAGCGTCGCGCCGAACTCGGGCGCGGGCATGATCTGCTCCATCTGCAGCGTGAGCACGTCCGAGACCCCGTCCACCACCATGCCGACCACGCGATGCGCGACGTTCAGGATGATGACGACCGTCTGGTGGTCGTACTCGACACGGCCCAGATGGAACTTGATGCGCATATCGACGATCGGCACGATGATGCCGCGCAAGTTGATCACGCCCTTGATGAAGTCGGGCGCGTTCGCGATGCGCGTCACGCTGTCGTAGCCGCGGATTTCCTGCACCTTGAGGATGTCGATGCCGTACTCTTCCGCGCCGAGGGTGAAGACGAGGAATTCCTGACCGCCTGCCTCGGCCTGCTGCGCGTCGCGGCGTTGCGCGCCGGCAAGCACCGCGCCCTGCGCGCCGCCGCCTTGAATCGATTGGACTTCTGCCACGTTAGCCCCTGAACGGTTGGGAGTTGGTTGATTGAGTGCGTCCGGACTTCACTTCGATCACGCGAATTCGGCGAACGCACCCGAATTTGCGCTGGCGCTCACGCCGTGCGTCGCGCGCGTCTCGCGATTGAGCGCGGCCACGTCGACGATCAGCGCGACGCTGCCGTCGCCGAGAATGGTCGCCGCCGAAATGCCGTGCACCTTGCGGTAGTTCGTTTCGAGGTTCTTCACCACGACCTGCTGCTGGCCGACCAGCTCGTCGATCAGCATGGCGAAGCGCCGTCCCTCGGTTTCCATGATCGTGACGATCCCCTGGGTCGGGTCCGTGCGCGCGCCTTCCACGTTGAACACCTTGTGCAGCGCCACGAGCGGCAGATATTCGCCGCGCACGCGCACCACGCGGTCGCCGTTGGTGACCGTGTAGATATCTTCGTGGCGGGGCTGCAGCGACTCCATCACGAAGTTCAGCGGCAGGATGAAGATCTCCTCGCCGACCTTCACCGACATGCCGTCGAGGATCGCCAGCGTGAGCGGCAGGACGATGCGCGTGGTGCTGCCCTTGCCCGCGTGCGAGGTGATCTCGACGTGGCCGCCCATCGACTGGATGTTGCGCTTCACGACGTCCATGCCGACGCCGCGGCCCGACACGTCGGTCACCTGCTCGGCGGTCGAGAAGCCCGGCAGGAAGATGAGGTTCCAGACCTCGTCGTCGGACATGGACTCGCTGACCTGCATGCCCTGCTTGATCGCCTTGGCGAGAATCTTGTCGCGGCGCAGGCCCGCGCCGTCGTCGCTCACCTCGATCACGATGTTGCCGCCGTGGTGCGCGGCGGAGAGTACGAGCTGGCCCGTGCTGTCCTTGCCCGCGGCGCGGCGCGCTTCCACGGTTTCGATGCCGTGGTCGAGCGAGTTGCGCACGAGGTGGGTGAGCGGGTCGATGATGCGCTCGATCAGGCTCTTGTCGAGTTCGGTCGCCTGACCGAAGGTGACAAGCTCGACCTGCTTTCCGAGCTTCGCCGCGAGATCGCGCACGAGGCGCGGGAAGCGGCTGAAGACGTAGTCCATCGGCATCATGCGGATCGACATCACCGCTTCCTGCAGGTCGCGCGCGTTGCGCTCGAGCTGCGCCATGCCGTTGTAGAGGCGGTCGTGGAGCGCCGGGTCGAACGTGCTCGTGGTCTCCGCGAGCATCGCCTGCGTGATCACCAGTTCGCCCACGAGGTTGATGAGCTGGTCGACCTTTTCCACGCCCACGCGAATCGAGCTGCCTTCCGCCGATGCCGCGGCGGCGCCCGGACGCGCCTTGCGCTCGCCTTCGGCTTGCGCGGGAGCGCGCGGCGTTTCGTGTTCGGCGTGCGGCGCAGACGACGCGGCCGGAACGGCGGCGGGTGCGCTGGCGACCGGCGCAGGCGCGGCGGCGGCCGGTGCTGCCTCTGCGGCCGGTGCTGCCGGCGGTGTGGCCGGTGCCGGCGCGGCGGCTGGCGCTGCCGGTTGCGCGTCGCCTCGGGGTGCCGCGCCGCGGCCGATCGAGATCTGCTTCTCGTCGATCACGAAGCAGCACACGGCGATGATGTCGTCGGCGCTCACGTCGGTTTCGAGCCACAGCGTGAGGTCGTCGCCGGTCTTCACCTGGCCGAGAATGCGGCCAAGGTTGCCGAGCTCCTCGACGAGCAGTTCCTGGTCCTTCGCATCGACGGCGCGCAGCGTGACGCGCAGGTGCGGACCTTCGCTGCCGGCTTCGGCGTTCGACGGCGCGGGGGTGCCTGCCGCATCGATGGCCTCGCTCACGACGTGCTCGGGCGCGCCCGCGACCGTGCTATGCGCTTCGAAGGCGGCTTCGAGATCCGCTTCCGAATCGAGAGCGGGAGCCGGTGCCGGTGCCGGCGTTGGCGCCGGTGCGGGAGCCGGCGGCGGCAGGCCGCGGCTTTCCGCATAGAGATGCTCGAGCTTCGCGCGTACGGCGGCCGCCGCAGCGGCGTCGGGTTCCTCGCTCGCGCGGTAGGCGCCGAGCTGGTCCGAGAGCACGTCCTTGGTTTCGAGGAACGTGTCGATCATGTCCTTGCGCAGCACGAGTTCATTGTTGCGCGCGCGATCGAGCAGCGACTCGAGGATGTGGGTCGTCTCGGTCAAGGCCGTGAAGCCGAACGTCGCCGCGCCGCCCTTGATCGAGTGCGCCGCGCGGAAGATCGCCGCCAGATCCTCGGGATCGGGGCGGCCGACGTTCAGGTTCAGGAGCAGCTGCTCCATCTGCGCGAGCAGTTCGTCCGCCTCGTCGAAAAACGTCTGATAGAACTGAGTGATGTCGAGAGTCATTGCTCTTTCACCGCGTTAAATGCCTGGGGGGATGCTTTGCCGCTGCGCCGCACCTCAAGGGCGGGCCTCGCCGAGCGCGCTCGCCAGATCGACGAGCAGCTCGGGGTCCACCGGTTTTTCGATCCAGCCGGTCGCGCCTGCGTCGCGCACGGCTGCCTTGAAGCCTTCGTCCGATTCCGTGGTCAGCACGAGGATCGGCGTTTCGTGGTACGAAGGATTCGCCCGTAACTGCTTGATCAGGTCGAGTCCTCCCATGCGCGGCATGTACAGGTCGGTGAGCACGAGATCGAAGCGCTGGGCGAGCGCGTGCTCGAGCCCTTCGTCGCCATCGCTCGCCACCGTCACCTCGTAGCCGGCCGCACCGAGCGCCGCACGCAGGATCTCCCGCATGGACACCGAATCGTCGATCGCCAGAATGTGTCTGATCATCCGTTCCTCGTTGTCATTGCGCTGCCGCCGCCGGCTGCATGGGGGCCAACGCCGCCGCTGCCGGCACCACCTTCGGCGCGATCGCCACCGGCGCCGGCGCCACCTTGCCCGGCACGGCCTCCAGCGCGAGCACGGGCAGGCTCTTGCCCGACCCTGCCGCGTCGTCGGAGAGCGTGGTCGTGGTCGAGTCGTCGTGCATGAGCGCGTCTTCGGACTTCCTGTTCAACACGATGATGCTGATGCGGCGGTTCTCCGGATCGAGCGGGTCGGCCTTGTTCAGGTTCTGCGTCGAAGCGAGACCGAGCACGCGCATCACCTTCGACTCGTCCATGCCGCCCGCGATCAGCTCGCGGCGCGAGGCGTTCGCGCGGTCGGCGGAAAGCTCCCAGTTGCTATAGCCCTTGTCGCCGCCCGCGTAGGGCACGGCATCGGTGTGGCCCTGCACGACGATGCGGTTGGGCACGTCGTTCAGCGTCTTGCCGATCGCCTGCAGGATGTCGCGCATGTACGGCTCGACCACGTCGCGCGCCGTGGCGAACATCGGGCGCTTCTGCGAGTCGACGATCTCGATGCGCAGCCCCTGCAGCGTGGAGTCGATGCGGATCTGCTGCTTGAACTGGCGCAGCACCGGGTTCGCCTCGATCGCCGCCATCAGCTTCACCTGCAGGTCGTGCAGGCGCACCTGCTCCTTGCGTTCGAGCGAGCCTTCGAGCTGCTTCGACGCGTCGTCGTCGTTGTGCTTCGACTGCTCGCGCTGGGAGCGTTCGCTCGCGCCGTCGGTGCGGCGCGTGACGCCCTGGTCCTGCGACGAGATGTCGCGTCCGCCGCCCTTGAGGATGCTCGAATCTTCGGCGCTGCGATCGCCGCCCCACAGCGTGATCTTGAGCGGCTGGTTGAAGTAGTCGGCAATGCCGCGCAGCTGCACCGTCGACGCCGACGACAGGAGCCACATCAGCAGGAAGAACGCCATCATCGCGGTCATGAAGTCCGCGTAGGCGAGCTTCCAGGCGCCGCCGTGGTGGCCGCCCTTCTTCGGCGCTGCACGCTTGACGACGATCGCGCGGTCCTTGTTGTTGCTCATGGCCCGTTCCTTACTTCGCCTTCACGCGGCGCACGTGCTCTTCGAGCTCCGTGAACGACGGACGCTCGGTCGAGAACAGCACCTTGCGGCCGAACTCCACGGCGATGGCCGGCGCGTAGCCGTTCAGGCTCGCGAGGATCGTCACCTTGATGCACTGGAACATCTTGGTCGACTCGGTCACGCGCTGCTCCGCGAGGCTCGAGAGCGGCCCGATGAGGCCGTACGAAAGCAGAATGCCGAGGAACGTGCCCACCAGCGCCTGGGCGATCATCTCGCCGAGGATCGCGGGCGGCTTGTCGGCCGAAGCCATGGTGTGCACCACACCCATCACCGCCGCGACGATACCGAACGCCGGCATCGCGTCGCCCACCTTCGCGAGCGCATGCGCGGGCGCTTCGCCTTCGGCGTGGTGCGTTTCGATTTCCTCGTCCATGAGACTTTCGATTTCGAAAGCGTTCATGTTGCCGCCCACCATGAGCCGCAGGTAGTCGGTGAGGAATTCGACGATGTGGTGATCGGCCAGGATCTTGGGGTACTGCGTGAAGATCGGGCTCTTCTGCGGATCGTCGATATCGGCTTCGAGCGTGAGCGTGCCTTCCTTGCGCGCCTTCGCGAGCAGGACATAGAGCAGCGCGAGCAGCTCCATGTACACGTCCTTGTTGTACTTGGCGCCCTTGAAGAGCGTCGGGAGGACGCGCAGCGTGGCCTTGATGGTCTTGATGCCGTTGCCGAGGATGAACGCGCCGACGCCAGCACCGCCGATCATGAGCAACTCCATCGGCTGCATCAGGGCGCCCAGATGGCCACCCTCGAGCGCATAGCCGCCGAAGACGCAAAAGATCGTCACGAGTGTTCCAACGATGATCAGCACAGCGGGGTCCTCACTAGAAATGCGCCGCGAACCGCCGTCGGCCCGCGCCCTTAGCTGGGTTTACGGCAACGGCGCGAAAAACTTTGGGATGGGATGGCCGCGAAGCGGCCTTGGAGCGTCCGCTCGCCGGACGCGGGTCGCCTGCCGCCGGCCGACGTGCAGCAGGAATCTGGGGCCTGATTTCAAACCCCTGCCCGATAAGGCTCTACGGGCTTTTTCTGGGTCCCGCCGGGCACCTGCGCGGTGCCGTTTCCCGCTTGCGGGCGGCGCGACGCCGCGCCGCATCCGGGGCTGGGCCGGGTTTATCCGGGTGCGCGCCCCCGACGGCCCCCGGGGGCTCGCGTCAAGCGGCGATCCCCGACGCGAGCGCGCTGCGGCGCGTGCGGCCCGCCCGAGAAGGCGGCTGGCACAGTCCACAGACGAAACCGCGCTGCGGGTCGTGCGCGTGGGCCACATAGTGGCCGCCGCAGCGGGTGCAGGGTGTCATCTGCAGGAGGCCCGAGGTGAAGTAGCGCACGAGCGTCCAGGCACGCGTGAGGCTCAAAGCGGGCGTCTCGTCGTGCACCCGCAGGTGCTCGAGATAGAGACGGTAGCTCTTCACGATGGCGTGAATCGGCTCGCAGCGCGCATGGCGGCACATGAACACGAACGTGTTGTAGAACAGCGAGGAATGAACGTTGGGCTGCCAGGTCATGAACCAGTCGGTCGAGAACGGCAGCATGCCCTTCGGTGGCGACTCGCCCTTCACTTCCTTGTAAAGCCGGATGAGCCGGTCGCGCGAGAGCGAGGTCTCCGCCTCGAGCAGTTGCAGCCGCGCCCCCAGTTCGATGAGTTCGATCGCCAGCGCGATCTCCTTTACCTCCCGCACCACACTCTTTGTCGCCATAGACATCCGTTGGAAGCCGCAAAGGAATGCACATCGCCGCCGGCGCGCCCCACGGGACGTCCGCTGCAATGCTGCCGCGCGCGGCGGCGCGGGCAGGTTCAGCCGATTTGCTCGACGTCCTGGCCCGCCATGATGATCGCCGAGTGGGTCAGCGCGGTTTTGCCCTTGTCGGCGAGCGCGCTGAGAATGGCGTGGTCGTCGAACCGGAAGCGGCAAAGCAGCTGGTTCGATGCGGCAAGGCGTACGGTCTGTGCGAAAGAGAGGTTGGCAAGCACCTCGGCGGACTGCTCCGAAATGCCCATGCGGAACATCCCCGTCGGCCTGTCTTCGCGCAAGAGACGTTGCGCGAGCAACAGGTACGACAGGTTCACTTCCTTGATCTCATTGAGCATGTCGCTGTGCGTCGTCGCGCTCATGGATTCCCCCGAATCAAAACGCGGCGGCTGGTCAGTCCGCCTATGGAAAACGTTTGCTCGTTCGGCCGCAGTACAAACGCAGCCGAACGGCCTGTTTATGGTCGTGATCGCATTGTGGCCGGGGCGCGAACAAATAGAAATCGGACGGATGCCGCGACGCGTTGCGGGAAAAAGTTTCGCAAGCGTGTAGGAATTTATCTGACAACGAGAGCGGAGCGGCGGCGGGAAGGGGCGCGCGCCATGTCAGCCGCATAGGGCCGCTCGAAAGATGCGCGGATGATACGCCTTTCATTGGCGCGTCACATTCGCGCGCCTGCGCCCTTCGCTCGCGAGCGCGGACGGCCGCTCCGGGCATGTGCCTTGCGGGGTGCGCCCATGGCGCGTCACGTTTTGCAATGCCCTTTTACACCCGCTGTTTCCCGCTGTAACAACATTAAGCGTTTGCAAAACCGCGTGTATCAGGCCGGGCGGCATGACCATAATCGAGTCAGGGATAACCCGAAACCCGCAATTCCGCCGCAGTGCCGCATCACTCGCATTCGTTGCACGCGGCCTTTTGCCCAGGAGATCGAACAATGCGAATCGCACAAATTGCGCCACTTTATGAAGCGGTCCCGCCGAAGCTTTATGGCGGGACAGAGCGGGTCGTCTCGTATCTGACCGAAGCGCTGGTCGAGCTGGGCCACGAGGTGACGCTGTTCGCGAGCGGCGATTCAGTCACGTCGGCCAAACTCGATGCCGCCTGGCCGCGGGCCCTGCGCCTCGACCCGACGATTCGCGACGCCCTCGCGCCTCATATGGTGCTGCTCGAGCGCGTGCGCCGCGTCGCACAGGAGTTCGACGTGCTGCATTTTCACCTCGACTATCTGCCGTTCCCGCTCTTCTCGAACATGGACACGCCGTTCGTCACGACGCTGCATGGCCGCCTCGATCTTCCCGAACTGCAGCCGGTGTTCGAGCAGTTCCCTACCGCACCCGTGATCTCGATCTCGGATTCGCAGCGCCAGCCCCTGCCACACGCCGCATGGCAGAACACGATCTATCACGGCCTGCCACAGGACCTGCTCACCCCGCAAGCCGACCGCAAGCCCGAGTACCTGGCGTTCCTTGGCCGGATCTGCCCGGAAAAGCGCGTGGACACGGCGATCAGGATCGCCGCGCTCTCGGGCCTGCCGCTGAAAATCGCCGCGAAGGTCGACAAGGCCGACCAGGACTACTTCAGGACGGAGATCGAGCCGCTGCTTTCGGAGGCGCATGTCGAATTCATCGGCGAGATCAACGAAGCGCAGAAGCCTGCGTTCCTTTCGGGCGCGAAAGCGCTGCTCTTTCCGATCGACTGGTCCGAGCCATTCGGGCTCGTCATGATCGAGGCGATGGCCTGCGGCACCCCGGTGATCGCCTTCAATCGCGGCTCGGTGCCGGAAGTGATCGATCCGGGCATCACGGGCCACGTCGTCGAGGACGTGCAAGGCGCGGTGGCCGCGCTTCAGAATATCGATTCGTTATCGCGCGAAGCGATTCGCCAGCAGTTCGAACGCCGATTCACATCGCACATCATGGCCAGCAATTACGTCGACACTTATACCGCGCTCATCGAGGCCGCGCAGCGTCCGGTACTGCGCCGTGTGGCGGCGGGTGGCTGAGTACCGCGCATTGCACAATTTTGGGATAAATGCAGACAATTTGACGGCGTGAATCGTTTGCCTGGGTTCGAATAGCGCCAATGAACGTTGCATTTCGCGATATGCAGAAAAAGAGCCGCATGATCCCATGCGGCTCTCTTATTACGTTTGCGATGACGCGGTGCGGGAGCGAAGTGGTAGCCCGCGCGAGGGTGCGTCAGGCGATCAGATAGCGCTCGCGATTCTTGCCGGCGATCCATTTTGGCGGCTTGCCGCGCCCGCTCCATGTCGCGCCGCTCTTCGGATCCTGATAGCGCGGGGGCAGCGGTGCCTTCTTCGGCGGACGACCGCGGCGCGCGGCCTCGGCAAAGCCGAGATCGTGGGCGGAGAGGCCGTACTCTGCGATTCTTTCCTTGATCGTGGCGATGACGTCCGCGATCTCCGCGCGGCGCGCCTCTTCGGCCTGAGCCTGGAGTTTTGCGATCTGCGCCTTTAGTTCTGAATATTGCGACATTGCTTTCCCCCTTCATTGCGCGTTAAACCAACTCGAATGGAGATTAGACGCAAATAACGAAATTCGCAATCGCTACTAATACTTCTTTATCACGTTATATCTCAATTTAACCTTCACCCGCTTGACGCATGTTTTCGCGCGTACACCTATCGCAATAATTCGATCAATTACGTCAAAATTGACAATCCTTGACACCGCCCAAAAGTGCGACTGCCTAGAATCTGGCATTTCCGGATGCCGGTGCTTTTCGCGGCTCGTTCAAAAATCGACCTTTCGAGGTGTCATACAGTGCACTTATCCAAACGACTCATTGCCGAGCTGATCGGCACGTTCTGGCTCGTCCTGGGCGGCTGCGGCAGCGCCGTCCTTGCCGCCAACTTCGCCGGCCCGGCTCACGGTCTCGGCATCGGTTTCGTGGGCGTGTCGCTCGCGTTCGGCCTGACGGTGCTAACCATGGCCTTCGCGATCGGCCACATTTCGGGCTGCCATCTGAACCCGGCCGTGAGCGTGGGCCTCACCGTGGCCGGCCGCTTCCCGGCGCGCGACCTGTTGCCCTATATCGCCGCGCAGGTGGTGGGCGCGGTTATCGGCGCGTTCGTGCTCGCGCTGATCGCCACGGGCAACCCCGGCTTCGACGTCGCCGCGAGCGGCTTCGCGACCAACGGCTACGGCGAGCACTCGCCGGGCCACTACGCCATGGGTGCCGCGTTCGTGTGCGAGGTCGTCATGACGGCGTTCTTCCTGTTCGTCATTCTCGGTGCTACCGACAAGCGCGCGCCTGCCGGCTTCGCGCCGATCGCCATCGGCCTGTGCCTCACGCTGATTCACCTGATCTCGATTCCCGTCACCAATACCTCGGTCAACCCGGCCCGCTCGACCGGTCCCGCGCTCTTCGTAGGCGGCGAGGCGATCGCGCAGCTCTGGCTGTTCTGGGTGGCGCCGATCGTCGGGGCGGTGATCGCGGGCATCGTCTATCCGGCGGTGGCGGGGCGGCGCGAGGCGATCACGGCCGTGGCGGCGCGCGAGACGGCCTGACGGTTCGACACGGCGCAAGGCGGCGCCGCGACCCAGCCATGCCGCAGCAACGCGAACGGGCGCTCAGGTGCCCGTTCGCGTTGCTGCGGCGCGTGCACCGGTGGGCAAGACCATGGCGGCTGCGCTGCTAGAATCGGGCGACCATCCTTCGGAGCACCCGCCCAGCATGAAGCGCTCACGATCCCGGCCGTACCGGCTCGCCCCTACGCTCGCCGCAGGTCTGAGCGCAATGCTCGCTGCCTGCGCGCCGCTGCCACAGGCCGGCGCCCCCAGCGGCGCTGGTGGCACAGCGCAAACGAGCGAGAACGGCGCGGCCAGCTTGCAAGCTGCGCACGATGTGCGCAACATCGAGACGCTCGTATTCGTGAGGCACGGAGAAAAGCCGCCGGAAGGACTCGGGCAGCTCAGCTGCAAGGGGCTGAACCGCGCGCTCGCGCTGCCGGCCGTGATCGCGGCCAGGTACGGCAAGCCCGACGCCATCTACGCGCCCAATCCTGCCGAGCAGAAGGACGACAACGGCCACCCGTACTACTACGTGCGCCCGCTTGCCACCATCGAGCCGACCGCGATCCAGTTCGGCATGCCCATCCAGACCCCGTACGGCTATTCGCAGACCGACGCGCTGCAGACAACCCTCGTCGCTCCGCAATGGCGCGGACGCACCGTCCTCGTCGCCTGGGAGCATCGGGAGATCGAGGCACTCGTGCGACGCGTCGTCGTCGAGCATGGCGGCCAGGCGAACGACGTGCCGCGCTGGGAAAGCGCGGACTTCGACAGCATTTATGTAGTGCGGATCGACTGGACCGGCAACACCGCACGCGCGCGTTTTTCGCACGAGCGCGAAGGGCTCGATGGACGAGCGGACGACTGTCCATGCGCGCAACTGCCTGAAGCGCAGTAACGTTCAGCTGCAATCGTCAAAGAAGTCACCGCCGGCGAACGCGACGTCCGCCACCGGGATCGCGCCAGTCTGGATTACGAAGCGATTTCGTCGTTGATCGTAAAGAGCTTGCGCAGATGGTGCGCGACGCCGGCCTCGAAGTTATTGCCGATGCGTGGCACCGACGGTAGCCGCTTGATGAGATCGGGGTTGGCGTTGTTCATCATGAACGGATAGCCCGCCGTTTCCAGCAGATCGATGTCGTTCATGTTGTCGCCGAACGCGACGCAATTCGCCGCCTCCAACCCGAGGCGGTCGAGCACGACGCGCAGCGCGCGCCCCTTGGAAACACCGGCCACCATCACCTCGAGACAATCGGGCAGCGAGTACGTGACATAGAGCGCGTCGCCAAACTCGCGCGCGAGATTGCGAGCGACGTGCGCGAGATCGTCCGGGTCGCCGATATAGAGCGCCTTGGCGATGCCGGCGCCAGCGTGGGCGCGCAGATCCACCACCTGGTACTCGAAGCCGGAGTCCTGGTGATAGGCGAGCAGTTCGGGAGCGTCGCGGTCGATGAGCCAGGCATCGTCGGTAAAGAGGCTCACGATCACGCGGCCGTGCTCGCCCACGGTGTCGGCAGCAACCAGACGCTCGACCAGGGGGGCGGACAGATCGCTGGCGTGCACAAGTGTGTCGTCGGGGGCGTGCACGCGCGCGCCGTTCGACGTGATCAGATACGGCCGGATGCCCAGCACGTCGCGAATGCCGGCGACGTCGCAATAGTGGCGGCCGGTTGCGATCACGAACGGCAGGCCCTGCGCGTCGAGCGCGCCCAGCGTGGCAACCGTGAACGGATCGACCTGATGGTCGCTGTTGAGGAGCGTTCCGTCGAGATCGGTTGCAATGACCTTGTACATGGTGATCGGACAGCTAGCGGGAAACGGGCAATCGTAGCATTTGCCGCCAGCCCATGCCTTTGATCTACGTGCCGTGCGGGCTGGCGCACCCGTGCACTTTCGCCCCTTAGCGAGGCGCACAGGGGCCGCAAAACCGCCACCGTTCACGCCTTTCTAGTTGCCCGCGGCGGCGCCTTGCAGCCGGCGCGCTTCCTGTTGCGCGAGCCGCAGGGCGCCCGTTGTGGAATCGGCGAGCGGGGCGCGCAGACGATCGCGCACCGCCTGCGGCACCCATTCGCGCAGCGGCTGCCCAAGACCGCCCGAGAGCGCCGCCGGCAGGCTGGCCGCTGGATCGAGCGCGGCAATGAGCTTCGAAATCTCCAGACCGGCCTCGGCCAGCAGCTTCGCGGCAAACGGATGCTCACGATGCGCCAGCACGACCGGCGCGAGGCTCGCATAAGCTGTCTGGTTAGCCGCGGACTGCCACACGATGAGGCTCTCGCGATCGGTTGCGCGCGCCTGCGCGAGCAGCGCACGCGCGAAGTCGTCCATCGCGGCGCGCCCATCGAGCGCCTGCTGCGCCCAGACGATGGCGCGCAGGCCGAACCACGCGCCGCTGGCTTCATCGCCCGAGGGAAAGCCAAAACCACCTGCGATGCGGCACTGCCCGTCCTCACCGAGCGCCGCGGCGATGCTGCCCGTGCCCAAGGCGACCACCACGCCAGGCGCCCCGCCATGCGCGCCGAGCAGCGTCGTGTACGCGTCGCTTTCCACCGCGAGACCTGCCACCGGCGGCTTCGCGGCACGAAACGCCGCGAGCCACTCGGGGTTGTTCACACCGGCGAGCCCGCAGCCAAGCACGCAATGCGACCAGTCGAACACAAGGCCCGCTTGCGCAAACGCAGCGCAGCAGCCTTCCTCGATCGACCGCCAGGCGCGCTCGATGCCGAGCCCGAGGCCCGATGGGCCCGCAGCGGCGCGCGCCAGTTCGTTACCATTCACGTCGCCGAGCGCGACGCGTGTGCCCGTGCCACCGCCGTCCACGCCGATCAACCAGGTGTATTTCTGCATGATGTCTGCCGCGCTTGGCGCGCCCTCGAACCCGGTCCGAACGCCGGAATTGATGTCGTGCCGCAGAGACTAACGGCTTCCCTGTGTTCGCACAATCGGCCATCTGGCCAGGGTGGTGGCGAGGCACCGTTGCGCTATGCTTGCGTGGCCTGAGAAACGTCCCGGAAGGAGAATTCAACGTGGAACACCGCTGCAACTGGGTATCGGCGGGCGCGTCGCCGCAGTATGTGCAATATCACGACGAAGAGTGGGGCGTGCCATCGCGGGACGACCAGCATCTGTTCGAAATGCTCGTGCTCGAAGGCGCACAGGCCGGACTTTCGTGGTCCACGATACTCAACAAGCGCGAAGGCTACCGCCGCGCTTTCGCCAACTTCGACGTCGCCAGGGTCGCACGCTTCACGCCCAGGCACGTGGAAACGCTGTTGCAGGATGCGTCGATCGTGCGCAACCGCGCCAAGATCGAGGCCGCCATCGCCAACGCGCGCGCCGTGCAGCAGATCCAGGCCGAGCATGGCTCGCTCGCAACCTTCGTCTGGTCGTTCGTGAACGACACGCCCATCCAGAACGACTGGGCGTCGTATCGCGATGCGCCGGCCTCCACTGAGGTCTCGGATGCCCTGAGCAAGGCGCTCAAAAAATACGGCTGCAAATTCGTTGGCACGACGATCTGTTATGCGTTCATGCAGGCCGTCGGCATGGTCAACGACCACGAGCGCGACTGCATGTGCCGCGCGGCTTGCGCGGCGCAGGGCAAGAAAAAGCGCCGCGCCTGAGCATAGCGAACGGTGCGGTCAGATACATGCTGAAAAAGGCGCTGCTGCGCGCCCATATCGACGTCTACGATTTGGCCACGGTCAACCTGCTGAGCTGTCTGCAGAATGTCCACGGCGTCTTTGGCGTGTGGGAATGGGGGCGAGCATGCTAGACGCCGCCTGACTGGATCCGGCGCACGCAAACGCACGCGGATGACGCGCAAACGCAAACGGCGGCGCAGCTTCTTGCGAAGCATGCGCCGCCGTCTGGCGGAACACCGAAAAGCGAAAAAGCTTAGTGGAGCTTCTTCGGCAGCATCTGGCTGCGCAGGCGCTTGTGCAGACGCTTCACAGCAGCTGCCTTCTTGCGCTTGCGAACGGCCGTCGGCTTTTCGTAAGCTTGACGCTCACGCAGCTCGGCGATCAGGCCGTTCTTTTCGATTGCACGGCGGAAGCGGCGAATGGCCACTTCGAACGGCTCGTTTTCCTTCAGAAGAATCGTCGTCATGTATTTCCTAACTCAAATCGCTTAATACGGTTCAAAGGCGCGAGCGTCGAAACTGCTCGCGCGCCGGCCCTCCGGTCGTTCGCCACGCTGGGGCTGAACGAGAGGCAAGGCGGCCACGGAGGCCGGAAAAGAGAAGTAGGGGGTTCACAGCGGAACGCGATCAGGTTGACCTTGCTGCAACACACCTGACCGCCGGTTTGCGGCCGCCAACAGTAACGAACACGGCAACAAAACAGGCAAAGATCTCAATTCACTCTCAATGATATCAGGAAAAAATCCGCCAAGCCATACTTTCTTGATTCTACTCAGTGACTTGCGCGGCGGGCCGCGGCCTGCGCGCCCGCCTTGTCGCCGCACTGTCGCTTAGGACACCTGGATGAATCGCGCTTTCGCGCCTGTCCGGCGAGGCCCGCCCTCAGGCGCTCGCGTCGTTTAGCGCCTGTATGTCGGCTGGATCGAGCTTCAGCCGCACAGCCGCCGCGAGACTCTCCAGCTGGTCGAGCGAAGTCGCGCTTGCGATCGGTGCCGTGATGCTCGGGCGCGCGATCAACCAGGCGAGCGCCACCGCCGCGAGCGAACTGCCGTGGCGCTCGGCCACGTAGTCGAGGGCCGCGAGAATGCGAATGCCGCGATGATCGAGGTACTTTTCCACGCGCGAACCGCGCGCGCTCTTCGAAAGATCCTCCCGCGACCGGTACTTGCCCGAAAGAAAGCCGCTCGCCAGGCTGTAATAGGGCACGACCGCGAGCCTCTGGGCCATCGCGACCGGCTCGATATCGGCCTCGTAGGGTGCGCGGTCGTACAGGTTGTACTCGGGTTGGATGATCTGATACGCGGGCAACCCCGACCGCTTCGCAACCGCCAGCGCTTCTTCGATGCGCGCGCCCGTGTAATTCGACGCGCCGATCACCCGCACCTTGCCGGCCTCGATCAGGCGCTGGTACGCACCGAGCGTTTCCTCGAGCGGCACCTTCTGGTCGTCTTCGTGCGAGAAGTAGACGTCGATGTAATCGGTCTGCAGGCGGCGCAGCGAATCTTCCACGGCGGCCGCGATGTTTGCGGCGGACAGGCCGGGACGGCGCGAGTCCTTCGCGACCTTCGTTGCGATCACCACCTTGTCGCGCTTGCCGCTCTTCGCGATCCACTTGCCGATGATCGTCTCGGATTCGCCTCCGTGGTTGCCGGGCACCCAGGCGGAGTAGACATCCGCCGTGTCGATGAAGTTCAGGCCGGCGTCGGTGAAGGCGTCGAGGATCGAGAACGAGGTGGCTTCATCGGCGGTCCAGCCGAAGACGTTGCCGCCGAACATGAGCGGGGCGACCTGCAATGACGAAGTGCCGATCCTGCGCAGTTCCATGGGACCTCCTGTAAAGGGCGAGCGGGAACCGTTGAGGATACGCCGCCGCGCGCCGGGATGCAGCGGGCCATACGGACCGCCGAGCGCGCCGGCCGAAGTGCACCGCTAAACCGCAAGCACGGGCTGCCGTAAACACGCTTGCAAACGGCATTACGCAGTCGCAGGTGCAAGAAAGGCGGGAAGCATTCTGCGGGGGGCGTTTTATGCACCGCGCAAATGAGGTCTCGATTGTTGGTGCGTCCCCTCAAGTTTTTTTTACCGACGCCGACAACCTTCACTGAGGCGGCCAGCAATGAAAGATTGCTTCCGCCGCGGCCATAGTGGCTTGTAACGGGCTCACAGCCCGCTTAGGAGAATTTCCATGCTCGGAATCAACAGCAACATCAACTCGCTCGTCGCGCAACAGAACCTGACGGGCTCGGGTAGCGCGCTGTCGCAAGCGATCACGCGTCTGTCGTCGGGTAAGCGCATCAACAGCGCAGCTGACGATGCGGCAGGCCTCGCGATCTCGAACATCATGCAGACCCAGATCAACGGTCTGAACCAGGGTGTGTCGAACTCGAACGATGGCGTTTCGCTGGTCCAGACGGCATCGAGCGGTCTGTCGTCGCTGACGAACAGCCTGCAGCGTATCCGCCAGCTCGCCACGCAAGCGGCCAACGGCTCGATGACCAGCAACGACCGCGCAGCACTGCAGCAGGAAGTCAGCCAGCAAGTTTCGGAAATCAACCGTGTCGCATCGCAAACGACGTACAACGGCATGAACGTGCTGAACGGCACGCTCGGTACCGTGTCGTTCCAGGTTGGCGCGAACGTCGGCCAGACGATCAGCCTGAACCTCACGCAAAACATGTCGGCGGCTTCGATCGGCAGCGGCGTGCCGCAAGCTGGCAACACGCTCGGCACGTTCACGGGCCTGAGCCTGACGTCGGCTGGCGCAACGGCAGCAGCATCGGCCGCAACGATCACGTCGATCAATGTTGTCTCCGACGGTAGCGGCGGCTTCTCGTTCACGGACCAGAACAACCAGGCACTGAGCCAGACTGCAGTCGGCAATCTGTTCACCGCCACTGGCAACGCCAGCTCCGGTGGCGGCGCGTTCCAGGGCTCGGGCACGGCGGTCACGCTTACTGACGGCGGCATGTCAGCCGCAGCTGCCGCGGCCGCTGGTGCCGCCGGTTCCGCTGCTGCCGCCGCCGCTGCCGTCGCCATGGAAAACCAGATTGCCAGCTACAACAAGCCGACGACGGTTGCAAGCGTCGACATCAGCACGGCAAGCGGCGCCAGCATGGCCATGGAGTCGATCGACAACGCGCTGACTACGCTGAACAACCTGCAAGCAACGCTTGGCGCAGCGCAAAACCGCTTCACGGCAATCGGCACGACGCAGCAAGCTCAGTCGACCGACCTGTCGACCGCACAGTCGTCGATCCAGGACGCCAACTTCGCGGCAGAAACGGCGAACCTGAGCAAGGCGCAAGTGCTGCAGCAAGCCGGTATCTCGGTGCTCGCACAAGCGAACTCGCAACCGCAGCAGATCCTGAAGCTCCTGCAGTAACAAGCTTCAGTAGCCAAGGCGTTGCGTGCCCGGCCGCCATACCCGGCGCACGCAATGCAAGCCAATCGGGAGGAGCGCCTCCCGATTGGCGTTTTCCAGACCTGAACCGATTCACACTGCAACGCCGACGCACGGAGCCCCTTCATGTCCACCGTAACCAGTTCGACAGCCAGCACGATCGCGAGTACCGTCGCAGCCCAAACCGCCGCGAGCAACGCCGCTCTGCAGCAAGCTGCCCAGTCGATCGTCAGCGGCTCGACGGGCAACTCGTCGATGGATGTGACCTCCCTCGTCACGGCGCTCGTCAACGCCAAGATCGCCGGCCAGGCCGCCACGATCAGCGCTCAGCAGACCCAGGACAACACGGAAATTTCCGCGTACGGCGCGCTCTCCGCCGCACTTTCCGCGCTTCAGGCAGGCCTCGCGCCGCTCTCCAACGGCACGACCCTCAACGCCTACACGGCGACGACCAGCGGCACCGGCATCACGGCCACCGCAGGCAGCGGCGCAGCGGCAGGGTCGTATTCCCTTGACGTGAAGCAGATAGCGCAAGCCCAGGTGCTGACCTCGACGGGCTTCACCGCAACCCAGGCGCTCGCTTCGGGCTCCTCAACGATGACGCTGACCGTCAACGGCGCGAGCACCACCATCTCGCTCAACAGCACGAATAGCACCGTTGCTGGCATCGCATCGGCGATCAATTCGGCCACCAACAATCCCGGTGTGACCGCAACGGTCGTCAATGGCGCCGATGGTGCGCACCTCGTGCTGCACTCGACCTCGACCGGTTCGGCGAACGGCATCAGCATCGCGATCAGCGACTCGAATGCCGGCGACGCGTTGAACAGCCTGGCCGTGACGACGACGGCGGGCACGGCGATCACGAGCGCGAGCGCGACGTCCGCCAACCTCGCCGCGAACCAGTCGACGATCTCCAGCACGACCACGTGGACACAGTCCACGGCCGCTCAGGACGCCTATTTCACGATCGACGGCACGGGCGCCACCAGCTCGAACAACACCGTGACCTCCGCCTTGTCGGGTGTCACGCTGAACCTCACGGCAGCGGCCGTCGATACGTCGACCACGGGCAGCGGCGCACAAACGCTCACGGTCGCGCAGAACACGAGCGCCGAATCGTCGGCCATCAACAATTTCGTCACGCTGTACAACACGCTGGTGACGACGATGGCCGCGCTCACCTCGTTCAGCTCGACTTCGAAGTCGCAGGGCGTGCTGCTCGGCGACTCCACGCTGAACCTGATCCAGAATCAGCTCGCCACGATCGTGGCAACGGGCGTGAAGAGCGGCAACACCACGACGAGCCTCGCGGCGATCGGCATCACGCTGAATTCGGACGGCTCGCTCGCGGTCGATAACACCACGCTGAGCACCGCACTGCAGAATAATCAGTCGACCGTAGCCGCACTGTTCAATTCGACCAACGGCGTTGCCGCGCAGTTGAACACGAACATTACGAGCTACACGTCCAGCACGGGCGTCATCACGACGCGTACCAACGCGATCAACACCGATCTGACGAACCTCTCGACACAGAAGTCGAATCTCGCCAACTATCAGACGCAGCTCACCAGCATGTACACCGCGCAGTTCACCGCGCTCAACACACTGATGGCGACGATGAACAACAACCAGCAGTACCTCACGCAGCTCTTCGGTGGCTCGAATAGCGCCGGCGCGCTGGCGACCAACAAGAGCTAAGCGCATCCGGCAGGAGAAACGACATGGACATCCCCGCGCCCATCGATCGCATCTGGCAGATCACGAAAGACATCGAGCAGGCTGCGGCCGTCGGCGATTGGGAAAGGGCCGCCGAGCTTGCGAGCGAGCGCTCGCCTCTTCTCATGTCGCTGCCCGCGAAACAAACCGACGCGGCGCTCGACGTCCTCAGGCAGGTGCACGCGATCGACATGCGCATCGCTGCGGAGGCAGAGTCGGCGCAATCCGCGTTGAGCGCCGAATACCGAATGGCCATCCAGGCGACTCGCAACATCAACCTGTATCAACGCGTTGCGCAGTTCTGAAGCCCGAACTTCGCAGACGCGCAGCAATAACACTTATTGCGCCCTTTAGGGTGCATCCGTGTACCTCCGCCCGCCTCGTGCGGGCTTTGTTTTGCGCGCTCGCTACGCCCGCGTCTTGCAGCAACGGCCGACGATCCGACCACATCTCCGCGCGTCCCTCGCATCTCCGAATTGGCGGGCGTTTTGACGTCAACTCGGTGATTCGCCCCGGCCAAGCGCGCTCGATAATTACCCTACTTCCGTTACCTGCGGCGCAAGCACGCCTTCGTCATGACCGCTTTCCCAACTCCGATCGAAACCACCGCGCTCGCCCCCCAATCGCAAATGGGGAATGATATCCAGCTCGTCATGGAAGCCGGCATCGAACACCATCGCAAGCAGGAATACGACGAAGCTGAAGCGCTCTACGCCATTGTGCTGAAAGCGGATCGCGATCACGTCGACGCCAACTACCATGTCGGCGTGCTCTATATGCAAACGAACCGGCCAGCCGAGGCCGTGCCGCATTTCGAAGCTGTACTTGGCCATACGCCGAACTTCGCGCAACTCTGGGTCTACTACTTCAACGCCCTCACAGCAAGCAAGCAGTTCGAAGCCGCGCGGATGTCCCTCGACGTGGCGGGTCAATGCGGCGTTCCCGCGGACGCCATCGATACTCTGAAGGCTCGTCTACCGCAGCCTGACGCCGCGCCGGCGCCCACGCCCGAACCTTCGTACGTTGCCGAGGCGGACGCCGAGGCAATCGAAGCTACGCCCAAGCAGGAGGCGTCGGACACCCCTGCGGCGAAAATCGATCCGCGCCGTGCAAGCTCGACGGAGTTGCGCAAGTTTGCGGATCTCTTCAACAGTAGAAAGACCGAGGCTGCGCTGACGCTTGCCCGTCGCTTGACGGAGCAAAACCCGTCTCATGGCGAATGCTGGATTATGCTCACGCACGCCCTGCAGCGTGCAGGCAAGTACGCAGAATCCGTGGCGTCGGCTGAGCGTGCGACCAACCTGCTGCCCGAAAGTCTCCCCGCCCAGATAATGCTGGCCGACGCGCTGCATATTACGCGCCAGCACCAGAGAGCCGTAGCACACTGCCGCCAGGCTCTCGAAAAGCACCCCGGAAGCGCAGCACTGCACCGCACATTGGGTGCCTCCCTGCAGGCAACCGGTCGAGCCGGCGAGGGCATAGCCCAGATGCGCCGCGCGGTGGAACTGGCACCGGATAACGCAATCGAACTGGACGCGCTCGCTAACGCGCTGAACGACGATGGCCAGTACGATGAAGCGGAACGTGCCTTCCGCAAGGCGCTCGAACTCGCACCAATGCAGGCGGCAACGCATAGCAACTTGTTGTTCTGCCTGATGCATAAGACCGATCTCGATGCAACAAGCGCGTTCGCAGAATTCAGCGAGTTCGGGAAGCGCCAGGAAGCTCCCCTGCGTGCGCAGCGGTTGGAGCACACGAATGATCGTGATCCGTCGCGGCGCCTGCGGATCGGCTTCGTTTCGGGCGATCTGATCAATCACCCAGTCGCCTACTTCTTCCAGTCGATCGTGGAGCATCTGGCCAGTGACACAAGCCTGTCACTGCACGTCTATTCGAACTACGTGGTCACTGACGCTTTCACGACGACGATCCGGGAGCACGCGCAAGAGTGGCACGAAGTCTTCGGCATGACCGACGCCGCGGTTGCACAGCAAATCCGCGACGACGGCATCGATATACTGATCGATCTGTCCGGCCATACCGGGCGCAACCGCCTCGTGACCTTCGCGCACAAGCCCGCGCCCGTCCAGGTGAGCTGGATCGGCAATCCAGCCACGACCGGCCTGACGTCCATTGACTATTACATGTCGGACCGGTTCGTCACACCGCTCGAGCAGTTCGCCAGTTGCTTCTCGGAAAAGCTGGTGTTTCTGCCGGCTCTTGCGCCATTCAAGCCGTACGCGCAAGCGCCGGAAGTGAACGAGTTACCCGCCTTGAAAAACGGCTTCTTGACGTTCGGCAGCTTCAGTCGTCTGGTCAAGATCGGGGCGGAAGTGGTGGCTCTCTGGGCACGCGTGCTGCGCGAGATACCGAATTCGCGGATGCTCATTGGCGCGATCACATCGATCGAACAAATGAACAGACTGGCCAAACTGTTTGCAAGCGAAGGCATCGACGTGAGCCGCATCAGTTTTATGCAGCGCAAGAATACCGAGGGGTACCTGCAACAGCACCAGCAGGTCGATGTGTGCCTTGACGCGTTCCCATTCGCCGGTTCGACCACGACCATGCACGCCCTGTGGATGGGCGTTCCCACCGTGACCCTGCCCGGCGTTTCGATGGCTAGCCGCGGCAGCACGGGGTGGCTCTCGCACCTCGGCCTTGACGAGGCGTTCGTCGCGCGCGACAAGGATGACTTCGTTAGCAAGTGCGTCGCGCTGGCCAACGACCTCGACGCACTCGCCATGGTACGCCGCGAGTTGCGCCAACATTGCAGGCAGTCGCCCCTCATCAGCGCAAGCACGATTGCGAACGCCGTATCGCGTGCGCTGCGTACCATGTGGCAGCGCTGGTGTAACGGGCTTGCGCCTGAGCATTTCGAGGTCCCCGCGCAGCCGCATGAAGCATCGGTGAGCCCACTTCCGGGCCCGGCGCACGAGCCACAAACAGGGATCGCGCCAACAGCCGGATCGATCACGTCGATCGACGCGGTAACTGACATCCCCGTCGCGACGAAACCCATCCGTATTGTCTGCGGTACCCGTTGCACCCGTGAGCAGTTCTCGAATGAAACGGCGCTTGGCCGCTCGCTGAAGCTCTATGCGCACCTGCCCAATGTCGAACTTCAACTATTCGACAACAATACGCGCGGACTGTCCAGCATTTACAACACGGCGATCGAAGAGGCAAAACAGCGTCCGGCCATACTGGTATTCGTTCACGACGACGTCTGGCTCAACGACTTTTTCTGGACCGAGCGCATCCGCGAATCACTCGCCCACTTCGAGGTGGTGGGTCTGGCCGGCAACCTTCGTCGTGTGCCGCGCCAGCCAGCATGGGCCTTCTCCACGCCAGATCTTCAGTGGGACGAACCCAAATATCTGAGTGGAACTGTCGGCCATGGCAAGGGATTCCCGTGCAACATCGCCTCGACCTTCGGGCCTTCTGGACAGGAATGCAAGCTCCTCGACGGCCTTCTGCTGATTGCGGATAGCGATATGCTCGTGCAGAGTGGCCTGCGTTTCGACGAGCAGTTCAAGTTCCACTTTTACGACATGGACTTCTGCCGTCAGGCAGAACTGAAGGGGCTGCGCATGGGTACGTGGCCGCTGAGCGTGGTTCACGAAAGCGGCGGCGCTTTCGGTTCGCCCGGCTGGCGGGAAGGCTACGCGTCCTATTTGGGCAAATATGGGGAATGAGGCGTGGCGGGTGCAATTGTCGAAATATCGCCCTGATCGAACACCTTCACAGCCAGCGTAGCAATATCCTTCGGAGCCTAAATTGGATCAAACTCCTGTCCATCAGAATCACAACCCGGACTTACTTGACCTCATGCCGCCAAATGCCCGGCGCGTGCTGGAAGTGGGCTGCAGTTCCGGCGCACTCGCGCGCGAATACAAAAAAGCGAACCCAAGCGTGCACTACACCGGGATCGAAATTGTCCCGGCTTATGCTGAGATGGCGCGCGAATTCTGCGACCGTGTAGTCGATGTGGACATCGAGAGGGTAGCCGTCGAGCAATTTCGTTCGGACTTTCATGCTGATTGCTGGGTCTTCGGAGACGTGCTCGAACATCTTCACGATCCCTGGGCATTACTGAAGAAAATCCGCGGAACGATGGATCGCGGGGGGTGCGTCGTTGCGTGCATTCCCAATGCGCAGCACTGGAGCGTGCAGGCTCGTTTGAGCTTTGGCGATTTCCGGTATCAGGATTCCGGCTTGTTCGACCGGACACATATCCGTTGGTTCACGCGCGTCACGATGCTGGAAATGTTTCGAGACGCGGGGTTTATCGTCGATGCCGGCAAGGCCCGGATCTTCCATGAACCGCAACGCGAGGCCTTTTTACCCGCCATTCGTGCTATGGCGAGCGCAGCGGGTGCGGATGCAAACGCTGCTGTCGAGGACGCGAAAGCGCTCCAGTACGTGTTCAGGGCGATTGTACCTTCGCAGTCTTAAATATTCCCATTCGATGCACCGATCAAGGCCATGGAAATGACTGACGGCTTTCTCCACAAATACTTTCTTAACAACCCGGATAAACGACTGCACAAGTGGATCCACTACTTTGATATTTATGAGCGCCACTTCACGCGCTTCAGGAATAAAGCTCCCGTGATGATCGAAATCGGCGTATTCGGCGGTGGATCACTGGCAATGTGGAAAGAATTTTTTGGTCCTGAATCGAGGATCATAGGGATCGATATCAATCCTCAGTGCAAGGCCCATGAAGCGGAAGGTATTGAGATTTTCATAGGAAGCCAGGATGACCCTGCTCTAATCGATCAGATCTTCCGGAAATATCCGGAAGTCGACATCGTTCTCGATGACGGAAGCCATGTCATGAATCACATGGTCGCTTCCTTCGAGTTGATGTATGACCGGCTTCACAAGAACGGGATTTATATGGTGGAGGACACCCACACCTGCTACTGGCCTGAATACCAGGGCGGCGTGGGGAGGCCAGGGAGCTTTATCGAATTCGCCAAAACCAAGATCGACGAACTGAATGCGGTTCATTCGAGGGGAAAAATCCCAATTTCAAGCTTTACAAAGACCACGGATTACATCGCCTGCTACGACAGCATCGTTGCGTTCGAACGTCGCCCGCAAGGACATCGGCAAGCACCGATCACCTGCGCCATGGTTGAAAACCCCTCCATGCCGTAATTTTGACACCCTTGCCACGGCGCTCGCATCGACTGCTTGCAGTCGCCAAGCGCCGGCTGCGGCATCTTCGGCCTTGCGCGGCGGAGTGCTAGCGGCTTGCGCCGGTGCGCTGATGATCAGCTTGCTCAGTAGCGCCACGCCGACGGTGCGAGCAACCAGCCAGGAGCGGCGGGTGCCGAGCGCACGCGTTGTGCACAAGTCGGAGAGAAAGGCTCCCATGTAGCCCACGCCGCTTACTCGCCTTGCCCGCGATCTTTGCACCGTCGTGATATTGGAAAGGCTGCGGCTCGCAGACTGTGCCTTAACGCTACCGATGTCGCCGTTTTCACCCTACTCATGTCGCCAGGCGCGACGGCGACTCGAAGTTCGGCACTGTTGCGCACCTTTCTGCACCGCAGACCGGCGGAATTTTCGACGGCAGTGCGCGCAAGTTACCTACACGTGTCGCATTTTTCGTTGACGCACCCTACTGATGTCGCGTGTAAATGACTGATTTTATGTAAAAATCCACAAAATTCTTATTTTGAAGCGCTCCGATGCCTATTGGCTACGGCCTCCGCCGCAACGCACTGACGGTTCGAGACGCCCGTTGCTACTGTCGCAACGCAGAGGCCCTAGTTCTCCTTCTTTGCGCGCAAGAACCAACCTTTCCACAGCGTTGGCCGGATAGTCCTGCGGCCACCTTGCCGCCAGTTCTTCAATAGCGCACCTCGACGCATCGAGCATCCCTGCCGATTGACAGCCGTCCGCCGCACAGCGCATTGCCCGCAAGACAGCCGCGACGCACTCCAACCGGTCGAGCGCTCGCCTCAGCCGCTCGCTCATGGCATCAGTCAGCCCAAGCTCCCTGCTTACAAGCTCGACATCGACCGCTGCGTCTGCCAACAGGACGCCCATGAGTTCCTGCGTCCGTTCCGACGCTTGCGAATGAATTGAAGGCTGTGTCATCTCCTATATAGGTAGGCCTTCTTAAACACGCCGAAAACCATGATGGCACAAATCACCAATACTGTATATATATACAGTATTGGTGGCGCTATTTCTGCGCGAGCCCTTCGAGCAACACAACCGTTCGTCTCGCGTTATCCAGCGCGCCTTCAAGCCCCATCTCAGTATGTGAGTGGTCACTTACATAATCCGCGAGGCGCGCGAGACAGAAGTTGATGAGGTGCGTCGGTGCCCCGAGCTTTTCTGACTCGTATCGGGAGAGGGTCGACTTGTGGACACCGGTCACCGTCGCGAACTCAGCTTGGGTACTTTCGCCGCGCGCCCATCGCAGGAGTTCACCTTGACTTCGAGGTGGGAACATTCGTTGAAAATGCTGTAGTCGCAATCATATTGCTATAATAGCAATATTCGACCCGTTTGAAGTCTATACTTCGTTTCGAGACTTTTGAGGTTCCAATGGCCCGTTCTGACCAAGTGAAAGCACTACTGCGCGCATATGCTGGTGACAACCACGAGCATTTCTACGCGGTTGCTATGCAGATGGCTGCGGACGAAGCTCATCGTGGCCACACAAAGTTGGCGGCAGAACTGCGCGACCTCGTTGATGCCGCTAAGGCAGGCAGAAAGCCTGGGCTGTCCTCAGTTCAAAGCAAGGGCGTGCGGCGTCCGACTCCGCTGGCTCAACCGAAGGGCGAGCTTTCCGAACTGTTAACAGTGCAGTATCCGCAAGAGCATCTGCAGCAGATGGTGCTGTCAGAGGCTGTGCGCGGAAAGTTAAACCGCGTCCTTCGCGAGCAGCGTCACCATGAGCAACTGCACAGCCACGGACTAAGCCCTCGTAGAAAGCTGCTTCTTGTCGGCCCACCAGGCACCGGCAAGACAATGACCGCTGCTGCGTTGGCCGGCGAGCTCCGTTTGCCGCTCTTCACTGCGCGGTTCGACAGCCTCATCACCAAGTTCATGGGGGAAAGCGCCTCCAAGCTCCGGCTGGTTTTCGAAGCGCTGAAATCAACGCGCGGCGTCTACTTTTTCGATGAGTTCGATTCGTTGGGTCTGCAGCGAGGCAGTCAGCATGATGTGGCGGAAATGCGCCGTACATTGAATATGTTCTTACAGCTCATCGAACAGGACGCATCCGATAGCCTTCTGATTGCTGCGACGAACCACGGCAAAGACCTCGACACGGCTCTTTTCCGGCGCTTCGACGACGTCATTAAGTACGAGGCGCCTGACGAGCGCCAAATCGAGACGCTGCTGAGAAACAGCTTAGGTGTCTTCGGAACGTCCGACATCGACTATCGCAAACTCGCGCATGTTGGCAAGGGCGAATCACACGCAGACATCGTCAAGGCGTGTCTCGATGCATTGAAAGACGCGATTATGGAAGGCGAGAAAACCGTAAGTGAAGCGAGCGTCATTCGCCATTTGGAAGAGCGCGCTCAAGGCCACAACGTACATCCGTAAAAACAACATCCCGAACGAATGAATCGGGAAATCTTGCGGTAGACTCTCAGGCGAATAAGACCAAATGAAGAACCTGAGAAAATGGCGGACGAACTTAAGGGTCACCTGTCCATTGAAGGATTCGTGACGTCGCTTGAATTTCGCTCGCCCTTGTCCGTGCAGCGCGAAAATGCGCCGCAGAGGGACCGGGGAGCGCACGGCCAACGCCTGTTGGCTCAACTTCAAGAGATTGCCGGCAGCATTGTCGAGCTGGAGGAGACTCGTGAAGCCTTGGGATTACCCGAGCGACGCGGCATGTCTATCGCCGTCGAGTTCAGCCCGCGCGGCTCATACGATTATCGAAAAGTCGAGTGGAAGTCTGATGGCATTGAACTCCTGACAGTCCTTGCTCACACAAACTCCGACGTCGCCGTATTGCACGTTCCAGATGGCAAGCTGTCTGCGTTCGTAAGACGGGTCAGCGAGTACCTCGAGAAAGACAATCGCAACGGCACCGCTCCCCAACACGCGGCTCTCGTAAATGCCATTGCCAACATTCGCCGCGCCGCCTTTACCGAATTGTGGACCGACGCAGCGGACCCGCCGGTAGATGACGAGCCTCATTGGCTGCAGATTTGGCTGCGACACACGGGTGGCGCACTCACCGACGTCGTGGCGGAATTTCGAGATGAGGCCGCGAAGGTCGGCATCAATGTCGAACCGGGTTTCGTCCGATTTCCCGGTCGGGTGGTCGTTGCAGCGAACGCGACGCGTGCTGCAATTGAACAGGGCGTTGCCCTGCTCGACCTTATCGCCGAAATCCGATTTGTCGAGCCAAACGCAGAGTTCTTTCTTAGTAGCCTTACGCCGGCAGAACAGGCGGACTGGGTCAAGAATCTTCTCGAACGAAGCGCTTTCACTGCCGACGACAGCGCGCCACACATTTGCATCCTCGACACGGGGGTGAACCATGGGCATCCGTTGTTGGCGCCAGCTCTCGATGAAGCGGACCTTCACACCCACAATCCCGACTGGCAGAAACATGACCATGCAGGCCATGGCAGCGAGATGGCGGGCATTGCCCTTTATGGCGACCTGACCGCGGCCTTGCACACGGGAGATGAACTTGAAATCCCGCATCGCCTTGAATCCGTGAAGATTTTGCCGCCCGATGGGGAAACGCCGCCCCGCCTCTGGGGCTCCGTGACTGCGGAATCCGTAGCGCGGGTTGAGGTCGATGCTCCTGACAGGTCGCGGGTCTTCGCGATGATGACGACGTCGGTTGGCCACCTCCTCGGCGCTCCCTCTGAATGGTCCGCGACGGTTGACCAACTGGCGTTTGGTCGCTCGCCTATTGATGTAAGTGGGTCGGCCGAAGAGGAAGACGAGGACGCGCCACGCGTACCCAGGCTCTTCATACTCTCTGCCGGCAATGTCCAGTGGACCGAGTGGGGCACGTATCCGGAAAGCAACGCATTGAGCCCTGTCCAGAATCCAGGGCAGGCCTGGAACGCGCTCACGGTAGGTGCTGCGACATCGTTGACGGATATCGATGCCAAAAAGCATGCAACGCTCAAGGCAATTGCCGAGGCGGGTTTGCTTTCGCCTGCTTCGACCACCTCGGTGTTGTGGAGCAACACGCCTTGGCCATTCAAGCCGGACGTCGTCGCTGAAGGCGGAAATGGGTCGCTCGACGGTGGCATCCATGTGACTGTAGGCCCGGAGTCACTTCGGCTGTTGACGACTTCGAACACCCCAGCGAAGAATCTTTTCGCAGACACAGGCGACACCAGCGCTGCGACGGCAGACGTTGCACGGATTTGCGCACACCTCCGTGCAAGGTATCCGCAATACTGGCCGGAGACGATTCGTGCTCTCGTCGCACATGGTGCCGAGCACACGAAAGGCATGCAGGCAACGCTTCCTGACGAACCTAAAAAACTCGACAAGGACAAGCTTCTCCGGACCTTCGGATACGGGCTGGTGAGCCCGGTCCAGTCCGAATATTCGACTGCACACAGGCCGACTCTCGTGGTTCAGCGGCAGTTCAATCCATATTATCGCAAGCCCGGCGGCTCGATTGTGCTGGGCGAGATGCAGCTGCACGACTTACCTTGGCCAGTCGAAGAGCTATTGCAACTAGGCGAGGCCCAAGTCGAGCTGCGCATCACGCTTTCCTACTTTGTCGAGCCGAACCCGAGTTCGCGCGGCTGGCTCAGCAAGTTCCGCTACCAGTCCTATGCGTTGCGCTTCGCTGTCAAAGGCGCGACTGAAGACGCGAACCAGTTCAAGGCCCGTATCAATAGGCTTGAACGGTCACAGACTGAAGATAGCGGCTTCGGCGACCCTGACGTTGCCCAGTGGAAGTACGGCGCACAGTTGCGCGCCCGCGGCTCGATGCACTCAGACGTCTGGGTGGGAACAGCGGCGCAGCTCGCTACGAAATCCCAGATTGCAGTGTTTCCTGTCGGCGGTTGGTGGAAAGACTGGAAGGAAGCGCGCCAGTGGAATAGCGAAGCTCGCTACGCCCTCGTGGTCTCGTTGAAGGTCGCCGATAACATCGAAACGGACATCTATACCCCTATCGCGACAATCATCGCGCCGGAAGCTGTCATCGACGTTGACATAGAGGGAACAGACCTCTTGTAACGACCAAGATTGGTTCGCGAATATTTATCGCAAAGGGACCGCGATGTCGACTCGGCACTTTAATGCGGTGCATCTTTCGGCAACAAACACCCTAGCGACGCAGAGATTGTCGCGCAGGAAACGTCAGTACCAGCAAATTCGGGGAAGTTGTGCTCATTGAATACTCGTCGTCCATCGGTCGCTTCCAATTCGTGCACCGTCACCACGGAAGATTTCCGGGAAGCAACACGTTTACCGTTATTGTCGGCAAGAATGGGACGGGAAAAAGCCGCTTGCTTCGCTCGCTCGTAGTCAACCTGTTAGGCGGGCTATCCAGTGAGCAATGGGACCGCAGCGAGCATTCGAACCGCTATGAGCCAATAGGTCGCCTCGAGAAGTCAAATACTCCATCGCACATTATTAGCGTCTCGACAAGTCCTTTTGACAGATTTCCACTTCCCAAGCGGTCGGCGGTCACCTTGGGTTATAGCTATCTCGGACTCCGAGGATTACCCAGCTCAAATCTAAGTCTGACGTACCTTTCAAAGATTGTCACCACACTCATCCTTTCAGCACAGAGCAACTCCGCTCAAGCCGGCGCAATTGCTGGGGTTCTTGACTATCTGGACTACGAACCCGCGATTTCAGTGTCCTTCCAGTTGATTCCCGATATGCTACTAAGGGAGTTGGACAATGCGCCACGCCCGCATGATTTCATTCATGACCGTATGCGAAAAGCGCCGATGTTCAACCCCGCTGAGCTCGGTCAGGCATATCGACAAATACTTGAAGCAACTACCGAAGATATCCGCAGCGCGCTAGACATAGTCCAAAGTCGGAAGCTATCCAAACGCCAAAGAACCCTACACCTGCGGCTTGACCGCTTCGGGTTGCGAGTTACTCCCACCGAGCAGCTAAATATCGATGGTCTCGAGGGAGCGTTCGACATCACGGAGTTCTTGTTACTGCTGCGAGTGGGGCTTCTTCGGCTACGGGATGTTGTCCTCTTTAAAAAGGGCAAGGACGAAAGTTTTCGCATAAACGACGCAAGCTCAGGAGAGCAAGCCGTCGTTTTGACTCTACTCGGCATTGGCAGCCAGATTCAGAACGACACCCTTGTTTGCATCGACGAGCCTGAGGTCTGCCTGCACCCGGAGTGGCAGGAGAAGTACATTCACCTCCTTTACCGTACATTTAGTCATTTCAGCGGTTGTCACTTTGTCATTGCGACCCACTCGCCTCAAATTGTTGCGCAATTGCCTGCCGGGAACTGCCATGTCATGTCCATGGAGACAGGAATTGCGACACCTGCAAGAAGCTACTCACGCAAATCTATCGATTATCAGCTTGCCGAGGTATTCGGCGCTCCGGGATATCGCAATGAGTATCTAAGTCGGACAGCGTTGACTCTCTTTTCTTCTGTTTCGAAGAAAAGAGGCTTCGACTCGGGTGCTCTCGAGACCATGGCAAAGCTCGAGAAGATGGTTCACCTCTTGAATGAGGACGACCCTGTCCTAGACCTTATTCTTACGCTTCAAGAGATGCGTGGCCAGTATGAGTGATATCAACGAGCCCGTCGCACTTCCGGATGAGCTGGCTGCACTTGTCCAAAAAAAGAAAGACGATGCGACTTTCACATACAAGGACTGGAGCAGCGCCGACCTTGAACCGCTGCGCTCATTCATTCGCAAGCACTATCGCAAGGTCCAGAAAGGAAGATGCGCATATTGCCGGAAGGACGTATCGTTGACTTCCGCGGCGAACTGCCATGTGGAGCACATTGCCCCTAAGTCCAAGTATCCGCAGTTCATATTTGAACCGAAGAACCTATGCGTGGTATGCGCGGACTGCAATGATATCAAGCGCGAACAGGAAGTCTCGCAGATAGCGCCAGACACCGTGACGCCCCGGACGAACCGAAAGGCATACCCACGTTCGTCTAACGGCTTCCTTATTGTCCAGCCACACTACGATGAATACGATGAGCACATCCTCATATATCGAGGGTTCTATATCGACCGCTCGACAAAAGGGCATTTCACAATTGGCGCGTGCAAGCTGAACCGCAGACTACGTGAGTTCGGCTGGGACGAAGAAGTTGTCGGAAACGATGCCCTAATGGAAGCTACTCAAAAATTGATAGATGCAGAAGACAGACCGGCCAAGATGGCTGCATTGCAGCGCATCAGGGAAGCATGCCTTCCATAGGCAGGTATACGACTTCCGGAACCTGAGACTCCATATCTTAAATCGTGGGTTTGACACGCTGAGCTAACGTGGGAATCTTTGACCGGTCATTTGACCGGGGTGGCACCTGGGACGGCGCAAGAGAGGGAGTGGCGGATAGTAGAGCTTGAACCGAATGCGAAACCAAATCAGTCGAGCATAAGGTGAGCCCGTGCTGGTCGCTTGAAAACTGCCAGCGGTTGAACGGTGTATGTACCCGAAATGGGAAGGACTTGGCGGCCCGTATGCAGGTTGTGTCAGATGCAATGCTTGGGGGTGTTGCACCTGAACCTCTACCCTGGCCAGTGAAGCAGCGGCATGAATACAAAATGCAGGTCTCGATTATTTCTCACTCCCCCCGCCGAACGGCGAGGCTTCAGCCGACAGCACTTACCCGTTGCGAGCGCAACCGCACTTGACCATACGCATCCGTTCGAAGCGCCTTATCGTTCGATGGTTCAGAAATGAGTCGGCTGAATTGGCACCGTCGCCGACTTATGCTGCGTCAAGCGCCTCCTGACAACACGCTTGGGACTTGCGAGTTATTGGTTTTCGCGTGAGAGCCGCACTCTTGGATGCCAAGTTCCAGCCTTCGGTATCTTCAAGATACTTTTCAAGGCCCTCAATATTTCGCGCATACCAACCGTCAAACCCATTCTTTGGCGACTGAACCAAATCGCGAACGATTCGCCCCAAGCATTGGTGGACCTTAACCATTTTCTCAATAAAAACTGGGTCCAATGAGGCCAGAGCATTGCTCAGTTTCGGATTCTCCCTAGTATTTTTTGAATTCAGCGCACGTATCCACTGGCCATGAGCAATCTTGTTTCTTATAGTAGCAGGCTCTTCAATGTAAATATTCACAAGGCCTATAAGGGTAGCTAGACGCTCTGAAATCAATTTCTTTACTTCTTCATCAACAATTTTTGTTGATGCCAGTTTCAACATGTACTTCCACCCGTGAGCAATGCCTTGCCGCTCCTTCTCTTCAGCAATTTTCTTTATTTCAGACGAATTAAAACTGTGTGGTGTGTATAAAATTTGTACAAATTGCGCCTCCGACCAAGCCGAATAGGCCAAGGCAAGCATTTTTGTTTTAATTGACACCTGAAAATTATCACCCTTTCTTATTTGGTGATTTATATCTCTAACAACACCATCTATTGCCTTGAGAAGGGCCCGCACATTTTCGCTCTGTGCTAAATAGAGGTTGTAGATTTCTTGGTCCGTCATCGGCAGCTAGGAGATGAGACGTTTGCAGTAGGCGGGGGGCGGGGGGGCGGGAATCGAACCCGCGTTCTTTCCTTGCCCTAAGACAAGAAACGCATTAGGCCATCGTATGCTAACCCCCATTGACGACTCCTCCGAGAGCATACCCGAACCACTTCAACGCAGTCAAAAAGAAAATGCATGCTTCGTCTGTACCTTGCGTATGGCCGTAAGGCGTCCCACGACAAAAGTGCCCACGTGATAGCTTGATGGTGAGAGCAATTTGCGCCCCCGGGGCGTCAGGCATCGTCACGCTTCTTGGAGGCTCGCGACGAGCTAGTCGAAGCAGATGGGCTCGCCGGGCGTATAGCTGGCGCCCGAAGCACTCATGCAAAAATGCCCTTAACAGAAAATCAGCCTCAGTTGGGCAAGGTACAACCAGCGTCCATACGGCCAGCATAGAGAATCGACTG
>NZ_BBJJ01000023.1 GCF_000739815.1 Paraburkholderia mimosarum LMG 23256 = NBRC 106338
GAACAGTTACGCCAGATTTCAAGATTTTTCAGGCTCGCCATGACAACCTTCTGAATGTCACGAAGACACCTGGAGGCAAACGCATTGCCGAATGGCGGGCTATCGCGCCGGCTGCAGGAATCGCGATCCTTACGTTGCGTTGCATGCAACGTGAGATTGCGTCACGGGTGGATTCCACGGCAGGCGCGAGGTGCATAAGCTGTGCCCAGTCGACACCGGAACGGCACGGGAGATGTAGCACCCGCTATCGGGCCGCTCCGTCACCGTGACCATTTTGTTCAAGGAGCCATCATGTCTTCACCCGCGAGCACGCTTGGCGGCAGCAAGCAGGCCATCAAGCTCACCCAGGGTCTCATCGCGTTGTTCGCGTTCAGTTGCGGCGCGATCGTGGCAAACCTCTATTACGCGCAACCGATCACCGAATTGATCGGCCCGTCGCTCCATATGTCTGCCGGTTCGGCGAGTCTCATCGTCTCGCTCACGCAGATCGGCTACGCGCTGGGTCTGTTCTTCATCGTGCCGCTCGGCGACCTGCTCGAAAACCGCAAGCTCATGATCACGACCGCCCTGGTGTCGATCGCGAGCCTCGCGGCCGCCTCGCTCGCGCATTCGCCTGGCTGGTTCCTTGCCCTCTCGTTGCTGATCGGCTTTAGCTCGGTCGCCGTGCAGATTCTCGTCCCGCTCGCCGCGCACCTCGCCCCCGATCATGCGCGCGGGCGTATCGTCGGCACGATCATGAGCGGCCTGCTGCTCGGGATCCTGCTTTCGCGTCCGCTTTCGAGCCTCGTTGCCGATCACTTCGGCTGGCGCTTCGTTTTCGCCGCGGCCGCCGCGCTCATGGCGCTCGTCACCGCCGTTCTCGCGCTCACCATTCCGCGCCGGCAGCCCGGGCATCAGGCAACGTATTTCGAGCTCATCGGCTCGCTGGTGCAGCTCGTACGCACCATGCCGGTTCTGCGCCATCGCGCGCTCTATCAAGGCATGGTGTTCGCCTCGTTCAGCCTCTTCTGGACCGCGGTGCCCATCGAGCTCACGCGCCACTACGGCCTCTCGCAGTCAGCCATCGCGCTCTTCGCGCTGGTGGGCGCAATCGGCGCCACGTCCGCGCCGGTCGCGGGGCGCCTCGCAGACGCTGGCCACTCCGTGCGGGCCACCATCGTCGCACTCGCCGCGGCCACGCTGGCCTATACGCCGGCGCTCGCCCATCCGGCCTTCGGCGTCTATGGCCTCGTCGTGACGGGCATCGTGCTGGACTTCGCCACGCAGATGAACATGGTCCTCGGCCAGCGCGAAATCTACGCGCTCCACGCCGCGAGCCGCGGCCGCCTCAACGCGCTCTACATGACGAGCATCTTCGTGGGCGGGGCGTTCGGCTCGGCGCTGGCAAGCCCGCTGTACGAGCATGGCGGCTGGACGCTCGTGGCCGGGGTCGCCCTTGCGTTCCCGCTCATTGCCTTCGTCCATTACTGGTTCATCGGCCGTGCACGTGCGCACGGCGGAACGTGAGCGCGCATCGCCAGCACGGCTGCGCGTCGGGCATGGCGTGCAGCAGGTGATCACCTCGGGTCACAACCGTTGCATCAGCACCAGGTATCCGACCATGTCCCACTCGCACTGCCCTCCAGATCTTCAGGTCGCCGCCAACGCGCCCGGGACCGTGCGCTTGATCTCGCATCGGGAACACGCATGAATCGCAAACGCATCTGGATCGGCGTAACAGGCGCCGTCATGGCGGCCATTGCAATCGCCGTTGCCATCCTGTACGAGCCCGCGATCGCCCCCGTCGCGCCGCCCGCGCCGGACAGCTTCGATGCACAACTCAAGCGCGACGGCGCGCGCGTGGTCGCGCTCGGCGACTGCGTGGTCTGCCACACGGCGAAGGACGGCCGCCCGTTCGCGGGCGGCTTGCCGCTCGTCACGCCGTTCGGCACGATCTACGCGACCAACATCACGCCCGACCCGCAGACGGGCATCGGCGCCTGGTCCGAGGCTGCCTTTGCGCGCGCGGTGCGCCATGGGATTTCGCGCGACGGCCATCTGCTCTATCCCGCCTTCCCGTATGTGCATTTCACGCGCATGTCCGACCACGACATCGCCGCGGCCTATGCCTACCTGATGAGCCGCGAACCCGTTCACGCAATCGCGCCCGCGAACCGGCTGATCTTCCCGCTGAACTTCCGGCCGCCGGTGGCCTTCTGGAACCTGCTCTTCCTGCGCCCGGGGCCGCGCGAGGCGGACGCCTCGCACGACGCACGGTGGAATCGCGGCAAGCTGCTCGTCGATGGCCTCGGGCACTGCGCCTCGTGCCATTCGCCGCTGAACGCGATTGGCGCAGAGAAAGCCGGTCATGCGTTCGACGGCGGCATCGTGGACGGCTGGGAAGCGCCGCCGCTGAACGCGCTCGACGGGGCGGCGAGGCCATGGACCCAGGCGCAGCTCGTCACCTACCTGCGCACGGGCCGCGCCTCCGAACACGGCGCCGCGGCAGGCCCGATGCTTCCCGTCACGCGCGATCTCGCAACCGTACCGCGTGAAGACGTCGAGGCAATCGCGACCTACGTCCTCTCGCTTCAGAAGGGCGCGCCGCGCGCCGTCGAGCCAGTCGCGAGCCGCGCAGCGTCACCGGCCGCGCAACGCGGCGCCGTGCTCTTCAACGCTTCGTGCGCGCAATGCCACGGCACCGGCTCGCCGATGCAGACGATCGGCGAGCGCCCCACGCTCGCGTTCAGCACGGCGGTCAACGCGGGAACGCCGCGCAACGCCATCCAGATGATCCTCAACGGCATTGCGTGGCACGGCGAGGACGCCGCGAACTACATGCCCGCGTTTTCCGGCGTCTACGACGATCGCCAGATTGCCGACCTCGTCGCCTGGGTGCGGGGCGCCTGGTCGACGAAGCCGGCCTGGCCCGACGCCGAACCGCTCGTCGCCAGGCTCAGAAAGGAGAACAGTGCGCGATGATTTCACTCAACGTCAACGGCGTCCAGCACGCGCTCGATATCGACCCTTCCACGCCGCTGCTCTACGCGCTGCGCAACGACCTCGAGCTGCACGGCGCCAGGTTCGGCTGCGGGCTCGGCCAATGCGGCGCCTGCACGGTGATCGTCGACGGCGAGGCGACCTTCTCGTGCCTCGTCCCCGTCGGCGCGATCGGCACGCGGCGCGTGCGCACGCTCGAAAGCCTGGGCAGCGCGGAACATCCCGGCGCGCTGCAGCAGTCGTTCATCAAGCATCAGGCGGCGCAGTGCGGGTACTGCATCGCGGGCATGATCATGCGCGCGCAGGCGCTGCTCGAACGCAACCCGCATCCGACCGAGCACGAAATGCGCTCGCACATGGAGCCCAACCTGTGCCGCTGCGGCACGCACATGCGCATTCTCGCGGCCATCCGCGAAGTCGCGGGCCTGCCTGCGCCGAAGTCCGGCGCCCCGGCCGCGCAACCCGTCCCCGCCGCGAAGACCGCATCATGAGCCCCCACGACGATCCGATCGACGAGAGCCGCCGCCACTTCATGATTTCGGGCGCGCTCTTCGTCGCGTTCAGCCTGGTCAAGGGCACCGATGCGCTCGCCCAGGAAGTCATCGCCGATGAAGGCGCCGCCGTGCACATTGGCAAGGACACCCAGGCACTTGCCGGCAGCCTCAAGACCAATCCGTTCCTCGACGCGTGGATCAAGATCACGCCCGAGGGCAAGGTCACCGTGTTCACCGGCAAGGTGGAGCTCGGCACCGGCGTGCGCACGGCGCTGCTCCAGGTGGCCGCCGAAGAGCTGGACATGGCCCCCTCGCTCATTACGTTCCGCACGGCCGATACGGGTGCGTCGCCGGACGAGGGGCTCACAGCCGGCAGCCATACCATGGCCGACAGCGGCAGCGCGCTGCTCAATGCCGCCGCGCAGGTGCGCGGCCTGCTGGTAGATGCCGCTGCGAAGCACTTCGGCGTCGATGCCAGTGCGCTCGCTGCCAGCGACGCCGTCATTCACGCCCCGGACGGCCGCACGATGACCTACGGCGAGGCCGTTGGCCTCGTGGATCTGCATCGCAGTGCGAGCCCCAGCTCTCCGCTCAAGGACCCAAAGACGTTCCGGACCATCGGCACGGCATTGCCGCGGCTCGACATCCCGTCGAAAGTCACGGGCGGCGCGAGCTACGTCCAGGACATGCAATTGCCCGGCATGCTGCATGCACGCGTGGTGATGCCGCCCGTGTACGACGCGAAGCTCCTCGCGTACGACGAAGCCGCGATCACGAAGATGCCCGGCGTCGTGCGGATCGTGCGCAACGGCAGCATGCTGGCCGTGGTCGCGCAAGGCGAATGGCAGGCCGTGGTCGCGCAGCGCGCGCTCTCGGCCAGCGCGCAGTGGTCGCCGGGGCGCGCGTTGCCGGACCCGGCAACGGTGCATCGCGACCTCAAGCAGATCGCCACCCAGCAGATCAAGATCGCGGATCACCATGCGCCGATGGCGCCCGCCGCGAAAACGGTCAACGCACGCTTCATCAAGCGCTATCTGCTGCACGGCTCGATCGGCCCGTCCTGTGCCGTTGCGCATCTCGATGGGAACCAGCTCACCGTCTGGACCCATTCGCAGGGCGTCTATCCGCTGCGCGACGCGCTGGCCGAAATGCTGTCGATGCAAAAGGAGAACGTGCGCTGCATCCACGCCGAAGGCTCCGGCTGCTACGGCCACAACGCCGCGGACGACGCCGCCGCCCATGCCGCGCTGATCGCGGCCGCCATGCCTGGGCATCCCGTGCGAGTGCAATGGATGCGCGAGCAGGAACACACGTGGGATCACTTCACGCCGGCCATGGTGACGGAAGTGAAGGCGTCCATCGACGCGAGCGGCAAGATCGTGGACTGGCATTATGCGCTGTGGAGCAGCTCGCACAACGAGCGCATCGTCAACGCTGGGCGCCTGCTGCCGGCGCGCATGCTCGAAAAGCCTTTCGTTTCCGCGCCGTCCACGCCCATGCTGCAACCCGAGGGCGGCGGCGACCGCAACGCGATTCCGCTGTACACGCTGCCGAACATCGAGGTGATGAACCACTTTTCGTCGACCATGCCTTTGCAGACTTCGGCAATGCGTTCGCTCGGCGCTCATACCAACGTGTTCGCCATCGAGAGCGTGATGGACGAACTGGCGCATATGGCCGGCATCGACCCGGTCGAGTTCCGGCTGCGCCATCTCGACGATTCGCGCGCGAAAGACGTGATCCGGCTTGCGGCGAAGCAGTTCGGCTGGCCGCGTGCGCCGCGCGCGCGCAATCGCGGCGTGGGTTTTGCGTTCGCGAAGTACAAGAACCTGATGGGCTATGTCGCCATTGCGGTCGAAGTTTCAGTGGAGCCCGAGACGGGGCTCGTGAAGCTCGAGCAGGCGGTGGCCGCCGTGGATTGCGGCCAGGTCGTGAACCCCGATGGCGTGCGCAACCAGATCGAAGGCGGCATCGTGCAGTCGGCAAGCTGGACGCTCCATGAAGAACTGCGCTACGACACGCACCGCATTCGCAGCTTCGACTGGGGCACATACCCGATCCTGCGCTTTTCGTCCGTGCCGGCGCGCATCGAGGTCCATCTGATCGACCGGCCAGGCGCGCCGTTCCTCGGTACGGCGGAGGCGTCGATGGGCCCCACGGCGGGCGCGCTCGTCAACGCGCTGTTCGACGCCACGGGCAAGCGCGTGCGCGAAATGCCGCTCGCCGGCGACACGCTGAGAAAGCTCATCGAGGTCTGACGCGTGGATTTCGGCCCGCACGGCGCGGCGCGGGCGACACGGCTAGCGCTTGCCGTCCAGCGTGCAAACGCCGCACGATCCATTCGAGCTGCGCGGCGAGGCGCCTTTTCGCCACACTTCCCGCACGAAAGGTTGACGCGCGCGATGCACGCCGATTACCCTTGCGCGCTGATGGTTCCCGGCGACGGGATCAAAAGGGAACGCAGTGAAAGACTGCGGCTGCCCCCGCAACTGTGAGCGGCGAGTCCATGCCAGACAGGGCCACTGGGAAACCGGGAAGGCCGGCATCGGACGGCGACCCGCGAGCCAGGAGACCTGCCATCAGCCGAGTCCAGCAGCCGCAGCGGGCGGGGTGCCCCAATGCGCAAGCACCGCCATGAAGCGGCGGTCGCCCGTTGCGAGGACAGCCCGTGTTCAGGAGCTGTTTCCAGCCATCGCCTCATGAAGTTCCAGCAATTCGTCTTTACCTCCGCCGTGCTCGCGTGCGCATGGCAAGCCGCGCATGCCGCAGGCGTTGCATCGCCCACGCAGGCGCAGCAGCAAGAGCAGTCAGGCGACGACGCCACGCTGCCCAACATCCTCGTCGTCGGCGACGCACAGCGTCTGCCGCAATCGTTCGACCAGCGCTACGCGAGCACCCAGGTGCTCACGCGCGAAGATCTCGACCGGCTCTCCCCCATCGAGCCGAGCATCACGCAGGCGCTCGCCACGCTCCCCAACGTCACCGTCTCCCAGAGCGGCGGCCCGGGCGCCTATACGGGCGTGAGCATACGCGGGTCGTCGGCGAGCCAGGTCCCTGTGTTCATCGACGGCATACGCGTGGGCTCGCCCACCACGGGCATCGCGGAATGGGCCGATCTGCCGACCGCCTCGTTCGACCGTGTCGAGGTGATTTCGGGTCCCGCGGCCGCTTCGTTCGGCGCCGACGCCGTGGGCGGCGTCGTGCAGCTTTTCACGCGCCACGCGTCGAATCAGCCGAATCAGACCACGGTCTCGTTCGGCGGCGGCACGAACAGCACCTTCGACACGCAGTTGCGCACCTCGGGCACGATCCCCTCTACCGGGCCGCTTTCCGCGTTGAGCGGCCTCACGTATTCGCTGGGCCTGCACGACTACAACACGGCCGGGATCGACGCGACGCAGCCCTGGGCCTTCGGCCACGAAGACGGCCGTAACCCGTACCACGCCCAGAACCTGGACGCGCGCCTCGGCTACGCGCACGACAACTGGTCGGTCTCGACTTTCGCGCTCTACCACCGCTCCGATCTCTCGTACGACAACCTGGGCGGCAATAACCGCCAGCGCGACAACCAGCTCACGACCGGCCTCGCGTTCCATCTCGACATCACGCCGACCACGCAGTTCGATCAGTCCGTGGGCTACGCGACGGATCGTCAGTTCCTCTATTCGAACGACCCGACGATCCCGACCGACGAGATCGACTCGACGCGCTTCTCCACCTCGACGTCGGTCACGCACCAGGAGAGGGGGCACACGCTCTTCGGCATGCCGCTGGAAGGCGAGACGAAGCTCGCCTACGACTACACGCGCGAGATGGCGTTCCTGCCGGTGGATATACCGGGCGGCCTGCCCGCGCGCAACGATTCCGCCGTGTCGATGCACCAGTCCACCACGCTCGGGGCGCTCACGCTGTTTCTCGCGGGGCGCCACGAGATCGTGCAGGGGCAGTCGGTGAATACGGGCAACGTCGCCCTCTCGTGGGCGATCACGCCCGTTTACACGGCGCGCGTTTCCTATGGCAACGCGTTCCGCCTGCCCACGTTCAACGACCTCTACTATCCGACCTACTCGAACCCCGACCTGCGGCCCGAGCGCAGCGATTCGGTCGAGGCCGCGCTCGACGCCGTCACCTCGATCGGCACCTTCACGGCGGCCGTCTACGACACGCGCGTGCACGACCTCATCACCTACAACTCGCAGACTTTCCTGCCCGTGAACGTGGGGCGCGCGCACATACAGGGCATCGACTTCTCGTACAAGGGCACGCTCGGGCAGTACACGCCGGTGAGCCTCACGGTCGGCATTCTGAATCCGCAGGACGTGACCGATCAGACCTGGCTCAATCGCCGCCCGCGCCAGACGGCGAGCCTGAGCGTCGATCACACGTGGGACGAGTTCCATCTCCACGCGCTCAGCACCGGCATTTCGCTGCTGTATAACGGCTCGACGTTCGACGACCAGCTCAACACGATCTACCTGCCCTCGTGGATGACCGTCGGCCTGCGCGCCTCCTACAAGGTCAACGCGCATCTCGCGCTTTCGGCCACGCTAGCGAATGTGTTCAACCGGCAGTACGTGACGGCTTACGGGTACAACTCGCTGGGGCGGACGGCGTTCGGTAAGGTGACCTACACGTTTTGACATGTTGAGCGCGAGCGGGCGAGTCCGCGCCGATGGCACACTCGCCCGCTGAATTTGCTGCGTGCTCAGCTTTCGCGCTTTGGTCGCCGCACCGCACGAATCTTTCCGCTGTTCCCGCCGCCGCAGAAGAACTGCTCGCCGCCGTCGGACTCCAGCCCCGACACGGCCGTGCCCGGCGGCATGTCGAGCTGCTCCAGCACTTCGCCCGTGCCGGGGTCGATGCGGCGCAGGTCGCTTTCGTCGCCTTCCCAGGTGCCGTGCCACAACTCGCCATCCACCCACGTCACGCCCGTGACGAAGCGGTTCGATTCGAGGGTGCGCAAAATCGCGCCCGTCTGCGGGTCGACCTGATGGATCTTGCGCTCGCGATACACCCCGACCCAGAGCGTGCCGTCCGCCCATGCGAGCCCCGAGTCGCCGCCACCGCCCGGCGCGGGAATCGTGGCGAGCACGCGGCCCGTTTCGGGATCGATCTTCTGGATGCGGTCCTCGGCGATCTGGAACAGATGCCGCCCGTCGAAGGCCGTGCCCGCGTGGGCGGTGACGTCGATCGAGCGAAGCGTGTTGCCGCTCCCGGGATCGAGCGACGCGATGCGCTCGCCTGTGGCGAACCAGACCTGCTTGCCGTCGTACGTGACACCGCCCACCTTGTCGATGCCCGGAAACGGGCCGTACTCGCGGATCACCTCGGCGGTCGAACGTTTCATGATTCCCTCCTGGGTTGAAGGCTCAGGCGTCCATACTAATCGCCCGGCAGCGGGGCGGGGAGTAACAAGGTCGTCGCGAATCCGGGGACGGGCGGCGTGGTCCAGCGGCGCGCGCGGCCATAGCCGAACGACTGCACCTTGTCCGCCGCGGCGAGCGAATCGAGCGCGCGCTGCACGGTGCGCTGGCTCGCGCCGAGCGCCACCGCGAGCGCCGAGCTCGACCACGATTCGCCATCGGCGAGAAACGCCAGCACGGCCGCGTGCTTTTCCTCGACGGGGCGCGCCAGCACCACCACCTCGGTCGCGTTGCGCGGCGCCAGCGCGAAGCCTTGCTGGGTCGCGCGAATGTCGGCCAGCTCGCGCAGCAGCGTGCGCAGCCGGCCGATTTCCACGCGCAGGCGCGCGCGATGCGTTTCGTCGGCATGCTTCGTGCGGAACGCGCTCGCGATGAGCGCGTCGCGCGGCACGTCGCCGGGCCACGCCTCGGCAAGCGCGCGGGCGAGCACGAACAGCACGGGGCGTCTTGCGAGTTCGATGACCGTCGCGCCTTCGCGCGCGACGTAGCGGCACGCGTCCACGACGAGCGAGCGCGAGGCGAGCAGCGCCTCGACATCCTCCAGCCGCAGCGCACGTTCCTCACCCCGCGCGATCAGGCGCGCCGCCGGCGCGTTCAGCAGCAGCGCGGCGCTCTCCACCTCCGCGATCAGCCCCGCAATGCCCGCCTCGCGCGCCGCGCGCGCCGCCTCGGCCAGCGCCCGGCGGGCGTCCTGCGTGCGAATGCGCCGCATCGCAATGCCCGCGGCGATGAGTTCGTGGGACGCGCGCAAGGCAGGCGGCAGCGGCGCCGAAACGATTTCCGAGAGCATGCCCCCCGCCTCGTCGAGCCGCCCGATCAACAACAGACGGCGAATCTCGAGGTAGCGCGCGTGCGCGGCATTGAGGCGGTCGCCATGGGCTTCGAGCGTTTGCCGCGCCGCAGCGAGCGTATCGGTGGGCCAGCCGAGATCGCGCGAAGCGAGCGCGATTTCAGCCTCGGCGACGACGCAGCGCGCGCGGGCCACGGCCTCGCGCGAGCCGAAGGCGCGCGCCGCGCCGCGCAACAGCGCCTTCGCGCGCGCGAGGTCGCCGAGCTGCGCCATGGCGATGCCGCGCAGCGCGAGCGCGGGCGCGTCCTCGCGCAGAGCGACGCGGTTCAGGGCGCCGAGCGGGTCACCGGCGGCGAGCGCGTGCGCCGCAGCCGTGATCAGCGAATCCATGCTCATGCGAATCCCGCCACACTTGTCACTCCCCCTGCGTTGCCGACCGGACCTAATCTAACACGGCGATCAGTTGAATCATCGATCGCAAGACGGCCCCGAAGGCGCTGCTTGACTAACGCGGCCACCACACTCAATGCATAGGAGCACCAGGCAATGGCAACCCATACCACAGGAACACGCGAAGACTGGCTTGCGGCACGTATCGAACTGCTCGCGGCCGAGAAGGAGCACACGCGGCGCGCGGACGCGCTCGCGCAACAGCGCCAGGCACTGCCGTGGGTGCGCGTGGACAAGACGTATCGCTTCGAAACCGAGGATGGCGGCGCCACGCTCGCCGATCTCTTCAAGGGGCGCTCGCAACTTCTCGTGTATCACTTCATGTTCGGGCCGGACTACGCGGCGGGCTGTCCGTCGTGCTCCTCGATCGCGGATGGCTTCGACGGGATCGCCATCCACCTCGCGAATCACGACGTGAGGCTCATGGCCGTGTCGCGCGCGCCGCTCGCGAAGCTGCTGGCCTACCGCAAGCGCATGGGGTGGCGTTTTCCGTGGGCCTCTTCGAGCGGCAACGATTTCAACTTCGACTTCAACGTGGCGTTCACCACGGCGCAGCAGCGCGCGGGCGACATCGAATACAACTACGCGCGCAGCGGCCACGCAATGGACATGTCACCGCCGCCCGCGCCCGTCGCCGAGTTCGCGGCGAGCTGCGGCACCGACGCGGCCACCTACACGCGCGACCGTCCGGGCATGAGCGCGTTCGTGCTGGAAGACGGCGTGGTCTATCACACCTACTCCACCTATGCGCGAGGCCTGGACGGCCTGTGGGGCATGTATCAGTGGCTCGACCGCGCGCCCAGGGGGCGCAATGAGGCCGGTATCTGGTGGCACCGGCATGACGAGTACGCCGAGGCTTGAGGATCATCATGGATAACGTCGGCATGACGGTACGGCGGCGCGAAGGCGCGCCGCGTGCGGTTTTCTTCTGCGTCTCGTCGCTGCTATTCGCGGCGAGTGCGGCGGCAACGTATGTGTGGTGTGCGTCGATGGACGCGATGGGCGGCACGCCGATGCCTGGCGGCTGGACGATGTCCGCGCTTTGGACACCCATGTGTGGACGCACCTGGTTCGACGCCGCCGTATCGTTTGCCGGCATGTGGAACGTGATGATGGTCGCGATGATGCTGCCTGCCATGGCGCCGGCCTTGTGGCGGTTTTTCGAAGCGGCGGACGATGGAGGCGCGGCACGTGCGGGTGCGATGACCGTGATCGTGGGGGCGGGTTATTTCCTGGTCTGGCTCGTGGTTGGGGTGCTAGTGTTCGCGGTGGGGGCGCAGCTTGCCGCGCTAGCCGTAGAAGCGCCTGCGTTGGCGCATACCGCGCCAGCCCTGGCCGGTGTTGTGGTCGCAATTGCGGGCGTGTTGCAGTTCTCTGCATGGAAAGCGCGGTGGCTTGCATGCTGCGGCAGTGCGCCGTCGTGCGGGGATGCGCGGGTCGACTTACGCTCGGCACTGCATCACGGCTTGAGGCTGGGGAGGCATTGTGTGTGCTGCTGCGGAAATTTGATGGCGGCGCTTCTTGCAGCGGGCGTGATGGATCGGCCTGCGATGGCGTTGGTCGCTGCGGCTATTGCGGGGGAGCGGTGGGTGCCCTTGCGCGCCGGCGGGCGGTTCGCGCGGGGGATCGGGGTTGCTGCGGTTGCGTTGGGAGTAGCGATGGTCGTGCGGGCGGTGGCGGGATAAAAAAATCGCCGTTCCGCACCCACGAAACGGCGATAAAACGCTCCGACTCTACGGCCGAACCTCACGCCCCCAGACTCGCGCCTGCACACGAGCCTGATCGACGATCCGGACTGTGATTAGCAGTCCGGATAAAGCAGCGGGAGGCGAACTGGAAGACGCCTCCGCACTGTCAGGCGGAACACGGTTCGACCACAGCCCTGGCCTTGCCGTGCCCCGCGCTTTCTGTTGCAGCTCACATGCCGCCCAAAGGCTTTTGAACCGTCAGCTTGTTCGTCACCGAAGTCACGCCGGGAACGCCCCTGGCGATCTCGGCGACCCGGTCGACCTGCGCGGCATCCGTGACCGTGCCATACAGCGTGATCGCCCCATTCTTGGCGCTGACGCCGATACTGCCGCCCTGAATTTCCTTGTGCTTCACGATCGCCTTATACACCGCGCGCCGCAGCTTGGTGTTGCTGGGGGTAGCGGATGCCGGGTTGCTGGTCGCCGCCGCGGCTGCAGCGCTAGCCGCGCTGGCCTCGGGTTGGGCCGACGCGTTCAGGGACGCCGCGGTGAGCAGCGTGACGAGTGCAAGGCCGAGGGTCTTGGTAAGTGTGTTCATTCCGTACTCCAATGGTTACTGCTGCTCCGTGAAACGCTGTTATCCGACCGGCTATCACGCCGACAGACTGAAATTACCTGACTGAGCAGTAGACAACGCCGTCGGCAGACTGCGCCGGGGCGTGCCACTGCGGGAACGAGCGATATTCCGGCCGGACGCGATTTAGAAGGTATGGCGCAAGCCGATGTTGACCGCGGTAGTGTTCTTGCCCGGGGCCACAGGCGTCCCATAAATGAGCTCCTGGTTCATCTGGCCGCGGTTGGACACGTAACCGGCCTGGGCATAAACCATCGTGCGCCGCGAGATGCCGTAGTCGGCGCCGATTGCGTAGGCGGTCGACTGGTTCGAGTTGTTCCGGTTGTCCTTCAGGTAGTAGACACCCGACGTGACCTCGAGCGCCGGGGAGAACCGGTAGCCGAGGCCGCCCGTCCACATGTCGAAATCACCGGAGACAGCAAATGGCTTGGGCGCCCCATTCGTGTTGGCCGGATTGCGACCGTTGGCGAACGAGCCAGAAACCGAGAAACCGTGCCACGTGTATTTCGCGCCAAAGTAGACGAAGCGGTTGTTGTTCAGGCCGGTTGCCGGCGTGGCAGTCGGCGGGCTCGAGTACGCGTAGGGGTTCGCATCGTGACCGTTGTAGTAGACGGCATCGGCGTTCAGGCCAAAGCCCGCATACTTGAGGATGGCCGACTCGCGCGTACCGCCCTGCATCTGCCCTGCCACACCGCCGGGCGCGTACTCGAGTGCGGTAGAGAAACCGTAAAACGACGGCGAATTGTAGACGATCGCATTGTCGTCATAGAGCGCGCCAATCTGGGCGTTCGTGTTGTTTCCCGCCCAGCCCGACATCGTGTTCATGGTCAGCCACGCGGTCAGCGTGCTGCCGAAGTACTGCGCATTGCGCACGTCCGTTTCGGCCATCGCGTAGGCCATCGGTGCGAACTGGCGGCCGAAGTCGATCTTGCCGAACGGCCCCGACACACCAATGGTGGTGACCTGGTTGAAAATCGCGGCCGCAGTTGCTGAACTGTTTAATCCCGTCTGCCCGTTGGAGCTGTTATACGATCCCTGGAGCTTGAAGTTGGCCGCGTATCCGCCGCCAAGGTCTTCCGTGCCCTTCAAACCGAAGATGCTCGAGTAAATGCCGCCGTCCTTGAGCGCAAACAGATGCCCTGCATCTCCGTTGAACAGTTTGCCGCCCACGGTCTTCGGCGCGAAGGCATGCTGTGCCGACGTACTCTGGTAAAGCAAACCAGAGTCCACGACGCCATAGAGCGTCACCGACGATTGCGCATGCGCTGCGCTGGCGAACAGAACCAGCGCTGCCACGCTGCCGAACTTCAATTTCATTGTCTCTCTCCGTGTGGTGCCTGCCGGTGGTCCCGGCGGCTTTTGGTGTTACCTGTTGAGTCTTACCTGAATGAAACGCTGTGACCGGGTTGCCGTTTCAGCAAGCCGGCAAATAATGGCCGCCGAATTGATCGCGCAACTGGTTCTTGAGAACCTTGCCCGTCGCGCCGATCGGCACCGAATCGATGAACAGCACGGCGTCGGGTGTCCACCATTTCGCCACGCGACCCTCGAAAAACGCAAGCAGTTCCTTCGCTTCGAGCGCTGCGCCCGGCTTCTTCACGATCAGCAGCAGCGGGCGCTCGTCCCACTTCGGGTGGCGCGCGGCGATGCACACCGCCGTTGCGACCTCGGGGTGCAGGCTCGCGACGTTTTCAATGTCCGCTGAACTGATCCACTCGCCGCCCGACTTGATGACGTCCTTGCTGCGATCCACGATCTGCATGAAACCGTCCGGGTCGATCTTCGACACGTCGCCGGTCGGGAACCAGCCATCCTCCAGCGGCGATGCGTAATCTCCGCCAAAATAGCCGCGCGTGACCCAGTGACCGCGCACCAGCAGGTCGCCAGCCGCGATGCCGTCCCACGGCAGTTCGTTGCCCGCCGCGTCGACGATCTTCATATCGATGCCGAATACCGAGCGCCCCTGCTTCGCCTGAAGCGCATAGCGCGCATCCTCGGGCAGTTCCGACTGGTGCGCCTTGAAACTGCACACCGTGCCCACCGGGCTCAGCTCCGTCATGCCCCACGCGTGCAGCACGTCGACGTGATGGCGCTTCTGGAATGCCTGGGTCATCGCGGTCGGGCAAGGCGCGCCGCCGATGATCGTGCGCCGCATCGAGGAGAACGATCCCTCGATCGATTCGACGTGCGAGAGCAGCCCCTGCCAGACCGTCGGCACACCAGCGGAGAGCGTGACCTGCTCTTCCTCGATCAACTGATACAGCGACTTCCCATCGAGCGCCGGACCCGGAAAAACGAGTTTCGCGCCGACCATGCAGGCGATGTACGGCAGCCCCCAGGCGTTCACGTGGAACATCGGCACGACGGGCAGGATCGCGTCGCGCGCCGAGCAGTTCAGCGAATCGGGCAGCGCCGCCGCGTAGGTATGCAGCAGCGTCGAGCGGTGGCTGTAGAGCACGCCTTTCGGGTTGCCGGTCGTGCCGGACGTATAGCACAGCGAAGAGGCGCTGTTTTCGTCGAGCAGCGGCCACTCGAAATCCGCCTTGTGTCCTTCGATCAGGTCTTCATAACAGAGCAGCCGCGAGCCGAGGCCATGGTTGCGCGGCATGTGCTCGCGATCGGTCATCGCGACGAAGAATGTCGGGCTGCTCACGCGCGGGGCGACGGTCTCGATCAACGGCAGGAACGTGAGATCGAAGAAGATCACGCGATCCTGCGCATGCTCGATGATGTAGACGAGCTGATCGGCGTGCAGCCGCGGATTGAGCGTGTGGAGCACCGCGCCGGAGCCCGACACGGCGAAGTACAGCTCCATGTGCCGGTAGCCGTTCCATGCCAGCGTGCCCACGCGCTCGCCCGGCGCGATCGCGAGGCTCGAAAGCGCATTCGCCATGCGGCGCGCGCGCTGGGCGAGGTCCTGGTAGCGGTAGCGGTGAATATCGCCTTCCACCCGGCGCGAGACGATTTCCCGCGTGCCGTGATGGCGTTCTGCATGCTTGAGAAGCGAAGCGACCAGGAGCGGCTGCTCCATCATCAGACCTTGCATGGTTTGCTATCCTAAATGACTACTGTTTGTTCGCGTGCGAACCCAAATTCAATACCGTATTATGCCTGGCTGGAGGCCGCCGAATCCGCGACGCTCACAACCAGCTTGCCGCCCTCGGCCCGCACCGGGAATGTCGTCAGGCTGAGGCCACCGGCGCCGGGCATGCATCCCGTTCGCACATCGAAGCGCAGCCCGTGCGCGGGGCAGCGCAGCATGCATCCTTCGAGCGCGCCGCTCGCGAGCGAGGCGCCGTTGTGAGGGCACGAGTTGTCGACCGCGTGAATCTCGCCGGCGATGTTGAACAGTACGATGCTGCGGCCATCGACGAAGACCAGCTTGCGCTGGCCCGGCGCGAGTTCATCCAACGTGCCAACGGCTACTTCTCGTGACATTCCCTTCCCCTCCACTACCATCGGTCCACTTCCGTTCGCATCACCTGTCGACCGCCAGCGCCATCGCGCTCGCAATCGCCACAGGCGAGTACACCCCCGACAGCGAATACACCGTGTTGAACACGACATACGGCACGCCGCTCACGTGCGGGTTGGCTCGCGTCGCCTCTTCCACGCGCTGGCCCGTCGGGTCGGCCAGGCGCCTCGATGCGCTCAGTCGCGCCGCGAGGGCTTCGCGCTCAAGCCCGCATTCGAGCCCAAGGCGCTCGAGCACCGCGTAATCGCCGATGTTCTCGCCTTCCATGAAGTAGGCGGTGAGCAGGCGGTCGATCAGTGCCGCGCTCTGCACGCTCGTGCCGCGCCTCGCGGCGAACGCGACGAGATCATGCGCCGCGGCGGTGTTCGGCAGCACCTCGATGCGGTCGAACGCGAATGCCACGCCCGCGTCGCGGCCCGCTTGCTGCACTTGCGCGCGCCTTGCCGCCACTGCCTCGTCGCTGCCCAGCCGGTCGCGATAGAACGCCTGATACGGCATGCCGTCGAGCGGCGTCCACGGCAGCAGTTGATGTGAGCGCCACTGCACTTTCACCTTCACTTCGGGCCGCGACTGGGCGAAGCGCGATACGGCTGCGTCCAGATTGCGCTTGCCGATCAGGCACCACGGGCAGATGAAGTCGAAGAACGCTTCGATCGTCAGCACGGGGCGCTCGCTCGTATCGCTCGCCTGCGCCACCCACTTTTGGTCAGACAAGTTCATCGATCAGCGTCTCGGCCATAGGCCACTCACCGAAACCCGCAGCGGGGTTCAGGTGACCGACTTCACCCAGATCGACGAGGCGGCTGCCCCAGTCCCTCGCCATCGTCTCGACGCGCTCGAAGCGCGCAAGCGGATCGTTGCGGCTCGCACCCACGATGCTCGGAAACGGCAGGGGCTTGCGCGGAATCGGAAGCCAACCGTTCCCGGCCAGCGATTCGAAGTCCGGGTAGCCTGCGGGCAGCGGCGTTTCGAGGTCGGCAGGCGCGGCGAGCAGCGCGCCGTGAATCTTGCGGCTATGCCGCTGCGCCCACTGCACCGTGATCATCACGCCCGCACTATGCGCGACGAGGATCACGGGACCGTCGATCTTCGCGAGCGCCGCGTCGAGCGCGGCCACGCGCGCCGCGCAACTGAGCTTGTCATGCTCCAGCGGCGGCACCGAGGCCGCGTTGGGCAGCTTGCGCTCCAGCAGCGTTTGCCAGTGTTCCGCCACATGATCGCGCAACCCCGGAACCATCAGGATGGTCGGCTTGTTCTCGTACGACATTGAATTTGGTCTCCTGCCTGTTTCAAAACGGCGTCAGTACGGCTTGTCGCCGATAATGCCGGCGCGTTCCATCTTGCGGTGGCATGGCGGGTAGTCCATCACCGCATAGTGCTGCGTGCTGCGGTTGTCCCAGATCGCGATGCTGTTCGGTTTCCAGCGCCAGCGTACCTGGTACTCCGGAATATAGGCCTGGCTCACGAGATAGCGCAGCAGGTCGCCCGCGCCCGGATTCGCGTCCTGCCCGTAACGCACGCGCTCCGGCGTATGAAAGTTCGTGAAGTGCGTCGTAAAGGCGCTCACGAACAGCACCTTCTCGCCCGTCTCCGGGTGCGTGCGCACCACCGGGTGTTCCGCGTCCGGATACTGCGCCTTGAGCGCAAGACGCTTCTCGATCGGCATGGCGGCGCCGAAGCTCGCCTCGATGCTGTGGCGCGCGCGCAAGTCGGCGATTTGCGCCTTCACGTATTCCGGCAGCTTCTCGTAGGCGAGCACCATGTTCGCCCACATCGTGTCGCCGCCCACGGGCGGGCACTCCACGCAGCGAAGCACCGCGCCGAACTGCGGCGCCTCGCGCCACGTGGCGTCCGCGTGCCATGCGTTTTCGTAGCGGTCGTTGGGCTGCTCGGGGTTCTTGTAGATGCGCACGAGGCCCGGGTGCTCCGGGTCGCTGCCCGCGACCGGATGGTCTTCCAGCTCGCCGAAGCGGCGCGCGAATGCCACATGCTCGGCGCGCGTGATGTTCTGGTCGCGCAGGAACAGCACGCGGTGCTTGAGCAGCGCCGCGCGAATCTCGGCAAAGAGCCCGTCGTCGTGAACGGCATCGGCGAGGTTCACACCGGTCAGTTCGGCGCCGATGGCATAAGTCAGTTGTTCGACTTGCATGCTGCGCTCCTCAGATGACGAAGACCGACGAGCCCGTCGTCTTGCGCGATTCGAGGTCGCGGTGCGCCTGCACCGCGTCCTCCAGCGCATAGCGCTGGTTCAGTTCGATCTTGATGCGGCCGGCGGCCACGTGGCCGAAGAGTTCGCCCGCAAGCTCGTTTTTCTCGGCCGGATCGGCGATATAGTCCGCCAGCGCCGGGCGCGTGAGATAGAGCGAGCCCTTCATCGCGAGGATCTGCGGATTGAACGGCGGAATCGGACCCGAAGCCGTGCCCACGCAAACCATCAGACCGCGGCGCTTCAGTGAATCGAGCGAGGCTTCGAAGGTATCCTTGCCCACGCTGTCGAACACCACGCTCACGCCCACGCCGTTCGTGAGCTCGCGCACGCGCTTCGCCACGTCTTCGCGGTTGTAATAGACGATGTGGTCGCAACCATGTGCACGGGCAACCTCGCCCTTCGCCTCGCTCGACACCGTGCCGATCACCGTGAGACCGAGCAGCTTCGCCCACTGCGAGACGATCAGGCCGACACCGCCGGCCGCGGCGTGCAGCAGGATCGTGTCGCCGGCCTTGAAGTCGTGGATGCGGCGCATCAGGTACGACGAGGTGAGACCGCGCATCGTCATGCCGGCTGCCGTTTCGCACGAAATCGCGTCGGGCAGCTTGATGAGCGGTGCCGCCGGGATCAGGCGTTCGGTGCTGTAGGCGCCGAGTGTGTTGATGAAGCCCGTGTAGGTCACGCGGTCGCCCACCGCGACGTTGATCACATCCGCGCCGACCGCCTCGACCACGCCCGCGGCCTCCACGCCCATACCCGCAGGCAGCGGCACGGGGTACAGGCCCGAGCGGAAGTACGTGTCGGCGAAATTCAGACCGACTGCCTCATGGCGCAGGCGAACCTGACCGGGGCCCGGCTCGCCCACTTCCACGCTTTCGTAGCGCAAGACTTCGGGACCGCCGGTTTCGTAAAAGCGCACTGCTTTCGCCATGTTCAATCTCCTATCCTTTACTCAAGCTGAGCCAGACTGGCTCAGAACTAAATCCGATTCATCGTTGCGCTGGCGCGCCCGCTTCCTCGCGCAGGGCGTTCACGCGGTCCAGATCTGCGGCGTAGTTGCGCCGGCCGATCAGGAAGACGATTGCGGCCACGAGCGGCGCGAACGGCACCAGTTGCAGCGCGCCGAGCAGGCCGATGCGGTCGGCGACCACACCCGTCAGCACCGCGGCAGGGGCGAGGCCGAGCAGGTTGTTCGCCAGCGTGAGCGTGGCGAACGCCGAAGCGTGGATCGCGGGCGGCGTGAGATTCGCCACCATCGCGCCCGAAGGGCCCGCCGCGCCTGCGCAGAAGAACATCCCCGCGCCGATCACGACGAGTTGCGCCGGGCCAGCGGGCATGCGAAAACCGATCGCGAGGAACGCGAAGCAGAGCAGGCAGTACACGATCGCAATGCTCCATTTCCGCGCGCCGTTTTCCTTGCTGAAGCGGTCCGCGAGGTTGCCGCACACCACCATGCCCACGCCCGTGACGAGCACGAACAACGCTGCGGTTACGGCGGCCTTGCCCGTGGCCATGCCGTAGTAACGGTTCAGGAAGCTCGGCAGCCAGCTCCATACGGCCGCCGGCACGAGCAGATGCACGCCGCTGCCCACATACGCGCAAACGACCGAACGCGTGGAAAAGAGGCCCTTCAGCAGCGTGCGCAGGCTAATACGCATGCCAAGACCTTGCGCCTCGCGGCTCACGCTCGCCGGCTGAAGCGCCGCGATCCGCTTCTCGGTAACGACGACGCGATAGATCACGACGAGCACAATCCCCATGAGCGCCATCGCGCCGAACGCCGCGCGCCAGCCCAGGTGCGCCGCCACCGCGCCGCCGAGCGCCATGCCGAGCACGGAACCGAACGCGCCGCCCGCCATGAAGGCGCCGGTGATCGTCGAGCGCAGCCGCACCGGGAAAATGCTCAGGACAACTGCGATTCCCACGCTCCCATAGGCGGCTTCACCGATCCCGACGAAGGCCCGCGCAAGCAGCATTTCGCCGTAGTTCGTCGAGAGCGCGCAGCCGAGCGTAGCGATGCTCCACATCGCCGCCATCAGGACGATGCTCTTCACACGGCCCCAGCGGTCGGCGAGCACCGAGAGCGGGAACGTGAGCACGCCCACCATCAGCGCGACCACACTGCTCAGCGAGCCCAGCTGGGTGTCGGAAAGATTCCACGTGGTCTTGAGCAGCGGAAAAACCGCATTCAGGACCTGTCGCGACATGTAGTCCGAAAGCAGCAAGCCCACCGTCAAGGCGAACACGACCCACGCATAAACGCGCACGTTCGATTCGCTCTTCGTCAATTCGCCCGCAGTGGGCGCGGCATGCATGTGCATGTCTTGTCTCCTTGGCACCCCGATCTGCGTCGGGTTCGTTGTTCTCTCAGGTCCGCCGGCAAGCGCCAACCACCCGTTTCGAGGTCCGGCACGCGCCGGACCCGTTCGTCGTTACGCCGCCCGTCGCTACGCCGCGCGTCGCTACGCCGCGCGCAGCGGCAGGTTCTTCACACCGGCGGCGCGGTTCGGCGCCATGCCGTTCGCTGCCAGCGTCTCCTCGACCGTTTCGTACTGCACACCAATGCGGTAGATCTCGCGCGCTTCCTTGCCCGTGGCGATCTCGCGGCCCAGCTCGCGCGCCACGCGCACGCACTGCTCGATCTGCTGCACCGAGGTGAAGCGGTTGCCGTGCTGGTCGATGATCGTGTCTTCGATGCCGCAGCGCGGGTGCAGGCCCATCGACATGGCCATCATGTTGAACGGCAGCACGTTCTTGAGCAGCGACTCGGCCGTGAGCGTGCAGCCATCGGGGGCGCGGTGCACGAAGTTGAAGAAGTTGAACGGGTTCGGACCGTCGAAGCCGCCGCCGATGCCGATCCACGTGAGGTTCAGCGGGCCCTTGTAGACACCCTTGCGCACGAGGCGGTCGAGCGTTTCGAGCGCGTGGATGCCCGTGAGCTGGAAGTGCGGCTGGATGCCCGAAGCCTGCAGGCGACGCAGATGCTCTTCGACCCATGCCGGGCCGGCCGGCACCGTCATTTCGCTATACGCGGCCATGAACGCCGGGTTGGAGAGCGACGTGCCCGCGAGGTATTCGGGGTAGAGCAGCTCCATGATGTTCATCTGCGTGGTGTTGATCGCCACGGTCACCTGGTCCGGCTTCGGATCGAGATCGGCCAGCATGTGGCGTGTGTCGTCCGAAAGCCACTTTGCGGCCTGGCCTTCGTCTTCCGGCGCGAACGAGATCGAGCCGCCCACCTGGATGATCATGTCCGGCACCGCGGCGCGCACGCCGGCGATCAGCTCGTTGAACTTCGAGAGGCGCTTGGAGCCCTTGCCGTCGAGTTCGCGCACGTGCAGATGCAGCACCGTCGCGCCCGCGTTGTAGCAGTCCACGGCCTTCTGGATCTGTTCATCCATCGTGACCGGAATGTCTTCCGGGAAATCTTCGGGCATCCACTCCGGGCCGTACGGCGCCGTGGTGATCACCACCTTGTCCTGGTTCTCGGGGTGCAGCGAATCGTCGAGGAATTGCATCGTGTTCTCCAATATAGATGACGGTATTCCGATGGTCGGCCGGGCGCAGCACGCCTCGAATACCGCTCGGGACATGGTTGATCCGTTGAGATGCACGATACGGCAATCCTGCGCTAAACTTTTCTGATTGAGCGCCATCGTTTTATCTTTTGGCGCCACCAGGCGTTAACACCAATATAGGCCCAAGCCCATGTATTCCGGGCTGACGGGTCGCCGCGGCGCAGCGACATGAAGGAGACACGACCATGCAAACGACCATCAGCTCGGTCTCGATGAGCGGCTATTTCGACGTGGCGAGGCGCGTGGGCCTGAACCCGGTCGAGCTTGCGCACGAGGTGGGAATCGACGCCGCGTCGCTCGCGAACCCGGAGGAACGCATTCCCGCCGCCGCTGCCTGCCTGCTGCTGGAACGCTCCGCCGAAAGGGCATCGTGCCCGACTTTTGCGCTGCAAATGGCCGAGACCCGGCACAAGTTCGGCAGCGGCGTGGTCAACATCCTGCTCGCCCACAAGCGCACGCTGCGGGAGGTGCTGCTCGCCGCCGCCGAATACCGGCACCTGCTCAACGAAGCGCTCGCGGTACATGTCGAGGACACGGGCGCGACCGTCACCATCCGCGAGGAACTGGTGGTCGATCCGGGCATTCCCACGAACCAGGCCATCGAGCTCGCGGTTGCCGTGCTCGCGCGCCACTCCGGCGCGCTCCTTGGCGAACACTGGAAACCGCGAGCCGTGCACTTCGTTCATCGGGCACCGCCAAGCCTCACGTTTCACCGGCGTTTCTTCGGCTGTCCGCTGGAGTTCGGCAGCGACTTCAACGGCATCGTATGCACGGCCGCCGATCTCGACTACCCGAACCCCGCCGCCGACCCGGAGCTGGTGCGCTATGCGGAAAGCCTGGCCGATTCGCTCAACGCCGCGGGCGTCGAATCGACCGCGCTGGAGGTGCGCAAGGCGATTTACCTGCTGCTGCCGCTGGAACGGGCCACCGTCGAGCTGGTGGCCGATCATCTGCACCTGAGCGTTCGCACCATGCAGCGCCAGCTGGGCCTCGCCAACACGAGCTTCACGCGGCTCGTGGAAGAAGTGCGCAGCGAGCTTGCCGTGCGCTACATGAGCAACCCGCGCTATCCGATCGGGCGCGTTTCCGATTTGCTCGGCTATGCGCAGCAGGGCTCGTTCACGAACTGGTTCAGCGCACGCTTTGGCATGACGCCGCGCGACTGGCGCAATGGTCAGTTGAAATGACGTAGCGGTGGCGCCGGGCGCCGGCGTCGTTGCGGGGTTGCCGATGCGCAGGGCGCGCGAGCCGTCACCCGGTATGAGGAAGCGAATGCGGCTCGGCGTGTCTTCGCGCGCCGCGCGTTCGCGACGGCTCCGGCGACAGCAGTTCCTGCAACTCGAAGTCGAACGTGGTCATGAGCCGCACGAGATCGGCAAGCGAGTTCGCTTGCATCTTTTCCATGACGCGCGCCCGGTGAATCTTGATCGTCTTCTCGGCGGCGCCCAGTTCGTCGGCCACGAGCTTGTTCGGCCGGCCCGTCACCACGAGCGCCATGACCTCGCGCTCGCGCGGCGTCAGCTTTTCGACGCGGCGCTGGATCTCCGCGCGCTGCTCGCGCTGTTCGAACAGCTGCCGCGCGCGCTCCAGCGCCTTCGACGTGGCGTCGAACAGCACGCGCGCATCGATCGGCTTCGTCAGAAAGTCGGACGCGCCGGCTTTCATCGCTTCCACCGCCGTCGTCATGTCGCCGTGAGCGGAGACGAAGACGATCGGCACGATGCCATCGAGCCGCCGCTGCAGTTCGATACCGCTCAGGTCGGGCAGCTGAAGATCGAGCAGCAGACAGGCAGGCGCGCTCGCCAGATCTGCCTCGTCAAGGAACGCGCTCGCGCTGCCATAGGCCTCGGCGGTGTAACCACCCGACCTCAGCAACCGGCACAACGCGTTGCGCACGTGTTCGTCGTCGTCCACGACGAACACGGTGGAAGTGAACGAATTCATGGTGATAAACGCGCAGCCGTGTGCATGGACGCGCCCTCCGCGGGAAGTTCGATATGGAACGTCAGGCCATGGTCGGCGTTGCGCTCGGCCCATAGCTGGCCGCCGTGCGCCATGACGATGGTGCGGCTGATGGACAGGCCCAGACCCAGCCCTTGCGGCTTGGAGGTCATGAAAGGCTTGAACAGTGTGGCGAACCGGCCGGCATCGACACCCGGGCCGTCGTCGCGCAGGGCAATGTGCACCTTCGCGCGATCCTCGGTGGCGGTGACGGCGATGGAAACCGTGCGCTCGTCGGCGCTGCATTCATGCACGGCATCGAGCGCATTCAGCAGCAGATTGACGAGCACCTGCTGCAGCTGCACCGCGTCGCCGCGCAATTGCGGCAGCCCGTCTTCGATGCGCGCCCCCACCGCCGCGCCGCAGCTTTGCGTTTCGCGCCGCACAAGGCGAATGACATCGCGCACGAGGCTGCCTACGTCCACGGCATCCCGTTCGGCGGGCTCGCATTTCGCGGACTGGCGCATCTTGCGGATGATCGCGTGCGCGCGCGTGCTGTCCGCCACCACCTCGCCCAGCAGCTCACGCAGGTCGCTCAGGGCCGGCGGGTTCTGCGCGAGAAAGCGCTGCGCCGCCTGGGCGTTGCTGAGAATGGCCGTGAGCGGCTGATCGACTTCATGCGCGAGCGCCGCTGCCATGTCGCCGATCTCGGAAGCCCTTTCGCGTTGCAAGCGGCGTGGCTCGTTTGCGCGCGCCGCGCTCGCGGCATCGTCAACCGGCTCGACGACCACCACCATTCGCGCCGCTGCGCCCGCCGCCAGCGACGCGGAAGCGGTCACATGCACATCGATTTGCGCGCCATGCTTCGCACGCGCCACGGCGACGCGCGTGACGCTTTGCGTCAGTCCTTGCGCCGTATTCAGTTCAGCGAACGAGAAAGCGCGCTCGTCGCTGCGCCAGGCCACGAGCACCTCTTCCAGACGCATGCTCATCATCTCGCCCAGCGTGTAACCGAGCACACGAGTGGCGCGGCCGTTTGTCCAGACGATGCGCCCCGCGTCGTCGATCACGAGCGCCGCCGTGGGCACGACTTCGAGCACGCTTTGCAGACTTCGCACCACGTCCTGCGCGGTGCGTGACGATGCACGGCTGCGTTGCGGCGGTGCAAACGCCTTCCCGTTCGGGAAGGCGTACGGCCTTACCTTTTCCAACCACGCGAACATGCTGGCCACTGCATGTTCTGCTTTCGATCTGCTCAGACCTGTGTTTTTGTTCCCCAAATGCGCCCTGATCACGGTCTCCTCCGACAACTGCCCCGTTCGAGCCTGAGAAACGTTGATCACGTTTCGATGCCGAACGTGGCGGGTTTGACGAGCACCAGAATTCCGGTCGTGTGCGGGACCAGCTTCGCCCCCCTGCCGACTGCGCCTGCAGTTCAATGAATCAAGGACGATCCTGCTCTAACGGAGAATGAGTCAGTCACTAAAGAAAACGGATGAATGGATTCAATGATCGTACAACAAGGCGACTCCCAACTCTCTCCGCCTGTCAATTATATGAAAGAAATTCCGGATGCTAGCGCTCATTGCAATTCTTTTCGATAATTCTTTCCGCGCGCCGGGTTCGGCAATGCGACAGACGGCTTGCCGAGGCGCATTGCGCCTGAATTGCGACCGACAATTGTCATCCGATATTTGCGAACGTTCTGTTTGAACGAGCCGTTTCGGCTCACGGCGTCGGCCGGATGATCCATCCGATATGAACGAGCCTCATCGCGCGAAATAGCTATTATGTTTTTTACGAAATAGAAGCGTCCACTATTTCGAACCGTGCATTCATCAGGCCGATTATTCAATAATGGGCGCTGTCATTTCATTTCTGCGCAATTGTCGATCAGGGTACCGAAGCCGGAGCCGCTGTTGCCGCTGCAGGGGCGCTCGCCGCCTGATGTTGTGTCGCAGTCTGCTGAGACTGGTTTGCGCGCGCTTTTTGCTCCGCTTTGCGCTGCACGTGGCGCAGTTGTTGAGTGCCCGGCGTTCCCGTTTGCGCATAGACCGCCGGCATGAAATGCGGCACGCAACACACGAGCGCGATCACGCATGGCGCAGTCATACGCATCTTCATTTGTGACCTCCCGGTATCGACGGTGCCCGCTCCGAAGCGTCGCTCGGCCACAGCCGCGACGAGGCGCGCTGCCCCCGAGCCGACGAGCGAACAGATTCGTTCCACCCACTATTCGGTGTCAATAGGACTCTGGTCCGATTGCCAGCACAAAGGCGCTTACCGGACTATAGGCTTGGGCCATCCCGCCCGGGCGCCCTCGAAAACGACACCAAGGCTCCCGGCGGTCTGCTCACGATGCAACGCGCTCGCACGCGCACGCCCCTTCACGTTGTCGCTATCCGTCCCGTAGTCCGGTTGGAGCAAACGAATGGAAGGTACGGCCATGACATCCTCGATCAAACAACGCACGTACGCGGTCTGCCTGCTGATGCTCGCGTTGCTGTTTGCAGGCGCGGTGCGCGCACAAGACGCACCGCAGCCCGCTCCGTACAAACCCGAAGAACTCGAGGCGCTCGTCGCGCCCATTGCCCTGTACCCCGATTCCGTGCTCGCCCAGGTCCTCATGGCCTCCACTTACCCGCTGGAGATCGTGCAGGCGGCGCGCTGGGTGAAGGAACATCCGAAGGTCAAAGGCGACGATGCCGTGAAGGCAGTCCAGGACCAGCCGTGGGACACGAGCGTCAAATCCCTCGTTGCCTTCCCGCAGGCGCTCGAACCGATGAACGAAAAGCTCGACTGGACACAGAAACTCGGCGACGCGTTCCTCGCCCAGGAAAAGGACGTGCTCGCCGCCGTCCAACGCTTGCGTGCGCGCGCACAGGATGCGGGCAACCTGAAGAGCAACGAGCAGCAGCAGGTCGTGGTCGAACAGCCGCCCGCGCAGGGGGGGCAGACCATTGTGAAGATCGAGCCCGCCAACCCCGAGGTGATCTACGTGCCCGCGTACAACCCCACGGTCGTCTACGGCGCATGGAGCTACCCCGCCTACCCGCCGTACTCCTGGCCGCCCTCACCGGCCTATTATCCCGGCGGCGCGTTGATGACGGGCTTCGCATGGGGCGTCGGCCTCGCGGCCGCGGGCGCGATCTTCAGCAACTGCAACTGGGGCGGAGGCGACGTCAACATCAACGTGAACAAGGCGAGGAACGTCAATCGCAACTTCGACAGCACGAAGGTTCAGGGCGGTAAATGGCAGCATGATGCGAGCCATCGGCAGGGCGTTGCCTATCGCGACAACGCCACGCGCCAAAAATACGGCAACAACGTGGGCGGCGCCGACGCACGCCGTGACTACCGTGGCCGCGAAGGCCAGCAAGGCGCCAACGTCGCCGATCGCAGTGGCAACCGCGCGGGCGGCTCAGACCGCCAGGGGCTTGGCGGCGCGGGCAACAACGCTAACGCAGGCAATCGCGCGAACTTCGCCGATAACGCGGGTGCGGGCAATCGCGGCAACGTCGGCAACAACGCGGGCAACGGCAATCGCGCCAACGCGGGCAACAACGCGGGCACCGGCAATCGCGCCAGCGTCGGCAACAACGCAGGCACCGGCAATCGCGCCAGCGTCGGCAACAACGCGGGCACCGGCAATCGCGCCAGCGTCGGCAACAACGCAGGCACCGGCAATCGCGCCAGCGTCGGCAACAACGCGGGCACCGGCAATCGCGCGGCGGCCGGCAATAACGCCGCTGTGAGCAATCGCGTGAGCACGGGTGCCGGTGGCGGCGGCGGCGGTGGCGGATACGGAGGCGGCGGCGGCCGCGACAGCGCGTTCCAGGGCGTGGGCGGCGGCGCGGCCACGCAGCGCGACGCGAGCCGCGGGCGCTCGAGCATGCAGTCTTCGGGATTCAATCGTCCAAGCGGCGGCGGCGGCGGGATGCGCGCCGGTGGCGGCGGCGGACGCGGCGGCGGCAGGCGCTAGAGGAGAACGGCCATGAACAAACACATGTTTCTCCGTCCGGTCGCCTCGGCAGCGCTGGCTGCGGCCCTCGTCATCGCGCTCGCCGTGCTTGCGGCCTTCACGCCGCGGCTTTGCGCGGCCGCCGGACAAAGGTACTTCGCATCGCCCGACGCCGCGATGACCGCGTTCGGCGACGCCGTAGCCGGCAACGACGAGCCCGAACTGAAGACGCTGCTCGGCGCAGACTTCCGCCATCTCTTGCCGCCGGTCGGTGCGGAATTGCGCGAGAAATTCCTGAGCGAATGGAAGGTCTCGCACACCATTCAGGATACCGATGCAAATCATGCGGTCATCGCGGTTGGCGACGACGGCTGGACCTTGCCGATCCCGCTGGTCAAGAGTGCGCAAGGCTGGCATTTCGACACCGCCGCCGGTGCCGAGGAAATGCGCGCGCGCCGTATCGGCCGCAACGAACTGGCCGTGATGCAAGCGCTGCTCGCGGTCTACGACGCGCAGGACGAATATGCGCAGACATATCACGACGGCAACACGATGCTCGTCTATGCGAGCAGGCTCGCGAGTTCGCCCGGCAAGCACGACGGCCTGTACTGGCCGACCGGCCCCGACGAAGCGCCCAGCCCGCTAGGCGTAGCATTTCTCACCGCGGGCAAGCGTAGCACCGAAAGCGCCGGCTACTATGGCTACCATTACAAGCTGCTGACCTCGCAGGGACCGCACGCGCCGGGCGGCGCGTATAACTACCTCGTGCACGACAAGCTGTTCGGCGGCTTCGGCGTCGTCGCCTGGCCGGTGCGCTACGGCGACACGGGCATCAAGACCTTCATGGTGAACCACGACGGCCAGGTGTACGAGCGCGATCTGGGCCCGGACAGCGCGGCCAAGGCCGAAGCCATGACGTCGTTCGATCCGGGCCCGGGCTGGTCGAAGTCGTCGCCTTGATGCCATGCGCCGCCGCACGGCCGTTGTCTTCAAGGCGCGGGCGCGGCGTTCGGGGATTGCCTCTGCACAGGCGCGCCGTCACCGAGCATGTAGAGCAGCAGCGCGTCGCGGTCGGGCCCGTCCATCGCGGCCGTCGAACGCATGAGCAGCGCGCTCGCCCAGCAGATGTCGGCAATCGTGGCGCCTGGGGCGCCGCCCGTCACACGCTTGAGCCGCGCCACCGCCTGCGCATCGCCCGCAAGTTGGCCATTGACCGCCTCGTCGAGATGCCGCAGCGCGGCTTCGTACTGCATGGGCGTGGGCAATCTCAGCGGCGCGCCGAGCACGGAGCGGATCACGATGAGGTGAAGCAATGAGAAGTATTGGACCGCGTCGGCATCGCTCATGCTCCCTGGCGAAATGCGATCCGCGATGTCCTGCACGCTCGCGACCCCATGACAATCGCCGCTCGCCGCCTGTCCGATGTACTTCGCGAGCAACGTGAAGTAAGCGAGCCGCTCTTGCGGCGTCAAACGGGCAATGCCGCTTCGGATCAGGCGATCGCGCGCCGCGTCGTCGCGCAGCCGCGCCTCGAGGCCCGCCGCGCCGCCGGGCATGGCGAAGGCAATGACGGGGTCGGCGTGCAGCCGGTCGAACCAGGCCTCGACAATGCGCGCCTTGACCGTGTCCGGCTCCACGCCCGCCAGCTGCAAATGGCGCATGCCCGGCCCGGCGGGAGCAGGCGCGAGAACGAAGGCGAGAATACCCAGAAGGCCCGCTGGCGTGTTCCCGGGCGGCGGCACGTTGGCGAGCGCATCGCGGTCCGCCCATGCCAGCGCCGCGATCAGCGCGAGCACCACCCACCGCGACCCCGATCTCTTCATAGGATGAACGGGCCGTGTATCAATCCGTCGCACTGCGAACGGATGTGTGGTCTGCGCGAATCGCGGCGGCAATATCCGTGCTGATGATGGCAAGGGCGCGGTCATGCGCATCCACGATTGCACCGTAGTCGCGGCTCGTCACGGGCGCGTGCGCGAGCGTGTGCCCCACGACCGGCGCGCGGTGACCTGGGGGGCGCGCGACCCATTGCGCCTCGACCGTCACCGAGTCGCCCGCCACGCTGTCGATGCGCACGATATCCACGCGCACGCGCCATACCGGCGGCGAGCTCATGCCGAGATCGACCGTCGACACGCGAGCCGTGTCCAGCCGCAACGCGAGGTCCGCGGCGATCACGCGGCCGATATCCAGTTTCAGCGGCGTGGCCCAGCGGGCGAACTCGTTCATCTCGATCGTGTTGTCGGGATTGCGCGTCACGATTTGCGGCCGGTCGACCATGTCGGGCACGGTGACCGGGCCGACGACGACAGCGAGCGCCGCGTCGCCCGCCGGGCCGGCAGTCGAGGCAGCGGGGGCCGTCGCGCCACCATCGTCGGCGCGCAAAGCGTAGAACGTCGGCGAGGGCGACGAACATCCGGCAAGACTCCCCATGATGCAGATCCACGCCGCCGCAGCGGCGCGCGCGATTGGCACGGTCGGCACGGTCACGATGCGGCTCACTGCTTGCCTCCCGGTTTGCCCTGAACCACGGCCTCAGGATGACGCTCGAGATAGTCCGTGAGCATGCGCACCGAAGCCGCCGTGCGCGCCAGCTCGCGCATGGCGTCGCTCGCGTTCTGCTGCAACTGCGTGTCGGGCTGCAACGCATCGTTGGCCGAGTCGAGCGCCGAGTGCGCCGCGGAGAGGGTATCGTGCGCCTGCGGCACGACGTCGGTGCCGAGCTTCGCCATCACGTCGTTCGCGCTCTGCAGCGTGCGTTGCGCGTTGGTGCCGATCGCTTCGAACGGGATGCCGTTGAGCTTCGCCAGCAGCCGCGTGAGCGAGTCCTGCAGCGACTGTAGCGTGCGCGGCACCGTGGGCAATTCGGCCGGCGTTCTCGTCCAGTCGATTTTCGCCTTCGGCGCGTCCGGGAAGATGTCGAAGGCGACGTAGAGCTGCCCCGTCAGCGGATTGCCCGAGCGCAGCTGGAACCGGAAGCCATTGGCGACGAGGAAATCGGCAAGCTCGTGCGGCTGCTCGCTGAGACGTCCGGCCGTTCTGTCATGCTGGAAGCGCGATGTGAACCGCTCCGGATACAGATTGATTTCGACAGGAATACTGAACTGCTTCTTCACCGGGTCGAAACGCGTGTAGATTCGCGTCACCTCGCCCACGACGACGCCGCGAAAATCAACGGGAGCGCCGATCGTCAGCCCGCGCACCGAATCGTAGAAGTTCACGACGTAGGTGTCGACGATGCGGTCATGCGTCTTCAGTGAATCGGCATGGGTTGGGTAGAGCTGGAACTTCGCATTGGCCTCGGCCTCGGTTGTATCGTCGCTATCGGGCGTTTCGAACGCCACACCGCCGATCAGCATCGACACCACCGACTGCGTGTTGATCTGCACCCCGTCCGGGCTCAGCGACACGTCGAGCCCGCTCGCATGCCAGAACCGCGTGTCGTTGCGCACGAAACGATCGTAGGGCGCATTCACGAACACGTGCAGCGTGACACCCTTGCCGTTCGGGTCCAGATCGTAGGACGAGATCTGCCCCACCTGAAGGCGGCGGAAGAACACCGGCGAGCCGACGTCGAGCGAGCCCATGTCATTGCTTCTCAATACGAATTCGCGCCCCGGTATGTCGCTCGGAAACACGGGTGGTACTTCGAGGCCGACGAAGTCGCGCCGCGTCTTGCTCGAATTGCCCTCGTCCATGCCGACATAGGAGCCCGAGAGCAGCGTGCCGAGGCCCGAGACGGTGCCGCCCGAAATGCGCGGACGCACGACCCAGAAGCGCGTGTTGTCGACCAGCATGCTGGTTGCGTCTTTCACGAGCTCGCCCGTTGCGATCACGCGCTTGTGGTCGTGAGAGAGCGTGACCGACTTCACCACGCCGATATCCACATCCTTGTACTTGATCTTCGTCTTGCCGGCCTCCAGGCCATCGCCGGTCTTGAAGCTGATGGTCACGGTCGGCCCTTCCTCGAGAATCGCCTTCGCGGCGAGCCAGCCGCCGATGAGCACCGCGACGATCGGCACGAGCCAAACGATCTGCATGCGCCAACGCGATCCCTGTACCGGCTTCGCCTCGGGCAGATCCGGCGGCAGACCGTCGTTACCGGGCGTCGCCATTACTGCGCTCCACGGCGTCCCAGATGAGACGCGGATCGAACATGTTCGCGGCGAACATCGTGAGGATCACGACGGCGCCGAAGGCGATCGCGGCGGGCCCCGCCTTGATGGTGGCAAGCGCCTTGAACTGCACCAGTGCGACGAGCATCGTGATGACGTAGATGTCGAGCATCGACCACCGGCCGATCAGCTCGATCAAGCGGTAGATGCGCGTGCGCTGCTCGGGCAGCCATCTCCAGCCGCGCTGCGTCGACCATGCGAGGTACGACAGCCCGAGGATCTTCACCATGGGCACGGTAATGCTGGCGATGAACACGAGCAGCGCGAGCGGCCAGGACCCCGAGGTCCACAGGTACACCACGCCGCTCATGATCGTGTCTTTCTGGGTGCCGAAGAGCGAACTCGTATCCATGACCGGCAGCACGTTCGCCGGCACGTACAGCACCACCGCCGCTGCGAGAAACGCCCAGGTGCGCGAGAGGCTCGCGACCTTGCGCAGATGCAGCGCGCTGCCGCAGCGCGGGCACGCCACCCCATGCGCGGCCCCCGGCATACGCGCGAGCAGCCCGCACGCGTGGCAGCGCGCGATGCCGCAGGCGGCGCCCGTGAGCGCGCCGCCGGCACGCGCACCGCTTGCGCCGGGCGCATAACGGAGTGCGCCGTTGAGCGCGACGCCATGTGCGCCGTTTGTCCCTGGCGCTGTCGCAGCGCCTGACGGCAGCGCGGCGCCCGCCACGCGTGCCCAGAACTGCCGCGTGTCGAAGGCCGCGCTCGCGCCCGCCAGCACGAGCATCAACGCGCCGAACGACCACAGCGCGACGCCGGCCACGACGGTGGCGATATGCGAGAGCTTCACGAGTGCAACCAGCAGCCCGAGAATCAGCACCTCGGTCATGCCCCAGGGCCGCGCGGCGTACATCGCGCGAAACAGGAGCGGCGCCTGCCATGGCGCGCGGTTCATGGCCAGCGGAACGAGCAGCGCGAGCAGACAAACGATCTGCATGGCGGGCATGAAGATCGTCGTGATGAACACCAGCACCGCGATCGGCCACATGCCGTCGAGATAGAGAATCCGGACCGAATGCCACAGCGTCGTGCGCACGATATTGCCGTTGACCGCGAGGCCGACGATCGGGTACAGGTTCGAGATGACGAAGAGCAGGAGCGCGCCCAGCGCGAGCGCGAGCGAGCGAGCGAGACCTTCCGGATGATCGCGCGCCAGTTCGGCGCCGCAGCGCAGGCAGCGCAGCGTGCCACGGGGCGGACAAGGCACGCCCTGCTGCATGAGATCGCAGTCGTGGCAAACCAGAAGCTCGGCGCGCTTCATCGCGGGGCCTCCTTTTACGGTCATGGCGCGGTGGCTCATTGTCGCTGCGCGTTGCTGCATGAGCACGGCATGTACACATGCGTGGTCACGGTACGCCCAGCACCGCATGCACCGCGCCGATGAGCGCCGAATCGTCGAACGGCTTGCGCAGGTACGCGACCGCGCCGGCCGCCTGCGCCTGTTCTCGCACGCGCGTATCGTCGTGCGCCGTGATCACGATGCACTTGATGCCCGTGCCGCCCAGCCGCCGCTGCACCTCGATACCGTTGATGCCCGGCATCTGGATATCGAGGACCACGCACGATGGCGCGTGAGGCGCCGAGGCTGCGAGCGCTTCGAGAAATGCCTCGCCGCTGGTGTATACGTCGGAGTCGATGCCGACCGACTTCAACAGGCGCTGGATCGCTCGCCCGACCGACTCCTCGTCGTCAACGACGGCCACAGATCGTGTCGCGTTGTTCATATGACCTTGCGTCCGTTTTACCAATGAGGACGGACAGACCGGCGCCGCCGTGCGCACCGGCCTGCTCCTCGCGCGTGGCTGCGCCCAGGCGCGACTACTTGTGCTGTGCGGGCTTGACGGATACGGCGAACGCTTCCGTATAGACCGCCTCGACCTGATCGCCAACCTGCACGCTTGCCAACTGTGCGGGATCTTCGACCCGCAGATCCATCGTCCCACCTTCAGGTCCTTTCAAGGTGACCGTCTGCGTTTTCTTGTCCACGGCCACCACGTCCGCCATCACCTTCACTTCGCGCCCGACCATGCCGCCGGGCTTGGCACCGCTGGCCGCGCGCTCGACCTGCGGCGTCTCCTGCATCGAGGCTGCGCCACCGCCGCCCTTCTTCAGGCTGAGCGTAAGCGCTTCCTTGTAGGTCATCGTCACGACATCGCCAACCTTTAGCTGATCGAAGTTCCTGACTTTCTCCCCGAGCTCCACATCGACCATCTTGCCGTCATGACGCTTGAGCGTGACAGTGCGCGTATCGGCATCGATCTTCTCGATGGTGGCCGTCACCTTGTGCATCGCAGAAGCGGTCGCCTTCCCCGGCTCATGCGTCACATTGGCGCTCGTCTGGCCCTGCGCCGCGGCAAGCTGCGCCGCGGCGACCATGGCGGCTGTTGCTACCCACTTGAGGTACGCCATCGCGTTTCTCCGCTGTTTACAAATCGAGCTTCGTCACTTTGGTGCCGGCTACCGAGGCATCGGCCATGAGACCCGTATTGGTCATCACGATCGCCTCGACAGGCGCCGTTGCGGTTCTCGTGTCGATCGCGCCATTCGCTCCGACCTTCACGAGCGAAACCGCAACGTCGCCGCCCACCGCCCAGCCCGCCGAATTGCGGAACTTGTCGAGCGAATCCTGGGTCATGAAGAGAAAGATCAAGGCTGTGGACTGCGCGCCGGCCTGCAAGCCGAACGAACCGCCCGCCGTGCTGAAATAGCCCGCGGTCTTGCCGCCCACGCGCAACGCGCCCTGGCCATATGCCGCGCCGACGATGAATGCCGCCTTCACGACCGATGGAAACACCAGCACGCCTTGCGCCTTCGAGACGAGTTCACGCGAGCCGTCGACGGTCGAGAACAGCCGCGACAGCGTGCCGTCCACGGCGGCATCGATCTCCTGGCGTTTCGCCGCGTCGGTTTCAGCGCTTTGTCCGCTGCTCGTGGTTGTGCTGCACCCCGCAACGACGAGACCGGCCGCGGCCGCCGTCGTAAGCACAAAAATCCGTCGCTTCATTATCGTCCTCCATTGAGTTTTTACAGCCCGGACACGGCACTCACGCAAGCGGATCGAACGTGACGCGAGAATCAGAAGCTGCTCGCCCATCGTTGCTCACCGTTGTGCCACATGGTCTCAGACGCAGCGAGCAGGACAATCGGACCTTGGTCTTACGCCTCGCATACACACGGCACGCTATTGGACGGTGTAGCCGCGCCCTTGCATGCAGGCGGCAAACGCGCGGTTGAATGTGTCCATCGCACCCTGCGTCTGTGCCTGGGAATTGGCCTGCTGGGCGCGCCGGTTCTGCCTTGCGCGCGAGCCGCCCACCATCGTGCCGGCCGCCGCGCCGACCGCGGCGCCCTTGCCCGCGTCGCCCGTGATCGCGCCGATCACCGCGCCGCCAGCCGCGCCGCGCGCCGCACCCTGGACACGCTCGCCACCGCCCACGGCCGGCCCCGAAGGCGGCGGTGGCTGCGTCGCGACCTGCTGCGGGTCGATGCCCGTGTTTTGCTTCGCCCATGAGTAGCAGGCCGATTCGTCCGACTGCTGTTGCTGCGCGCTCTGCCCCTTCGATGGATAGGCAATGGGCGTGGCCTGCGCGGCGCTCGCGAACAGCAGCATGGCGGCGCACAGTGCGCCCGCTCGGCGATTTATGTAGGCATCCATATCAATTCCTTGCACGCGTGCGAGAGCGCGTCGATTGCGCCTGCTGCAATCGACGGGAAGTTGGGAAACGACAGGCCCGAGCGAGAGCACGAGGCCCGAAAGCAGGACAAGCACCGCACCGGGCGGCGCGGCGTTGTGTTCAATGATGTGTGCGGGCAGCGACGAGCACAATCGGACCATGGTCCTACCGTCATCCGCAGCACCGCGCCCGCCGGCGCCTGGCCGGGAGGGCCGGACGGTGCGGCGGGCGTGGGAGGGAAAACAGCGAGGGAGAACAGCGAGGGAATACGGCGAGGGAAACAGCGGGTAGCGACGGCGGATCAGAACTTGTGGCGTATGCCGAGGCTGACCATGATCTGCGAGCTCGAGCTTGCATTGAGCCCATAGTCGGCCACGGAAGCCACAGCCGTGGTCAGCACGGAACCGCCGCCTGCGACCGGGACGCGCTGCGTGCCGTTGGCATGTTGCCACGCACCGACCAGGTATACGTCGGTACGCTTGGACAGGTTGTAGTCGCCGCCCAGCGAAACCTGGTTGTAGGTTGCCGAAGTGTCGCCGGCGCTGTGTGTCCACGTATAGCCGATGCCGACCAGCGAAGCCGGGGTGAGCTGATAGTTCACGAAGCCGGCGGCAACGTTGTAGCGCTGGTTGGATGGGAAGAGCGACTGCGCGTCGGCCTTGTACTGTGCGTTGCTATACCGCCCGCCGAAGGTGAACGGACCGGCCACGTATTGCAGGGCAACGGAGCCGATTCCGACCCACTTGGCGGTTTCGTAGGCGAGGTTCTGATAGCCGCCGTCGAACGTTCCGTCCGAAGTGCTGGTCCACGTGGTGCGCGGCAGGGTGGAGTTGGCGTTATGCATGCGCACGTAACCGGCCGCGATGCTGAACGGACCATTCACATAGCTTGCCGCCGCCGACCATGTCTGCTGCGAGCCCGTCGCGCCCGCGACGCCGCCGAACGCGTACATGCCTTCGACCTGGAAACCGTAGAACTGCGGCGAAAGGTATTTGACGGCATTGTTCGTACGAGAGCTGTTGTCGTTGTTGTCGACGTCACCGGGCGTCGTGAAGGTGCTGCCCCAGTAATTGTCTGCCGTGAGTGGCTGCACCATGTCCACGACGGGATCGTACTGGCGACCCAGCGTCAACGTACCGTACTGCTCATGCGTCAAGCCTACGAACGCCTGACGGCCGAACAGGCGGCTGCCCTGTTGCAGGGTGCCGTTATTGACGTCGAACCCATTTTCCAGCTGGAAGATGGCTTTGAGCCCACCGCCTAGATCTTCCGTTCCCTTCAAACCCCAGCGGGATCCTTGCAGGTTGCCGCCCTGCAGCCTGTAGAGGTTGTTGCCCTGGGCGTTGGCGTTGTGGACAAACTGGAAGGCTTCGTCGATCACGCCATACAGGGTGACGCTGCTTTGCGCTTGAACGGCTGACGCCAGCAGGGAAAGAGGAACTGGAAGCAACATGAGCACATGTTTCTTCATCTTTGCGTCTCCTTCTCTCTCCGGGTAATCGGTATTCCTATGTTAGTCCCATGTTTATTCACATGCGTCGGCGTGAAAATGGTTCCGTTGTCGGCGTAATACAAATAACGTCGTTGTTATGCAGACTGCAGCGGGTTAAGTTCGGCTGTCACGCAATTCCGTTTTCAATCATCCCTTATTCGCCGTTGATAAGAGCGACAGGTTAATTAACGGCTCGCAGCCAGGCACGTTTGCAAACGCCTCGCGAACGAAAACCCGGCGTTGGGCACGCTCCGGCAATCAAGCGAAAATTGCCACGCGCCGCAAACGGCTCATGGAACGCTATCAGGTGCTCGTTAATGTGATTAGCAAGCCTTACCAAATGCCGCGTGGGCGAGCCGTCAATCGCGATCGGGCGCGCCGAGCGGAAAGAGCGCACGGTATGGCCGCGCCTCTTCCACGGCCCGCGCGAACGAAGGCCGGGCGAGCAGGCGTTCGCGATATGCGCGCAGCAAGGGATACGTTCCGGGAATGCGATGTGTCCAGTCGGCATAGAAAAGCGATGACGAAGCCGCGCAATCCGCCATCGTATAGTTCTCGCCCGTGGCCCAGTTCCTGCCCGCGAGATGGCCTTCGAGCCACGCATAGGCGAGTTCGAGTTTTTCCGTGGCAAACGCTCGCCCTTCATCGCGCATTGAAGGATCACCGGACAGCGCGCCGTCCACCGCGCGTTGCACGGGCGTCATGACATGGAGGTCGAAGAAGCGGTCGAGAAAGCGCACCTCGAGCGCGTCCATGGCGTCGGCGGGCAGCAGACGCACCGGGCCGGGATGCGCGAGTTGCAGGTATTCGATGATGATGCTTGTTTCCGCCACGTTGCGTTCGCCATCCACGAGCAGCGGGAACTTGCGCAGCGGCCAGCGCCGCAGCCACTCTGCCGTGTGCCCCGGCGTTTCGGGGCCGATGCTGCGAAATTCGAAGGGCGTGCGGTTCTCGTACAGCGCGATCAGCACCTTTTGCGTGTACGAAGAGAACGGATGGCCATATAGCGCTAGCGACATCGTCGAGTCTCCTTTCGTGCCGGCTGCCGCCGGCAAGTCGTTGAACCATGCACGGATTGCGAGCGGATTGCAAGCGCCGGCGAGAACTGCAACGGCACGCGCGCCAAGAAGTGTATATGGCGTGGGCCGCACGCGTGACGTATCCTGGACTCGCATGTTCCTCCTCTCTTTCCATTCGATATGCTGAAGATCCTCGGAAAAGCGTCGTCCATCAATGTTCGCAAGGTGCTGTGGACCTGTGTCGAACTGAATCTTCCCTTCGAGCGAGAGGATTGGGGAACCGGCTTTCGCACGACGCATGACCCGGAATTCCTCGCGTTGAATCCCAATGCGCTCGTGCCGGTCATCAAGGATGGTGATTATGTTCTTTGGGAGTCGAATACCATCATCCGCTATCTGGCGTCGCGCTACGGCGGCGCACATCTCTATCCGGCCGCCCCGATGCTGCGTGCGCGTGTCGATCAGTGGATGGACTGGCAAGCGACCGACCTGAACCGTTCGTGGAGCTATGCATTTCCCGGGCTGGTGCGAGCGTCGCCCGCTCACCAGGCGCCGAGCGAGATTGCGCTTTCGATCGAGAACTGGACCCGGCATATGCGCATTCTCGACGCGCAGTTGCAGGGAACCGGCGCGTTCGTTGCCGGCGAGCAGTTTTCGCTCGCGGATATTCCCATTGGATTGTCGGTGAACCGCTGGTTCGGCACGCCGTTCGATCACCCGCACTTGCCTGCCGTTTCCCGGTATTTCGATCGCCTGGCCGAACGGCCCGGCTTCGCCGCGCATTGCAGAAACGGGACGCCCTGACGAGGGGTGCGTTCGGGACCGCTCGCCTTCCGTTCGCGATTGCGATTGCGATTGCGATTGCGATTGCGATTGCGATTGCAGCTTCGAAAAAAAACGCCGGGCTGAAAGCCCGGCGCGCAATTCGTAGGAGAGGCTAGAGAGCCCGGCACTCCCACGACGTGTAGACGGTGCTCATTGTCGATGCGCGCGGCCACGCGCGCCGTGATCGAAGTCAAAGACCATGACGCGAGAGCGCCTGCGGGCGCGCAAGCGACTTTCGCTTCGTCTCAACCGTCGCGGAAGATAAAGCTGTAAGCGCTCAGTGCCGGCACGCCGCCCAAATGGGCATAAAGCACCTTCGAGCCCGGCTCGAATTCACCGCGGCGCACCTTGTCGATCATTCCATGCATCGACTTGCCTTCGTACACGGGATCGGTGAGCACGCCTTCCAGCCGCGCGCACAGGCGAATCGCCTCCAGCGTGCCATCGTTGGGAAGACCGTATTCGGGGCCGCCGTAACGCGTGTCGAGAATCACGTCTTTCCCGGTGATATCGCGGTTCAGATCGACGAGGCCCGCAGTATGCCGCGCGATGCGCGTGATTTGCGCGTGCGTCTTTTCCGGCGTAGCCGAAGCGTCGATGCCGATCACCCGCTCCGCGCGCCCGTCCGCCGCGAAGCCGACGACCATGCCCGCCTGCGTGCTGCCCGTCACGGAGCACACCACGATGTAGTCGAACTTGAAGCCCAGTTGCGCCTCCTGCGCGCGCACTTCCTCGGCAAAGCCCACGAAACCCAGGCCGCCGAGCGGATGCTCGGAGCAACCCGCCGGTATCGCATACGGTTTGCCGCCCGCCGCACGCACGCTTTCGAGCGCCTCTTCCCAGCTCGGCCGGATGCCGATATCGAAGCCGTCCGGCACGAGCCGCACGTCCGCGCCCATCATGCGCGACATCTGGATGTTGCCGACGCGGTCATAAACAGCATCGGAATAGTTGACCCAGTTCTCCTGAACCAGCACGCACTTCATGCCTAGATGCGCGGCGACGGCCGCAACCTGGCGCGTCTGGTTCGACTGGATGCCGCCGATCGAGACCAGCGTGTCGCAGCCTTGCGCGAGTGCGTCGGGAATCAGGTATTCGAGCTTGCGCGTCTTGTTGCCGCCGAACGCAAGGCCGCTATTGCAGTCCTCACGCTTCGCATAGAGCTCGACCTTGCCGCCGAGATGCTGGCTCAGGCGCTGGAGCGGCTGGATTGGCGTGGGCCCGAACGTCAGTGGATAGCGGGGGAAGCGCTGGAGGTTCATCGGATGGCTCCGGAAGGTCGGTTCACACAGGGCGTAATCAACGGTCGGGGCGCCTCGCAAGCGCAACCCGATGGAGGAATGGTAGGCGGATTGCCGCGAAATGAGCTTGCGAAAATAATTCCCTCGACCTACGTTTAGATCGATGATTCCCATCGTCGTAAATGTTTAATTCGCTAAACGAGGCACGGACGCAATGAAATTAACCAGACACCCATCCGCGGCGCCGAATGAGCCAGCCGCCCTCGATCGCATCGATCGCGCGATCCTCCGGCATTTGCAGCAGGACGCCTCGATCTCGAACGTCAGCCTCGCCGCGAAGGTGAAGCTCAGCGCCCCCGCGTGCCTGCGGCGCGTGGAACGGCTCAAGGAGATGGGACTGATACGAGGAATCGTCGCGCTGCTCGACCCGAAGGCGCTCGGGGCGGGCATGCTGGTGGTGATCGGCTTCGTGCTGGATCGCTCGACGCCCGAAGCGTTCGCCGCGTTCGAAAAAGCGGCCCAGAAGGTGTCAGGCTGCGTGGAATGTCACGTCGTGACTGGCGAATTCGACTACTTCATGCTCGTGCGCACGCGCGACAACGAGAGCTTCAACCAGCTGCATGCGGAGCAGCTGTTGTACTTGCCGGGCGTGCGCCAGGTGCGCAGCTTCATGGTGTTGAAGGAGATTCTTTCGACGCACGCTTTGCCGCTGTGACCACAGAGGCGCGGAGTCGATCCTTTGCAGAGGACGACTAAGTTTCGATGGAACGTAGCGGAAGCGAAACAGGATGATGATGCTGCGAAGTTACCCTTGCTGCTGCCGTTCTGTTGGTGGAGGTAAGCGGGATCGAACCGCTGACCTCTTGCATGCCATGCAAGCGCTCTCCCAGCTAAGCTATACCCCCTTGCAGAACGGCTGCCGCACGAATCTACCGTTGCAGCAGATTCATACGCTTGCGACTGGTGCCCAGGGCGGGACTCGAACCCGCACGCCTTTCAGCGCTACCCCCTCAAGATAGTGCGTCTACCAATTTCGCCACCTGGGCTTGAAGGGTCGCCATTGTATCGAGTCCCCGCGCATTTTTGAAGGCCCTGCGTGAGGAATTTTTAACGCGCGGGCGCGGCGCTCAGAACTCCAGCGTGGACGTCAGCTCGAGCGTGCGTCCAAGCCCCACGGCAAGCTGATTCGACCCGGCCGCACTCCAGTAGCGCCGGTTGGCCGCATTCTCCAGATTCGCCTGCACCGAAACGCGTTTGCCGTACACGCGCGTCGCGTAACGCAGTCCCGCGGTCAACAGCGTGTAGCCGCCGATCTGCGCCTGGTTCGCGTTGTTCACCTGGCGCGGCCCGACGTAGTAGATGCCGCCGTTCACCGACAGACCCGCAAGCACCGGCACGCGATATTCGGCGAACACACTCGCCGTCACACGCGGCGTGTTTTCCGGAGTCTTGCCAACAAGCGTCGGATCGGAGGAGTCGATCTGCTTCGCGTCGAGATACACGGCCGACGCGCTCAGCGAAACGTTGTTCGTCACGCCGCCCTGCACCGAGAACTCCACGCCGCGATAACGCGCGTTGCCGTCCATCACATAGACGTTGTCGGCGTTCGTTCCGGCGCTGGCCTGCTTGAGATTGAAAAGCGCAAGCGATACGAGCGTGTTTCCGGGGAAGCGCGTGCGCACGCCCACTTCCTGCTGTCGGCTCACCGCCGCGGGCAGGATCTGGTTCGCGTTGACAGTCGTGGCCGGCGCGCTGCCCGCCGATTCGAGCGCCTCGACATAGCTCGCGTAGACGCTCGTCTGTGGCGTGATGCGGTACGTGATGCTGCCCGAGGGCGATGTGTGATTGATATCGCTGCTCGGCGTGCCCGCCTGCGAGGTCTTGTACTCCGAGCGGCGCACGCCGGCCACCACTTGCAGGCGCTGCGTGATGTCGATCTGGTCGAATAGATAAACGCCGCTGTTGCGCACGTGCTGCGCGTAGAACTGGCGCGCGCTGCCGCTCTGCTTGAGCGACGTGATGTCGACCGGATCGTAGAGATTTTGCGCCGCCGTATACGTATATGTCGTGAAGTCCGGCTGAAACAGCCAGTTCTGCACCACGCCCGTCGTGACGGTGTGCATGAACGACCCCGTCCTGAAGTCTCCATTGACTTCGAACCGCACGTTCTTGTTCTCGTACATCTGTCCGTACTGCTGGCTGCCTTGCAAAGTGCCCGCACCGGTCGCGACGTTGTACTTCTGGAACACCCAGGCCCAGCGGTCGCGCCGCGTGATTGACTGACCGAGCGAGAGCATCGCGCTCAGGTGATCGTTGAACGCGTAGTCGGCGCGCACGAGCTGCGAGGTGGCGCTCGCGGTGGTGGGCTTGTCGTTCGGCACCAGCAGCTTCGATGGGTCGGGCATGGCCGGCAGCGCGATCTTGCCGTTCACGGCCGTGAGCGGCGCGATGCCGGCCTGCTCGACGACGCGCGTTTCGATGTGCTCGAGATCGTATTGCAGCTTGAGCTTGTCGCTCACGCGCCAGTCGAGCGCGGCGCTCACGAACTTGCGATAGCCGCGATCGCCGTCGATGGGGGTTTCGACGTGCTCGTCCATCGCGTTCACCCGTATGCCGAATTCGTTGTCCGAGCCGAAGCGGCGGGCGATGTCGGCGGCGGCGCCGATCGAGCCGTGCGAATCGCCGAGCACGGAAATGCTCGTCACCGGCTCACTGCCCGCGCGCTTCAGCACCATGTTGACGATCCCCGCCGGCGCGCCGAAGCCGTAGTACAGCGCGGACGCGCCCTTGAGCACTTCCACGCGCTCCTTGTTTTGCATCGGCATCCAGATGTTGTTGTCGATGGGCAGCAGGCCGTCGAGATAGAAGCTGGAGCGGTTGTCGAGCGGGATGCCGCGGACCGAGAGATTGTCGTAGGCCAGTCCGTTGAGCTGCTGGCGCGTCACGCCCGCGACGTTGCGCAGCGCGTCGTAGAGGCCGGTGTCGCCCTGGGCGTCCATGACCGCGCGCGTGACGACGTTCACCGTGGCCGGCACGGCGAGCGCATCCATGCCGCGGTACTGGCCGGTTTCGACGGATTGCGGCGCGTAGCCCTGGGTCTTCGTGCCGGTGATCTTGACAGGCGCAAGCTGCGGGGCGTCGTCGGCGGGTGCGGTTGGGTTTTCCGCGAGGTTTGCCGCGGGGTTCGCAGCTGTGCTCGCCGCGTCGGCATCGGCTGCGTGCGCCGCGTGTGCAACGCCGGTGATGCTCGCCGCCAGCGTCGAGGTGATGATTGCGTGTGCACAAGTCTTGCGCCATTGTTGCGTGCGCGTCTGTGGCGCGCGCTTCCCCGAAGCCATGCTTTCCCTTCTTCTTGCGTTCAACCAGCGCTGTCCCGGGGGTGCTGTCATCCGGCCCCGGTCAGCGGAAGAGTCGAGATAATAATGCGACTGATTCTCATTACGGAGGAGCAACTCACGCCTTGTAGGGGAAATACAACAAAGGCGTCGGGTCAAATGTAAGGCCGACGCGGCGCGAGCCGCGAAGCGGCCGCCCGATGCGAAACGCCCCGGTTATGCTGACCGGGGCGTTGAAAAAGCGTCTGCGCGATTTACTTCAGAGCGCCATCAGAAAGTCTGCCAGTCATCGTCCGATGTCGCCGCAACCGGTTCGCGCCGGTCCGCCCTTGGCGCAGGCGCAACGGGAGCGGACGGCGCGCGCGCGGCAGCAGGCTTCGAAGACACGGCACGCTTGCCCGTCGCCCTCGCAGCGACCGGCGCCGTCGACGCAACGCTCGCTGCCGCCTGGCGACCCGCCGAGCCGATATTGAACACCGAGACGAGTTCGCGCAGCGCCGCCGCCTGCGAGGACATCGATTGCGCCGCCGCCGACGCTTCCTCGACGAGCGCGGCGTTCTGCTGCGTGACTTCGTCCATTTGCGTGACAGCCTGGTTGACCTGCTCGATGCCCGTGCGCTGTTCGCCCGAAGCCGCGGAAATCTCGTTCATCAAGTCGGCGACGCGCTTGACCGATTGCACGATCTCGCCCATCGTGCGGCCCGCGTCATCCACGAGCGCGGTGCCGTTGTTCACGCGATCGACCGAAACGATGATGAGCTCCTTGATCTCGCGCGCCGCCGTCGCGCTGCGTTGCGCGAGCGTTCGCACTTCGCCGGCCACGACCGCGAAGCCGCGGCCCTGCTCGCCCGCGCGCGCCGCTTCCACGGCCGCGTTGAGCGCGAGAATGTTGGTCTGGAACGCAATGCCTTCGATCACGGAGATGATCTGCGAGACCTGCTCGGAACTGCTCGCGATCTCGCGCATCGTATCGACCACGCGACCCACCACCTCGCCGCCACGCGTCGCTGTCTGCGATGCCTGGGCCGCCAGCGTGTTGCCTTGCGTGGCATTGTCGGCGTTCTGCTTGACGGTCGCCGTGAGCTCTTCCATGCTCGCCGCCGTTTCTTCGAGCGAAGCAGCCTGTTCTTCGGTGCGCTGGCTCAGATCGGTGTTGCCCGCCGCGATCTGCGCAGAGGCCGTCGCGATGCCTTCGCTGCCCGAGCGCACACGGCCCACCAGATCGACGAGCCGCTCGTTCATATGGCGCAGTGCGCCGAGCAACTGGCTCGCCTCGTCGCTGCCATGCACCTCGATGCGCGCGGTCAGATCGCCGCGCGCAACGGTCTCGGCCACTTCCACCGCTCGTGCGATCGGCCCCGTGATCGAGCGCGTGATGAAGAGCGCGATCGCGGCGCCAAAACCAATTGCAACGACGATCAGGCCAACCGTCCATGCGAATGCGCTTTGGTAAGCCGTCTTCGCGGCGGCGACTTCGGCAGTCGAGCCGTTGTGGTTAAGGGTCACGTCCTGGTTGATGAGGTCGATCAGCGCCTGGAACGATTTCGCCGACGCGGTCGAAACTGCTGCGCGTGCATCGATCGAACCGCCATCGGCCGTCATGGCGAGGGCATCGATCTTTTTGTCTTCTTCGAGATACTGCGACCATGCGGTGCCGATCGAGTCGGAGAGGCGGCGCTCGTCGCCGGTGGAAACGAGCTTCGAATAGCTGTCGTACAGCGTGCCGAACTGGCTGATCATCTGCGCGCGCCGGTCACGCAGTGAGGCCTTCTCGCTGGCGTCGCTGGTGAGCAGCATGCGCAGGGAGATGCGCCGCACGTCCTGCGCTTGATTGCGCAAGTTGCCGAGTGTCTCGACGCTAGGCAGCCAGTTCGAGCCGATCTCCTGCGTGCCATCGAAGACGCGCGACGTCTGAATGAGCCCGATCCCGCCAACCGCGCCAAGCAGGAGCAACACAATGGCAAAGCCTGCGCCGAGACGCGGGCCGATCTTGATTCTTGTGAGGAATGACATGAGTACGCCGTAGTGAGAGGTCACCCCTATTGACGACCACGGCGCAGAAAAATTGAGACACTGTTGCAAATATAACGGCGCGGAAGGATGGCGCAAGATGCAGCGAACGTTCGGTCTCTTATTGCTATTTAGGAAAGCGAACTATCGTCTTTTACGTCGCGATCCGAACCGGAAATCACTCGCGCTGCACCGCCCTTACTTCAACAATTCGCCATGCAGGCCCCCACTTTCGCAATCGCCGCGTCGCGCTGCGCCGAGCTTGCACGCGTCGCGCCGGTGAGATACGTGGCCACCAGGATGGGCGCACGCCCGGTTGGCCAGACGATGGCGATATCGTTAGCGGTGCCTCTGTCGCCGGTGCCGGTCTTGTCGCCCACGCGCCATTCTTTCGGCAAGCCCGCGCGCAAGCGTGCGTCGCCGGTCTCGTTGGCGACGAGCCACGCGATGAGTTGTTCGCGCGACGCCGCCGAAAGACGCTCACCGAGCAGCAGCTCGTGCAGGTTCGCGACCATCGCGGCAGGCGTGGTCGTATCGCGCGGGTCGCCGGGTATCGCTTCGTTGAGGCTCGTCTCATTGCGGTCGAGCCGCGTGAGCGGGTCGCCCAGGCCGCGTGCGAATGCGGTGATCGCCGACGGCCCGCCAACGCTCTCGAGCAGCAGATTGGCCGCCGTGTTGTCGCTGCGCGTGAGCGCGGCTTCGCACAATTCGGCAACCGTCATGCCTTCGCCACCCGCGCGCGATCCGCTAACGGGCGAATACGACACGACCTGCGCGGGCGAATAGACGACCCTGCGTGCGAGGTCTTCTTCGCCATGATCCTTGCGCGCCATCACAGCCGATGCGAGCAGCAGCTTGAACGTGCTGCACATCGGAAAGCGCTCGTGCATGCGCCGTCCCCGCACGTGAGCGCTTGCGGTGTCGAGCATCGCCACGCCGAGCCGGCCGCCAACCTGCGCCTCGATGGCGGCGAGCTGCTTTTCGAACGCATCGGCGCGTGCCGCGCCCGCGGCGAATGCCTCAGATGCAACTCCAGCTATCGCACTTCCCAACATCGTCATGGTGAATCTACGTCTCGTGATCATGGCTTCTCCTTGAGCAGCCGCCACTATTGCGTATTCGCCACGCACCGACAAACGATGATAAGTTGCTCGAAACCCCAGAAAATCTTATTGCTCGATCATGCGACCGTATCTGCCTCTCAATGCCTTGCGCGCCTTCGAATCGTCGGCACGCCACCTGAGCTTCACACGCGCGGCGAGCGAGCTGAACGTCACTCAGGCGGCGGTGAGCCAGCAGGTGAGAATGCTCGAGGAGCGTCTAGGCGCAACGCTTTTCAAGCGTTTGCCGCGAGGCCTTGCGATCACGGACGAAGGCCTGGCGCTGCGCCCCGTGCTCACCGATGCGTTCGATCGCATCGAGGCCGTGCTGCGGCAGTTCGAGGGCGGCCACTTTCATGAGGTGCTGACCGTGGGAGTCGTGGGCACTTTCGCGGTAGGCTGGCTGATGCCGCGCCTGAAGTCGTTTCACGAGGCGCATCCGTTCGTCGAGTTGCGCATCATGACGAACAACAATCTGGTCGATCTCGCCGGAGAAGGCCTCGACCTGGCCATACGCTTTGGCGACGGCACCTGGCCGGGTTCGCGCGCGAGGAAGCTGTTCGACGCGCCGCTTAGCGCGCTCTGCACACCCGACATCGCGCAGCGCCTGCATACGTGCGCCGATCTCGCCAGCGAAAAGCTGCTGCGCTCGTATCGCGCGGACGACTGGACACTCTGGTTCGAAGCGGCCGGACTCGTGCCGCGCCCGGTGCGCGGGCCGGTGTTCGATTCGTCGCGGCTCATGGTGGAAGCGGCGATGCAAGGCGCGGGCATCGCGCTGGCCCCGGCTTCGATGTTCGAACGCGATCTCGCCGCGGGCCGCCTCGTGCGGCCATTCGATATCGAGGTCCAGGCGGGCAGCTACTGGCTCACGTCGCAAAAGGGAAAAACGGCAACACCGGCCATGCGCGTGTTCAGTCAATGGATCGTGAAAGAAGCCGGCGGCGGCGAGGAATCGTGAATCCGGTCGATTCCGGCAGGCAACGCGCTCGATAGCGTTCGCGCACTTTCTGAAACAGCGGCCGACGACAGGCGACGAACCGCAAAGGCCCTTTCGGTTTGCCTGAAACGGAACGACGCTACACTAACCGACACCCGCAGACTCCCCGGACGAGGTACTCGCCATGCCAGCCTCCCTTGCCCATCGCTCGGCTGCCCTGCTGTGCCTGCTCTTGTGCATCCTGTCCGGATTGGGCGGCTGTGCGGGAATGGGGCAGGAGCCGCTGCGCGTCAATGTAGCGGGCATCGACCCGCTGAAGGGCGAAGGGATGGAGATGCGCTTCAACGTGAAGCTGCGCGTCCAGAATCCCAACGACACGCCAGTCGAGTTCAGCGGAGTTTCGCTGCAACTGGATCTGAACGGGCAGTCCTTCGCCAGCGGCGTCAGCGATCAGAGCGGCGTAGTGCCCCGCTTCGGCGAAACGGTGATCGACGTGCCGCTGACCGTTCCGGCGTTTGCCGCCGTGCGCCAGGCGTTCGCCCTCGCGGGCAGCGCGAGTTCGGGCAGTTTCCCGTACGAGCTTCGCGGGCGCCTCGCAGGCGGAATCGGGGGCGGCGCCCGCTTCGTCGACCATGGCAAACTCTCGCTGCCCACACAAAGCCTGATGGGCCCGTGACCGCTTGCCGGTTTGCCACGCCCCTGCGGCAACTCACCGCAGGCTGAATGTAGCGGATAGTACGTTGCCGACAAGGACACGCGACGTACACTTATGCATCGCCGATGCCTCCCGCCGGAAAGCCGCCGTGCCCATCCCCTACCTTCGCAGTTTCACCTCGATCGAACGGACTGACCGAACCAACCTCAGGCTCGGCCGCGCGCTGGCCTGGATCGCCGGCGCCACGAATGCGGGCGGCTTTCTCGCTGTCGGGCAATACACGTCGCACATGTCCGGCATTGTTTCGTCCCTGGCCGACAACGTCGCGCTCGGCAATTCCGGGCTCGCGCTCTCCGCGCTCAGCGCCATCCTGGCCTTTGCGTGCGGCGCGGCGACTTCAGCCATCTTGATCAACTGGGGACGCCGCCGCGGCGCGCTCAGCGTCTACGCCGTGCCGCTGCTGCTCGAAGCCGCCCTGCTGCTGTGCTTCGCCGCGCTCGGCGCGAATCTCGAGGTGCATCGCCTTCTGTTCGTGCCGGTCACCGTCGCGCTGCTCTGTTACGTCATGGGCGTACAGAACGCCATGATCACGAAAATTTCGCAAGCCGAGATCCGGACGACGCATGTAACCGGCATCGTGACGGATCTGGGCATCGAACTCGGCAAGGCGCTGTACTGGAACTGGGGCGTGCCGACCTCGGCCGCGCACCACGTTGCCGCGGACATGCAGCGCGTGCGCGTGCTGGCATCGCTGCTCGGCATGTTCGTCTTCGGCGGTATAGTGGGCGCCCTTGCCTTCCGGCATTTCGGATTCGCATCGGGGGTGCCGTTGTCGATGCTGCTCGTCGTCCTGGCCGGCGTCCCGGTCACCGACGATCTACGGCGCCTGCCGCTACGCGAGCTGGGATGAGCGGATTGCAGGGTCACACCACGCGTATTCGAAAACAAACATAAAAGCGCCGTGCACGCGAAACGTGCATGCGCCGAAAAATCCCCATTTTAAAGGCGTTAAAACGCAAACGCGGCATCGCCTATGTGCGCCAGGCAACAAGGGCGATTGACGCGCTGGTGGAAATCACCCATATTTTCCTCACGCGGCGGCGCTCGGTCCAGCCCCGCCGCTCTCGTGCGCATGCAGATCGTGAGTTCCGCGCGGCCTGGCCGATCGCTTCAACGACGATTCTGAGCATGCCGAAATGGCATCGCCATACCGGTGGGACGAAGACATGTCCGCTCAGATTAATCGCGACCAGAGGTTCCCCGCTGCATGCAAGCGCTGCGGCGGCGTGCTCTACCAGCACGTCGATTACTGCCCTTACTGTGGCACCGACCGTCCGCTCGACACCGTTGCGCTCGGCACGCACCCCAAAGCGACATTCAGCGCTCTCGGTCCCGCTGCCGCGGCGCCTCCCGTGCCTGCGGCCGCGAAGCTGTGGCCGGCCGGCTTGCCCCCATCCGATGAAGCGCCAGCGACGCCCGACCACCAGCATGCCTCGTCTCTCTCGCACGCGTTGCCGCTCCCGCAGGTTCGGCGATGGATTTTCCCGAGGGGCGTTTTCCTTGTCGGTTTCCTTCTCGCTATCGCGTATGGCGTCTATATGTTGTTCGGCATGAACCGCGAGCGGCAGGGCACGGTTAGCGAACAAACCCTGCACGCTTCGGGCGGCTCCGTTTCGCCCTACTCGCCGCAACAACAGATGGACGTGACGCCCCCTAATGCCCAAACGGGAGTGCAACCCGGCGCGTCCAAACCGCGCGCCGAGCCGCAGTTCACGGATGTGGCGGATAGCTTGCGTGTCGCGCGCACCAGCCTTGCGGAAAATAATCTCTTCGACGCGAAAGCGGCGGTCAATGCCGCGCTCACGCGGGACGCGGGCAACGAGGAGGCACGCGCGGTACAACGCGACATCGCGGCGCGCGAGCAACGGCGTGACAGCGCGCTGCAAAACGCGGAACAATGTGCGACGCAGCGTGCTTGGGCCTGCGTGCAGCAACAGGCTTCGGAGGCGCTCGCCATCGATTCCAGCAGCGTCGATGCGCGGTCGATGATGGAGCGCGCCATCCTGGCGACGGCCTGGAAGCCGCTCAATCCACCGCCCAGTTCGCCCAGCTTGCCAGGGTCAACGAAACACGCGCGAGGGGCTGCGGCGGCGCCATTGCCGCACGCTGCGGGCACCGTGCGGCTGCCTTCCTCTCAAGATTGGGAATCAGCCACGCCACCGCCGCTGCCGGACGTAACGAACGCGACAAGCGCCACGACCACCACGACCGCCACGACGAACACTGCCCCGGCTACGCCAGGGGAGGTCAGCAACGACAACGGCGTCGACGCGCAAGAACGGGCGATCGTGCAAAACGGATGGAAGCCCACCGCGCCGCCCGGCGTCGCCCATTGAGCAGGATTCCATAACATAACGATGTCTTCCCTAACACCCATTCAAGGCGGGAGAGAGACCATGTTGAAAACGATTCTGGCAGCGCTCACCGGGCTCGGCGCCCTGCTTTTCGCGACGCTCGCCGTCGCCGCATCGGCGGATGCGCACTACAGGATCGTGACCGGCCCGGAGCGCGGCACTTACATCCAGATCGGCCAGGACCTGGCGAAATGGGTTGCGCAGCCGGCCGGCATCGACCTCGAAGTGATTCCATCCAAAGGCTCCGCGGAAAACGTCCAGCGCATGCGCTTCGAGCCCGGCGTCAAGCTGGCGCTCGTTCAGTCGGATGTCTACCAGGCCTACGTCGATATGGCCAATGCCGGCAACGAAGATGCAGGCACGACGATTCGTCCGCTGCGGCTCATCATGCCGCTCTACGACGAGGAGATTTACTTTGTCGTCCGAAGCGACTCGCCGATGAAATCGATCAATGAGATCAAGGACAAGGTGATCAGCGTCGGCCTGATCGGCAGCGGTACTGCGCAATCGGCAACGACGCTGTACCGTCTGATGTTCGGCGAGCCGATTCCCGAGCAGAACGCGCAGCACCTCAGCAATGAAGACGCGCTTGCTGCGCTCATCGTCAAGAAGATCGACGTGGCGATTGTCGTGGCCGGTCAGCCGGCGAAGCTCTTCACCGACATGAACCCCGATCTGTTGCAGCAGATCCGCTTTTTACGCGTCGATCCGAACGCCCCTGAAACCGCGCGCGCGAAGCAAACCTACTTCCCCGCGACGATACATGTTTCGAGCTACCCCAACTGGCTGAAAGAGGACGTGCCCACATGGACGGTCAAGGCGTTTCTCGTCACCTATGACTACAATCTGCGCGGTACGGTGGGCAACCTGAAACGTTTTGCCGATTCGCTTTGCGAGAACTTTGACAACTTGCAGGAACACGGCCACCCGAAATGGAAGCAGGTGAAACTCGAACTGCCCGCCCTCGGCAAAGGATGGCAATACTATCCGCCTGTCGAGCGGCGACTCAAGGCATGCTTCGCACATCGTGCCGCCATGCAGACGGCCGGAGGCTCGGCCACGCCGCAAGGCGCCGCCGCCACGCAGAAAATCAATGGACGCCCGTGCTCGGATCAGGAGCGCCTGCTGTTGCTTTGCGGCAAGTAGTTCCGCCTGCGCAATTCGAAAAGGAGTCCGACGCAATGCTCAACTATCCCGCCGCCTATCAGTCGACGAAAGGCTCCGCGCTCGACGTAAACAAGCCCTTCTACCGGCGCATCGCCGAAGAGCAAGACCAGCGCGAGCTGATCGAATCGATCGTCGTGCCGATACGATCGGGGCAAGCCTGGACGGTACCCGCGGGTCACGTGTTCCGCATCGTGACCATCGAGGGCCCGCAAGTCGCCGACCTGAACCTCTGGAACCGGCACGATCCACGCGAGCGCATGTGGGCTTCTCGCACACGCCAGCTCCAGCAAGCGCACGTGAGCACATTCGACCGCCTGTGGTCCACGCTGCCGTTCCTGCGTCCGCTCGTCACCATCACCGACGACAGCCTCGCGAACTACGGCGTCGACGAGCACGGCGGCCGCGTCCACGACCTGCTCGGCACGCGCTGCGATCCGTATGTCAACCGCATGCTGACGGGCGAGGACTTCCATTTCCACTGCCACTCCAATCTCACGCGCGCGATCGCACCCTACGGTCTCACCGAATACGACGTGCACGACGTGCTCAACGTATTCCAGTGCACCGGCCTGAATCTGGAGGACAAGTACTTCATGAAGGCGTGCCCGGCGAAAAAGGGCGACTATCTCGAGTTTTTCGCCGAGATCGACTTGCTCTGCGCACTTTCGACCTGCCCTGGCGGAGACCTCTCGCTGCCGATGTGGGGACCCGACGCACGCGACCCGCTGGAGGTCTGCCGGCCGCTCGGCATCGAGGTCTACCGGCTTGCGCCCGCTTTGCTTGCGGGCTGGTCCTCGCCTGCCGTCGCCGAATATCGCGGACTGCACGGCATGACGTTGCAGCAGCCCGACTGGAAGCGAGGTTGTTGAAACGGGAGAGCGCCAGCTGTTCGAGCGACGCATGGCGTGCAGGGCCATGCGTCCACAGGTTGCGTGTTCATATGACGCGACCGTGTGCGCCGTGATAACGGCGAAGCGGATTGCGCTTAATGCTTGTCGGTCTTCTTCGGCTTGGGCGGCGATTCGACCTTCGCGTACTGGAATGCGGGCGTAGCCTTGAGGGCTTCCTTGGTGGCGCCGGGCAGGTAGAGATTGCCCTGACGCACGTCGAGCGACGCGATCGGCACAGCGACGTCGTGAGAGCCGACGCCGAGGAATCCGCCAGCCGAAACGATGGCCGCGGAAACCGAACCGTCCGGCGCCACGATCAGATCACGCACCGTGCCGATCTTCACGTTCTCGTCGTTATAGACGGGCTTGCCGAGCACGCTCTTCTTCACGCTCCAGCCTTCGAGCAGCGCCTGCGACTGCTCGACGGTAACGCTCAGGGGCTGCGAGCCTGCAATCTGCGCATTCGCGCTGGCACTAGCCGCCACGGCGCCAAACGCGGCCACGGTCAATATTGTCTTGCGGAAAAGCATCGTGTTTCGCTCCTCTATTCGGGTTGGTTCGGCCTGCGGTTCACTGCGGCGCGAGTGCGAAACCGCAGGCGGAACGCCATGTTAGCCGGTATGGCGCCGCTATGCGCTCAAGGTGGTTGGCGAGTGCGGAATCGCGAATTAGAACGAAGCGCACCTTGGAGTGCGCCTGCGCCGTCCGCAAAATGCTCAAGGTGCTACGGGGAGGGCGTTGGCTTAAGCGTCAGCGCGACACACTGCGCCACGTCCTTCGTGACTCGCGTCGCCGTTGCCTCGTTGTATGCCAGGGTCGTGCCGCGTTGAATGCTGGGGTTGCTGTACGAAGGGCGCCGGGTTGAAGATCGAGTACGTCAAGCAATTGATCAATCGACTGATTCGTCAAGGCTGCGTAATACGAGTGATGCCCCTGGGCAAGCTTTTCTCTGCCTTGTCTTTCGAAAGCGCCAAATGCATCCTCTTCCATATTGATGGCCATTCGCGAAGCCGAGCCACGAGAACAGCCCCTATGGCTTACTGACCGCTGCCGGTGTCGGTCGTGTCGTTACTTTCTTTTGACTTTGGGAGTCCCGACTCGACATTTGCCTTTCCAACATCACCATAGCCCGAATTTGCCAATGGTGGTGCCGTTTGCGCATCGCGCGTCATCTGTGCAGTGAGCGCTCTGTCTTCCGCGTCACCCTGCTCTGCATTGGCTAACGGCGCCACAACGGCGAGGACCAACAACAATGCAAGCACTTTCATAATGGCCTCCAATGCGATGTTTGGTCATACTTATTTTTATGATCTCGGTTTTAACTGCAACCCGGCACGTTAAGGCTAGCCGCCTCCGAAAGACACTGCCTCCATCGTTCGATGGAGATAACGAATCCGCTGAATATCATACGACACGAACACTGAGCGGCCAAATGCCGCCTTGCGACACATGGCGGCGACGACTCAACGCGATCGTTGAATTTGCGAGGGTCTGCCCTATCATGGTTTGAGCGTCGCATGTCATTCGGTGAGAAGTCATGGCACTCACACGGCGGCCCGGATGACTGATGACGATGCGTCGGCGGGGCCGCATTCACAGCGCCGACATTCCGTGAATAAACTGCTCCGCACATCGAGAACGGAGGTTCTTCATGAAATTCATCGTTCAGTGGCAAGGGCAACCAGCAGCGCAACAGGCCGCAATTGAGCGCTTCATGCAATCCGGCGGCAGGCCGCCGGAAAACGTCACGTTACTCGGTCGCTGGCATGCGGTCGGTGAATTGAAGGGCGTTGCGATCGTCGAAGTGAACGACACGACCGCGCTCGGAGAATTGATGCTCGAGTGGGGCGATTTATTCACGATGTCCGCAACACCCGCTGCTACCGATGAGGAACTGGGCGCCATCCTCGCCGCCCGGCAATCGCAATCGAAGTAACAATTCCCGCAAATGGTCCCTGCTAGTCAATGGAGCGCGGGGACTATTTCCCCTGAGTGCTTCTGCCGACGCAGGCGCCGGATCGTGCGGGCTACGGTGAGTGCGCGAGACAAGGCTGGAATTGCGCTCACACGTGCTGCAGGATTTTGCTTTTGATTCCGTCAGTAATCCGGAACTCCTTGAGCCGAATGATTCATTCGGTAAGGCCATCAAGGCGCAAGGCCTCGCTGCAAGGCGGCAATAGACGGAGAGGGGTGAAGCTGTCCCCCGCCGCTCAGGGGTGCATTCAGCGCGCTGGGCACGCGCAGGCCCGCCGCGTCAGTTTACGAGGCGGCCGGTGCGCACTGCTCGCAAAGCCCGAAAACGACAAGACTCGAATGCGTATAACGAAAGCGCTTGCTCGCTGCGATGGCGGCGTGCTGTTCCTCGAGCGCGGGCTCGTCGATATCGACGACGGTCTTGCAACTCTCGCACACGAGGTGCGCGTGTGGAACGCCGCGGCCAAGCTCGTACACCACACGCGTTTCGCCCACCCAGGTGCTGGCCAGCAGCGATGATTCCATGAGCTGTGCAAGCGCGCGATACACGCTCGCCAGGCTGCATTGCTCCACGTCCTTCGCGATCCTGCGAAAAACCTGATCGGCGGTCAGGTGTTCGTGCGGAGCATCATGGAATACTTTCAGCACGGCCACGCGGCTTGACGTTGGGCGCAGGCGCGCGCTCTTCAGTTCAGAATAGACCGTTCTCATAGGAAAAACGCGTCGGCAAAGCCGACAGTTTCCGCGTCGGATGCTTAAGGTTTCCTTATGTCGAGGACGACAGGCGCCCCGGCGGCGGATCGGCGTCTGATTGCTGCATTGCCATATAGACCGGGAGACGTCCGGGACCGGCTCTGGATCCGGACTTTATTTCAATCCGCAGACAGGAAAGCCGATGGAGCGGGAATCGCTTGCGGACCCCACGCCCACTGTTCTGTTCGGCGCGTTCGACCGGCACAACTTCGGCGACCTGCTGATCGCGCAGGTAGTCGCACGCATGCTGCCGCGCCGAGAGCTGCTCTTCGCCGGCCTCGCCACGCGCGATCCGCACGGCGACGGCGGACCGGCCACCGTCGCGCTCGCGCGTATCGCGACATTTGCACGCGGCCGCGCCGTCAACGTGATTCACGTCGGCGGGGAGCTATTGACCTGTAACGCGTGGGAAGCCGCCGTCATGCTCGCTCCAGCGCAGCGCGTGCAGGCGCTCATCGAAGAGGAAGGCAAATGGTTGCACGACACGCGTACATGGGCACGAAGGCATGTCGGCGTGGCCTCGCTCGCGCCTTATGCGCTCTCGAAGTCCGCGTTGGCGGGTGTGCGTGTGCAGCATCTCTCGTTCAATGCGGTGGGCGGCGTCGATCTCGATGTACGCGACACGGCGTTGCGTGCGGATGTGCTGGCCGCGCTGCAAACTGCCGACACCATCACCGTACGCGAGCGGCTAACCCTGGCGCGGCTCGCTGAAATGGGCGTCAACGCCCGCCTCATCCCCGACCCCGCCGTGATGACCGCCGCCTTGTTCGGCGCGACCATACGCCGTCACGCCGCAAACGAGGCGATGCGTAAAGTGCGGGAAGCGTTCCCGCACGGTTACGCGGCGGTGCAATTCAGCGCCGACTTCGGCGACGACGCGACGCTCGACACGTTGGCCGTCCAGCTCGAGCGTGTCGCGCAGGCGCTCGGCATGGGCATTGTGCTGTTTCGCGCAGGCGCCGCGCCGTGGCACGATGACGTCGAGGTGTACGAGCGCCTGGCGGGACGCTTGCGTGTGGCGACGGCCCGCGTGTTCGCTTCGCTGAACCTCTGGGACATTTGCGCGCTGATCGCGGGGAGCCGGGCTTACTGCGGCAGCAGTCTGCATGGACGCATTGTGGCGATGGCCTATGCGTTACCACGCGTCAACATCAGCCATCCTGATCATTTCGGATCGTCACGCAAGCTCGCGGCGTACGCGGCGACCTGGGAGGCAGCGGGGCTCGCCGGGACGGTGCCTCTCGATGGGCTTGCCCATGCGGTTGATCGTGCGATGGCCGCCGATTTCGAGACGCTGCGGAACACGGCGCTCGAACTCGCGCGGCGGTATCGGGCCGGTTTCCTGCTTCACTCCTCAGTTTGAATTCACTGGCCCCGGCACTGAAAGCAGCGCCGCATTGCCAGGGTTAGTGATAAATCGCAGTCGATTCAAGAGGCCTCGTTTCACGCCTGGCCGCCTCCCTCGGGACGCACCGCCCGGGACGCCGCGTCAGAAGCTATGCCGGATGCCCGCCATGATCCCCAGTTGCCCCGCCCCCGGCGCGGGCGTTGTACCGCCGCCGCCCTGGCTTACCGTGTAGGCCGCCTTCGCGCTGTTCCACAAATACGCGCCCTGCAGATAAACGGCTGAGCGCTTCGAGAGCTGATACGTGCTGCGCAGCGCCGCAATCGTGCCGCGCGTATCGTGGTCGCTGTTAACGATGCGGTACACGCCGCCATCGACGATAAAGGCAGCCGTCACCGGATATTGCGCCGTGAGGTAGAACTGATCCGAATGCACATTGGGCGTTTCGGCCAAAACCGTATCGACACGCCTTCCCAGCCAGCCTCCGCCAATGCGCAGCGCCCCGATATGGCCATAGCCGTTGAGCTGGATGCGCACATCGGTATCACCCGGGTTGGTAAACGCGAAGGTCGGCGTGCCGTCGTACAGGTTCGCCGCCGCCCCGGGGCCGCCGCGCTGCTCATCATAGGCAGCCGCCACGCCATAGCCGTTGCGGTCATATTTCAGCATCGCCGACCATTCGCGGCACGACTGCGAACTGCCCGGCACCGGCCCGGCGCAGGTGCCCTGGCCCGGTGAATTGCCGGTTCCGGCCGAATCGCGCCCGAACGACCACGTTGCGCCGAGCGTGAAGCCGGCGTAGCTGCCCTTGTAAACGATGGTGTTGTCACTACGCGAACTCGGCAGGTACTGGTCGAACGAAGCGGTGCCGCCGTAGATGTCGGGGCCGAGCAGGTCGGCGTCGGCGATCGCCCAGAACGTCATCGTGTACTGGCGCCCGAACGTCAGGTTGCCATAGGGGCTGCTCAGGCCCACCCACGCCTGGCGCCCGAACAGGCGACCGCCCTGGTTCAAGGTTCCGCCGCGCATATTGAAACCGCTCTCCAGCGCGAAGATGGTCGACAAGCCGCCGCCCAGGTCCTCACTGCCACGCACGCCCCAGCGCGAAGGCATTTCGCCGGTGATGCCGGGCATGCGGACCACACTGTCGCCCGCTGCGTTCGCGTGCGAGACATATTCGATGCCGGTGTCCACGATGCCGTACAGCGTCACGCTGCTCTGCGCGAACGCCGATGCGCTCAGGCCGGCGAACGCCAGCCCTGCTGCGATCCGAAGTTTCATGATCTCCAGGGTCTCCTGATATGCCGGTCTTGCGGGTTCGCCGCCAGCCGGACGTTGTTGTCGATTGGGCGCGTTTCGGCCGACGTGGGGCCACGCCGCCGCTAGCGCGTCATTCTTTAGGACTCTTGATTGAATGGATCCGGCAGCCGGAGGAATCGATGCGGCCGCTTGCCTGTCAGGAGCTGGCCGCCCGGGAAGGGCCGCCCGGGAAGCCGCACGTGCCGCGGCGGCCTCCCGGGCGCTCAGCCACTCAACCCCGTCGCTGCGCCACGCCCTTCGGGATATGGCGGCCGACCACGGCAAGCGCAACCAGCACCACCACCATCGCAGCGCCGAGCATGGCGAGATAGCCCGCCGCACCGCCCGCGGTGATGACCGCGGCACCCGCAAAGGCGCTCAGGATCGCGCCCACGCGGCCGAAGGCCAGCGCGGAGGCCGTGCCGGTGGCGCGGACGCTGGTCGGGTAGACGTAGGCGCAGAGCGCGTACATGGTGGACTGCACTGCGTTGACGAACAGTCCGTGCAGGCCGAGCCCGGTAATCAGCCAGCCGGTGTGCTGGGTCGCCCCCACGCCGAGCATCATCCAGGCGCTCGCCGCGCCGCCGGCGCAGCACAGCAGCAGCGGCCCGCGCGAGCCGAAGCGCGTAATGGCTAGCGCGCATAGCAGCGCGCCGATCACGCCGCCCAGGTTGTACGCGCTCAGTCCATAGCCGGCCAGCGAAACGCTCAGCCCTTCGCTCGTCAGCATGGTGGGCAGCCAGCTAAACGCGCTGTACACGGCGAGCAGGCACATGAAGAACGCCCACCAGATCGCCACGGTGTCGCGCGCGCGACCGTCGCGAAAGAGCGCGCTAAAGCCCACGTGCTTTTCGGCGCTTTGCTCGCGCGCGTCCGTGAAATTCGCATGGGAGGCGACCTCGCGCCCCATGCGGCCGAGCAGCCGCACGAGTTCCGGCCACCGCTGCGGGCGACGCGCGAGAAAGCGCGGCGATTCGGGCAGCGCCACGAGCAGCAGGAGCGCCAGCACGAGCGGCAGCACACCGCCCACGACGAACAGCCCGCGCCAGCCATAGGCCGGCAGCACTTGCGCCGCGAAGAGGCCGGCCAGCATGCCGCCGAGCGGCACGCACACGATCGTCGCCGTCACCGCAAAGGTGCGCAGGCGCGCGGGCGTGAATTCGGCCGTCAGCGTGGTCGAACTGGGCAACGCGCCGCCAATGCCAAGACCGGCGATGAAACGCAGCGCGGCAATGGCCGCGACGTTGGGCGCAAGTCCGATTGCGCAGGTTGCCGTGCCGAACACGAGCACGCTGCCCACCACGGCCCAGCGGCGCCCGAAACGGTCCGCAAACAAGCCCGCGAACGCGCTGCCGATGCCCATGCCGATCAGCCCCGCTGCCACCACAGGCGCAAACGCATTGCGCGTAATGCCCCACTCCTTGATGAGCACCGGGATCGCAAAGCCGATCAACTGGCTGTCGAAGCCGTCGACGACGATCGACAAGGCCGCCAGCACCACGGCGATTTTCTGCAACGTGGCGTAAGGGCCTTCGTCGAGCGTGCGGCCGATATCGACAGTGCTGCCGGTGACGGCGGCCGGTTCGAGCGGCGTCGCCCCCGAAGCGGGGGCGGGCGTGGCGTAATTCATGAAGCGTCTCCTTTGCTGCGTTGTCAGTGTGCAGTCATTTGTTTGTAGTCATGTCGCAAAGTATGCGCGGCGCGTACGTCTACGGGCATTTCCGTTTCGCGCAAAAGTCAGGATGTATCGGCATGACTTCGTGATTCATCTGGAGTCCTTTGCATCGATGAGGCGCACGAGGTGCAACAGCGTTTCAGTGTGCGGCACCGCAATGGCCCGCAGGCGAGCAGCCTCCACCACCGCGCCGTTGATGGCCTCAATTTCGGTCTTGCGCCCCGCCAGCACGTCCTGGAGCATCGAAGGACGATGTACGCGGTGATGCGCGAGCGCATGCCGCACGTTGTCGGCTATGTGCGACTCGTTTACGGCCACGCCATGCGCATGCGCCACCGCTGCGACCTCCACGACAATCTTGAGCGCGAGCGCCTCGCCGTCCGCCACGTTCGTGAGTTCGCCAACCGTGCAGCCCGCCACCGCGCACAGGCTGTTGAGCGCCGCGTTGAACGCAACCTTCTCCCAGATCGCGGCCCACACGTCAGCGTCGGCCGTGCAGGCGAGGCCCGCCTCGTTGAGCGCCTCGACCGTGCGCGAAAGCATCGGCGAGCCCGCACCGTCCGCGCTCATCAAGCGGATCACGCCCGTGCCGTGCGAACTCACGCGACCAGGACCGTTCTTGTCGGCGGGCCACGTCGTCACACCGATCATCACGCGCGCGGGGTCCGCAAACTGCGCGAGACGCTCCGCGTTGCCCAGCCCGTTCTGCAGCGAAAGCAGCGCGGTTTGCGGCGCGAGCACCGTGCGCGCCGCTCCGAGCGCTGCCTGCGTGTGCAGCGTCTTGGTGAAGACGATCAGGAGGTCCGCTGGCTGCGTCGCCGCCTCGGGCCGCATCGCCGCGAGATTCGTGACGATGCGCTCGCCCGCGTCGGTCGCGAGCTGCAGGCCGTTCTCGTTGATCGCACGCAGATGGGCTTCGTCGACGTCGAGCAGTGTGACGCGATGACCCGCTTCGGCCAGCAACCCGCCGAAGAGCGAGCCCATCGCGCCCGCGCCGAGGATGGCGATATGCATGGCGCGACCTCAGAGCGGATAGTGACGCGGTGCGGTCTGGATCGTGATCCAGCGCAGCTCGGTGAATTCGGCAATGCCCGCCTTGCCGCCAAAGCGCCCAAAGCCGCTTTCCTTCACGCCGCCAAACGGCATTTGTGCCTCGTCGTGCACGGTCGGACCGTTGATGTGACAAATGCCCGATTCGATACGCTGCGCGACTCCCCATGCGCGCGCCGTATCGCGGCTGAACACCGCCGAGGAAAGCCCGTACGCGTTGTCGTTCGCACATGCCACGGCGGCATCCTCGCTGCGCACGCGCACGATGCCCTTCACGGGGCCGAACGACTCGTCGTGATAGATGCGCATTTCCGGCGTGATGTGGTCGAGCAGCGTGGCCGGCATCAGTGTGCTTTCCGCCTTGCCGCCGCAGACGAGCTTCGCGCCTTTGGCGAGCGCGTCGTCGATCAGCGCGTTGCAGCGCTCGACGGTGCTCATGTCCACCACCGAGCCGAGCACCACCGGTCCCTTGCGCGGGTCGCCGAGCGGCAACGCGCGTGCCCGCTCGCCAAGACGCGCGACGAAGGCGTCGGCAATGCTTTCGTCGACGATGATGCGCTCCGTAGACATGCAGATCTGCCCGGAATTGGCGAACGCGCCGAATGCGGCCGCATGTGCCGCCGCTTCGATGTCGGCGTCGTCGAGCACGACGAGGGGTGCCTTGCCGCCCAGTTCGAGCACCGAGGGCTTGAGATAACGCGCACACGTTTCGGCGATGATGCGGCCCACGCGCGTGGAGCCGGTGAAGTTCACGCGGCGCACCTTCGGATGGGCGATCATGGCTTCGACCACCTGTGCGGCGTCCGCGGGCGCGTTGGTTACGAAATTCACGGTGCCGCGCGGCAAGCCCGCCTCCTGCATGGCCGCGATAATCAGGCCGTGCGTGGCCGGGCAGATTTCCGACCCCTTGAGCACGACGGTGTTGCCGCAAGCGAGCGGCAGCGCGATGGCGCGCACCGCGAGAATCACGGGCGCATTCCACGGCGCGATGCCGAGCACGACGCCAGCTGCCTGGCGCACGCCCATGGCGAGGCTGCCGGGCACATCGGAGGGGATCAGTTCGCCGCCGATCTGCGTGGTGAGCGCCGCGGCCTCGATCAGCCCCGCTGCGGCGAGATGCACGTTGAAGCCCGCCCAGATGCCCGACGCGCCGGTTTCAGCGGCCATCGCCGCGGCGAATGCCTCGGCTTTCGCTTCGAGCGCATGCGCGGCCTTCGTGAGGAGTGCGCGGCGCTCGCCGGGTCCCATGGCCGACCAGACTGGGAACGCGGCCGCAGCAGCGTCGACTGCCGACACGCCGTCTTGAACCGTGGCCGCCGGTGCGCGGCTCGCCACCGTCCCATCGAGCGGGTTGCGGCGCTCGAACGTCGCGCCGTTGCGTGCCTGCACTGCTTCGCCGTCAATCAGCATGGATACGGTTTGCATGTCCTGTTCACTCCCTGATCTCAGTCAATTGGTTGCGCGCGCACCCTTCAGGCGACGATCATCTCGACCAGCATTGTGCCTTGCCCCGTCAGCGCAGCCGCAAGCGTTTGGCGCAATCGCCCCGCGTCGCTCACGCGCACGCCGGGGCAACCCATGCCCGCGGCAATTCCCACGAAATCGAGCCCCGGCAGGTCGGTGCCCTGCACCGGGTCGGTCGGCCCGAAGCCGAACACCGGCGCGAAATCCTGGAGTGCCGCGTAGCGCGTGTTGTTCAGGATAACGAAGGTAATCGGCAGCTGGAGCTGCACCGCGCTCCAGATCGCCTGGATCGAGTACATGGCAGAACCGTCGCCGATCAGCGCGATCACGCGCTCGCCCGGCTTCGCGAGCGCCACGCCCACGGCGGCCGGCATGCCATAGCCAAGGCCCCCGCTGTCCATCGTGAGGAACGTGCCCGGGCGCTCGAACGGCAGATACGCCTGCATCACCGGGCGCGCGCTGGGCGCTTCTTCCACCACGGTCGTGCCCGCTTCTCGCACTCCAGCGAGCGTTTGTAGCGCGTAGGCGACCGACATGCGCTCGCCCGGCTCGGCGGGCGGCACGGCGCGAGGCGGCACGGCGCGCCGGGCGGGCATCGCGCGCTCCAGGGCGGGCGCGGGCCGCGCCAGCAGATCCTGCACGCCGAGCCGAACGTTGCCCACGGCGGCCATGCCCTCGGGCGTCCACGCAGCGGTGCCGGGATCGTCGATCAGCTGGCAAAGCGCGGCGCCCGGCGGCACGTGCGGACCATGGCCTTCCACGTGATAGGTGAAGGCGGGCGCACCGATCGCGAACACAAGATCGTGTCCGCCCAGCAGCTCGACGATACGTTCGCGCATGGCCGGCAGAAAGCCCGCGAACAGCGGATGCTTTTCCGGAAAGCTGCAACGGCCCGTCATGGGCGCGACGAACACGCGCGCGCGATGGCGCTCCGCGAGGCGCACCACTTCCTCAGCCGCGCCCGCGCGATCCACGGCGCCGCCCACCACGAAGGCAGGCCGCGCGCACGCATCGAGCGCCGCGCCGATGTTCGCCAGCATCGCGGGCTCGGGGCGCGTGGTATGTGCGAGCGCGCGCTCGGGAACGCGCTCGGCCGGCTGATCCCAGTCGTCCACGGGGATCGACACGAACACCGGGCCGCGCGGCTCCTGCATGGCGATCGCATAGGCGCGCGCGATGGCGAGCGGCACGTCCTGCGCGCGCGCCGGCTCGATGCTCCACTTCACATAGGGCTTGGGCAGCTCGGTGGCCTGGGTGGCGGCGAGAAACGGGTCGAACGGCAGGATCGAGCGCGCCTGCTGGCCCGCCGTGACGACAAGCGGCGTACGGTTGCGAAACGCCGTGAAAATGTTGCCCATCGCGTTGCCCACGCCGGCCGCCGAGTGCAGGTTTACGAGCGCCGCGTTGCCCGTGGCCTGCGCGTGGCCGTCGGCCATGCCGACCACGACCGCCTCCTGCAGGCCGAGCACGTAGCGGAAATCGGCGGGGAAGTCGCGGAACATGGGCAGTTCGGTCGAGCCGGGGTTCGCGAAGATCGAGGTCATGCCCACGCGGCGCGCGAAGTCGATGACCGCGTGGCGCACGGTCCAGGCGTTGCCGGGCGCGGTGGAATCTTGAACATGCTGCTGAGGCGCGCTGCCAGTCATCCAAGGCCTCCTTTCGAAAAAGCGCGTCATTCAATGGAGAGCCATTATCGCGACGCTACGGGTAACCGCAAATTGCGCATTTCGCCTAAAGGCATTACCTTTGGGCATGACTTACAACCTCCAGCAACTCCAGGCATTCGCCACCATCGTCTCCGCCGGCAGTCTGGGGCGCGCGGCGGAAACGTTGCACGTGACCCAGCCCGCGCTTTCGCGCGCGGTCCGCCGCCTCGAGGAGCAGGTAGGTGCGCCGCTCTTCGAGCGGCACTCGCGCGGCATGCACCTCACAGCGGTGGGCGAGGCGCTCTTGCCACACGCCATCCTGCTGCAGCGCGAAGCCGAACAGGCGCGCGAGGAAATCGACGCCATGCGCGGCCTCGCGCGCGGCACGATTCGCGTGGGCGCCGTGGGCAGCATCGCGAGCCTCGTGCTGCCGCTTGCGGTGAGCGGTGTGCTGCGCCGCTGGCCGGGGCTACGCGTCGAAATACTCGAAGGCGTCTGGGACCGGCTCGCCGACGCGCTCGTCAAGCGTGAGATCGACCTCGCGCTCAGCATGGCCGTGCCGGATACCGACGAAATCGCGGCCATCGGCGATTGCCGCTGGGAAGATTGCAGCTACGTGGTCGCGGCACACGATCATCCGTTGCGCGCGAAGCCCGATCTCACGCTCGCGGACACGTTGAACGAGCAATGGGCGATTCCGCCGCGCGGCACTGCGCCGTTCGAGCACATGGAGCAGGCGTTCGCCGGGCAAGGGCTGGGTCTGCCGAACGTGGTGGTGCAAACGCGCTCGATTACGGCCCTCAAGAGCCTCGTCGCGCGTTCAGGATTCCTGAGCTGGATGGCATCGACGATGTACGTCACCGAAAGCAAGGCGGGCGTGTTCGACACGCTCGAGATGCCCGGCGTGGAGGGCCGGCGCACGCTCACGGCGTTTCGTCGGCGGCACGGCATTCTGCCGAGCCCGGCGGTGAAGCTGCTGGAGCAGTTGCGCACGTTGACGGCGGTGCCGCAGTAGCCGGACCTTTTACCTCGCGCGGCAGCGTCACTCGTCGCGGAGCAGCCGCTCCGCGTTCGCGATCACCACGAACGTGCCCATGTTGTGCCGCACCGCGCTCGCCCATCGCGATGCTCGTCGAGCCCGCAGCCCAACACGGCTTCACACTCGCGTCGGCGCAAGCACACTGCCGCGCAGTTCGCGCGCGTTTGCGGGCCGTGCGCTTTGCTCCGCATCGGTTTGGGTTTCAACCAGGTGCCTGAGCGCCGCCGCATCAATAAGCTGCTTGATATGAGAGCGTGTCGCAAGGCACGCGCTCGTCCGCGCGCCGCGCACGCCATCCGAACGATGCGCGCACAACTTTCCCAACAAGCTTTCAAAATGTAATGAGGATCGGGATGTCCATCGAAAAATCGGCGGAAATTGCCGCCCGCTTCGACCGGCTGCCGCCGTCGCGCACTGTCTGGAAAATGGTGATACTGCTTTCGCTCGGCGGCGTATTCGAGTTTTACGATCTCTTCTTCACGGGCTATGTCGCGCCTGGCATGGTGCATTCGGGCCTCTTCACGCCGGAGTCGCTCGGTTTCTTTTCGGCGCTCGGGCCGCTCAAGGTGGCGGGCTTCGGCACCTTCGTGTTCTCGACCTTCGCCGGGCTGTGGGTTGGCGCGCTCGCCTTCGGCCAGGTAGCCGACCGCTTCGGGCGGCGCATGATCTTCACGTGGTCACTCATCTGGTACATCGTCTGCACGGCTATCATGGCGTTCCAGACGAGCGGCCAGGCGCTCAACATCTGGCGCTTCATTGCGGGCATCGGCATCGGCATCGAACTCGTGACCATCGACACCTACATCTCCGAACTGATCCCGAGCGGCGAGCGCGGCCGCGCATACGCCGTCAACCAGTTCATCACGTTCAGCGTGGTGCCGGTGGTCGCGTTTCTCGCCTTTATCCTCAAGGACACGCATCCCATCGGTCTCGACTACTGGCGCGTGGTGATCCTGATCGGTTCCGTGGGCGCAGTGGCGGTGTGGTTCCTGCGCCGTAGCATTCCGGAAAGCCCGCGCTGGCTCGCGCGCAACGGCCGTGTGGAAGAAGCCGAACGGATCGTGTCGGACATCGAGCGCCGTGTCGTGGCTGAAACGGGCACCGCGTTGCCGCCGCTGGGGGCGATCTCGCTCGAAAAGGCCGGGCGCGGCTCGCTCGGCGAAGTGCTGCGTGCGCCTTATCTGCGGCGCACGGTGATTCTGTCGATCTTCAACATGGCGCAGGTGATCGGCTTTTACGGCTTTGCGGCATGGGTGCCGACGCTGCTGATCGCGCGTGGCGTGCACATCACGCAGAGTCTCGCGTACGCGTTCGTGATCGCCATCGCCAATCCGTTCGGGCCGTTGCTCGGCGTGTGGTTCGCGGACAAATTCGAGCGCAAGACACAGATCGTCGGCGGCCTGCTCATCATGGCCGTGGTCATCGCGCTATTCGCTCAGGCCACGCAGCCGTGGGTTCTGATCGTGCTCGGCGTGTTCTTCACGCTCGCTTCGAACGTGATGTCGTATGCCTACCACGGCTATCAGGCCGAGCTCTACCCGACGCGCATCCGGGCGCGCGCCGTGGGCTTCGTGTATTCGTGGAGCCGGATTGCCGCCGCGTTCGCGGGGCTCGCCATCGGCATCCTGCTGCATCGTTACGGTGTGCCTGGCGTTGCGGTGTTTATCGGGGCTTCGATGCTGGTGGGTATCGTGATGATTCTGCTCGGGCCTGTCACACGCGGGCTCTCGCTCGAAGTCATCAGCCATTGACCTGCGTGCGCGGCGCCGCCCCACGATCTGCGGGTCAGAACAGCACGTGTGACTTGATGATCATTTGGGCCGCCGCGGCCAGCACGCACACGAGCACGACGATACGAAATGCAAGCGGATGCAGATTGTCGCGCAATGGACGGATCAACAGCATGCCCGCGATGGCGGGCAGGCTCGCCAGGGCCGAAATCGCGAGGTCGGCGAGATTGGCATGCGCGCCGTGGCTGAACGTCGTAATGAGCGTGATGACGGAGACGACGAGAATGATCGCGATCTGCTTTGTAAAGGCGCGGCCCGTCGCGCCCGATGCGATCAGGTACATGGCGAGCAGCGGCCCCGGCACCGCGGCGATGCTCTCCATGAGCGCCGCCCCGAAGCCCAGCGCGAAACCCACGGGCTTCACGAGCGCGGGCGAGAGCGTGAGGCGCGGTGAGACGAGCAGCAGCGCGGCCGCCACGATCAATGCCACGCCCGAGGCCGCCTGGGCATGATGCGGCTCCAGCGAGATCAGCACCGATACCCCGACCACGTTGCCGATCACCGTGCCAATCAGCGGCGCCGCGATATTGCGCAAGGTCGGCAACATTTCGCCTCCCTCGAGCGCCTGCGGGATATTGCCGAGAATGATCGGCATGGAAAGCAGGAGCACCGCTTCCTTGACAGGCAAAAAATGCGTGACGATGGGCATGGCCACGAGCGGCACGCCAATGCCGGTCACGCCTTTTACCATTCCGCCGAGCACGAGCGCGAGCGCGATGCCGACCCACTGAAACACGTCGAGCGATTGCAGATGGGGCGCGAGTAAGCCCGAGGAAAAAGAAAGGCCGGACATCGATCTGGATATTGGGAAGGTGGGCGCGCGTCTTTTGGCGCCGCTCATGTGAAAGTGGCCGCGGACGTCGAAACGACGGCGCGGCCACTCGTTAGCAAGCGATTCTCGCCTTGGCGACTATTCCGCTGCTTATTCAGGCAGCCGTCGCAACCTGCGCGGACGTCGCAGCGGACTTTCGGCCACCCGACTTACGCGCCGCTTTTTTTGCGGGCGCGGCCTTGGCACGCTTGCCAGCGTTCTTGCTCACCGCCGTCGAACTCGCGCGCGTTTTCCGTGCGGCCTTCGCAGCGACCTTGCGGCCGGCCGGTTTTGCGGCCGCGCCGTTTGCCGCGCTGCCGTCGATCAGGAATTTCGAACGATCTTTCACGTCGCGAATCCACAGCGGCGCGCGGCCGCGGCCCGTCCACGTTGCGCCCGTTTTCGGATCGGCGTATTTCGCCGCAACCGCACGCTTCGTGGCCGTCTTGGCGCTCGCGCCCGGCTTACGGCCACGCCTCTTGCCAACGAAGCTCTCGATGTCGGCCAGGCTCAGGCCATGCTTGGCCATCAGATCGCGAATCTTCGCGAGACCGACCGACGTTTGCTTTTGCACGATCGATTCGGCCTGTTTTTGCAGCTTCGCGATCTTCGATTGAATTGCATCCAGGGTGACCATTCACACCTCCTTATTCACGGTTTTTACGGACACCCTTCATCCAACATCGCCAGATCGAAATGCGATCCTGCTTGCCCGGGGCGTCGCGAAAGGCAACGTGATTATGAAGTCAAATGACGCATGCTGGCAATTTCAAACGACTGATTCGCACTAAAAAACACATTTCCTGATCAGAACATTGATTCTCAGGCAAACAAAGCCCCCGCAAATTCTCACTTCGCGAGATACTCGCTGGACGACGTTCGCTGCTACGCCGCAACGCTGGCGCGCTGCAATTCGACAACATTGACGCCCGCGCCAAACACCTCGCGAATCAAAGGTAAAAGATGGTCGTGGTGCGTGAGAAACAACACCTGCGTTTTTTGAGAAAGATTCTGTAACGCTTCGAACCCAGCCCTTGCACGCGCATCGTCGAAATTGATGAAGAGATCGTCGGCGACAAACGGAAGCGCCGCCTTGTTCGCCAGCTGCAATTCGAGCGCCGCGATGCGCAGCGCGAGAAAAAGCTGGTCGCGCGTGCCTTCGCTCATTCCGCTCACCTCCACGGCCTTGCCGTTGCCGCGGCGCCCATGCAATGCAGGCGGATTGCGTTCGGTATCGACCACGAGCCGCGCGAAATCGCCAAGCGTGAGTCCGCTGAATATTTCTCCTGCGCGGCGCAGCATCGGCCCTTGCTTCTGGTCGCGATATCGATCCGTTGCCCACTTGAGCAGACGGCACGCGGTCGCGGCTTCGAGATATTGCTCCGCGGCTTCGCCCATTGCGCTCAGGGCTTCCTGGCGCTTGGCCTCCGCCAGCGCGGCATTGGCGCGGCCGTTGATCGCTTCGAAAGCCTGCGCGGCCTTCACCTGCTGCTGCAGGCACTCGGCCAGCGAGCGGTCGACCGCTTCGAGCTGCTGCTTCACTGCCGCGAGCAGCGCGGGCACGTCGGTCATGGGCTGCTGCGCGATTTCGGCCGTAATCGCTTCCTGCGAAAGGCCGTCGCCTTCGCGCACGATCATGTCTTGCGCGGCGGAAATTGCGTCCGACAACGCGCGGCGCTCATCCGAGCGCTGGGCAAGCGGTAGTGCCGCGTCGATTTCGCTGACCCCCGCGAGGCTCAGGATGGGCTCGATGCGCGCCTGCGCGCCTGCTACTGCCGCAACGGCGTCGGCCACGCGTGTGCGCGCGACCTGTACCTCCGCGTCGGCCTCGGCGAGCGCTTTCGCCGTCTCGCGCGCTTTCGCGAGTCTCGTGGCCAGTTGGCGAGCCACTTCGATGCCGTCATTCGAAGCGGGTTGCTCCGGTGTAAGCAACCCGGCGAGGCGCCGCGCGTCGGATTCGAGCGTCTTTAGTTGCGCGCGAATTGCGCGAATGCGATTGCGCGGTGCTTCGGCATCCGAAAAGGCGACCGCAATGGCATTTGCGAGTTCGACTGCGCCTTCGGCTGCCGCGAGTGTCGCCGCCCGGGCGCCGAGATTCGCTTGTGCGAGCGCCTCGCGCCATTGCGTCTGCCACTTTTCGTAGGCGTCCTGCTCGATCGCCAGCCGGGATTGCGCGGATTCGTTCGCACGTTCGACCTCGCGCAACTGCGCTTCCAGACTTTCGCGCTGCACGGCGCTCTTTTGCGCCGACTGAACGAAGGCTTCGGCCGCGCCGATCAAAGTCGCCAGTGCGTCGCCTTCGTTCGCCAACGCAACGGGCAGCGCTTCGAGCAACGTCCGGTGCGCGGCCACGCGTGCGGCACGGCGCGTTTCCAGTTCGCTTGCGCGGCGCTCGCGTTCGCTGTGCGCGGCAAGCGCCGTTTCGCGATTCGCGAGCCACGCGCCCATATCGGCAAGCCGCATGCCAGGCAGTTGCGCGGCGTTCGCGCTCTGCGTCCAGGCCGCGTGAAAGTTGTCGAGATCGCGCTCGCGCTCATTCAAGGCCGCGAGCTTGCGCTGCAAGTTCGCACGCGATGCTTCGAGTTGCTGGCGCAGATTGAGTAACGTAGCCGCCGCCTGCGAGGTTCCGAGTTGCGCGTCGACCAGTTCGTCGGCAAGCCGGATGGCATCGTCCACGATGGGCGCACCGTCGGCGAGACTCACGCGTGCCTGCCTGACCTCGTCCCACGCGCTGTCGCGGCGCGTGCGCGCCGCCTGCACTTCCGCGGTCGTCACGATTCTGTTGCCCTGCGTGAAATGCTTTTCCTGCAATTCGAGGCGCGCGACTTCCTCCCGCGCCGCCGCCACCGTTTCCCGCGCGGCGGCCAACGCGCTCGCGTGCTCGCTTTCTTCCTTTTGAAGCGCGGCGAGGCGCGTGGCCGAAGGCAGGTCCAGCGCGCGCAGCACCGGCACAGGCTTGCGCCATTGCCCGAGCAGCGCGAGCTTTTCCTCGAGTGCACGTTGCGCCTGCGCGACTTCGTGCTCGAGCGTGTTTTCGTGCGCCGCGCTATTGCGGAACTCGCGCGCCGTGTCGAGCGCCGCCTGCAGCGCGAACGGCACGTCGATGCAAGGCAGGCTCGCCAGCAGGTCCTGTACCTGAGCACGCTTGCGCGCCTGTTCGTCGCGCGCCTCGCGTGCCGTTGCGAGCGCCTGGTCGCGCAGCGCGTGTTCGCGCAGCAGGTTCGTCACCGTCTTGAGCGCGAGCGCACCCGGCAATGCAGCGCGCAAGGCAGTTTCTTCGGCAGGCCAGCCCAGTTGAGCGGCGGCTGCGAACGCGACGTCGAGATGGCTCTGGATCTCCGTTTCGCACACCAGAAGCTCGCGCGGATAGTTGATGCATTCGCCGCGAAGCGCGTCGAGCGCATCGATTTCCGCAGCCAGCGCGAGTGCCGCGCGATCGGGCTCGATCGCGCGGCGTGAGGCTTCCTTGCCTGCGAGATCGGCCTGGCGCGCTTCCAGTACCTTGCGCTCGGCGGCGATGTCGGCTTGCGCCTTCAACAGCTCGGCATACGCCGTGGGCGGCAGATCGACGACTTCGCCCAACGCAGCCAGTGCGTTCCGCTTGAGCGAAAGCTCTTCCATATAGGGCGCGAGGCGGCGCACCCGCTCGAGCTTCGAGCGCTGCGATTCGAGACTGCGCTGTTCGGCGCGCAAACGCTCGATCGCCTTTTCGGCCGTTTCGAGCGCCTCCTTTTTCTCGACCCAGTCGCGTGTGCGTACCTGCGCGGCTTTCAGTTCGCCCGTCGCTTCGGTAAACGCCGTTTCGGCCTGCGCATAGGCACTGCTGCTGCGTCGCGGCGCCCAGAGTTCCAAAGAGCGATTTTCCAGTTCCTCGCGCACGGGCCCGAGGCTCCCCACGCCAGCGGCGGATTCGAACAGCACCTGGCCGAGCTTGTCCGATGCGTCGAGAATGCTGCGGCCGCCCTCGATGAGCCGCGCATGATCGAGACCGAACATCTGTTCGAAGAATTCCTTGCTTGCGCCATCGAGAAATGCCGCGAGAAAGTCATCGGGCAATTTGTCGTCCTGCGGCGTGCGCAGCGAATTGCGCCCGCGTGCGCGATGAAACCGTTGCTCGGCCGCGCCGTTTTCCAGCACGCCACCAAGCCGAAGCTCGGGCGTGCCATGCAGAAAATCAAGCGGGGTTTGCAGGCGCATGCCGAACAGCAACTCCGACACGGCCGTGCGCACCGTGGACTTGCCCGCCTCGTTCGGTCCCACGATGACATGGAAATCGTGCACCGCATGCGGAAAGCTCAAGATCGTTTCGGTGAACTTCCCATATTTGATCAATTCGAGTTGCTTGAGACGCACTGGTCATTCTCCCGTGGAAAGGCGCGCAAGCAGCGCAGGTCCGACCTGCTCCACCAGCGCCGCGAGTTTGCCGTCGCGTGCGAGTTCCAGCAGCGGCGCGTCTTCTTTCACCTCGCTGCGTACCTTGCCGACGAAGGCGCGCAAATCGCGTTCGAGCATCGCGAGAAAATCGGGGTCTTGCGTAGCGGCCTCGAGAATCTGCTTGAGATCAGCGAGCGCTTCGAACTGCTCGTTCTGCGCGGCTGCCATGTCCGCAGCGCGGGTTTCGAGCTTGACCTTTTCCAGCCATAGTCTGTCGTTGCCGATGATGCCGATCTGGTTGAGCACCTCGGCGCGCAATTGCGTGGCGCGTCCGAAAAAGAGCCCGTGCGCCGGCGACTTGCCGGTCACCGTCACGCGCACCGCGCGCGGCACGTGCGGGTCGGTGGACAGCAGCGCTTCGAGCGACGCGCCGATTTTGCGCGAGAGATCAGCAACGCTCAGGCAGTCGCTTGCGTCGACGTGCACCGATTCCCAGCGCAGCACGTCGAGATAGAGACGTTCGACATGCGTACGGCCTGCCTCCACCGTCACGAGCACCGCGCCGCGGCGGCCAGTCTCGCGTATGTGCCGGCCCTGCAGATTGCCCGGAAACACGATCGTCGATTGCTCGGACCACTGCTGGAATTCGTGCACGTGACCAAGCGCCCAGTAGTCGTAGCCCTTCGCATGCAATTCGGAACGCGTGCATGGCGCGTAGCTCGCGTGCGCCGCATAGCCTTCGAGCGCGGTATGCAGCACGCCGATGTTGTAGTAGCCGGAAAGCGGCGAAGGATAGCGCACGGCGAGGTTGTCGACCACGGCCTTGTCCTTGAAGCTCTGGCCGTGCAGCGCCACCTTCAATTCGTCCAGCACATGCGTTTCCGGTTTGCGATGGCTGAACACCACGACGTTGTCGGGTAACGTGAGCTTTTTTGTCATTTCGCTTTCCGCGTCGTGGTTGCCCCACAGCGCGAATACGCGAATGCCCGCCTTGCGCAGGCGGCCCATTTGCTGACCGAAAAAGATGCCGGTGTTGTGGTCCTTCCAGTCGCCATCGTAGAGATCGCCGGCGATCACGACGAAGGCGACTTCTTCGTCGATCGCGCGATCGACGAGCAGGCGCAACGCCTCGCGCGTGGCGTTGCGCAAATGGCCGGCCGGTGCGTCGGGGTAGGCGCTTAGCCCATGCAGGGGGCTGTCGAGGTGTATGTCTGCCGCGTGGATGAACTTCACGACGTGTCCTCTCTGGTGATTCCGGGCGCAGTATGGTGAAAGGGCGATTCCCGCCCATCGGTGCGGGCCAATTCTAATCGACGCGATCGGTGAGCTTCGGCGACGCGCGCTGCTTTGACACGGCGGCTGGCCGCGAAGTAGAATTATTTCATCGACCGTTGAATATGTGTAACCAGCGTGTAACCAGCGCGGCGCATTGTCCGCAAGCCACACGGATCAGATGGACAAGCTCGGCAGCCTGAAAATGTTTGTGAGGGTCGCTCAGGCGGGAGGATTCGCCAAAGCCGCGGCGCGCGCGTCGCTGAGCACCGCCGCCGTGTCGCGCGCCATCATGGAACTGGAGTCGAGCCTGCAGACGCGGCTCTTTAACCGCACCACGCGGCAGATCTCGCTGACCGACGCGGGTCGCCGTTATCTCTCGCATTGCGAGCGCATTCTCAACCAGCTCGAACTGGCCGACGCCGAAGCCACGGGCGCGAGCGCGCAACCCACAGGCAGGCTGCGCATTCACGCCACGTCGAGTTTCGGCCAGCACTACCTCACGCCTTTGCTCGCGCAATACACGGCGCAGTTCGAAGACGTCCCGGTCGATCTCGTGCTCTCGCAGCGCACGCCCGATCTGCTCGAGGAGAAGTTCGACGTCGCGATCGCCGTCGCGCAGACCCTGAAAGACTCCTCGCTCGTTTCGCAACGCGTGGGACTCGCGCGCCCGGTGCTGTGCGCGTCGCCCAGCTACCTGATGCGGCACGGCACGCCACGCACGCTCGCGGACCTCGAACATCACATCTGCCTGCAACTGAATCTGCCGGACATGCCGGCGACACAGAGCTGTTCGAGGATGCCGGAAGCGAATCGTTGCGCACGCCCAAGCCGGCGCCGCTCACGGTGAACATGCCCGAAGCGCTCGCCCAGGCTGTGCAGGCGGGCATGGGTCTGGCCATGCTGCCAGTGCCCACCGCGTTGCAGGGCATTCGCGAAGGCAGCCTGACTCACGTGCTGCCCGGCGTACGCGCCGTGCCGCACAACATCTACGCGCTTTACGCGTCGCGCCAGTATCTCGATGCGAAGATCAAGACGCTGGTCGAATTCCTGCGAGACACTGTGCCGCAAAAGATCGCCGGGCACGAAGAGGCGCTCGAGGCTGCGCAAGCGCGGCACGTCCGCGCGATGGGCTATTTGGCGTGAACCGCGCATTGCGCTCGATTGACCCTCCTTCCAGATAGATACCGTCGAGACGCATGAAGAGCGCGGCCACCTCGCACACGACCCCAGCGAAGAAACGAGCGCGCGGACGCCCCGCGCATGGCAGCTCCGTCGGGCCGGACGCGCTATTGCGCAACGCGCGCAGCATGTTCGCGAAGCGTGGCTACGACGCTACGAGCGTGCGTGAGATCGCGCGCGAATCCGGCGTCGATGCGGCGTTGCTCGCGCATCACTTTGGCTCCAAGGAAGCGCTCTGGGCCGCGGTGGTCGAACAGATCGCCGAACACGCCGTGCCCATGATCGCGGCGACGGCGGCATTACGCGAGTCGCCGTTGGGGGCGCGCGAGCGCGTGGAGCGCGCGCTCGAAATCTACATCGACAAAGTTTTCGACGAACCGGACATCGGCCTTTTCTTTGCGACGGCCGCCACTGAGGAAGGTATGCGCTTCGGGCTGCTCGTCGAGCGCCTGGTGCGCCCCTATCATCGCGTGCTGGTTCCTTTGCTCGCCGATGCCGGAAAGTGCGGGACACTCAAAGTGGTCGATGCAAACGTGCTGTTCTTTATGCTGATGAACGGCATTAGTAAAACGGTTGCCTACGGGCATCTCCTGTAGGTGTTCTCTGCGTTGCCGAAACAGCAGGCGAAGTACAAGCGCGTCGTGCTGCAAACGGCTTTGAATATGCTCGGGTGAACCAGGCCGCCGCGTCTTCCGAAGATATCGATTGAACTACAAAATACGTATGAAAATATACGAACGATCGAGGTTGTGCGGGTTTTTGCCTGCCGGCGATAGTTTCTCCGGCATTTGGGGGTCGGAGAGTCGGTAGTGTCGTGAAACAACTACGAGAATTTGGTTGGTTTCTGGCTCGTAGGGCTTGCACGATAAGGCTTGGGGCCGTTTTGGTCTTTTTAGAAAAATGTTCCACGGCTAGCGCGGCCCTATTGCGGATGTCGGTGCTCATCATCGGCGCCATATTTTCCACTCCCCTGTTTTCCCAGCCCTTCGGACGCGGGGGTCGCGGCATGCGTACGTTCAGGTCCGTCTTGTTCCTGGGTTCCCGCGTGACAGTATTCGCCAGTGCCGTTCGTCAGAGAGGGTCCGGCGCCTCACCGGCATGGCCATATGCCTTGTCCGGTCGAAAGTGCGCTCACATTGGCATTCAATCTGTTAGTTGCATTGCTTTTGTCAAGCGATTCCCCGAGCTTACCCTGCGCCTCTTGCAGTTCGCCATCGCCACTGCGGTTTCCCGCCGGTGAGCTTGGGGTCTGCCCTGCCCTGGCAATGAGACAATTCAGGAGCTGCTACTTCCGGCCCCTGCGGAAAAATCGCGTACGTTACGCTCACGGAGCGATGAGCGCGTAGACAAACTCATCGACCCCATACACGCCTCACGCCGCGACTAATATCAAGCCAACGTTCGCGAGTCGGCGTAGGAATTGCGGCCGGCTGAGTTACCGGTTCCCTCTGGACGGCAACGAATGCAGAGGGGACGACGCATGCGATCTCCTGGGACCAGCATTCGTGAATCCTTGGCTCGAAGAAGGGGTGAAGCGTTGAGCCTGCGGCACCAGCCTTTTCGCCTGCTGCTGGAGGTCCGCCAGTGGACAGCGATCGGGCGTCGTTGCCGGGTTCGCTGTCCACAAACCATGAAACTTTGCGTTGCACAGATGTGTGTCGACTCTACACACATCGCCGAACCATTCGATCGCACAGACCGGTGGATTGCCGTGAGTCGCGGCATCGTTCCGTATGGGCGGTGCAGGTGCAACTAGCGCGAGGTCCCCACACAGGCCGAGAGTTGATAGCTTCAACGTGACACACTGCAGGCAGCGACTAACGCGCAGTTCAGGGTTGCCCTTGTGCATCCCTTTCCTGTCGACTAGCCTCCTCACGCACGTTAGTCGACCCTTGCGCGCGAAGCCCTTGTGCATCGGCAGTTCAGCGCGACGCCCTACGCGCTGGGTGCGCCAACGGGAGTCGTCTCCGTCCGGTGAGAACGCGGTCGACCTATCGTGTGTCGACTCGACACACTTGCCCGGACGTCTATGTCTTCGAGGTCCGTCATCAGATAGGGAAGAAGCATCGGCTAAGGGGAAACGCCGGCAGGTGCTCACCGTAAGCGGTTTGGGACAGGAAAGCGTTCAGCCGACCGTTTTTTCAACTCGAAGGAGTCGGATGTCACACGCGTCATGCGAGTCGGGGCATTCCGATCATAGTGTGTCGACTCGACACACCAGCCGGTGGCCCATGAGCAACAGACGTATTGGCTGGCTCGGGATATGTCGATGTCGATCTCAAGACGCGAACTCGATCCGCTGGACGATAACAACGTGCCGCAGCCCCCGGTACGGTGTGTCAACTCGACACACGCACAGCCAAAAAAAAGCCCGCCGAAGCGGGCTCCCCATTCAACCGACAACCCCACTGGGGTTCAGCCGGGCTTCACATTGAACAGCTGACTGATCAGTTCCCGAATCTGCGTTTCCTGCGCGTCGGACAGCACGCCGGTCTTCAGCTTCACCGTAAAGCTGTTGGCATCCTTGGTAATGCTCCCGGCGTGGCTCTTCCCCGAAAAAATCTTCTCGATGCTGCGCTCTGAGACGCGTTCGGTCGAACCGCCCCGGCTCGCTTGTGCCCCGATCGCCGCGGCCAGCTTCCCTTGGTCCAGTGTCCGAGCGACAACGGCCGGCCACAACTCACGTGCTGCCGCCAGACCCGCCGACCCGTATTTTTTGATCGCCGAAACGACCTCGTCCGCTGCCGAGCCGCCGAGCAATCGCGGATTCAAATCGAGATCCTTTCGCATGAAATCCGGGAGGTTCTCGAACGCCAGAAAGCGGTACAGGCCTTTGCGCGACATACCGAGCGCCTCGGCCATGCGCTTGCGAGTGGGGAACTCCCGCTCGGCCCGTCGCAGCGACTGTCCGATCTCGTAATCGGTGAGGTCTTCGCGACCGACGTTTTCCACGAGCGCCAACACCGCCATGTCCTGGTCCGAACACTCGATAACGGAGGCACGAATCTCCTGCGCCTGAATCAGCGCGTGCGCGCGCAGACGTCGCTCGCCCGCGATCAGCTGATAGCCGTTTTCCGCCCGGCGAACGACCACCGGCTCGACGAGCCCGACTTCGCGTATCGATTCCGCGAGCGATGCGAGGCCCTCGTCGCTGAAAATCTTGCGCGGTTGCCACGGATTCGGCTGAATCGCGCTCACCGGCAACATGAGCTTGTCGCTCGTACTCTCGAGTTCCTGAATGCGTTGCTGAGCAACGGCCAATGCGCCGAGCATTCCGGGTCCGGTCTTGAACGCGCTGCTGCGGCGCGGCTCGGCCGGTGCGACGGCAGCCGGGCGTTCGGGGGCCGGCCGCTCCGAAGAAGAGCCGAGTTCAGCGGTCTTCGCCGCCATCTTGTCGCGGAATGAACTCACTTGCCCGCCCTCCATTGTTCTACGTAAAGATCATCGATCCACCGCACGTAATCCGAGAGCGGCTGACGCACGCGTGCAACCGTCTTGTCGGCGAGATCGCCTTTGCTGATATCGAACACCGTCGCCATTGCCAACGCGCCGTTGCTCATTGCCGAACTCGCCGGCACTTCGAGCGCATTCACCCAGTCCTTGTAAGTCCGCTGTACCCACGAACGCACGACTGGCGCCGACGACGTCTTACCGTAGTCCACTTTGGAAAGCAGCACAGAAACGAAGTCGTAGGTCTTTTCGTCGCCGCGCTCCATGATGGTATGCGCGAGGTCGGAAAAGAGACTCCAGAACGAAACCGAGCTGATGAAATCCAGGCTTTCCGGGACGAGGGGCATGACCATTGCATCCGCGGCCATGAGCGCGTTGATCGTCAGATATGACAGCGACGGTGCCGTGTCCAGAATGATGTAGTCATATTGCTTGCGCAGCGACTCCACCCCTTGGCGCAACAGGTCCCAGAACTTGAACCCCGGGTTCTTGATCACGGTGCCAGGAATGTGGAATTCCGCGGAGAAGAGCGTAGGGTGCGCGGGAATGACGTCGAGGCCGTCCCAGTAGGTTTCCTGCACGAAATTCGTCAGGCCGCCTTCCATGTGCGGGTCATAGATGAACGGCAGGACCGTGCTGTCCTCCGTCACTTCCTTTTCGGCATAGAGACCGCAGAGTTCCGTCAGCGACGCCTGAGGATCCAGATCGATGAGCAGCACCTTGCGCCCACGCAAGGTCAGGCCTTGGGCGAGACACATGGTCGTGGTCGTTTTCGTCGACCCGCCCTTGAAGTTCGCGACGAGAAGCACCTTGCCGTCTGCATCGCGCACGCCGGTATGGAGCGGCGTCTGGTAGATATCCGAAACCTGCTGGACCCAGGTTCGCGCTTCTGCCAGGGTGAAGACCCGGCTGCGCCCCGAGCCTTGCGCCACACCTTGTGGGAGACCCTCCCGGGTGGCTAGCAAGTTGTTCAGTTTGATGCGATCTATGCCGCAGAGCTCTGCGACCTGCGCGGACGTAAAGGTGGGCGCCGCCTTTCGCGGCCGCGGTGCGAGCATCATCTCCCTGAGCTCCTCAGACAGACGGCCGGCCTCTTCGGCGAACTCGGTGATCGCGGAAAGATCCACGCGTCGATCGATCGACGGTAACTCGATAGTCTTTGCCATTAATACGCTTTTTATCAGAATTTGGATAAAGCGTAGAATACAGCAAAAGTGTATGAAAACACACTAATTGAGAGCGATATGAAACAAATACCCTCTCAAAAGGCCTTGGAAGGTCCCGTAGGCCGCTGGGCAGGCCAGCAGGGCCAGCGGCGTTAGCACCGGCATTGCGACCATGATCCATCGTGCGCCCGGCTTGCGTGCTTTTTGAGCGTACGCCTGTTCGAAGGGCCTTCCATCAAACCTGTCACAGGTCGCGTTTTTTGTGCAGATCCGGCTGCGGCGTCGCCCAGGTTATTGAGGGGGTCACCTGCGCAAGCGAGGGTCACGGTTTTTGTGCGGTTTTCACGGCGCGGTTCTTCAAAAGGATCAGTCGCCCGCGAACAGTAACGGTTTTTGTGCTCCTGGTCTTTTACCGGCACCCCGTCGCTTCAGAAGTGCACAAAAACCGTTACCACCTGCCCGCGCGGAAGGCCGGCGTGATGCGCTCGCGCACCCACAATGCACAAAAACCGTTACCTTCGCGTCCTCTGGTGCAGCAGCAGTAGCCGGTTTCGCTTGTTCCGGGGAATCGGAACCGCGACGTCACGCGCCTGCACAACTCCAGCACAATTTCCGTTACCTCGATAAACGAGGCGCCCAGGGGGCTTGTGGCGATCCGCGCGCACAAAAACCGTTACCCCGGGCCTCCCGTAGCACGCGCACAAAAACCGTTGCCTTGCCGAGCGGCCGATATTTCACAAAAACCGTTACCCTGCAAAGTGCTGATTGAAAAGAGCGCCCTCGGCATTCCTCTCCAGCGGCTTTCGACCTGTCACGCGTCTTTGCGTGCCACCCGAAGCCGGTGCGCACATAAACCACTACCTTCGCCCTCACAGCTGCACAGAGATCGTTACCTGTTTGAGCGCTCCGTCTGGTAGACAACGCCGTCGGTTCGGCAGGCCGCCTCGTTGCAAGCCTGTAGCCATAGGGGTTCCGGGAAATAAGCGCCCCTCTTTTCGGCCACAGAGCCGAAACGCCTCGCGCCAAATCGAGCCCTGAGCCGTTCTTTCTGCCGCGGAGTTTGTTTGTTTACTTAAACATAAACAACTCACCAACCAACTAACGTACAGCGCCAAACTCTTTGCGCTCAGCTACTTAGCCCGGAAAAGCACCGTTCTATGTGCTCGAAGCAGCGGTTTATGTGCTCGCACGTCCCGTTTTGTGTGCGGGGGTGTGGAGATATTTGTGCAGCAAGGTACGTTTGTTGTGCGCACGCTGGTTTAGGCGCCTGTTTGAGGTAACGTTTATTGTGTTGACTTGTGTTTAGGGAATGATAGAGTGCCCGCCAATGTCGACGGGAGAGCGGGCGTATGTCGGAGGAGAGCGGGCGCAGGACAACTACACAGCAGATGTCGCTGGGACTCTTCGAGGAGATGTCCGGCCAGCCGATCAATGAGAGTACGCGTGAGATCGGCTTTCAGCGCAACAATGTGTTCGTCGCCATCAATGGGCTTGGGCTGTCGTCGCGCCGATTCATCGACGCTGCCTATTTCATTGCTGCCCAGGAGCCCGCGCCGCGCGATATCTACGACGTCGACCTCAACTACTTCAAGTGGCTCATGCGCTATGAGAGCCGCAACGTGCGTCATTTGCAGAGCGTCATCAAGGAAGCCCAGCGCGTGTTGATCGAGGTGACCGACACGCCGCCCGACCGCGCACCCAGCGAAGACGACCAGTGGATTTCCGAGCAGCTGATGGGTAGCGTGAAGATCGGCAAGGGGCGCATCCAGTTCCGCATTCCGCCGCTCATGCTGCGCCACATCACCGGTCCCGACAAACATCACTGGCTCAACCTGTGCATCACGGCGTCCTTTTCGCAGACCTACGCGCGGGCGATCTACGACTACGTGCTGCCCTTCGTGGCGGCCGGGCTGACCGACTGGATCGAACTCGACGTCATGCGGCGCTGGCCGGGCAAACTCGGCACGAGCGCGTCGGAGTTCAAGCATTTCCGGCCCAAGTACCTCGATCCGGCGGTCCGCCAGATCAACGAGCTTTCCGATATCGACCTCAGCTACGAGACCCGGGCCGACTCGGAAACCTCACGCAAGATCAACAAGATCCGCTTCCGGATGAAGCGCAAGGACACGGTTGCGGCGCTCCTGAGCCGGCAGCCCGATGCGCACGACCTGCTGCTCACGCTCAAGGAGGAGTTCGGCCTCTCGAACAAGCAGTTCGACGTGATCGCGGAGCACCGCATGAGCTGGACCGACGAGCGCATCCAGCAGGCCATCGAGTACACGCGTTTCCGGCTTAATCAGGGCAAGGTGACCAAGAGCCCGGCGGGGTATCTGATGAAGGCGCTCAGCCACAACTGGCAGGTCTCGGAGGCCGAGCGCAAGATGGTGGCGATCCAGAGCGAGCAGGCCGTCGCGGCGACGGCGAAGGAGATCGCGAGAACCGAGGCGACCACGGCCGTGAAGCAGAGCATCGCGGCCCGCGACGAAGAGGCGAGGTCGCAGCGCAACGAGGAGGTCAGGCAAGGCCGGGACCACTTCGAATCGGCCGACGACAAGACCCGCAAGGAGCTGGTGCGGCTCTACATCGCCTCGCAGGCCGGCAAGCTCATGCTGCGCCGCCTGAAGCTCGAGGCGGGCGCGCTCTCCGATGCCAACATCCTCAACCATTCCGATTTGTCGTGGTATTTCGGACAATTCGTCTACGGGAAGATGAAGCAGCTTGCCACCGGGTGAGTGTGTTCAATACACCTCGCGCCTGATCTGGCGGCAGGCGTGTTATGCGCAGGCCGGGCACGCGCTGCCTCCAGCGATCACCCGGCGGGAAACACCCGATGGATCAAGGGCTTGAGGTAGTCGTCCCAAGCGTTCTCCACAAGCTTGCCAACAGAATCTGTGGGTAACCCGGACCACCATTGCATCCCCGCGTATCCATGAAAAAAGGGAAGGCACAGAGCCTTCCCTTTGTTCGCGGAGCGACGACGCCTTACTTCTTGTCGTCGTTCAGTTGCGGCAGCGTATAAGCCGCGCCAGGCGCAAGCAGGCCCACCTGGGAGTAGACGCGCAGCTTATCGCGCGTGTCGGCGATATCGAGGTTGCGCATCGTGAGCTGGCCGATGCGGTCACGCGGCGAGAAGGTCGAAGCGACCTTCTCCATCGACAGACGCTCCGGCTGGTACGTGAGGTTGTCCGACTTCGTGCTGAGGATCGAGTAGTCGTTGCCGCGGCGCAGCTCCACCTTCACTTCGCCCGTCACGGCGCGCGCGACCCAGTGCTGGGCCGTCTCGCGCAGCATGATCGCCTGCGGGTCGAACCAGCGGCCCTGGTACAGCAGGCGGCCGAGGCGGCGGCCGTTTTCGCGGTACTGCTCGATGGTGTCTTCGTTGTGAATGCCCGTGACGAGGCGCTCATACGCGATGTAGAGCAGAGCCAGACCCGGGGCTTCGTAAATGCCGCGGCTCTTCGCCTCGATGATACGGTTCTCGATCTGGTCGCTCATGCCCAGACCGTGACGGCCGCCAATGCGGTTCGCTTCGAGCAGCAGTTCGACGGCATTCGGGAAAGTCTGGCCGTTCAGCGCGACCGGCTGGCCTTCCTCGAAGCGGATCGTGACTTCTTCCCTGTCGATCTTGACGTCGTCGCGCCAGAACGCCACGCCCATGATCGGGTTCACGATCTTGATGCCGCTTTCCAGGCTTTCCAGGTCCTTCGCTTCGTGCGTCGCGCCGAGCAGGTTCGAATCGGTCGAGTAGGCCTTCTCGGCCGACATCTTGTATGCGAAACCCGACTGGCGCATGAATTCCGACATTTCCGCGCGGCCGCCGAGTTCGTCGATGAACTGCTGGTCCAGCCACGGCTTGTAGATCTTCAGTTCAGGGTTGACGAGCAGCCCATAGCGGTAGAAGCGCTCGATGTCGTTGCCCTTGTAGGTCGAGCCGTCGCCCCAGATGTTGACGCCGTCTTCCTTCATCGCGGCCACGAGCATCGTGCCCGTCACGGCGCGGCCGATCGGGGTGGTGTTGAAGTACGTGACGCCGGCCGTCGAGATGTGGAACGCGCCGCATTGCAGGGCGGCAATGCCTTCCGCCACGAGTTGCGCGCGGCAGTCGATCAGGCGCGCGCCCGCGGCGCCGTATTCGGTCGCGCGGCGCGGGATCGAATCGTAGTCGTCTTCGTCGGGCTGGCCGAGGTTCGCGGTGTAGGCGTAGGGCACGGCGCCCTTCAGCTTCATCCAGTGCAGCGCGGCGCTGGTGTCGAGGCCGCCGGAGAACGCGATACCGACCTTTTGGCCGGTCGGAAGGCTTTCAAGAATTGTGCTCATGATGAGAAAGGACCCGGTAGAACGAGAATGCGGAGGGAATTCGGTCGAATCGTCAAGTATCTTGTATCCCCGGCCATTCGGCAAGCCTGGCGGCTTTCGCCGCGATTTCTACGCAAATAAAAGGGCCACGGCCGCTAGCCCCGATTTGGGGCGGCGGCTTCGGCACAGCCTCTCCCGGGCAGCCTCGATCGCGCACAGAACGCACTCAACGATGGGAGCGCTTGCGCCTCGTCCGACGTTCGCGCTACGGCATCCGCGTTCTCGACGCATCGACGCCATGGTCGATGCCCCTCGGCGCGACCGGTTCCTCGCGGGGCCGGCGCGTGGCTTTCCAGATCATCAGCAAGTGGTAGTAGAGCCGCGGGCTCAAGCCGAACCGGTAAGCATAGAGATTGCCGAGCGCGAGTTGCAGCCCGGCGCGCGCCTCGCGATTGCGCGCGAGCAGGGACACCACGATCGGCACCAGCCGGCGCCTGGCGAGCCTGCGCGCCGGTTCGAGGTCGGGCGGCAGCGCGAGGCCCTCGAGAAACTGCCATGCCGAAATCGACGAGGCATTGATGCTGCGCCGCGTTGCCTGGGAGACCGAAGCATCTGTCATGCGGTAGCACGAGACGTATTCGTTCACGTAGCACACGCGCTTTGCCGCGAGACAAAGCCGCGTGCCGAACACGTAATCGCAGCAGGTGCCGTAGCGGTCGTCGTAGCCGATGCGCTTGACGAGCGCCGCGTTGGCGAGCCAGCCGTTGTTGGGGAACATCTGCACGATGCCCGCGCGACCCGGTGGATCTTGCAGCCCCGCAGCACTCGGCGTGCGGTGATAGGCGCGGTTCATGCGCTCGCTCGCCGCGTGCATGATGCGCCCGTCATGATCGGTTTCGTATTGATCGCCGAACGCGACTTCCAGATCCGGGTGGCGGGACCACTGCGCAAGCAGTGTCTCGATGCAGTGGACGAGCAGGTAATCGTCGTCGTGGATCAGCAGGATCTTGTCTCCACTCGCGCGCTCGAAGAGGCTGGCCACATTGGGCGCCTGTCCGAGTGCGGGCACGTTGCGCCGGTAGGCGATGCGCGGGTCGTCGCCATAACGGGAGGTGACCAGTTGCGCCGTTCGATCGTCGTGCGAATCGTCGCCGATCACGATCTCGATGTTCGTGTGCGTTTGCATCAGGCACGATTCGATGCAGCGAACGAGCAACTCGGGCCGGTTGCACGTCGGCAAACAAATGGAGACTTTCGTTGTTGTCGTCATGAGCGAGCCCCGGTCTTGAGTAGGCGAAGAAGTCGGCGCAAGCAGGTTCACGCTGGCGACTTCATCCGTTGGCCACCGACGGTAAATGAAAAAAACCCGAAAGAAATCGAAAATAAATCGCAAGGAACGCGGCTTGCGCACGGCAGCCCGCAACGCCCGCCCTGTCGGGCATCGCGCAAAAACGCCCGGTTTTCCTCTGAGGAATCGGAAAGAAAATCCGGCGGCGGCCCGTCTCAGCCGGGTGAGCGGTGGCGAGCGTGTCGGCGCGGAGTTCGTGTCGCGACGCGCCGCGAGGGTTGGGCCATCAGCAAGCATTCATTTTGGATCACTGATTAATAACGCACAGATCAGAGAAGAGCAAAGCATCCAGCCATATAGATGCAACTAACGGCCCAACCCGCCCGCCCCATGCCCGCGCCGCGACGCGGCGGCACCCACTCGTGTACGCTCGGGACAGCGAGGGACGAGGACTTCAACATCGTTCCCGCAGCGCTGCTCGAATCGAGCGACGAAAACGGTGCAATCAAGGATGGCCTGCCGCCGTGCTGCTGCCTGTCGCGAACAGGCTGCCGAGGTACGCCTTCGTTTTCCCGACCTGAAAAGCTCACGATGACCTCCGATCTCACTACCGCCCATGCCTCGAAGTTCGCCTCGCTCGCGCTCGCTCATCTCACGCGCGAATATCCGAACAAGCTCACGCACTCGCTTGCAGGGCCGCAGGACGTGCAAGGTCCGCGCGCGTTGCATCCGGTCTTTTATGGCAGCTACGACTGGCATTCGTGCGTGCACGGCTACTGGCTCGTACTGCATCTGCTGCAGCGTTTTCCCGGCCTGCCCGAGGCGCCGCAGATCGTCGCCGTGGTCGACGAGCATTTCACCGCGGACAAGATGGCCGGCGAAATGGCCTACCTCACGCTGGCGCACAACCGCGGTTTCGAGCGGCCTTATGGTTGGGCATGGCTCCTCGCGCTCGCGGCGCAGGTAGAAGCGCTCGAGTTGCCGCAAGCCGAGCCGTGGAAGTCGGCGCTCGCGCCGCTCGCGCAGTGGTTCGTCGAGCGTTTCGAGGAATTCCTGCCGAAGGCGACCTATCCGCTGCGCGTGGGCACGCACTTCAATACGGCCTTCGCGCTGACGCTCGCGCATGACTTCGCGAAAGCCACCTCGCGAGCGTCGCTGGCCACGCTGATCGAAGCGACTGCCATGCGCTGGCACGCGAACGACGCGGCCTGCCAGGCGTGGGAGCCCGGCGGCGACGAGTTTCTTTCACCCGCGCTCAGCGTGGCGTTGCTGATGAGCCGCGTGCTGCCCGCGCCGGATTTCGAGCCGTGGTTCACGCGCTTCTTGCCCAACCTTGCGGCGCGTGAGCCCGCCACGCTCTTCACGCCCGCCACCGTCACGGACCGCAGCGACGGCAAGATCGCCCACCTCGACGGGCTCAATCTGAGTCGCGCGTGGTGTCAGCGCTCGCTTGCGCGCGCGCTGACAGCGGACGATGCGCGCGTTGCCGTGCTCAACGCCGCTGCGCAAACGCATCTCGCCAGCGCACTCGAGCACGTGGCCGGGGACTATATGGGCGAACACTGGCTTGCGACCTTCGCGACGCTTGCGCTGGAAGCGTAGACGATGCGTGAGATCGGGTGGCGCCAACGGCGTCCCGACTGAAGATTTGCACGCGGGCGGTCGATATCCAGGCATGGGCCCGCGCCGCAGTCGCAATCCGCGTTGCATACGCCGGCGGGGGACATCGAATCCACCAGGTCCGGAAGGTATGCAAGTAGAGAAATTCATGACGAACCGTATCGTCACGATCGGTTTCGACGATACGCTCGCGACGGTTCGCGAAATCTTCGCGAAGGCGAGCTTTCACCATCTCCTCGTGGTCGAAGAGGGCAAGCTGCAAGGCGTCGTGTCCGATCGCGATCTGCTGCGCGCAATTAGCCCGTTCATCGACAGCGTGGTCGAATCCGCGCGCGATCTGGGCACGCTCAACAAGCGCGTGCATCAAATCATGAGCCGCAAGCCGCTCACGCTGCGGCCCGAGTCGAGCCTATCCGAAGCCGTGGCCCTCTTTCTGTCCAACAAGATTTCGTGCATCCCCATCGTGGATGCCGAATTCCGCCCGGTGGGCATCGTGAGCTGGCGCGACGTGCTGCGCTATCTCGTGCCGATGGACGAGAGCGCCGAAGTCGACCCCGTTGCGGCGCAGCCGAAGGCGTGATGCCGCGTGATGCCGAATGGGGCCTGCGCGTCCCACATATTGACGTGCATTGCGCAGCGTTGCTAACGGCCGTGCTTCTTCGCCGCGAACCATAAAGTTCGCAACGTCTCCTGCCGTTGTTATGTACTGGGCGCTTAATCAGCCTGGTCACTTGGGCTGCACTGGGCAAGCGCGCCGGTACAACCACGAACGCAGCGGGCGGCCTCCAGAGCCGCGCGCTCCACGCCAGAGAGACCAGGAATGCTTCCCAAGCTGTCGATACGCGCGAGCCTGACCGTGATGATCGCCTTCTTCGGCGTCGTGCTGGTGGTCGGGGCCGCTACAGGACTCCTGTCGATGCGAGCGGGCAACGAATCGCTGCGCACCATGTACACGGTCAATACGCCGGCTGTCGCGGATCTCGAAGGCAGCGCCGGCCAGCTGCTTCGTCTGCGCCTTGCGCTTGCCACCAACGCATCGCTCTCCGATCTGGGCGACCACGACGCCGCGGAGGCGGTGCTCAAGCGCTTCGACCAATACCTGAAGAACTCGAACGAACGGCTGGACCACTATCTGTCGATTGCGAGCGGCGAAGGCGAGGCGCAGGATCTCATCGCGGCCAAGCGCAACAGCTTCCTGCATGAGGGCGTCGATCCGGCGCTGGCTGCGCTCAAAGCCGGCGACAAGACCACGTTCCAGGAACTGCAGGGCCATAAGCTGCCGGCGCTCTACAACACGTACGAAAAGGCCATGCTCGTGCTCGAGCAGCGCCAGATCGACCTCGGCGCGCAGCGCTATCAGGAAGCGCAAGACCGCTTCAACGCGGTGAGCATCGCGGTGGCCGTGGGCATGGCGCTGTCGCTGCTGCTCGCATGGATCGGCCGCGCCGCGCTCGTGCGCGCCATCGTACATCCCGTCGATGCCGCCATCGCGCAGTTCCAGCGCATCGCAGCCGGCGACCTGAGCGGCACGGTGGAATCGACGAGCACCAATGAAATGGGCCGCCTGCAATCCGCGTTGCGGCAGATGCAGGATGCGCTCACCAAGACGGTCAGCAGCGTGCGCGAAGGCGCGCAATCGATCGACAAGGGCGTGAGCGAGATCGCCGCGGGCAACACGGACCTCTCGCAGCGCACCGAGCAGCAAGCGGCCTCGCTCGAGGAAACAGCGGCGAGCATTGAAGAGCTTACGTCCACCGTCAAGCAGACCGCCGAGAACGCGCGGCAGGCCAGCACGCTCGCCGAGGGCGCATCGGGCCTTGCCGCGCAGGGCGGCGCGCTGTCGCGCGAAGTCGTCGGCACCATGCAGGACATCGTGGGCCACTCGCGGCGCGTGGGCGAGATCGTTGGCGTGATCGAGGCCATTGCTTTCCAGACCAACATTCTCGCGCTCAACGCGGCCGTGGAAGCGGCGCGCGCGGGAGAGGAGGGGCGCGGCTTCGCGGTGGTGGCGAGCGAAGTGCGCTCGCTTGCGCAGCGCAGTGCCGCAGCGGCGAAGGAGATCAAGGAGCTGATTGAGTCATCGACCGCGCGCGTCGAGACGGGCGCGAGCCTCGTCGAGCGCTCGGGTTCGACCATGAGCGAGATCGTCGAGGCGATCGCGCGCGTGAGCGCGATCATGAACGAGATCGCATCGGCGGCGGCGGAGCAGAGCACGGGCATCGATCAGGTCAACGTCGCCGTGGGCCAGATGGACCTCGTGACGCAGCAGAACGCGGCGCTCGTCGAGCAGGCAACGGCTGCCGCTTCGTCGCTCGAAAACGAAGCGCACCGGCTGAACGCGGCGGTTTCGGTGTTCCGCACCGGGCGAGCAGGGTAAAGCGGACGCTGCATGGCGTGATTGGCCGGTTATAGTCGTATTTTCGCGACCACCGACTGGAGACACGATGCAGCTTCTCGATCATGTATCGATCGGCGTTCCCGATCTCGATGCAGTGCGCCCCTTCTACGACGCCATCATGAACGCGCTCGGCGCGGTCAAGGTCTACGACCGGCCCGCCGCGCTCGGCTACGGCGAGCGTTGCAGCGCTGCCGATACGCAATCGTCGTGTCTCGCCGTTTATCTCGACGCCAGCGTCATCGAACCGAACAAGCGTCACTGGTGTTTCAAGGCCGTTTCGCGCGCGCAGGTCGACGCGTTCCATGCGGCCGGTCTCGCGGCGGGCGGCCGCTCGGATGGCGACCCAGGCTTGCGGCCGCAATATCACGCCGACTACTACGGTGCGTTTCTCATCGATCCGGCCGGCAACCGGGTCGAGGCCGTGTGCCATTCGGCGCCGGCCTGACGTTGCGCGTCGCGCCACGCGCGGAAGTCGGCGGCCATGTCCTCGCCGCTCAACGCGATACGTGGGAGATGGGGAAATGCCACGCTCTGACAAATACTGGTTTCCAGCCAAACGCTATGGATGGGGGTGGGGACTCCCGTCCACCTGGCAGGGATGGGTGGCGCTCGTCTTGTATATTTTGTCGATCTGCCTGATTGCGGTATTTTGCGAACCGCATGGGCATCCGTTCATCTTTGCCGGGCTCGTGATACTCGCCACGCTCGCACTAACCGCAGTGTGCTGGCTGAAGGGCGAACCGCCTCGCTGGCGCTGGGGCAAGGACCGCCAGTAACGCCGTCACACCCGCAGCGCGGCGATCACCGCGCGCAGATGCGCTAAAGGCCACGCGCAGAACGCGCGGCTGTCGCGCCGTCATGCCTGCGGCTCGGTTTCAGGCTCCGCTTCAGCCTCGGCCGCCGGCTCCGCCACCTTGACATCGTGCAGCCAGCGCGTGGCCTTGGCGATGGCGCGCGACAGCCGCGCGATTTCGTTGAGCTGCTCGATCATGTCGTTGGCGAAGCGAAAAATGAAGGCATCGCCCTCGTTGCGAAGCTGCAGCGTGGACATGACGTGCTGCCGCGCGAGGTCGGACTGCGCTTCGATTTCCGCCTTGGCGTCGACGATGCGCGTCACGACGTCCACGTCTGGATGCGAGATCGTTTGCACGGCGAGCGTGAAATGCTGGATCACCGAGCTGGCGAAACGCACGCCCGCCGGGTTGCCGATCAGGCGGGACACGTCCGCGCTCTGCGCGATGTGCCGCTGGCTCAGCGCGAGCATGCTCGTCGTCGCCACGTCCCGGATCGCGTCGAGGCAGGTCGCGATACGCGCGAGATCCACCAGCTGCCGACCTTCGTCGTCGCTCTGGACCGCATCGGAGAGCTTGCCGATATAGGTGAGAATGGCGGTGCTGAGCGAATCCGCCGCCTTGTCTTCGTTCGTTACCGCGGAGAGCGCCCGCGTCGAGCTTTGCACGGCCAGCGAGACGCTTTGCTCGACAACGACCTGGACCTGCTTGCCGAGCGAAGCCAGTTCGAGCTGCACGCGGGCAATGGCGAGCGCCGGCATTTCGACCAGGGTCTCGTCGAGGTAGCGCGGCACGCCGGGGCCCTGCCACGCTTCGCGCCGCACCGGGGCGAGGCGTTCGGCGAGCTTCGCAATCGGGCCGGTGAACCAGATCAGCACAAAGGTGCTGAATACGCTGAAAACCGTGTGCGCATTGGCGGCCTGGCGCGGCGTTTCGGCGGCGAGGCGCGCTGCGCCGGTGAGCTCGGGCGCGGAAGGCGAAATCAGGCGAACGAAATCGGCGAACTGCGGAATCGCAAAGACGAAGAACAGCACGCCAAGCACATTGAAGAGCAGGTGGACGATGCCGACCTGCGCCGCCTCCGCCGACTTGCCGATCGACGCGAGCAGCGCGGTGCCGCACGTGCCCACGTTGGCGCCGAGGATCAGCGCGATGCCCGATTCGAGCGGAATCAATCCCTGGCTGCCCAGCGCGATCACGATGGCCAGCGTGGCGGCCGAGCTTTGCACGATGGCCGTGAACACCGCGCCGATCACGACGCCGATCAACGGATAGCGCATGTCCTGCATGGCGTCGATGAACGGCTGGTAATCGCGCAAGGGCCGGGTGGCGTTGCCCATCATCTCGATGCCGAGAAACAGCAAGCCGAGGCCGAGGAGGGCCCCGCCCAGCTCGCGCAGCGTTTCACGTTTCGCGAAGCCATAGAGCACGTATCCGCCCGCGAGCATGAATGGCGTGAGCGCCGAGATGTTGAAGGCGATGATCTGCGCGGTGAGCGTCGAGCCGATGTTCGCGCCCATGATCATCGGTATCGCCTGCCGCAGCGTCATGAGCCGCGCGGAGACGAAGCCCACCAGCAGCACCGTGGTGATGGTGGACGAGTTGAGCAGCGCCGTAATGCCCGCGCCTGCGAGCACGCCACGAAACCGGTTGGCGGTGAGCGAGCCCAGCAGCGACTGCAGGCGCGCGCCCGCGATGGTCTTGAGCGCGCCTGTCATGAGGTCCAGACCGAACAGGAACAGCGCAAGCCCGCCAATCAGCAATCCGACAACGTTGACCAGATTCAGGTTCGCACCAGACAGCATGGCAATGGCCCTCCCTCTCGCGCCAGGACGACGACGATAGCGACAAGGACAACGACAGCTCAGCTTGACGAAGCGACGCTACGCGTCATGGTACTGCCTTGTCGCTCCTTTGCGCGGTTGAGGTGTCACCGATTTTTTCAACGCCGGAATCGACCGGATGACGAGCTTTTCGCTTTCGACGACGAGGAAGAACAGCACTGCGCCGGCCAGCAGCCAGAACCACGTCGCCAGCGGCAGCGACTCGGTCTGGAAGATGGCATGGAAGGGCAGGGTATAGGTGAAGAGCGTCTGCAGCACCACGACAGCGCCAATCCCGTACCAGAGATACGCATTGCCCATGTGCGCGCGCACCGATAGCGCCGAGTTGATCAGCGAGCGGCTGTTGAGAAGATAAAAGACCTGGCCGAGTGTGATCGCGTTGACGGCGGCGGTGCGCGCAAGTGAATCCGACGCGCCCTGCGACTTCATCCAGAAAAATGCCGCGAGCGTATAGAGCACGAGCGCCGCGCCGACGAAGAGAATGCGCCACACGCCGAAAGGTGTGACGATAGCCCGGTCGATCGAACGCGGCGGGCGCTGCATCACGTCGTCTTCATGCGGCTCGAACGAGATGACGAGGCCGAGCGCGACGGACGTGACCATGTTCACCCACAGCACCTGCGGCGCGGTGATCGGCAGCGTGAAGCCGAACAGGATCGCGATGGCAATGACGGCGCCCTGGGCGATATTCGTGGGCAGCATGAAAAGCATGGCCTTTTCGATGTTGTTGTAGACCGTGCGTCCTTCCTTCACCGCCGCGGAGATCGAAGCGAAGTTGTCGTCGGCGAGGATCATGCCGGCCGCCTCCTTCGTGACCTCCGTGCCCTTGATACCCATGGCCACGCCGATGTCGGCCTTCTTGAGCGCGGGCGCGTCGTTCACGCCGTCGCCCGTCATCGCGACCACCTGCCGGTTGGCCTGGATTGCCTTCACGAGGCGCAGCTTGTGCTCGGGGCTCGCGCGCGCGAACACATCCACGTCGCGTACGCATTCCTGCAGCGCAGCATCGTTCATCGCCTCGATTTCGGTGCCGGCCACGGCCGTCCTGCCGTCGCCGATGCCGAGCATGCCCGCTATCGCGGCGGCGGTGACCTTGTGGTCGCCCGTGATCATCGTCACGCGGATGCCGCCGCCGTGGCATTCGCGCACGGCGTCGATCGCTTCCTTGCGCGGCGGGTCCATCAGGCCTACGAGGCCGAGCAGCACGAGGGTCTTCGGCAGATCCAGCGGGCCGAGGTTGCCGACTTGCAGGCCGGGGTCCGGCAGCCACGCCAGCGCCAGTACGCGCTCGCCCTGCGAGGCGAGCCGCTCACCTTCGCGTGCGAAGCGTTCGCGATCGAGCGGCGCGGGCCCGGTTGCCGTTTGCTGGCGATCGCAATGCTCGATGATGACTTCGGGCGCGCCCTTCACGAGCAGCATTTCGCCTTGCGCCCAGCGGTTCAGCGTTGCCATGAACTTGTGCTCCGACTCGAAGGGGATGGCGTCGATGCGCGGCGCCGCCGCCGTTTCCGCGGCGCGGTCCATGCCGAGCTTGCCTGCGAAGGGGTAGAGCGCGCCCTCGGTGGGGTCGCCTTCCACTTTCCATTTCCCCTCTTCCTCGAAGAGCCCGGCGTCGTTGCACAGTATCGACACGCGACCCATGAGCGACAGCACTTCGGGCGGCGCGGCGCCAAGCGCCTTGCCGGCCGCGCGGACTTCGCCTTCGGGGGCGTAGCCGTCGCCGGTTACTTCATAGGGCGCATCGGCGGTCACGACCGAAGTCACCATCATCTCCATGAGGGTGAGCGTGCCCGTTTTGTCCGAGCAGATGCGCGACACCGAGCCCAGCGTCTCGACCGCGGGCAGGCGCCGGATGATGGCGTTGCGCTTCGCCATGCGCTGCACGCCGATGGCGAGCGTGATGGTGATGAGCGCGGGCAGGCCTTCCGGGATCATCGAAACCGCGATGCCCACCACCGCCTGGAACAGCTGGATGAAGGTCATGTGGCCGAGCCAGTGGCCCCACGCGAAGAGCAGCACGCTGAGAATGCCGATCGCGATCGTGATGACGTATCCAAACTTCTTGATCTGGCGAAGCAGCGGTGTTTCCAGCGCGCTGACCTCGGCGAGCATCTGGTTGATGCGGCCGAGTTCGGTCTGGCTGCCCGTTGCCACGACCACGCCAGTGGCCCGCCCAGAGAGGACCATCGTGCCGGAAAACGCCATGTTTTCGCGGTCGCCGACGGTCGCTCGCGCCGGCACTGCGCCCGTGCTCTTTTCCGCCGGAACGGATTCTCCCGTGAGCGCCGCTTCTTCCGTGCGCAGGTTTCTGGCCTCGACGAGGCGCAGATCAGCGGGGATGCGGTCGCCCGATTCGAGCAGCACGATGTCGCCGGGCACGACCTCGTCGGCGGGAACGAGGCGCACTTCGCCTGCGCGCAGCACGCGCGCCTCTGCGGAGAGCATGTTGCGAATCGAATCGAGCGCCTTTTCGGCGCGCCCCTCCTGGAGGAACCCCAGCAGCGAATTGAGGATGACGACGGCGAAGATGATGGAGGCGTCGAGCCAGAGGCTCAGCATCAGCTTGATGAAGCCGGCCGCTAGCAGCACATAGATGAGCACGTTGTTGAACTGGGCAAGGAGCCGCATGAGCGGCCCGCTTTTCTTGCCTTGGGGCAGCACGTTGCGACCGTAAGTGCCGAGGCGTTGCGACGCGTCCGCCGGATCGAGCCCGCGCGATGGCGCGACGCCGAGCTTGCGCTCGATCTCTTCGACGGGCATGGCGTGCCACGGCGTCGCGCCCGAACCTGAATCCGCATGCTCGGCTGAACTCATCTTCGCCCCCTGGTCGCTCGGAGATTCAACGCAATAGTAGGTTTTTTTCGCGGCGGGCACGCGCAACCTGGTGCGCGCGCACTCGACGGCGCGCGGGTCGCCTGGCGATGTATGGGAACGTCTGACACCGGTTGTGAGGCACGACGTGACAACCGGCCGCAGCAAGCCGACTTTGGGGGCAGATGTTTTTGAGACTGGTCTTATGGGAAGGCCGGCGGCACGTCTCTACCATCTCACCATTCCATTCGGACTTCTGTGGAGGCAGCAATGAGTCCCTTTTCCCTGATTCGAGTTGGCCGCATGCATGACCGTGCTGGCATCGCCTGCAACAGCCACTTCGTCCTCTTTCCCGCGCGTTTGTTTGCCCTGCTGAAGAAGGTCCTTGGGGTGCATCGCCGGCCTTCAACGATCGACAGCTGACCGGAGTCTCGTCATGAGTGAAAAGCTGAATACCACGAAGCCGGAGCCTGTCGCCGTGGCGATTGCCTTGCATCCTGGCGACTATGCCTCCTTGCAGGACGCATCGCGCGCGGTCGGCATGAGCGAAGCGGCGTTTTGCGCCCTGGCAATTCATCACGCGTCCCGAGCGGTAATGGATTCGCAGCCGCCCTGCAAAATCATCTGATTACGTTTTTTGCGCGCCCGGCACTGCGATGTCGGGTGTCTTTCTGCCCCATGGTATTCTTTCAAAAATTCCAGAACATCGTTGGCGTGGTCGTGATACTCGTCGGCTTCGCCGTGGCGCACGTCAGCGCGGCCAGGAATGTCCGTGGTCAACGGCGCTCAACTGAAAAAATAAAGAAACCCGTATAAAAGTATTTCAGATTTGTCCGATAGTGATTCCGGAACGGGCTTGATAGCCTCGCGCGAGCCATCGTTCAGTACTGCGGATAAAACAATGAATAACCGTTATTACGGGCTTGTTATCAGCAAGCTCCGGGGAATGCTCGTCGCCGTTTGCGGAGCGGCCACCGCGCGGGGGAAATCAGGACAGGCAGAAACCGGCGCAGTGCCCGCATGCGAAGCAGGCGTCATTTTGTGCCACGGGAGTTGAGATCTTGAAATTTTCCAGAAGCGTTGGAGTACTAATGGGTATCGCCGTCGCGGGTTCACTGACCGGCTGTGCCACCGAGGCGTCGCGATCGTTGCCGGTTGCGCCTGCGAGCAGTGCGCAAACGCCGTACGTCGGGAATCGCGTGGCGATCGCGGTGGGCAAGTTCGACAACCGCTCGAGCTATATGCGCGGCATCTTCACGGATGGAATCGACCGTCTCGGCGGCCAGGCGAAGACCATTCTGGTTACTTCGCTGCAGGAAAGCGGGCGCTTTAACGTCCTCGAGCGGGACAACCTGGACGAAATCCGGCAGGAAGCGGCGTTCATGAAGAAGGCGCAGGCCCTGAAGGGGGCCAACTACGTCGTAACGGGGGATGTGACCGAATTTGGCCGCAAGGAGGTCGGTGACCAGCAGCTGTTCGGCATCCTGGGGCGTGGAAAGAGCCAGGTCGCTTACGCGAAGGTCAGCCTCAATATCGTCGATACGACGACCTCCGAAGTGATGCTGTCGAGCAGTGGCGCGGCCGAATACAGCCTGTCCAACCGGGAAATCATAGGCTTTGGTGGCACGGCAGGCTACGACTCGACGCTCAATGGCAAGGTGCTCACTCTCGCCATCCAGGAAGCGGTCGACCGCATGGCTGCCCAGATCGATACAGGCGCACTGCAAGGGGTGAAGTGAAAATGGATCGTGCAATCAACAGAAACAGGCTCTTCAGCATCGGCGCCGCGCTGCCGGGTATCGCCGCCGGACTGCTGCTGGCGGGATGTGCGCCAACTCATAGTCCTCCCCTTTATCAATGGGATGCCTACCAGCCTCAGGTGTACGAGTACTTCAAGGGCGAGAAGGGGCCCGATGCGCAGATCGAAGCCCTGGAGGCAGCGCTCGAGCGTATCCGTGCGAAAGGCAGCATGCCACCGCCGGGCTTTCACGCGCAGCTCGGCATGCTGTATTCGAGCGTTGGCAAGACCGGGCAGGCCACGCAGGAGTTCGAAGCCGAGAAGGCACTCTTTCCGGAGTCGTCGGCATACATGGATTTCCTGATGAAGAAGAAATCGAAGCCACTTTGAGTATCCGTTCATGTTCAAATCACTTTTCACGAAACTCGCCTTCGCGTTGTCCATGAGCGCACTGCTGGCGGCCTGCGCAGGGACTGCGCAACGCGTTGACTACACGGCGTTCAAGAACAGCCGCCCACGCTCGATTCTCGTGCTGCCGCCGGTGAACGAAACGTCGGATGTTCATGCGACATACGGCGTACTGTCGCAACTGACCAGGCCGCTGGGCGAAGCGGGCTATTACGTCGTTCCGGTCGCAGTGATGGACGAGACTTTCCGTCAAAACGGACTCACGACTCCAGCCGACATCCAGTCGGTATCGGGGGCGAAGCTGCGCGAAATCTTCGGCGCAGATGCGGCGCTCTATCCGAAGGTCACGCAATACGGTTCCGTGTACCAGATCGTCGACAGCACGACGATCGTCTCGGCATCGGCAAAGCTGGTCGATCTCAAAACGGGCGACTTGCTCTGGGAGGGCAGGGGCCGCGCGACCGGAAAGGAAATCGGTGCCAACATCGATCTGGGTTTCGGGCTGGTCGGTGCGCTGGTGCAGGCTGCCGTCAAACAGGTCGCGCATAACCTGTCCGACGAAGCCCATGATGTTGCAGGGCTCACCGGTGACCGTCTCCTGCGCGCCGGCCCACCCGATGGCCTGTTGTATGGACCCCGTTCACCGAGATACGGCACCGACTGACGCATACCGAAGCGTGGCTCTACCGGGACCGCGGTCCGTGGACCTTTCCACGGAACCACGCCAGCGTTACCTTAACGCGGTTACCGCCCACGTTTCGCAAGAGGAGCCTGTCACCCATGGCAGCACGACTGAACGAATACCAGCAGCCAATCGGCGAACCCGTCGCCGGTTGGCAACCGCGCGAGCGGCCCGCGCGCGTGACGATCGAAGGTCAGTTTTGCCGCATCGAGCCCATCGATCTCGACCGGCACGTCGCCGACCTCTTCGAGGCCTATAGCCAGGCTGCCGACGGCCGCGACTGGACCTATCTGTTCGCCGAGCCGTTCACCGATTTCACCGCGTTTCGCGAATACCTTGCGAAGGCCGCTTCGTCGAACGACCCGTTTCACTACGCCGTGATCGACCGCGCGAGCGGGCGGGCCGTCGGCACGTTCGCGCTCATGCGTATCGAACCCGTGCATGGCGTGATCGAGGTCGGCAGCGTGACGTTTTCGCCGCGCCTGAAAGAAACGCCGATTTCCACCGAAGCGCAATACCTGCTGATGCGCTATGTCTTCGACGACCTCGGCTACCGGCGCTACGAATGGAAATGCGACAGCCTCAACGCGCCCTCGCGCAAGACCGCGTTGCGTCTGGGCTTTCAGTTCGAGGGCATTTTCCGCCAGGCGATCGTGTACAAGGGGCGCAATCGCGACACGGCGTGGTTCGCCATCATCGACAAGGACTGGCCGCTCGCGAAAGCGGCGTTCGAGAAGTGGCTCTCGAAAGATAACTTCGACTCAGCCGGCAAGCAACGTGCGTCGCTTGCCAGCCTGCGCGAAGCGGCGGCGTCCTGAATGCCGCGGCCGATCCTTATCCGCGACGTCGCGGCCGCCGACCGGGACGCGTGGTTCAGCCTCTGGGCGGGCTATAACGCGTTCTACGCATCGACGATCTCGCCACACATCAGCGAGCGTACGTGGCAGCGCATGCTCGATCCGAACGTGCCGTTGTTCGGCCGCGTCGCCGAACTGGAGGGGCGTGTGGCGGGATTCAGTCTCTCGGTGCTTCATGAAGGCACATGGGTCGATGCACCCATCTGCTATCTGGAAGACCTGTTCGTCGATCCCGCCTCTCGCGGTGCGGGCCTTGGCAGAAGGCTCATCGAGGATTTGATCGCGCTGGCGCGCTCGCGCGGCTGGTCGCGCCTTTACTGGCACACGCGGGAGGACAACCCGGCGCGCAAGCTCTACGACGAATTCGCCACGGCCGACGACTTCGTGCGCTACCGTCTCCAGTTCTGAAAGCCGCGTGGGCGGCGCCCGCCGGTTGACGGCGGCGCCTGTGAGCGTGCACGATGGGTTCCCGGGAATGACAGACCATCAACGGAGACACCAACATGCTGAAGAACCTCGACCCGCTTCTGAACGCCGATATCCTGCATGCGCTGCGCGCGATGGGGCACGGTGACGAGCTAGTCGTGTGCGACGCGAATTTCCCCGCCGATTCCATTGCGCGCGCAACGGCGCTTGGCAGGCTGCTACGCATCGACGGCGCCAACGCGCCGCGCGCCATTCGCGCGATCCTCTCGGTGCTGCCGCTCGATACCTTCGTCGAGTCGCCGGCCATGCGCATGGAAGTCGTGGGCGAGCCCGGCACGATCCCAACCGTCCAGCGCGAAGCGCAAGCCGAAGTGGATGCCGCCGAGGGCCGGCCGGTGCCGTTCGCATCCATCGAGCGTCATGCGTTCTACGCGCGGGCGCGCAAGGCATATTGCGTGATCGCTACGGGCGAAACACGCGGCTACGGCTGCTTCGTGTTCGCCAAGGGCGTGCTGCTCGCGCCCGATGCGCCTGGTGCATCGGGCGGCACAAGCGCGCCCTGACCTTCCGCGTTTTTCCACGCTGAAAGGAGCCGCGCGGCGGAAGGGTAGCGCGGCGCTTTCCTCATCGACATCCGTCACCGGCGCGCACGGCGGCATGATGCTCGCGCACGAGGAGACGTTCGGCCCCGTCGCTGCGGTGTTCCGCTTCGAGAGCGAGGAAGAAGCGATCCAGGCGGCGAACGACACCGACTTCGGCCTTTCCGCGTACTTCTATGCGCGCGACATCGGCCGTGTGTGGCGCGTGGCGGGCGCTCTTCGCCGCGTGAGCGAGAAGAGCACGAGTAGGGCGGCGGCCTGGCACCGCCCGCGCGCTACAGCAAGCGCTACGCGCTTTCGAGATGCGCGGCAAGCCGCGCCAGCATCGCATCACAGCGATCAAGCTGTGCGGCACTCACGAACTCGTCTGGCTTGTGACCTTGCTCCATGCTGCCAGGCCCGCACACGACGGCGGGAATTCCCGCCCGCGTGAACAGTCCGCCCTCGGTGCCGAACGCGACCGTACCGAAGTCGCCCAGCTCGCCGATGACGGCGAGGAGCTGCGCGGCTTCGCTATCAGGCGGCGTCGCAAGGCCTGGATAAGCGTTCAGGAGCTCGAAGCCGATGTCGGTATCGGCTTGCACCTTACGCATTTTCGGCAGCAGTTCCGCTTGCGCATACGACTCGATCCGCCCGGCAATCGACTGTGCCTCCAGGCCCGGGACCGAGCGCACTTCGAAGTCGAACTCACACTCTGCCGCCACGATGTTCAGCGCGCGCCCGCCCGCGATGACGCCCGTTTGAACGGTAGAGAACGGAGGATCGAAGCGCTCGTCGCGATGCTCGGGCCGGGCGAGTTCCTCGCCGATGCTTTCCAGCCTGTTGATGAGTCGCGCGGCGTATTGAATGGCATTGACGCCATACGGCGCGTAAGCCGAATGACACGCCGAGCCCTTCACGCGGCAGCGCATTGCGAGCTTCCCCTTGTGGCCGAGCACGGGCTTCATTTCCGTCGGCTCGCCGATCATGCACAAACGCGGCTTGTGTGCGCGCTTCTCGAGTTCTGCGAGCATCGGCCGCACCCCGACGCAGCCGACTTCTTCGTCGTATGAGAACGCGATATGTACCGGCAGGTCGAGTTTGCGCTCGACGAACATGGGCACCGCCGCGAGCACGCACGCCAGAAAGCCCTTCATGTCCGCCGTACCGCGCCCGTAAAGCCGCCCATTCTTTTCCGTGAGGCGGAACGGGTCGACGGTCCACGCCTGTCCCTCGACGGGCACGACGTCCGTATGTCCCGACAACACGATGCCACCCTGCTCGCGCGGACCGATGGTCGCGAAGAGACTGGCTTTCGTGCGCTCGGCGTTGTGAAACAGCTCGCTTTCTACGCCAAAACCCGCGAGATAGCGCTGCACGAACGCGATCAGTTCAAGATTCGATTCGCGGCTGACGGTCGCGAAACCGATCAGCCGCTCGAGCAGCGCGCGGCTGGCACGTTCACTCATCGCCTGGCACTCCATAGCTTGGCGCGGCGCCCGGATCCAGCGCGCGGGTGACGTAATCCTGCATCTGCGGAAGATACGCTCGCCATAGCTGCGCTAGCTGACCGATGGGGTCGTCGTCGGCCCAATCGACTCTCAAATCCACGATCGACCAGACCTGCCGGTCGACGACTTTCAGCGCGGCGGAATGAACCGGGCCGGCTTCTCCGCCTGCCTCGACAGCGGCGTGCATTGCGGCCAGCAGACGCGCGGCGAGCAGCCCATGCGTGCGCTCGAATGCGCGCACCATCTCGTCGACGACTTGGGGCGCGGCGAGCATGTTGCCGGCCGCGACGCACTGATCGCCGGCCACCGCATGATGCAGCCCGAGCGCGTTGTCGCCGGTGAAGAACGCGGTGCGGCCCTGGGCGTCGATCACCGTGACTTGCCGCCAGGCATTGAAGGTGTCGGTGGCGCGGGCCTGCATCAACGCAACATGCGGCGCAAGCTTCTGCTGCTCCATGAGATCGAGGATTTGCGGGCCGAGCGCGGGCAGCGTGACATTCTGCGTCGCAACTGCGCCGACGCCTGCCCGCACCCATGGGCAACGCGCGCCCACGGCAATACTCGACGAACTGATGGCGATCCCCAGTTGTCCGGTCTCCCGGCAACGTCCGACGATTGAGAATGTCATGCGCCGCTCCTTATGCCTCGCCAGGCGTCCAGTTCTCGGGAATCACCGCGATCACGTCGATTTCCATCAGCCATTGCGGTTGGCCGAGCGCGCTCACGCACAAACCGGTCGAGATCGGATACACACCCTTGAGCCACTTTCCGACTTCCTGATAGACCGGCTCGCGATAACGTGGATCGATGATGTACGTCGTCGTCTTGACGATGTGCGAAAGGTCGCTGCCTGCTTCTTCGAGCAACTGCTTGACGTTCTTCATCGCCTGCCCGGCTTGCGCGCGCGGATCGCCGAGGCCGATCAGCTTGCCGTCGAAGTCGGTGCCGACCTGGCCGCGCACGTAGACCGTGTTGCCTGCGCGAACGGCCTGGCACAGGTCGTTGTCGAGCGTCTGGTTCGGGTACGTGTCTTTCGTGTTGAACATGCGGATGCGGGTATGGATAGGCATCAATTCACTCCGGTTTCGTTGAGGGTGCTTGCGTGCGATGCGTCGTGCGCGGTATTCGTGGCCAGTGCCAGGCGTTCGCGTTGCGCCGCATCGCGATAGTCGAGGTATTTGCGCTGCGTGACGATGTGATCGGCGATGTGCTTCGCGTCGTGCCACACGCCCCAGATGAACGACGACCCGCGCCGCGACAGCCACGGCAGGCCGAGGAAATACACGCCCGGTTCCTTCGAGACGCCACGCTGATGCTTCGGCTTGCCTTGCTCGTCGAAGGCGTCGACGTGCAGCCAGCTGTAATCGACGGCATAGCCGGTCGCCCAGATGATCGTCTTCACGCCAGACTTCGCGAGGTCCAGCTCGCGCAGCGGATGCGTGACGCACTCGGGATCGGGCGGAATGAAGCGTGCCTCGGAATCTTCCGGCAGGTCGATGCCGTTGCGCTCGACATAGCCGTCGGCCGCGTCGAGCAGCGACATCAGGTTGTCGTCGCCGCGCTTGAGGTTCTCCGCCAGATCCTGGTCGAACGTCACGATGCCGTTATCGAACGATTTCGTGACACCGACGAGCGTCATGCCTTCATGCGCGAGCCGGCGAAAATCGATGGTCCGGCCGCCGTAAGCGCCGCTCACGGCGATCGTCACGTGCTCGCGTCCGGGCCCAGCTACCTCCTTGTCCCATTCGCCGAGCACGCCGAGCCACCAGCAGAAGTCGCGGTTGCGGTAAGCGCGCGGCGGCCGATCGTGCGGCCCGACCGACAGATACACCGTGCGGCCCGCGCGCCGCAGTTCCTCGGCGATCTGTGTGCCCGACGAACCCGCGCCGACGACGAGCACCGCACCATCGGGCAACTGCGCCGGATTGCGATAGTCTGCCGAGTGCATCTGTGTGAGATGCGGGTCCTTTGGCGCGATGGCGGGAATCACTGGACGCTGGAACGGGCCCGTCGCCACGACGACACGATTGGCCTCGAACGTGCCATTGCTCGTCGCCACAGTGAAGCCCGAACGGCCTTGAATGCGCTCGACGCTCGTCACCTCCACGCCGGTGCGGACAGGTGCATTGAATTTACGTGCGTACGCAACGAAATAGTCGGCGACCTGTTCCTTCGGCGCGAAGGCGTCGGGATGCAGTCCTTCGAATTCCATGCCGGGAAAGCGGTCGTGCCAGGCGGGACCGTTGGCGACCAGCGAATCCCATCGGCTCGTGCGCCAGCGCTCGGCAATGCGATCGCGTTCGAGCACGAGATGCGGCACGCCCGACCTGCCGAGATGCTCGCTCATTGCCACGCCCGCCTGACCGGCGCCTATCACCAGTGTGTCGATGGACACGTTGTCAGCCTTCATCTGTGTTCTCCTTCGGATTGCGAATATCGTCCTGTTCGTCGAAGCGGACTGTACGCGCGACCCAGGATAGGTAAAAGTATTAAAATAAAATCTTATGCATCGGATTTAGCTATGCAACCACGCGTCGGCGATGTGCCGTCCCGGTTGCGCCCTCCAGAGAGACCGCTTGAAATGGACGGAGTATCGATTCGCTATTCACTGCGCCAGTTGCGCTATTTCATCGCGACGGCAGAAACGCTTTCGTTCACTGCCGCGGCGAAGCGGCTGCACATCTCGCAGCCTTCGATATCGACCGCGCTGGCAGAGCTGGAGGCATCGTTCGGCGTGCAATTGTTCATCCGTCATCACGCAAGCGGACTGTCGCTAACTCAACCGGGACGAGATCTGCTCGTCCACGCACGCAGTCTCCTGAAAAGCGCCGAGGAACTGCAACTCACGGCGCAAGAACTCGACGGCGGCGTATCCGGCACCGTTTCGCTCGGATGCCTCGTCTCGCTTGCGCCGCCGCTCATGCCGTCGCTCATCAGCGAGTTCCTGCGCGAACATTCGGCGATCACATTCATCACCAGGGAAGCGCATCAGGATGGCCTGCTGAGCGGGCTCAGCGACGGCTCGCTGGATGTCGCTCTCACCTATAGCCTCGATATCGCGGAAGGCATCGCCTTCGTTCCAGTCGTCTCGCTGCCTCCGTACGTGATCCTCCCGAAAACGCACCGGCTCGCACGCGCAGCAAAGGTCTCGCTAAAGGATCTGCTGCCGCAGCCTTACGTGATGCTTGACCTTCCGCACAGCCGCGAATATTTCTCGACGCTCTTTGACGCGGCAGGCAGCCGGCCTGTCGCCGCGTTCCGCTCGTCGCAGCCCGAGGTCGTGCGCGGCATGGTGGCGAATGGTCTGGGCTACAGCATTCTCAACTTTCCGCTCGAGTCGTGCCGCACCGTGGACGGCAAGGAATTTGTCATCAAGCGCTTCAAGGAGGCCGTTCCCGCGACGGTGCTCGGCATTGCGACGTCGAACACCGTGCGGCAACGCGAGGTGGTGAAGCGCTTCGTCGCGTTTTGCGAAAGCTATATCCGGCAGTTGCACCTCAAGCATTGATGAGGTGCTTGCGACGATCCCGGTGACTTACTGCAGCGATGCGGATGGCTGATTCAACCGTCGACGGTACGCCGTATCGCGCGTGGCGAGCCAAAGGTAGAGCGGCGTCGTGACGATGATGCCCACGAGCCAGGACAGGTCCGCGCCGTCCAGATGCGCCGAGAAGGAGCCCACGTACATCGGCGTGTTCATGAACGGAATCTGCACCAGGATCCCGGCTGCATACGCGATCAACGCTTGCGGATTGAACCGGCCGTAAATGCCGCCATCGACCCGGAAGATCGACTGGACATCGTACTGGCCTTTGTGAATCACATAGAAGTCGATCAGGTTGATCGCCGTCCACGGCACGAGCACCACGAGCAGCGCGAGCACGAGATCGACGAAATGCCCGACGAAGTCCTTCGACGCACCGACCGCCGCTACGCAGCACGCGACCAGAATGATGATCGAGAGCACTGCGCGCGACTTCGCGGTGGGAATCCAGCGATACGCGAACGTCTGCAGCGACGTGATGACCGAAAGGACTGCCCCGTACAGATTCAGCGCGTTGTGGCTGATCACGCTCAGCAAAAACAGCACGAGCATGAACGGGCCGATCGCCCCGGTCGATGCCTTGACGGCGTCCATCGTGTCTGCGCCGGCTGGAACCGCGAGCACGGCCACGGCGCCGAACACGAACGCAAGCGTCGAACCGAGCACGCAGCCAAGGTACGTCGCCCAAAAGGTCGACGCGACACCCACATCCGCCGGAAGGTAGCGCGAATAGTCGGAGACGTACGGCGCGAACGCGATCTGCCACAGTGCGGAGAGGGACACCGTCGCGAGCCAGCCGGCGAAGCTGAAGCCGCCGCGCGTGAGGAAGTCCGCCGATTGCACGTGCGTGACGATATAGCCGAAGCCCACGGCGATCCCGATGCCGAGCACCCATGTGCCGATGCGGTTCAGCACGTGTATGAAGCGGTATCCGATGATGCCGATCAGCCCCGAACCCAGCGCGCCGATCACGATGCCGGCGGGCACCGGAATCGACGATTCGATGCCGTGCAGCGACTTGCCGGCCAGCACGATATTCGACGCGAAGAACCCGACGTACATGATGCCGGCGATGACCGTGACGAGCAGCGCGCCCCACGAGCCAAACTGCGCGCGGCTCTGGATCATTTGTGGAATGCCCATTTGCGGGCCTTGCGCCGAATGCAGCGCCATGAGAATGCCGCCCACCGCCTGGCCGACGATGATTGCAAAGATGCCCCACATGAGATTGAGGTGATAGATTTGCACGCCTAGCGCGCCGGTGACGATCGGCAGCGGTGCGATATTGCCGCCGAACCAAAGCGTGAAGAGATCGCGGACCTTGCCGTGGCGCTCGTTCTCGGGCACGTACCCGATCGTGTGCTTCTCGATCAGGGGAACCGTGTTGCGGTTGTCAGCCATAACAATCTCCATTTTCTCGCCCGCGCGTTGCTGAAGACAGCACGCGCGACGAAGGTGAAAACAAGTGCAGGGCCCGGACAAATCGACGCCCCCGCTCGAAACATTGGGCGAATTAACGGACGCCAAATTTCGCTTGCCAAGCATTGTTTCCCGATGTTTTACATAGGCTAAAGCTATGCAAGAACAGGCATCGTTTGAGCCGTTCGGCAAAGCGCGCGCCTTTCTGCTCGCGAAGCTCTCGTTGAGGATCGTCCCGACCCTGCGTAGCGTCGAGGCACCGTCGGCGGAATAAGGCGGCGCGCTTCTTCGTTTTGGACATCGAGTGAACGGGTGTGCTTGCCGGGTTCGTTTCCCGCGCAGCACAGGCCTGTGTCGTTCCACAGTTTTGCCAGGCGACGCCGGTGATGCCGTGCGCGAAGCCTCGCCATTGTCGACCCGCTTTTCGCAGTGGGGTGGGCACCTGCGTGCCTCTTTCTGTAACGGGACCGGCAGCCGCGACAGCGTCGCGTACCCGGGCAGTGCGAACTTCTCTCCGGCAACACAGGGCTGGACCCCGGAAATATTATGGATTCCTGTGCAAAACATCCGGCTGGGTCTGCAATACACGCACTTCACCAGATATCTTGGCGCGCGCTCGAACTACGACGGGCTCGGGCGCAATGCAAGCAACAACGACACGCTGTTTGTTTACCTCTGGGCGGCGTACTGGTGATCTGTCCCGCCGTGAAAACCATCCCGTCTCTTCGTCCGGACACATGCCGTGGAAGTCATCTGGAGCGTTGCAAAATGAAAGGCGTATCGCGATGGATTGTGCTCGCCACGTTGCTGGGTGACGCCAGTTGTCACGACATCGAGCATTCCAGACGGACCGACGATCCTGCTGTCAGCGGCAGGACGATCGCGTTGCAGGTGTGCTCGATCTGTCACGGCGCGAACGGCGTCTCTGTCTCTCCCACGTTTCCCAAGCTCGCGGGCCAGACAAAGGCATATCTCGTCAACCAGTTGATGGACTTCAGGGCGCATCGGCGGTCCGACCTGAACGCGCAAAGGTATATGTGGGGCTTCACACATCTGAGCGATGCGCAGATCGACCAGTTAGCCACGTACTTTTCGAGCCGTCCGCCGCCCGCGGGCGTCCCCGGCGATCCTCTGCCAGTCGGTCGCGGCAGGGCGATCTTCACCTCTGGCGTGCCTGAGAGGGGTGTACCGGCATGCAGCGCCTGTCACGGGGCGCACGGTGAAGGCGCAGGTGAGTTTCCGCGCCTCGCGGGCCAGCATGCCGACTACATCGTGAAGCAGCTGGCGGTCTTCCGACACCCCGGGCAGAGGCCTCGTGGAGCGGTGATGAATGCGATCTGCGTCAAGCTGACGGCCGAGGAAATGGACTCGGTAGCGGCTTTCCTCGAAGCCTCCGCGCCTCGGGTCGCGATACCGGCAGACCTGGGGGCCTCCGAGACCCGATCGGCCGGTGAATGACGCGCCGCCCTGCCGAGGCCGGTCCAGAGCGCCGTTTCGCCCACTCCGCGGTAAAGGGCCATCGGGCTGCGGGTGCCGTCGTCCGGCGCTCAAGTCCGTCCCGAAGCTGCCGTAATAGCAGGCTTCGGAATATTCTCGATGCATCGTGACACATCCCGGGACTGAGCCTTCACTGGATCTTGCTGCGCTTCTCGAAACCGTACAGCGTAACGAGCGCGCGTCGAAATCGTTCCAGGACGTGGAACTGCGCCTGATCGGCGCGCAGGATTGGTGCGCCTTTCTCGAAGGGATGTTCGTCTATCTGCCCGAGGTGTTCGGGCTGACTTCGGCCGGCCTCTGGCTCGACGCCCGCGCGCCGCTGCTGCGCGACCTGCTCGAATCCGGGCAAGGGTGCGCCGATCTGGATGCGAACGTGAAATCGGGGGCCCAGGGCGGCTTCGCACTGTCGCGGCTGTGCGCGGCCAATCGTCCGTGGCTTGGCCGCATCAGCGAACTGGGCGAACTGGAACCGGCCGCGAGCGAGACTTTCTTCGGCGCGCAGGCGGCCACGGGCAGCGCGATCGTGCTGCCGCTCCTGAGCCGCGCCCAGGTGCTCGGCTATCTATGCCTCTCGAGCGTCGATCCCGCGCGCTTCGACGCGAGCATGGGCACGGACCTCCTCATGCGGTTCAGCAGCGTCGCCGCGGCGAGCCTCGACAACGTCGCGCATCGCGAGCATCTGCGCAAGACCGGCGTGACCGATCCGCTCACGGGCCTCTCGAACCGCCGCTATTTCGACGAGCGCCTGAACCAGGAGATCCGGCGCGCGAATTCGCACGCGGCGCCCATGACGTGCCTCTTCATCGACATCGATCATTTCAAGCAGGTCAACGACACACACGGCCACGCCATCGGCGACGTGGCGCTCGGCGCCATCGGCACCTGCCTCAAGCAGCAGGTGCGCGTGGGGGACACGGTGTCGCGCTACGGGGGCGAGGAGTTCGTCGCGCTGCTGCTGTGCGACCTGCCCGACGCGCTGGCCGTTGCCGAGCGCATCCGGCGCGCGGTCGAAACGCTGGAAGTGCACGACGACGAGGGCGGCCGCATTGCGCTCAGCGTGTCGATTGGCGTCGCGGAGTATCGGGTGAACGCCGGCGAGGCGTCCGCCGGGACGCCGGAGGGGCAAGCGCGCTCGCTCCTCGACGAGGCCGATCAGGCGATGTACCAGGCCAAGCACCAGGGGCGCAACCGCGTCTCCCTGCTCGGCGTGCGCCAATGACGCCGTTGCGATCCAGTAAAGAGATCGTAAGGACACTCGCTTACGGCTGTTCGCGAACGTAAGTTTTCAAAATCCGGCACTATTTGCGCAAGCGTTGGTTTCCATGGCCCGTTGAACAGGCGTAGCGAAATCATGTCTTACGACCTCTTGATCACCGTTGCCTGTCTGGCGGGCGCGATCGCGATGTTCCTGATCGGCCGGCCCCGCGCGGACGCGGTGGCGCTCATCATGATCGTGGCGCTGGCGCTCTCGGGTATCGTGACCGTCAACGAGGCGCTGGCGGGCTTCGCCGATCCGAACATCGTCCTGATCGCGGCGCTGTTCGTGCTTGGCGACGGCCTCGCGCGCACGGGCGTCGCGCAGCGCGTCGGCGACTACCTGATCGCGCGCGGCGGTTCGAACGAGCGGCGGCTCGTCGTACTGATCATGGTCATCGTGGGAGTGATGGGCTCGGTCATGAGTTCGACGGCCGTCGTGGCGATCTTCATTCCTATCGTCATACGCATCGCGCGCCAGTCTGGCGTGTCGCGCGCGCGCTTGCTCATGCCGGTGAGCATGGCGGCGCTCACGAGCGGCATGCTCACGCTCGTCGCCACGACGCCGAACCTCGTCATCAACAGCGCGCTCGTCGATCGCGGCTACCGGGGCTTCGCCTTTTTCGCCATCACGCCGCTGGGCGTGCCTATTCTCTCGGCGTGCATTGCGTGGATGCTGTTCGCGAGACGCTTCCTGAACGGACCGGGCTCCGGCGGCGCCGACGCACCCACCCGGCCCTCCGTGAACGACTGGGTCGCACGCTATTCGCTCGAAGGGCGCGCGTTTCGTCTGGAGGTCGGGGCGGCCTCGCCGCTCGTGGGGCAGACGCTCGGCCACTGCGGACTCGCCGACGATCCCGTGGCGCACGTCGTCGCCATCGAGCGGCGCGCGCGCATGGGCGCTACCGTGCTGCCCGCGACGGCGGACAGCAGTATCGCGCCCGGCGACGTGCTGCTCCTCGACGTGGAGGTTCCCAGCTTCGACGTGGAGGCGTTTTGCGAGCGTTACACGCTCGCGGTGCGCCGCATGTCGGGCGCCTATTTCACGGACCAGTCACACGATGTGGGCATGGCCGAGGTCATCGTGCCGCCGGACTCGTCGCTGGTGGGCGACGTCGCGCGCAGTTCCGGGACCCTCAGGCGGCATGGCGTGACGGTGGTGGGCCTGCGCCGGGCCGACGCGGCGCTCGTGCGCGATCTGCAAACCACGCAGCTGAAGGTCGGCGACACGCTGCTGGTGGTGGGCCCGTGGATCGATATCTTCTCGATGCAGTCGGTGGAGCGCGATATCGTGTGCCTCGCGATGCCGGTTGAAAGCGACGCGTACGTGCCCGAGCCGCACAAGGCGCTGCACGCGCTCTGTGTCATGGCGCTCGTCATCGCGATGATGCGCTCGCCGCGGGTGCCGAACGTGCTCGCGGGGCTGATCGGGTGTCTCCTCATGGGGGCGTTCGGCTGCGTGAGTCTAGACAGCGCCTACCGCTCGATTCACTGGCGCAGCCTCGTGCTGATCGTGGGCATGCTGCCGTTTTCCATCGCGCTGCAGCGCACGGGCGGCATCGACATCGCCGCCGATGCCGTGCTGCGCGTGGCGGGTGAATGGGGCCCGCATGGCCTGATGGGCGCCGTTTTTCTGCTGACGCTGGTCATCGGCACCGTGATTTCCGGCACGGCGACGGCGGTGTTGATGGCGCCCGTGGTGATCGCGATGGCGGCGCACCTGCATGCGTCGCCGTATCCGTTCGCGTTGACGACGGCGGTCGCCGCATCGGCGGCCTATATGTCGCCGATCTCGACACCGGTCAATGCGCTCGTCAGCACGGCGGGCGGCTACCGGTTCCGGGATTTTTTCAAGGTGGGCATGCCGGCGGCCCTGGGGGCGCTCGTGATCACCGTCGTGCTGGTACCGCTCATTTGGCCGGCCTTCCCGCGCTAGCGCGAGGCCAGGCAGGTCATCCGTTCGCGAGGCATTGACCGGATATGGCGAAATTCTTGACGAGAGCGTGGGCCCTTCGCTGGATCAAGCGGCTGTTTCTTTTCGTGGTGATCGCGTTCGTTTGCATCGCCGCTGTGCGGCTGTACGACGCGCAACGCAAGGCGCCCCTGAGTCTGTGGCACACGTATGTGCCTCACGACATGCACGCCGACGAAATCGATCATGCGACCTGGGCGCAATACATCGAATACGAGAATCGCCTGTTCGATTCGGTCAGGAAGAACGTGACCGACAAGCTGCCGGAAGAGGCACGCGTGCCCGCCAATCGCTATTTCTCGGGCAGCCCGATCTACCCCGGCCACTTTCGCACCGACTGGAACCGCTCGTACACGCTGATGCCGGAAGGCGCGCCGCGCGGCGTGGCCGTGATGGTGCATGGACTGACCGATTCGCCGTACAGCCTGCGGCACATTGCGCTGCGCTATCAGCGCGATGGCTTCGCTGTCGTGGCCGTCCGGCTTCCGGGGCATGGCACCGTGCCGTCCGGCTTGACCGAAGTGACGGCGGAGGACTGGGAGGCCGCCACGCGGCTCGCCGTGCGCGAGGCGCGCCGCCTCGTGCCGGCGCCGGCGCCGCTGCATGTCGTGGGGTTTTCGAACGGCGGCGCGCTTGCGGTTCAATACGCGCTCGAGACACTGGAGAACCCGAGCCTGCCGAAGGCGGACCATCTGATCCTGCTTTCGCCGATGATCGGCATTACGCGGTTCGCGCGCTTCGCGGGCCTCGCGGCGTTGCCGTCGATCCTTCCGGCGTTCGCAAAAGCCGCGTGGCTCGATATCGTGCCGGAATTCAATCCGTACAAGTACAACTCGTTTCCCGTGAACGGCGCGCGCCAGTCGTGGCGGGTGACCCGCAAGGTCCAGCAGGAACTGGCGGATGCGGCGCGCAACGGCAAGATCGCGGCGCTGCCGCCCATGCTTACGTTTCAGTCCGTGCTGGACTTCACGGTGAGCACGAGTGCCATCGTCAGTTCGTTGTATGCGCAACTTCCTGCCAACGGCAGCGAGCTCGTGCTCTTCGACATCAACCGCACCGCGCAGTGGAGCCCGCTGTTACGTGCTTCGATGCGTGATGCGCTGCGCCGTATCGCGCCCGTGCCGCCGCTGCGCTACCGCCTGACGGTGCTCACCAACGCCTCCGCCACCTCGCCGCAAGTGATCGAGCAGAGCACGGCGCCCGACGAGACAACGTCAAAAGTCGAGCCCACGGGGCTCGACTATCCGCTCGATGTCTATTCGCTCTCACATGTGGCACTGCCGTTCCCGGTAACCGATTCGCTCTATGGCCGCACCCCCGATCCCGACGACGACATGGGAATCCAGCTCGGCGCACAGTCCGTACGCGGCGAAACGGGGGCGCTGATCGTTGGCGCCGGGCTTCTCACGCGCCTCTCGTGGAATCCCTTCTACGGGTACGTCATCGAGCGCATCGACTATCTGGCGAGCCACGGGCCGTGATCGCGTGATCGACGGCGCCGGGCATGGCACCGGTCGATCACGCGCGCGGCGAGAGTTCGACCCGCGCGGTCATCTGCTCGCCGTCGCGCGCAACGACGATCGACACACCGCCTTTGGCTCGCGCGATCAGGCTCTGCAACTGCTCGACGTTTTGCACCTCGATGCCGTTGACAGCGATGATCACGTCGCCGGCGCCGATGCCCGCTGCCTTTGCCGGACCGCCCGACTGCACGACGAGCACGCCGCCGTCCACGCCGACCTGCTGCGCTTCTTCGCCGGTGAGCGCACGCACGGCCACGCCGAGACGCGGACGCGCGCCGTGGGCCAGGGTGCGCCCGTTGCCTCCGCCTTGCACGATCTGATCCTTCATGTGCATGGCTTCGTCGATGGGGATCGCGAACGACAGCCCCTGGAAGCCGCCCGTGCGCGAATAGATCATCGAATTGATGCCGATGACTTCGCCGTCCAGATTGAAGAGCGGTCCGCCCGAGTTGCCCGGATTGACGGGCACATCGGTCTGGATGAGATGTGTCGGGCTGTCTTCCGAAAGCTGGCGCGACTTCGCGCTGATGATGCCCGAGGTCACGGTGTTGTCGAGACCATAGGGCGAGCCGATCGCGACGACCCAGTCGCCCACCTTGCTGTTGGCGGGATTGCCGATCTTCACCGTGGGAAAGCCCGTGCCAGCGATTTTCAGCACGGCCACGTCGCCCGCCTTGTCGGTGCCGATCACGCGCGCGGAGAACTTGCGGCCGTCCGTGAGCTTGACCGTCACCTCGTCCGCACCCTCGACGACGTGATTGTTCGTGAGGATGTAGCCGTCCTGGCTCACGATGAAACCCGATCCCAGGGCACCCGAATGGCCGTCTTCGGCATCGGGGTTTTCCTTGACGACCTCGATATGGACCACGGCCGGACCGTAATGCGCGACGATCGCCGAGAAGTTCGGCGCCTGGCTCCTGCTGTCGTCAGCCTTGGGCGCGGGGGACGACAACGACGTTTTCGTCATGCCGCGCTCATCGGCGCTGGCGTGCTCATGGCTGACAACCCATGCGCCTGCAAGCGCCACCGCCACACCGGCGATCAGGCCCCGGCGCTGATATTTGCTGGTACTCATAGCTATGGTCAAAAAGGAAAGTTGGTGAAGGTGGCGTAAGGTACTTTTCGGTGCTTAAACGTGACTTAAAGGGAAGCGGAATTTCGTGGCCCGCAAGCTCGATGTGCGCACAACTAAATCGGGGCAGTGTCCATCCGGATCGGATATCCGTTCCGCTTCGTGGCGCGATTCGTGTGGTTCCGCTCTCGACATGCCATTGCCAGCTAGCGCGCAAGTCTTCCTCAAAGCGGCTAGTCTTTCGAAGTGGCGGCCGATCGCGCCCCGAAGCCCGCAATATTGAGGGCCCCATAGCTGACCCGGGCGTGAATGGCTAGCTAACGTCTGGCTCTTTCCACCGGTTTTCCGCCTGGCGCGCGGGTCGAAGCGCCGGTCGATACATCAGGCAATGTGGTTCGTCATCCAGAGCATTTCATGTCATGCGAGGAAGGAGATGGCCGGATCATCGCTTCGTTGCCAACCGGCGCGATCGCGGGTGACACGAAACCGCGCGACACCGGGGAATTCATGAGACAGGATCTCGTGACGTTCACCTGTGTGGCCGTCCTTGCCGTCATCACGGGATGGGTTCTGTATATCGGGCGTCCGGTGCTGGTGCCCATCGCCTTCGCGATCATTACCTCGTATGTGATCTACGGGCTTGCCGAAATCCTGCGGCGCGTGCCGCACGTGGGCAAGCGCATTCGCGCAGGCGTGCGCTACTGGAGTGCGGCCGCGCTCATCCTCGTCGCGGCCTGGCTCGCGGCCGAACTGCTGCTTTCCGATACCGACCGCATGCTGGCCGTGGCGCCGAAGTACGAAGCCACGCTGCTCGCCTTGCTGGCCAAAATCACCGCGCTGTTCCATCTGGAAACGGAAGCGTCGTGGACAGCGTTCCGCCGCGAGTTGCTGGCGGCCGTCAACGTTCAGGCGCTGCTGACCTCGCTGCTCGGCTCGCTCTCTTCGCTCATGGCGACCACGGTCGTCGTCTTTCTGTACACGGCGTTCTTCATGGTCGAGATGGGGCGCTTTCGCCGCAAGCTGTCCGCAGTCATGCGCGGCAAGGCCGACATGGAGCCCGTGATCGACGCCATCAACTCGAAAATCGGCACCTACCTGGCGTTGAAGGCGCTGCTCGGCGTGGTGCTCGGCATTCTCAGCTGGGTCTGCATGCATTTCGTCGGGCTGGAGTTCGCGCCGCTCATCGCCGTCCTCATCGTGCTGCTGAACTTCGTGCCGTATGCGGGCTCGCTGATCCAGGTGGCGCTTCCCGTCCTGCTCGCGGCGCTTCAGTTCGGCCAGTGGAACGAGCCCGTCACGCTGCTCGTTTCGCTCTCTGCGATCAACTTCGTGATGGGCAATGTGCTCGACCCGTGGCTGATGGCCGGCTCGTTGAACCTCAGCCCTGCGGTCATCCTCATGAGTCTCGCCACCTGGACGGCGATCTGGGGCATTCCTGGCGCATTTCTCGCGGTGCCGGGAACCGTGGCACTCACGATCATTTTCTCGGCGTTCAGTTCCACGCGGCCTCTCGCGCTGCTGTTGACGAAAGAAGATGTCGTGAGGCCTGCTAAATAACCATACCGCCCCGACGGACGCGCGTCCAACCGCGGCTCGTTTTCCGAGGTGACCCGAGGTGACCCGAGGTGACTTATGGCTCCCAGAATGAACCGTGGCGGCAACGCAATCGGCCCGAGTGGCTCTTGCCAGTGCAACAAGGCGCTGGCGCAGTATGCGAACCGCCGGATCAGTGCGGACCTGGCTCGCCGCGGCTTTCTCATCGGCATGGGCGCGTCGATGTTGAGCGCCGTTCTGCCGGAGTTCGGCAAGGCGCAGCAACCCGGCGCGGCAGCGCCTGCGCAGCCCACCACGTTCACGAACTTTCGCCTGTTCGATGGCAAGTCAGGCGCGCTGCAGGACGGCATGTACCTCGTCGTTGACGGAAACCGCATCTCGCAGTTGCGCAGGGGGGCGCCGGAATTCTCGTCGGGCGCGGCAGGTGCTGCGGCGGGGCGGGTGATCGACTGCGGTGGCAGGGTGATGATGCCCGGCCTCATCGACATGCACTGGCATGCGCTGCTCGCCGCATTGCCTGTCGCCACGATTCTGCAATCGGACTTCAGTTTCGTGTACCTCGCGGCAGGCGCGGAGGCGCAGCGCACGCTCCTGCGGGGATTCACGACCGTTCGCGATGTGGGCGGCCCCGCCTTCGCATTGAAACAGGCCATCGACGCCGGTATGCTGAGCGGCCCGCGCATTTATCCGTCGGGCGCGATGATCACCACCACGGGCGGCCACGGCGACTTTCGTCTGCTGACTGACGTGCCGCGCACGTCGGCTCAGATCAGCGAAATAGAAAGAACCGGCGCGGCTGCCATCGCCGATACGGCCGACGAAGTCCGCCTGCGCGTGCGCGAGCAGTTCATGCAGGGCGCCACGCAAATCAAGCTCGTGGGGTGCGGCGGCGTCTCCACGCCGCGCAGTCCGCTCGACATGCTCACGTTCACCGAGGCGCAGCTCAGGGCAGCGGTGGAAACCGCATTGGACTGGGGCACCTATGTGCTCGTGCATGCCTACACGCCGGAATCGGTGAAGCGATCGGTCGGGGCTGGCGTGCCATGCATCGAACACGGACACTTGATGGACGACCGCACTGCGGAAGTCATGGCAAAAAACGGCACATGGTTGAGCACGCAACCATTCACCAGCGAGGAAGACGTCGCGCCGATGGCGCCCTCGAGCCACGAAAGGTTTCTGCAGGTCACCGCGGGGACCGACAACATGTACAAGCTTGCCCGCAAGCACGGCCTCAAGGTGGCGTTCGGCACCGACCTGATCTTTTCGCAGACGCTCGCCACGAGGCAAGGCACGATGCTCGGACACATCGCGCGCTGGTATTCGTCTGCCGACGCGTTGCGGATGGCGACAGGTATTAACGGACAATTGCTGGCGCTCGCGGGCAAGCGCAATCCGTATCCGCACAAACTAGGCGTGCTCGAGGAGGGCGCGTATGCCGATCTGCTGATCGTGGCGGGCGACCCGCTTCAGGACTTGTCACTGCTTGCCAATCCCGATCAGAACCTGCTCATGGTCATGAAAGATGGGCGAGTTTTCAAGGATGCGTTGAAGGCTTGAACGGGCCGCCGCACTCAACGCCGTAACAGCCAGAACAGCACCGACACCACGACCGATAGCACGATGCACGTGACGATCGGAAAGTGGAAGCTGAATCCGTCGCGCACGATATGAATGTCGCCGGGCAGCCTGCCGAAGGGGATGCGCGCGAACCAGCGCCATCCCACGCCAGCGAGCAGGCACAAGAGACCGAAGGCGATGAGAAAGCGGTTCATGGCGCAGGTGAAGGCACATCACGGTCGCAACGGGTCCATGGTAAGCCCGCGGTGAGCGTCCTCGGCAACGAAAATACGCAGGACGGGCGCTTTCGGTCGCGTATCAGCCGAGCGATTTGTGTATCAAGATGTCACTGTTCGGGGCCGTATCAGCCCGCACGTATCAGGGCGTATCGCGCATGTGCGCTGAAGCGGCCGCCGAAGCCTCTTGCGGGGTCTGAAGCCTCCCTGTCCTCATCCGCCATGTGGCCGATTCTGCCGGTTGAAGTTCACCGCGAAGTGGCCCATATTCAAAGTGATTTTTTGCCCGCCTGCCGTAGCGATTTGCGATATGCGGCGCGATCAGGGCAAATGCTTCGCAACCGCGCCACTTGCTCGCCCGCAGCGACGGGCAACCGGCACGCGGCAGCGCCCCGAAACCGATACTGTCGAAACCTCAATAGCTGCAATGTTCAACGAACCTGGCCGAACCAAGTCTGGTCCGTGGGGATGTCCATACTGCGGGACCAGTTTCAATGCGCCGCTGATGATCTGTCCTCAGTGCGGCGCGAAGCAGCTGTCCGCTGGCCCGCGGATGCCGTCTGCGAACGAGTCTTCCGCGCCCGAGTGGCACGACGGTTTCGCGCGCCATTCGCGCTCGGATTGGACGCCTTCGGCCTTCAGCTTCAGCGGCGCCGACCGCTACAGCGACTACCCGATACAAGATGAAGATCGCACGGCGCACCGTTCGTGGCTGCCGTTCTATGCCATCGGCGGCGTGGTTTCCGTCGTGTTCCTGATTGCGGCGTACATGATTTCGCATCACGGCGAGCGAGAGCCCACAGCGGGTGCTCAGGTGGTGGAGGGCTCAGTGTTCGTACCGAAGAGCACTTCGGCGGCGCCGGCCACGAAGCCGCACGCGCTGCCCAGCGTGCCACCCGTCACAGCCGAGCTTGCACCGCCGCCAGTCGCGAGCATCGCTCAAGCGCCGCTAGCCAGTGCGTCGGCGCCAACGCCAACGCCAACCCCAGCGCCAGCCATCGCGAGCGCAGCGCCGCCCGCGCTTGCCAAGGCGCCGCCGCCGCCGGTCGCGAGCGCACCGCCGCCCGTCGTGGCGCAAGTCGCGCCGCCCGCACCGGTTCAGGCGCCGCCGCAGCGGGCCCCGAG
>NZ_BBJJ01000022.1 GCF_000739815.1 Paraburkholderia mimosarum LMG 23256 = NBRC 106338
GGCCGGCGGATGGCGGGCAGGGCGCGATCGCCTGCGTCGTCGATGTGGCCTGCGGGCGGCCTCGCCGCGAAGGGCTTCGCGGCGACGCTTTCACTGCCGGGCAAGTCCGCGCGGAGCACTGGCATGCGCGCGGTTGGTTTGTCTTGCGTCAAGGAAGTCTCTGCTCGCCCTTTGTGGCTGGGCTGATGTTCAGGCACTACGTCGCCCGCGATTGCACGTGACAGGGCTGCGATTGTAGTCCCCGCATATTACGGACGATTACAGAGGAGCGGATGGGGCGGCGGAATCAGTGCGCAAGTGCCCTTTTCGGCTGATCGACGGGAACGCTAGCGCCCGTCGGTCGAGCGCGACGATCGCCTCACGTGCGCGCGTCACGCAAAGGCATAACCCGCCACCCACATAGCACGGTGGATCGAGCGCTTCTGAGAGGCACTTCCTGAAGTCAAGCGGCCATCGGCGTCTCGCCAGCGGCGCGCCTGTCCGGGTCATAGCATGCTGTCGAAGTCCTTTAACTGGCGCTCGGCCTCGTCGCGCGCGATTCCGTAACGCTCTTGAATCCTGCCCACGAGATACTCGCTGTCGCCTTCGGCCACCGCAAGATCGTCATCGGTCAGCTTGCCCCACTTGGCCTTCAACTTGCCGGACAGCTGTTTCCACTGGCCCTTAATCCTGTCTTCATTCATCGTGTGCTCCAGGAGCGACGTGATAACGACGGCATGGCAGCAAGTGGCGTGCCCCCTGTTGCCGTCTCTGCTCATCCTGGCTACGCGAACCGTCCGGTGCGGGGGGCTGGCGCGCAACGCGCTCACGGCCTGATTGGAAAAACGGTGCGGCGACTAAAGCACGTGATTTCACCTTCAACATTCCGGAAAGCGTCGAGGTGCCGTCCTCGAAACTCTCACTGACCAGCACAAGACACGACCGGATATTCTGCACAGCCATGTCCGCTGTCCGGTCCAGGGGAAAGCTGCTTTGCTAACATGCCGTTGACATCACTGCACCGCATTTGACGGTGCGGCTGGTAGGACTGCGAATACGCGTGGAATTCGTCGGCACCCGGAAACTACGGTGTCATCGTGCCGACTGGTTGAAGTCACAACGAGGGTGCTCAACGCGCTGCCGCTAGTCAGACCGTTTCCATCGACTCCGCTGGAGGGTCGCCGCGCGTATTGAGGCGCTCGTATTCTGCGATCAGTTGCGCGCCAAACAACATCAGCGTCGCGAGCGCTTCGAGGCCGAACAGCACAACAATCGCCGTCGTCAACGACCCATAGACGACGTTCACCTGCGAAAGCTTCGCGAAGTACCAAACCAGCACGCGTCTTGTGATTTCCCACAGAACGGTGGCCGCGACCGCGCCGACGACCGCATGCCGCAGTGTCGTGCGCCCCCTCGGGATCACAAAATAGATTGCCGTCAGCACGAATATCTCGCCCGCAAGGCCACACAGATAGAGCACGACGCGGGTCACGCCTGTCAGTAACACCCCGTGGCCGAACAGATCGATGCTACCGGTTGCGACAGCCCGCAGGCCGCTGGAGACGAGCGTCACAAGCAGCACACCGATACCTAGTGACAAACTGAATAGATAGGGCAGGATTGCGGACAGCAGGAAGTGCCTTCGCCGGACCTCAACGCGATGCACGAAGATGATTGAGAGGGCATTCTCCAGAACCGAGAACGCAAGCGAACTGAAAAAGATCATCGTGATGACGAGGTACCAGCCGACCACGGAGCGATGCTCGAAAAAGGTCGCGAGTTCGCGAACGAGTGCTTTTGACTGCCCCGGTATCAGCCATTCGAGCAGACGCCCGAGCGTGTCGAACAGCAACTGCTCACCGATGAAGTGACCGAACGCGATTACAACGAGAATGAGGAGCGGCACGATTGACAGCAACGCGTAATAGGCGATCGCGCCCGCGAGCAGCAGCCCCTGGTTTTTGCGGAACGCGGTGCAGACCTGGAACAGGAATCGCGCTGGATGCGCCGCAACAAAGCGCAACGCGCGCTTGCCTGTCTCGTCGGTTGGATTCATATCACGCTCCGCTCGTTCATTGCACTCGCGCCGCCCTCATCGTACGCGTTGAACGCGGCGCGCGCAGTTCACCTCCGTGCAAGCCGCGGCACCGTCACTCCAGGTACCAAGCCATTGCAGCCGCGCGCATCAGCACCGCACGCCCGTTCGCCGACAGCGCGTCGCGCGTGAACTACCCAGGCGTGTGTCGCTCGTCGGGCTGTGAACGACCCCTTTTCGGCCTCTCAGTTACCGCCGTCGCCTATCTTTTTCTCGGCCTTCTTTCTAAAGTAACTGATGATCGGCAAACGCGAAGCAGCCGTAGACCAGGGGCTTTGCAATAGCAATGGACCGTCTGCGCATGTGTGCCTTGAACCGCGCTCACGGTAGCAATGACGTCGTCACCAACCTCGCCGGTCCGAGCTAGCGCCGTTGACGAACATCAGGGAGGTGGAAGGCATGCAGATTGGTGTCCAGAGCTTTGCAAGCCGCTCGCGGCCGGTGTTCGAGAGTACAGACGAAGAGCGAGTGCACGTGTTGCAGCGGCTAGCTGCAACCTGCCGCATCTTCGGACGGCGTGGCTACTCGGAGGGCCTGCTCGGCCACATCACCGTGCGCGATCCCGAAGTGCCGGAGCGTTATTGGGTCAACCCAGTCGGCATCCCCTTGCACCAGGTCCGCGTCTCGCACCTGGTGCAGGTTAATCACGAAGGTCAGATCGTACAGGGCGACGGGATGGTGAACCCAGTCGGACTGCTGCTGCACACGGCCGTCCATCAGGCGCGACCCGACGTATCGGCGATGTGCCACGCGCACGCTCTGCATGCGTCGACGTGGGCCGCATTCGAACGGCTGCTCGATCCGATCACACAGGACGCGTGCGTATTCTTCGAACAGCAGGCATTAATCCTCGAACCCCGTGTCGTGCGCGACCGAACTGCGGCGGCACGCTTTGCCAAAGGTTTCGGCGACAAACTGGTGGCGATTCACGCGGGCCACGGCATTTTTACAACCGGACAGACCGTAGATGAGGCGGCATGGTGGTTCGTGTTGATGAACCGTTGCTGCGAAGCGCAACTGATTGCGCAAGCTTGCGGGGAGCCGTCATTGTGGGCCCCCGATGACGCGAGATGGCTGGCTTCGGTGCTTGGTTCACCGCAGTTCGGTTGGCTGTCGTTTCAAACACTGTGGGACGACATCATCCTGAGTGACCCGGACCTGGTTCAGTAACCTCGGCGGCGGACAAATCGGGAAGCCGAGTGCTACGAAACCCAGGCCGCTCGCGCGTGGTCTTCTAGCGGCGTGCGTCTCTTCAGTCTGCCGAATCCGCGGGCGAACGGCTGGTCACGGCTTCGCAAGCAGTCGTCGCACCGAACATTATCACCGCCCGTTTCTGGCCGACTTTACACATTCACGGCAATAGCCCGAAAACTGCCTTCGACGATATCAACGTCCGGTCTCTGGAGACTGGTCGATTGGTGCTCTCGGCCAGGAACGGCCGATCGCCGGTATTGTTCGTCGGTCATCCAGATGACGGTTCCACAGCGGTCAACGGTCATTCGATGCCTGGACGCGCAGCTGCCTGCATGTGGAGCTTCCCCGAACGCGCTACCCGGTCCGGCGCCGGATTTTCGCCAACCGGCGCCGGACTGCCGGTCGACGCGCGTCAGGCCAGCAGCTTGCGCTCCGTCTTGCCGTACTTGATCGACTTCTCGTCCGGGATCATCAGACCGGTGTGCTCGTCGCGGCCCTGCAGGAGGAAGCGCGCGTTCGGGTTGCCAATCTGCCCGGCCGCCAGCTTGCTGTCCGCACCGATCTCGCCCTTCTTCATCCGGTTGACGATCACGCCGACCGCGGTGTCCTTGAAGTCGCGCAGCATCCACGCGTCGCCGTCGCTGTCGCCGAACACGAGCAGCGGGCCGTAGCCTTTCTTCGACTCCAGCACGCCGCGAATGCCGACGGTCTTGCCCGGACCATAGTTGAAGTGCCAGCCGGCCTTGTATCGGCTGGCGTACTTGCCATCCTGCATCTCCAGGCGCATGCCGATCACGTTCTCCGGCGGCACGCCATAGCCGTAGTTCGGATTGCCGGCGAACACGCGCACAACGTCGTCGAGCGACGCGGTGCTGACGTACACGTCGATGCCGTTCGCGCGCAGCGTGTGCATCACCGCGCGTATCTCTTCGTGAATGCGGATGCCGTGGAAATGCGTGTCGGCCACCACGCCGGCCTTGCCCGACAGGGTCTTCGGGCTTTCGTATCTGACCTTGCGAAGCGCATCGCCGATGCCGTGGTTGTTGGACGCTTCGGCCATCGCCTGCAGCTCTGCCGTCGTCATGTTTCGGTAGAAGTAGATGATCCACTTGTAGCCGATCTCGAGCGGATGCGTGTCGCAGATCGCATCGTACATAAAGTAGAGCTTCGCGCGGAAATCCTTGAACTGGTCGGTCTCATGGATCTCGTCGAGGCTCTTGTCGCCTGCGAGCCCCTTGTAGTTCGCATGCAGCCAGCGGTAATCGGATTCGACGTCGGCGGCGAGATCCTCCATCGACACCGGCTTGCCGTCCACCGTCGTGTAGTCCTTCATGAAGGTGCCTTTCGGCACGTCCGTCCACATCACGTCGACGAATTCATCCGGCGTCAGCTTGTACGCCATGTGGTTGATCTGATACATCAACAACGCCTCTTCGCAGTCGTTCATGATGCACGTGTTGTCCCAGTCGAACACTGCATACGGACGCCGTTCCGGATCGTAGCGCCCGCTCTTGACGCCATGCTCGTCGAGCACCACCTGCAGGCGCGCGGCGTTGAGCGGCGACCAGCGGCCCGGATCGAGCGCGTCCGGCGTCGCCGCGCGTCCGGCTTCTGCCGACTGCGCGTCGAGCATCAGCGAGCTGGCAGCGGTGGCGACAACAAGGGTGTTCAGAAACGTGCGGCGTTGCATGGTCTCTCTCCTTGGGAATGGCAATTCGGCTGAGTTTGTGTGCCCCCCGATCGATGCCTGATGCACCCCGCTGCGACCGGCGACACCTATCCGCATCACGAAGCGCAGATGGCTCCGGCACAGTGGCGCGTGATCTGGGGAAATTATTGCGGAAGCGTGACAATGACCTGCCACGGCGCGACGGCAAGATGAACCGGCGCGACATGCGCGGCGGTCTGCGCGCACGAATCGCCGCCACATGGTCACGACGGCGGAACGTGCCTGACTTTCGCGCGCAAACAGCGTCTTCACTTCACCGGCCCAACGGTCATCGTTCAGCCGCCGTCGAGCCGCGAGACGAAGGGCAGAAACGGGCCGAGGCTGTGTCCATTCCATCTAGGTCGGCTTATGCCCTTCGCATGACGCGCACGCCCACGACGATCGTCGCGCTCGGCTGTGGGGCGCAATGCGGCCAGAAACTGCCGGTCGACACCGGTCTCCAAGTCGTTGACAATCGGAGTTCCCACACCAGCAAGTAACGCGGTCGCACCGAGCAACCTCCAAAATGAAATCGCCTACGATTGTCGAGCCACTTGAGCATCCATTGGCCGAGTTTTCATCGAGCATCGATTGCGCTCGAGAAGTCGTGGCGACAGGACTGTCTTGGCCAACTCCATATTGGTGCGACCTGGCGATCGGCTGGCTTGAACAAGGCTTGCCCGTTGACGACAAAATCGTCGAACTGCTGGGAGCGATTGCCGAGAATCGAAGTTTTCCACAGAGATTGCGGCAGCGCGCATTTGCCATACATAGACGCTCGACGATGAGGTGAGGTAGTCGATCGCTCGGGTAGGCTTTCTAATGGCTGCTTCCAGTATTGACGAACGTCCCCTTACGGTCGAGAAGACCCATTCATTGACTGCGAGCAAGCCATTCGCCGACGCTGGTTCGCGAACGGCAGCAAACCAACCTGCAGCCGACGCACAGCCACCCATCGCCGAGCGTCGGGTACGGCCGAAAACACGAGGGGCGTGCATCGCTCGCTGGATTCGTAGCAGGCGGCGCAGTGGTTCAAGTCGTTTGCAAGCCCCGAACTGCTTGTGGACCACGCCTGGCAGGCCGTGCTGACCTGACCAATCGCTTCGTGAGCGCCAGGCACGCCTCGCTAGCTTGACGAGGCCACGCCAATGCGGACCGTCAAGCGGCCATACGGTTTTTCACGTGTTCCTGACCGAGGGAGTTCGTCAGTTCTGGGATACGGACTTACGCGCCTGGTCGAAATCGATAATTTTCCTGGTGCCTGGTACATGTCCCAGGGAAGGCCTTCGCGCGTCATGCCCACCCGCACGACGCGCCCTTTTCTCGTTCAGGACGGCCATAGTCATCATCGGGCGGCTCGGCGCAAGCGGGCCACATCGTCACCCGTTAGCAAGATACGAGGCAGGCCTTGCGGCGGCGCGCCGCACTATCTGCTACCGCGCGCCAATCTACTCCCTGTTCAGATAGTTTTTTTCAAGGAATTCTGACCGAAAAGTTTGTGGCGGGGTGGGAATGTCCGGACGACCCTCTGGCGTAAAGTCCATGAGATTCCAGTACGGCCACACCGTGTCAACGTGATTCGCTGATAACTCACTACCCCAGAAGTGAAAAATCTTTCCACTCTGCCTCCTGAATACGTGCATCACTGGCCATTGCATATCATCTGAGTCTCCCTGGCATCGGTAATCGGACTGATAGGCGGAGCCCGATCCAGAAACCAGTTCGATCTGCGACCAGCCGCGTTGTTTGGCCCATGCATTGATTCGATCCGCGGGGGCTTTGGCAATCGCTACGAATGCGGCGTGTCGAGTGACCTGATACCAGGTGCGATCAAACCCGTCGACCAGCGACGTACACGACGGACAGGGCTTATCCCAGTTCGGACCGAACATAAACGAGTAAAGAAGCAGGGTTTCTTTATCCCCAAATAGTTCGGATAACTTCACGCTCTTGCCAACTTTGCCATCGTTGGCCCATTGGAAGACGTAGTCCTCTTTTAACTGTCCCCCGGCAGGAAGACCGCGACGCCTTTTTGCCACCGATCTCACTTTGTCGACAAGTTCCTGTTCTTCCTTAAGCAACACGTCACGCGCATCGCGATATTCTCTGCTCTCGTTCGGATACCGTAGTTCACTCATTTCGGTTCCTCCTGGAAACTGATGTTTGTGTACCCCGCTATCCTGGACACATTGAATATGGCGGCCCGGAGCTGACAGGAATACATGTTTCGAGGGTACTCCCGTCGAAGGGCAAGACAGGGTCGGACATGGTGACGGCAGCCTTCGCAGAATGTCTCGTAGAGTCAAGTGCGCACAAAGCGTGCAGCGCATGGCTGCGATTCCCGAGCAACGTTGTGCGGTGCTCAGCACCGTGTCGCGAAGCGCTTCACGAACGGCGCCTCCTGAACGCCCGCGGTGATTGAAGTGCCGCGACGGCACAACGGCCGGCTATTGCGCCATCTCGAGGTCCTTGATGACCGCGGCGAGAAAGCGTGCAGCCTCTCCGCCGGTGACAACCCGATGATCGAATGTCAGGCTCAGCGGCAAGATCCTGTGCACGGCCGGTGCCCCCTCGTGCGCCACGACCTGGTCATGCATCCGCCCGGCGCCAAGAATCGCGACTGTGGGCGGCATCACCACGGGAGCGGCATATTTGCCGGCGATCATGCCGAAGTTCGACAGCGTGATCGTATTGCCACGCATTTCCTCAGGCGGAATCTTGCGTGCGCGAATATCGGCACGCATGCGGTCGAGTCCGGCGCGCAGACCAGCCGCGTCCCGATGCGCGACATCGCGCAGCACCGGCACGAACAAGCCATCCGGCAGATCGACGGCAATGCCCAGATCGATCTTCTCCAGCACATGGCGCCGCACCATCCTCGCGTCGAACCATGCGTTCAGTCCCGGCTCCGCGCGGCACCCGGCCACCAGCGCGCGGATCAGGCGGATCGTCACGTCGGTATGGGGAGGCCATGCGTGAATATCTGCGTCGTCGATCACGGTCGCGGCCGCCACTTCGCTCTGGGCGCGCGCCATGTTCTGCGCCATCGCGCGACGCACGCCATGCAGCACTTCTGGCGGACCTAGCTGCGTGAGCAGCTTTGCTGCCCGTTGTACGTCAGCCGCCGTGATAACGCCTTCCGGACCGGAAGGCGTCACCATCGCGAGATCGATGTCCAGTTTGCGGGCAAGCGCCCGCACCGCCGGCATCGCCTTGATGACGCCAGGCCCCGCTCCCGTGCCAACGCCTGGCGCGGCTGGCGCTTCCTGCACCGGCTGCCGGCCCACCTCCATATGGCCGACTACGGTGCCCGCGTCGGCATCCTCACCACCTTCCTTACCCGCTTCGAAAGCGACGAGCGGCGCTCCCAGATGCACGATGTCACCGGGCTTGCCGAACAGCTTCGCGATGCGGCCCGATTGCGGCGAGGGAATCTCGACGATGGCTTTTGCCGTTTCGACCGACACGAGCGGCTGGTCCGCCCGGATGTCCTCGCCGCTCTTGACGTGCCATTCGACGATTTCCGCTTCCTGGAGGCCTTCGCCCAGGTCGGGCAGCTTGAAGATCTTCATGGTTTCACTGCGCCTCCAGCGCCTGCCTGACCGCGGCGACGATGCGCGCCGTGCCTGGCATGTACTGACTTTCGAGTCTGTAGAGCGGGACGACCACGTCATAGCCCGTGACGCGCTGCACCGGCGCAAGCAACGAGTAGAGTCCACGCTCGGCGATGCCCGCAGCAATCTCCGCGCCTACGCCGCCCGTGCGCGAACCTTCATGCACGATCACGCAGCGGCCCGTTTTCGCCACCGACGCAAGAATCGTCTCCATGTCGAGCGGCTTGAGCGTGGCCACGTCGATCACCTCCGCCATCACGCCCTCCTGCGCAATCAGATCGGCGGCCGCGAGAACCTCCTGCAGCGCTCCGCCCCAACTGACCAGCGTGACATCCGCCCCGTCGCGCAGCACGTAGCAGCAATCGAGCGGCAGCGCTTCGCCGTTGTCCTCCACGGGCTGCCTGAAGAGGCGGTAGAGGCGCGTCGGCTCAAAGAAGATTACCGGATCCGGGTCGCGGATTGCCGCCAGTAGCAGGCCATATGCGCGCGCGGGTGAAGACGGTGTCACGACGCGCAACCCCGGTATGTGCGCGAACAGCGCTTCCGGGCTTTCGGAATGATGCTCCGGCGCGTGAATGCCCGCACCGGCTGGCGACCGGACCACGAGAGGACACGTGAGCCGCCCGCGCGTCCTGTGCCGCAGACGCGACGCATGATTCAGCAAGTGATCGATCGCTGGATAGATGAAGCCGCTGAACTGAATCTCCGCGACAGCTTTGAGGCCCATTGCCGCCATGCCGACGGCCGTGCCGACGATCGCCGTTTCGGCGAGCGGCGTATCGATCACGCGCTGTGCGCCAAAGCGCGTCTGCAAGCCAACGGTCGCGCGAAACACGCCGCCGTTCACGCCGATGTCCTCGCCGAGCAGCACCACCGCGGGGTCGCGCGCAAGCTCCCATGCGAGCGCGGCATTGACCGCCTCGACCATGTTCAGGTCAGCCATTGCCGTTCTCCGTATCCGGCGCAAGCGGAGCAAACCGCTGCGCCATCGCCAGTTGCTCGCGCATGGCGAGCGGCAGCGCCTCATAGAGATGGTCGAACATCGAGGACACGTCAGGCGCGGCGATCGCGAGATACGCCTCGACAGCCTGCTCGACCTGCGCGTGACATGCCTTGCCGAGTTGCTCGTCACGCGCCTTGTCCCAAACGTTCATACGGATCAGGTACGTGCGCAACCGGCGCAGCGGCTCGGATTCCCACTGCTTGCTGACCTCCTCGGCGTCGCGATAGCGCGTGGCATCGTCGGCCGTCGTGTGATCGCCGAGGCGATAGCTGAGCGCTTCGATCAAGGTTGGACCGTCGCCGCGCCGCGCCTTCGCGAGTGCCGCCCCAACCACGTGGTGCACGGCGATCACGTCGTTGCCATCGACCTGCAGTCCGTCGATTCCCGCCGCAATCGCCTTTTGCGCGAGCGTTTGCGCAGCGCTCTGATGGCTGCGCGGCACCGAAATCGCCCATTGGTTGTTGTTGATCACGAGCACGAGCGGCGCGCCCCATGCGCCGGCGAAGTTCATCGCCTCGTAAAAATCTCCCCTGGATGTCGCGCCGTCGCCGAAAAGCGCCACCGCAACGCGCGGCTCCTGGCGCAACTGGAACGCGTAGGCGGCACCCGCCGCGTGGCACACCTGCGTGCCGATCGGCACGCAGTTCGGAAAGTCGAAGCGAGGCACACTGAAATCGCTTCCTCGCTCGTCGCCGCCCCAATAGAGCAGACTTTCCGTCATCGTGACGCCGCGCAGCAATTGGGCCGCGTGGTCGCGATAGGAAGGAAACAGCACGTCTTCGGGGCGCATAGCGCTGGCCACGCCGACACCGACCGCCTCCTGGCCAACCGACGACGCGAAGGTGCCGAGTTGACCCGTACGCTGCAGCGCGACCGCTTTCGTGTCGAAGGCCCTTGTCAGCACCATCGCGCGATAGAGCGACAGGAGCGCTGCCGGATCGCTCGCGAAGGCCGGAAGCGGATGCACGGGGTCGCCTTCGGGGCCGAGGTACTGCGTGTAGCCGATGTGAAAACTGGCAGCCGTGGTCATGACGGCCTCCTCGATGTTTCCCACATCGTAGGCCTTCTGCGATGTGTGTGCTTGTGCGATGCGCCACCCATGACCCCGCCTTCCCGCGCATGTTTTCCAGGACCGATTCACGCTCGCGAATGCGGCCAGCACTGCCCTCATCAAACTGCGGCTAGCGCCGCCCGCTGCGGCCCCATACATAGCGCACCCACCGCTGCCACCGGCTCTGCGGCGGCGCGGGCGAGCTGTGCGCAGTCTGCGCATCGCGGTCGCGCTGGACGGACTTCTGCACCTGTTCGTGGATCTGCCGCAAGGTCATGCCGCCAGGGCCTTTGAGTTTGTCTGGGTCAGAAGCAGGATCGCTGTGATGATCGTCTTTCATGAAAGTTTTCCTCAAGCTCACGCCGACAGCGAGCCGATCGTCAATGTTGCCGACGCTTGCCTCGGCGAACCGCATTCATCGACACGTAGCCGGGCAGCACAGACCCGGCCAGTTTCCCTTCGGTCATTTCCGGGCATCGGAACGGCCGGAACCGAGTGCCTCGAGCAACGGGCGGAGGGCGTCAAGTTCCGCGCCGAAGCCGCTCCAGTCTCCCGCCTTCAGTCGCTCGATGGCGCGGTCATAGTGGGCAAGTGCCTCTTTCGCGCGCGCGTCTATATTGCCTCGGGGTGGCGATGCCGCTTGTCCGGTCTCCTTGAAAAGCGCCGCCAGCGCTTCACCCAGACTGTCCTCCATCACCACACGGTCGCCATAGGCGGCAATCACCCGCTTCAACTCGGGCAACTGGCCGGACGCCGCGCGTAAATAGAGCGGAGAAACGTAGAGAATCGAGTTCTCGATCGGCACGACCACAAGATGACCGCGAATGACGCGTGAGCCCATCTGGTTCCAGAGCGAAATCTGCTGCGAGATCTCGGTATTCTGCTGAATACGCGCTTCGATCTGAAACGGCCCATAGACCAGCTTGTCCTTGGGAAAGACATACACGATCAGCTTGCCGTAGCCGGCCGGATCGCAACGCGCCGCCAGCCAGGCAATCATGTTCTCCCGCTGGCTCGGCACCATCGGCAACATGAGGATGAACTCGGCTCGTGCCTCGCCGGGGAGTCGCATGATCGTGTAGTACGGCGGCATCGTGCTCGCGGAGCTCCCGCCATCGATTCCAACCAGCTCCTGGGGAAACTGCCACAGATCCTCGCGGTTGTAGAAGACCTCCGGCGCATCCATATGATAGGCGCGGTAAAGCTGCGCCTGGATCAGGAACAGATCTTCCGGGTAGCGGATATGACGCTGGAGCTCCGGTGGCATCATGTCCAAAGGCTTGAACAAACCCGGGAAGGTGCGCTCGTAGGTGCGCAGGAGCGGATCGGCTGGATCACTGACATAGAAGTCGACCGTGCCGTTGTACGCGTCGACCACGACCTTGACCGCGTTCCGGATGTAATTGGCGCCGTCGCCGAAACCCGGCCGGGAGTAAGGAAACCACTGGCTGACCGTGTAGGCGTCCAGTATCCAGAACAGGCGCCCATTGCTTGCGACGACATACGGGTCATGGTCGAGACCCAGGAACGGCGCGATCGTACGCACGCGGTCCTGGATGTTGCGGTGAAGCAGGACCCGGCTCTGGTCTGTGATATAGCCGCTCAGCAGGATGTTGGGATCGTCGAGCTCCCAGGCGAAGAGACTACGTCGCGCCCCGCTGCCGACGCTGACGCCGTCGCGCCCGCTATACGTCGTGTAGGCATTGGTCGGCCTTTGAGGATAGTCGAATTCAGCTACGTTGCCGTTCACGATGACATAATTCTGCCGCCCTTCACCGAAATATAGACGTGGCTCGCGAATGGCCGGGCCGCCGTTGGAGACGGGCGGAATGTCCCGCAAATAGAAGGAAGGTAGCCCTTCAGTGGATTTCTCGGTGACTGGCGACATCACGACGCCAATGCCATGAGTAAAGATAAGGTGCAGGTTCACCCAGGTTTGGGCATTGGGTGCAAGCATTGCCGGTTCCAGTTCACGCGCCGACAGCATCACCTGCCTGTATCCGGCGTCAAGCTGATAGCGGTCGATGTCCACCGAGAGAAATTTGTAGTAAGTCCTGATCTCCTGCAACTGTGCATAGGTATCCATCAGTGGTTGCACATCCCATAGCCGGATGTTGTCGATGGTCGCCCGATTGGCCTGCAGCGAGTCGAGTGTCAATCCCTGCTCGGCCTCAAACGGCTTAACCTCGATCTTTGCGAGACCGTAAGCCTCCCGCGTTAGCGCGATAGTGTGCTCGATATAGGGTGTTTCGAGTTTCAACTCGCTCGGTTTGACATAGAAGCGCTGAAACAGCGACGGATAGATCACAGCGAACACAAACGAACTGCCGAATACGAGCAGCGTGAGAACGGCAGGCAGCAGATAGCTGCGCCGGCGCATGTTGATCCAAAGGGCAACGGATGACGCCGCGGCAAGGCCGACAAGCATCCACAGGACCGGCAGCTCGACGTGGACATCGGTATAGCTGGCGCCGACCACGACGCCATTGTCGTCATAGAGCAGCAAAAAGCGCTCGAGCCACCACGACCAGGCCTTCAGCGCAAAGAACACACCGAGCAGTGCCGAACCATGCGTGATGGCAGCGGGAGAAAGCGTTCGTGGTGGCCGCTCCGGCGCGATGTCGCCGCGCACCCCGTACACAGCACCTGCCACGATCGCGCTGAAGAAGACCAGCCACAGCAGCCAGTTCTTGAGCGCGACATAGGCGGGAAGCGAGAAGAGATAAAAGCCGATGTCCCGCTCGAAGATCGGATCGCGCGCGCCCACAGGCACCTGATAAATGAAGCGAAGCGCGACGTCCCAGTTTGAGATCTCGCTGGCGGCGACAAGCAACCCAAGGACGACCGCGACGCAGGCAATGCTGGAGCGCCAGGGAACGCGCGGCGCGATCAGTTCGGCCAGATCGCCGGTAAATTCAGCCGCATCCGGCGAATCGGCGGCGTCCGCTCGCGAGATATCGACGCTCCTCGCGTAACGATGCGCCAAAATCCCGGACAGCCATATCGCGCCCGCCGAAATTGCGAACACCGCCACAAACAGCAGCGCTCTCACGGAAATGATGGTCCAGAAAACGCTACCATAGCCGATCGAAGAGAACCACAGCCAGTCGACCAGGGTACCGGTGATGCGTCCGACGACAAGCAGGCCGGCGATGACGGCCATCGCCGTGATTGCATAGCGTCTCAGGCGCACGCCGGACTTCACTCCCGACCGCATAGTCCCTCCTGTGCAGGCCGCCGCCCCTGCCCTGCCGCGATCGGATCGATCGCGCACTGCCGGTCTGCCGTGAGCGCGACCGAACAGACTGTAACGCAGCCCGGAGAGTCCGCGCGTAGCCACCCCATGACCCGAGTTTGCGTGGAGCGCGTTCAGACCGGTTGAATGATTGTAGTTCTGCGCGGCTATTGACATCGGCAGCGCACGTCCGTACGCCGGTGCGGCCACGCGTCCGTACGCCGGTGCCGTGCGTGGTCGTCGCCGGTGGCGGTGTTCCGATGAACCTGGACTACCATTGGAAGAAGCAGTCTCCACGGCGCAGGTGGTGGTGCATGGGCTGCCGGCGCCCGTTCGATTTGGCCCCTGGCTGGTCAAGCGGGGCTCAAGCGTCCGCGGAGGTCGATATGAGCAGTGAGACACCGAATGAAAGCGGTCCTGATCTGGCGCAGGGCGTGCCCATCGAATCGCTTCGCGAAGCTGGCCTGTTGTCTGGACACGTCGGCAATGACGCGGTGCTGATTGCACGGCTCGGTGATGAATTCTTCGCTATCGACGCTGCCTGTACCCACTATCACGGCCCGCTCGCCGAAGGGTTGATCGTCGAGGGCACGGTACGGTGCCCATGGCATCACGCGTGCTTCAGCCTGCGCACGGGGGAAGCGGTGCGGGCTCCGGCTTTGAGCCCTGTCGCGTGCTGGTCCACGGAGGTTCGGGGCGACAAGGTTGTCGTACTGCACAAAAAGGCACCACCCGCCGCTTCTGTGTCCGCGCCGGCCGGAGCGCCACAGAAGATCGTGATCGTCGGCGGCGGGGCTGCGGGTTTCGCCGCTGCTGAGCGTCTGCGGCGCCTCGGCTACGCGGGCAGTCTCACGATGCTGAGCGACGACGACGCCCCGCCAGTGGACCGGCCGAATCTGTCCAAGGACTATTTGGCCGGCAGCGCGCCTGAGGCGTGGGTGCCGCTTCGAGACGACGCTTTCTATGCAGATCAACGCATTGATCTGCGGCTCAAGGCCGGCGTCGTACGCCTTCACGTCGCCGCGCAGGAAGTGGAACTATCGAATGGGAGCAAGGTGCCCTACGACCGCTTGCTGCTGGCCACGGGAGCCGAAGCGGTTCGCTTGCCGATCCCCGGCATGGATCTGCCGCATGTGCATACCCTGCGCACACTGGCCGACTGCCGCGCCATCATCGCTCGCGCGGCGAGCACGCGGCGCGCGGTCGTGATCGGGGCAAGCTTCATCGGACTGGAAGTGGCGGCATCATTGCGCGCGCGTGGGCTCGAAGTACACGTCGTGGCGCCAGAGCGGCGTCCGATGGAACGTGTGCTGGGGCCACAGATGGGTGAATTCTTGCAGCGCTTGCATGAGGAACACGGCGTCGTCTTCCACCTCGGGAACACAGCCAGCGCGATCGATACGCAGCAGGTATCGCTCGAGGCGGGCGGCAGCGTGGAGGCCGATCTGGTGGTGGCCGGCGTCGGCGTGCGACCACGACTCGCGCTGGCCGAGCAAGCCGGCCTCGCAATCGATCGGGGCGTAATAGTCGATGCCTGCTTGCAGACAAGCGCGCCTGGCGTCTTCGCTGCCGGCGACATTGCTCGCTGGCCCGATCCGCATAGTGGCACGGCCATTCGCGTGGAGCATTGGGTTGTCGCTCAACGCCAGGGACAAACGGCGGCGATGAACCTGATTGGCGGACATGAGAAGTTTGACGCCGTGCCATTCTTCTGGAGCCAGCACTACGACGTCCCGATCAACTATCTCGGACACGCGCAGAGCTGGGACGAGATCTCGGTTGACGGCAATATCGCAGGACGCGACTGTGTCCTGCGCTACAAGCGCGACGGACGTGTCCTCGCCGTGGCCACTATCTATCGCGATGCAGAAAGCCTGCGGGCAGAAGTCGAGCTGGAGCGCACCCTGCCTTGATGCCAGAGCGCTTCCCCGAGGGCCGAACGACGGTTCACGGTCAGGCTGTTTGGCGTGTCACTCGCGGCCACACCAACTGAGCTTCTACGGAACCAGTTGGCCCGGGATACGGGTTGTCACCCCTACGGGCGCTCCGGACTTTGGTGCGTCTCAGACACTGGTCGCTGCGGGCATATCGCACCGCTTTTGATGTTCCTGTCACGCCTCACGCGCGGCCAGTGATGCTCGGCTGAACCGTGAGGCTCGCGAATTACACAGCATCACCAGCCCTTCGGCAAGCACTCGTCCCAGGCGCTCAGCATCGACCGGCGGCATGTTAGCGGCGATGAATACGCGGCGTCCAGAAGTGTCGGCCGCGCAGTCCAGCGTGCGGTGAGTGGTCTCGTCTGGCAGGCAACCCACGGCTACCGCGCGTGAATGGCAGATGAAGTACCGGGACGTCGCCGTCCTTACGCACCGGGTGGCGGCAACGGGTCGGGGTTATGCCGTTTGCATGACACGCGCGCACGAGTCCTGGACCGGGCCCATCACGCGCGCGGACACGCAATGCGTGACCCGAACACAGCTTCAACATATTTTCATTTTCAATGACGAAAGGTCGATGAACCTTATTGCGAATCTGTCGATTGATTTACGTTTTGCGAGAGCATTTCTCGTAAGACGTCCGCCAGGCCGCAATCGTCGTCAATCGAAAACTTGCGTCAGTGCACCTGGCAACAGGTCCCTGTTACAAAAAATTAACGCTAATCACGCTGCGGGCGTTCTACATTCAATAGGAGTGTTTGTCACAGCCGACCATGCCGCAACTTTGTTCATGTGCAGGGCCGAACACGCTGGCATCTCAGGACAGGCTGGGATCACACTCGTGTTGAAGTCGTGACCGACACGCTGGCGGTGACCAGCGCTCGCGGCCTGTGGCAGTTGAAGCGGTTGCAAGTAGGGCGAGCGGGATAGGTTGGGAACAAGGCGCGCCGACGGCAACATCGTTGAACTCCTGGACGAGGGGAGCGCGCGGCTGCTCCTGCTGTTTCACTGCCCAAAACGACCGGTCCCGCTGTTATGGGTCGCATCTGGATGAGGAGTCTTCCATGCGACGCAACAACGCAGCCGTACTTCTGATTGGAATTCCAGTTGTCATGGCAACCAGCAGCACATGGTCAGCCACACCGGTCTCGGGTCCCAGCCCCTTTGCCAGTTGCACTATCGGAGGATCCAGCACTGGCACTAACTATGTGAACGCCGAGGTCGAACCCTGGCTGGCCGTGAATCCCGCCATTTCCACGAACCTGATCGGGGTATGGCAGCAGGACCGCTGGTCGGACGGCGGCGCGCACGGTCTGGTTGCCGGTTTCTCTCTCGACGGCGGTGCGACATGGGGGGAGACGCCCCTGCCCTTCAGCGCCTGTGCCGGCGGGCTCGGGTATGAGCGGGCCTCCGACCCATGGGTGTCGATCGGACCAGATGGCACGGCCTATACGGTATCGATTTCGTTCAACGCGTCGAACAACAATAACGCGGTGGCTGCCGCGGTTTCGCACGATTTCGGCAAGACATGGGGCAATCTGAGCGTCCTCATCGCCAACAACGAGCCCACCACGCAGTTCTTCAATGACAAAGAGTCGGTGACGGCCAACCCGATCAAAGCCGGCGTTGCGTATGCGGTCTGGGACCGGCTCGAGTCGCCAAACGGCAACCCGTACGCGGATCTGCACGCTGCTGCGTTCCGGGGACCGACGTTCTTCGCGAAAACGGTCAATGGTGGTCAAACCTGGAGCTCACCGAAGATCATTGTGAATCTTCCCTCGCGGCAGCAGACGATCGGCAACCAGATCGTGGTCAATTCGCAGGACGGCACGCTCTATGACTTCTTCGACATGTTCAGGCCACCCTTCAACGTCACGGCCAGCAAGGTTGCATTCATCAAGTCGACGGACGATGGTGGCACCTGGACGAAGCCGCAGATCATCGCGGACCTGCGAACCGTTGGGGTCACGGATCCCAACACCGGCGAGCCTCTGCGTACAGGCGATACCATTCCCGAACCCGCTATTGACCCGGTGACCGGCCAGCTCTACGTAGTGTGGCAAGACTCGCGCTTCAATGGCGGCCTGTTCGACGAAATCGCGCTATCGACATCCACCGACGGCGGTAACACGTGGAGCGCGCCGGTCCGCGTGAACACGCCGACAGGGCGGCCAGCGTTCAATCCGTCGGTTCGCGTCAATTCCGCCGGCACCGTGGCCGTCACCTATTACGATTTCCGCAATCTCCCGGCTGGCGACACGACGACGTTGCCCACGGATATCTGGCGCACCACGTCCACCGACGGCGGGCAGAGCTTTGGCAGCGAACTGCATGTCGCCGGTTCCTTCGATATGAAAACGGCCCCGAACTCCAGAGGCTTTTTTGTGGGCGACTATCAGGGGCTCGATGTCAGGGGGACGACGTTTGTACCATTCTTTGTGCAAACGAATTCGGGAAATACGGCCAACCGCACTGATGTGTTTGCTGCACCGTAGTTGATCGAGGCGCGGCCGGGTGCAGGCTCCCGGCCATTCCCGCATCACGCATGAAAAGCGCCACTTCGTCGGTACAAGCCGCCAGCGAAGCGACCAACACGCCCGATACTTCGCCATCCCGACAAACCAGCCGATGCTACGCCATCGGCGCGATCAGTATCGGATAACCGAGCGTTTCTCCCAGCAGCGTGGTGCACGCCGTGGCCGCAGAAATATCGGCCAGTGCACGCGGCATGATTTTCACGCGATCGAACGCGCTGCGATTCTCGCGCTGCGTGATGCCGTCTGCCGCCGCGCCCGCGATATACCCGTGAACGGCGGGATCGACGCGCGCACGGAAGTACCGTTCGTAGTCGGACAGCTAAACGGTATCGGCGGGAATGTTCATCGTGCGACTCACAGTTCCGACCAGCGGCGCAGCAGGTTATGGTAATGACTCACGAGACTGTGGACCGCGGGATGCTCATCGCCGGTTTCATCGCCCGCTACGCGACCCAGTTCCTGCCGGAGCGCGATAATCGCGCAATCGAGTTCATGCAGCATCGTGCGGCTCGTCTCGTCCTTGACGAGCGACTGGGCCCAGAAAAACGAAGCCCAGCGGCTGCCGCGCGTGACCGGCGTCACGCGGTGCAGCGTGGAAGCGGGATAGACGATCATGTGGCCCGCCGGCAGCTTGATCGCGCGCGAGCCGTGTGCGTCGTCGATCACGAGTTCGCCGCCGTCGTATTCGCCGGGTTCGGAGAGAAAGATCGTGCTGGACACGTCCGCGCGCATCCGCATGCCGCCTGTGCCGGGCACGGTCTGGATCGCGTTGTCGACGTGCGTGCCGAACGTCATGCCGACATCGTAGCGATTGAAGCGTGGCGGCAACACGCGAAACGGCAGCGCAGCCGAATGATAGGCCGTGTTGCGGCCCAGCGCATTCAGTATCAGTTCGTCCAGTTCGCGCGCTTCGGCACTATCGGCCGGAATCTGCAGATTGCGCTTGGACTTCGCGGCAAGATCGCCTGCGGTAAGACGCCCGTCCACCCATTGCGACGCTTCGAGCACCTGGCGGCAATGCTTCACTTCGGCGGACGTGAGAACGTCCGGAATCTGAATTAACATGTATATAGCTATCCTGAATAGATCCATGCGTGACCAATCCGAAAGCCGGTTACGCCCTGCGCGGCGGCACCCTATGCCTTTGCACCGGCGCGCAGCCGCCCGTGGCAATCGCCGCGATCAGAACATCACGCCCGCGCTCAGCAGGAACGTGCGTCGCGAAGCGGGAACCGCACGCGCCGTGCTGAACGCCGACTGATAGTTCCGGTGGTCGGTGAGGTTATACAGATTGAGCGAGAGGCGGTACGGCCCCTGCTCGTATCCGATCATGCTGTCGAGCGAGAAATTGTCGGGCATGCGCGCCCTGTTGGCCGAATCGACCCAGTAGCCCGAGCTGTACTGCAGTCCGCCGGCCACCGTGAGCCTGCCCGGAAGCAATAGCAATGAATGCGGGACGATGTAGCTCGTCCACAGCGTCACGTTATTGGCCGGCACGCCCGGCGCCGTGTTGCCGATGGAGGTCGCCGCGCTCGCCTCGGTAACGGTGCCGTTCAGGTACGCATATGCGATGTTGGCCGACCAGTTGTTCGTGATCCAGCCCGAGAGTCCCAGTTCGACACCACGAATGCGGTAGCCTTCGCCGTTGTCCGAGAAGCCCGGCGCAAGCTCGCCCGTGTCCGGATCCACCGTGTACGAATGCGACTTGCGCGTCTGGAACAACGCGGCCGTCACGCCGAGGCGCTTGTCGAGCAAGTCGAGCTTCGTGCCCACTTCAACGGTATCCGCGCGCTCGGGCTCGTTGCCCACGCCGTTTTGCGGCACCTCCGATTGCACGCCGGCCGACGGCCAGTGCGATATCGGTGCCGACAGGACGATAGGTGCGCGAGAACGACGTATAGAACATGGTGTCCCTCGTCGGCTCCCAGATCGCCGAAATCGCGGGACTGACCTTGCTCGAAGTGGCCGTGCCCCCAGCCACGGTTGTCGCGTTCGTCCAATACTTGCTGCGGAAATAGTCCCAGCGCAGATTGCCGAGCAGTGAGAACTGCTGCGTGAGCCAGATGCGATCGTTCGCGAACACGCCGATATCCGACGATTCCGCGTCGCGCGTGGTCGCACCGTACCCGAGCCGCCAGCCGGCGGGCATCTGATATTGCGGATTGACCACCGTCTGATTGTTCACCCGGCCGGTCCAGGCACCCTGGTCGCGGTGGTCGCGCTGATAGTTCATGTCGAGACCAATCACGGCGCGATTGCGGAACTGGCCGAGATTGAATTCGCTCTTCGCGGTGTTCACGTTCTGCACGCCGATGCCGCGCTGAAGATACGCAACACCGCCGCCCGCGCCGTACCTGAGCGCGACGTTCTGTCCAGCCAGCAGCTTCTGCAGATTGGCGTAGCTGACCGCTGCCGGATTCGTCGACGAGAAATCGCGCTGGTAGAACGTAAAGCGTGTGTCGTTGTGGATCTGGACGCCGTTGTCGAGGTTCTTCGTGAAGAGCGATGAGACGATGTGCGTATCGCTTTTGTCGCGATCGGTATTGCGAACATACGATGTCGACGGATCGATGCCCGGAACGCCGTATTCGAGCAGCGGGCGATAGATGCCGTCGGCCCCCTGCGCCATCGGCACGCCGTAGTCGGGCACGCCATCGCGATGCAGGTATGAGTAGCCGAGATGCCACTCGGTATTCGTGCCCATGCCCGTGCCCAAGTCCAGCGCCACACCGGCACGGTTGTCCTTCACATTGTCGCGATCGGGCGTATTGCCGCTCTGGTACATGCCGTTCACGCGCAGCGCCGTCGTGTCGGCGAGCTTGATGTTGCTGTCGACTGTCGTGCGATACGTCGAGCCCGAGCCGCCGCTTTGATCGACATTCGTTGCCGTATCGAGATTCGCGAACTTCGAGGTCTGGTTGATGATACCGCCAATGCTGCCCACGCCGAAGCTGTCGCCCGAAGCCCCCTTGATGACCTGCACGCTATCGATAGCGAAACTGTCTCGCTTGTACGCGCCGAAGTCGCGCAGGCCGTCGATATAGATATCGCCCTTGGCCGACAGGCCGCGAATCTTGAACTGATCGCCGTTCTGGCCGCCATTGCCCTCGCCGGTCGACATCGTGATGCCCGGTACGTTCTTCAAAATCTGCTCGAGCGACGTGGCCTTCTGCTGCTCGATCAGTTCGCGTGGCACCACGTTGACGGTCTGCGGCATTTCCCTGACCGTATCAGGAAGCCGCGCGATGCCGGTGGAGGCTTCGTTCGTATTGAGCAGCGCCCTTGCCGTGACGGAAATCTTCGGCAGTGCGCCGCCAACCGCCGTGGCAGGCGGAACGTCGTTGGGCACCTGCGCGACCGGTTGCGCCGTCTCGCCGGCGGCATCGATGCCCACCTGCTGGTCTTTGCGCGCCTGGGCCGTTGTGGCCGGGTCTTGCGCGAACACCATCAGGGGCACGGAGGTGAGCGTCATGGCGACACTCGCGTTGGCGGCACCGGAAACCAGACGGCGAATCGCAACCGATGTGACTTTCTGCTTCATCAAACAGCTCCCGTTCTTCTTGAACATGCTTCCCCATACTACGTAGCACTACGAAACATCCGGAAAACGCGCAGGCTCCATCTGCAGCCTTCGCTGACAGTGAGCGAGGAGCGGCCCGATTGCCTGGCATTCGAATGATTGGCGCGATTCGCCGGGCGCTGGCCGGCTATGCGAGCAAGCGCCTACGGAAATTCATGCGCCGCAGGCACGCAACCGAGGACGTGGCGATGCCTGCGCATGGCGGGGGATAGCAACGGCCGTGCTCGAGGGGAGTTCCCTTGCCCGTCATCAGTGGGGCTTGTCATGCCGTTGCAGGGAGAAATATACAATCCCGTAACGCAAATGTAAACGATTCTTGTTTGCAAAATTGATTTGCGTCGTCGATTGCGTGGCGGGCATTCCTGGCGGCGCGCCATGTCGCCGAGCGCCGTAAGCGTCCGTGACAAGGCGCAAGCGTCGCCGCCACCAGCCTGTGGGTTTCGGCATTCAGACGATGATGCCGTGCTGCAGGTCGATCGACGTCGCGCAAGTACCGGGAGACATCCGGACATACACTGGTTTCGATCGACGAAGACATTCCGTGAAACTGCCGCCAGCTGGTGATCGGCAACGGCATCGGGGCCCTGCCGGTCAATTTGCGGAACTCTCCTCGTCTTCGTGACTGGAGCAAAAGGCAAAAGCCGCCCGGCACAATGGCTTCTCAATTCACGTCAGGAACCACGATCCAACTGTGCGATGAGCGCCTCGAGTCGTGCGGAGAGCCGGGGCCGAAATGGCTGAACCTTTGAGCGTACGCAGGCGCCCCGGCAGCGACGCAGGCTCGCGCGCGGCATGGGCGCGAATTGCGTCGATTGGCGGCAGCGCGCACCGCTGGCCGTCTCGCATCGCGGTACCCAGCAAGGGGACACCGTCGTGCATTTCATGCGCCAGTGCGAGACAGTCCTCGAGAATACGGCCGGCCCCATCATGGTTGCGGAAAACCTGCTTGCGGCCAGGCAGTGTCGCCTTGCCCTCCGAGCGCTTGCGGCGCGGCTCGCACGAGTATTCGACGAGCTTGCAGGCGCAATCGAGGTACGGCGCATCCGCAGAGGTGTTCATCCGCGTGCCCACGCCAAAGCCATCGATTGGCGCACCGCATTCGATCAGATCACGCAAAAGGTATTCGTCGAGATTTCCGCTCGCGAAAATCGTCGTGTCATGCATGCCGCCTTCGTCGAGAATCGCGCGTACCTGCCTGGCGTGCGTGGCAAGATCGCCGCTGTCGAGCCGCACGCCCCGGATGGAAATGCCATCGCATGCCAACCGCCGCCCGAGCTCGACCACCGTGCCGGCCGCCGCTTCCGTGTCGTAGGTATCAATGAGGAGCGTGGCGTTGTGCGGCTGCGCTCGCGCGAAGTGCTCGAATGCGTCGAGTTCTCTGCGGTGCGCCTGAACATACGAATGGGCCATCGTCCCAAACGTGGGTATGCCCCAGAGCGCGCCCGCGAGCTGTGGCGCGGTGCCGGTGAATCCGGCCAGATAGCTGGCTCGCGCCGAGAGGAGGCCGGCCTCGGCACCGGTGCGCGCGCCGTAGCCCAAAGTCGACGAGTTGATTGCCGCGCGCCGCCAGCACGATGCGTGCTGCCTTGCTCGCCACCAGCGTCTGATAGTGCAGCAGGTTCATGACGCGGCTCTCAACTAGCTGGATCATGGCGCGCCCCTACGGCGCGGGAGCAGTCGGAAAAATGCTGGACACGTCGCTCTCCGGCCAGGCACGTACCGACCTGCGCAGAGGATTGCGAACGCAGGTCCCGCAAAGGCTCAGGACAGTTCATATTCGCGCATCATTTCGCCGATCACGGCTTTCAAAGGCGCCATACACTCCTGCGCAACCCCTGGAAACTCGTCGACGATCCAATTGCACCCCCCGTTCTCCACTGGATCGACCTTGCGCGGAATCGAAATGTCGCAATCACGGCAGCTGTCACCAAGATCGGCATCCTCTTGAACCCGGCGCAGAATTTCTGCCCGAATCTTTTCAGCAGTACCCACATTCTTGATCATGTCTTCCTCCATCGCCCACCGGGATTTCTTTCTCGCAAATTCACGGATGCAGGGGCTGCGCTAGCTGAAGCGCCCCCCTTATGCGCATGATTCGGCGAAGCGGCGGCGAAGGAATTGATGCAAGTCAAGCCCTGCAACGCTCCCAGGCGGTCAAATGCCGTCACCGTCGAGGCGCCGGTAACGTCGGCAAATATGCGCTTGCGGAAAACAGCGGAGAAGTCACCTTGAAACGTGGATGGCGATACAGTTTCCTTGTCGGCGCGGCACCGGCACTTGTGACGTCCGGCGACGCGGCCGCGACGAACGCCGGGACGGCGAACCCGAGGATGCGAATGCGGTCGTCATTGCGATCGACACCGGCCGCGTCAGCATCACGCTGCTCGAAGACAATGGCGAGCCATACGATTTGATGGTCGACCGCAGCATCGGCGCTGTCGGGAATCTGCGACTCGGCGACACCGTCCGCTACTTTCAGCCGCGCTGCTGCCGCTGCCGTGCACGAACGTCACGACGCCGCGCGCTTGGCCGGGAAATTCTCCAGGATCCCGCCAAGCTTCACATAATCAACGGGATACGCTCGTTCCTGGAAAACAACCAGCGAGACCTTGTCGACTACCAGCAGGCCCGTATGGAGGGACGCCGCGTTTCGTCGGCATCAGCGGAATCGGTCATGAATCACTTGGTCAATCGCCGCCTGTCAAAGCGACAACAGATGCGCTGGTCCATGAAGGGAGCGCATTATCTGCTGCAGACTCGCGTCGAGCTGCTTGACGGTAGATTGGAGCGCTGTTTCCTGAAGCGTTTTCCGCATTTCAGGTCGTCCGAGTCTGTTCGACGCTGAACCGTACGCTCCCTCACTTTTCGTCCACTCCCAAAATCCGTGGTCATGGCTAGCAAAAACTGCGAGCACCAACATCCGGATCTTTTCCTGCCGTAGGGTGGCTTTCCCGATGGAGTGAAAGTCGAAGACGGTTACGTGACGCTGCCGGATTTGCCGGGGATCGGGTTTGAGGGCAAGCGGGACCTGATCGAAGAGATGCGGAAGTTATCGACATAGCTTCTGCCAGAAAATCCGGAAGCTTCGACGCTTAACAAAGACAGATGGGTGCGGCCAACGGTGTTCGGTTGCTGCGTCTCTGCATCCGCTCTTTCGCCGGCGTTGAACTGGGCGATAGTGACCGGATGACCAGATGCACTTTTGGCGACGTGCATTCACACAATAAGGAATGCGTATTGAAATGCGATCATGCTATCTATTTAAAATGGTACCTCCAGCCTGGGTGTGGGGCAACCCAGCGTCGCATAGAGCCACCAGATGTCCCAGCCAGGCAACGTCCGCAAACCGGACAACGTGACCAGGCGCGCCGCGATTCCTGCCTTCGACGGCGCGCTTGACCAACACGACCCGCTTGCCGCTCACGAGAAACGCCACGGCATTCCAGGTAAGCTCGATCGCACAACGAACACGCGCGGGCGGCGGCAGCCGGCACCACGGGCAAAGCTGCAACCACCCGCCCGCCACCGCCCACCAGCGTTACCCCGCCACAGCCAGCGTGCGCTCCGCCACTTCGTCGACTGCTTCCTTCACGATTCCGACGATCTCGTCCGCTTCAGCGCGCGTCATCACGAGCGGCGGCGCGAAACCGAGGATGTCGCCGTGCGGCATCGCGCGCGCAATCACGCCCCGTTGCAGCGTTGCCGCCGACACTTGCGGACCGACTTTCAGCGCGGCGTCAAACGGCTTGCGCGCGTCCTTGTCGGCCATGAACTCCAGCGCCGCGAGCATGCCGATGCTACGCACTTCGCCGACGAACGGATGATTGTCGAACGCCGCGTGCAATTGCTGGCCGAAATACGCGCCGACTTCCGCCGCATTGCGCGTCAGGTTCTCGCGTTCGAGGATGTCGAGGTTCGCGAGCGCCGCTGCCGCGCACACAGGGTGTCCCGAGTACGTCCAGCCGTGCCCCATCGGGCCGTGTTCCTGCGAGCCGCGCGCGATCACGTCCCACACCTTTTCGCCGACGATCACGCCGGACAGCGGCGCATACGCGCTCGTCAATCCTTTCGCGACAGTGATCAGGTCCGGCTGCATGTCGAAATGCTGCGAGCCCATCTTCGAGCCGATACGGCCGAAACCGCACACGACTTCGTCGGCGATCAGCAGGATGTCATGCTTCTTGAGCACGTCCTGAATCGCGGCCCAGTAGCCTTGCGGCGGCGCGATGATGCCGCCCGTGCCCATCACCGGCTCGCCGATGAACGCGGCGATCGTGTCCGCGCCTTCGCGCGCGATCAGCTTTTCGAGTTCCTCGACGCAGTACGCGACGAACTGCGCTTCGCTCATGCCGGCGGGCGCCCTGCGATACCAATGCGGGCAAATGGTGTGCTTCACGCGCTCGACCGGCAGGTCGAAGTGCTGATGAAAACTCGGCAGCCCGGTCAGGCTGCCGGTCACGATGCCCGAGCCGTGATAGCCGCGATCGCGCGAGATGATCTTCTTCTTGTTCGGGCGGCCGAGTACGTTGTTGTAGTACCAGACGATCTTGATCTGCGTTTCGTTCGCATCCGAGCCGGACATTCCGTAGTAAACCTTCTTCATGCCGGCGGGCGCCCAGTCGATGATGCGCGAGGACAGTTCGATGATCGCATCCGACGAGTGGCCCACATACGTGTGGTAATACGCGAGCTGCTTCGCTTGCTCGTAGATGGCTTCGGCCACTTCGGTGCGGCCATAGCCGATGTTCACGCAGTACAGGCCCGCGAAAGCGTCGATGTACTGCTTGCCTTGATGGTCTTCGATGCGGATGCCTTTCGCGCCGCGGATGATCTTGCCCGGCAGCGCGCCGGACGCGTGATCGTACGCGTGCGTGGAGGGGTGCATGAAGTGTGTGCGGTCCTGTTCGAACAGTGCGTCGAGCGATCGGGTCATGATGGTGCTCCTGATGTAGGTTCAGGCCGTCGCCGTGAGCGGCAGGCCAAGGTTGCCAAGGCAGAAATATTTGGTTTCGGTGAACGGCTCGAAGCCTTCCGCGCCGCCTTCGCGGCCGAGGCCCGATGCCTTCATGCCGCCGAACGGGATGGGCGCGCCAGTGAACTTCACGCCATTGACGGACACCATTGCGAAGTCGAGCCGCCGCACGAGCTGGAAGATCGTGTCGATACGGTTCGCGCAGACATACGCGGCAAGTCCGTATTCGGTGTCGTTTGCTTTCGCGACCACTTCGTCGAGCGTATCGAATGCGCAGACCGCCGAAATCGGCGCGAAGTTTTCCTCGTCGTAGACGCGCATGCCGGGCCGGGCATCGGCGATCACGGTCGGTTCGTAGAACCAGCCGCCGAGTGCGTGCGGCTTGCCCCCGGCGAGAATGCGTGCGCCCTTCTCGCGCGCATCGGCGACGCGTGCGACGGTCGTGTCGAACGCAGCCTGATGCATGAGCGGGCCGACGTCGACGCCCTCCTCGAACGCCGGGCCGGTCTTCAGCGCGCACACGGCTGCCGCGTAGCGTTCGACGAACGCTTCGTACAGCGCACGCGCGACGAAAATGCGGTTCGCCGCGCAGCAATCCTGGCCCGACGTCTGGAACTTCGCTCCGACGGCAACCTTCACCGCCTGTTCGAGGTCCGCGTCTTCGGTCACGATGAACGGCGCGTTGCCGCCGAGTTCGAGCGCGACCTTCTTGATGCCCGCCTGCGCAGCTGCCTGCGTGACGAGGCCACCAACGCGCGTCGAGCCGGTGAAGCTCACCGCGCGCACGCGTGTGTCGGACACGAGCGTTTCCATCGCCATCTGCGGTTCGCCGAGCACGACGTTGAACACGCCGGGCGGGAAGCCAGCTTCTTCCGAGAGTTGCGCCAGCGCGAGCGCCGAAAACGGCGTTTCGTGCGCGGGCTTCACGACGGTCGTGCAGCCGATCGCGATGGCGGCGGCCGCCTTGCGGGTGATCATCGCGACCGGGAAATTCCACGGCGTGATGAGCGCGGCGACGCCAGCCGGTTCCATCAGCGTGCCGAGATGCGCGCCGTCGATGTGCGTCGGAATCGTGCGTCCCGCGAGACGCTTCGCTTCGTTCGCGAACCACTCGACGAAGCTCGCCGCGTAGCGGATTTCGCCGCGCGATTCATTGAGCGGCTTGCCCTGTTCGAGCGACAGCAGCGCGGCGAGGTCTTCGAGGTGGCGCAGAATCAGTTCGTGCCAGCGCAGCAGCACCGCACTGCGGCGCTGCTGAGGCACCCAGCGCCACGATTCGAACGCGCGTTGCGCGGCGTCGACGGCCGCGACGATCTGCGCGCGTTCGAGCATCGGCACGTGACCGATCACGCTTTGATCGGCGGGGTTTTGCACGGCGACTGTCGCGGCGGTGTCGCTGTGAATCCAGCGGCCATCCATGTAGCACAGCGATTTGAAAAGGACGGGGTGTCCGGGCAGCATGTCGTCTCCTCCTCGATAACGTAGCGACGTCATGAGCCTCATTCTTTCGCAAATGCGCCTTGCGAAATTTCGGCTTTACGCCGTGCCGCACGCGGTTTTTTCTCTTTGCGCGCCGACGTTGCAGAAAATCTTTCAGTCCCAGCCCGGTACGCCGTCCGGGGCGTTCTTCACGATCTTCGTGACGATGTACGTGAAGTAGCGCTCGATGCCGATATCCTCCATGAGGAGCGCGTCGACGAAACGCTGGTAATGGTCGATGTCGCGAGACATCACGTGCAGCACGTAATCGACGCCGCCGCCAGTCGCATAGCAATGCGTTACTTCGGGTGCAGAAACGATGCGCTCCTCGAAGCGCCGCATGTCGTGCGCGGTATGACGCGCGAGCGTCACCTCGACGACGATGCGGCTGCCGCGAAACGCGCCCGCCCAGTCGATGTCCGCGCGATAGCCGCGGATCACGCCGCTCTCTTCGAGCTTGCGCACGCGCTCCCAGGCCGGCGAAATCGACAGGTTCACCTCCTCGGCGAGCTTCGATTTCGTGATCCGGCCGTCGCGCGCGAGAATGCGCAGGATGGCGAGGTCGTAGCGATCGAGCTTGATCAAGTCACGCCGCCACGGGGATGTTGCGTTCGACGACGTGCGCGACCACCGCGACCGTGTCGCCCGCCTGCACGAGGCCCGGGAAGTGCCGCGCGGCCAGCAATCCCGCGCGCTTCGCAACGTAGTCGAAGGGCGCGGCGCCCGTGCGGCTCACGTCGTGAATCCGCGCGAGCACGTCGCCCTTCTCGACCATCTCGCCCAGGTCGCGGCACATCTCCAGCAGGCCGTGATGCTCGCTCGTCGTGAAGCAGTCGCCGTCGGGCATGTCGAGCAGCGTCGTCGTGCGCGCGGCGTCCGAAACGGGAGCCGCTTCGTTCGACGCTTGCGCGAGCACACCGGCATGCGCGAGAAAGCCGCGCACCCCGCGCTCGGCGATTGCGACGCTCGCCGCAGTCGACGTGCCGCCGCCGCCCAGCTCCGTCGAGACGAACACCTTGCCCGCCTCTTCCACGGCGCTGTCGAACAGGCCGACGCTGTCGAGTTCGAGCATCTGCATCGAGTACGGTGCGCCGAACGCGCGCATCGCGCGCGCGCAGCGGGCTTCCTGATCGCGGTCGGACAGCACGTGGATCGCCGCGAACGGCACGAAGTCGAGCGTGCGGCCGCCCGCGTGGATGTCGAGCACGTAATCGGCCATCGGCAGCAGATAGCGCTGGAAGTAATCGGCGATCTTCTCGGTGACCGTGCCGTCCGGCTTGCCGGGGAAGCTGCGGTTCAGGTTGCCCGCGTCGATCGGCGACGTGCGCCGGCCCGCGCGAAACGCCGGGTAGTTCATGAACGGCACGATGATTACGCGCCCGCGCACGTCGGCCGCTCTCAGCGAGCCGGCGAGCTTCGACAGCGCCACAGGTCCTTCGTACTCATCGCCGTGGTTGCCGCCCGTCAACAGCACGGTCGGGCCTTCGCCGCGGCGGATCACGGTGACCGGAATCATGATGGCCCCCCACGCGGAATCGTCGCGCGAGTACGGCAGCTTCAAAAAGCCGTGCTGCTCGCCGTCCCGATCGAAATCGACGGTGGGCGTTATCGGTGACGCTCGCATCGGCTTACTCCTTCACGAACAGTTTGCGCGGCGTGGTGCAGAAGGTCTCGACGCCCGTATCGGTAATCAGGATGCTCTCGGTGATTTCGAGGCCCCAGTCGTCGAGCCAGAGGCCCGGCATGAAGTGGAACGTCATGCCGGGTTCGAGGACGGTGCGGTCCCCGGGACGCAGGCTCATCGTGCGCTCGCCCCAGTCCGGCGGATAGCTCGCGCCGATCGGATAGCCGCAGCGGCTGTTTTTCTCGATGCCGAACTTCGCGAGCACCGCGAAAAACGCGTTCGCGATGTCCTCGCAGCGGTTGCCCGGCTTCGCGGCGGCGAGCCCGGCCTCGATGCCTTCGACGACCGCTTTCTCGCCTTCGATGAAGTGCTTCGGCGGCTTGCCGAGATACACGGTGCGCGACTGCGGGCAGTGATAGCGGCGATAGCAGCCGGCGATTTCGAAGAACGTGCCCGCGTTCTGTTCGAACTTCGAGTCGTCCCAGGTCAGGTGCGGCGCAGCGGCGTCGGCGCCGGTCGGCAACAGCGGCACGATGGCCGGATAGTCGCCGCCGAAACCGTCGGCGCCGGTGATGCCCGCGTCGTAGATCTGCGCGACGAGCTCGTTCTTCTTCATGCCCGGCTCGATGACATCGAGAATGCGCGCGTGCATCTTCTCGACGATGCGCGCGGCGACGCGCATGTACTCGATCTCGCGCGGCGACTTCACCGCGCGCTGCCAGTTCACGAGCGCGGTCGCATCGGCCCAGCGCGCGTTCGGCAGATGCTTCTGCAGCGAGGCATACGCGGCCGCGCTGAAGTAGTAGTTGTCCAGTTCGACGCCAATCGTGAGGCGCTCCCAGCCGCGCGCGGCGATCACCTCGGTGGACAGGTAGTCCATCGGATGGCGCACCGGCGACTGCACGTAGATGTCGGGATAGCCGATGATGTTGTCGTGCGCGAGGAACGCGGTGCGCTTCGCGCCGTTCGCGTCCTGGCCGCGCCCGTACCACACCGGCTCGCCTTGCATCGGCACCAGCACGCACTGGTGCACGTAGAACGACCAGCCGTCGTAGCCCGTGAGCCACGCCATGTTGGTCGGATCCGTGACGATCAGCAGTTCGATGCCCGCCTTCTGCATCGCGCTGCGCGTTTTGGCGATCCGGGCATCGTACTCGCTTCGCTCGAATGCGAGGCGAGGCCCGGATGCTGCCCCCTGCCCTTCTTCAATTGCTGACATCGTTCCCTCTCAGTGCCTGACGTTGTCAAGAATGGTTATCGAAAATCGTTCCGGCGCCCTTCGCGCGGGCGCGTTGCAGCGCGAGCGCCGCAATCGCGGTGTCCTGCGCGCCGGTGCCGGTCAGATCGCAAATCGTGATTTCGTCCGCACGCGTGCGGCCCGCGCGGCGTCCGGCGATCACGTCGCCGAGTTCGGGGAAGTCTGCGTCGGCGGCTACGACGCCCGCGCGGATCGCATGCGAAAGCTCGCCGAGCACGCGCGTCTGCGAAAGCCGGTCGCAGATGTAGTGCGCCGCGCGGAACACCAGCGGCGAAATTTCCGTCTTGTACTCGGCGTCGGAGCCCATCGCGGTCACGTGCAGGCCCGCGTGCAGGTCGTGCGCGCCAACGAGCGGCTCGCGGCTCGGGGTGGCCGTCACCGCGACGTCCGCGTGCGCGAGCGCTTCGTGCACCGATCCGGCCACCGTGCAGAGCAGGTTGTATGCGCGGCTCATGTCCGCTGCGTAGCGTTCGGCCTGCGCCACGTCGCGCGACCAGACGCTGACCGATTCGATGTTGCGCACGAGCATCAGCGCCTTCAATTGCAGGCGCGCCTGCTCGCCCGCGCCGATGATCGCCGCGTGCTTCGCGTCGCGGCGCGAGAGCCAGCGCGCGGCCACGGCGCCGGCTGCCGCGGTGCGCACCGCGGTCAGATAGCCGTTGTCGAGCAGCACAGCCTCGGTCAGGCCGGTGCGCGCCGATAACACGAGCATCAGCCCGTTCAGGCTCGGCAGACCGAGCGACGGGTTGTCGAAAAAGCCGGGGCTCACCTTGATCGCGAAGCTGTCGAAGCGCGGCAGGTACGCGGTCTTCACGTCCACCTCGCCGTTGTGCTCCGGCAGCGCGAGATTCAGGATCGGCGGCATCGCGACCGCCTCGGTCGCGAGCGACACGAACGCCGATTCGACCTGGTCGATGGCGGTGACGTCGAGCGGCACGAGCGCGCGCAGTTGCGCCTCGTTCAGGAGTGTGATCGGCAAACGCATATCAGTTATCCGAAATGATGCGCAGGTGCTGCGCCATGTCGATGTTCGCGCCGCTCAGCACCACGACGATCGGGCCGGCGGTATCGCTGCTGTCCGCCTGGCGTTCGATGTGTCCGATGCGCCCGTCGAGCAGCGCGGCGATGCCGACCGCCGCCGCGCCTTCGACCACCAGGCGCTCTTCGCGGTAGGCGTGCACGATGCCGCGCGCGATCGACGCCTCGTCGAGCAGGACGACGTCGTCGATCAATGCGCGTGTCATCGCGAAGGTATGGCGATTGTCGAGGCCGATGCCGCCGCCGAGCGAATCGGCGAGCGTTTCGAGTTCGTCGACCGGCACCGGCTTGCCCGCCGCGAGGCTGGCGTGCATCGCGGCGCCGCGCGCCATCGACACGCCGATCATCGTGACGTCCGGCCGGATCGCCTTCGCGGCGAACGCGACGCCGCTGAAAAGGCCGCCCCCGGACAGCGGCACGATGAGCGTCGCCGCATCGGGCAGCGCTTCGAGAATCTCCAGGCCGATCGTCGCCTGGCCCGCGATGACGCGCGCATCGTCGAATGGCGGGACGAATGCGTAGCCTTCTTTGCGCACGAGGCGTTGCGCTTCGATCTGCGCATCGTCCTGGCTGTGCCCGGCGATCACGATGCGCGCGCCGAGTGCGGCGACCGCGCGAACCTTGTTTTGCGGCACGAGCGCCGACATGCACACGGCCGCCTCGATGCCGAGCGCGCGCGCCGCATAGGCGAGCGCGCGGCCATGATTGCCAGTCGATGCGGTGACGACGCGCCTCACGCCCTCTTGCGCGAGTTGGGCGAGCGCGTTGGTCGCGCCGCGCAGCTTGAAGCTGCCGGTCGGCTGGACGGTTTCGAGCTTCAGGTAGACGGGCACGCCGGAGCGTTCGGTGAGCGATGCGGACGCGACGAGCGGCGTAGGCGCGACGCGCCCGGCAAGCCTCTGGCGCGCGCGGTAGACGTCGGCAAGCGTGAGTGAAGACATGAGGCGCACGACTTGGGAAATGTTTCAGTGCGGCCCAGTCTAATGTCGCCAGATTGCCTTTCGAATGTACTGGTACAATCCGCGCCCGCCGATTCGCGGGCGTTGCTGCGCTACATGAAATCGTTCAGATGCGGGTACTGTTCGAACACCTCGGCAATCGTGTCGAACGCCGCCTTGCACGCGGCATCGCTCACTTCCGCGCCGACGCACAGCCGCACCGCGTTCGGCCGCGGCGTGCTGCCGACGAGGAACGGGTCCGGCGACGTGATTGCGATCTGCCGGTTGCGCAACTCGCGCACCACGCGATCGGCCTGCCAGTAATCGGGCACACGCAGCCACACGGACAGCGCCTGCGGATGGCTGCCGAGCACATATTCGCCGAGCGATGCGCGCACCATCGCCTGGCGTACCGCTAGCCGCTCGCGCTGAAGCGCGACGAGCCGCTTCGCGGTGCCGTCCACGATCCAGCGCGTCGCAATCTCCGCAATCGGCGACGTCGCCATCCAGCTGCTCACGCGCAGCACGCTCTCCGTGCGCAGCGCGAGCCGGCGCGGCATCGCGAGGTAGCCGGTGCGGAGCCCCGTCAACACCGACTTCGTCATGCTCGTGCTGTAGAACGCGAGCTCCGGAATCAGGCTCGCGATCGGTGTCGCCGCCTTCGCGGGCAGCGCGCCGTACACGTCGTCCTCGATCACGTACACGCCATAACGGTCGGCGATGCGCGCAATCGCGCGGCGCCGCGAGTCCGGCATCATCGATACGGTCGGATTGTTCAGCGTCGGCGTGCAGACGAGCGCGCTGATCCGCTCGCTGTCGCACATCTCCTCGAAGTGCTCGGGCCGGATGCCGTACTCGTCGACTTCGAGTCCTTTCAGCGTAAACCCCAGCACGTTCGCGGAGCCGATCACGCCGTGATCGGTGAGGCTTTCGCACAGCACCGTATCACCGGGGCCGACCGTCGTGGCGAGCGCGAGAAAGATGCCGTGCGCGGCGCCGTTGGTGATGAGCAACGTGTCCGCCTGCGCGGGCATGTTCAGCGATGCGAGCCATGCAACGCCCGCCTGGCGGTGATGCTCGAAACCCGCGATGGGCCGGAACGAGCGGATCCACGGCTGATCGTCGAGCGTGGCGAGCGTCGCGCACACCTCGCGCCAGCTAGCGTCGTGCTCGGGCGTGTGCACGATTCGCGCGATCGAGAAATCGACGATCTCGCGCTCGCTCGTATCGAGAATGTAGTTCGACATCGACTCCGTCACGCGCGCGGCGACGAAGCTGCCGCGCCCGACTTCGCAGCGGATCAGCCCTTGTCGCTCCAGTTCTTTGTAAGCGTTCGTAACCGTCTGCACGCTGATGCCGAGTTCCGCCGCCACTTCGCGCTGCGGCGCGAGCCGTGCGCCGGCGCCGAGCGCGCCGCTTTCGATGTCGCCTGCAATGGCCTTCACGAGCCGCTTGTATTTGGATTCGGCGCCATGCGCTGCGCCCACCGCTTCGCGCCAGCTCGCCGCTACCCGATCGTTCGCCCTACCCGCCACGTTCTCTCTCCTTCGACTTGCACTCATGGTCACCCAAAAGCGCGCCTGAAAATTATTGTCCTAGAGCAATCGGGAACAAAAATATGGCTTTGTATGCTCAGTCCATGTCTGCGGACCCGCCCCTGCGAAGTCCTTGCTGGACAAGGGTTTTCCACTAGCCGCAAGCCTGCCGGTAGCGGGCGGCGACATACTTCAAACGCGACGTACCACTACGGGAACGAATCGATATGAAACTGAAGCCAGCACTCCGCGCGATCAGCGCATTCGGCGCACTGTGCATCGCCGCCGGCGCAGCCGCCATGGCGGCACACGCGGAAACCACGTTGCAGCGCATTCAGCGCACCGGCGAAGTCCGCATCGGCTACGCGAACGAAAAACCGTTCGCGTACACGACGCCGGACGGCACGGTCACCGGCGAATCGCCGGAAATCGCGCGCAAGATTTTTGCAAAGCTCGGCGTGAAAAAGGTCGATGCGGTGCTGACCGAATGGGGTTCGCTGATTCCGGGCCTGCGCGCCGGACGCTTCGACGTGATCGCAGCCGGCATGTACGTGACACCCGTGCGCTGCAAGCAGGTCGCGTTCGCCGACCCGCAGTATCAGATCCACGACACGCTGCTCACGCTTCCGGGCAACCCGAAAAAGCTGCACAGCTATGCGGACGTCAGCAAAAACCCGGACGTGAAGCTCGCGGTAATGGCCGGTTCGGTCGAGTTCGGCTATGCGCGCGATTCGGGCGTAAAAGATGCGCAGCTGCTCCAGGTGCCCGACACGACCGCGCAACTGCAAGCCGTGCGCGCTCGCCGCGCGGATGCCGCGGCCGGCACCGCGCTGACGATGAAGGACCTCGCCGCGAAGGCGTCGGACCAGGTCGAAGCGATCCAGCAGTTCAGCGACGATCCGAAGCACACAGGGTACGGCGCACTCGCCTTCCGCCCCGAAGACACGGATCTGCGCGACGCCGTCAACAAGCAACTGCATGCATGGCTCGGCACGCCGGACCATCTGTCGACGGTCGCGCCGTTCGGCTTCGACAAGTCGAATGTGACGAACAAGACCGCCGCGCAATTGTGCGGCGGTTAAGCGAACACGCATAACGCGCCGTGCGCAGTGCGTTCTTCGCGACGCGCCGCGCACGGCACCGCCAACCGTCATCGCAGGCAAGGAGACGACATGGGTGACCTCAACGAATTAATGCCGCTGCTGCTGAAAGGCGCCGGGCTCACCATCAGCATCGCGGCTTTCGCGATCGTGCTCGCGATCGTGATGGCGAGCCTCGCCACCGTGCTGCGCGCCGCACCGTGGCGCGCGGTGCGCTGGATCGCCAACGCCTACGTCGAGGTGTTCCGCGGCACGTCGCTGCTCGTGCAGCTCTTCTGGTTCTTCTTCGTGCTGCCGCTGCCGCCGTTCCACATCGAGCTGACGCCGTTCACGGTCGCCGTAGTCGGGCTCGGACTGCACTACGGCGCCTACGGTTCGGAAATCCTGCGCGGCGCGCTGCGGTCCGTACCGGGCGGCCAGTATGAAGCAGCGCTCGCGCTGAACATGTCGGCGCGCACGCGGCTTTTTCGCGTGGTGCTGCCGCAGGCCATGATCAACGCGCTGCCGCCTGCCACGAACCTGATGATCGAATTGATCAAGGGCACCTCGCTCGTCTCGTTGATCACACTCTCGGACCTCACGTTCCGCGCGCGCCAGCTCGACGAGGCCACCTTCAAGACCGCCGAAATTTTCGCGCTCACGCTGCTCATCTACTTCGTGATCGCGCAGGCGCTGGTGCTGCTGATGCGCCGCGTCGAACGCCGTGTGAGCCACGGCATCCTGCAGGGAGTCGCACGATGAGCCAGCTTTTCGACATCGGCTACGCGCTGCAGATCACACCCGCGCTGCTGCATGCCTGCCTGTACACGATCGGCATCACGCTGGTCGGCTTCGCGATCGCGCTCGTGCTCGGTCTCGTGCTCGCCCTGCTGCGGCGCAGCCCGGTGCGCACCGTTTCGCGCTCGACCGCGTTCGTCGTCGAATTCATCCGCAGCACGCCGCTGCTGATCCAGGTGTACGTGCTGTTTTACGTCGCGCCGCTCTACGGCCTTACGATGACCGCGCTGACCGCGGGCACGATCGGCATCGCGGTGCATTACGCGTGCTACGTCTCGGAGGTGTACCGCGCCGGGCTGAACGGCGTCGCGCGCGGCCAGTGGGAAGCGGCGTGCGCGCTGTCGCTCTCGCGTTCGCGCACCTATCGCGACGTGATCCTGCCGCAGGCGATCCGGCCGGTCATTCCGGCGCTCGGCAACTACCTCGTCGCCATGTTCAAGGACACGCCGGTGCTGTCGGCCATCACCGTCGTTGAACTGATGCAGCAGGCAAAAAATATCGGATCGGAAACGTTCCGCTACCTCGAACCGATCACGATGACGGGGCTGTTCTTTCTCGTCATCAGCATCACGTTCGCCTCGGGGATACGGCATCTGGAACGGCGCGTCAGACTGCCGTGAGCCGCACCCCGAGCGCCACAACGGACGACACGGCCATGCAAATTCAGGAGAAGCAGATGAAACGGGATCTCGACCCCGCCCTCGGTCAGTTGGCCGAGGCCCAGCACGACCAGCCGATGGTGCGCTTTCGCGGCGTAACGAAACGCTACGGCACGCTGACCGTGCTGGACGAGCTGGACCTCGACATCGCGCGCAACGAGAAAGTCGCGATCATCGGGCCGAGCGGCTCCGGCAAGTCCACGCTGCTGCGCGTGCTGATGACACTCGACCCGCTGACCTCGGGGATGATCGAAGTGGACGGCGAGCCGCTCACGCACATGCGCCGCAACGGCGGGCTGGTGCCGGCGAACGACCGCCATGTCCGTGCGGTGCGCAGCAAGATCGGCATGGTGTTCCAGAGCTTCAACCTGTTCCCGCACATGACCGCGTTGCAGAACACGATCGAAGCGCCGATGCGCACGCTCCGCATGAGCCGGCGCGACGCCGTCGAGCGCGCCCGCGAACTGCTGTCGATGGTCGGCCTGTCGAACAAGTGCGATCACTACCCGTCGCAGTTGTCGGGCGGCCAGCAGCAGCGCGTCGCGATTGCGCGGGCGCTCGCGATGCGCCCGAAGGTGATGCTGTTCGACGAAGTGACGTCGGCGCTCGACCCCGAACTGTGCGGCGAAGTGCTGAACGTCGTGCGCCGCCTCGGCGCGGAGCACAACCTGACGATGCTGATGGTCACGCACCAGATGGGCTTCGCGAAGGAATTCGCGGACCGCGTGTGCTTCTTCTCGCAAGGCAAGATCATCGAACAGGCGCCGCCGCAGCAGTTCTTCGCGTCGCCGCAGCACGAACGCACGCAGCAGTTCCTGCGCGCGGTGCGCGAAGCCACCTGATCGACGGGCGGCGCGGAGACAGTGCAACGAAGACGGGGTCATCGCGATGCGGGCCGCGGCGCTTCACGAACGAAACGCTCAGGCCGCCTCGCGCCGTCTCAAGCGCAATCCGCAACGGTGCGGGCGATGTTGCACTTGCCGCCGCGACTATTGGCGCACTGCGGTGGCTATTGCTGCCAAGAACGCGAGGATGGCGTGGGCCCTGTTGAGATACGGCGATGACTTCAAACATGAACCATCTGCCGGTTAAAACACCGACATCCACACCGTAGCGCCATTTGACCATGACCAGACAGAAGATCACTTTGCACTGCCAGCGGTGATGTGAAGCGGGTTGGCCCCGCCCGGGGCGTACCTGCGAAAAGTACTGGGACTTCAGGACTTCGGCCTCGCGGACACCCGGCGTCCGGCCCAACAAAGGTTCACAACGGAAGCTCTACAGGACCTACAAAAGACCGCACCTGAGGCCGGCGCTGTTCGTCGAGGTGCCTACGCTGATCTGACGCTCTCGCGGTTGATCTGCGTCCCTTCGTCTGGGCCACCGCGGATCTTTGATCACACGCCTTCCTTTCCATCCGACTTGTGGAACATGTCGCTTCGCGGCAGTACAAGTCATTTTCGTTTAGAGGCTCCAATTGACTGAGCTCGCACAAGGCCGGGTTCTTTTATGCCGCTGCGCTCACGTTAAGCGCAATCACGTTGTCACCTGCCGCTGCCCGCCCGTGCAGGTAGTTCGTCCATGCACCCATGAGGACCGCGCGGCGCTCAAACATCGTATCTCGTTGATATGCCACCGCCGTCTCTCCGCGTGGCCAGTGCGCAAGCTGGCGCTCGCCAAGTCTGGGATCATAGCCTTTGGCGTCGACCCAATCGCGAAAGCACGCACAACAACCATGTGGCACAGGCGTGCGGCCCGGAGTATCCGACACAGTGCCCGTTTCCCGAAAGAACGTCTGCAGATCCACATCGGAAACCGGACCTGTGTTGGTCACGTTCGGGAAAACAAAGCGATCGTGCATTCGAATTTCTCGTATCGCGCGTAGGAGGGCCATCACCTCAGGGACGAGCGGCACATCGTGTTCGACGCCGCCTTCCATGCGCTCTGCGGGGATCAGCCACCGAGCACTGTCAAAATCGAGCTCGCCCCATTCCATGCCTCGTGCCTCGGCCGGGCGAACCGCCGTGTGCAGCAGCACGAACGTGCACGCGCGCGTAACCTCGTGCGGCTCAATGCCCGCAAGGTGCACGCGCACGAACGCGGGGGCATCGGTGTGCAGGATCCCGGGGTGGTGCTTTGGCCTCGACTGCCGCGCGCTTCTGCTTGGCAGCAAAGCGCGCGCACTTGGCACCGGATTACACATCACGTACTCCGGGTACGCCGCGAAAGCCCATTCCATGATTGCACTAGCACGCTGAAAGACATTATCCGCAACACGCGGGCACTCGATCCATGCGGACGCGAGCGCATCGGAAAAGTCACGCGGCCGGAGGGTATCGACGCGACATTCCAGCAGCGGCGCAAGGTGCGCCTTTACGCTACTTAGCCACCGCCGTGCGTTTCTCCCGTCGGCATGCTTCCAGCCGCTCTTTGCCCTCTCGTGGGTTTTCTCGGCGGCCTGCAAGAACGTAGGCACCTTCACCTCTCGCTCGACAATCACCTGCTCGCGTCTGCGCTCGTCGATAGGGTCGTGGCCCGCTATCGAGCTGGTTGCGCATCACCAGCGCTCGCGCTCGGGCGTCGCGCAGCGACGTAGGCGGGTACACGCCCAATCCCATCTCCCGGCGCCTATGCGTCGTTGGGCTGACCGCGCGACCGGGAAGCGCAGGCATAGGGTATTTCCCCAGGATCCTGACCCACCCTCTATCCCACCACTGGACACATGGCAGCAGTCGGAACAAAATGGGTCATCTTGGGCGAATTACGTTGACAACCTATTGATTATACAGTGGATTTTGGAAACGCTTGTGGGTCACACTGGATGAAGTACAACAATGGATCGACAAATGGATTACAGTCCCGAAGCCATCCGCACGATCGCTCTGGTCGGCCATGCCGGCTGCGGCAAGACCTCACTTGCCGAAGCGCTCCTGCACCAGGGCGGCGCGCTGCACGCGCCAGGCAGCGTGAATCGCGGCACCGCCCTCTGCGATTTCGATCCCCTCGAACGCAAGTACCACCACTCCCTCAATTCCGCTGTCGCCTACTTCGACCACCAGGACACCCGCATCTACCTGATCGATACGCCCGGCTACCCCGACTTCGCCGGCATGTCGATGAGCGCGCTGCCTGCGGTGGAAACGGCGGCCATCGTCATCAATGCGCGCACCGGCATCGAGATGACGACCACGCGCATGATGACGTACGCGCAACAGCGCAAGCTATGCCGGATGATCATCGTGAACGGCATCGACGCCGAAAAAGTCGATTTGCCGGGCCTGCTCGCGCAGATTCAGGAGGCCTTCGGCAAGAGCTGCCTGCCGATCAATCTGCCCGCACAAGGCGGCCGCGAGGTGGTGGACTGCTTCTTCAACCCCGCGGGAGAGGCCGATTTTCATTCGGTGGAAGCGGCGCACAATGCGCTCATCGACCAGGTGATCGAACTCGATCCCGAGTTGATGGAGCTCTACCTCGAGCAAGGCGAAGCCATCAGCCCCGAGCAACTGCACGCGCCCTTCGAGCGCGCGTTGCGCGAAGGGCATCTCGTGCCGGTGTGCTTCACGTCCGCGGCGACGGGCGCGGGCATCGCACAATTGCTCGACGTGTTCGTTCGGCTCCTGCCCAACGTCACCGAAGGCAATCCGCCGCTTTTCTATCGCGAGCTGGAAGGCAAGGTGGAACCCGTGCAGGCCGAGCCGGACGCCAACAAGCACGTGCTCGCGCATGTGTTCAAGATCGTGATGGACCCGTATATCGGCAAGGTCGCCGTATTTCGCATTCATCAGGGCACCGTCACGCGCGATAGCCAGCTTTATATCGGCAACGCGCGACAGCCGTTCAAGGTCGCGCATCTGCTGATGCTGCAGGGCAAAGAGCATACGGAAGTCCAGCGCGCCGGGCCCGGAAACATCTGCGCCGTGGCAAAGGCCGATGACATCGGCTTCGATGCCGTGCTGCACGATGCGCCCGAGGACGGCAACATCCATCTCACGCCGCCCGCGTTTCCCAATCCGATTTACGGGCTCGCGATCGAGCCCGCGCGTCCCGGCAACGAGCAGCGCGTGTGGGAGGTGCTGCAAAAGCTCGCGGCCGAGGACCCCTGCCTGCAGATCGATCATCCCGAGGGCACCAACGAAACCGTCGTGCGCGGGCTGGGCGAGCTGCACCTGCGCTACATGCTGGAGCGGCTCACCGATCAGTACAAACTCGATGTGGTCACGCGCCCGCCCACGATCGCCTGGCGCGAGACGATTGGCGGCAAGGCCGAGGGACACTGCCGCCACAAGAAGCAGACGGGCGGCGCGGGCCAGTTCGGCGAAGTCATGCTGCGCGTGGAGCCGTTACCGCGCGGCGCTGGTTTCGAATTCGTGGATGCTGTGAAAGGCGGTGCGATTCCTTCGCAGTTCATGCCTGCGGTGGAAAAAGGAATCTTGCAGGTGATCGACAGCGGGCCGCTTGCGGGCTTTCCGATGCAGGACGTGCGCGTGATCGTGTACGACGGCAAGAGCCATCCAGTGGACTCGAAGGAAGTGGCGTTCGTTACCGCGGGCCGCAAGGCGTTCATCGATGCGGTTTTGAAAGCACAGCCTATCGTGCTCGAACCGATCGTCGATATTGAGGTGATGACGCCTGAGGCTGCGATGGGCGACATCATCGGCGATCTATCCGCGAGGCGCGGGCAGGTGCATGGGACGCGCACGATGGGTGGGCAAGCCATGGTCATTGCGGGGAAGGTGCCGCTTGCAGAACTCAACGATTATCAGTCGCGGCTCAATTCGCTCGCGGGCGGGCATGGAAATTACAGCATTCAGCTAAGCCACTACGATCCCGTGCCGCCGACGCACCAGGACAGGCTGGCGGCGCAGCATAAGGGGCGGGGCGAAAGCGTGGAGTGAGGGGCTCCGCTACATCGCAGGACGAAGTAAGGATGGCGAAACGATCATTGATTCGGCCAGACCTCGACCGGCGGCGGCATGCGCATTGGCGTCGAACCTACTCCGGTGCCTCGGCCATGCTCACCGCCGCCGAAAACACATAGCCCTCGCTGCGCAGCGTCTTGATGTAACGCGGCTCGCGCGCCTCGTCGCGCAAACGCTGGCGCAGACGGCTCACGAGCAGATCGATCGAGCGGTCGAACGCATCGGCCTGGCGGCCCTGCGTGAGGTTCAGCAACTGGTCGCGCGTGAGCACACGCTGCGGATGATCGAGAAACACGCGCAAGAGCCGGTATTCCGCGCCGCTCAGCGCCACGATCGTGCCTTCGGCGTCCAGCAGATGACGCGCCGTGGTGTCGAGCCGCCAGTCGCCGAACGCGATCAACTGGGCCGACTCGCTCACTTCCATGCCGGGCGGCAGCATGCGTGTGCGGCGCAGCACCGAGCGGATGCGCGCGAAGAGTTCGCGCACGGCGAACGGCTTGGGCAAATAGTCGTCGGCACCCATTTCCAGGCCGACGATGCGGTCCGTCTCCTCGTTGCGCGCGGTGAGCATCACCACGGGCACGGCGCGGAACTTGCCCGCGCGCAACTCGCGGCACAGCACGAGGCCGTCGTCGCCGGGCATCATGAGGTCGAGCACGATCAGGTCGGGCGCGCCGCTCTCCAGCACCGAGCGCATCTCGCGGCCGTTCGCCGCCAGCGACACGCGCATGCCGTTCTTTTCGAGGTAGGCGCCGACCAGTTCACGTATGCCGCGATCGTCATCGACGATCAGGACATGATCCATCTTTTCCGTCATTGGCATGTTTCTCCTTGCGCCCGAGGCGTGAACGGGTTTGAGCGATGCACGAACAGTACACCGGATGCGCGATTTCCGCAGCCAGGCCGCTCGCGGCGAAGAACAGGATAGCCAACCAACGTTTCATGCGTCCTCCAGAACGGAAAGTCTCGCGCGGGCAGACACGCCACATTGCATCGGGGGGCATGCAATGCGCTGCACATCATGTACAAACCGGAACCGCACCGCCCGATTCGGGACGACAATGCGCATAGGCGCACAACGGCGACAACGGTTCCAGGAGGTTCCCATGAAATGCCTGCGTATCTACGCCGATGCCCAGGGCGAGTCGCATCTCGAGGACATCGACATCCCGCTCACGCGGCTGGAGCTTTTCCCCAACATCCCGCCCATTTACCTCTCCACATGGGAATCGGCTAAGGCGGTGCGCTTCGGCTGGGTGCCCGCGGGCCTCAAGGAAGCGGACTGGCATACCACGCCGGTGCGCCAGTTCGTGATCTGGATGACTGGCTGGGTCGAGTTCGAAACGAGCGACGGCGATACGCGCCATTGCGAGCCGGGCACCGTCGTGCTCTGCGAGGACACCATTGGCAAGGGCCATCGCTCGCGGCACCCCGACGAGGGGCAGTTCAATGTCTTCATTCCGCTAGCCTGACTCCCTTCACGCATCGGCGCCCGGCAGCACGAGCCGCCCTTCCAGGCCGCCTTCGGGCCGGTTGCGCAACGTGAGCTGCGCGCCCATCGCCACGGCGAGCTGACGCGAGATCGCGAGGCCGAGCCCCGTGCCGCCCGTGCCGCGATTGCGCGAGGTTTCCAGGCGGTAGAACGGTTCGAATACCTTTTCGAGCGCCTCGTCCGGTATGCCGGGGCCGCTGTCGAGCACGGAAATCGTGACGGTCTTGTCCTGCGGCGACGCGCTGACCTCGATGGCCGCCGTGTTGCCGTACTTCAGGGCGTTATCCACGAGATTGCCGACGATGCGCCGCAGCGCCTGCACGCGCGTGACGATCGCCACGTTCAGGCGGCGCTCGAACGTCACGGGCGAACCCGCATCCACGTAATCGCACACCAGACTGTCGAGCAGCGCGTCGAGATCGACGCGGCGCGGCGCCTCGCCGGTGCCATGCAGCGTGCGCGCGTAGGCCACGCCTTCCTTTACCAGTTGCTCCATCTCCAGCAGGTCCTGCGTGAGCTTGCCCGCCTGCGCTTCGTCGTCCATCTGATCCACGCGCAGCCGCATGCGCGTGATCGGCGTCTGCAGGTCGTGCGAGATGGCTGCGAGGATTTGCATGCGCTCGGCCACGTGCGCCGAAATGCGCTGCTGCATCGCATTGAACGCGCGCGCGGCGCGCGCCACTTCGGACGGGCCGTCTTCTTCCAGACGCTCGGCCTTCAGGTCCGGTCCGAGCGCGTCCGCCACGCGCGCGAGCTCGTGCAGCGGCCGCGTCGCGATGCGCACGGCGAACCAGCAGCACACCGCCAGCACGGCGAGCTGGGCCGCCAGCACGACCGGCAGCCAGCCCGACATGGGCAGTGCGGGAGGCGGCCGGTAGTCGATGGTGAGCGGCGAGCCGTCGGAGAGGCGCAGATGGATCTGCAGACGTTCGCCGGTGCCCGGCACGGCACTGGAGGTGAGCGGGTACTTGTCGCCCAGGCCGCTCGCGATCGCCGACGCCACGCTCTTCGAGCGGTGCGCCTCGGGCGGCTCGCCAGGCGTGCCGGGCCCGAGGATGAAGAAATAGCTACGGCGCGCGAGCTGCGGCAGCCAGGCTTCGCGCTCGGCTGCGGGCAGATGATCGAGCAGCGCCACGGAGATGGCGACTTCGCGCGCGATGTAGGCCGTCATCATGGTCGCGGTGGCGTCGTCGCGCTCGGTTACGGTGAGCGTGAACGACAACACCTGCGCAAGCGCGAGGCCGACGCAAAGGATCAGGGCGAGGCGCGCGAACAGCGTGCGCGGCCAGCGCAGCGCCGCCACGGAAAGCGGCACGCGGCGGGGGGCCGCAAAACCATCGGCGTGCATGTTCGGGCTCCGTGTGCGGGGAATGATGCGTTTATACCGCAAGGCGCGAGAGGTTTTGTATCTCACTGTATCGGCGGCGGTGCCGGACACAAAACATTGCAGGCCGGACGCAGTTTCCGTGGCTCTTGGGCCGCTTGCTAACTCTCCTGCGGTGCCGCATCGGCCCACTCGCGCCAGAGCCGCGTCATACCCACAACCGGTACATCCAGAACGACTCGTCCTCGACATAGCGCTGCGCGAACTCAGTAGGCGAGAACCCGGTCATGCGCTTCGTCGTGCGGCTCAGGTGCGCCTGATCCGCAAAACCTTCGTCCTGGGCAAATGCCGCCCAATCGAAGGACTGGCCGGACGCAAAGCGGTCCGTTGCCGCGAAATACGCGCCCTCGGATTTCACCAGCGACCGCCACTCGCGCAGCGAGCGGCCGCTGTAAGCCTTGATGCGCCGCTCGACCTGGCGCTCGCTGTGCGTGCGACTCACGAACCGCCTCCCAACGCGGCGACAGGTGGTGTGCAAGAACCGCGAGGGTTTGGGTATCGTCAGCAGTGCAGATCAAATCGTCGAGGAACGTCTGCCACTGCGGTCCCAGCGCGGCGCTGGCAATCAGAAAGCGGTCGTGAACTGTGGCCAGATCCAGATCGAACAAGGCTTTCGCCGCATCGGCCGCGAAGCAGATCATGCCGCCGAAACCCGTGGTCGGCGCCCAGCTCGTGGTGGGTCGCGACTGGCTGCCCGAAAGCGTGAGCGCCGTGCCGAACGGCCGCCACGTCGGCCCATTCGCGCACGCTTGCACGAGCCCCGCATCCAGTTCCCGCTACCACGAAAGACACACCAGCGGGGACGCCGGGAAATGCGAGAGCCGTTGCGCGTCGCTCAGCTCGAACCCTCGGGCCTCGGCCAGCACCTGGCCATGACCGAGATGACCGTGATCGCGGCGATGGTGCTGCAGCGCTACACGCTCTCGGCCCGGGATGGCATGGCGGGACCACGCCCCATGCTCAACGTGACGTTGCGACCGCACGCACCGCTGCATCTCGCACTCGACCGGGTCTAGGGGCCGCGCCCCGTCCGGCAACTTCGTTCGCCACGCCTGAGCGCTGGCCGGCCTTCTCTACTCCGTCGTTCCCACTCAAGTCACGGATAAAGCGAATAAAAGCGCTATCGCCGTCGATCAATTCGCCACCCCTGATCGAAATAAATCGGTGAAGTCAATTAATTCCGACCCGAATTAAATAGAAAGGATATTAAAAGGGATATATTGCCAGAATTAATTACCCTGGCGCCATTCATATTCCCGCCGAACTGCCGATATTGCAGGAGATAGCGGGTTTCATCGTGGATGATGCGGCAAACATTACCGTCTCGACGTGAGGTAATTAATACCTCGCTATTGGCTCGAATTGGCCTGGCTTTCGGGAAAAATGGATAGAACCAATTCGTCTGTACATTTTGTTACGTCTAATTTTCACATGAAAACGCCAATTATCGGTAATATTCGCTCGGCGTCTGGACTTCAAGCAGTAACTACGTCATCTTCGTCCGTAAAAATTGCGCACGTCTCCCCTCCTCCAGGGATCCAGCGCAAGGCCGAATTTCCGACGGTGCAGCGTTAGCAAAGGTGAAATTTTTACCTGGGCTACCGCGAAGTACCAGATAGCCAAGCTCGTGCCAGCGCACGGCGTTCGTTAGCGGGTGCAGGGTTCTTCGAGCCACGCCGCATTCATTCATTGTCCCGACTTTCTGGCCTGCCCCGAGCGCCCATCGCGCGCCGCAGCCGGCCGGGCGTCGCTTTGCCCTTTTCAATCGATGAAGCTCTTCTATCTCTTGTTGTCGTCGTCGCTATTCCTGGCGGCGTGCGGCGGCGGTGGCTCCGGAAGCCCCGCAACGGATGCAGCCAATGCCTCTGCTACGCCGCAAAGCGCAGCCGGCACGAATGCTGCAAATGCAACGACGAGCGCCAACGCGAAAGCGCTCACGCATGGCACGATGCAATGCGGCTCCCCCACGACATCCAGTGCGACTTCCAGCACTAATCTCGTGAGCGCCGACACCCCGACCGCACAAAGCGGCCGCATCTTCGCCTCGGGCGCGACGTTCCCGCTCGCCTTCACCACCAATGCGCCCGCAGCCGACACGCTGACCTGGTCGGTCACCGACCAGGTCGGCAACGTGGCCGCGAGCGGTCATCTGCACGTGACGGCAGGCGCCGTGACGACCACCTTGAGCTGCACGTCCACGCTCGCTGGCTACTTCGCCGTGTCCGCCAAGCTCGACACCGCCGGCGGACAGCTCCCCTCCGCGGGCACCCGGCCGACCGGCCTCGCGACGTTCGGCGTGCTGCCCAACCTGTCCGGCATCGTCCCGACGGTCACGTATGCGCATCAGGACCAGCATCGCTTCGGCATGCAAGGCGAGGACGGCAACACATCCGTGCTCTCCTCGCTCGGCATCTCGACGATTTACGACCATCGCGAGATGTCGACCATGGAGCCGAACGGCCCCAACACCTTCAACCCGAGCACCAGCAAGGTCGACCCGTTCTTCGCCACGGGTAACGTGATGCGCATGGTTCGCCTCGACGGCATTCCCGCCTGGGCGAGCCCGACCAACGCGTTCGAGGACGAGGCACAGCTGCCCACCGATCTCACGTACTACCAGAACTACATGAGCCGGCTCGGTACGGAATCGAATTCGATTCGGACGACTTATTACCCGCATCAATCGGCCAACTACTACCAGCTCACCTGGGAGCCGGATTCCCAATGGAAGGGTACGAACTCGCAATTCGTGCAGCTTTACCAGGCCGTCCATCAGGGCGTTCACTCGACCGATCCTCACGCGGTCGTGATGGGTCCGACCGATACGGCGCCGGCCGGCACCGCGAACCACCTCAAAACGCTCGCGTCGCTCGGCTTTGCCCAGTACATCGACGGCGTGACGACGCACGGCTACTACGACGTCAACGGCACCTCGCCCTCGTACGTGCCGGAACGGCAAGCGACCGATCCCGCCAACGCGTCCAACTCGCTGATCGGGCAAATGCGCGCCCTGCGCAGCGAAATGGCGGCCGACTACAAGCCGGGCATGAAGCTCTGGAGCACCGAACTCGGCATCAGCTATGACAATGGCACGTCGTACGGTCCGAACTATCCGAACGGCAATATCCTCTATGCACAAGGCGCAGTGGTCGCGCGCAGCCACCTGATCATCCTGGGCGAAGGCGCCGATCAAACCTGGATCTTCTACGGTGCGGACTTCCCGGGCCTCACGGGCTACGGCACGTTCTTCGACCTCGCCGATGCCCAGGGCCAATACGGCGCGCAGAACATCAGCCCGAAGCCCGCGGCGATGTCGGTGGCGGCGATGACGCGCATTCTCGACGGCACCAACACGCTCGGCCCGGTGAACGGCACGCCCTCGGGCGTCTACGCCTACGCGTTCCAGCAGTTGAACAACGGCGCGGTCATCACGGCCCTCTGGACGCACAACAACAACGTGTGGAGCGCGAGCAGCGGCTACAGCTCGACCTATAGCGTGGGCTACAGCCTCGCCGTGGACGCACCCGGCACGAGCGGCACGGTCACCGTGCTCGACGAAATGGGCAATCCGACGACCATGAGCTACTCCAATGGCAGAGTGTCGTTGAGCTTGACCGAGTCGCCGATCTACGTGGTCTCGAAGAATGCGTCGGTGGCCAGTTCCAATTCGACGCTTCCCAAGGGCTACGTGCCGAGCTGACCTCCAGGCAGCCTCCCCGCGTAACGCAATGCAAAGCGCCCGGCCCGCGGACCTGTTCCGCAGGCCGGGCGCTTGCGCATATGCGGTGCGCGGCCCCGCAAGCGCGGCCCGGGACATTCGACGTAACAGCGGAAATGAACGAAAATGCACGGCAAGCCAACGTCCATGTGCCGCCACGCCACTCACGGGGCGGCCGCCCGATCCGGAAAGCAACATGAAACGACTTCTATTCGCCGCGCTCGCCGCCGTCTCCTTCGTTGCAACTTGCGCGCAGGCGCAAAGCAACGCGCCCGGCTCGTTCGCCACGCCTGCGGGCACCGTGCAATTCGTGCGTGACGACCGCGACTTCGTGGCTGTCCTCGGCAAGGAGATCTTCGACCGCTTCGACGCGAAGACGCTCGTGCATTTCGATGAAGTCGGTGGCGACAACGGCACCGTTACGCGCATGCTCGTGCAAACCGCCTACGGCCCCGTGCTGTACGACTTTCGCCGCCAGCCGCCGCTCGTGCAGCGCGCGAACATGCGCATGACGGTCAAACGCGTCTTCTGGCAACCGGATGAAGTCGTGATGCAGGGCTCGGAAGGCTGGTTCCGGCTCAAGAACGGCACGCTGACAAAACTGCAGTCGACCACCACCACGTACCGCACCAACTAGGCCGTTGGCACCACGGCGATCAGCGGTGCGTCGTGCCCGCTGACCAGCAGTTCGTTGTCCGTTGCGAATCCCATCACGAACTCGAATGCATCCGGGCAGATCAACCTCAATTCGTCGGACACGAACAAACATTTGATACCCGCCGATACGACCGGCATGACGAGCCGCGTGGACGCGACGTGAAGCCCGGGCCGCCGTTCGCCGACGAAAAGCGTGATGACGCCCTTGAGCCGTTCCGCCCAATCCCCGGGACGAAATACTTTCTGGCGTTGCGTGACACCCCGGATCAGATAGCCGGGAATCTGGCCTTGCGTCGCGAGCTCGATGCGGTCCATGTTTGCGCTGCGTGGTGGAAATCGTGGTCAATTTGCGGCCGACTGCCGGCCGCACGCTCAAGCGTCCGGGTCTTCCTTTTCCTCGCCCTGCGCATCCCGCGCCGCCATCTTCAACTGGCGCAGCTTGTGATACAGCGTCTTGCGCGGCATCCCTAGCTCGGCGCTCGCGTCCGCGACGTTGCCGCGATGGCGCTGCAGCGCGTTTTCGATCAGCATGCGTTCGAAGTACGCAAGCTGCTGAGCCAGCGTGTCCCCTTTCACTGAGGCGGCGCCTGCCGAAAGCAGGCTGTCTCCGGTCAGCCCCAGCACGAAGCGGTCGGCGACGTTCTGCAACTCGCGCACGTTGCCGGGCCACGCGTGCGTCATCAATTCGGACACCTGAGCAGCGGTCACGACGGGCGGCGGCGTGCCGAAGCGGCGCGCCGCCGCCAGCACGAAGTGCTCGAACAGCAAAGGCACGTCCTCGCGCCGCTCGCGCAACGGCGGCAACTCGATTTGCGCAACGTTCAGCCGGTACAGCAGGTCGGCGCGAAAGCCGCCGGCGGCGGAGAGTTCGGCGAGGTCCGCCTTCGAAGCGGTAACGATGCGGCAATCCACCGGAATCAGCTCGTTCGCGCCAAGCCGCTCGACCACGCGCTCCTGCAGCACGCGCAGCATCTTGATCTGCAGCGGCAGCGGCATCGTTTCGATCTCGTCGAGAAAGAGCGTCCCGCCGTTGGCCCATTCGATCTTGCCCACGCGCTTCTTGATCGCGCCTGTGAAGGCACCGGCCTCGTGTCCGAACAGCTCGCTCTCGAACACCTGCTCGGGCAGTCCGCCGCAGTTCAGCGCCACGAAATGCGCGTCGCGCCGCGCGCTGAAATCGTGCAGGCTGCGCGCGATCAATTCCTTGCCGGTGCCCGTCTCGCCCGTGATGAGGACCGACACCGAAGTGTTGGCGAGCCGCAGAATCTTCTTGCGCACATCCGCCATCGCCGCAGATTTGCCGAGCACCAGCGCCTCGATGCCCTGCCAGTTGTGGAGCGTTGCGCGCAGGCCCTCGACTTCGAGCGTGAGCCGGCGCTTCTCTACGGCTCGGGCCACGCGGGCCGCGATCACATCGGACGAGAACGGCTTCTCGATGAAGTCGTAGGCGCCCACGCGCATCGCACTGACCGCCGTCGAGATATCCGCGTGGCCGCTGATCAGCAGAACGGGGATTTGCGAATCGATGGCCATCACGTGGTCGAGCAGTTGCAGGCCGTCGATGCCGGGCATGCGCACGTCCGAAACGACCACGACCGGCGCGCCGGGCGCGATATCGGCCCAGGCATCGGCCGCCGATGCGTATGCGCTCACCGGAAAGCCGGCGAGCGCGACCGCCTGCTCGACGCCGATGCGGACGTTCTCGTCGTCCTCGACAACCAGCACCCGGATCTCATCTGCCATGTTCTGTCCTTTGCGGCTCGGCTGCCGCGAATTCGATCGTGAAGCGCGCGCCGCCTTCTTCCCGGTTCGCCGCGGTGATTCTCGCGCCAAAGCCTTCGACGATGCGCGACGTGATCGCGAGCCCGAGACCGAGGCCTTGCCCGCGCGGCTTCGTCGTGACGAACGGCTCGAACAGATGCGCGAGCACGTCCGGCGCGATGCCAGGGCCGCTGTCGTCGATCGTGAAGCGCACGCAACCTGACGCATCGGGCTCGCTGGCATCCATGGCGATCACGCGGGTGCTCGCGTCGCGCACGGCGTCGAGCGCATTGCCAAGCAGGTTGACGATCACCTGCTGAAGCTGGCTCGACTCTGCATACACCGTCGGGCCCGGCGCAATCCGCACATCGAGCCGCACGGCTTCGTCGCGAATCCGCGACTCGTAGATGAGCCGCGCGTGTGCGACGGCCTCGGCAAGCGATACCGCCACGCGCTCGACCTCTGGCTTGCGCGCGAAGGCCTTAAGCTCGCTGGTGAGCACCGCCATGCTGTCCACGAGGCGAGCGACGCGCTCCAGATTGGCGATCGCCTGCGCGGGCTGATTGCGTTCGAAGAAGGTGCGCGCGTTGTCGCAGAGCGTGCGGATCGCCACGAGCGGCTGGTTCAGCTCGTGCGTGAGGGCCGCCGCCATCTGGCCGATCACCGCGAGCTTGCCCGCATGCACGACTTCCTGCTGCGTGGCACGCAGACGCTGCTCGGTGTGCTCGCGCTCGATGATCTCGCGCTGCATCCGCGCGTTCGCCTCGGTGAGCGCGGCGGTGCGCTGCGCAACGGTCGTTTCAAGCTGGTCGTTCGCGCGGCGCAGCGCTTCCTGCGCCTTGAGCTTCTCCACGATCACGCGGCGGCGCTGCACCGCATAAAGCGCATAGAGTGCGGCGATCAGAAACACCCCCGTCACGGACACGAAGGCAAGCCGCTGCTGCCGCCGCGCACCGGCGGTGTCGAGCAGCACCATGATCGTGTCCTGCCCCTGCGGCGCGGGCCGCGACATCACGAGATAACGCGCGGTGCGGCCCGCGCGGCGCAGGTCGGGAAACACGCCGATCCACGCGGCGTCGTTCCAGTCGCCCACGCGCCGGTGTGGCAGCGCCTCGACGATGCGGCCCGCGTACTGCCGCGACGCCTGAATCTCGCGCTGCTGCTGCGGGGTCATCGCGCGCAGGGCGGTGAATTTCCATTCGGGCTCGGTCGAGATCACGACCACGCCATTGCTGTCCACCACGACCGCCGCTTCGCCGGGCGTGCGCCAGGCGGACTCGAGCGCGTCGACGCTGACCTTGACGGCCGCGGCGCCGATCGCGGCATCGCCATCGCGAATCGCGCTCGCGAAATACAGCCCGGGAATGCCGGTGTTGGTGCCGATGCCGAAGAAACGGCCTCTGCCCTGCGCGAGGGCGTCGATGAAGTAAGGGCGATACGACACATTGGTGCCGACGAAGCTGACCGGCTGGTTCCAGTTGCTCGCGGCGATCACGGTGCCGTGCGCATCGATCACGTCCACGGCGCCGCTGCCCACGTCACGATTGACCGCTTCCAGATAGGCATCGACCGCGGGCAACCTCGCGCGTGCTTCGTCCGGCGAGGCCTTGAGCAACGCGCGCACGCTGTCCTGCCTCGCGACGAGCGCAGGCACCATCTCGAAGCGTCCCAGCTCGCTCGTCAGGCTCGCCGCGTAAAGGTCGAGCCGGTGCGCACCCACTTCGGCCAATGCGTCGATCGCGCGGCTCCAGGCGAACTCCACCGCGGCGGCGGCCGCGCCCACATAAAGCACGGCCGCCGCCGCCCATCCCCACCATGGAATTCCCTTGTAGCGCCTGTGCACGTTCACTCTCGTCGATGGATCGCCGCCCTGTCGCTCGATGAGCGGACGGTTCGCGCCGGATGCACCGGCGCCGCCATCGCGACGGCGCGTGCGAGGGGCACACCCGCGCGTCATGCGCCGAAATGGGCGAGCACGATGAGCGTCACGGTCACGACGATCGCGCCGCCAATGCGCGTGGCGATCTGCGCGAACGGCATGAGCTGCATGCGGTTCGCGGCGGTGAGGATCGCGACGTCACCGGTGCCGCCCTGGCCGCTGTGGCACGCGTTCACGATTGCGGTGTCGATAGGGTACATCTTCATCAGGCGGCCCACTACGAAACCCGTGCCCATCAGCGTTGCGACGGTCGCGGCGATCGTCACGACGTTGACGAGCGTGAACGCGGCCATGAGCTTTTCCCAAGGCGTCATCGCCACGCCGATCGCGAACAGCAGCGGGTAGGTGACCGCCGTCGAGAAGAACTTGTAGACCACGAACGCGCCTTCCTGCAGCGGCGGCGAAACCGCGCGCGCGAGCTTCACGAGCACGGCGAGAAAAAGCATCGCGACCGGCGCGGGCAAGCCGAACAGCTTGTTCGCCATCAGGCCGATCAGGTACAGCGTGATCGCCGTGATGCCGGCCGCCGCGATGTGGCTCACATCGACATGGCCGCGCACTTCCTCGTCCGACGGTGCCATTTCGTCGGTCGCGCCGACTTGCAGGCGACCGTTGCCGGTGAGATGCGGAAGGCGCTTGCCCAGCATGTCGAGCATGCCCGAGAGGATGATTGCGATGAGGCTGCCGAGCATCACGGGCGGCAGCACCTGTGCGAACAGCTCGCCTTGCGCGACGTGCATGATTTCCGAATAGCCGATCGAGAGGGGAATCGCGCCTTCGCCAACGCCGCCCGCCATGATCGGCACGACGATATAGAGCAGCGTGTGCTTGACGCCAAGCCCGAGCGCCGCGCCAACGGCGGTGCCCACGAGCGTCGCCGCGACCGTGCCGGCGGCGAGCGGAATAAAGATCTTCAGGAAGCCCTGAATGAGCACGCGCCGGTCCATGCTCAGAATGCTGCCGACGATGATCGACGCAATGAAGAGATACAGGAAGTTGGTCTGCTTCGTGAATTCGACCGTGAGGTTCTGCACGGGCTTGGGCAGCACGTGGTAGTACACGAGCGCCGAGGGCACGAAGGTCGCGAGAATCGCGGCCGCGCCGATGTTGCGCAGAAGTGGCAGGCGCTTGCCGAGTTCGGCGCAGGTGAAGCCGCAGTACGCCAGCACGGCGATGGCCATCGAGATCTCGCCGGGCACCTTGCCCGTGACCGCGAAGCCGGCGATCAGCGCGAACAGGATCATGTAGATCGGCAGCGGAATGATGCCGATGCGGATCTCCATCAGCTTCCACCAGCCTTCCGGCCAGAAGCGGGTTTGGGGAGTCGAGGACGGCTCGGGGATCGCCTGAGAAGTGGCGGATGCGGATACGCTGTTCTGCACGGGATGTCTCCTTCGTTTTCGCGACCGGACTGCGTCGCGTCTCCGGTGCTTGTTTGATGAGGGAAGCGGCCTGATTGGGCCGCCGGACCTCTATAAAGCAGCAGGCGTGCCAGCGCCGCGGTCAATGAATAACCCCTTGATCTATCGGCACTTTTCCGGCAGATGAACCCACTCGCGCCCGCAGCCTGTCCGAACTTTCAGAATCGGCCCGAGCCGCAGGCTGAAATCTCGGCCTGCACGACGACGCCGCCATCCTTGAGCCAGTCGCAAGAGTCATTTCCCGGATCCGGTCTGGAACGCGCCCGTTCATTGGCAGAAGATGGGTCATCGCAATTTGAGGAGTGAGCCATGAAGATCGTCTTGCCCGGATGCGCAATGGTCTGCGCGGCGGCGTTGTGGAGCACCGGCGCCCTGGCCGCGGCGGCGCCCGGCTCGGTCTACCAGACGCCTGTGCAGCTATCGAGCGGGAAGAACCTGCTTTGCGGCGTCAACGAAGCGCCGCCGGCCGGCGAACCGGCCGCGCTCACGCGCCGCGAACAGGTCGAGGCCGATGTCCTCGCCACCCAGCGCTTGCGACTGCTCAGCGGCCCATTCTCGCCTTACCCGTCTGCTTATACGGCGCCGACCGTGGCATGCGTGAGCGCGGGTTGATGGCGCAGCAAAAACAAAGGGCTCGATTCGCCAGACGAATCGAGCCCTGCTAGCTGTCGAGAAAAACAGACTGACGCGGGATCAGAAGCGCGTGCGCACGCCCGTCGTCACTTCGACCTGGTTGGTCGCGCCGAACGTCGAGCCGACCGTGTAGCCGCCGTGCAGCTTCATGTAGTCGCCTGCCAGGTACACTTCGGTGCGCTTGGACAGGTGATAGAAGATCGAACCGTAGAGCGTCTCCTTGAAGCCGTTGTGCAGCCCGCTGGTCGGATCGAATGCGCCGATGTTGGCGTTCGGGATGTTGCCGTCGACGTTGTACGCGGCATTGCGCGTGCGCATCTGCTGATAGCCGAGTTCGTAGTCGAGCGCGCCCTTCGGCACGAGCTTGAACGAGACCGTCCAGGCGTTGTCCTGACGCTGGCCCAGCGCCCCCTGATTGCCCCAGTAGCGGAAATAGCCCGCATTGGCGCGCAAAATACCGATCGTATAGTTGCCGCCCACCGAGAACGCCTGGTTCGTATTGCCTTCGCGGTTCACGTGGTTATAGAACGTCGAAGCCGTCCAGGTCGGCGCGTTGTAGCCGAGCGCGAACTGGTAGTTCGCGTTGTTGCCGAAGCTCGTGGAATTGCCGAACGCGTAACCCGCAGCCGCGAAAATGCCGTTGTCGAAGACCTTCTTCCACGCGAGGCCGTTTTCGTAACGGGTGCCCGTTGCGCTCCCCGCGTAGAAGATCATCTGCTTGAAGTTGTTCGCGTTGGTCCAGCCGCCCTCTTCCGTCGTGAGTTTCGCGTTGCCGTACGGGTCGCCGTAAATGGCGGACGCATCGCGCGCGATCGTGTTCTGGAAGCCCGCCGTGAACTTGCCGAAGCGTTCGTCTTCCACGCCCACCCAGGCGTCGCGGTCGAAGAGCTGGCCCGGGTCTTCCATCTGCCCGTCGCTCACGCGGTATTCGCTTTCGAGCCGGAAGATGATCTTCGTGCCGCCGCCAATGTCTTCAGCGCCTTTCAAGCCCCAGCGGCTGCCGCTGAACCAGGGCTCGCCGCCGAGGCCCATGCCGATCACGTGGTTGCCCTCGGCATCCGCGTGCGACTGATACGTGGGTACGCTCAGGTCCAACAGACCATAGAGCTGAACGCTCGACTGCGCGTGCGCGCCGCTCGCCGCCAATGCGCCTGCCGCCACGGTAATTGCAAGATGCCTTCTCTTCAAGATCGTCTCCAGGGAATTTCGCGTTTGGAAGTTTTCATGGACCCGCTGCAGTCACTTGCCGGTTTGGTCCCGACGGGTAGTCCCGGACGGGCAGTCCCGGACGCAGTCCTGACACGTAGTCGAGCCTCGTGAGTCAGCGGATGAGACGAATAGTAGAGAGGTGATCCCTTCGCGATTCTTTCATGAACCGTCTGTATTCCTAAGTACATTCACCAATACCGGAAAAATCCGGACGTGTTCAAGCCGCCACGGGTTCTTTCGCACGCAGGATGTAGCCAAGCCCGCGCAGCGTCGTGATCTGCACGCTCGACTCCGCCAGGTGCTTGCGCAGGCGGTGGATGTAAATGTCGATGGCATCCGCGCTCGGCTCGTCGCTCAGGCTGCAGATGCGCTCGAGCAGCACGTGCTTCGGCACCGCCTTGCCCTGGCGCAGCATGAGCGCCTCCAGAATCGAATGCTCGCGCCGGCGCAGGCTGAGCGGCGCATCCTTGTGACGGAACTCGCGCGTATCGGAGATGTACTGCAGGTCGCCGCACGTCAGCCAACCCGACTTCTCGCCCGACTGCCGCCGTATGAGCGCCTTGATGCGCGCCACGAGCTCACGGCTGTCGAACGGCTTGACCACATAGTCGTCGGCGCCCGCGCCGAAGCAGGCCACCTTGTCGTCGATCGAACCGTGCGCGGTCAGCATGAGCACGGGCACGTTGTTGCGTCTGCGCCGCAGGCGGTTGAGCACGTCCTTGCCGCTCAAACGCGGCAGGCGCATGTCGAGGAGCACGAGGTCATAGCTTTGCGTGATCAGAACGGAATCGGCGGATTCTCCGTCGGCCACGCAATCCACCGTGAAATTCTCGGCGCGCAACAGGTTGACGATCCAGCGCGCGAGTTCGGCATTGTCTTCTACGAGCAGCAACTTCATGGTCCCTCCTCAGCCTGCCAGCACCGGCAGGCGCACCGTCGCGACGAGCCCCACGCGCTGCGCCCCCGCGGCGACGTTCACCGACCCGCCGTGCGAGCGCGCGACCTGATGCACGATGGCGAGTCCGAGGCCCGTGCCTTCGGTGTCCGCCGCGACGCGATAGAAGCGCTCGAATACGTGCGCGCGCGCCTCGGCCGGAATGCCGGGTCCGTTGTCCACCACCTGGAGCATCGCCTCGCCCTCTTCACAGCGGCAGATGGCTGTGACACGGCCCCCCTTCTGCGTATAGCGGATCGCGTTGTCGATGAGATTGGCGACCAGCGACGCCAGCAAGCCCTTGTTGCCCGCCACGGGCACGCAATCGGCCAGATCCGCGCCGAGATCGATATCGCGCCGCTCCGCGGCCTGGACCATCTCTTCGAGCACCGAAGCCACCACTTCCGTGAGATCGACGCGTGTTTGGGCGCGAGACGACGTCGCCATCGATTCCGCCTGCGCGAGCAAAAGTAGCTGATTCGTCAACTCCGCCATTTTCTGGCTGGTGCGGCGAACGCCTTTGAGCGCATCGAAAAGCGCGGGATCGTGCGCATCGCACTGGCTAGCGAACTGCGTCTGCGTGGTGAGCAGCGCGAGTGGCGTGCGCAACTGATGCGCCGCGTCGGCAATGAACTGACGTTGCATCGCGGCGTGAACCTTGAGCCGGGCGATGCATTGATTGATCGCATCGACGATCGGTCTGAGTTCCGATGGCAGATGATCGGGGCGGATCGGCTCGAGTTGCGCGGGCTCGCGGTCGGCCACATCGTCCTTGAGCTTCATGAGCGGACGCAATTCGAGCGTGAGCCCGAGCGGCACGAGCAGCACGACGAGCCCCAGCATGAGCCACTGCCGCAGGAGCTGAGGACGCCACAGCCCGTCGATCATCGCCTGGCGCGACGCAATCGTCTTGCCGACGATGACCGTGACGCGTTCGGCACGGCCCGAGTCGTAGAGGAGCCGCTCGTAGGCAACGGCGCGTATCGGCTGGCCCGCATACGCGCTGTCGTAGAACACGGGCTGCACGGCGCTGCTCGCAGACGGCGGCGGCAGGTCCGGCGCGCCGCCCAGCAATCGCCCGTTGCCGGCGAGCACCTTGTAGAAGACGTGATCCTGCCAGGGCGACTCGAACAGCTCCAGCGCCGCGGGTGGAATCGTCGCGTTGAGTGCGCCGTCGACCCAGCCGACGTCTTCGATGATCGTACGCGCGGAATCCAGCAGCGCGTGGTCCTGCAACAGATCCGCGGTTTGACGCGCGGCGTCGTACGACACGCCGCTCGTGACGACGACAAACGCGGCGAGCGGCACCAGCAGCCACAACAGCAAACGCGCGCGCAGACTATGCACCATGTCACGTTCTCTCAGGTACAAAGCCGTCCGGCGGCTCGGCGCAGGACGGCATACGCAGTGAATCGACTTCCAGGCCAGCATCGCGGCTGGCCCAACCGCTCCCGCTCAAAACGCGGCGGGCCGCCATTTGAGCAGACGTTTTTCCAGCGCGGTCAGCAAGTAGTCCATAGCAAGCGCAACGACGGCGAGCACGATCATTGCGGCGAACACGCCGCTCGCGTTGAACGCGCCCTGGGCCGTCGAGATCAGCAAACCGATGCCTTGCTTCGAGCCGAGGAATTCGCCGACCACGGCGCCGACCAGGGCGAAGCCGAAGCTCACGTGCAGGCTCGCGAGAATCCAGCTGAGCGCCGAGGGAATCACGACCGAGGTCGTCACCTGGCGGCGCGACGCGCCCAGAATCTGCGCGTTGGCGATCATGTAGCGGTCGGCCTCGCGCACGCCCTGGAACGCGTTGGCGAACACCACGAAGAACACCATCACGACCGCGAGCGCGACCTTCGACGCCATACCGAGCCCCAGCGCGATCACGAACACCGAGCCGAGCACCACGCGCGGAATCGAGTTGGCGATTTTGATGTAGAGGCTGAACACGTCGGAGAGCAGCTTGTTGCGGCCGAGCACGATACCGCAGACCACGCCTGCCACGGCACCGATCAGGAAGCCGAGTATGGTTTCTTCGAGCGTGACCCAGACCTGCAACAGCAGCGGCCCCTGCGAAGTCCCGTTCTGGAACCAGTCGACGATCTGCAGGAAGATCAGCGACGGCATCGAAAAGAAGAACGGATCGATCCATTTGTTGCGCCCGGCGAGTTCCCACCCGCCCAGCGCGACGACGAGCACGAGAATGCGCAGCGTGATGACGAGCGCGTGGCGCTGCCGGATGCGGCGTTGCGCGAGCCGCTCGACTTCAGCTAGCGACTTGCCGTCCAGTGTTGCTGTTGCTTTCGAAGGTGTTGCAGGCGATGTCATGGGCGCTTTCCGGAGTTCGAGCGTGTCAGGCAATTTGCACCTCCTCGCGCAGGTCGTGCCAGATGTCGCGCGAGATTTCCACGAAGCGTGGGTGATAGCGGATTTCCGAGGTGACGCGCGGGCGCGGCAGGTCGATTTCGTAGACCTTCTTGAGCGTGGCCGGCCGCGCGGTCAGCACGAAGACGCGGTCCGCCAGTGCGATCGCTTCTTCGAGATCGTGCGTGACGAATACCACCGAACCCGTTCCGCCCCACAACTGAAGCAGCTCGTCCTGCATCAGCGTGCGCGTTTGCATGTCGAGCGCCGAGAACGGCTCGTCCATCAACAGGATCTCGGGCTTGTTGATGAAGGTCTGCGCAAGCGCCACGCGCTTTCTCATGCCGCCCGATAGCTGATGCGGATAGTGCTTGCCGAAGTTGGCGAGACCCACGCGGCGCAGCCATTCATTGGCTTCGTCGTAGGCCGCCGACTTCGAGCGGCCGCGAAAGAGCGGGCCCGCCGCGACGTTGTCGAGCACCGAGCGCCACGGAAACACGGCGTCGGCCTGGAACACGAAGCCGATGCGCGGATCGATGCCGTCGACCGACTCGCCCATCACGCGCACGTCTCCCGAGGTGGGTTTCAGCAAGCCCGTGATCATGCTGAGCGTGGTGGACTTGCCGCAGCCCGTGGGCCCGACGATCGCGACGAATTCGCCTTGCGCAACCGACATGCTGAAATCGCGCAACGCGATAGTGGCCTTGCCGTCGGGCGAGACGAAGCGGCACGATACCGAGCGGAACTCGATGGCGGGCGCGGCATTCAGGTTCGGAGTCTGCTTCATTTCGCGCTGACGAACTCGTTCGTATAGGTTTTGGCCAGGTCCACGTGCTTGCCCTTCACCGAAGGATTGAAGCTCGCGAGGACCTTCAGCACGGTTGCCGGGCCATCGGCGGGCATCTTGCCGTCCGCCGTGTACATCGGCAGCGACGCCTTCAGCGCGCTCACGTATAGCGCCTTGTCCTTTTGATAATCGGCGGGCATTTTGTCGGCGATTTCTTCGGCGCTATGCGTATGAATGAACTGCATGGTGCGCACGAATGCATGGGCGAGCTTCGCCGCCTGTTCCTTGTGCGAGGCCGCCCACGCATCCTGGACATAAAGGCTTGCCGCCGGATAGGTGCCGCCGAGCGCGGCGCGCGTGCCTTCGAGCGTGCGCATGTCGACGAGCACCTTGGCATCGCCGCTCTTTTGCAGCGCGGAGACGGTGGGCTCGGTGGTCATGCCCGCATCGATGCGCCCTTGCTTGATAGCCGCGATGAAGCTCGCGTCCGCGCCGACCGGCAACATGCTGTAGTCGCTCGAGCCAAGCCCATGCTGGCCCGCGAGGTACTGCGTGAGAAAGCTGGTCGACGAGCCGAGCCCGGTCACGCCGAGCGTCTTGCCTTTGACGTCGGCCATGGACTTGATCGTGTCGGCGGCCTTCGACGACACCATCTCCACTTCGCCCGGCACCTGGCCGAACACGACGATCGCCTTGACGTCTTTACCCTTGGTTTGCAGATCGATGGTGTGATCGTAGAAGCCGACGACCCCTTGCACGGCGCCCGCGAGCAGTTCGTTCTCCGCATCCACGCCGGCAGGCTGCGACAGCAGCTCGACGTTCAACCCTTCGTCCTTGAAGTAGCCGAGTTGCTCGGTCAGGCGCGCGGGCAGGTAAATGAGCTTGGTGATCCCGCCCACCATGATGGTGATTTTCTCGCCGCTTGCATCGGCCGCGTGCGCGCCCTGAGTCGCGAGGGTAAACAGCAGGCCACAAGCGAGCGCCACATGGCGCAACGCGCGAAAACTGGGTTGCATCGACTGTCTCCGTTTGATTGGGCCGGCTGCACGACGCTGCCCGCCTCGATTGAATGGGAGGATTCTAGTGATCCCAACCCTTCCCGAAGCTTTCGCGGATCATGCCGGTGCATACGGGATTTCCATGATCCGGCTTGCGATGCGCCGGTTTTTTCGAGGCTGAATAAAAGTCGCTTTTATTCGGGGCTGGCGGTTCACGGACTCAGCACGGAAAAAATATGAAGAAAATCGCGCATCGACTCGGCGCGAACACCACGGCTGCGGCCGATTAGCACAGAGCCAGAACGCCGGGGCGCGCTATTCGGTGCGCTCGTCAGCCTCGAGCGCGCGGTCGCCCTGCAGCGGGGGATTTATCTGCTGGCTTCAGCCAGCGCGATCGCGCGCGGGTATCGTGCTGATCGCCGGCGCGGCGCGTGTGGCCGCGCAATCGCTGCTCGTCGTGGGGCGAGCGTCGCGCTCGTCGCCAGGATGCAGGTGGTACGCAAGCAAATGGCCCTCCATCTGGCCGTGCTCGCGCTCGCCGTGCTTCGCTGGTGGTTCGGCAATCTCACCTCGATCGTCACGGGTGATGTCCTCGCATGCGTGCCGAGCTGGCTCGCTTAAGGCAGCGAGGTGCGCGCAGACGGAAACTGGCATCGGCGCGCACTCGGTGGCCGCGCGGCAATGATCATCGCGGCGATCAACGTCGAGCTGTCGACTCCTGTGAGCCATAGTGCGGATCTCAGGATCCGCTATTCCACCGGGATCGGACTTGCCCCACAACCTGCTCTCGTTCAGACCAGCGCGTCGATGTGCGCGATGCGCGCAAACACATCGTTGCCGATTCGCTCGATATATGAGCCTGATCGGCGACGGAAGAGGCCGCTGGGATATCGACTGTTCTGCCGAGGGTCGTGCGGCCGCTCATTGCAGCGACTCCGCAAGCCGGAAGCCCAAGACGTTGATGTCACGCGGGTACCGGCCGTGCCGGCGCGCGCAGCGCGCTAGATCGCCAAAGCGCGTGAAGCTGCCGCCCCGCGCCACGCGATACGGGCCCTGCGAAAGCACGAGGTCGTCGTCGACCGGTGCGCCGCCGGGGTAAGGCCGGTAGTCATCCGCCACGTATTCCTCGACGTTACCCGCCATATCGTCGACCCCAAACGGGCTGCGCCCGTCCGGGAAGATGCCAACCGGCGTTGTGCCGAGCGGCCCGGCCTCGACCGTGTTCGCCGCTCGCGGATCGAACGCGTCGCCCCACGGGTACTCGTGTGCGCCACCCGAAGCCGCATACTCCCACTCGGCCTCCAAAGGCAGCCGGAAGCGCCGCCCCGTCGCAGCGGAGAGCCACTGTGCGTAACGGTCGGCGGCTTCCGGGAGCACCGACCAAACGGGATGATTCGCCCTCTCGGCCGGATAGGCGCCGAACGTCCACGACGTCGGCAACAAAGCCAGGCCGGTGTGTTCCAGGAACAACCGGTATTCGAGATTTGTGACCGGGTAGCGCATCAGCGCGAACCGCGCGATCTGCGCGTCGTAACGTGGGCACTCCTTCGCAATCCACGGTTCGATCACACCGACGTCGCCCCACTGCTCGACGACCCGGTTCACCTCATCGTGAGACAAGCCGAGTGTCGCGTGGGCGGCAGGGATCGTGACCATGTACGGATCGAACGGCCGGATGCGCGGATCGCCAACGAGACCGAGTAGCGTGCCAGCCGCGTAGCGCCGCTCGAATGGCTGCTGCGGATCCCCGGCAAACGCGGCGAGCTCGTCAGGCTCTGCCCGCAACAGTTCGCGATGTCTGGCCAGCAGGGTGGCAGGCAAGCGCGCGACGAACGTCTCGGGTAGCCCCATGGCTTCGCGGTCGCTCAGGCAGTTTGGATTGTCGGCGAGCATCGGCATCTTTAGTCCGAACTCCTCTTGATCAGAACCGCCCGGCTCGCGGCACGCGGGGCAGATTCAACGCGTCGCTTGCGCGGCAACCTGGTAGACGCGCCCATCGTACGAACTTGCGAGGAAAAGGCCCGCGTTCAGATCGTAGGCCAGCGACGACACGCCCGCGATCGTTAGACGCTCGTCGGCGCACCACCGCGACTCGCGCCGGTCGTAGATCGTCACGCGTCCGTTGTAACTGCCGGTCGCGACGAAGCGGCCGTCATCGCTCGAGCAGACGCACTTGACCGAATGCGTGTGCGGCGTCACCAGCACTTCGCAGCGCTGCTCGGGCGACCAGATCCGTGCGCGGCGACGCGGAAGTCGCGCGGGTCGTCGGGGAAATTCAGCGCGCGATTCGCGGCGAACGTGTCGAGGCCATTCACGATCTGCAAGCGGTACGCTTCGAGCTTGTTGTAGAGGCCAATGCCCCGCCCCTCCTGGCGCAGGTACAGCAGAATGCCGCCGCACGCACCGAAGTGCATGATCGCCTCGTTCAGTTGCTCGCCGCAGTCGCAACGCGCTGAGCCGAACACGTCGCCGGTCAGGCACTCCGAATGCACGCGCACGTGGGGCACCGCACCGGATGGACCAAACACGAGCGCGAGGTGCTCGGCGTTATCGCACAGCCCCGAAAACGTCACCATTTCGGGTTCGAAGCGGACCTTGCCGGCTCGCGGACGGATGGGCACTTTCACGCGGGTTCGTACGGACACGCCGCGTTCAATATCGGAAATTTTCATGTACGTCGCCTGACAGTCGAAGTCGGAAGGAAAGACGCGTTCGGCTGGCGCCGCTGCGCATCGAACGCCGCGAAACCGGGCCGCCAACCGGTGCGTGCTGCGCGTCAGCGCTGGCACACGAGCCCGGTTTGCAGGCAGTTGGACTGGAACACGGACCAGAAACCGACTGGTCGCGCCGCGATATCGGATAACGCAAGCAATGGCTTCTGCCAGTAAAACGTCATAAAGCCCGCCGCCAGAATGGCACGCTCGTATTCGGCCCGGCTCCAGCGATAAAAAGTGAATGCGCTGGGCGGCTGGGTGACGAACTGTGCATCGTGACGAAAGCCTCCGCGCCATGGCGTTTCATTGCGCACGTCCACGCCGTAACGTTCGAAATTACCCTTTTCGAGCGAAAAATCGGGATCAACGGTATAGGCGACGAGTTTCCCATCCGGTTTCAGATTCGCCGCAGCAGCGCGAAACATTTTCGCCAGATCCTCCGGCGATTCAGCATAATTGAATAACCATGCAGCATTCACCAAATCGAATTCGCCGAGTATTTTCATTTCCGCGACGTTGTGGACGTGGAAAATCAACGGTTCGCCGTATTTTTTTGATTCCGCGCGCGCGAGTTCGATCATTCGTGCCGAAATGTCCACGCCTACGACCTGAACTGCGCCGCGCCGATACAACGCGCGGCTAAAATAGCCGAAACCGCAGGCGAGGTCGAGCACCTTCAGCCCGGCGACATTGCCTGTCATATGGAAAATCGTGCGCTCCTCGACCGCCCTCTGCGCTGCTGTCTGCGTGAAGTCCTCGAACCGCTCGCCGATGGAGTCGTAACGAATTAGCGTGCTCATCGAGCCCCTCCTACTGTTGAGATTCGGATTCCGGCTATCCCGCTTTCGAACCCAGCCTTCACGAATCCGGTTTCCGACGGCGAAGGGCCAGATGACTCTTTGACATCTCTCACTGATGCGGTTTATTTAAACGACAAATACCGCTCGCGCAAATCATGAAATTGATCTTTCCGCCGGTGTGGTTGGCTCTGGTTTTGAAACGAGTATATGCAGGCAATTGAAAGCAAGAAAATTCTTTGCGCGAATTCGGATTATTCGGAGGAGGAATGGCCGGAGCGGGGCATCTAAAGGAGATATGAACGGTATGGCAATACCAGCAAGGCAGACGGCCAAACGCCACCGCCGGACTGCTGCACACGCCCGGCGGCCCGCCAAACTTCAGTGCGCCCGCACGAGACGCGCAACAACACCGCGAAGCCAGCGATGCGCAGGGTCATTGTGCCGGCGCTCGTGCCACAGATAGCGGAACTCGAACGACTCGATTGCGAACGGCGGGTCGAACACACGCAGGCTGCTGCCGTGGACGCGTTCGAAGTCCCCATGATCGAGATTGCGGCGGGCGACGGTGAGGATCAGATCGGTGCCGGCAATCAGCTCGTTGGCGACGCCCCAGTGCGGAAGGATCACCGCGATGCGCCTGTGGCGTTTCAGTCCCGCTAGTGCGCGGTCGATTTCGTTGTCCATTCCATCTCGCATGGCGACGAGCGCGTGGGGCCGTTCGAGCCACACGTCGAGCGCGAGGCCGCCCGACGGCGGCAGGCTCGCCGCGTCGGCCACGCAGGCGAACGACTCCACGAACAGTGTCTTCGTATGCAGACCCAACGGCGGCGCCGGGAACACGCCGAGTGCGAGATCGATCTCGCCGTCGAGCACCTGCGTCTGCATGGTTTCCCGGGTGGCCTGACCGACGGCGATGTCGACGCCCGGCGCCCGCTGGCGCAGCAGCCGCACGAGCGGGGGCAGCACGACACGCGCGCCGTAATCCGACATGGCGAGACGGAACGTCTGCTGTGCCTCCAACGGCTCGAAGCGAGGTGGTTCCAGCAGCGCGCGGAGTTGGTGCAGCACCTCGGAAAGCGGCTGCATCAGCTCCGTCGCGCGAGGCGTCAATTCGAGCCCGACACCGGCGCGCACGAGCAACGGGTCGTTGAAGATCCTGCGCAAGTGCGCAAGCGCATGACTGATCGCGGGCTGGCTCTTGTTCAGCCGCGTGGCCGTCCGCGAGATGTGCTTCTCGATCAACAATGCGTGCAGTGTCACCAGAAGATTCAAATCGACTTGTTTCAGCTTATCCATTATTCGTTGAAAGAATGGTAGATATGCTAATCACGAATTTTAATTCGAAGAACTAATATATGAGAATCGGCATGGATCACCAACAAGAAACCGGAGGTATTCCGTGCATATCACTCAGTCCTTGTCCGGCATCATGCTGGGAGGCGCGGCGGTGGCGGCCGGCGCGCTCGTCCCGTTGCAGGCCGGCAGCAACGCTGCCCTCGGCCGCGCGCTCGGTCATCCGCTGTGGGCAACGCTCGTGTCGCTCTGCGTCAGCCTCGTCGCCGTGGCGCCGGTGCTCTTCGCGACGCACGCCCATGCGCCGTTCGTTCGCGATGCACTGCGCATGCCGCCGTGGATCTGGTTCGGCGGCATCGCGGGCGTGATCTACATCACCGCCGCGCTGATGCTCACGCCGCGTCTGGGCGCGACATCGTTCATCGTCTGCGTGATCGCCGGCCAGATGCTCACCTCGCTGCTGATCGATCATTTCGGCGTCATGGGCCTGCCCGTGAGGCATGCCACCCTTGGCCGCATCGCGGGCGTGCTGCTGATCGCCGGGGGCATGCTGATCGTTCAGTGGTCTACGACCGCGGCCAATGTTCGCGCGAGGCAGGCATCCGCAGCGGAGCGAGGCGAGGCCGCGGAGACGGCGGCCGCGCAGGTGCCGCAGCCCGCTCGGCGCTCGTGATACGAGCCGCGCATGACAGTCCTGTCCCGCTGGCGCGCGCGGATGCGCGCCGCCCGGCCGCTCGCGCTGGCGGTCGTCGCACTGGCCGCTGTTTTCGGCAGTTTCGTGCTGTGGCGGCACGCGCGCGACGTGCCCGTGCACGAGGCTCCGCCCCCCGCCCCACCGCTCACGGTCGCGGCCACCGTTGCGCGGACCGGCATGGAATCGGTCACGCTCGACGCAATCGGCACGCTCGCGGCGGTCCGGCAGGTCACGCTCGCGCCGGAGGTCGCCGGGCGCGTGACGGGCATCGAATTCGAGCCGGGCACGGCGGTCGCCGAAGGCGCGCGGCTCGTGCAGCTCTACGATGCACCGGAACGCGCGCGGCTCGCGAGTCTGCAAGCGAGGGCGGCCTACGCGAAAACGCAGCTCCAGCGCTCACAAACGCTGGTGCCGATGGGTGCGGAATCGCGCCGGGCGCTCGATGAGCATCGGTTCGATTTCGCAGCGACCACCGCCGACGCCCGGCAAGTCCAGGCCGTGATCACGCAGAAAAGCGTGCGTGCGCCGTTCAGCGGCGAGATCGGCTTGCGGCGCGTGAACGTCGGGCAGTATGTGAACGCGGGCGACCCCATAGCGACGCTGACAGACCTGGATACGTTGCACGTGAATTTCGCCTTGCCGCAAAAGCACCTCGGGCAACTACGTCCCGGCTCGCGCGTGCGCGTCGCGACCGACGCGTTTCCCGGCCGCCTGTTCGACGCCCGCGTCACCGCGCTCGAACCGCATGTCGACGAGCGTACGCGCAGCGTGAGCGTTCAGGCCACGCTGAGCAATCCAAACCATCTGTTACGCCCCGGCATGTATGCCCAGGTCAGGCTCGAACTGCCGCCCCGGCACGACGTGCTCACGGTACCCGATACTGCGGTGCAGACCTCGCAGGACGGCGAAACGGTTGCCGTCGTCGAGCACGCAAACCGCAACGGCGTCGGCACAGTCGCGATTCGCCGCATCCAGACCGGTGCGCGTCGCGATGACCGCGTGGCGGTGCTCGACGGTCTGCGTCCCGGTGAAGTCATCGTGACGTCCGGCCAGTTGCGCGTCGCGCCGGGCATGCGCGTGAAGATCGCACTCGACGGCGCTACGCCGCCGGAGCGGCCGCAATGATCCCGCGCCGCGAACACGAAGCCGGCGGCGCGCGCTGGACCGACCTGTTCATCGAGCGCCCGGTGCTGGCCGTGACTCTGGGTCTGCTGATCCTGCTCGTCGGCGCGCGCGCACTGATGGCGTTGCCGGTCCGGCAATACCCGGCGCTCGAAAGCGCGACGATTAGCGTCGAGACCGGCTACCCCGGCGCATCGCAAACGCTGATGCAAGGCTTCGTCACGGCGCCCATCGCGCAGTCGATCGCGACCGCGGAAGGCATCGACTATCTCACCTCGACGACGACGCAAGGCAGAAGCGTCGTGAAGGCGCGGCTGCGCCTCGGCGCGGATTCGGACCGCGCGATGACCGAAGTCCTGGCGAAGGTGCAGCAGGTCAAATACAGGCTACCGGTCGAAGCGAACGATCCGGTCATCACCAGGCTCACGGACGCGCCGACCGCCGTCATGTACCTCGGCTTCGCGAGCGACACGCTGTCTGTGCCCGAAATTACCGACTTCGTGGTGCGTGTCGCACAGCCGCTCGTGAGCGCCGTGCCCGGCGTCGCGTCCGCGGACATCCTCGGCGGCCGCAACCTCGCGATGCGCGTGTGGATCGACGCGGCGCGCCTCGCGGCGCACGGGCTGAGCGCGGGCGAGATCGCGGCGGCGCTCAAGGCGAACAACGTGCAGGCGGCGCCGGGTCAGGCGAAAGGCGCGCTGACGGCCGCGGACATCGCCGCGAACACCGATCTCGGCGACCCGCGCTCGTTCGGCGAACTCATCGTGAAAACCGGCGGCTACGACCATGGCGTCGTAAGGCTCAAGGACGTGGCGTCCGTCGCAACGGGCGGCCAGAACGACGACTCGAGCGCGCTGATGAACGGCCACCGCGCCGTTTACATCGCGGTGAACGCTACGCCTGCGGGCAATCCGCTCGAGATCGTGCGCGGCATCGAGGCACTGCTGCCCCAGATGGAACGTACGAAGCCCGAAGGCCTCGCCATCGCGAACGGCTTCGACGTCGCCCGCTTCATTCATGCGTCGATCGACGAGGTTTGCGTCACGCTCGCCGAAACGGTCGCCATCGTCGTGGTCGTGATCTTCGTGTTTCTCGGCTCGCTGCGCGCGGTCTTCGTGCCCGTGGTCGCGATTCCGCTGTCGCTCGCCGGCACCGCGTTGTTGATGCTGGCCGCCGGGTTCTCGCTGAACATCCTGACCATGCTCGCGATGGTGCTGGCCATCGGCCTCGTCGTGGACGACGCGATCGTCGTTGTCGAGAACATTCACCGGCACGTCGAAGGTGGCATGGCGCCGCTGCGCGCTGCGCTCGTGGGCACGCGCGAGATCGTCGCGCCGGTCGTCGTAATGACGGGCACGCTGATTGCCGTCTACGCGCCCATCGGACTGATGGGCGGCCTGACCGGGTCGCTGTTTCGCGAATTCGCGTTCACGCTCGCGGGCGCCGTGTTGATGTCGGGCGTGGTCGCGCTCACGCTGTCGCCCATGCTCGGCGCGCAACTGCTCGCACGGGGCGTAGCCGCCTCGCGTCTCGAACGCGCGATCGAACGCGGGCTCGGGCAACTCACTGCACGCTACCAGCGCGCGCTGCGTGCGTGCCTCGCGGCGCGGAGCGCAACGGTAGTGCTCGGCGTCGGTGTGATGGCCGTCATCGTACCGCTCGCGCTGGGGGCCAAACACGAGCTCGCGCCGCCCGAGGATCAAGGCTCTATCATGGCCGCGATCAAGGCGCCGAAGTACGCGAACCTCGATTACATGGAGCGCTACGCGGCGGACATGGAACGCGTGTTCCGAACGTTGCCCGAGGCGGATACGAGTTTCATCCTGAACGGCTACAACGGCAACAACCTCGGCTTTGCCGGGGTCAACCTGGTGGACTGGTCCGGGCGCGAGCGCGGTGCGTTCGAATTGCAGTCGCTCGTGCAGGCCGGGGCAAACGGCATAACTGGCACCCAGGTATTCGCATTCCTGCTGCCGGCATTGCCCGCGTCGAGCGGCGGTTTGCCGGTGCAGATGGTGTTGCTCGCGCCCGCAAGCTACCCGGAGCTGTTTGTGCAGATGGAGAAACTGAAGGCGGACGCGACGAACAGCGGCTTGTTCGCGGCCATGGACACTGACCTCACATTCGACAGCCGCGCGATCAACGTCGACATCGACCGCGACGCGGCGAACGCGCTCGGCATCACGATGCAGCACATTGCCGAAACGTTCGCGCTGCTGGTCGGCGAAAACTATGTAAACCGTTTCAACCACGACGGGCGCGCATACGACGTAATTACGCAGGTCACGCGCAACGAGCGCCTCTCCGCCGATACGTTGAACCGCTACTACGTGAAGACTGCGTCGGGCGGGATGATTCCGCTGTCGACGGTCGTGCGCGTTTCGACGGGTCATCAACCCGCGATGCTCAACCAGTTCAACCAGATGAACGCGGTCACGTTTTCGGCGATACCGGCAGCAGGCGTGACCATGGGCGAAGCGGTCGAATTCCTGCGCTCGCTGGACCTGCCTGCCGGCTATTCGATCGACTGGCTGGGCGAGTCGAGGCAATACGTGCACGAAGGCAACCGGCTCATCGTGACGTTCGTGTTCGCGCTGATCCTGATCTTTCTCGCGCTCGCCGCGCAGTTCGAGAGCACGCGCGATCCGGTCGTGATTCTCGTGACCGTGCCGCTCTCCGTCTGCGGCGCGCTCGTGCCGCTCTATCTGGGCTACGCGACGCTCAACATCTATACACAGATCGGGCTCGTGACGCTGATCGGTCTCATCTCGAAGCACGGCATTCTGATGGTCAGCTTCGCGAACGACTTGCGGCGCGCCGAAGGGCTCGACCGCGCTGCCGCAATCGAGCGCGCGGCCGCGGTGCGGCTGCGCCCGATCCTGATGACCACGGCTGCGATGGTCGCGGGTATGGCGCCGCTGGTGTTCGCGAGCGGCGCAGGGGCAGCGAGCCGCTTCGCGATAGGCATCACGCTCGCGAGCGGCATGCTCGTGGGCACGGCGTTCACGCTGTTCGTGCTCCCGGTCGTCTACACGTACGTCGCCGCGAAACGCGCGTAGGCGCAACCGCGTCTGTGGGCGCCGATCCGTCAATTGCCGTTCGAAAGGCCGCGATTCGCGGCGCGCTCGCGGAGACCGAAACCGCCAGGCAGTATCATTGGGGGTTGGAGTCGCTGCAGCGCAACCTGCACGGCCCTTCCCATTGACGCGTCGCCCGCCACCCGATCGATTCGATGACTCGCGGCGGATCACGCAGCACAACGGACCTTCTCGTCGATGCGCATTTTCGGAATCAGCCTTTACGTCATCATCGCCCTGCTCTTCGCGGTGCATGCGATTCGCAACCAGCAGAACATGTACTGGCTGCTGATCCTGTTTCTTTTTCCTGGTCTTGGCAGCCTCGTCTACTTCTTCGTTATCTACTTGCCCTCGCTGCGCCAGTCGCGCGGGGCCAGGGCGACGTCAAGGGCCATCTCGCAGCTCGTCGATCCCAATCGCGCGGTGCGCGAGGCGCGCACGGATTTCGACCGCGCGCCGACCGTCGCGCATCGCATGCGGCTGGGAGCCGCGCTGCTCGATGCCGGCAACGCCGCCGAAGCGCTGGAGCACTATCAGGCCGCCGCCAGCGGGCCGTTCGCGTCCGATCCGGCCTTGCTCGAAGGGCTGGCGCGTGCACAGTTCGCCAACGGCAATGCCGCGGCCACACAGGAGACGCTGGAAAAGCTGTTCGCCGTGCAACCGGCCGCCCGCCAGCAACCGGATCCGTCCTTGCTGTATGCACGGGCCCTGGCCGCGACAGGGGCACCGGGCGCGCGTGCCGCGTTCGCAACCGCGCTCTCCTGCGCAAGCGACGCCGCACCGCGTTGCCTGTTCGCCGACTGGCTGGCGAAGCAGCCGGATCCAGCCGATCGCCAGCGCGCGCGCGAGCTTTATGCCGAAATCGTGCACGACGCGAAGCACTGGCCGCGCCATGCCCGCGAACACAATAGCGAGTGGCTCCAGCGGGCTCAGGCCGCGTTGAGCCGATAGCGCTCAGTCGTCGAATTCGCCGGCTTGCAGCGCCTCGTCGAAGTCCGTGATCCAGGGGGCGAAGTGGTCGGTTTCGTAGGTGGCCGTCTTGCCGTTGGTGATCCGCGTTACGCAAACCTGCCGGAGCGGTCCGTTCTTCCCCTCACCAGCCGCGCTGGCGTTGTCCGAGATCCTGAACTCGCGCAGCTCGAGCCCCCGGCTGGCAAGCACGGCCTTGACGTCCTCCTGCTCGTCCCAGGAGAACTCGGCGAAGTCGTGGGCAGTCATGTTCGTCTCCTCGAAGGCATCATCAGCGGCTCCCTGGCGCGACCGGCAAACCCTCGGCCTTCCAGCGCAGCATCCCGCCAGCGAGATTGGCCACCTTGTCGAAGCCCGCCTTGCTCAGCAGCACGCTCGCCTGCGCAGACCGCACACCCGAGCGGCACACGGCCACGACGGGGCGCTCGCGGTCGAGTTCGTCGATCCGGGCCATCAACTGCGAGAGCGGCACGAGCTTCGCGTCGGGCAAGTGGCCGAGCGGGTCGATGAATTCGGGCGCCTCGCGCACGTCCACGATCTGCAACCCGGCCGCATGCTCCAGCAGCGCCATCGGCTCGATCTCCCATACGCCGCTAAAGCGCAGCGTGAGGGGCGCCCAGTCGGGCGACTCCTGAACCGGCGCCTCGCCTTCGGGCTTCCCGCAGCGCAGGTTGGCGGGCACCGCGACGGCCATCAGCTTGGGGTGCGGCAAATTCAGGTTATGCATGTAGCCCGCGAAATCGCCGAGATCGACGTCGCCACCCAGGCGCGGGTTGAAGCGCCGCTCTTCGGCCACGCTCGTGACCGTGATGCCGCGATAGTCGTGCCCGGGATAAAGCAGGCAAGGGTCGGGCAGCGTGAGGATCTGCTCGCGCACCGACGTGAAAAGCGCCTGCGCGCTCCCGCCCTGGAAATCGGTACGGCCGCAGCCGCGTATCAGCAGACTATCGCCGGTGAAGGCCATGCTCGCGTCGTCGAGCACATAGGTCAGACAGCCGCTCGTGTGGCCGGGCGTGGCGCGAACTTCCAGATAGCGCTTGCCGAACGAAACGCGGTCGCCATGCCGTAGCGGCAGGTCGACGCCCTCGGCGCCCACCACCGCGGCGAGCGCGATCCGGCTGCCGCAGCGCTCGCGCAAGCGCCATGCGCCCGTTACGTGGTCGGCGTGCACGTGGGTGTCTAACGTCGTCTGAAGCCGCAGGCCCAACTCCTGCAAGAGCGCGAGATCGCGCGGCACCTGCTCGTAGACGGGGTCGACCAGCAGCGCTTCGCCGCTTTCAGCGTCGCCGAGCAGGTAGGTGTAAGTGGACGATACGGGGTCGAAAAGCTGTCGAAAGATCATCGCGGCTTCCTCGGGCAAAAAGGCGGGGCGCGCTGTGCAGTATGCCCCATCCGGCCCGCCCCGGCGGCTCCTGGTGCACAAAAGCTGCTGGCGCAAAAGCGCGCCAGAAGATCATGCGTGATGCCCTTACCCGCGTTTGTTCGACAGCGAACGAATGGGTGGCCATGGTGGAAGAAACGCGGCCGTCAGCCGTTTATCAGCTATCCCGGGTGGGTTTTCACAAGGACGGAAATCATGACCAGAATCTTGTTGTGCGTCGCAGCGGCTTGCTTGCTGCCGATCGCGGCGTTCGCGGAAGCGCCCAAGGTTGCCAACGGCATCGTCGTCGACGACGACGGTATGACGCTCTATACGTTCGACAAGGATACGGCGCAGGGCAAAAGCGCCTGCGCCGGCGCGTGCGCCGCCATGTGGCCCGCCGCGCTCGCCGATCCCTACGACAAGGCCAGCGGCGACTGGGGGCTCATCGCTTCCGCGGACGGGAAGCATCAATGGACCTACAAGGGCCACCCCCTCTATCGCTACGCCAAAGACACGCGGGCAGGACAGACGAATGGCGACGGCTTCAAGGACATGTGGCATGTCGCAAAGCCTTGACATTACTTCGACATGCTAATCGATTGCAGATTGACGGAAGGAGGCGCCGCAGATGCGTCGCCCCCTCCCTTTTGAATCTCTTCGATAGTCGACCTCGCCGAGTCGCGACGCCGCCCCTTCGAAGGGTACCAGGCCTCGTTAGTGGCTCGCGCCCTCCACCGCGCCGATGCCGGTTTCCGAGCGCACGCTCTGCGCCTCGAACCCGGCGTGGTCGATCCGTGCGCGAGCGGACTTGTCGGTCACCGAGAAGATCCAGATGCCGGCGAAGCCGATCGCCATCGAAAAGAGCGCGGGCGAAGCGTACGGAAACGGTGCGTTCGCATAGTGGAATACATCGACCCACACGGCCTTGGAGAGGACCGTCAGCAGCACCGCCGAGAGCAGCCCAAGGAAGCCGCCGATGGTGGCGCCGCGCGTCGTGCAGCCGCGCCACAGCACGGACATGAACAGGACCGGGAAATTGGCCGAGGCCGCGACTGCGAAGGCGAGCGACACCATGAACGCGATGTTCTGCTTTTCGAACACGATGCCCAGCACGACCGCAACGATGCCCAGCACGACCGTGGTGAAACGCGAAACGCGCAGTTCGCTCTCGCTCGATGCCTTGCCGTGCTTGAGCACGGTCGCATACAGATCGTGCGACACGGCCGAAGCACCGGCGAGCGTGAGGCCAGCGACGACCGCGAGGATGGTCGCGAAGGCGACGGCCGAGATGAAACCGAGGAACACATTGCCGCCGACCGCATTCGCCAGATGCACGGCGGCCATGTTGGCACCGCCGAGCAGCTTGCCGCCCGCGTCCTTGAACACCGGATTCGTGCTCACCAGCACGATCGCGCCGAAGCCGATGATGAAGGTGAGGATGTAGAAGTAGCCGACCCAGGTGGTCGCCCAGAACACCGACTTGCGTGCTTCCTTCGCATTGGGAACGGTGAAGAAGCGCATCAGGATGTGCGGCAGGCCGGCCGTGCCGAACATCAGCGCCATGCCGAACGAGATCGCCGAGATCGGATCCTTGATGAAGTTGCCCGGCCCCATGATCGACGCCTTCTTCTCGTGCACTTCCACGGCCTTCGCGAACAGCGCCTCGGGGCTGAAGTGGAATTGCCAGAGCACCATGAAAGCCATGAACGAGGCGCCCGCAAGGAGCAGGCACGCCTTGATGATCTGCACCCAGGTGGTCGCGGTCATGCCGCCGAAGAGCACGTACACCATCATTAGTGCGCCGACAATCACCACCGCGATCCAGTAGTCGAGGCCGAACAGCAGCTTGATGAGCTGTCCCGCGCCCACCATCTGCGCGATCAGGTAAAACGCCACCACGACGAGCGTGCCCGATGCGGCGAACGCGCGTATCGGGGCTTGCTTGAAGCGGTAGGCGGCCACGTCGGCGAACGTGAAGCGGCCGAGATTGCGCAGTCGTTCGGCCATCAGGAACGTGATGATCGGCCAGCCCACCAGAAAGCCGATCGAATAGATGAGGCCGTCATAGCCGTTCGCGTAGACCGCGGCCGAGATACCGAGGAACGACGCCGCAGACATGAAGTCGCCCGCGATCGCAAGGCCGTTCTGAAAACCGGTGATGCCGCCGCCCGCGGTATAGAACTCGGCGGCCGAGCGCGTCTTTCTGGCGGCCCATTTGGTGATGAACAGCGTGGCGATCACGAACAGCATGAACATGCAGATCGCGGTCCAGTTGGTCGCCTGCTTGACCGCCTGGCCGAGGTCGGCACCGGCGGCGAAGCAACTGGCCGAAGCGGCGAGCAGCGCGTTTGCGGCGAGGAATTGTCGGGCTTTCATGCGGCCTCCCGCTTGATCCGGTCGGTGAGTTCGTCGTAGTTGCTGTTGGCGTGGCGCACGTAGAGGCCGGTGATCACCACCGTGAACACGATCACGAAGAGCCCGATCGGCATGCCCCAGGTCATCACGCCCGCACCCATCCTCGCGGCAAGCAGACTCTTGTCGAAGGCGACGAGCAGCACGTAGCCGTAGTAGACGACCAGCACGAGGGCGGTCAGCGTCCAGGCGAGCTTCGAGCGCTTTCGCACCAGTTCGCGATATGTCGCGCTCGATTTTATTTTCTCTGCGAGTTTGAGGTCCATCTTCGTCTCCTATACGGGTATCTTCCACTGCCTGAAAGAACGCGTTCTTTCGGGCAGCGCCGGAACGATCAGCGAGCCATATGAGTTGGGGATCCCCGTGCGGGGATGTGGCGCGATGCGCTCGGGCGCACGTTCTCAGCTGTTGTTCTTTCGATGCGCTCGTGAGTAAGTTAAAAGCGCCGGCTTACCCGGTTCTTACGGCGGGCGATTTCTTGCGGGAGGGTTTACGCGACATGCAACGGAAACGAAGCCACGAATCGCCTCGGTTTTTCTTCGCCGACGCGTCCCGGCCGCAACCGGTGATTGCTCACCATGGTGAGAAGGTTTCCTCCAGAAAGAGACTCAATCCACGAGCAACGCGCGCCGATAACCCGATCGGGCACAGCGTTGTACCCATATTTTCCAGAGGAAAACAATGACGATATCTTCCATCGGCGGCAACGCCGTCGCACAGCAGCATCCGTTGCCGCCAAACGTCTCGAAGGGCGGTGAAGCTGGCGAGGTGGGTCCTGACAGGGATGGCGACGCTGACGATAAGGCGTCGCAGGCGGCACCGACTGCATCGGCGCCCACCGTCAATTCCAGTGGCCAGACGATCGGTCAACTGATTAACGTCAAGGCGTGACGTAGCCTGGCAAGGGTGCCGGCGTCCGATTGATCCGTACGCTCGAATCGCAGTGAACCATCATCGACGATACATTCATCGAGACGCTGCGATTCGACATGCACTGCGGTGGATCGAACGCGCGTCGGCTTCAGCAGCAGCGAGTTCGCACTTCGACCTCGCCATACGTCACCATCCGAGCTCGTCCGCCTGATTTTCGTACGCGCGAAGCTTGTCCAGCTGCTTGCGCGTCAGCACGGCCTCCACACGCTTGCGCGCATCGATCGAGGAGTCGGTCATCTTTTGACGGAGCGCGCCGATCGCCTTGTGGGTCTCGTCGATTGCCGCGTCGTCGCGCTTCGGCGCCTGGTACAAGTCGCGCAGCGTCGCCTGCTGATCCATCATGCTGCCCATCAGCGCCCAGAGACGCTTGCGTGCCTGGTCCTGGATCTGATTGATCTTCGTACGCTGGTCGTCGGTCAGATCCAGACTGGCTGCCCAGCCGCCCGGCATCATGGCGCCAGGGCCCATGCCCATTCCCATTCCGTAGCCATGCATCATGCCGGGCCCGGCGCCGTAACCCATCATTCCCGCACCATACCCGCCACCCATCATGCCCGGCCCCGGCCCATTCCCCCATCTCCCGCAGTCGACCTGAGACGCGACGTTCGGCGATGGCGAGGAATCGGCCAGAGCCGTTCCATAGAGAGCCACGCCAGCCAGACAAAGAAGAACTCGGCTCAAACGCGAAACAACGTACATCGTCATCTCCTTCATCATGCATACCGGGCGCTCACCTGCGACGCAGGGAACCGCTTGTTCCAATCTACGAACGTTGCTGCTTTAGCCATTGACATACGTCAATTCATCGTCTGCATGATGCTGAAGGGTCAGCGGATCCGTTCTCCGGCCCCGTGGGCACTGACCACCGCGTGATCCGACGGGATTGATTCAGATCAAAAAAAGCGGGGCGCGGTTGTTGAAAATGCATTGGATGGCGGCGTTAAGAATCCGGTAAGGAAGCCGCCCGAACATGGAGGGCATCCACCAGGAGAATTCACGATGCTCACGTCCGGATGCCTGCGCGCGCTTCGCTTGCTCTACGTGTTCGGCTTTGTCACTGCCACCGGTGTTCCAGCCGCGTACGCGCAATCTCCCGCGCAAATCTTGAACGGCTACGCCGCGCAGTCGGGATCTGCGCCCGTGCCCTCGCGGGGCCAACAGTTCTTCACCACGCGGCATGGCCGTGAGTGGGCCTGCGCGACCTGCCACGGCGCCACGCCGACCGCAAACGGCCAGCACGCAGCCACGGGCAAGACGATTGCACCGCTCGCGCCGGCCTTCAATCCGGAGCGCTTTACCGATGCGGCAAAAACGGAAAAGTGGTTCCGCCGCAATTGCGGCGACGTGGTTGGGCGCGAGTGCACGGTGTCGGAGAAAGCCGACATCCTGAGCTGGCTCATGACGCTCAAGCCATAGCACGCACGGCGCGATCCACATCGATGACTTCGCTGGTGACTGACCTATGAGAATCCGACCCGCTACTGCTATTGCGTTCGCGTTCACGGCACTGGCCGCGACCGTGCTTTCCGGCCCGGGTTTCGCGGAGGACGAAGAACAACAGCAGGCAAGATCCGTGACGCCACTGCCCAAATACCGGCAAGAGTGCGCCGCGTGCCACCTGGCCTATCCGCCAGGTATGTTGCCTGCCGATTCATGGCGACGCATCCTGAACAATCTCGATCACCACTTCGGCACCAACGCGTCTCTGGACCCCGCTTCCGTGAAGCAGCTCGAAGGCTGGCTCACGGGCCACGCGGCAAACGCGGGGCGGGCGGCGAACGCGCCGCCCGAGGATCGCATTACCCGCACGTCATGGTTCATGGCCGCGCACGACGAAGTGCCCGCGTCGACGTGGCGGCGTCCCGCAATCAAGAGCGCGTCCAACTGCGCCGCCTGCCATACGCAGGCAGATCAAGGAAATTTCGATGAACGATACATCCGTATCCCGCGCTGACAATGACGCGCATGCGTCCGGCACGATCCGGATTCTGGTATGGGACGCGCCCGTGCGCGTGTTCCACTGGCTGATGGTTGCCTCGTTCGCCGGCGCCTGGCTGACCGCGGAGAGCGAGCGATGGCGCCTGCTGCACGCGACACTGGGCTACACGATGGTCGGCCTCGTAGGGTTTCGCATCGTCTGGGGACTGATGGGCACGCGATACGCCCGGTTCTCCGCCTTCGTGCGCTCGCCAACAGCGGTCATGCGCTACATGGCGAGCCTCCTCAAGGGACGTCCTGAACGACACGTCGGCCACAATCCGGCAGGCGCCATCGCGATCGTTGCGATGCTGCTCATGACCTGGGCGGTCGGAGCGACCGGCTGGGCCGCTTATAACGGCACCGGCGGCGAATGGCTTGGCGAGCTGCATGGGGGCGTCGCCAACGCCATGCTCGCGCTCATCGCCATTCACGTCGTCGCGGTGCTGGCGAGCAGCCTGCTGCATCGCGAAAACCTGATTGGCGCGATGGTAACGGGATACAAATCGGGCCGCGCGAACGAAAGCATACGAACCGCGCGCTGGGGATTCGCTGCGTTGGTCATGGCAGCCGCGATCGCCTGGTGGTGGACACAATGGCAAGCAGCGCCGCAAACACCGGCGCCAACCCCATCCGCCGGTTCCGCTGCGCATTTGCGGACCGACGGAGATAGAGACGGCGACTGAGCCCGATCGACAGGACCTTTCACGCGTGCGCATTCTGCTTGTCGAAGACGACACCCTGCTCGGCGACGGCATTCGTGCCGGGTTGCGGCAGCAGGGCTTTCAAGTCGACTGGGTTCGCGACGGTGAAGCGGCGCAAAGCGAGTTGCGCGCGCAACCGTATGCGGCTGCGGTGCTCGATCTCGGCTTGCCGCGCATGGACGGAATCGATGTGCTGCTAAACGTGCGCCGCGCCGGTGTGGAGCTTCCCATTCTGGTGCTCACGGCGCGCGATGCCGTGAAGGACCGCGTTCGCGGGCTCGACATCGGCGCCGATGACTACGTGGTCAAACCGATCGACCTCCATGAACTCGGCGCCCGGCTGCGGGCACTGGTGCGCCGCGCGCATGGCCGGCCGCGCGAGCGGCTTCAGGCTCACGATGTGGTGCTGGAACCGGCATCGCGTATGGTCTACCGCGGCGGCGCACCCGTCACGCTGTCCGCGCGCGAGTTCGATCTGCTGCACGTGTTGATGCTCAATGCAGGCCGCGTGCTTTCGCGTGAGCAGATCGAGCAGCACCTGTATAGCTGGGGCCGGGAAGTGGAGAGCAATGCAGTCGAAGTGCATGTGCACCGCCTCAGAAGCAAGCTCGGCAGCGACCTGATCCGGACGGTACGCGGCGTGGGCTACGTGCTGATGCGCGAAACCACGGGCGAGCCATGAAGCTGCCTCGCTCGCTGCAGGGACGTTTGCTGGTGCTCGTGACGGGTGTGGTCGCTGGCGTGTGGCTGGGCGCGAGCGTACTCACCTGGCAGGACGCGCGGCGGGAAATCGATCAGCTACTCGACAGCCACCTCGCGCAGGCTGCCGCGCTGCTGGTGATGCAGCAGGCCCAGGCGGCAGACGACGACGAAACCCTGGACGCGCCGATTCTGCATCCCTATGCGCCGAAGGTGGTATTTCAGGTTTTCCACGAAGGGCGGCTCGGCATGCATTCGGCCAACGCGCCCGCGCAACCGATGGTGCCTTCCCGGGAGAAGCGGCAATCGGGGTTCTGGACCGTCCAGATAGAGGGCAACGCATGGCGCGTGTTTGCGACTCCCGGCGCGCAGCACGATGTCGAAGTCTACGTGGGCGAACGGGTCGACTCACGCACTTCGATACTGATGGCGGTGATGCGCAGCGCCTTCTGGCCCATGGCCGGCGCCCTGCCGGTGCTCGCGCTCGTGACCTGGTGGGCCGTGCGGCGAGGCGCGGCGCCGCTCCGGGACCTGGGCAGCATGCTGGCGCGGCGCGATCCGCGTGCACTGGACGTGGTCCGGATGAATCGCGCACCCCAAGAAATGCAGCCGATGCTCGATGCGCTCAACCGTCTGTTCGATCGCATTCGGGCTGTGCTCGACGCGGAGCGGCGCTTCACCGCCGATGCCGCGCATGAACTGCGCACGCCCATCGCCGCGATCAAGGCACAGGCCCAGGTAGCGATGGCGGAAGCCGATGCCGCGCTTCGCAGGCACGCGCTCTCTGGCGTGCTCGAGGGCTGCGACCGTATGGCGCATCTCGTCGATCAGCTCTTGCTGCTGTCGCGACTCGAAGCCGGGACGCCGGCCGACGATACCACTGACAGCACTGCAGTCGACCTGGGTGCCGTTGCGAAGCAGGTTGTCGCCGACATCGCCCCCCGGTCGATCGGCAAGTGGCAGCGACTCGAACTCGAAGCGGCTGAACACTGCGACATCACAGGCAACGAGGTGCTGATTGCTGCGCTCATTCGCAACCTGGTCGACAACGCTGTCCGCTATAGCCCTCCTCGGGCTCGAATCTCGGTGTCGGTGCGCTGTTGCGATGGCCGCGTCGTGCTGGCCGTGGAAGATAGCGGGCCGGGTCTGCCGGAGGACGACTTGCACCGGCTCGGAGACCGGTTCTTCCGGGCGCGGGGCACCGGGCAAAGCGGGAGCGGCCTCGGGTGGTCGATCGTGCGGCGCATTGCGAGTGCACATGGCGCTTCGATCCGGGTAGGCAGATCCGCTGCGCTTGGGGGCTTGCGTGTGGACGTTTCATGGTTCAGTGCGAATCGCAAGGAACCTGAAGCCAATATCGGCGCGGTGACGGGGATAAGACCTTGAAGTGTATAAGTCGGGACGTCATCGGACAGACACCGTCAAATCCGGCGAAGGCTGCTCCATCATGCATGTGGCGGAAGTCGGCAACCGACCCGTTGCCGCCGTTCGACCCAACGTCGCTTCACAGTCGGCTATCGGAGTACAACCGCCATTCGTGCTGTCGTCTCGGCCGGGCAAACCAGCGCTGTTCAAGCGGGAGCGCGCCGCGTTCTTCGCTGCCCTTCGTCCTGTCGACTTGTAAAGGGAACGAAACGGCGGCTGAGCGGAACCGACGTCTGTACGGCTGAGCCAGCACGCGCAGGCGAATGGCGCATCATGGCTGATTGTGCGTCGTTTGCCGTCGGCTATTCACGGCATCGCGAAATCAGACGGCTTTCGGAAACCCTCGGGTGATCGTGCGACGTCCAATTGTGCATAGTCGGATTTGTGCCGGAACTATCATCAAGCGTTAGCACCCGCAGAATGATGTGCGGCTGCTCGAACCTGGAGCGGACATCGGATTCACCAAGGCGTTCGCAGACTCGAAGCAGCCTTGTGGCTACTTCTCGAACCAGTATTCAAACTCGGTGTGGTTCTGGTTAAAGGTCTTGGAGTCGGAAGTTGTCTCTGCGCGCACGATGCCGCGAATGCCGCGGAACTTGCCGGTACCACCGGTGATATCCAACTCTGTGAGGTTCTTCAGACGGTTACTGTCTGGCAGCTTGTGGTTTAGGAAATATCCACGCGCAAAAATCTTGTCGCCGTTCTCCATTCGGTATTCGACATAGCTGCGTCCCAGCCCGTTCAAATCGGTCAGATCGCTGGTGGCGCGGATGACGGCTTCTTTCAGAACGATGCCTTCGATTGTCTGGTCTTTGCCGCCGTAATTGCGCACTAACTCGTATAGCCGCAGTTTGTGCTCGGGCACGTCACCGACGTCGAGGACGTACTGCTGCGTGTACTTGTTTCCGCTCGCTGGCGCATCAAATGCGGCGATATGCGTCTCTTGCGCAATGGCGGTCGTGGAAGCGAAAAGGAAGCCGCATAGCGCCGCCATCATTCCAGGTCGCATGGTCTTCTCCCAGTTGGGGAACCTAAAGCACTCTAGCAAGATCGCGGGGGCAAAAGCAACGCAGCTGGATCGGCCGGCGAGGCCGGAGCCAGGGCGAATGCGTGTTCCCGGCGCGCGCCGTGGAAATGCGGCGCCTCTCCAGTGGGTGAAAGCGTTACCCAGCAGCTCTGCAGACCGAATGGCCGCTTGCCAGGAGGAGCCGTCTTCTGAACGTCCGAGCGAGTGCCCGCGCGAACGACGCTTTATGGCCGCACTGAGACCGTCGACTGACACCATCTGTCAAATCAAGTGCAGACATCTACACTTGAAGCGTTTGGTCCCTGCGAAAGCGCTTCGCGTCATCGAGAGCAATCACGCGCCGGGCCGCTTGCCTGTGCCCGCGGGACTCACGCGGCAGCGGTCCACCAGGCATGCCGCGCCCCTTCGTTCAACGCTCGGTGGTGCTGCTGTGATCAACGTGGTCGTGCCGCCTCAGCGAACGTCGCCACGCCAGCTTGCGCTGTTCGAGGAGCCTCTTCCAGTCGAGTTTCATGAGTATGTACACGAGCCCGAGCAAGACCAGTTGGGTGACGACGAAATAGCCGCCGAGATAGCCGCCTTCCAGCTGCGTTTCCGGATCGACTTGTTCGGATACGAACCGGCCCAGATGCGCCCAGATTGCGTAGCTCACCGTACGGCCGACGAAGAAGGCCGCCCCGATGACCTTGAGCGGCAGCCCTGAAAGCCCGTACGCGATGAAAAGGTAGTTCGAAGGAAACGGGCTCAACGCATAAAGGAAGAACCCGCCGACGGTCATCTTCCTGTGCTTCTCCAGCCAGGCTCTCACGACGTCGATGTTCTGCCGGTCGGATTCGCGCATCAGCCGTCCGCGGACGAGCGACCGCGCAAACGTGGCCAGGATCAGCCGGCCCAGGGTTGCCGCGCCGGCTGCGACCACCGCGAAGGCCACCGGGTTGCCCTCGGGAACATTGAAGCCGACCCATGACATGGCCATCCAGGTTGGCGGCGCGAATGCCGGCATCAGATTGATCAGCAGCACCACGACGAACAGGATTGCCAGTGTCGCCACGACCGACCTCTCAGCGGATAGCCATGCAGCTTTTCATTTTGCTTATGGCTGCACCGTCGCGCTTGATGCATGTCAAGCCATCGAGGACGGCGCTGCCGTGCCAGCGGTCAACCGGCGGTCGACGGCCCATGTGAAGGATCAGGGCCGGCGTTTGGCTCGGCCGCTTGCGGGTTTGCCTGCGGGTTTGCCAGTGGGCTTGCGCGAACCCGCAGCGGGCTTGCTGGCGGGCTTGCTGCGCGGCTTCTGCACGCTGAACGGGCTACCGCTGGACAAGCTGGTGTCCTGACCCGTGGTCAAAGCGCGCTGCGCGACGGGTTGGTGTTTGTTTTCGTCACTTTGCGGGCGCCGTTTCTTGCCGGGCACTGGCGTGGCGCCCGGCGACGCAGCTTGCGGCACTTTGGGCTTCTTGGGTTTTTTGGGTTTCTTGACGATCTGGCCCGTCGCGCTGGTTTGCGGCACGCGGTGTTCGGCTTCAAAACCGGGTTCTTCTTCACGGGGCAGCGTTTGCCGGATCAGCGCTTCGATCGCGGCCAGTTGCGGCGCTTCGTCGGCACAGACAAGGGACACCGCCACGCCGCTTGCGCCCGCGCGGCCGGTACGGCCAATACGGTGCACATAGTCTTGCGCCACGATCGGCAGGTCAACGTTGATCACCAGCGGCAGGTCGTCGATATCGAGCCCGCGCGCAGCCACATCGGTGGCGACGAGCATCTGCACTTCGCGCGTCTTGAAGCGCTCCAGCGCACGCAGGCGCGCGGGTTGCGGTTTGTCGCCGTGGATGGTGTCGACCGCATAGCCCGCATCGGCGAGCATGGCAGCGAGATACTCCACGCCACTGCGCGTTTTGACGAAAACCAGCGCGTGTTCCCAGTTGTTCTGGGCCACCAGATGCATGAAGAGTTCAGGCTTGTTTCTCTTGTCCACCGGCACGACCCACTGCCTGATTTTACTGGCCGTAGCATTGGGCGGGCTGACGCTGATATTGACGGGGGCGCGCAGAATGTTCGCCGCCATCGCGCGGATATCATCGCCAAACGTGGCGGAGAACAGCAGGGTCTGCCGCTGAGCAGGCAAGGCTGCAAAGACGGCGTCGAGTTCGCGCGCAAAGCCCAGATCCAGCATGCGGTCGGCTTCATCCAGCACCAGCGTCTGAACCTGATCGAACTGCACGGCGTTCTGGCGATTGAGATCCAGCAAACGGCCAGGCGTGGCGACGAGTACATCCACGCCTTTGCGCAGCTTCATCATCTGCGGGTTGATACTCACGCCGCCATAGGCGGCCAGCAATCGCAAGCCGAGACCTTTGCCGTATTCGACGAAGCTCTGCAGCACCTGTTCAGCCAGTTCACGCGTAGGCACCAGCACCAGAACACGCGCGCGGTTGCTGGACACTGCCGGTCCGTGTTGCACCAGCCGCTGCAACAACGGCAGCGCGAAACCGGCCGTTTTGCCCGTGCCGGTCTGTGCTGCGGCCATGACGTCCTTGCCGCTGAGCACAGCCGGAATCGCCTTGGCCTGCACCGGCGTAGGTGTCTGGTAGTCGAGTTCCTGCAGATTACGCAGCAACGGATCGATCAAACCAAGCGAGGCAAAAGACATGGGCGTATTCCGGGCTAAAGCCGCAATTCTAGCGGGTACCGCGCCTATTGCGCCCATGTATGCCGCGTTCAGTGCTGCGGTCGTGGGAAGCGGCGCCGCGTCCTGTCCGGGGGGACCATCGGGTAGCCGTGCTCAACGGGTTTTCTGAAGAGCCGGGTTTTGCCCGGCGGCGTCGCGCCGACCGCAGACCCGGTCGCAGCGGTTCAGCCGAGCATGGCTAAAGCCGTCGTCAGAACGGCGCGTTTGAATGCCTTGGGACGCCGCGGTAAGGAAGAGAACGGACTCAGTACATGGCTATAGGCGACAGTTTTGCTGATGCCATTGGCGAGCATCGTGAACATGATGTCGGGATCTTGCCGCGAAATCTCACCTGCGTCGATCGCATCGATGAGCAACGGCACGAACACATCATGAAACGGCCGCACCACCCGTTCGATCAGCAGGTTAAGGCGCTCTCCAGTTTCGGTTGCGGCAGTCGAAAAAAACATGCCAACGTCTGGCGTCAGAAACACCTGGTCGATCAGGATCGACACGGCGCCCTCGACGCGCGCTCGCGGTCCTGGACCTGAAATCTCCCGCAAGGCGGCGGTCTTCGCGACCATGGGAGCCACTTCGTCGGCAATCTGGTCCACCACGGCAATCCACAGCGCTTCCTTCGAGCCGTAGTGATGCGCGACCAGCGCGGGGTCGACACCCGACGCCCTGGCGATTTCGCGCACGCTCGTCGCCTCATAGCCGCTCCTCGCGAACGCCCCTCGGGCAGTGCGAAGCAATGCGTCGGCGCCACCCGCGTCGCTGCACACTGGGCGGCCGCGCGACCGACGGGGCGTGGGAGTCGTCGTGGCGCACTGGGTTTGATCGTGAGGGTGTTTCATCGGCGACGGTAGATCGTGTTCAAGGAAAACTAAGAATTTTAACGGGTGCCGCACCGCGAATAGCAGCGGCACCGATTTGACATGAACCCTTCGAAACCTTAGTATCGCATTAATTCATCACTCGTAGAATATTCACCCATGCGCCAGACCACCCGGATCGTCATCGTCGGCGGCGGTATCGCTGGACTTCTGCTCGCGACCAGACTGGGCAACACGCTTGGCCGCAGCGGCCGCGCTCAGGTCACGTTGATCGACAAAAGCGCAACCCACATCTGGAAGCCCATGCTGCACACGATCGCGGCGGGCACGCGCGATGTCCAGCAACAGCAGGTCATCTATCTCGCCCACGCTCGCGACCACGGCTTCAACTATCAGCCAGGCGAGATGGAAGGCCTGGACCGCAATGCGCGAATCGTAAAGCTGGCTGCGCTGCGTTCGAAGTCGGGTGAAATTGTGATCGGCCCGCGCACCGTCGAATACGATGTACTGATTCTTGCGTTAGGCAGTCGCGCCAACGACTTCAGCACCCCAGGCATCCTCGATCATTGCCATTTCATTGACAGCCAGGCACAGGCTGAGGTCTTCAACGAAGCATTGCGAATCCGCATATTCCAGAGTGTTGTGACGAATAGCGCGTTGCGCGTGTCGATCGTCGGCGCCGGAGCGACTGGCGTCGAACTGGCAGCGGAATTGAGCCGCTTGCTCGAAGTGGCGTCGAGTTACGGCGACCCCGGCATCCGCTCACGTCTGAACCTCACCCTTTATGAAAGCGCACCGCGCGTACTGGCCGCGTTTCCGCCGGCGGTGTCGGAGTCCAGTGAGGCACAGTTACGGCATATTGGTTTCACGGTGCGAACCGGCACGCGAGTGACCGCCGCCGAACCCGATGGACTCCGGTTGGGCGATGGCAGCCACCGACCGGCGGATTTGATGGTGTGGGCGGCGGGCGTCAAGGCCCCTGATTTTCTAAGCAAACTGGATGGGATCGAGATCAATCGTTCCAATCAGATCGCCGTCAGGCCAACCCTGCAGGCGCAGGACGACGACACACTGTTCGCGATCGGCGATTGCGCGACGTTGACGCTCGCCGGCAATGAACGTCCTCTCGCACCCACGGCGCAAGTCGCCACGCAGCAGGCACAACATCTCGCCAGGCACTTGCCGGGCTGGCTAGGCGGCGGCTCATTGCCCGACTTTGCATTTCACGACTTCGGCGCGCTGGTATCGCTGAGCGACTACAACGCCTTTGGGACGCTCGGGCAGTTCGGGTTCTTCCGTGGCGGATTCATCAAGGGCCGATTCGCGCAGTTCAGTCACGCCATGCTCTACCGGCAACATCAGCAGGCTTTGCACGGTTTTGGCAAGGCCATGATGCTGTGGACCGCCGAGCAGATCAACGGCCTCGTGCAGCCGAAGATACGGCTGAGCTGAACGCCACCTGTCGCTTGACAGGTGTGCAAGGGACGTGTGCAAATCTTGTGCGAACGACTCAAGCTGGCCGCACTCGGACCGACGATGCGGGTGGGTGAATTTGCTCAGGCGCCGACCCGATGCATGGAAGTGCGTACATCGACCATCGTCTGACGCTTCCGGTTCGACTGGCATACCGGCCCCACGGCAATCGCCGGGGCGAGCATTCGTAAGAGCGTAGGGCACTCGCGCCAACTCTGACGATCAGTCGCAAAACTGTGGCGCCAGTCGCACTTGCTCTGACGCTCTACGCCTGTCTTGCCCGTTGCGCTAACTAGTATCGAGTTAGCTGAAAAGCGGATCTCGTCATTGCTGCTAGCGTAGTGAAAGGAACAACGGCCATGCGCCGCGAAAACGAACAGGCTGAACCCTGTTTGGAGGGGCGGTCACGCCAAAGCGCTTCACGGACCGCCCCGAGCGTGGTCGAAAAACCCGGGACTCGCTGCTCGGGTGCACCGTTCGCATGTGTGGCAAAACACATCCCCCTTCAATTTTCCCTCCGCGTTGAACGCGAAAATATCCTATGCTGCCTGCACCGGTTGAGATCTTCCCTCCGTTCGACTTGACGACGACGCTGATAAAAAATGATCCTCGGTCCAGGAACGCCCGTCATTGCGTTATTTGTCGCCGCTGGCCTCATCGCGACGCCGGCCCTCGCGCAAAGCGAGGATGGCGCGCGCATCGCCATGCAGATTTGTTCCGGCTGCCACGGTGTAGGCGGGCGCAGCGAATCGCCGATGTTTCCTAAGCTCAATGCGCAGACACCCGAATACATTGAAGCCCAATTGAAGGGATTCCGCGAGCACGCGCGTGGCGAAAACACAGCCCGCGATTACATGTGGGGCATGGCTGCACTGCTGGATGAAGCCGCGGTCAAATCGCTGGCCGCCTATTTCTCGCGCCAGCCGGCAACGCGAGGCGCGAGCGGCGACGCCGCCCTGACGGCCAAGGGGCAGGAAATCTTCGAGCACGGCGTGCCGGATAAGGGCGTGCCGGCTTGCGCGACATGCCATGGCGCACAGGGCCAGGGGGCTGGCACATTCCCGCGGCTGGCCGGGCAGCACAAGGAATATCTGTTTCATCAGATCGAAGTTTTCAAAAATGGCACGCGTGGGAATGCGCCCGTGATGAGCGCAGTGGCGCACACCTTGAACGACGAACAGGCAAAGGCCGTGGCCGTCTATCTGCAATCCAGATGAGATTTCCTCCGCTTTGCGGGCCGGGGGACTGCGGAAAGGCCTTTCCGTCCGTCAACTGATCAGCTGATCTCCGTCAATGCTTCACCGGCAGGGCGCAGCAAGATTCACGTTGGCTGATGATTCACCTTCGTTTCCTGCAGTCTTAAGGTTTCCTTAAGGAATGGTGCGATGCGGTGCGACACCGCAGAGGGAGAAACGATCATGAATTCGGCGCTTGCGCGCGACCGAGCATGCTGGGGCCTGTTTCGTCGCGCCTCTACCGCTGTACTGGCGGCGCTTTGCCTGTTCCAGGCCTCTGTGGTCCACGCGTTGCCCATATTCGCGCGGCAGACGGGGCAAAGTTGCGTGGCATGTCACGCGGGCGGGCAATTTCCTGAACTGACACCCTATGGTCGCTGGTTCAAGTTGAACGGCTATACCCTTGGAAAGCGCACGATTCCGCTAGCGGCAATGGCGACGGTCGATATGAGTAACACAAGGAACAACGTTGACTCCAACGGGGCGCCCATCAATCCAAAAAACGGCCTTCCGATCTTCGATGCGGCCAGTATTTTCCTCGCAGGGAAAATTACCGATCATATCGGCGGATTCGCCCAGTTCACGTACTCGAATTACGATCACCAGAACGGCGACGGCAAGTGGCAGGGGCGCTGGGGATCGGACAACACCGATTTCCGTTTTGTCGACAGCATCATAGGCGACACCAGCGACCTGGTACTCGGCCTGACCCTGCACAACAATCCGACCGTGCAGGACGTCTGGAATAGCGCGCCTGCATGGAGCTATCCCTACGTTTCTTCGACGATCAGTCCGGTCGCCCGCATTCAGAACCTGCCGATCATCGATGGCGCATTGGCCCAACAGGTCGTTGGCCTGGGCGGCTACCTGTATTGGAACAAGACGATCTACGCCGAATTGACGGCGTACAAAACGGCCGATGGCATCTGGTCCTTCCTGAGCCATGGCAACAGTGCGGGCGATCCGGCTCACCCGCAGATCTATCTGCGCGGGTACAACCCTTACGCGAGAATCGCCTTAACCCACGAATGGGGCCCGCATAGCGTCATGCTAGGCGCGTTCGGGTTAAGCGTGGAGGTCTATCCCAACGATGCAAACTCATTCCCGATATTCGTGCAGGGCGTAACCCGCTATCGGGATATTGGCGCGGACGCCCAGTATGAGTACATTCTCGACCCGCATACGATTACCGCGCAGGCGCTCTATGTCAAAGAGAACATTCACGATCCGAACAATTTCGTTCTCGGCGACAGCACGTCGGGGAATTTGAACAGCCTGCGGCTCAAGGCGTCGTACATCTACCAGAACAAATACGGCGTAAGCCTTTCCTTCTTCAATACGACGGGCAGTTCCGATAGTGTCGCTTACGCCGGCAGCGCGAATTTTTCACCGAATACGCAAGGCTGGACACCCGAGATTTTCTGGATCCCGGTGCAATACGTGCGCATTGGCTTGCAGTACACACATTTCACCAAATACCTTGGCGCGACCACCAACTACGATGGTAACGGACGCAACGCAAGGTCCAACGACACACTGTTTCTCTATGTGTGGGCTGCGTCGTGGTGAAACGGGTTGCGCGTCGGCACGCCGCGAGGCCCGCAAAAACATGGCTTTGATGGCCGCGTGGCGGGAGTCAGTCGGGAGTCAGCGTTATCCGGCGCTTGCGTGAGGTGGACCTGAATCCAGGTCCGCTATCCACGCCCTTAAGCGCCGTTCAGGCCTTCTTGACGTACGCACTGCACCAACCCTTGGCGCTGACCAGTTTGCCGGCAAACAGCGGGCAAGGTCCGGACGTATCGCCGGGCTTTCCCTGATAGAGCTGACAATTGGCGCAGGCTTGCCCTGCCTGATACTTCGGGTACCTGGTGGTGTCGACGGTCGCGGCGTCGGCTTTGTAGCCGAGGGTTTGGGCCGTGGGGTCGTTCTCGGAGACTTCCGCGGAAGCCGCGCGCGACTCGGTTTGGAGCACCGACGCAGACGCCAGAGAGGCGGCGACAATAATGAAGTGACGGCGTGAGACTTGCATCATGCACTCCTTTTTACCAGGGGAAATACTGATGCGAGGAAACGGCTCGCGCGAGGCATTGGCGACGCGGACCGCGGCAGTTTCACCATTATTGGGACGGCAACCCGGGCGCGATTGATTTGCGTCAATGATCCTGCGGCGAGCCCGGCCGCCATCCGCATACGACGGCATGCCGACCGTGTATGCGACCGTTTCGCCGATGGCAGGCACAGGACACGAGACGCAGAAGGCTGGCCGTCTCTCGATCTCCCTTGTCTCGTGTAAAAGTCCATTGCCTGGCGGCTCGTCAATTACCCGTGCGCAACGTCCAGACCGTCGCCGAATTGGTGCTGTCGTCCACGGCGGCAAATTGCAGGTGATGCTGGCTGTCCATGCCGAATGCGAGTCCGAACGCGGAACCCGGCGCGGGGTCGACCGACAGCTGCGCGACGAATTGCCCATCCACGGTGAATTCGACGATTTCGCTGGGCTGCTGCGGGTCGGCGTTCACGGCGTCCCCGTTGGCGGTGACGAGATGCCCGTTGGGCGCAAGCGCAAGCGCGAGTGGCCCATGCAGGTGGGTGTTGTCCTGATAGATCATCCGCCCTACGCCGGCGCTATGACTCGCACCCGCCGCACCGTAAATCGCGAACACCGCGTTGTCGCCCGTCGAGGCGACGTAGAGCACATCGTGGAGCGCGTCGTACGCAAGCCCCGTCGGGCCGACGACGAGCGCAGCCGGGTCGGTGCGATGCTGGTAGCCCGAAGCGATGATCGTCGAGGTCGGCAGTTCCGTCACGCCGTTCTCGCCGATCGCCAGATCGATTCGTGCCACCTTGCCATTCAGCACGTCCGACACGAAGACCTTCACGACCTGGCCGCCGTCGATCACGGCGAGATCCCATGGTCCGTCCAGCAGATGCGAGTCCTTCAGCTCCCTGACGAGGTGCCCTTGCGGATTGATGACGAGAAGCGAGCCCGGCGCGACGACGTTCTTGCCATCGGTGGTCGGCACGTTGCCCACCAGCACGAAGCCGTTGCCCAGCACGGCGAGGGCCGTGGTGAGACCGAGGTTGTGCCCCGCAAAAAAGGTCACCGGACTGCTGTTGGGGACGATCTTCACGATCGTCGTACCGGTGCCTTGCAGATTCGATTGCGCATTGAAGTTGGACACCACGACATCGCCGGGCTTGAGCGTGCTCCATGAGGGCACGCCAGCCGGTACGAACGCGATGCCATAGGGATTGACATCGCCGTTGGCCGGCACGGTCGATGAAGTCGCGAACTGCGGCGGCAGGATCGATTCGGGACCGCTGGCCCAGGCGCTTCCCAGCGTTGCGGCGAGGAGCCCCGCACCCAACGCCAGCTCGCGCAGGCAACGGGACACGCGCGGCGCGAGGACCGCGGCATCCAGGCAGACGGATGAACGACATGCAGACAACGAAGGCGAAGCTTTCATCTGACACCTCCTTCTAGCGGGGACGGTCCAGCGAGCCTGGACCCGTCGCGCGGCCAGTGGAGCCACCATGCTTCGCGCGCCCCGCGTCCTGCATAAACGAACCACGAAGGCGGCTATTCCCTCCTTGGCGCGCCATCAGCGCGCACGCTTGCGCGGCGCGGGCGCCGCCGCCAACTGCCCCACCAGAAAATCGACGAAAGCGCGCACGCGCGACGTCAGATAACGCGCGTGCGGATACAGCAGAATGAACGGCCGCGTGCGCCCGCCCACGTCGCGCAGCACCTCCACGAGGCGACCCTCGCGCAGATCGTCCTCGACCACGAAGCGATACGTCTGAAAAAGCCCCGCACCGGCGCGCGCGAGTGTCACGCCGGCGAGCGCGTCGCCCGAGGTTCCGTAACCTCCTCTAGTGAGCACATCGCCGTCTTCGTTCGACCCTTCGAAGATCCACGCGAGGTGGCGGCCACTGCTCGGCATTTCGAACTGTATGCAGTCGTGCGACTGGAGATCCGCCACGGTCTTCGGCACGCCCGCGCGTTTCAGATATCCCGGCGTTGCCACCACCACCATTTCCGCGTCTTCCAGCTTGCGCGCCACGAGGTTGGAATCTGCGGGCGCGCGACCGCGTATCGCAAGGTCGAAACCTTCATCGGCGAAGTCGATGTTGCGGTTGCTCAGGTGCGTCTCGACCTGCACCTGCGGATAGCGCTCACGAAACGCGGGCAGCAGCGGCAGCACGCGGTAGTGTCCATAAGGCGTGGGCATGCTGATGCGCAGCACGCCGGCCGGCGTGGTTTGCTCGCCGGTGACTTCGCGCTCGGCGTCCACGAGCTGCGACAGGGCCTGGCGGCATTGCTCGAAATAGCGCCGCCCCGCGTCGGTCAGGCGTATCTGGCGCGTGGTGCGCACGAAGAGGCGCACGCCGAGCCGCTCTTCGAGCCGCGCTACGGAACGGCTCACCGCGGCGGGCGTGACGCTCGCCGCATTCGCCGCCAGCGTGAAGCTGCCCAGTTCCGCCGCGAGGCAAAAGAGTTCGATGCTGCCGAGCAGCAGGTCGTCGAATTTTCGTTGCATGGCTGATCGCTCTCGCGCCTTTCGTGACACGCAACTGCCGTGCTCGATTCATTACACCGCGTTGCCAATGAATTGTGCCGCTGATATTTACCGCCTTCGCGCGTCTGCCTAGAGTGTGCATCAGGCATGAGGCGCATGGCGCGCCACGCCATCACCGCTCAAGGAGAACATCGTGTCCGTCGAACAAAAACTTGCCGATCTCGGCCTCACCCTGCCCGCCGCGCCGCAACCGCTCGGCAACTACACGGCCGTTTCCGAGGCAGGCGATTTGCTCTTCATTTCGGGCCAGGTGCCGATTGTGGACGGCAAGCCGCGCTGGACCGGGCGCGTGGGCGAACAGCTGACGCTCGAAGAAGGCCAGCAGGCCGCGCAGCTCGCCGCGCTCAACGTGCTCGCGCAGATCAAGCGCCACCTGGGCGGCTTCGAGCGCCTGCACCACATCGTGCGCGTGGAGGGCCATGTGAGCAGCGCCGAGGGCTTCCACAACCAGGCCGGCGTGCTGGACGGCGCATCGGATCTCTTCGCGGCCGTGCTCGGCGAAAAGGCGGGACACGCACGCTCCGCGTTCTCGCATTCGCAACTGCCCGTGAATCTGGCCGTCGAACTCGTCGTGATCGCCCAGATCCTGCCCGTGTGACCCAGCCTTTCCCGCGGCTCAACGCAACATCGGCACGCATGGCCAGTGCGTGCCGATGTGCTCATTCGCGCTTGCCGTCGTTAAGTACCGTTCAACCCCACACGGACTGCAAGCGCGCGATGCTCTCACGCGTTTCGCGCTCCAGTTGCGCCACCAGCTCGGCGGCGGGCAGCGCTCGCGCAAGCGGTGCCGCCTGCCCCGCCCATTGCGCGCCGTAGCCGAATTCGCCTTTGGCCTTCGCGGCCGCATTGAGCGACTTGCCCGCATCGTAGGTGATCGGATACGACGGAATGCGCGGGGCGTTCGGATCCTCGCCTAGCGCGGTGAAACGGTTGACGAGGCTGCGCGCCACGCGGCCCGAGATAGCCGCGGTGAAGGTGGTGTGGCGCGCCGCGTCGCCGAGCAGGGCGGCGCGGTAGCCTTCGTCGGCGGCGGACTCCGGGCAGGCCACGAACGCCGTGCCCAGTTGCGCCGCCTGCGCGCCCAGCGCGAGCGCGGCGGCGATGCCCGCGCCGTCCATGATGCCGCCCGCCGCGATCACGGGCACATCGAATTCGCTCACGAGGAGGCGCGTGAGCGCGAAGGTGCCGAGGCCATCGTCGCGCGCCTGCTGATCGAACACACCGCGATGGCCGCCCGCCTCGACGCCCTGCGCGACGATCGCATCCACACCCGCCTCGACCGCCGCGGCCGCTTCGTCGAGATTCGTTGCGCTCGCAAGCAAACGGATGCCCGCGTGTTTGAGTTCGGCGATCACCGCATCGGGCGGCAGGCCGAAATGAAAGCTCACGATCGCCGGCTTTTCTTGCAGCAGCATGCTTTGCATGGCCTTGTCCGCGACGAAGCTCGTGTAGATCTCGGTAAGCGACTGTGGCGGCGTCGCGCCGTATTGCCGGAACACCGGCTCGAGCCAGTCGAGCCACGCACGCTCCACGGCCGCGTCGGGCGTGGCCGGGCGATGGCAGAACACGTTGACGTTGAACGGTTTCGCCGTCAGCTCGCGCGTCTGATGAATGGCCTTGCGCGCGTTCTCCGCGCTCATCGCGGCCACGCCCAGCGAGCCGAGCGCACCGGCGTTCGACACGGCGGCGGCCAGCGCCGGCGTGGTGGTGCCCGCCATGGGCGCCTGAATGATCGGCTTCTGAATGCCGAGCGAGCGCAGCAATGCCCGGTCGTCCGCTTGAGTGCTCATGTTGCTTTCCCTCCGGATGCGTTCGAGTGAGAACGTGGCCGCCAGCCTGGCAGGCTCCAATCAATGATTCAATCAAGGCTCGAGCGGGACTCGGGCGCGACGCTGCGCCCAGCGCGCGAGTCCGCCGCAAGCGATCAGCAGCGCGCCGGTGGCGAAAAACACGGCGTGCAGGCCGAAGTGAACGCCGATCACGCCGCCGATCACCGGGCCCACCACCTGCCCGCTGAATTGCGCCGATTGCAGATAGCCGAGCATGCGGCCCGTGCTGCTTTCGTCCACCGATTGCCGCGCGAGCTTGCCGATGGAAGGCAAGAGGCCCGCGAGCGTCATGCCCATCACCACGCGCAGGACCGCGAGCTGCCACCACTGCGTAACGAAGGCTTGCGGCACCATCGCAAGCCCCGTGAGCACGAGGCAGGCGACGATCACGCGCCAGCTCCCGAAGCGGTCGGCCAGTGCGCCCAGGCGCGCCGCCGTGAGCATGCTGCCAAGCGCCGAGCATGCCATGACCACGCCCGCCAGGCGCGCGAGCTGTCCGGCACCCACGCCCAGGTTGCCGATATAAACCGTGATGACGGGTTCGATCGACATGTTGGCGAGCAGCACCATCATCGCGGTCACGAGCAGCGCGGCCACCACCGCATAGTCGGGCCGGCGCGCGCCACTGCCCGAACCGGCCGCGGCGTTGCGTGCGTGCGGTTTCGCGTCGCTTTCCGGATGAAACTCTTCCTTCACCACGAAGATGGTCAGCAGCGCCGCCACGGCGATCATCGCGCCGCCCGCGAAAAAAGTGCCGCGGATGCCGATCCAGCCGGGCAGCACGCCGCCCACCAGCGGGCCGATGAGATTGCCCGCGAGCGCGCCGGTCGAAAGTATGCCGAGCGCCCAGCCCGCACGCTCGCGCGGCGCCTGGGTGCCGACCATCACGGTGGAGGCCGACGCGTAGCCACCCACGAGGCCGGCGATCAGACGCAGCGCGACGAGCTCATACACATTGTGCGCCACGCCGATCAGGGACATCACCACGGCCATGCCGATGGCCGCGCGCACGAGCATGGGCTTGCGCCCATAACGGTCCGCAAGCCGCCCCCATAGCGGCGCGGTGAGCGCCGTGCCGAGAAAGGTCGCGCCAAACGCGATGCCCGACCACTGAATGACGGCCGATTGCGAGCCCACGCCGAGCTCGCGCACGTAGAGCGGCAGAAACGGCAGCAGCATGCTGAGGCTCACGAGCGTCGTGAACGAACCGAACACGCAGACGACGAGATTGCGCCGCCAGTACTGGACATTGCGCTCGGCGTAGCCGCGCGCCTGCGGCGCTGCCCGCCCCAGCGCAGCCGTCGAGGAAGAGGCGGCGGGGTTCACCTGGCCCTCAGCGCGGAGAAGAGATCGACAAAGAGCGCAAGCACGAGCGCCGCCGCACCGATCGCGAACAGCACGAGGTAGTTGCCGCCGCTCGACGAGAACACGAACGACAAGCCATAGGCCGCGGCCGCCTGCATCACGGCGAAGCTCGTCGTGGCTCGGCTCCACGCGTCCTTCACCGCGGACGGATGATGCGCGAGCAGTTCGTTCACGCGGCCGAGCGCCAGCGGCACGATGCCGGGCGTGAACGCGCCCACCAGCACCGCCGAGACCATCAGGCCCGGCGTGCCGAAGAACCCGGCGGCGGGAATGGCGACCGCCGCCGCTTGCACCAGATACGCCACGCGCAACGCCGGACCGAAGCCCGCGCGATCAGCGAGGTGCCCCGCTACGAGCGGGCCGACGATCGCGCCGATGCCGTACAGCACCCAGAATTCAGCGCCCGCAACGACGCCGCGGCCCTGACCGCGCGCCACGAAATCGACGAGGAAGATCATGTGCGGCACCAGCCCGACGGCATTCAGCCCGTACTGGGCATAGAGCGCGCGCAGCTTCGCGCGGGGATACACCGGCGCGTTTTCGAAGCGCGACGGCGCATGGGCGTGCGCCGGGGCGCCGTGTTCGGGCCAGCCGTTCCACACGACGAAGGTGAGCAGGAGCGCAACGGCGGCGAGCCCGAGCCACGTGGCCGTGAGCCCCTGGCGCAACAGGATCGGCACGATCGTGCCCGAGGCCGCGATGCCGAGGCCGATGCCGGTGAAAATGCCGCCGCTCGCGAAGCCCCGGCGCGCCGCGGGAACGTGCGCGAGGATCGTGGGCGCGGCGAGCACCATCAGCGCCCCGCCGGAGAGGCCCGAGGCGAACCGCCAGACGAAGAACCACAGAAACGAAACCGGCACCGCGCAGGCGACGAATGCGAGGGTCGCGAGCAGCATCATCGCGCGCAGCACGGTCGCGGGTCTTATGGCGCGAACCATCGCGCCCGCGAGCAGCGCGCCGGCCAGATAGCCGCCGAGATTCGCCGCGCCGAGGTAGGCGGCAGTCGAGGCAGGAAACCAGTGCGCGCCGATGATGGCAGGCAGGAGCGGCGTATAGGCAAACCGCGCGAGGCCGATGCCGATGAGGCTCGCGCTGGCCCCGGCGAGCGTGCCCCGCCAGACGTTGTAGGCCGCCGGCGCGGCTGGATGCGAGACGGCTTGATGCATGACGACTCCCCTGAACCGAGGCAATGAAGCACCTGCTGAAGATGAGAGTCAGTCTAGTTCAGGCCGCGTGGCGAGAGAATCGACGGCATGCGGAAGTCATTCTTCCGCTATTCGATCGAGTGGGGCATAAAAAGCATTCAATCGGCATCCGTAATGCGCCGGGCCTGCTCGAAATACTCGCGCAGCCGTGGCGCGACGAAGTCGACGAAACTGCGCACCTTGGGGACCGAAAGGCGCCCATGCGGCGTGACGAGATTCACGGGCAGCGGCGCATGCTCGTTGTCGCGCAGGACGATCCGGAGCGCGCCGGCCTCGACCTGCTCCGCCACGTGATAGGAAAAGAGCCGCGTGACGCCGTGGCCCGCCACGGCCGAAGCCAGCGCGGCGCGAATCGTGTTGACGATGAAGCGCGGCGCGAACTGCACCACTTGCGGCAGCGCCGTTTGCCGCGCCGCCGGGAAGCTCCACGAGTCGAGCCCGAAATGCGTCATCGAGATGATGGCGTGGCTGGCGAGATCGGCGGGCGCCTCGATGGCCGCATGCGTGGCCAGATATCCCGGCGAGGCGACCACCACACGCCTCACTTCGCCCACGGGAATGGCGACGAGCGTCGAGTCGGGCAAATGCGCGATACGCAGCGCCACGTCGATACCCTCGTCGACGAGGCTCACCGGCCGGTCGAGCAGGTGCAGGCGGATCGACACGTCGGGATGGCGATCGATGAACGCTTCGATCAGCGGGCGCAGCACGTCCTCGCCCACGGCCACCGCCGCCGTCACGCCGAGCAGCCCGCGCGGCGCGGAGCGCTCGTCGGCGGCGAGCAGGTCGGCTTCCTCGAGATCGGCAAGAATGCGCCGGCACGCCAGCGCATAGCGCTCGCCCGCCTCGCTCAACCGGAGCGTGCGCGTGGTGCGGTACAAGAGCGGCGTGCCCGTGTGCGCTTCCAGAAACGCGATGGCCCGGCTCACCGCCGCGGGCGAGCGGCCCAGCCGGCGGCCCGCGCCCGCTAGACTCCCCTCGTCCAGCGTGGCGACGAATACCTTCATGGCGTCTATACGGTCCATTTCACTTTTGGCGCGGGTTGGCTAGAGGCTGCTTCAGTCGGTGAATCGGGCGTCGATCATAGCGGAATACGCGGACGCGCTAGAATTGATGGTTCTACTTTTGCGGCAAAAGAACATTCATGAAGCGTGTCATCCTCTCGTCCGTCTTCGCTTTCACTGCTTTGTCGGCGGTACCCGCGACCGCCCAACCGTCATCGGGCGATTCAAACGCGAAGCGCGATTGCGCGATCGGTTATGTGACGGGCGTGGCAGGCTCGGCGCAAAGCGTGCGCGACTACCTGGCCACGCCGGACCGCGACAAGATCCGCTACCTCAAGGAAAACGACATTCAATGCAAGGTCGCCGACGACGACAGCCACGCTTCCGGCTGCACGGGCGTCACGCTGTTGAAGAACGAGAAGGTGAGCGTGTACGACGACAGCGACCCCGCTACCACCGCTATCGTCGTGCGCGTCGAACTCGATCGGGGCACCTACCCGGTGATCATCGTCGCACCCAGGAACGAGGTGAAGTGCGACGAGTGACGCCGGCGTCACTTGAGCTGATTACGCTCGAAGGCGACGATCTCGGGCTCCGGCACGCCCGCCATGCGAGCGGCATCGACGATTTGCGCCCAGCTCGTCGCATCCACGGGAATGCCGTGCGCCCGGCGCTCCTTGCGCGTAGCGTCCTCGCGTTCGCCGGGCAGCAGGATCTCGTCGACGCCCGCCTCGCGCCGCGTTGCCTTTAGCCATTCGACAAACGCCAGCGCCTCGTGCTCGCGCGACGGCGCGTCGAACGCCGCCGGATCGACGATCACCGAGACCATGCAATTGACGATGGCATGCGTGGAAACGATGGTTTGCTCGCGTGTCGTGAAGCCGCCCGAGAGCGCGCCCGCCAGAATCTCGCACATCGCGGCGAGCCCCGAACCCTTGTGGCCCGCGACGTCGCCGCCGAACGCCCGCAGCGCCCCATGCTGCGTATCGCTGAAGAGCGCGCCGGGGTCGCGCGTGGGCCGGCCGTCACCGTCGATCAAGGCCCCCGCCGGCACGTCCACGCCTTTGTTGTACGCCACGCGCACCTTGCCCGCGGCGATCGCGCTCGTGGCGAAGTCGAGCACGAGCGGCGCGCGCCCTTCGAGCGGAAACGCCGCGCAAAACGGGTTGGTGCCGAAGCGACGGTCTATGCCGCCGAACGGCGCGACGAGCGGATCGCCCGCCACGTTGACGAAGTGGAACGACACGAGACCGGCGCGCGCACATTGCTCCGCCCAGTGCCCGATGCGCCCGATGTGGTGAGCGTTGCGCAGCCCGAGCGCACACACGCCAAGCGATTTCGCGCGCTCGATGCCGTGCTCCATCGCTTCGAACGCCACGACTTGACCGAAACCGCGCCCGGCTTCTATCGTCAACACCGCGCCTGAATCGCGTGCGATCTGCGCGTGGGCGTTCAGCTTCAGTTCGCCTTCGCGGCATGCCAGCACGTAGCGAGGAATCATCCCTACGCCGTGCGAATCGTGCCCGGCAAGATTGGCCTCGACGAGGTGGTCGGCGACCAGCGCGGCCTCGCGCGCCTCGCTGCCGGCCGCGCGCCAGATGGCGACGACGAAGGCCTGCAGCGCGCGCGCTTCGATGACGACTTGCGAACCGTTTGAAGCAGTGGCATTCGACATGTTCCGCCCCTTGTGCATGGCAATACGGCAACGGCGCGGCGTGACTGCGCCATCGCCGCAGCCGTTCTACATGACCGCCCCCAGATGCCAGGGCACGAATTCGTTCTGGCCATAGCCGTGCAGCTCACTCTTCGTGCGCGCCCCGGAGGCTGTCGCGAGCATCAGCTCGAAAATCGCCGCGCCTGCTTCGTCGACGCTCTGCTCGCCGTCGAGGATGCGGCCGCAATTGAGGTCGATGTCCTCTTCCTGGCGACGCCACAGCGCAGTGTTCGTGCCCAGCTTCAGTGAAGGCGAAGGCGCGCAGCCGTAGGCCGAACCGCGGCCTGTCGTGAAGCAGATCAGATTGGCGCCGCCCGCCACCTGCCCCGTGGCGGAGACCGGGTCGTAGCCTGGCGTATCCATGAACACGAGCCCTTGCGCGCGTACGGGTTGCGCATACTCGTAGGTCTCGACCAGCTGCGTCGTGCCGCCTTTCGCCACCGCGCCGAGCGATTTTTCGAGGATCGTCGTGAGGCCGCCCGCCTTGTTTCCAGCCGACGGATTGTTGTCCATGCTGGCTTCCATGCGCGCGCAATACGCCTCCCACCAGCGGATGCGCGCCACGAGCTTTTCTCCCACCTCGCGCGAGACCGCGCGCCGCGTGAGCAGATGTTCGGCGCCGTAGATCTCGGGCGTTTCCGAGAGAATGGCCGTGCCGCCATGCGCGACGAGACGGTCTACGGCCGCACCGAGCGCGGGATTCGCGGAGATGCCCGAGTAGCCGTCCGAGCCGCCGCACTGCAGGCCGACCATGAGGTGGCGCGCAGCCACCGGCTCACGCGTCACGTTATTCGCCTCGGCCAGCAGCGCGCGCACCTGGTCGATGCCCGCGGCGACCGTGCGCGCGGTGCCGCCGGTCTGCTGGATCGTCATGGTCGAGAGGCGCGCGCCGCGTTCGAGTTGCCCGGCCTCAACGAGGCCGTCGATCTGGTTCGTCTCGCAGCCCAGTCCGATGATCAGCACTGCATAAAAGTTGGGATGCCGCGCATAGCCCGCCAGCGTACGGCGCAAGACGGTAATCGGCTCGCCCTCGGCGGCGAGCGCGCATCCTTCACCGTGCGTGAGCGCCACCACGCCATCCACGTTGGGGAAGGCCGCGAGCGCCTCGGGGTGGATGTCACGCCTGAAGTGATCGGCAATCGCGCGCGCGACCGTCGCCGAGCAATTGACAGACGTCAGGATGCCTATGTAATTTCGCGTCGCCACGCGGCCATCGGCACGCCGGATGCCGAGAAATGCCGCGGGTTGCGTGGCGGCCGGCGTTTCGTGCGCGTCCACCCCGAAGGCGTAATCGCGCTCGAAATCGCCCATCGACAGATTCTGCGTGTGGACATGCTCGCCGCGACGGATCGGACGGCTCGCGAAGCCGATGATCTGCCCGTAGCGGCGCACCGGTTCGCCTTGCGCGATATCGCGCAACGCAATCTTGTGTCCGGGCGGAATCATGCTCGCAACCGTGTACTCGCCATACAGCGGCGAACCGGGCAGCAACTGCGCGCGTGCAATGGCGACGTCGTCGCGCCGGTCGAGCAGAATCAGCGCGGCCGAAAGCGCCGAAGCGGCGGGCGTATCGAATGGGCTCATTGCGGCGCTCCGTTGAAAGCGCCACGTACGCCCACGTAGAGCGAGTACAGCGACGTACTGGCCGCGATGAAGAGACGATTGCGTTTCGGCCCGCCGAACACGAGATTCGCGACGGTTTCCGGCACGAGAATCTTGCCGAGCCGCGTTCCATCGGGCGCATAGCAATGGATGCCGTCGCCCGCGCTCGTCCAGACGTTGCCGTGTTCGTCCACGCGCATGCCATCGGGCACACCGGGCGAGACTTCCGCGAACACGCGGGCGTTGTGCAGTTTGCCATGCGCATCGACGTCGAACACGCGGATATGATGCGGACCGTTCTCGATATGCGAGGCGCCCGAATCGGCGACGTAGAGGCGCGACTCGTCGGGCGAGAAGGCCAGGCCGTTGGGCTTGGCGAAATCGTCGGCCACGCGTTCCACCACGCCCGTGCCCGGCGCCACGCGATAGACATGGCATGCGCCGATCTCGCTCGGCGCACGAAAGCCTTCGTAGTCGCCGAGAATGCCGTAGTCGGGATCCGTGAACCAGATCGAGCCGTCCGAATGCACGATCACGTCGTTGGGCGAATTCAGGCGCCGCCCTTCGAAGCGGTCCGCGATCACGGTGATCCGCCCGTCGTGCTCCGTGCGCGTCACGCGCCGCGTGCCGTGCTCGCACGTCACCAGACGACATTCGCGGTCGAGCGTATTGCCGTTGCTGAAATTGGCGTTCGCGCGGAACACGCCCGTGCCGATGCCGGGCACCCAGCGCATCATCCGGTTATTGGGGATGTCGCTCCAGACGAGAAAGTCGCCTGCCGGGAACCAGACCGGCCCCTCCGCCCACATGCAGCCGCCCGCGAGTTTCTCGAACTGTGCGTTCGGCTGCAGCAGCATGCGAAAGCGCGCATCGTGGATTTCGTATTCTTGAGGATTCATCGTTCCGGCCTCGTATCGTCAGGGTCAGGTCACGGCGTCGCGCGTGACCGGTCGCAGACTGCCGCGCCGGACAATTAAATCCCAGTTGAATAGGCGTGTGAAGAATTTATTCATGCGCCTGGAATGTGGTTTACCCGCAAGCCCGCTTGGCGATCGGGTCCAGGCGAAAATCTGGTCCAGATCGAGCTCGCGAGCGCGCTATTGGCCGTTCTGGGCAGCCTTCTGGGCAGCGGCGGCGAGCATGGCGTCGCCAATGGGAGATTCCCCGAGCGACTTGAGCGCTTCGCCCGCGCCGCGAATATCGCGCTCCTCCTTGTTCTGGCTGAGCTTGCTCTTGCCCACGAGGCGCGTGATCTCGATCTGCACGCCGACGATCGCCTTGACCAGCGCATCCGTGTATTCCCTTGGCGCGTCGGCCATTTTCCATGGCGTCGGCTGCGAGGCTTCGTGCGTGCGCGTCAGGCGGCCGATCACCCCACGCACGTAGCGCTCGTCGTCGAGGATCGTGATGCGCCCGTGCGCATGAACCACCCTGTAGTTCCACGTCGGCACCTGCTTGTGCGCTTCATGTTTGCTCGGATACCAGTTCGGCGAGATATAGGCATCGCCCGCTCTGAAGATCACGAGAACCTCATCGCCGTTGGCTACGTCCTGCCAAACGGGGTTGGCCCGCGCGACGTGCGCGCGCAACACACCGAGTTCGCCCTCTTCCGCTGCGAGTTCGAAAGGAATGTGATTGGCGTCGAGGCCGCTCTTCCCGTGCGTCACCAGCGTGCCGAACGGATGTTGGGCGATGCATTCATGCAGGACTTCCTTGCGGTTTTCGGCGAAATGGGCGGGTACGTACATGCGGGATGCCTGCTCGTGGGGTGAGTGGAAAACGTGGCCGGCGCAGCCACGCGTTTCCAGTGTGCCTCAAATATGGCTCATTCCATAGATCCACCTTGCTGCATTTTCAAGGGACCAAAATCATGCCCGGAACAGCACAAGTAAAGGCGATGCCCCATCCGGGTCTGCGAGCGTCACGCCAGTCAGTGCAGCGCCTCCGCCACAGTCCGCTGGTGCACGCGCTCGAGTTCGGCGAGCTGCTGCTTGCTGTTCACGCCGAGCGTTTCCCATTCTTCGTCGGGCTGTGCGGTCACGACCGGATGGCCAGAGGCGATCGCGGCTTCCACGACGTCGGTGAGGTAATACTCGCCCTGGGCGTTGTCGTTTTTGAGCGCGTCGAGCCAGCCCGCGAGCGGCGCGGTGGGCGTCACGACGATGCCCGTGTTGATCTCGGCGATCTTGCGCTGCGCTTCGTTCGCGTCCTTCTGCTCGACGATGCGCACGACCTTGCCCGCCGTGTCGCGCACGATGCGGCCGTAACCGGTCGGATCGTCGAGCGTGACGGTGAGAATGCCGTAGCCGTCCTGGCCGGCGGCATCGACAAGGCGCCTGAGCGTCGAGGCACGCGTGAGCGGCACGTCGCCATAGAGCACGAGCGTGGGCACGCTGGCGTCGAGCAGCGGCAGCGCCTGCGCGAGCGCGTGGCCCGTGCCGAGCTGCTGCGCCTGCAGCGCGAACTGGACGTCGGGCGCGCCGACGGCCTCGCGCACGGCTTCGCCGCCATGGCCGACCACGACCACGAGGCGGGTGGGCGAAAGCGTGCGGGCGGTATCGATGACGTGCGAGAGGAGCGGCTTGCCGGAGAGCGGATGCAGGACCTTGGGCAGCGCGGAGTGCATGCGTTTGCCCATGCCTGCCGCGAGGATCACGATATTCAATTCGTACCTCTATATATTTTTCGGTCGATATGGTTTTGACGGAGTGCGGGGTCCGGCTTATGCAAATCACTCACCAGATTTCGCCACGTTAAATGCGTCGGATGCGCACGCGGAACGCCTTAACGCCCCTCTATCCCCGGCATTCATCCTGATTGTGAGGCGCTGTCGCGGCTTTCAGATCGAAGTCCGCTTCCTGCAGGCCTTCGGGGCTCGTGGCGACCCAATGCAACTGGTCGGGCGAGCGCACGAGCCCGATGCTGCCGGTATAAGTCCATTTGACCGGCGACGGCTGCGTGCCCGCGAGTTCGATAGATGAGGACGTCAGCTTCAGATGCAGCAGCCGTCCATCCTGCGACGGCGTGAACGCCCGATCGCCGATCACCGCAACGCCTGCCTCGCGAACCGTCTCCGGCATGCAAGGAAGCGTCGCCGTCGTCGTTCCGTTCGCATCGACGAGCTGCGCGAAGCCGCTGCCCTTGTCGTCAGTGGCGACCACGATGAAGCGCTCGATCGACGGCACGTACGAAGCCGCGTACGTGTAGTACCGCACGTGGCCAGCGATCACACGCGGGTCGCTCAGCGCCCCCGTCGCAGGATCGAGCGTCGCGACCTTCAGCCTCGCATAGGTCTCGCCGCTCACATACTGCTGCCACACGAGCAGCGCGCGCGCCGGCGAGCCGGCGATCATGGGCCACCATTCGCGCACGCGCGGCGCCACGTCGATGGCCCGTTGCAGCGAGCCGTCGGCATCATACGTCTTCACATAGACGCCGTTGCCCGTGCCGAGGTTATCGACGCCGCCACCGTCGACCCAGTCATTCGAATAGAACACCACGAAACGCGGGCCGACAGCGGCAACATGCCCCGAATGGCCGCCCGACAGAACGTCGTTCGGGTACGGCTTCACGCCTTTCAACGCGGACGTGTACACGCCGTAGCGCTGGCTCACTTCGTTCGGCGTATTCCAGCCGTCTTCGAACGACACCATCACGCGGCCCGTATCGTTTTGCGCGACCGAAACGGGCTCCTGCGCTTCGGGACGCCGGATGAAAATGCGCGGACGGCCGAGATTGCGCTGCTGCGGCGTCCAGCGCGCGATATACACATCGTGCGTCCAGTTGCCGTCGGCGCCCGCGCCGCGCGGCGGCAGGCCCGAACTGCTGAAGAACACGGTCGTTACGCCACGCGCATCGATCGTCGCGCCGATTCCGTGCATGTAGGCGCGCATATCGCCCTTTGGCACGCGCACGGCGCCCGAGGCTTTCGCGGATTTCGCGCCCGCCGGCGAAGCGACCGGAAGGAGGCCGCATGCGGCCACCAAGGCAAGCACCGCACATGTCGCCCGCATGCCGTCCCTCACTCGACCGTAACCGATTTCGCCAGATTGCGCGGCTTGTCGACATCGGTGCCGCGCACGCATGCCGTGTGATACGCGAGCAACTGCAGCGGCACCACGTGAAGGATCGGCGACAGGGGTCCGTAATGTTCCGGCAACTGGATCACGCGCACGCCGTGAGTGTTTTCGATCTTCGTGCCGGCATCCGCCAGCACATACAACTCGCCCCCGCGCGCACGCACTTCCTGCATGTTCGACTTGAGCTTGTCGAGCAGTGCATCGTTCGGCGCGACCGTAATCACCGGCATCTCGCTCGTGACAATGGCAAGCGGACCGTGCTTCAACTCGCCTGCGGGATAGGCTTCCGCATGCACGTATGAAATCTCCTTGAGCTTCAGCGCGCCCTCCAGCGCGATCGGGTAATGCACGCCGCGCCCGAGAAACAGCGCGTGATCCTTGCGCGCAAGCGATTGTGCCCACGCTACGATCTGGGGCTCCAGCGCAAGGACGCTGTTCAACGCGGCAGGGAGATGGTGGAGTTGACGCAGCGCCAGCGCCTCGTCGTCGGCGCTCACGCGGCCGCGCTCTTTGGCGAGCGTCAGAGCCAGCAGGTAAAGCGCGACGAGCTGCGTCGTGAACGCCTTCGTCGACGCCACGCCGATCTCTGGTCCCGCTCCGGTCGGATATTGCAGCTCCGTGAGCCGCATCATCGAGCTGTGCGGCACGTTGCAGATCGCGAGCGTATGGTGATAGCCAAGCTGTTGCGCATGCTTCAACGCGGCGAGCGTATCGGCCGTTTCGCCCGATTGCGAGACGACGACGACCATCCCGCACGGATTCACGACACTCTCGCGATAGCGGTATTCGCTGGCAATCTCCACTTGCGTCGGAATGCCCGCGATCGATTCGAGCCAGTATTTGGCGGTCAGCGCCGAGTAGTAGCTGGTGCCGCACGCCAGCAGCAGCAACGAATCTATCTCGCTGAACGCGCGCTGCGCTTTCGCGCCGAACAGCGCCGGCGTGATCGAACGCACGCGTTCCGTCGCGTCGGCGACCACGTCGGGTTGCTCGAAGATCTCCTTCTGCATGTAGTGGCGATACGGACCCAGCTCCGCGGCATAGTGGGTAGCGTGATGCGCCTGCAGTTCGCGACGCGCCGTTGCGCCATCGCGATCGATGATATGCACCCCATCGCACGACAGCACGGCGATGTCCCCTTCTTCGAGGAAGATGAAATGCCCGGCCGTGCCGGACAGCGCCATCGCGTCCGAAGCCAGATAATTGCCGCCCTCGCCGACGCCGATCACGAGCGGAGAACCCGCACGCGCGCCGATCACGCGGTCTGGTTCGTTCTTCGCGAAAACGGCGATCGCATACGCGCCACGCAGGCGCTGCAATGCGCGCTGCACGGCCGTCAACAGATCGCGCGACGCTTCCTGCCCGCGCGTGTGGTGGATCAGATGCGCGATCACTTCCGTGTCGGTATCCGATTCGAAATGGTAGCCGAGCGCTTTCAGCTCGTCGCGCAGCGGCTCGTGATTTTCGATGATTCCGTTATGCACGAGCGCAATCTCGTCCCGCGAAAATATCGGGTGCGCGTTGTCGGTTACGGGTGCGCCGTGCGTCGCCCAGCGCGTGTGCGCGACACCGAGTGTGCCCGACAGCCGCGCTTCTTCGACCCGCTCTGCGAGATTCGCCACGCGCTCGACGCTGCGCACGCGACGCGGCGTGCCGTGCTGCAAGACGGCAACACCGCACGAGTCATAGCCGCGATATTCGAGCCGACGCAGGCCTTCAGTGAGAACGCCGACGACGTTGCGTTGAGCAACCGCTCCAATAATTCCGCACATGGTGGTCTCCGTGGTGCGTGAAATTGCTTATGTTCAATGTTCCGATATTGGGACGCAGGAGCACTCACGCAGCCTGACGCTCGAAGTCGGGCGCCGTCACGACGTGCGAGATCATGCCGTCGTCGTCGTGATACGCGACGAGACAGCGTCCCGCCTCGCCGTGCGGGACTTCAAGCGTCGTCACGGGCGGCGGCCCGTCGCTCGTTTCAGGCATGCGCCGCACGCGGTTCGCATTCATCGCATCCATCTGGCGCCCGAAAGTCCAGAGGATCATGGCCAGCACGACGATGCCGATCCCCGAGATCCCCGGCATGAATGCGTCGAGCGACAGTTCTTCTGCACTTGCATGCACCAGACACCAGCGGATGTACGCGGCGGCTAGCACCCACGTGCCGAGCACGAGTGATGGCCGCACGAAGCGATACCACGCGACCATACGCATCGCCTTTTCCCTCGTGCATTCGGTCGCGAACTGCGAAACGGACTGCTTTGAAACATCGATGATCGGAAATTCCATGTTGTTTTCCCGTGTGGAGGATGTTGAGCCGGTTTTGTCGATTCGAATGCTTTATGTCAATTGCTCGTTGGACTGCGGCGCTTCGAGCGCTGCGCTGTACTGAGGCGCTGGCGATGCATCGCCGGCCACCGCGCCGCTCGACCGGATTCCGCGATCCGGGCTCACCCAGCGCGCGCGCTTTCTGCGGCGCTGGCTCACTACGCCCGGCAACGCGATCACTGACGCGATCATGCTGATCGCCCAGAACGCAGCGGGATACCAGACGGTGTCGACGAAATAGCGCATCAGATTCTTGTCGTAGTTCCGATCGATCAGGCAGCCGATCAAGATCTGCGCGCAGCAGGTCGCGAACAGCAGCACACCGGTGCCGCGCGGCATGAATGCGAACCGCCAGCTTTCGGGCAGCGTGAACATCGCGGTCGCCGCCATCATCACGAGCGTGAACAGCATGCAGTACGCCCACACGATGCTGATCGCGTACTCGACGAAAATCGGCCACATCATCATGTTGCGGCGTGACAGCACGGCGCCCGCATACTTGAAGAGAACCTGAATGCCCCCCTTCGCCCAGCGCAGGCGCTGCTTGTAGAGACCGCGGAACGTCTCCGGCATCAGGATCCAGCTGAGCGCGCGCGATTCGAAATTCACGGCCCATCCTTGCACCTGGAGCTTCCAGCTAATGTCGATGTCTTCGGTCAGCATGTCGGAACTCCAATAGCCGACTTCCTGAAGCGCGCGCTTCCTGAACATCGACACCACGCCGGATACGGTCAACAGACGTCCATACATGTGCTGGGTACGCTTGATCAGCCCGACGATCGACGAGAATTCGCCCACCTGCATGCGGCCGAGCAGCGACGAACGCGTGCGGATGCGCGGATTGCCGGTCACGGCGCCGACGGAGGCGTCTTCGAGGAAGTGGCGCAGCATCCAGCCGATCGCTTCCTTGTCGAGCAGCGAGTCGCCGTCGATGCACATGAGGTACTCGGCATCCGAGAGCATCGCTGCCGTCGTGAGCCCGATCGCCTTGCCCTCGTTCTGGTGCTGATGCACGACGACCAGCTTCGGATAGACGTTCACCAGTTCGTTGAGGATCGCGCCGGTGTCGTCGCGGCTGCCGTCGTTGATCGCGATAATGTTGTAGTTCGGATAGTTGAGCTGGTCCAGGCACGCGATCACTTCGCGCACGTTGTCCGCTTCGTTGTAGCAAGGCACGACCACGGACACCTTCGGATACGACGTCGGCGGCGGCGCCGACTTGCGCCCGGCGTCCCGGCGCTCGACGAGCAGATAGTGAAGCACACCACCTGCCATCCACAGATAGGCCATCAACAATGGATAGTAAAAGACGAAGTTCGAGATAAAGCTGAAGACATTTTTCATTTTGTTCCCCGGATCCGGTTTCGCATCGTTTGGAGATTCAGTTATCGCGCGACGCTCAACCCAACATCCCCTGATTCATGCGCAGTGTGCTTTGCACCGACATCACGTCGCGCAGCACAGTCGTGTCCGGCCGGTTCTTCAGGAAGTCGTCCGGCCCATAGCCCATGTGCACGACGCCTGCGGCGTTGAGCCGTTTCATCTGTGCGCGCAGCACGGCCGCTTCGATGGGTTGCTGCGTCTGCGCGTTGAAGGCGGGCAACTCGAACACGGTCTTTATGGCCGCGCCCGGTTGCTTCATCACGATTTGCCGCAACCTGTCGAGCCATGCGTCGTCCATCGGGCTGGCAGCCCCGTTCGATGCGCGAGGCGCCGCCGTCAGCGCGACGAAGTCGTAGTTCTCGAGGGCCGATGCAAGGCTCACCGAGAAGTTGGATCCGGCGTTCGCGTCGAGCACGGCTTCGGCTGGCATCGTGCGCGCGGTCAGCACGTTGCCGCCGCCCTGATACGCGCGCACGCGCTCTGCAAGCTGGTTCGTGAAGGCGTTCAGATGCGCCGTCTTGCCCTTCGCCCAGCGCTGCATCAACTCGTCGGATGCGTGAATCTGGGCGATATCGCCGGGCAGGCCCCACGATCGGTACACTGCCATCGCCGCTGCGCTCGTGTCTTCGTATGCGTTCAACGTCGCATCCGCGCCGAACACGACGCCGTTGAAGCTCGAATAGCGCGTGAGGTCATCGTAGAGATCCTGAATCGTCTGCCGCGCGAGCGGATCAAACGGGCTCAGACGCGGCATGCGTCCGCGCTGCGCATCGCCCGGGCTGATCGACGCGACTTCGACGAGGCGTCCAGCGGCCGCGTGGCCCGCCGGCAGATCGAAAGCGAGCAGCGGCATGCGCGCATACACCTGCACGCCCGCACGCGTGATCAGTTGCCATGCAGTGCGATTGAACAGGTCGGCGCGCATCGGCAGATGACGGTTGGGGTAGTAGAGCGCGCGCGCGACGCCCGTGTTGTCGGGATCCCAATACGCCTTCAGATACACGGATTTCGGTTCGAGCGCCTTGATGCGATCGAGCAGACGGCCGAGCTTTTCTTCACTCCTGTTGGGATCGGTGTCATACATCTCGTCGAGCGATACGTTGACGACGCGCTCGACCGGGTTGCGCTCGCCGCGATATGCGCCAGGAGAGCGCATCTGCGCGATCAGCGTGCCGACGTCCCAGTCGTACGAAACGAGCAGACGCCGGATCTGCGTGAGCGGCACGTCGGGCGTGTTCGGGCCGTCGTCGAGCGTGAAATGCACGGACATGCCCAGCGCCTGCGACGCATTGATGAGCGCGGCGTTGTACATCCCATAGGGCCACACGGCCGAACGCACGGTCATGCCTACGCGCTCCTGAATCAGATCGACGCTCTTCTTCAGATCACCGTGCACGCGTGCCTGGTACTCCTCATCCGTTTCATAACGCTGCAGTTGCGGGGAGTACAGATGGGCACTCGCAGCGGGCAGTTCGTTCCCCTGTGGATTGGCGAGCGCGCCATGATGCATGTCGTGCGTGTGCGAAGCGACCTCGACGAGGCCCGACTGCGCCATTTCGCGCAGGTCGTCCCAGCTCATGAAGTAGCCCGGCGGCATCACCGACTTGTGGCTGATGCGTACGGGGTCGCCCGCAGGGGTATCCGTCCAGCGCGTGACTACACCGATCAGCGCCGGATAGCCGTACTGTTGAAGCAGCGGAAAGGCGCGGGTGTACTGGCTTTTGTACGCATCGTCGAAAGTGAGCAGCACGGCGCGCGGCGGCAGACGCGGTCCGCCGTTGCGCGACGCGACGATCTGAGCGACGCTCACCGGGCGAAAGTCCTTTGCCTTCAGCCACGCGAAGATGGTGTTGAGCGTGGCCGTGCTTATCGCACAGGTATCGGCGACCGTCGACACGTCGGCGTGCAGATCGTCGCGGATATCGTGAATGGCGAGCACGCGAAACGTGAGTCCATCGTCGGCATCGGCCGGCGGCAAACGGTCGAGCGCGAGGCGAGCCTGCGCGGCGGGCACTGCGGCGAGACCCGCGGCGAAAGCGAGAAAACGTCGGCGATTGAGCTTGTCCATAATGGCCTACAGGGGAACATTCAGGTTCAGGTAGATGAGCTTGCTGGTCTCGCGCGTGTGATCCATTCGCTGGCTGGAAAGACCGAGGCCATACGCAAGGGACGCGTGCGCACTGAACTGCCACTGTTGTTCGAGACGCACCTCCCACAGCAAGCTGTTTCCGATGTCCGTTTGACGATAGCCGCCGAGCGTCGCGTAGGCGCGATTCGCAAGCGACTGGTCGGCGTTGCGCCACGAGGTCCACTGGTACATCGCGGTTACTTGAGCAGTCAGATCGCGGTGAGGCGCGAAGTACGCGGTGTTCGCGAGCGTGTTGCTGCTCGTGTTCAGCTCGACCCATGTCGCGACGAGTTGATTCGGCGTATTGATGAGGCGCTCGTACCAGGTGCCGACCCAGGCCTGGTTGAAGTTGGTGTCGCTATATCGCGCTGCGCCGTAGGCCAGATCGAAGTAGCGGTAATCGTCGATGGTGTAGCGCACGCTGCCCGTTGCGGTGCGGCCCGTCACACCTTGCTGATACGCCTTCCACGGCAGCGAGTTGGCATTGCTGTCCACCCCCGCCTGGAAGCGCCAGTGATCATCGGGCGCGTAGCTCAGGCTGCCGGCGCCGCCGGTCCTCGCTTGCGGTCCTGTCGAGCGATCGACTTCCGCAGCGGCATCGATGCCGCGGAACCGGAAGTCGCCGCCGATACCATTGCGAATGCGGCTCACGCTGTTGCCGTCGCCTGTGTCCGCACGTCCGCTGAACTGATGCGCAAATACCCGCCAGTAGTCGGCGATCGGCATCGAGTAGAGCTGGGTGTCGATGCCCCAGTTGTTGTCGGCAAGTACCGAATTACCCTTCTGCCCGTTCGCGGCAATGATCAGCTGCGGACTCTTGTAGGCAGCGTAATCGCGCTGGAACACCTTCACCGTGTTGTTGTCCGGAAAGCGGTCTCCGAAAGTCGCGTTCACGTCGGCTGCGCGATCGTACTGGTTCAGCTCGAGCGCAGTGCGGCCCAGGCTGGCCAGCGTTTCGATGTCGCCGGGATGATCGACGAGCGTGTCTTCGTAGACCTTTTGCGCTTCGCGCGGCCGCTGCTGCACGAGCGACGCGTCCGAACGCGCGTTGATCAGCGCAGGATCAAACGGCGCTTCGTGGCGCAGATCATCGAGCGCGGCGACGCCTTCGCGCGTGCGGTCCGTGTAGAGCAGGTACTGCGCCTGCAGCTTTTTCACACGGCCATAATCTTCGTTGACGTCTTCGGGATGCTCGGCGAGATCGGCGCGAACCGGCGTGCTCGCCGAAATTTGCTTCAACAACCGTTGCGCGTCGTCGTAGCGGCCCGAATCCAGGTATGCGAAGAAGAGCCCTTCCTCTACGTCGATGCGCTTTAGCACATGCGGCTCGACGGACGGCACGAGCGGATCGACGGGCGTTTGCAAGGCGTGCTCATACGCGGGCACGGCCTTGCGCGGCTGGTCGAGGTACGTGTACGCGTCGCCAGCCGCCGCGTAGGTGCGTGCCGGCATCGGCTCGTTGGAGCGGGACAGGGCCTCATAGAGCGCGGTAGCGTCCTTCATGCGGCCAAGCCCCTGCAATGCGGCGACTTTCTCGACCAGCACCGCCCGGCGCACATCGGCGTATTCGTCCGTCTCGGGCGTGCGCGCGAGCATGTCGTCGATGTGCTCGAGCGCGGTTCTGTGCTGGGCGAGGCGATCGGGATCATCGGATGCGAGCGATTGCTGCCGGCCCCAGTGCACTTCCGTCTCCACGACGAGCGCTTCGATCTGCAAGAGCTCATGATCGGAGAACGCATCGCGACTCGCGCGCGCGTCCTGCAGCGCAAGCTGCGCCGCGCCCGCACCCGCTTGCGCAAAGATACGTTTTCGGAGCTGGTCGCGCTCCGTGTCCACCTTGCCTTCCGCCACCTGGCCTTCTGCGACGTTCCCCGTGATTCCGGACGCAGTGGTCGGCTGCGCGGCGCAGTAGTCGCGCGCAAGCAGCACCAGCAGCAAGGCGGTCGCCTTGACTGCGGCGTGCTTGTGTCGGCTAGAGCGTTTGGTTTTCATTGTTCCTCGCGTGGTCGGTGCCAGCCGACAGGCAAAGCGGTTCCCTGCGCCATATGAATGGCGCATTGAGGGCAACAACGATCGCTTTGTCTGGCGAGCGGCGGGTAGTTCAGCGTTGTGTTCCGGGTGCCGGTTATTGCGTTGCGCACCTGCCCCGTTCATTTGCGCGGCGAGCCTTATAGCGAAGCCCGTGCCAGCATCCCGCCGAACCTTCTGTTTTCAGGACTCCGTTCAGAAACCGCCTTGCAAAGCTGCGAGGAACGTCTAAAAACGTTTCATCGGTGAAGTCGTCAAGCCATGCCCCCCTCCACCGGACATCATCTTCGGGACGCCCATAGTGATGGAAACCCCTACTCCAGCAGGCCACGCGCTTGTGCGTCGCGTCAATCTTTTACTTTGATTCAGGAATGAAACGGCATGCACACCCGTGGCGATGTCTCGGATGTAGACGCACTTCGAACGTGCGTGCGCGAACCGCGAGCCGAGGTCGCTCCGTTGCTGAAGAGAGCGTGCGGCTGCACACATAACTGATCTGTATTTCTATTTATCCGCGGCAGCACTTGGGGCGAAACAGTGATCAATGGGGTTGCCGTCGATCACCGGACAGATTTCGTCCGCATGCGTAAATTGCGCGGCTGCGGCTCGCTCGACAGCTCGTTATCGTCATTTGTGGCGCGCATTCTGGTCACACGCGTTCGCGCGATTCGCACCGCGTCGGCCATTGAAGCGCGATTGCAAATGACACATAAGTGCTGCGCTTCGCGAAGGGCGTTCGATGCCTTTGATGATTCAGGGATACAGAAGCGCTCGCGCCCGTGTGCACGGGGGCGAGGCGGAAAAAGAACAGATCACCAGGCAGCTTCGCTGCGCAACGCCCGGGAAACTCCCAAGGCAACATGAAAACTGATGCACTTCTGAACACGGGTGAATGACATCGCGTGCGCTGCGCCATGGCATTTTCAAACTGGCAATGATGTTCAGACGTGCCAGCGCAGAGAAAGCGCGCTGGATGGCACAGCATCTGCGAAGACGGCACTTCCGACGTCGTCATCGCCTCATTTGCCGATTGCCTGTCACAACAGCGTTCTGCGCCTTCCGGCAATGGATCGCAAAGCGTGTGTTCCCCAACATATCTTCTTCGAAGCTTTTGCGATGATTCGCCGGGCCGAACGCCAGCGGCTTGTCGAATGGCACCGGTGCGCAGACAGAGCATGCGCTCATTCGATCGTTTTGGTGGTCGCCGTTTGTATTTTTCTTTCCTTGAACCGCAAAACGCTGATGATGGTGCGTCGGCTAGTTCGGGGAATTTCTTTAGCGGTTTGCTGCTGCGCTCTACGCGTTAGCGCGCAGTTGAAAGAGGCGGCGCATCGTCGTAATGGCGTCTATGGAAAAGGACCGGGCGCACGTGTGGTGCGCCCCGAATCGGTCAAGCTCTCGCTAATTCGCCCGCTCGCGCAGCGTCCTCGCAGCTGCAACCATATTGGTGAGCGCTGGAATGACCTCGGCCCACTGGCGCGTCTTCAGACCGCAATCGGGATTCACCCAAAGGCGCTGCGCCGGAATACGCTCGGCGGCCTTCTGCATCAATTGCACGATATGCGCCTCGCTCGGGATGTTCGGCGAGTGAATGTCGTACACGCCCGGCCCGATTTCATTCGGATAGCTGAAGTTTTCGAAAGCGTCGAGCAGTTCCATATCTGAGCGTGATGTCTCGATCGTGATGACATCGGCGTCCATCCCGGCAATCGAGGCAATGATGTCGTTGAACTCCGAGTAGCACATGTGCGTGTGGATCTGCGTTTCGTCCCCCACGCCGTTCGCGGCGATGCGAAACGATTCGATGGCCCAGCGCAGGTATTCGGCCCACTGCGCGCGGCGCAGCGGCAGGCCTTCGCGCAGCGCGGCCTCGTCGATCTGGATCACGCGCACGCCGGCCCTCTCCAGATCGAGCACTTCTTCGCGAATGGCGAGTGCGAGCTGGTAGCACGAGACCGAACGCGGCTGGTCGTCGCGCACGAAGGACCAGTTGAGCATCGTGACCGGGCCCGTGAGCATGCCCTTCATGGGCTTGTTCGTGAGCGACTGCGCATAGGCGATCCACTCGACCGTCATCGCCTTCGGCCGGCTGATATCGCCGAACAAAATCGGCGGCTTCACGCAGCGCGAGCCGTACGACTGCACCCAGCCGAACTCGCTGAACGCATAGCCGTCGAGCTGCTCGCCGAAGTATTCGACCATGTCGTTGCGCTCGGCTTCGCCGTGCACGAGCACGTCGAGGCCCAGTTGCTCCTGTTCGCGCACGCTGCGTTCGATTTCGGCGCGCATGGCGTCCCGATAGCCTGTTTTGCCGAGCGCGCCGCGCTTGAACTCGCTGCGTGCGTGGCGGATTTCCGCCGTTTGCGGGAACGAGCCGATCGTCGTGGTCGGGTAGGCGGGGAGCTTGAGGTGAGCAGCCTGTTTTGCGGCACGCAGAGCGTAAGCGTTGCGGCGATTGCCGAGTGCGGCATCGATGCGGGCAATCGCCGCTTTCACCGCCGCGTTGTTCACGCGGGACGACTGGCGTCGCGCCTGAATGTCAGCGGCGTTCGCTGCGAGTTCCGTGGCGACCTTGTCGCGGCCTTCGTTGAGCGCCGTGGCCAGCACCTTCACTTCATCGAGCTTTTGCAGCGCAAATGCGAGCCACGAGCGCATTTGTGCGTCGAGCTTCGCTTCGCTCGAGAGATCGACCGGCACGTGCAGCAGCGAGCACGAAGGCGCGATCCACAGACGGTCCCCCAGTTGCTTCGCGAGCGGTTCGAGCCAGTCGAGCGCGGCGTTCAGATCCGTCTTCCAGATGTTGCGGCCGTTCACCGCGCCCACCGAAAGCACCCGCTGCGCAGGCAGCTTTCGAGCGGCCAGCGCGATCTCTTCGCGTGCGTTGATCGCATCGATGTGCAGACCGTCGACAGGCAGCGAGCAGGCAAGGTCCAGATTCTCCTGGAGCGCGCCAAAGTAAGTCGCGAGCAGCAGCTTCACGCCACGCACCTCGAACCCTTCATACGCAGTGGCGAACGCGGCGCGCCATGCCGGATCGAGCTCGGTCACGAGTATCGGCTCGTCGATCTGCACCCACTCCACGTCCATCACGCGGAAGTAGTCGAGCAGCGCGCGATACACCGGCATGATGCGCGGCAGCAGCGCGAGCTTGTCCGCGAGTTTGTCACCCCCGTCCCTGGCCTTGCCGAGCCACAGGTACGTGAGCGGCCCGACGATGACGGGCTTGGCCTTCACGCCCAGTTCGCGCGCTTCGCGCAGTTGCCCGGATAGGCGCGACGTATCGAGGTTGAACTGCGTATCGACCGTGAATTCGGGGACGATGTAGTGATAGTTCGTGTCGAACCACTTCGTCATCTCGGCGGCCGCGACGCCGCCGCAGCAGGCGGCATGGTCGTCGGCGCCGTGGGCCGAGCGCCCGCGCGCCACACGGAAGTAGTTGTCGAGCTTGTCGCCGTGAAAGCCCTGCACGCGTTGCGGCAGGTTGCCGAGCGTGAAGCTCATGTCGAGCACCTGGTCGTAGAACGAGAAGTCTCCGGCGGGCACGAAGTCGAGCCCCTCCTGGTCCGCCCAGTGGCGCGCGCGCAGTTGCGCACCTAGCGCCTTGAGCTCGTCGCGCGACGATTCGCCCTTCCAGTAGCGTTCGAGACCGAACTTGAGTTCACGTTTCGCGCCAATGCGCGGAAAGCCGAGGTTGTGTGTAGTGACCATGTGCGCTGCCATTCAATAACAACAATGCGGGAAAAGCCCGGAATGGCAGCCATGATAGGGGTTTCAGCTCATGAAATATAATGGCATTATTTCATTTATCCATTAGATTTTTTCATGCCCGGTATCGGGCGGCTTGCCATGCTCGAACGCATTCATCTGGTCATCGTCCGCGAAGTCCAGCGCCAGGGGTCGCTCACCGCCGCGGCGGGCGCACTTTTTCTCACGCAGTCGGCGCTGAGCCACACGGTCAAGAAGATCGAGCAGCAGCTCGGCACGCCGATCTGGGACCGCGAAGGGCGCAGCCTGCGGCTCACCCAGGCGGGTCAATATCTGCTGTCGCTCGCCGAACGACTGCTGCCGCAATTCGAACTGGCCGAGGCACGCATGAAGCAATACGCCGACGGCGAGCGCGGCACCCTGCGCATCGGCATGGAGTGCCATCCTTGCTACCAGTGGCTGCTCAAGATCGTTTCGCCCTATCTCGCGCGCTGGCCCGATGTCGATGTGGATGTGAAGCAGCGCTTTCAGTTTGGCGGCATCGGCGCGCTGTTCGGCTACGACATCGACGTGCTGGTCACGCCCGATCCGCTCAACCGGCCCGGCCTGCGCTTCGAGCCCGTGTTCGACTACGAGCAGGTGCTCGTGGTGGCCGAGGGACACAGGCTCGCCAAGGTCCGCTACGTGAAGCCCGAGCAACTCGTGGACCAAACGCTCATCACCTACCCGGTGGAGACGGACCGGCTCGACATCTACAACCAGTTCCTGCGCCCCGCCAATATCACACCGCGCCGCCACAAGACGATCGAAACGACGGACATCATGATGCAGATGGTGGCGAGCGGCCGGGGCGTGGCGGCGCTGCCGCGCTGGCTCGCCGAGGAATACGCGGACCGCATGCCGCTCGTCGCGCTCAAGCTCGGCAAGGAAGGTATCGCCAAGCAGATCTTTCTCGGCACGCGCGAGGCCGACGCCGTGGTGGACTACCTGAGTTCGTTCGTCGAGTTCGCACGCAAGTCGAACTGGCACGCGCCGCGAATGAAGCGTTAAACGTTTCGCGGCATTGGATGCCGCTGCGATTTGCCCAGTTCGATCGCCAGAAAATCGACAAACGCGCGAATACGCGCGGAAAGCTGGTGGCGCTGCGCATAGACCGCATAGATGTCCGCGCCCGGCGTCTCGTACTCGGGCAGCACGACCACGAGCCGTCCATCCGCCAGATACTCGTTGATGTCCCACTCGGCGCGCATCAGTATGCCGTGTCCGTCCAGCGCCCATTTCACGGCAATCTCGCCGTCGTTGGTCGTGAGGTTGCCATTGACCCGGATGGCTTCTGGTTTGCGCGAGTGGCCGCGTTCGTGCGAGAGCCGCCACACGCCATAGGCTTCGTCGCCCTGGCGAATGCTGATGCAGTTGTGCTTCGCGAGATCGTGCGGCGTTGCAGGCGTGCCCCGGCTCGCGAGATAGGCGGGCGATGCGCAGAGCAAACGCCGGTTCGCCGCGAGACGCCGCGCGATCACGCGCGTGTCGGGCGGCTCGCCAAAGCGGATGCACACATCGTATGAATCCTCGGTGAGCGGCGGCGGCATGACCGAAAGCTGAAGCTGCACCGAAACCTGCGGATATTGCGCGACGAAGCGCGAAAGCGCCGGCCCGATATGGCTGCGCCCGAAGCCCAGTGTCGCGTTCACGCGCAGCAAGCCTTTGGGATGCTTTTTCGAGCCGCCCAGCAATTCGCCCAGCTCGTCGATCTCATCGAGTATGCGGCGCGCGTGCTCCAGATACACCTCGCCTTCGGGCGTGAGCATCATGCGGCGCGTCGTGCGGTTGACGAGCGGCACCCCGGCGCGTTCCTCCATTTGCGCGAGCCGCTTGCTCACGGCGGCCGGCGTGAGGCCCAGCTCGCGCGCGGCGGCGCTCAGGTTTCCCGAGGAGGCCAGTGTCGAGAAGAAGCCCAGATCGGCGGGTTGAACGGTGTCGGCCACGGTCGCCACTTGTGAATTCAAGTTAATGATGCTTTGAGTCTAGCACCGGTTTTTGAACCACGAGTTCGGTAAAGTGAGTCCCCACTAGCCCTATTCCAAAGGAACGAGACATGAAGACGTATCGCATCGCAACCATTCCCGGCGACGGCATCGGCAAGGAGGTCGTGCCCGCGGGGCAGGCGCTCCTGGAAGCGCTTGCGAAAACCACGCAACGGTTTGCCTTCGAGTTCGAAAACTTCGACTGGGGCGCCGACTACTACCGCAAGCACGGCGTAATGATGCCGGCCGACGGGCTCGATGCGATTCGCAACAAGGACGCGATTCTATTCGGCTCCGCGGGCGACCCGGACGTGCCCGATCACATCACGCTCTGGGGCCTGCGCCTGAAGATCTGCCAGGGGCTCGACCAGTACGCGAACGTGCGCCCCACGCGCATTCTTCCCGGCATCGACGCGCCGCTCAAGCGCTGCAAGCCCGAGGATCTGAACTGGGTGATCGTGCGCGAGAACTCCGAAGGCGAATATTCGGGCGTGGGCGGCCGCGTGCATCAGGGCCATCCGCTCGAAGTCGCGACCGACGTGTCGATCCTCACGCGCGCCGGCGTCGAACGCATCCTGCGCTTCGCATTCCGTCTCGCGCAGTCGCGCCCCCGCAAGCTGCTCACGGTCATCACCAAGAGCAACGCTCAGCGCCATGCCATGGTCATGTGGGACGAAATCGCGCAGCAGGTCTCGAAGGAGTTCCCGGACGTGAAGTGGGACAAGGAACTCGTCGACGCCGCCACGGCGCGCATGGTCAACCGCCCCGCCTCGCTTGACACCATCGTCGCAACCAACCTTCACGCCGACATCCTGAGCGACCTCGCCGCCGCGCTCGCGGGCAGCCTCGGCATTGCGCCGACCGGCAACATTGACCCCGAACGCCGCTACCCGTCGATGTTCGAGCCGATCCACGGTTCGGCGTTCGACATCATGGGCAAGGGGCTCGCAAACCCGATCGGCACGTTCTGGTCGGTCGTGATGCTGCTCGAACACCTCGGTGAAAACGAGGCCGCCGCGCGCGTGATGCAGGCCATCGAGACCGTGACGGCCAACCCCGCGCTGCACACCGGCGACCTGGGCGGCAAGGCAAGCACGGCGCAGGTCACCGCGGCGGTGTGCGAACTCGTCGGGAAAGCGGCCGTCGCCGCGTGACCATGGGTGTGAACGCGACCGTGCAGTAGACAAGCACACGCCGGGGCGTGACACAAAAAGAACCCGCACGCCCCCGCCAACCCACCCTCCATGGAGGAGACACATGAATTCGGACATCGAATCAATCGTCACGCGCAAGCTCATGTGGCGCATCATCCCGTTCGTCATGCTGCTCTATTTCGTGAGCTTTCTCGACCGGGTCAACGTGGGCTTCGCGGCAATGACGATGAACAAGGCGATTGGCCTCAGTCCCACGGCGTTCGGCCTGGGCGGCGGCCTGTTCTTCATCGGCTACTTTCTTTTCGAGGTGCCTTCCAACCTCATCCTGCACCGTGTGGGCGCGCGCATCTGGATCGCGCGTGTCATGGTCACCTGGGGCGTGGTCTCGGCCGCGTCCGCATTCGCGACGGGGCCGACGAGCTTCTACGTGCTGCGCTTCCTGCTCGGCGTGGCGGAAGCGGGGTTTTTCCCCGGCATCATTCTGTACCTGAGCCTGTGGTTTCCAACGAAGCAACGCGCGGCCGCGGCCGCATGGTTCATGGCAGCCGCACCGATTTCTACGGCACTCGGCTCCCCGATCTCGGGCGCGCTCATGCAACTGCCGCCGATGTTCGGTCTCGCCAACTGGCAACTGCTCTACGTGATCGAGGCGATTCCCGCCGTCGTGCTGGGTTTCGTGGTGCTGAAAGCGCTCACCGATGCGCCTTCGAAAGCGCGCTGGCTCGATGCGAAAGAGCGCGACTGGCTCATGGCTAAGCTTGCCGGGGAAGCGAAAATGCGTGAGGGCCACGCGGGCCACACGACAGGCGCCTTGAGCGCGCTGCGCGACCCGCGCGTGCTGGCGCTGGCGCTGATCTACTTCGGCACCTCGGCCGGTCTTTACACGCTGGGACTGTGGGCGCCGCTAATCATCCGGCAATACGGCTTCAGTGCGATGGAGACCGGGCTCCTGAACGCGATTCCCAGCATCGTGGCGGTCATCGCGATGATTCTCTGGGCGCGGCACTCGGACCGCACCGCGGAGCGCACCTGGCACGTCGTGATTCCCTGCGTGCTGGCTTGCGTGGGCTTTGTGTTCGCGGGCCGGGCCGACACCGCGCTGATGATCGTGCTGGCGCTCGTGGTGGTGAATATCGGCATCAGCGCCGCGAAGGCGCCGCTGTGGGCCATGCCCAGCATGTTTCTCTCAGGGGCGGGTGCTGCCGCCGGCATCGCCATGATCAATTCGATCGGCAATCTCGGGGGCTTCGTGGGCCCCGCCGTGATCGGTTGGCTGAAGAACCGGACCGGGAGTTACGCAGCGGGGCTGTACGTAGTGGGCGCGACGCTGGCGCTTTCCGCGTTGGTGACTTTGATATTGAGCCGCAAGGCGAGTCAGCCGGTGATGGCGCAGGTCGGGCACGACCACTGAGCGAAGCACACGCGCATGATCGCGCGCTTGCCTCAAGCATCGCCAGCCTCGCGAATCGGAATCACGCTACGACCGCCGCAACGACGCAGCAGGTCGCGCAATTCGATGATGACGGGAAAGACTTCGTGATTCCAGTCGGCGGCCTGATGGTCGTGCGCCGCCTGCTCCAGCTCCACGATCGCACAGTCTTCCTTGAAGATGCGCTCAGTGAACCAGACCAGCAGCGGCCACGCCGCATCGAGCAGGAACGGCACGGCCGGCCTTCGCACAGAAAGGAGTCCGAAGGTTCGATTCGTGCGCTGCCGTGAATCGAGCGGCACATAGACGATCCACAGGTCCATGACGAGCGTGTCGTCGGCCGAACGTATTTCCAGCGTTTGATAAGGGTATTGCGTGCGGATGGTCATCACGCTGCGGGCGCTCGGGTCCGCGCGGTTCTTGCTCGCGCCGAACACGAGCGCTTCGCCCCTCGGCTGCTTGCCGGCCATGCGCGCGAACGTGTAATCGACCTCGAGCGAGTTCTCGTCGCGCCGCCGCGCAAGCGAGCGCGCCCGCATCTGGCCCATCTGGCGCCGGTGCAGGAACTGATGGTTCATGTCCATGAGGTTTTCGTGCATGAACGAGTAATGGCACCTGACCTCACCGCCGAAGCGGCGCGTCTTGAAGGCCTTGTCCGTCACGGAGGCCAGCGCGGGTAGCGGTCGATCGCCGGCCAGCGTGGCGTTGCCGGGAAAGACGAAGATCATGCTGTGCGCCTCGCGGCACGGGTAGGCGCGCACGCCGTTGGGCAGCCGTTCCTTGCCGAGATAAGGCACATCCACGCATTGGCCTGAACAATCGTAAGTCCAGCCGTGGTAACCGCAGCGGATCGATTCGCCTTCCACTACGCCCGCATGCAGCGGCACCTGCCGGTGCGCGCAGCGATCTTCGAGCGCAAACACCGAACCGGAAACGGTGCGCACGAGCACGACCGGTTCGCCCGCGAAATGCGCGCCGATCATCTTTCCAGGCTTGAGGTCGCGCGACCAGGCGAGCGGATACCAGTGATCGGGGTGGATGGGTACCCGGCGCAGGTCGCCCGGGTTGCTGATGTCGCGCAAGGGCGACTCGCCCGTGCCGCCGTCGGTGAAAGGCATTGCGCGCATGGGTGAGGGCTCCTTGCCTGGATCGTTACGATCGCGGGGGAAAACGTAACGACGTGCGCAAGTGCCGTGCCCGGGTCAAGTACGCGTATCGGCCGGCTCAGCACTGCGCACGAACGCAGGGCAATTGTGGTTAGACCTTCGGAGTACTGACGCGATGCGGCCCGAACGGGAAGCATCACGCGAGCGCCATGCCATGTCGCGCATGCGCGTCCTGGCCTTCGTTGAGAGAACCTCAGTTGGGATCAATCGGCGGCCCGGGCGGCCCCGCACTCACCTGCCTTGCGGAGCCCGCGCCCTGGGCGGCGATGGAGCGGGAGAGCAGTTCCCTCGCTTCGCTGCTCGATGCATCGACGGTCAAGGCGTTCCCGGCGTTATGCCACGCGCACACCCAGTTGCCCTCGCGCGCGCAGAGCCTTGCATAACCGAGCAGCGAGTCGCGGTGATCCTCGCGGGAAGTCAATTCGGACTGCATGTGCAGCGCATAGCCGTTGCCCGGTTGCTGCGTGAGTACGCTCGAGAGGGCGCTGCGCGCCGGACCCAGGTTGTTCTTGTCGAGATTCGCCCGTGCGCTCGCGAGACTCCTCGAGACGTCGGCATGCTGGACCGCGGAAGCCTTTACCGCGTTGGCCTTCGATGACGCAAGCGTACGCTCCCTGGCACTGCTCTTTTGCTCGGCGACGCTCTGCGGCCTGGTGTCCGTGTGCGCCGTAACGGTGCGCGACTCCAGCGCGTGACGCGGCGGCTGCGGAACCTGAGCGGTCCGGGGCGGTGGTGCCTGAACCGGTGCGGGCGGCGCGACTTGTGCGATCACGGGCGGCGGTGCGCTCGGGGCTCGCTGCGGCGGCGCCTGAACCGGTGCAGGCGGCTCGACTTGCGCGACCACGGGCGGCGGTGCGCTCGGGGCTCGCTGCGGCGGCGCCTGAACCGGTGCGGGCGGCGCGACTTGCGCGACCACGGGCGGCGGTGCGCTCGGGGCCCGCTGC
>NZ_BBJJ01000021.1 GCF_000739815.1 Paraburkholderia mimosarum LMG 23256 = NBRC 106338
TGCGACCGTTCCGGTTGGATCCTCTCCTTTTACGCGAGCGCCCCGCAATGCCCACGGGCTGCCGCAACGGTGCTTCCGCCGCTCGCCAATGAACGGCCGACGCCGCCCGAGCCCGCTTACGGTCGAGCTCTGCCCCCGCGGCCCGGCGCAGCCGTCACGCGCCAAGGCGCGCGCCGTACCGGATCCCTATCTCGACCAGCTTCGAAACGTCGGGTGGCATCGCGGTGACTTCGCGATCGATCGTCGTGAACAGGTTCGCCGCCTGACTGGTGTGACTGGTAATTGACAGCATCTCAACACCGCCGGGGCCGCAGCGGAAGCTGTGAACCGTGCCGGCCGGAACATGAACGAACGAGCCCTTGGTCGCGACCGAGGTAATGCCGTCGTAAGTGATTTCGACGCTGCCGTCGATCACGTAGAATGATTCGTCCCAGTCATGGGCGTGCAGAGGCGGCCCGCTACCTTCCGGACCGTGCTGCAAGGAAGACCTCGTAGACTCGCGTGGTCGCATGGTCGGCAAGGACCGTGACGTTTGCGGGTTTCTCGTTGCTTCCACTTCGACTGCACACACGCAATTATCGCGTTGCTTGCGCCGCATTCCTTCCGCGCAGCCACTCGAGCGCGAGCAGCAGACAGGTGGAGAACACGACCAAAATGGTCGCCAGCGCGGCGATCGTCGGGCTGATGTTCTCGCGAATGCCCGTGAACATCTGACGCGGCAAGGTCGTCTGGTCCGCGCCCGCGAGGAACAACGTGACGACCACTTCATCGAACGAGGTTGCGAACGCGAACAACGCACCCGAGATCACGCCCGGCGCGATCACGGGCAGCGTGATGCTGAAAAACGTCTTCACAGGGTTTGCGCCTAGCGACAGGCTCGCGCGCACGAGGTTGTAGTTGAAGCCCTGCAGCGTGGCCGCGACGGTCGTCACGACGAAGGGCACACCCAGCGACGCATGCGCCATGATCAGCCCGATATAGGTATTGGCGAGGCCCAGCGGCGCAAAGAACAGGTACATGCCGACGCCGACCACCACCACGGGCACGATCATCGGCGAGATCAGGATCGCCATCAGCAGCGCCTTGCCTTTGAAGTTCGCCTTCGTGAGGCCGATCGCCGCAAGCGTGCCGAGCACTGTGGCCAGCACCGTGGCGGACGGCGCGACGATGAAGCTGTTCCTGGCGGCCATCCGCCATTCGTCGGAGGCGATCAGGTTCTGGTACCAGCGCAGCGACCAGCCCGGAATCGGATAGACGAGGAACGTGCTGGACGAAAACGACAGCGGCACGATAGCAAGGACGGGCAGGATCAGATACAGCAGCGTCATCACGGCCATGCCGCGCAACACGAAATACCACACGCGCTCGATCGGCGACGTGTGCGGCGGAAACAGCGGTTCGGCGAATTTCATTCAATAAGCTCCAAACGCGTTCAACCAAGACTCAGTGATGTACGCGTAAAACGCCCGTAGATGATGTACAGCATGATCGTCGCCGCGAGCAGCAGACCGCCGAGCGCGCACGCCATGCCCCAGTTGACCGTCACATTCGTGAAGTAAGCGACGTAATAGCTGATCATCTGGTCGTCGGGTCCGCCAAGGAGCGCCGGCGTGATGTAGTACCCGATCGCAAGGATGAACACGAGCAGCGCGCCCGCGCCGACGCCCGGCCAGGTCTGCGGCACATATACGTGCCAGAACGCCGCGAACGGATGTGAGCCGAGCGAAAGCGCCGCGCTGTGATAGCTGGGCGGAATAGACTTCATCACGCTATACAGCGGCAAAATCATGAACGGCAGCAGAATGTGCGTCATCGAGATATAGACGCCGACCCGATTGAACAGCAACGCCAACGGGTCATGAATCAAACCGGTGCCGAGCAGCGCCTTGTTGACGAGCCCCTCTGTTTGCAGAATCACGATCCACGCGGCGACGCGCACGAGGATCGAGGTCCAGAAAGGAATCAGCACGAGGATCATCACGAGATTCGCGCGCCGTTCGCTCAGCGTCGAGATCCAGTAGGCAAGCGGGTAGCCGAGTAGCAACGCCAACGCCGTCACCGCAAAGCCGATCACGAAGGTGCGGCTGAGGACGGCGAGATAGATCTGCTGATCGGGGTCGGTGGGAATGATGTGACCGAACGCATCCTGCTTGTGATCGAGCGCGGCGAGCAGGTAGAACTGCGAATACGTGCTGCCGTTCTTCGCGATTGCCTGCCAGTACTTCGCGTCGCCCCAGCGTTCGTCCACTTCGAGAATCTTTGCTTTGACCTGCGCGGGCGGCAGCGCGTGGCCCGCGTCGTCGTTCATCGGCATCGCGCGCGCCGTCTTCGCGACGAGCGAGCGATAACCGGGAATTTCCGTATTCAGACGCCGTGCAAGCGCGCCCATCGCTTCACCGTCGGCAACCGCCGTGAGATCGGTGGCGAGCGCAACATAGGTCCCGTCGGATGGCGGGGACTTGCGGTCCCAGTCGCGCAACGCCGTCACGGTATGCGGCAGCGCCGTCGCGATCTCGGGGTTCTGCACAGCGCGCGTGAGCAGCGCGCCGATCGGCAGGACGAAGATCAGCAGCAGAAAAATCGCGAGCGGCGCGATCAGCAGCAGCGCCATCGCGCGCTTCTTCGCTTCCGCAGCCTTCAGTTCGCGCTTGAGTTTGTTGGTCGACTCGGGGGCCGCGTCGGCGGCGATCGTCATCGTTGTCACATCTGTCCCCTGCATTTTGTCCCAACCGCGCGCCGCGTTGAAATGAACGCGCGGGGCTGCACCTCGCTGATGTGGCCTCGTTCCAGAGGCCACACCCATTCAGCCTTCGTCGTCGCGTCGCACTTACTTCGATGCCCACGACGCGAAGCGTTGTTCGAGTTCATCGCCGTGGTCGGTCCAGAAGGTGATGTCCATTTTCAACGCGTTGGTCGCATTCGCTGGCGAGTTGGGCAGCTTCACGAGCGTCTTTGCATCGAGCGACTTGATGGCGGCCTGATTCACCGGCCCGTACGCGATGGTCCTGGCGAAATCACCCTGTGGTTTTGACGACAGCGTAAATGCGATAAATTTTTCCGCCAGTTCCCTGTTCGGGGCACCCTTCGGAATTGCCCACCATTCGACATCGAAAATGTTGCCGTTCCACACGACTTTCAGGTTCTTGCCTTCTTTCTGCGCTGCGTCGATACGTCCGTTGTACACCGTCGACATTGCCACATCACCTGCGACGAGGAACTGCGGCGGCTGCGCACCGGCTTCCCACCACTGGATGTTCGGCTTCAGTTCGGCGAGCTTTCTGAACGCGCGATCCTGGCCTTCCTTTGATGCGAGCACCTTGTAAACATCTTTCGGCGCGACACCGTCAGCCATCAGTGCAATTTCCAGGTTGTAGTGCGCACCCTTGCGCATGCCCCGCTTGCCAGGGAATTTCTTCACGTCCCAGAAGTCGGCCCAGCCCGCCGGCGCCGTCTTCAATTTGTCACCGTTGTAAGCAAGTGCGGTTGACCAGACAAACATGCCAGCGGCGCAGGTCTGCCTCGCATACGGCATCAGGTCACCGCTCTTCGCGATCTTCGACCAGTCGAGTTTTTCATACAAACCTTCATCACAGCCGCGGCCAACATCGCCTGTTTCGGTTTCGACGACGTCCCACGTGACGCGCTTTGCTTCGACCATCGTCTTGATCTTGGCGAGTTCCATGTTGTATTCAACTGGAACGATCTTTGTGCCGGTCTGAGCTTCAAACGGATGGTAAAAGGCGGTCTTCTGGGCATCGCCGTTCGCGCCTCCGGCGTTGGCGACCGTGAGTTCGGCTGCACCGGCCTGGACTGTTGCCAGCGAGAGCGCTAGCGCGGCAATGGTTGGAAAATTTGTCTTCCCGATCTTTCTCATGGCGTGCTCTTCTCCTCGGTGGTGATATGTCGCGTTCAGTCAGAACGTTGTTGCGATGGAATTCATGCAAAGACGCGCAGGTGCTCGGGTTTGAATTCGAGCGCGACGGGCACGCCGGGCGCAAAGGTTTCGAGTGCTTCCGTGCCGAGCGGCACCTTGACGAAGCACTCGTCCTGTTCCGGCAACCCGCAGCGCATGCGCACGTGGTCGCCAAAATAGATGAGACCGCGTGCGCGAGCCGCCAGCGCGTTCCCGCGCGACTTCGACGCGCCCGCCGTGAGTTGCATGCGCTCGGGCCGGATGCACGCGACGGCTGGCGTACCCGCCTTTGCACGACCCATGTGACGCCCGACGAGCCGCGTGCCGTCGGGTAGGTGAAACTGGCAGTAATCGCCATCGACATTCGCGATCGTGCCGCGTAGGCGGTTGCTGTCGCCGATGAAGTTCGCGACGAACTCGTTGCATGGCGACTCATAGAGACTGTCGACGGTATCGAGCTGCTGCACGATGCCCTTATCGAACACGGCGACGCGATCGGACATCGTCAGCGCTTCGCCCTGGTCGTGCGTCACGTAGACGAACGTGACGCCGAGTTTCTCGTGCAGCGATTTGAGTTCGTATTGCATGTGCTCGCGCAACTGTTTGTCGAGCGCGCCGAGTGGCTCGTCCATCAACACGAGCTTGGGCTCGAACACGAGCGCGCGAGCCAGCGCAATGCGCTGCTGCTGGCCGCCCGACAGTTGCGCCGGATAGCGCTGTGCGAAGCCCTCCATGCGCACCATTTTCAACGCGTTGCTCACGCGATACGCGTGTTCGTCGGCGGCAACCTTGCGCACGGTCAGCGGATACCCAACGTTCTGCTCAACCGTGAGATGCGGGAACAGCGCATAGTTCTGAAACACCATGCCGATATTGCGCTTGTGCGGCGGCACGATGTTCAGTAGCTGGCCGTCGAGCCAGATCTCGCCTCCCGTCGGGAACTCGAAGCCCGCAAGCATCATCAGGCAGGTTGTCTTGCCGGAGCCCGACGGTCCGAGCAACGTCAGGAATTCGCCCCGATAGATGTCGAGATCGAGTTGCTTGACGACGAGCGTTTCGCCGTCATAGGTCTTGCGCACGCCGCGAAAACTTACAAGAACACTGTCAGTCTGGCTCATTGATTGGTTGTCCAAAATAAGTGGTCTGTGCTGGACCGCGATGGGTGTCCTGCCTGTCACGTACTGGATGAAGCATCGCCCTTTTCGATGAGGAGCCGATTGTTCGGTGCCTCTTTTTCGAACTTCGCCGCATCGCGAGTCACGTCACGACCGATTCCTGATCGGATGCAACACAGCGTTCAGAAGTCGAAATCGCCGCGCCCAGCGAAAAAGGGTCATCGAGGCCGAGTTGACAGTCGTTGATCTCGTCGTCCGTCGAGGCAAATGTACATCAAACGATTTTTTCCAGGGTAAAAAAAGTGGTCAGCATTTTTACTTATAGTTTAGAAGTCCGGCGGTCTGTGCAACAATGACGATTGCCTGGTATCGACGGGCACAGGGTTGTCCGGCCGGCCTTGCCACGTCACCAAGGGCAGGCGCAGACCCTGTCCGGACAGCTTTTTGTGTCCTCCTGTATCGAATGGTCGAAGGGAGCGATCAATCGTATGACCTATCAGAAGAAAACTCGCGCGATTCCGTCTTCATCTCCCGATGAGGTCGAAAATACGGCGGCAACACCTGTCCTTGGTGACAGGATCCGCGGCTTGCGCAAACGTCGTCAGATGACGCTCATGCAGTTGGCCGACAGCACCAATCTGTCGGCGGGCTATATCAGCCAGCTGGAACGCAACCTTGCTTCGCCGTCGATCGCGGCGTTGGTCAACGTAGCGAAGGCCCTTGGTGTGACCGTGCAGTGGTTTTTTTCAGGCAACACGCCTGTTCCCGCCGCCGAGGAGGGCTTTGTCGTGCGCCGCGGCAACCGCCTGCAGATGCGGTATGAGCAGGGCGTAGTGGACGAGTTGCTGACGGCCCGGATGGACATGCAGCTGGAGATGCTGCATGTGCGCATTCCCCCCGGCGCGGAAAGCCCGAAGAGTTACTCTCACGAGGGAGATGAAGTCGCGTACGTGCAAACCGGGCAGCTGGAAATCTGGATTGGCGACGACAGGCATTTCCTGCTCAGCGAAGGCGACAGTGTCGCCTTTTCGTCCCAGCTTGCACACCGTTACCGCAATCCCGGTGTCGTGGAGACCGTGATCATCTGGGCGATCTCGCCACCGAGTTACTGACGCTCCACGCAACCCGCCCAACAGGGCTTCCTGCCATCGCCCGCCGCCCCGGCGGGTCAGATCCGGACCGGGCAGCGGCCGTCCGTCGTCGCGTCGTACGCCTCCCTCGCTCACATTGCTGGACCGTCTGGCCGCCGGGGCGGCCAGACCCTCATCGCGCCCAGCCCTCTGCTGCCATTGCGCCAGATTACCTCTAAGCCGATTCAACGCGAGCCCATGGTGTCACGCGACCCGGGGAATACTACCTAGTAAAAAAACATTGTTTTTTTTTACTCATGGATAAAAAATGCTCGTGACCCTCCGGATCGTGAGCGATTGGTCGGGACGACTCGTAACAGCACAAAGTGGATGAGGAACCCATGCCTGAAGTCATTCAGTTCAAGCACGACAGGGTGGCGTTTGAGCCATACGGCGACCACGAGACCGGATCGGCTTCGATTGCCCGATTGATTGGTCCGCAGCATAGCCGCACGATGGGGGCGGGCGTGGCACGCTTCGACAATGTCTCGATCGAATGGACCGTGCTCTATGACGAGTTGATCGTCGTGCTGGAGGGCGTGTTCAGGCTTCGGGTCGCCGATAAAGTTTTCGAAGCAATGTCCGGAGAAATCATCTGGATTCCAGAAAATACGCCGCTTCGCTACGAAGGGGAGGGCGCAACCGTGTTCTATGCGCTTGCGCCCGTTGACTGGCAGGAGCGGCAGGCGACGTGACGCGTGTTCGCCGGTACTTGCTTTGAATACTTTCCTTTCGAACGACCAGATTACCTGACCTCACCTCCCCATGAGCGCGACCCTGTTCCCGAAGTTGTTCTCGCCACTGCAGATCCGAGGCGCGACGCTGAAAAACCGGATCATGTCCACTGGACACGACACAACGATGCCGACCGATGGGCGAATCAACGACGCCCTCGTCGCATACCACGAGGCTCGGGCGCGCGGCGGCGCGGGCCTCATCGTGATGCAGGTGGCAGGCGTGCACGAGACGGCCCGCTATACATCGCATCTGCTCATGGCCACGGACGACGACTGCATTCCCGGATACCGGCGCCTTGCCGATGCCGTCCACGCCCACGGCTGCCGGCTGTTCACGCAACTCTTCCATCCCGGGCGTGAACTGATGGAGTCGGCAGACGGCCTGCTCGCGGTGGCTTATGCGCCATCGAGCACACCGAACGAGCGGTTTCATGTGATGCCGCGCGCGCTTACGCACGAGATGATCGGCGAGATCGTCCGGGGATACGGCGACGCGGCGCGCCGCATGAACGAAGCAGGACTCGACGGCGTGGAATTCGTCGCGAGCCACGGTTATCTGCCTTCGCAATTTCTTAACCCGCGGGTCAACCGCCGGACGGATGAATATGGCGGCAGCCTCGACAATCGCCTGCGCTTTCTGCGCGAGGTGCTTGCCGAGATGCGTCGGCAAACGTCAGACTCGTTCGTGATCGGCATGCGCATCAGCGCGGGCGAGCGCGACGCAGAGGGGCTTACGGACGAAGACGCGCTCGAGGCCTGTGCCCGGCTCGAACGGGAACTGGACTACGTGAACATCATCGCGGGCACCTCCGCTTCACTTGGCGGCGCCATTCACATCGTGCCACCGATGTCGTTCAACAACGCCTACGTCGCGCCCGACTCGAAGGCGTTCAAAGAGCGCCTCGCCATTCCGGTATTCGTCGGCGGGCGTATCAATCAGCCGCATGAGGCCGAAGCTGTCATCGTGAACGGTCAGGCCGACGTGTGCGGGATGACGCGCGCGCTGATCTGTGACCCATTGATGCCGGCCAAAGCGCAGGCGGGCAGGACCGACGACATTCGGGCATGTATCGCATGCAATCAGGCTTGTATTGGGCACTTCCATCGTGGCTATCCGATTTCGTGCATTCAGCACCCGGAGACAGGGCGGGAATTGACCTACGGGGAGATGCGACCCGCCGCGCAGCGCCGGAAGGTCATGGTCGTCGGCGGCGGCCCGGCTGGCATGAAGGCGGCGGCCACCGCGGCGCAGCGGGGCCATGACGTGACGCTCTATGAGGCGGCCAGCCAGCCGGGCGGCCAGGCACTGCTCGCGCAGTTGCTGCCGCGTCGCAGCGAATTCGGCGGGATCGTCACGAATCTGACGCGTGAACTCGAACTGTCGGGAGCGCGCGTGGTCACGAATACGCGCGTCGACGAGACGCTGATCCGGTCCGGGAAGCCCGACGTGATCATCCTCGCGACGGGCGCAAAGCCCTATGTGCCCGAGTTCGAACATGGGGGTGGCATTCAGGTCGTCGATGCCTGGCAGATCCTGCGGGGCGAGGTCAAGGTCGGCCATCGTGCTTTGGTGGTGGACTGGCGCTGTGACTGGATCGGACCCGGCATCGCCGAAATGCTGACGCGCGCAGGGTCGGACGTGCAGCTCGCCGTCAATGGCACCCATGCGGGCGAGACTCTGCCGCTGTATGTGCGTGACAACGTGGCAGCCGGACTCCATCGCCAACGGATCACGGTTATTCCGTATGCACGACTCTATGGCTGTGACGGCGACACCGTATTCATGCAACACACAACCAGCGATGAGGCGATCATTTTCGACAATATCGATACGCTCGTGCTATGCCATGGCCATCAACCCGACAACACACTCGAGACCGCATTGCGGTCGTGGATCGATGCAGAACGGGATGCGTCGCCTATGGAACTGATTGCGATTGGTGATTGCATGGCGCCTCGTACCGCCGAAGAGGCCGTCTATGAAGGCCTGAGGGCCGCGTGGCAAATTTAGGAAAGTAAAGATGATGAAGATTCTCGTAGCCGTCAAGCGAGTGGTCGATTACAACGTGAAGGTCCGTGTGAAGTCGGACAACACGGATGTCGACATTGCCAATGTGAAGATGTCGATGAATGCGCGATCCAGCATCTGGCAGGCAAGCCGGTAGAGTCTAAATCGCCGGACTGGCGAGGCTGGTGGGTCTGACTAATGAGCCAAGGAATAAGGCAAGCCAACGCTTCATGGGAATCACCGTGAGTCGTCTGGTGCCGGGCCGGTTCGACCGAGACCGACATTCATGCTTTTCAGCTGGCCGCTTGCCGATTCGACCAGCGCTGTTCGAATCTTGACGCGGGTTGCTTCGTCAGAGATATAGCTCGCGAGCTCGTCTGCCGCGAGTGCAATGAGTGCATCGCGTTTTTCCGGCTGCAGTTGCTGCCAGGCCCCCCATGGACTGACCGGAACCCGCCTTCCGCCAATGATCATCCAGCCGCCCGCGTCATAGGCGACACCACCGAGAAGCGTCCCGACAAGTGCCTGCAACGGTAAGGACCACCAGCTCGGGCCGCCCGAAATGGGCGACAACATGAAAGCCGTCGTGGTGCCGTACAGCGTCCCCCTTCCGATGATTTGCCCGCTGTTATTGATATCGACCGCATCGTCCAGATGCCATCCAGGCTCCGCAACCAGCTTGTCCAGAAGCGTAGTTCTCCCGTTCTGATAGAGGTACGCTGCTTCGCGAAATCCGTTGTTGAATGATAGGGGCGACGTTGTCGGTGTTGTGGAACCGGCCATTCAATCAGCAAGGGCGAAGTGTGGATTGTCGAGTTGTAAACGGCGCGCCGGGATGTGAACTTCCCGGCCGATCCCACATTATTTGGCCGGCCCTGATTGCTGACGTAGCCGACTGCGCATCATGGCAATCACCGGAGGGATAGCGTGCGGCGTATTTTTCACTAGAGGCGTCGTGTAGACCTGCTGGTCTCCTGCATTAAGACGCTGTAGCAGGAAGTTGGCCTGTGTGGAGCTCGAGCCGATCATGTCTCCGTTGTTGTTCAAGTCGGAGATCAAAAACAGGTCTTGTCCCGCTGGAAGATTGACGACCAGATTAGCCAGATTCAGGCGTACGCCTGGACCAGGCACAACGTAACTGACGTTCAATCCAAAGAATTCCGTGATGACGATCAGGTTGTTGTCATTGAAGAGCAGCCGATTGCTTCCGTCGGTCTCCACAAAGTAGCTATAAAAGACGCCATTGGGCCCCCACACCCCGATGCGCTCATGGTAAGGAAGTCCCGGAGTAAACGAGTAGCCGAGAACATTGCCCGCCTGGTTAATAGCCTGACCCCAGGCAAGCGTTTCACTTGGATCCCCCGGGAACGGATTGAGGATCATGGCGTTGCCGTTGCGTGGGTCGAGTCGGAAGCCCCGAGCTCCATTGTAGAGGCCAGGACCTTCAGTTCCCTCAATAATTCCGTTGTTGTTTATGCACCTGCAGACTCCAAAAAGCGTAAAGAAGGGATTCTCAATGTTCGGACCGAAGTTGATCGGTGTTGCCGTGCCGTTGCGGTAAAGCTCATAGGTCGTATTGCCTGAAGCATCGGATGACGCCACCAGAGCGGTGTCGTTATCGTTCAGTGCAAGGACAGAGGCAAACTGCTCTCCAGGCAGCGGCGGAATGAGCTTGACCTGGCCTCCCTTGAATATAGCGGCGCGAAAGATGAAATTGACGGGGTCGACCAGGATGGAACCGCCAATAGTGCCGCTTGCGTTGACCGGACCGGCGAAACTGCCAGGCGGAACCTGCGGAAGAACGGTCAGCGTCCCGTCCTCGATGTAGGCGAATTCAGTGTTGCTGCACGTGGCATCACAGAGGGTGACGTAAACCCGACCGTTATTCAGGATCGCGCTGGGATAAAGCTGGGTAAATCCAGCCGGCAGCGCGATCTGGTCCAGTGAGACATAACGATAGCGAATTTGCTGCGCGTGGGCTTCTACGAGCCAAAAACTGAGGATTAGCGCCAGAATCCAACCGAAGCCACATCTATAAAAGTATGGTTTGAGTTGCACCTTTAGCGAGATGGAACACATGTTAGTTCTCCTGCTAATGTGTCGGTTCTATGTCACGAAGAAGCGGCATGACAGATGGCCGTCAGTAGCCTGACGTCCTCATCCTGGCGTTTGTAGCCGATATCGGGCATCCCGATGGAGCCCGGGCTGAATATGTCTGAATGGACGCGCGATTGTGATGCACTTATGGCTTGCTGCGGATATTCCCATTCCCGTTTTTGAAGGCGTTGCTGGGATCATCGATCGAACGCACAGGCAAGGTGCATGCACGGAAATCGTCATCGCGCGGCAATCGTGCATTAAAAACATAGGCGATTAGCAGACAGAAAGCAAAGCGGCGCACTTGACTTTGCTAACCACACGCCGGACGTTAGATGTTGGTGAGGTTGATTGTGCCCAGGCTGCTCGTGGCATGAAATGAGGGTGGTCAAGTTGATCTGTTGCGCCCACGATCGAAATGCACGGCAACTACGGTAGCTTGGCGCCCCCCAATAGTGGGGCATGTTTGCCAACGAAAATCCCGGGTATTTCCGGACTGTGAGCATCGCCATGGCTACTGCGAACCATCTCTCCAAATTGTCCGCGTTCGAGATGCAGCGCGCTCAGGCGAGGCCGCTCATCAGCTCGCTTCGGATCGCCAATGCGCTCATAGATATAGCGTTCTACGGCGTCGCTGCTTTTCGTCGAGCGATGAAAGGCGATGGTTTGGACGTGACCATCCACAACCCCACCGATTTCTGCGCGCGGTTTGCTCGCGCACTTCAAGTGATCGACCTAAGCGCGTTAGCAAACCCAGAGGGTGCCATCGTTATCGTTGACGCCACCGTGCTGGCGTTTGATCTCGGCTTTTCCGATGCGACCGGATTCTGCCGCGCATTTAAACATTGGACCGGCAGTAGCCCTTCTGACTATCGCAAGGGCACCCGTCAGGGCGAGTGACGAGAAAGCGCTTTCTGACCGCTCCACGGTCAAGCCCTCGCGGCATGCAGCTCCGCCCGCAAGCGCAGGAGCGGCGCGCGGATCAGTCGGACGACGTCCGCGCACCGCTTATATCCGGTCGTACGGATCCAATCGACCATCGACCCCATCGCCCTCAGAGGCCACGCGCAAGCCAGCTGTCCACCGAAGTTACGCCAGGAACCGAAGCCGCGGTGCGCTCGGCCAGCGCGACCTGATCGTGTTCGGGCACCCATCCGAGCAGCGTGACTTTGCCTCCTCTGGCAAAAACAAATACGTGTGAGGTGCTGACGCCAGCGTGCGCGAAGCTGACGCGTACGCTATGTGCGAGTTGCGGGTCGCTTGCACTCGAGTCGGTCTGCGCCTGGACGACCGGGACGATCGCGCCGGAAATCAGGAATACGAGCGTGGCAGTGATGATCGCTTTCACGATACCTCCTTGCAGTGGCAAAGATGCCGGGAACTCCGGCAAATGATCTTCCGGTCCCGGTCAACGCGAGCGTGAAGCCGCGATGCCGTTGCCCGGCGCTAAATGTGCTCGTGGGTGCTGGTGCATTGCGTTCGGACGGGACGTCGCGCGAGCGACGTGGCGGGGAACTGCGGGAGTCGAGGCGCTGGATACGGCGTCGCGCGATATTGCAAGGCCGGAAAGATCGCGGAACAGATTGACGAGCCCGCGCTCAATGTGCTTACCGGCAAAACTCAACTCAGTGCCCGGCAGGGTATACCTTGATGATAGTCGCTATTTCCCGCGCCTGCCGATGACAGCGCTGCCAGGCGACGGCGAAAGCTGCAGGCGCAACGGCCAAATAAATTTCTGTCGTTCGTTGCAAGTTCACAACATCCGAGCACTGCGTTTGAAAGCGCTGTCAAGCGTCACTTCGCCGGAGTAGCACGGATGTTCGACGCATTTCCCGCACCGCGCATATTTTTCCCCACGGAGCGAAATGGATTTGCCGGGCATATGACCATCACGCGATGGTCACAAAGCAGGCGCCTACTTCGGGACCGCTCGACACGCAAGCGTTAGCGGTAACATCGTTTTCCCTGGCCGGTCCGCTCGATACACGGGGCATGGGCATCCCTATAATCGCCTCGAAATGTGATTCGAAACATTTCTGTGAGGCAGCCTGGTAGGGAACGTGTAGAGCGCACGCGACCTGCGCGGTTTGGAGACGCCAAAATATATATAGGATCCCTAATGAAGAAAAAGCTTATTGCATTGTCGGTGATGGCAGCTGCGACGACGATGGCACACGCGCAGAGCAGCGTCACCCTGTACGGCCGTATCGACAACGGCGTCCAGTATGAAACCGGTCTGCCGGGCGGTAGCAGGTTCTCGGCACAGAGCGGCGACTGGGGTTGCTCATGGTTCGGCCTGCTCGGCTCCGAAGACCTGGGCAACGGCACGAAGGCGGTCTTCCAGCTGGAAGGCCAGCTCAACACGATGACGGGCGCTTCGGCGGGCAACCTGTTTGGCCGTCACGCCACCGTGGGCTTCACCAATGACCGTTTCGGTCTGTTCAAGATCGGTAATCTCGGCGCCGGCGAACTTGCGCAGGATAGCTGGGGCACGGACCCGCAGCTGATGCAGCGTTACGCAATCTCGACGCTGGTGCGCGGTCGCAACTGGACGAGCACCAGCAATGGCGCGGAATACAACACGCCGGTGCTGTTCGGCGGCCTCGTGTTCAAGGGCCAGTATTCGCTGACCAACAACACGAGCTGGAACTCGGCGCCGGTCAACGCGCAGGGCGTGCCGACCGGCCAGGGCCGTACGAATGCGGTTGAAGGCATCTATACGTGGGGCAGCGGCGACTTCCGCGTGATCTATGACGAAGTCCGTGGCGCAAACGGTTCGTTCAACAACGTTTATTCGGCCTCGCGCTCGATTCTGGCTGGCGGCACCTATGTGATCGGTCCTGTGAAGCTGTACGCGGGCTACCAGCACCTGAGCGCACCTTCCGCCACCAACGCGAGCATGGGCGTGACCAATGCTTCGCAGCCGGCAGGCGTGAGCGCGCCGACCACGGTGGACCACGAGTGGTTCGGCGCCGCCTGGCAGGTGAACGATGCGTCGGCGATTACCGCCGCGGTCTTCCACGCGAATGCGAACCACGGCAACGGCAACGCCACGCTGTACACGCTCGGCACGACGTACAACCTGTCCAAGCGTACGTTCCTCTACGCGGAAGCCGGTTACGTGCACAACAGCTCGACGTCGAACATCAACCTCGGCAACGGTCCGTACGGCAACAACAATTTCAACGCGGCAACGGGCGCGTCGTCGAACGACAACCCGAACTACGGTCACAGCCAGACCGGCGTCTTCACGGGCATCATGCATATGTTCTGATTTGAGTGTGTCTGAAGTGTAGTGGTTGCGATCTGTTTGTATTTGGTACTGCTTAATTCTCTCCTATAGAGAGGCCGGTGCGATCTCTCCTCCACCCTGGTCGCACCGGCTGCTTTTTCCGCGTTTTGCCCGCGATTCATTCGCGCATTTTTAGTTACTTCGAATTCGTATCCGGAATCGCTTTTCTTTCTGTGTTTGAAAGCGATTCAAAAATTGTTCAGGCGGAGTTCATGAGCGAAGACACCAACGAAGCACCCGGCGCGCCCAATGTCCCGAGCGGTCCCACTGCGGGGCCCAACGTGACGCTCGAGGAAATCGCGCGCGCAGCCGGGGTGTCGCCGAGCACGGTGTCGCGCATCCTGAATGGTTCCGCGCGCGTGCTTCCCGAAAAGCAGCGCGCAGTGGAAGAGGCCATTGCACGGTTCAACTATCGGCCCAACGTGCTGGCGCGCAGTCTTGCGAGCGGCAGGACCGAAACGATCGGCGTGCTCACGCAGGCGGTGTCGAGCCCGTTCTACGCCGAGTGGCTGCGCGGTATCGAAGACGCGCTTGCCGAGCCGGGCTTCACGCCGATCTTCGTTAGCAGCCGCTGGAACGTGGTCGACGAAAAAGCGCGCCTCGAAGAGTTCATCGCGCGCCGCGTCGACGGCATCATCCTGCTGCACGCCCAACTCGATGAAGCAACGCTTGCCGGCTACTCGCGCTACGCGCCGATGCTCGTGCTTGGCCGCTCCGTGCAAAACGGCATGACGCTGGCAGGCCTGCCAATCGACAATCTCCAGGGCGCACGCGACGCGACCCGCCATCTGATCGAACAGGGTCACCGCGAAATTGCCTTCATCGCGGGTCCAAGCAGCCACGAGGATGCCATCGAGCGCCTCGACGGCTATCGCATCGCGCTGGAAGAAGCCGGCATTGGCTTCGACGCCGATCTGGTCGAGCAGGGCGACTATCTCGAGACGGGCGGCCTGGCCGCCATGGAGCGCCTGATGGCGCGCAGGCCGATGTTCACCGCCGTGTTCTGCGCGAACGACCAGACCGCGTACGGCGCACGTCTTGCGATGTTCCGCCGTGGCGTGCGCGTGCCCGAGGACGTTTCGCTGGTGGGCTTCGACGATCTGCCGACGTCTTCGTATATGACACCGCCTTTGACGACGGTGCGTCAGCCGACTTATGAAATTGGCCGCCTTGCCGCGCAGGGCATCGTCCAGATGATCCGCAAACAGCCCGTTGCGCTCAGTCCGATTCCACTCACGCTAGTGACGCGGGAAACCACGCGTCGAATCGGGGCATCGTTGAGCCCGGGAGATGAGCATAGATAGCTGTCGCGTCCCTGGCGGGCGATTTTTTTTAGTCAGACATGAAAGCGCTTTCAAACAAAAGCAAGTCCTGATCCGGGACCGGCAAGCAATACAACAGGGGAAGTAGCAAGAAGCAGCAGAGGAGCAATTGAACGTCACTCACGAACGTATCAACAGGAGACGAGTAATGAAATTCCGTTTTACAGGCGCTGCCGCAGCCGTTCTGCTCAGCCTCGCAGCAGCAGGTGCTCAAGCCAACACCACGTTGTCGGTCGCGGTATTTCCGAAGCTGGATCAGGAGATCAAGGACGCGATTCCCGCGTGGAAGAAGCTTCATCCCGACGTTGACATCAAGGTGTCGTCGCTCGCGATCGCCGATCACCACAACGCCATGACCACCGCGCTCGCCACGAGTTCGGACTTGCCCGACGTGATGGCCGTCGAAGTCGGCTTCATCGGCCGCTTCGCAGCGGGCGGCGGTCTCGAAGACCTGTCGAAGCCACCGTATAGCGCGGGTCAGTACAAGAGCCAGTTCATCAACTACACGTTTGCGCAGGCCACCACGCAAGATGGCGCGATCGTCGGCATGCCGGGCGACATCGGCCCGGGCACGCTGTTCTATCGCAAGGATATTCTCGACAAGGCGGGTGTGACCGAAGCCGATCTGACCAAATCGTGGGACTCGTATCTCGCGGCCGGCCAGAAGATCAAAAAGGCTACGGGCGCGTACCTGATGGCATCGTCGCGCGATATCGAGGATATCTATATTCGTGCCGACCTGAAGGAAGGCGATGGCGTGTACTTCGACAAGAAGGGCAATCCGGTCGTCACGTCGCCGCGTTTCGTGAAGGCCTTCGAGCTTGCGAAGAAGGCGCGCGATCTCGGCCTCGACGCGAAGATCACGCCGTGGTCGAACGAATGGGCCGAGAGCTTCAAGCGCGGCACGGTCGCGACGCAAATGATGGGCGCATGGCTCGGCGGCCACCTCTCTTCGTGGATCGCGCCGGACACCAAGGGACTCTGGCGCGCGACGAATCTCCCCGGTGGCGCGTACGCATCCTTCGGGGGCACGTTCTGGTCGATTCCGGTGAAGGCTACGCAAAAGCCGATGGCGTGGGAGTTCATCAGGTTCCTGACGACGCGCCCGGACACGCAGCTCGCTTCGTTCCGCTCGATCGACGCCTTCCCGGCGCTGCTTTCCGCGCAGAACGATTCGTTCTTCGCCCAGCCCGTGGCGTTCCTCGGCGACGAAAAGGCTCGTCTGATCTGGCGCGATGCGGCTTCGCACATCCCGGCGATCCAGCGCAGCAAGTATGACCAGGTTGCCGAAGAGGCGGTCCACTCGGCGCTCGACAAGGTGGTCGACAGCAACGAGGACATCCACACGGCGCTGCAGGAAGCACAGGATCAGATCGCGCATCGGATCCGCCGTTAAGCGGTTGTGATGAAACGGCGCGGACACGCCCGCGCCCGCCCGCTGCAACAGCGTGGCCGTGCATCTTGCCCGGCCACGCCCGAATGGACGGAACTATTGATGAACTCTCCTCTGCCCACAACTGAACAGGTATCTCGGGAAGCGCGCATGAGCGACACGCTCGTCCCGCTCACCGTACCTCGCGGAAAAAGGCGGCTCGATCCGGTCAAGATCGCGCCGTACGTGTTCCTCGCACCGTTTTTCCTGCTGTTCGCCGTGTTCCTCGCATTCCCACTGCTGTTCTCGCTGTACCTCTCGTTCCAGAGCTGGGACGCGACGGCGGGACTGGCGAGCATGAAGTGGGTGGGACTGTCGAACTTCACGTTCACGCTGACCGACCCGTGGTACTGGAAATCGCTCTACAACACCGCGTCGATGGCGGTCATGTCGGGCGTTCCCCAGCACCTCATCGCGCTGCCGCTCGCCTTCTTTCTGCAAACCGCGTTTCGCCGCTGGCGCAATTTCGTCGTCGGCCTGTATTTCCTGCCCTTCATCACGTCGAGCGTGGCGATCGCATTGATCTTCTCGTCGCTCTATTCGACCGACTTCGGCATGATCAATCTCGCCATTGCCGAAATCGGCAAGATTCCGGGGCTGCACTGGATCGTGCCTTCGAAGCCTGTCGAGTGGCTGTACAACCCGGCCAACGTGAAACCAGCTGTCTCGGTCGTGGTGTTCTGGCGTTACGTGGGTTGGAATACGGTGCTCTATTTGTCGGCATTGCAGACCATTCCAAAGGACATTTACGAGGCGGCCCGCATTGACGGCGCGAACGGCTGGCAGCAGTTCACACGCATCACGATTCCGCTTCTCAAGCCAATGATCTTTTTCGCGGTGACGCTCTCGATCATCGGCGGCCTGCAACTCTTCGAAGAGCCGTTCATCCTGCTCCCGAACGAAGGCATGGGAACGAGCCAGTCCGGCTTGACCACGGCTGTCTATATGTATCGCACGGCATTCCACGACGGCGACTTCGGCACGGCCAGTTCCATTGCGTGGCTGCTCTTTATCACGATTTCCGCGCTGATGTGGCTCAACACGCGCATTTTCCACCGCAGCGGCATGAAAGAGGAGGCACAGCGATGAAGCTGTCGAACAACAAAGCTCGCTATACCGGCTACGCCATCGTTCTGGCCGGCGCCGCGCTGATGTTCGCGCCGTTCTGGTTCATGTTCGTCTTCGCCACGCACACGAGTTCCGAGATTTTCTCGATGCCGCCGCCGCTTTGGTTCGGCAACGCGTTTCTCGACAACATGGCGTCGCTCATGCATCACATTCCGTTCTGGCGCAATCTTGGCTGGAGCTTCTACACCGCCACGATTCAGACCTTGCTGACGCTGCTCGTCACCTCGATGGCCGGCTACGCGTTCGCGATGTACGAGTTCCGTTTCAAGAAGACGCTCTTTGCCGTTGCACTCACGGCCATGCTGGTGCCGCCGTTTCTCAGCATGATTCCGACCTTCATGACGATGAACCTGCTCGGCTGGATCAACGAACCGCGTGCGCTGTACGTGCCCGGTGCGGCCGCTGCGCTCGGCGTGTTCCTGATGCGCCAGTACATTGCCGCTGCCATTCCGACCGACCTGATCGAGGCGGCGCGCATCGACGGCTGCGGCGAGTTCCGCATCTACTGGAGCATCGTGCTGCCGCTGCTCGGCCCGGCGCTGGGCACGCTTGGGCTCATCAGCTTCATTCAGGCGTGGAACAACTTTCTCTCGGCGCTCGTCGTGCTGCGTTCGCCTTCGATGTACACGCTGCCTCTCGCGCTGCGCATTTTGCAAAGCCCGACCAATTCGGACTGGGGCGCGGTGATGGCGGGGTCCGCGGTCGCTGTGCTGCCCTTGCTGGTGCTGTTCGCTTTCACTTCGCGGCGCTTGATCGACGGTTTGACGACCGGCGCTGTGAAGGCCTGAGTTTCTCTTCTTTCAATTGCCGCCCAGTTGCGAAAGCGCTGGCGTGGCTAATCAGGATACCAAATTATGTCGAAATTTCGATTCAAGGAAGACTTCGTCTGGGGCGTTGCCACCAGCTCGTACCAGATCGAAGGTGCAGCGCATGAGGATGGCCGTGGCGAGTCGATCTGGGACACGTTCTGCCGGGTGCCGGGCAAGGTCGTGAAAGGCGAGAGCGGTGATGTGGCGTGCGATCACTACCATCGTTTCGAAGAAGATCTCGATCTGATGGCCGAGCTAGGCGTCAATGCCTATCGTTTCTCGATTGCATGGCCGCGCGTTCAACCCGATGGACGCGGTGCCTTCAACGAAAAAGGCATCGCGTTCTACGAACGTCTGGTAGACGGTTTGCTCAAGCGCGGCATCCAGCCGTTCGCGACGCTGTATCACTGGGACCTGCCGCAAGCGCTGCAGGCGGAACAAAACGGTTGGGAGAGCCGCGACACGGCTTATCGTTTCGCGGACTACGCACGCAAGATCGGCGCCGTGCTGGGCGACCGCGTGGCGTCGATCGCCACGCACAACGAGCCCTGGTGCACCGCGTGGCTCGGCAATGCAACGGGCTATTTCGCACCGGGCAACGCGGACCTGAAGAAAGCGGCCCACGTGGCCCATCATCTGCTGCTCTCGCACGGCCTCGCCGTGCAGGCGCTGCGCGCCGACGGCGTAAAGGCGCCGCTTGGAATCGTGCTCAACCAGTCACCGGCGCATGGCGCGACCGATGCGCCGGAGGACCTGGCCGCTGCGTCGCTCGAATATGCGAAGTTCGTGCGCTGGTACATGGACCCGATCTTCAAGGGTGAATATCCGGACGAAGCGCTCCAGTGGTATGGCGCGAACGGCCCGCAAGAGGTGATCCGCGAAGGCGACTTCGACATCATCGGCACGCCGCTGGACTTCCTCGGCATCAACTATTACACGCGCATTTTCGCGAGCGCTTGCGGCGAAAAGCGTCCGCCGGACGTTCACGGTTTCACGGACATGGACTGGGAAATCTACCCGGAAGGCCTGACCGAACTGCTCACGAAGCTGAATGCCGAGTACGAGCTGCCGCCGATCTTCATCACCGAGAACGGCTGCGCGTCGAAGGACGTGCTCGAAAACGGCCGCGTGCAGGATACCGAACGCATCCGCTTCTACGATCTGCACCTCGCCGCACTGTCCGAGGCGGCGCAAAAGGGTGTCGATGTGGCCGGCTATTTCGCATGGAGCCTGCTCGATAACTTCGAATGGGCGTCCGGTTACGACAAGCGTTTCGGCATGGTGTACGTCGATTACGAGACCCAGCGGCGCACGCTGAAGGACAGCGCGCACTGGTATAGCGAGGTCATCGCGGAGCATGCCGGCGCCGAGGCTTCGCGCTGACGCGCTCACGCACAAAGGCGCACCGTAACCCGCGTGAGGAACGCCGCAGCAGGGCGACCGCACGGCAACCTCGCGCGGGACTGCAAGCAATAGCACTAAGGAGGACGTATCAATGGGCGAACTCGTATTGCGTAACGTCGTCAAGACGTACGGCGAAGGTCCGCAGATCATTCAGGGCATCGACCTGCACATTCCGGACGGTCAGTTCACGGTTTTCGTTGGACCTTCCGGTTGCGGGAAGTCGACCATGCTACGCATGATCGCCGGGCTCGAGGAGGTGAGCGGCGGTGACATCCTGATCGACGGCATCCGCGTCAACGATCTGCAGCCTGTGGATCGCGGCGTGTCGATGGTGTTCCAGAGCTATGCGCTGTATCCGCATATGACGGTTGCGCAAAACATGGGCTTTTCGCTGAAGCTCTCGGGCAAGTCGAAGCGCGAAGTGAGCGAGGTGGTGGGGCGTGCCGCCGAGATCCTGCAAATCACGCACCTGCTCGATCGCAAGCCCAAGGCGCTTTCCGGCGGTCAGCGGCAACGCGTGGCGATCGGCCGTGCGATCGTGCGCAAGCCACGCGTGTTCCTGTTCGACGAACCGCTCTCGAATCTCGATGCGGCGTTGCGCGTGCAGATGCGCATCGAACTCGCGAAACTGCACCGCGAACTGGGTACGACGATGATTTACGTCACGCACGATCAGGTCGAGGCGATGACGCTGGGCGAGCAGATCGTCGTGTTCAACAAGGGCAAGATCGAGCAGACGGGCGCGCCGCTCGACTTGTATGACCGGCCTGCGAACCGCTTCGTAGGCGGCTTTATCGGCTCCCCGCAGATGAACATGCTCGCCGCAACAGTCGTGGCGCACAACGGTGTGCAGACGGTGCTGGCGCTCGCGGGCGTGAGCCACCGCATCGCGCTGACGGGCCGTCCGGATCGCGCGCTCAACGGCGAACTGACGCTAGGCGTGCGCGCCGAACATCTGAGCGTCGGGCCCGTGGACGAAGGCATCGCCGCTCGCGTGGAACTGGTCGAGCATCTGGGCGATGTCTCCATCCTGCACGCGCGGCTCGATGGCATGGCGCACGCCATTGCGCTCAAGCTCGACAAGAAGGACGCGCAGTACGAGCCCGGCGAACGTATTGGCATCAAGGTGCCGTCGTCGTCGGTCACGCTGTTCGACGCGAAGGGCGAAGCGGTGGTGTTCGAGCACCGCGCAGTCGGGGAGAACGTTCGAGCCGTCGTTTGATGGGCCCGATCGCGAAGGGGGAGCGTGCGATGGCGAACAAGGGGTGGACGAAGGACGATTGCGGATCCGCTGGGAAGGCAGGGTCCGCGAACGGCCCGGCGCCGGACGGCGCGATTGCCGCAGCGGACTGGGAGCGTTGCGCTGCTGGGCCCGCGCGGCAAGCGGATGGCAGGGGCGATGGAGAAGTACGGCAAAAACTGCGCGTGCCACTGCACGCGTGCATCGTGCATTTCGACGCCGAGCCTACGTCGGAGCCACCTGTTCTGGATTACCCGGAGCCGCACGCCTGACTAACGCAAATGGGGTACGGCAGGAAATTATGTTCGTCGCGAACGGGGCTTATGAATTTTGTTACCGTCCGTCTAACGTTAGGCGCAACGGCGCTACCCTTCGAGCAGTTCGCCCCATTCTCGTGCCTTGCGGGACGGGCTGCGGGGCGGGATTCGACCGGGTGCCCGGCAATTCGTCGAGCCTGGGTAAACCCCGCATGGCGGCACCGGCAGGCTGCATTTAACATCAAATAACGTTAAGGGTAACGTTATTGTGTTAGTGCTTAATCGGCGGCGCGCAGCGAAAGCAACCCTCCTTGCGGCAGCGACCGGAGCGCCGCGCGGGCCGAACACCGCCATGTAGGCACTCCGCCGGCACTCAACAGACCCGGTTGTCATGCCCCGCGAACCGGCCGACGATCAGCCGGACCGCACACGGGCCTCACAAAATGTAGCAATTATATGAAAGCGCATGGACCGCCGGGGTATCTTCGGACGAAAGATGTTACCGGTAAAAACCCGTACTGCTGAATGCATACGCCACTTGAGTGATTCAGCGGCGCTGGCGTTCCGGGCGCGTTTCAGGCAGCAAACCGTTGGACAAGGTAAGCCAAAGAACCATCTGGCCGCGAAGCGAAAAATTGGTTGTGCACGCAACGACCAGATGCAATAAGATTCCGTTTGATTTTTGATGGGTGGAGAGCGTCATGGAAAAGCGAGTATCGAAGGCCATTTTCAAGTCCCGGGCGTGCGAGCTGTTCCGCCAGGTCGAAACACTGGGCGAAACGGTCATCGTGACGGACCGGGGGCAACCCACCATTGAGATCCGACCCTACCGTAGCAAGGACGAGAATCCGCTCGAATTGCTGCGTGCGTCGATCACGCATTTCAATTTCAAGCATGCGCTTGCACGGGTAGCGGCTGAGCAGGAAGAGTAATGATCACGCTGGACACGCTTGCACTGGTGTGCTGGCTCGGCAGGCAAAAAGCGCTGAGTCAGGCTGCACACGATGCGATCGACCGGGAGCTGGACGGCGGCGAGATTCTCATCTCGGCGATCAGCGCGCTCGAAATCGCGGAGTTCGTGAAGGCCGGCAGCCTCGGGCTCTCAATGGACGCGCGAAGCTGGCTCTCCACCTTTTTGAAACTGGACGGTGTGCGCCTGATTCCAGTCGATCTGGAAATTGCGTTCAGAGCGGCAACGTTGCCGCCGGTGCTCACGTCGCATCAAAGGCTGATCGTCGCGACGGCCCGCACGCATGGCGGCGCGCTCGTGACCTCCGACGCGAAGGTGCGCGCTTCGACTTACGTCGAAACGATCTGGTGACGTGAGCGGCGGTGACGCGTCTTGACCGGCCCGGTCGAGTCGCGCACCACCAGCTCCGCCGGCAGTGTGATGCGCTGCGAGGCGGCGTCGATGCCGGCGATTTGCGCGAGCAGCGTATTGACCGCGGAGCGCGCCATTTGCTGGAACGGCTGACGAATGGTAGTGAGTGCAGGATGAAACTGCTCGGACATGGGAATGTCGTCGAAACCGATCACGGAAATGTCGTCGGGCACGCGCAGGCCCGCTTCCCTGATTGCGGCGATCACGCCGAATGCGCTTTGGTCGTTGGCCGTGAATATTGCGGTGGGCGGGTCGGCGAGATTGAGCAGGTCGAACGTGACGTCGAACGCCATCATTTGCGAAAGATCGCCCGCGGCCACCAGCGCGTCTTCGCGGGGGAGGCCGAGCCGGGCCAGCGTGTCGCGATAGCCGCGTTGACGGTCGCGCACGCCTTCGATCGTTTCGTCGCCCGCGAGAAACGCGATGCGTTTGTGGCCGAGTTCCGCGAGATGCTCGACCGCGAGACAGGCGCCGCCGTAATTGTCGACCGACACCGACGGAAAGCCCGTGAGCGTGCCGCGTTGATCGACTACCACCACCGGGACCTTGGCCGTGGCGAGCGCTTCGAGGCAGAGCGATTCGCGCGGCAGGATGGCGAGAATGCCGTCCGAGAATTGCTGGATCAAGCCGAGCAGGTCGTGATGCGTATGGCGGTCTTCGTCGAACACGGTGTACACCAGCATTTCCATGCCCGCGCCGCGCGCCGCACGGCCCGCGCCGAGCACCAGCTCACTCGAGAACTGCGTGTCGAGCGTGGGCGTGATGATGCCGATGATGCCGTTGCGTCCGCCGGAAAGTTTTTGCGCGGTGCGGTTGACGACGTAACCGATGTCCGAAGCGATTCGCAGCACCTCGTCGCGCGTCTCGCGGGATACGCCCGGGCGTCCGTTGAGCGCGCGCGACGCGGTCATCTGCGATACCCCCGCAAGCTTGGCGACGTGCTCAAGCGTGGGAGTTTGCCTTGCCATGCGTGGTGTGGGCTTACGAGAAGTCATGTCTGCGAGGGCTCGAATGACGTTAGCGATACCGTTTACATGCCGGCTATTCTATCAGAAGCGCGTTCGTTCGACCGCCTGAGAGCGAGCCGACTTTGCGCGTGACGCAAGCTCCGGCGCGGTGCGCACCAGGAAAATCCCGCATAGCCGGAGTTCAGATGCGGGATTAACATCACTTAACGTTAAGGCTAACGTTAAACCGTCGGATAGTTCAGGTAGCTCTCAAATATTCAGAAGAGGGGACACAAACATGGCGTACCCAGGTTTCTCCAAGGCGCGTGCGATTGCCGGCGCCGCGGCACTGTTGTTTTCGGTTTCTGTGGTCGTTTCGAACGCCGTAGCGGCGGAGGCCAGGACGATCACGGTCTGGGATCAGCAGACCAATGCGTCGTCGAGCAAGATCATTCGCGACGCTTCGGACCGGTTCGAAAAATCGGTGCCGGGTTACAAGGTCGAGAATTCGCACGTCCTGAACGAGGCCTACAAGACGAAGCTGAAGGTTGCATTCGGTGCCAACCAGCCGCCGTGCGTGTTCGAGAACTGGGGCGGCGGCGGCCTGCACGAATACGTGAAATCAGGCCAGATCGTCGATCTCACGCCGTACCTCAGCAAGGATCCGGCGTATCGCAACCGCTTCATGCAGTCGTCGTGGAATGTCACGACGTTCGACGGCAAGACCTACGGTGTGGCTGCCGAAAACGCAGCGGCCGCGGTGATCTTCTACAACAAGGAAGTTTTCAAAAAGTACGGCATCACGCCGCCGAAGACGTGGGATGAACTGATGCACGTCGTCGACGTGCTCAAGCAGCACAACGTGGCAGCGTTCTCGCTTGCGAACAAGAACAAATGGACCGGTTCGATGTACTACATGTACCTCGTCGACCGTATCGGCGGTCCGCAGGTCGTGAGCGACGCGATCGCAGGCAAGGGCAAGGGCTTCGAAGATCCGGCGTTCATCGAAGCCGGCAAGCGCATTCAGGAACTCGTGAAGGCTGGCGCGTTCGCGCCGGGCATCAACGGTCTCGATTACGACTCGGGCGCGTCGCGCCGTCTGCTGTACTCGGGCAAGGCTGCAATGGAGCTGATGGGCGCCTGGGAGGCTTCGACGATCGCCAACGAAAATCCGGGCTTCTCGAAGGATCTCGACTTCTTCCCGTTCCCGAGCGTGCCGGGTGGCAAGGGCGACCCGCGCGACCTGATCGGCACGGTGGGCGATGGCTTCCTGAGCATCTCGGCCGAGTGCAAGACGCCGGACGCCGCGTTCAAACTGATCCAGGCACTCACCGACGACCAGGCCATGCAGGCACGCGCTTCGGATGACCATAAGCTTCCGCCGGTCAACAACGTCAAGATCGCCGATCCGTTCACGCAGCGTCTGCAGCAAATGCTCGCCGCCGCTCCGAGCGTGCAGCTCTGGTACGACCAGGCGCTGCCGCCGGCGCTCGGCGAACTGCACAAGGACACGACGCAGGCGCTGTTCGGTCTGTCGCTGACGCCCGAAGCCGCCGCGCAGCAAATGGAAGCCGCTTCGAAGAAGGGCGGTTAATCTCCAGTCCTAAGGAAATGTCAGGGCGGCGCCGCGAGGTGCCGCCCGGCATAAAAGCTCGTGAATATCGCACTTTCCGCTACACCCGAACGCCGGCTGAAGCTTTCATCGCAAACGCTCGTGACGGTCGTGTTCCTTGCGCCTGCGCTGCTGCTGCTGGCCATATTTCTGCTCTATCCGCTCGTCTCCAGCCTGCGGCTGTCGCTGCTCGACTGGAATGGCCTCGGCAACACCGCGCGCTATACCGGGCTCGCGAACTGGGCGCGGCTCGCCCACGACACGGTGTTCTGGCAATCGCTCAAGAACAACGTGATTCTTGCCGTCGCCTCGATCGTCATCCAGCTTCCTGTCGCGCTCGCGCTCGCCGTGCTGCTCGAAAAGGCCGGCCGTGGATCGCGCGTGCTCAAGGTGCTTTATTTCCTGCCGCTGCTCATGTCGAGCGTGGCCATCGGCGTACTGTTCAAGCAAATCTACGATCCCAATTTCGGTCCGCTCAACGTCGCGCTGCAGGCATTCGGGCTCGATGGCATCGCGAAGGACTGGCTGGGCGACCCGCATTTTTCGCTGGGTGCGACCATTGCCGTGATCATCTGGCAGAATGCGCCTTTCTACATGATCCTGTTCCTCGCGGGGCTCTCGTCGATGCCGGCCGAAGTCAACGAGGCGGCGCTGCTCGACGGCGCTTCGGAGTGGACCATTTTCTGGCGCATCAAGCTGCCGCATCTGCAAGGCACGGTGCGCACCGCGGTGATCCTTTCCGTGCTCGGTTCGCTGCGTTACTTCGATCTCGTCTTCGTCATGACCGGAGGCGGCCCCGAGGGTTCGTCCGAGGTGATGGCCACCTACATGTATCGCACGGTGTTCAGTTCGTTCCAGCTCGGCTACGGCAGCACCATCGGCTCGGCGATGTTCCTGATCGTCATCACGGTCGCGGCGGTGTCGATGTATTTCACCCGTCGTTATGCAACCGAGGTCTGAACCATGAACAAGAAATTCCGCTTCCCGCGCGTGGGCATTCCGCTCCTGGCACTGATCTGGCTGGCTGTCACGACGGTCCCGTTCATCTTCATGGTCGTATCGAGCTTCAAGAGCCAGGAAGAGACCTTCGCGTCGTCCGTGTGGGCCCCGCCGAGCCATCTCTATTGGGGCAATTACGCGGCGGTGCTGCAAGGGCCGTTTTTCACGTATTTCCGTAACAGCGTGTTCACGGTGGGCGTGTCGGTGGCGCTCATCGTCATCATCAGCGCGATGGCGGCTTATGTGTTTGCGCGCATGCGCTTCACGCTGAACAAGACGCTCTTCGGCCTCGTGATTGCCGGCATGATCGTGCCGCTGCATGCGACCCTCGTGCCGATTTACCTGCTCACGCGCAACCTCGGTCTTTACGACACGCCGTTCGCGCTGCTCGGACCTTATGTGGCGCTCAGCCTGCCGGTGTCGATCTTCATCCTGACCGAGTTCATGCGCCAGATTCCGCGCGAGCTGGAAGAAGCCGCGCAACTCGACGGCTGCAGCCCGTTCCGCATTTTCTGGCGGATCTTCTTCCCGCTTTCGGGACCGGGGCTCGCCACGGTGGCGATCTTCAACGGCATCGGTCTCTGGAACGAGTTCATCTTTGCGTACATGCTCACGTCGACCTCCGAGCACCGCACGCTGCCGCTCGCGATCTGGGATTTCATGGGGCAATACGCGTCGAACATACCCTCGATGCTGTCCGTTCTCGTACTCACGTCGTTGCCGCTGATCGTTGCCTACGCGTTCGGTCAGGAGCGCGTGATCAAGGGGATGATGGCCGGCTCCCTCAAGGGCTGATCCGCATCGCACACCGCCTCGAATCGTGCGGGCCGAAGTGTCATCGATTGGCCAGCACACCGAACTTTGCATAAAACGATATGGCAAGCATCTCCCTCAATAACGTACAGAAGGCCTACGCGAGTGGCAACGCGGTGATCCGCGACGCCAACCTCGAGGTCGGCAAGAACGAGTTCTGCGTGTTCCTCGGGCCATCGGGCTGCGGCAAGTCCACGCTGCTGCGCATGATCGCCGGTCTCGAATCGATCACCGACGGCGAGCTGCGCATCGACGGTGAACGGATGAACGAGGTCGAACCCGCGAAACGCAAGGTTGCGATGGTGTTCCAGAACTACGCGCTCTATCCGCATATGAGCGTGTACGAGAACATGGCGTTCGGTCTGCGTCAGGCGAAAGTCGACAAGGCCGTCATCGACAAGAAGGTGCGCAGCGCCGCTGCCGCCCTGCAACTCGATATCTATCTTGAACGCCGCCCCGCAGCGCTCTCCGGCGGCCAGCGCCAGCGCGTCGCGATCGGGCGCGCGATCGTGCGCGAGCCGGGTGTCTTCCTGTTCGACGAGCCGCTGTCGAATCTCGACGCCGCGCTGCGCGTACAGACCCGTACCGAAATCGCGCGTCTGCATCGCGAGTTCAGCGAGGCGAGCGCCGTGTATGTGACGCACGATCAGGTCGAAGCGATGGCACTGGCCGACCGCATCGTGCTCCTGCAGGCCGGCGCTCATATGGAGAAGCATGGCAGCATCGCCCAGGTCGGGGCACCGCTCGATCTGTATCACCATCCCAGGAGCCGGTTCGTCGCGGGCTTCATCGGCTCGCCGAAGATGAACTTCTTCGCAGGCACGGTGACGGGCGGCGACGACGGCGGCGTGGTCATCGACCTGGCAAGTGGCGAGCGCGTGCGTGCGCGCGTGGACGGCTCGCGTGCGCGCGCCGGCATGAAGGTGACGCTCGGTGTGCGTCCCGAGCATCTGCGCGTGGCCGTGGATGCACGAAACGAGCAGACGCTGGCGTGCCGCGTGAAGCTCGTCGAGCACATGGGCGAGCACAGCTATATCCATGCGACGCAGAAGGGCGCGGGCGCGGCGACAGTGATCGCAAAAGTGCCTGGTGACAGTGCGTTGACACACGACGAACTCGTCAACCTTTCCCTGCCGCCCGAGGCGTGCCACGTTTTCGACGACCACGATATGGCGCTGCGCCGCCTCATTTAAGTCCAGCGCGGCTTTCGCCGCGCGGCCAGGCAACGCCTGGTTCGAGAAGCACTACTAAATAGACGGCGATCAACCAATGCCGTCTCCTGCAATTCCAGGGAGTGAATCGATGTCGCTTGAACACACCACTGAGGTTCCGCTTTATCGCCGGTCCGATGCGCCGACCGGGCAGCGCGTTGCCGACCTGCTCGCACGCATGACGCTGGACGAGAAAATAGCGCAGCTTCATGCCGCGTGGTTGAGACTGTCGGCCGACGGCAAGCACATGGCTCGCAGCATCGATTTTGCGAGCAGTGCGGACGAGCTGACCGTCGACGAAATCCTGCAGCACGGTCTTGGACAGATCACGCGTCCGCTCGGAACCCATACGGTCGAACCGAAAGAGGGCGTGCGCGCGCTCAACGAACTGCAGCGCAAGATGGTCGAGGACACGCGCCTGGGTATTCCGGTCATGTCGCACGAGGAATGCCTCGTGGGCCTGATGATCAAGGACGCCACGCTGTTCCCGTCGCCGCTGAATTACGCGGCGACGTGGAATCCCGGCCTCGTGGGCGAAGTGGGGCAGATCATCGGCGAGCAGGCGCGCTCCATCGGTTGCCACCAGGGGCTCGCTCCGGTGCTCGACGTGTCGCGCGATCCGCGTTGGGGCCGCACCGAGGAAACGCTCGGCGAAGATCCCTATCTGGTCGGCGTGCTTGCTTGCCACTACGTCAATGGTCTGCAAGGCGAGCGGCGCGATATCCTTGCCACGCTCAAGCACTTCGTGGGCCATTCGGCGAGCGAAGGCGCACGCAATCATGCGCCCGTGCATGTGGGACCGCGCGAACTCAGCGACGTATTTCTGCTGCCCTTCGAAATGGCGGTCAAGCTCGCGAAAGCGGGCTCGATCATGCCGGCCTACCACGACATCGACGGCGTGCCCTGCCATGCCGATCGCACGCTGCTGCACGACACGTTGCGGGAAAAGTGGGGCTTTGAAGGTCTCGTCGTGGCGGACTACGCCGCGGTCGACCTGCTCTACAGCCACCATGCGGTGGCGCGCGACAGCGCTTCGGCGGCGGCGCTCGCGTTCAATTCCGGACTCGACGTCGAGCTTCCCGGACACGAGTGCGCGATCCATCTGAAAGAGGCACTCGATCGCGGTGAAATTACTCAAGCGACCATCGATACCGCCGTTTCGCGCGTGCTGCGCACGAAATTCCGTCTGGGACTGTTCGAGAACCCGTACGTCGACCCGGAACGCGTCGATGTGAAGAGCGCAACGGCGGGCGACACCGCCTATGAAGTCGCGCTCCAATCGGCCGTTTTGCTGCGCAACGAAGGCGGTGTGCTGCCGTTGAAGGCCAACGGCGCGGAGAAAATCGCGGTGATCGGTCCCACGGCCGACGATCCGCTTGCGCTGCTCGCCGGCTACAGCTTCCCGGTGCACCTCATCAACTCGGGCGAGCAATCTGTCGCCACTATGGCCACGCCGTTGGGCGCGCTGCGCGCGCTGCTGGGCGAGGAGCGCGTGCTTCACGCGAAGGGCTGCGACATCATCAAGGAGCGCCGTGCAGGCGCGCCCGTTTTCCCGGGCGACGTCTCGCTCGACCTGAGCACCTTCACGAACCGCGATGAGCTGATCAGCAAGGATACCGAAGGAATTGCGGCTGCCGTGGATGCGGCGCGCGAGGCAGGCGTAGCAGTGGTATTCGTGGGCGATCTCGCAGGACTGTTCCAGTCCGGCACGGTAGGCGAAGGTTCCGATACGGACAGCCTCGAGCTGCCTGGCGTGCAGCTGCAGTTGCTCAACGCCGTGGTCGAGAGCGGCACGCCAACCGTCGTGGTGATGACGGGCGGCCGCCCGTACAACCTCGGCGGTCTCGAAGATCGCATCGCCGGACAGGTCATGGCCTTCGCACCGGGCGAGCGCGGTGCCGAGGCGCTGGCCGACCTGCTTGTCGGTCGCGCTAATTTCAGCGGGCGGCTGCCGCTATCGGTGCCGAAAAGCGCGGGGGCCGTGCCGTACGTGTACAACCATCGCCTCAAGAGTGCGGGCACGCCGGTTGCCTATCACTTCGGTTCGCGCTACCCGTTCGGTTTCGGTCTTGCCTACACGCAGTTCCGTTACAGCGAGCTTGCGGTTGCACAGCGCGAGATCCCGATCGAAGACGGCACCGTCGAACTGAGCTTCACCGTCGAGAACGTGGGCGAGCGCGAGGGCACGGAAGTCGTGCAGATCTATGTGCGCGACCGGCACGCGTCGTCGGCCCGGCCCGTGCGTGAGCTGAAGGCGTTCGCCCGCGTACCGCTCGCGGCTGGCGCGAGCGCGCGCGTGCGCGTGGAGCTGCCCGTCGACATGCTCAATTTCACCGACGGGCGTGGTGAGCGCATCGTCGAGCCGGGCGACTTCGATCTGATGGTCGGCAGTTCGAGCCGCGACATCGCGCTCAACGGCACCGTAACGGTGATGGGCGATGCCGTGCGAACGTTGCCGCGCGACTGGCGCATGCTGAGCGCCGTCGAGGTCGTGTCGTAAGTGCTGGACAAGCAACAGGTCAGCGTGCCTTCATGGCTCGCCGCCCTGTTTGGGCTTTGAAAAGTCATAACTGGAATATGTGATGTCGTACGCAATCTATCCGAGCCTGGCGGACAAAACCGTCGTAATCACCGGTGGCGGCAGCGGTATTGGCGCCGCGATCGTCGAGGCATTTGCGCAACAAGGCGCGCGCGTGTTCTTCCTCGACGTTGCCGAGCAGGATTCGCTCGCACTTCAGGAAACGCTTCGCAATGCGAAGTATCCACCTCAGTTCCGGCGATGCGATCTGCGCAGTGTGGAGGCGATCGATGGCACGTTCACGTCGATCGTCGATGCCGTGGGTCCAATCGACGTGCTCGTGAACAACGCCGGCAACGATGACCGCCACGAAATCGGCGAACTGACGGCGAGCTACTGGGACGAGCGCATCGCCGTGAACCTGCGTCACCAGTTCTTCTGCGCGCAAGCCGCTGCGAAAGGCATGCGCGAAGCGGGACGCGGCGTGATCCTCAACTTCGGCTCGGTGTCCTGGCACGTCGCGTTGCCGAGCCTGCCGATCTATTTGACTGCGAAGGCCGGCATCGAAGGGCTCACGCGCGGTCTTGCGCGCGATCTGGGCCGCGCCGGCATCCGCGTGAACTGCATCATCCCCGGCGCGGTGAAGACGTCGCGGCAGATGAACCTGTGGCAAACGGCCGAGAGCGAGGCGAAGGTCGTCGCGGGGCAATGCCTGCAACTGCGCATCGAGCCGGAGCACGTCGCGCGCATGGCGCTGTTTCTCGCGTCCGACGATGCCGCGCGCTGCTCCGGTCGCGATTATTTCGTCGATGCAGGATGGTACGGAGAATGAACGTGCGTGTACCCGTGTGCGTATGGCCGGTCGGCGCGGAACTCGCGGAAGGGCCGCTGTGGCAGGCCGAGGAAAACGCGGTCTATTTCGTCGATATCAAGGGCCGCCAGATTCATCGCCTCGTGGTCACGACTGGACAGCGCACGACATGGTATGCGCCCGACCAGCCCGGCTTCATCGCGCCGCTCGGGGATCGGGTTTTCGTGTGCGGCCTGCCTGACGGGCTGTATCGTTTCGATGCCGTGGGCGGGCAGTTCGACAAGCTGATGGACATCGAGTCGCATCTGCCCGGCAACCGCCTCAACGACGGTTTCGTCGATGCGCGCGGCCGCCTGTGGTTTGGCTCGATGGACGACGCCGAAGAAGCGCCGAGCGGCACGCTCTATCGTGTGGACCAGGACGGCACGGCGAACCCGCAGGACAGCGGCTATGTGATCACCAACGGACCGGCCATGAGTCCGGACGGCGGCACGCTCTATCACAACGACACGATGCGCCGCGTCGTGTACGCGTTCGATGTGGCAGAGGACGGTACGTTGTCGCGCAAGCGTGTCTTCGCGGCAATTTCCGGCGACGGCCACCCGGACGGGATGGCGGTCGATGCCGATGGTTACGTGTGGGTTGCGTTGTTTGGCGGCTGGAGGATCGAGCGTTACTCGCCCACGGGAGACCTTGTCAAACAGGTTGCGTTTCCTTGCGCGAACATCACGAAGCTTGCGTTTGGCGGGGACGATCTGCAGACGGTCTATGTTTCCACCGCGTGGAAGGGTCTTACGCGCGCCGAGCGGGAGAAACAGCCGCAAGCGGGCGGTCTGTTTTCCTTTCGCGCGCCGGTACCGGGGCAGGTTCAGGCGCGATGCACAGCATTCGCGCGGCGTGAAGACTAATCATCCTGGATGTAGGCGGCGCCTCTGGCGGCGCTATATCAGCAGACACCAAAGCGCCAGAAGCGGGGTCGTTCCCGACCGCATCGCATGTACGGCGTTGCGGGGATTGTGCAGCCCGCCGCCGAGGCCCGGATCGAACCAGTCCCCGTCATGTTGGCGAAACTCCCCTGCGCTCAGAAGTACATAGGCCTCTTCCGGCGGGTGCTGATGATCGGGGTACCGGGTGGCCGGCGCGAGCAATGAAAACCCGAGCTGGACGTCGTAACGGCTTTCCATCCCGCCGGGGCCGCAAATCATGCCATGCACGTGGTTCTCGACATAATCTTTGCTTCCGTACATTCCGGACGTTCGCCGTTGCCATCCAATGGCAGGTTCGAGTAGCTTGATCGTGCGAGCAGCCTCCCCGAGACCGGAGGAGTCCCCAAGAAGCGGGGCAAGAGCAGAATCGAGAAGGTCACAGGCCGGATAGCGTTCGTTGTTTCGCTTTCCGTCGTCGGATGGCTGATCGAGACGTTCGAATACCGCCACGGCCAACTGGCGGGCAGCATCGGGGAGCGCTCGCGCCCGAAAAAGATTTCGCGCGACGCGGATGAAATGCTCGAGGTTCTGGTGTCGCTGATACATGGGTGCTCCATAGCCCGGTTGTGGCATTTGTAGCAGAGCGACTGCAGGGCCGGGACGGCCTCAGTCGTTGTTCATCTGGCTTGAACGAATTGATGCCCCGTCCTGGCGCGCAAGGCGTTGCGCACCAGGACGGGGCATTTGCCTTTCGTCGTCTGAACTTTGCGCCTGGATTTGTGCGGCCGGCAAGCCATTCAGCGATTTACCAGTAATTTCCCTTACTCATCCCGACCAGGGCTTTCCCTTGGCGCAAGCGGATTTCGCCGATCCGTGAGCCGTGGCCGAACAAGCCCAATTCCCTTCATTCATTCACCCGCAAAGCCCCGCCTGGCTTGGATTCCGCGCCGCACTCGCGGATTCGCTGAACGTTTCCCTGCCCATGAAGCGTTTCCCATGCATTACCAAAGGTATGGAAAAGGGCCGAGAAAATGTAGCTGGAGCGCGCAATTTGGATTGCTACGCTGCGATCACAGCATCACCTGCCGCATCGGAATGGAATTCACCTGTGCATTGGATTCAAAGCCGGGTGAGTACCGGTGCTAGCTGAATCGCCACGCGAGAACTTCTGGTCATTGCGAAGTTCACCAGCGTCAATTTTTGATCCTGCCAGTTGGGAAGACCGAATGAGCCCAAATCTGACGTTCGCGCCGGAAGACGTGATACCTCCAGGCGCAATCCACACCGCAGCCGCGCAGTCGGTGGCCCGGCCCGTCGCCATCTCGGGAACCGACATTTTGACGGTCCGTAACCTGTCGAAGATCTTTGGCCCGAAGCCCGAGGTTGCCGCGCAACTGGTCAAGCAGGGCCTGGGGCGCGGCGAAGTATTCAAGCGCACGGGCAACATGGTGGCGGTCAACGACGTCAGCCTCAACGTCAAGGCCGGCGAGATCTTCGTCATCATGGGCCTTTCGGGTTCCGGCAAGTCGACGCTCGTGCGGCTGCTCAACCGCCTGATCGAGCCGACGTCCGGTCAGGTGGTACTCGAAGGCCGCGACATTGCACCGATGTCCACCGTCGAGTTGCGCGAAGTGCGCCGCAAGAAGATGGCGATGGTATTCCAGTCGTTCGCGCTCCTACCTAACCGCACGGTGCTCGACAATATCTCGTACGGCCTGGAAGTTGCGGGCATGAAGAAGGCCGAGCGTTACGAAATCGCCCGTGCGGCACTCGAGCGCGTCGGTCTCGGCTCGTACGAAAAGCTACTGCCCGGCGAACTCTCTGGCGGCATGCAGCAGCGGGTCGGACTTGCGCGCGCCCTGGCGGTCAATCCTGCGGTGCTGCTGATGGACGAGGCCTTCTCCGCGCTCGATCCGCTGATCCGCTTCGAAATGCAGAGTGAACTGCTGCGGCTGCAGAAGGAAGAGCAGCGAACCATCGTCTTCATTTCGCACGATATCGAAGAGGCGATCAAGATCGGCGGCCGCATCGGCATCATGAAGGACGGCTGCCTGATCCAGGTCGGCACGCCGGCCGAACTGATCCAGTCGCCGGCGGACGATTACGTGCGGGACTTCTTCCGCCACGTCGACGTCTCGCGTTTCCTCAAGGCCGAGAGCCTGCTGACCCGCGTCGAGCGCGGACTGATTGCCGGTGACGTCGGCGCGCCTGCGGAGCGTTACCTCAATCAACTGATCGATAGCGGCGCCGAGTGCGGTTACGTGTGCGATCAAGCCGGCCGCTACCAGGGCTGCGTCACGCCCGCTTCGCTGCACAAGGCGGGCGCCCAACCCCTGCGCGAAGCGTTGCTCAAGGACTTGAGCACGGTCTCGCTGGACACCGACCTGCACGAACTTTCCGCGATCGCGCTGAGCCAGCAACACGACGTGCCGGTCACGGACGCTGCGGGCAAGCTCGCGGGCGTCGTGTCGTGCCGAACGATACTCAAGCAGGTCATGGAGCGGAGGGCAGCATGAATTCGTCAGTCATCGGCAAGTTCGCAGAGAACGCCGTCAATTTCCTTTTCAATCACTTCCAGGGCGGCTTCAACGCGTTTTCCGCGGCGCTGGGTGCGGTCGTCAAGCTGCTCGAAGTCGGTCTTGGGGCGATTCCCTTCGTCGCGATGCTCGTCTTTCTCGTGGCGTTCGCGTTGTGGCGCCGCGGGATCGCCTTCGCAGTATTCGTCGGCATCGCGCTGCTGCTCATTCACTACATGGGGCTGTGGCCGCAAACGGTCTCGACGCTGGCCCTTGTCGTTGCCGCGACGGTGTTCAGCCTCGTCGTCGGCGTGCCGCTCGGCATCTGGGGTGCCCGCAACAAGCGGGTGGAAATCATCCTGCGCTCGCTGCTCGATTTCATGCAGACCATGCCCGCATTCGTCTATCTGATTCCCGCCGTGATCCTGTTCGGGTTGGGCCGAGTCCCCGCTGTGATCGCAACCGTCGTGTTCGCCATGCCGCCTGTGGTGCGGCTAACTACGCTGGGCATCCGCCAGGTTCGCGAGGAACTGCTCGAAGCGGGCCGCTCGTTCGGCAGCACGGACGCGCAGCTGCTCTGGAAAATCCAGTTGCCGAACGCGTTGCCTTCCATCATGGCCGGCGTGAACCAGACCATCATGATGTCGCTTTCGATGGTCGTGATCGCCTCGATGATCGGCGCAGGCGGCCTCGGCGAATACGTGCTGAGCGGCATCCAGCGCCTCGATATCGGCATTGGCTTCGAAGGCGGTCTCGGGGTCGTGCTGCTGGCTATCGTGCTGGACCGCCTGACGGAAACGTTCGGCGTGAAGTCGAAGAAGAGGAGAACCGTCACGAAAGCGGGCAAGGCTGGCGCCGCCGAAGCAGCGCATAGCTGAGAAACCGGACGGCCGCCCGACATCATGGGCGGGAGGTCGAACGACGGAACTGGTGATGTCAACATACCTACGGAGTACTAACATGATTAGCAATATCTTCAAATCGCTCGCGGCGAAGGTCGCGATATCGACGGTCGTCGCTCTCGGTGTCGGCACGGGGTCGGCAGCGGCGGCGGAACCGCTCAAGATGGCGGTCACCGACTGGGCCGACGTTCTCGCCACGGCCAATGTCGCCAAATACGTGCTCGAAACGAAACTGAACCAGCCGGTCAAGTTCGTCAATGCGGACATCGGCATTCAGTTCCAGGGTGTCGCGCGCGGCGACCTCGACATCATGGTGGGGGGCTGGCTGCCGGTGACGCATGCCGTGTACTACGCCAAGTACAAGAACGATCTGGATGACGTCGGCGTCATCTACACGGGCGGCAGAAATGGCTGGGCCGTGCCCGCCTATATTCCGGAGTCCGAGGTATCGTCGATTACGGACCTGAGCAAGCCGGAAGTCAAAAGCAAGCTCGACGGCACGATTCAGGGCATTGGTCCGGGCTCCGGTCTGATGCAGGCCTCCGCGAAGTCGGTGCAGGCTTACGGCCTCGACGGCTACAACCTGCAGTCGTCGAGCGAAGCCGGAATGCTGGCCGCCGTGTCCCGTGCGTATCAGACGAAGCAGTGGGTGGTCGCCACCGTCTGGAGTCCGCACTGGCTCTGGCAGAAATGGCAGATGCGCTATCTGAAAGACCCCAAGGGCACCCTGGGTGGCGAGGAACAGGTCCACGCGTTCGCGTCCAAACAGTTTGCCGGCAAGTTTCCCCGCGCCGATGTGTTCTTCAAGCATTTCAAGCTGACGCTGGCCGACGTCGAAGCCATCGAACTCGAAGGCAACGCGACGAACGACTACGCGGGCGCCGCGAAGAAGTTCGTCGATGCGCACCCTGACAAGCTGAACGCCTGGCTGCAAAAGTAGCGGGAAGGGTCGTACCGACCGGGGCAGGAATGGCCCGCTGCCCCAGGATTCTTGTCCTTTCAGGGCCTGCTTGACACGATTACTTCCTGGAGTGACCTGTGAGCGAAAACTCGTGCTTCTTTTCTGAAACGCTCCAGAGCCGTGACCCGGTCATTGCATCGGAGATCGCGCTCGAATTGCGCCGGCAGCAAACGCAGATCGAATTGATCGCTTCCGAAAACATCGTTTCGGCCGCAGTGATGGAAGCGCAAGGAACGGTGCTGACCAACAAGTACGCCGAGGGCTACCCATCGAAGCGCTACTACGGCGGCTGCGAGCACGTGGACCGGATCGAGGCGCTCGCCATCGATCGCGTGAAGGCGCTGTTCGATGCCGAATATGCCAACGTCCAGCCGCATTCCGGCGCACAGGCGAACGGCACGGTCATGCTCGCGCTGGTCAAGCCGGGCGACACGGTCATGGGCATGTCGCTCGACGCCGGCGGCCACCTCACGCACGGCGCGCGGCCGGCGCTCTCGGGCAAGTGGTTCAACGCCGTGCAATATGGCGTGAGCCCGCAGACGTACAGGATCGACTACGACGCCGTGCGGCGCCTCGCAATGGAGCACCGGCCGAAGCTCATCATCGCGGGGTATTCGGCCTATCCGCGGGCACTCGACTTTGCGGCTTTCCGTGACATCGCGGACAGCGTGGGCGCGATGCTGATGGTAGACATGGCGCATATCGCGGGCATCGTCGCGGCCGGCCGCCACGAGAACCCGATCAAGTACGCTGATGTAGTGACGTCCACCACGCACAAGACGCTTCGTGGCCCGCGTGGCGGCTTCATCCTCACCAACAACGGCGACATCGCGAAGAAGATCAATTCCGCTGTTTTCCCCGGCTTGCAGGGCGGCCCGCTCATGCATGTCATCGCGGGCAAGGCGGTGGCGTTTGGCGAAGCGCTGCGTCCGGAGTTCTCGGGCTATATCGATCGCGTGCTGCGTAACGCCGAGGCGCTGGGCACCGTCCTGCAAGCGGGCGGTCTTTCCCTCGTCACGGGCGGGACCGACAACCACCTGCTGCTCGTCGATCTGCGTTCCAGACACATTACGGGGACACAGGCGGAGAAGGCGCTCGAACGCGCGGGCATCACCTGCAACAAGAACGGCATTCCGTTCGACACCGAAAATCCGACCGTGACCTCCGGCATCCGGCTTGGCACACCGGCGGGTACGACGCGCGGATTCGGCACCGCTCAGTTCGAGCAGATCGGCGAAATGATCCTCGAGGTGCTGGCGGGACTCGCGCGCGAGCCCGGCGGCGACGACCACGTCGAGCGCGCGGTGCGTAGCCGTGTGCGGGATCTGTGCAACCAGTTTCCGGTTTACGCGCCCGCGGATGCCATGGCGTAAGCCACGCGCCGACTCGGCGAGTGCACGGAAGTTCAGATTATCTGTTTGAAGATCGAATGAAGAGAGGAATCCAAATGAGCTTCGAGGGCGTACATACTCCGCTGGTCACACCGTTCAAGGAAAACGGTGAAATCGATCATGCCTTGCTCGGCAAGCACGCAGCGAATCTCGCGGGCCGCGTGTCGGGACTCGGGATCGGCGGCACCACGGGCGAATACTACGCGTTGAGTTTCGAGGAACGCGTGAAGACATTCAACACCGTTGCCGAGGCGGCCGGTGGAAAGACGTATCTGACCGCGGGCATCAATGCGACGACGACGAAGGAAGTGATTCGCCTGGGGCTGGAGGCGAAGCGCGCGGGGCTGTCGTCGCTGCTGGTCGCCGCGCCGTACTATGCCCAGCCGACGCAGGAGGAATTGCTCAGCCACATGCTGAAGGTCGACGACGCGCTCGACATGCCGATCATGCTGTACAACTTTCCGGCTCGCACGGGGACTGAAATTAGCGACGGCGTGCTGGCAACGCTGCTCGAGCGGCCGAACTTCATCGCCATGAAGGAAAGCACGGGCGATATTTCGCATTTGCACCACCTCGTCACGCACTTCAAGGACCGTCTCGTGCTCAGTTGCGGCATGGACGACCAGGCGCTCGAATTCTTCGCGTGGGGTGCGAAGAGCTGGGTGGGCGGCGCCTCCAACTTCCTGCCCGAAGCCCATACGGCACTCTTCGATGCGTGCGTCAAGCAAAACGATTTCGTTCTCGGCCGCAAGCTGATGGCGCAATTGCTACCGGTGCTCGAACTGCTCGAACGCAGCGGTAAATTCATCCAGTACGTCCGCTACGGTTGCGAACTGGTGGGGCTGCCCGTCGGCGCCGCGCGTGCGCCGCTTGGCGCGCTGTCGGAAGCGGAGCGCAGTGCGTTTGCGCAGCTCGTGCAACCGCTGATTCGCAACGCCCAGTAACAACAGCCGGCAACGACAGAACATGGTCTCGAATCTGGAATTCGCACGGTTTCCCGCGCCCGATGGCGTGAACGGATGGTGGGAGAGTCTGCCGCCCGCGGCGCCGGCCCGCAGCGTGTCGTCCGATCATCGATACGACTGGGTCGTGGTCGGCGGCGGCATTACCGGGCTATGCGCCGCCCGGCGGCTTGCCGAACTCGCGCCCGATGCGTCGATCGCGCTCGTCGAGGCCGATCGCATTGGACGCACGACGGCTGGGCGCAATTCCGGATTCTTCGTCGATTTGCCGCACGACATCAGCAGCGAAAGCTATTCGCGCAGCGTGGCGGAGGACAAGGCCGACGTGCGATTCCAGCGGCACGGCATCGACTACGTACGCTCAATCGTTCGCGAGCACGGCATCGATTGCGATTGGCGCGATGAAGGCAAGTTCCACGCGTCGGTCAACAGGAAGGGGCTCGACGCGCTCACGCATTTTGCGCAGGGCTTGTCGCGTATCGACGAAGCATTCGAATGGCTCGATCAAGCCGCCATTCGCGCGGTGACGGGTACGGACTTTTATCAAGGCGCGCTGTTCACACCGGGTTGCAGCACGGTGCAGCCAGCGGCGCTCATGCGCGGCCTGGCGGCCACGCAGCCTCCCAACGTCACGGTCTTCGAGCAGAGCGCGGTGGCCGGAATCGAACATCGCAGGAACGAGAAAGTCCTGCGCTTCGCCGGCGGAAAGATCGTCGCCAAACAGGTGATTCTCTGCACGAACGCTTACGCGGCGACGTTCGGCATGCATCCCAACGGCCTGCTGCCGGTCTACACGTTCGCATCGATGACTCGCGTCCTGAATGCGAAAGAGGTTGAAAGACTGGGCGGAACGCCGTCGTGGTCGCTGATTCCCGCCGACCCGATGGGCACGACCGTGCGCCGTCTCGCGACGAACCGTATTTGCGTGCGCAACCATTTTGCGTTTCGGCCCGGGCTGCAGGTCTCCGATGCCGATCTCGCGAAGGCGAAAGCACTGCATCAGCGCTCGTTCGACCGCCGGTTTCCCATGCTGGAAGGCGTCGAACTCGAGTACACGTGGGGCGGTCCGCTGTGCCTCTCCGCGAACAATGGGGCGCTGTTCGGCCGCCGCGACGACGGCATCCTGGAAGCGGTGGGGTGCAATGGGCTCGGGCTGAGCAGGGGCTCCTCGTCGGGCAAGTTGATCGCCGAATACGCGCTGGGACAGACCGGTGAACTCGTGCGGCAACTTCTGAACCAGCCGCATCCGCGCTCACTGCCGGTCCGGCCGATCGTGGACATGGCAGTGTCGGCGACGATCTGGGCGAAGGAAATGTCGGCTGGGGCCGAACTTTAATCTAACCAAGGACACGAGATGACGACGCATCAGGAATGGAAGCACAAAGCCGCGGAATTGCCGCTCGACGGCCGCGCATTGATGGCTGGCGAGCGGTGCCGGGCGGCGTCGGGCGAAACGTTCGCCACGCTCAATCCGACCTCGGGCCAGGTACTGGCGCAGGTGGCGAAATGCGGTGACAAGGATGTCGACCGCGCGGTCGCGGCCGCACGCAGTGCGTTCGAATCCGGCGTGTGGTCGAAGGCAGCGCCGGCTCATCGCAAGGCCGTTCTGCTTCGCCTCGCGCAATTGATCGACGAGCATGCGGACGAATTGGCCCTGCTCGAAGCGCTCGAAGCGGGCAAGCCGATCGGCGAATGCCTCGGGCTCGATATTCCCGAATCGGCGGCTTGTATTCGCTGGCACGCGGAGGTGACCGACAAGCGCTACGACGCCCTTTCGCCTTCGGGCGCGGAGGTGGTCAGCATGATTACGCGCGAACCGATTGGCGTGGTGGGCGCCGTGCTGCCGTGGAATTTCCCGGCGCTGATGCTGGCGTGGAAGATCGGGCCGGCCTTGTCGGTCGGCAATAGCGTGATCGTCAAGCCCGCGGAGCAGACGTCGCTTTCGACCTTGCGCATTGCCGATCTCGCTTTGGAAGCGGGCGTGCCAGCGGGTGTGTTCAGCGTCGTCACCGGCTTTGGCGAGACCGCGGGACAGGCGTTGGGCCGCCATGCCGATGTCGACCTCGTTGCGTTCACCGGCTCGACCGAAACCGGCAAGCGCTTTCTGCACTATTCCGCGGATACCAACCTCAAACGCGTGGTGCTCGAATGCGGCGGCAAGAACCCGCAGGTGATCCTTCCCGATGTCGCGAATCTCGATGCGGTCGCCGAACAGGCCGTCGCCGCGGCGTTCTGGAACATGGGCGAAAACTGCAGCGCGGGCTCGCGCATTCTCGTTCCTTCGAGCAAGCGTGCGGAACTGGTCGCGAAAATGCAGGCGGTGCTCGTGGGCTGGAAGACGGGTGATCCGCTCGACCCCGACGTGAAACTCGGCGCGCTGATCGAGCAGAAGCACTACGAGAAGGTGCTCGCGCACATCGAGAAGGCGAAGGCGCAGGGCGCGCGCGTGGTTTGCGGGGGACGCGCCGCCCTGACCGAGACTGGCGGATGGTTCGTCGAGCCCACGATCTTCGATCAGGTCACGCCCGACATGGCCATCGCACAGGAAGAGGTGTTCGGGCCGGTCGTGTGCGTGATCGAATACGAAGACGTGGAGGACGCCATCCGGATCGCGAACGACACGTGCTACGGGCTGGCGGCATCGTTGTGGACGGATAACGTGAACAGCGCACACAAGGTCGCTGCGCGCATCCGCGCGGGCACCGTCACGGTAAACTGCTTCGGCGAGGGCGACCTTTCGACGCCATTCGGCGGCTTCAAGCAATCGGGGTTTGGCGGGCGCGATAAATCTGTCTACGCCCACGATCAGTATTGCGAGTTGAAGACCACCTGGTTGAAGCTCGCTTGAACCGGTTGCGGCAAAAAAATGCGCACGGGCCGAGCGCGCTTGGCTCGCCTGAATTGCGCGTTGGGTGAGGCCGTCGAAATCGAGGAAGAAACGCCAGCTCAACGCAATTTCGGCCGCCGTTCGGTGCTGTCGGCGCGATGTAAGCCTCAAGGCGCAGCCGGGGGGCGTCACCGCACTATATTGGACCCTTATACTGGATCGCCTCACTTGCCAGCGGGCAGACGGGCTCGCAAACTCATCTCATTCGAATCCCTTTATGGTTCGTGGCGTGCAAGTCGCTCCCCGCCATCCCCGGCCCGGCCGGGCGAGCGACACTTCGATGCGCCCTGCGAGCAGCGTGTAGAGAGTGCAATCCATGTTGAAGAAGCAGCTATTCGCAGACCGACTCCTCGCCCAGATGCCCTCGCTGCGCGCACTCAGATGTTTCGTGACAGCGGCCAGATACGAGAGCTTCACTCAGGCGGCCGAAGTGCTGTGCGTGACGCAGGCCGCAATCAGCAGACAAATCAAGGAGCTCGAAGACTCGCTCGATGTCGCGCTGTTCGAGCGCACCGGACGCCATATCGCGCTGACCGATGCCGGCCGCATTCTGTACAACGCGTCGTATCTCTCCATCATGAATATCGCCGAGGCGGCGGAGGCGGTGCGCCGTACGGACAGGCACGCGTTGACCCTTTGTGTTTCGCACACCTTTTCGGCGTTGTGGTTGTCGTCGCGTCTGCCCGCGTTTCGCGCGCGATATCCGGACATCCGGCTGCATGTGATGGTCACCGAGCACTTCATGGAGCTGGACGAGCTCATGGAGCCGGACATCATCATCACGAAGAATCCGCCGCGCGAGCCGGAATACGAGGTCGAACCGTTGTTTCATGACGTGGTGTATCCGGTCTGCAGCCCGACGTTTTACGACCGGCATTTTCGCGGCAAGAAGCTCAAGCCGCTCGACCTGCTATCGCACCCCACCTTGAATCTCTCGTTGCTAGGGCGTGCCCAGGTTTGCGAGCACGTGGATTGGCGAGTGTGGCGCAACTGGTTCCAGCAGGGCGACGGCACGGACGCACTGGCGGACAACAGGCATCTGGAGAGCAACGACTATCGGCTTCTCGTCGCGCAGGCGGAGGCCGGCGAAGGGACGCTGCTTGGCTGGCATCATCTCGTTCATCGTCAGGTCGAGCAGGGGCGTCTGATGCGGCCTGTTCCCGATGCGCTCGTCTTCAAGGACCGCCACCACTATTTGATCACGCACCGCAACGCGCGGCCTCGCACCGAGTATCTGCAGTTCCGGAACTGGCTGAGCGAAGAAGCCGGCGCCATGATGCACGACTGGCTCGATGCCGGTGTTGCCGTTGCGAGCCAGTGAGCAACGGGCAGCGCGCTTTCCACCATATCGGTTGTCTGGATGGCATTGAAACAGGCGGTCCCCATGGTTCATCACTCGATCGATAGCGAACCCGCGGCGGCGATGCGGCTGCGCTTCGGGATCGTCCTGTTGCCCAACTTCACGTTGACGGCGTTCTCGGGCTTCGTCGACCTGCTCAGGCTTGCGAGCGATGAAGGCGACATGAGCAGGCCGGTGCGGTGCTCGTGGACCATCGTCGGCGAAACTCTCGTTCCGGTTCGGGCCAGTTGTGGAATCCAGATCACACCGTGGACAACATTCGATGAGGCCGAGCGATTCGACTATGTGGTGATCGTTGGCGGGCTGTTGCATTCGGGGCCGCCGGCCAGCGACGCGACACTCGCCTTCATTCGCGCCATGGCCGATACGCCCGCCACGCTCGTCGGACTCTGCACGGGTGCGTTCGCGCTCGCACGGGCCGGTGTGATGAGCGGATACCGGATTTGCGTGAGCTGGTTCCACTACTGGGATTTCGTCGAGCGGTTCCCGCACGTCGACGAGCGCGATCTCGTTGCCGACCGGCTCTTCGTGATCGATAGAAGGCGCATTACGTGTTCCGGCGGCCGTGCGTCGATCGACGTCGCCGCGGCTATCCTGCTGCGCCACGTCGAGGCCACGATCGTCCGCAAGGCGCTGCGCATCCTGCTCGTGGACGATGCGCAGAAAGGCAACGCGCCGCAGCCGCATCCCCCGGGGCTCGAGCCCGCTACGCATCCCAAGGTCCGGCGCGCCATTCTGCTGATGGAGCAGCACGTAGGCCAGCCGCTGAGTCTGCCGGACATGGCCCACCGGCTCGATGTTTCGGTCCGCCAGCTCGAACGCCTCTTCACGACGGAAACCGGCAAGTCGCCGGGCGCGTACGCGAGACAGATCCGCATTCGCATGGCGTCGTGGCTGTTGACGAGTTCGGACCGCACAGTCGCCGATATTGCTTCGTCATGCGGCTTTTCCGATGCCTCGCATCTCGGCCGCGAGTTCCGCAAGGAGTTTGGCGCGTCGCCCAACGAATATCGCTCGACGAGACTGCCCCATGCCGATGCGGTATTGGGCGGCACGACCGAGCCGGACATGCCGCCGCCGGACGAATATGTCGATCTACCCGTTGCGCAACTGCCCAGCGCAGCCGAATAGATCGCGCTAGCGGCACGGCGTCACGCGAGCGCTTTCGCGTGGAAGGCCATGTGTTCGCCGATGAAGCTGGCGATGAAGTAATAGCTGTGGTCGTAGCCTTCGCGCAGATTGAGCTGCAGTGGATATCCTGCTTTTTCGCAAGCCGCCTGCAGCAGTTGCGGACGGAGCTGCGTGTCCAGGAAATCGTCGGCATCGCCCTGATCCACGAGCAGCGGCAACTGTTCGCTCACGCTTTTGCCCCCGCTTTTGCCCCCGTTGGCGACCAGCGCCACGGCGTCATATTGCTTCCATGCCTCGCGATCATCGCCGAGGTAGGCGGCGAGCGCCTTCTCTCCCCACGGCACCTGGCTGGGCGCGACGATCGGCGAGAACGCCGATACGCTGCGGTAGCGGCCCGGATTGCGCAGCGCAACGACCAGCGCGCCGTGGCCGCCCATCGAGTGCCCGCTGATCGAGCGCGCGTCGCTGGCCGGGAATCCGCCTTCGATGAGCGTGGGCAGTTCGGAGACCACGTAGTCGTACATGCGGAAATGCCTGGCCCACGGATCCCGCGTGGCGTTCACGTAGAAGCCCGCGCCCTGGCCGAGATCGTAGTCGGGGGAATCGGGCACCGTGTCGCCGCGCGGACTGGTGTCCGGCGCGACCACGATGATGCCGTGCTCCGCCGCGTAGCGCTGCGCGCCCGCCTTGGTGATGAAGTTCTGCTCGGTGCAGGTCAGTCCCGAAAGCCAGTACAGCACCGGACATTGCTGCCCGCGCAATGCGGCCTCGGGCAGATAGATGCCGAACTTCATTTCGCCGCCGACGACGGAAGAGGCATGTTTCCAGACCTCCTGGCTTCCGCCGTGGCTCGCGTGCCGTTCGATTCGTTCCATAAGGATCAGGCCTCGCGGTAGTTCGGTTTCAGTAATGAACGACGCTGCGGATCGATTTGCCCTCGTGCATCAAGTCGAAGGCCTCGTTGATGCCTGTGAGCGGCATCGTGTGAGTGACGAACGGCGCGAGCTGGATCTTGCCCTCCATCGCGTCTTCGACCATACCCGGCAGTTGCGAGCGGCCCTTCACACCGCCGAAGGCCGTGCCCAGCCAGCGCCGGCCGGTCACGAGCTGGAACGGGCGCGTGGAAATTTCCTGTCCCGCGCCAGCCACGCCGATGATCACCGATTGCCCCCAGCCGCGATGTGCGCATTCGAGTGCCGCACGCATCACGTTCACGTTGCCGATACATTCGAAGCTGTGGTCCACGCCCCAGCCCGTCATGTCGACGATCACCTGCTGGATGGGCTTTTCGTGATCGTTGGGGTTGACGCAGTCCGTGGCGCCGAAGGCCCGCGCGAGGTCGAACTTGCCCGGGTTGGTGTCGACGGCGATGATGCGGCCCGCCTTGGCGAGCTTCGCGCCCTGGATCACGGCGAGGCCGATGCCGCCCAGACCGAACACGGCGACGGTATCGCCTTCCTGGACCTTGGCGGTGTTCTTCACCGCGCCCAGACCCGTCGTCACACCGCAGCCCAGCAGGCACACCTGCTCGGGATTGGCCTGCGGGTTGATTTTCGCGAGCGACACTTCCGCCACCACGGTGTACTCGCTGAACGTGGAGCAGCCCATGTAGTGATAAATGGGCTGGCCGTTGTAGCTGAAACGGGTCGTGCCGTCGGGCATCACACCCTTGCCCTGGGTGGCGCGCACGGACACGCACAGATTGGTCTTGCCGCTCTTGCAGAACAGACACTCGCCGCATTCCGCGGTGTAGAGCGGGATCACGTGATCGCCGGGCTTTACGCTCGTCACGCCTTCACCTACTTCCACGACGATCCCGGCGCCCTCGTGGCCGAGCACGGCGGGGAAGAGGCCTTCGGGGTCGTCGCCCGAGAGCGTGAAGGCATCGGTATGGCAAACGCCGGTATGCGTGATCTTCACCAGCACCTCGCCCTTGCGGGGCGGTTCGACGTCGATCTCGACGATCTCGAGGGGCTTACCCGGCGCAAACGCAACAGCAGCACGCGATTTCATGGCAGTCCTGTTAAAAAGCGGGCGAACCCGCGGTGAGCTAGCGTAAATAGGTTCGGACGAGTGTCACGACATCTTCGATCGATCCCGGCGAGTCCTCCGATCCCGCGAGGTGGGTGAACTCTTCGCGCAAATGGCTTTCGAGCACCCCGGCCATTACGCCGTTGATCGCGCCGCGGATAGCCGCGAGCTGCTGGAGCACGGGCGCGCAGTCGGCACCTTCCTCCAGCGCGCGCTCGAGCGCGTCCAGCTGGCCGCGAACCTTGCGCACGCGCGTGAGCACGCGTTTTTTTTCTTCGGGGGAATGAGGCATGACGGCATCGATTCATGGATACTGCCCGGCAGTATAGGCGAATACTGGCTGGGAGTATAGGTTTGCAGCGCTCCGAAAGCGCGATGCCAGGTGAATATCGGGGCTGTTCCCTCGGTGCATGCGGCGCATAATGACCCCATGTTGGTCCCTGGCCGCGACGAGGTTGTATGCGCTGCACAAACTGCGGATTCGAGAATCTCTCCGGGGCTGGAGTCTGCGGGGCGTGCGGTGCCCGGTTGGCTCGCATGTGTCCCCGCTGCGGAAGCGAGGTCGCCGTGGCCGCCCGATTTTGCAGCGAGTGCGGGGCTTCGCTCGCCGAGGCGCAGCAGGCGCCGCGATCCATGCCGGAGCCGCCGCCCGCGCCGGTCCATTACACGCCGCATCATCTTGCCGAGCGCATCCGTGCCGAGCACGTCGCCATGGAAGCGCGAGGCGAGACCGCCGGCGAGCGCAAGACCATCACGGCCCTGTTCGCGGACATGGCCGGCTCCACGACCTTGATCCATGGCCTCGATCCTGAAGAGGCTCACCACCTCATCGAGCCCGTCGTCGCGCTGATGATGGAAGCGGTCCACTATTACGAGGGCTACGTCGCAAAGTCGCTCGGCGACGGCATCCTCGCGCTCTTTGGTGCACCGATCGCCCACGAAGATCATCCGCAGCGCGCGCTCTTCGCGGCGCTAAGGATGCAACAGGCAATGCGCAGGCATGGCGATCGCATTCGCCTTGAAAAAGGCATTCCGCTGCAGATTCGCGTGGGCGTTCACACCGGCGAGGTGGTCGTGCGCTCGATTCGCACCGACGATCTGCACACCGACTATGACCCCGTCGGCCATACGATTCACATCGCGTCGCGGATGGAGGGCATCGCCATGCCTACGTCGATCCTGGCGAGCGAGTCGACTCATAAACTGGCCGAGGGCTATTTCGAGTTCAAGGCGCTGGGGGCCGCCCAGGTCAAGGGCATCCCCGAGCCACTTCCGGTGTACGAGGTGCTCGGCCCGGGTGCGCTGCGCACGCGTTTGCAGCTGGCGGCGCACCGCGGCCTTGCGCGGTTCGTCGGCCGGGAAGCCGAAATGGCGCACCTGAACCGGGCGCTGGAAGCGGCGCGTGCAGGGCACGGGCAAGTCGTCGGGGTGGTCGGCGAAGCGGGCGTCGGTAAGTCGCGGCTCTTTCACGAGTTCAAGGAGCGTTCGCGGCGAGGCTGTCTGGTGCTGGAAACGTTTTCCGTCTCGCACGGCAAGGCGTTTGCCAACTTGCCGCTGATCGAGCTCATGAAGAGCTATTTTCAGATCACGGCCCGGGACGATGAGCGGCGCTGCCGTGAAAAAGTCGTCGGCAAGGTGTTGACGCTCGAGCGCGGTTTCGAGGACTTCGTGCCCTACCTGCTGTATCTGCTTGGCACGGGCGAGTCCGCTCCCGCGCTGGCGGACATGGATCCCAGGGTGCGGCGCGACCGGACGTTCGACGCCATTGCGCAGCTCTTGAGGCGTGAGAGCCGCGACCAGCCGATCGAACTGCTGTTCGAAGACCTGCAATGGCTGGACCGTGAGACAGAGGCGTTCCTCGTCTACCTTGTCGAGCGCGTGCCGGGCTCCCGTATCCTGCTGCTCGTGAACTATCGGCCCGAGTATCGACCTGCCTGGGATTGCAGCCAGTTGCGGCTCGAAGCGCTCGGTCCGCGAGAAGCCCAGGGACTCCTGACTGCTTTGCTGGGCGACGATCCCTCGCTCCTGCCGCTCAAGCAGCGCATCCTCGAAAAGACCGAGGGCAATCCGTTCTTCATGGAAGAAGTGGTGCAGACGCTCGCCGAAGAGCGCTCCGTGCTCGGCGAGCCAGGGCGCTACCGGATCGGACGGACACCCGCCGAGCTGCACATCCCGACCACGGTGCAAGGCGTGCTCGCCGCACGTATCGACCGGCTTGCGCGTGCGGAGAAGGAGTTGCTGCAAACGCTCGCGGTCATCGGCAAGGAGTTTCCGTTCAGCTTGATCCAGCGTATCTGCGGAGGCCAGCTCGCCCGCACCGACGACGATCTGCGCGAACTGCTCGCCCACCTGGAAGCCGCGGAGTTCATTTATGAGCGGCCCGCTTTTCCGGAGGTCGAGTATTCGTTCAAACACGCGCTGACGCAGGAAGTGGCGGGCCACTCGCTGCTCACGGAGCGGCGCAGCGCGTTGCACGAACGCACGGCGAAGGCCATCGAGGCGCTGTTCCCCACGCGCATCGCGGACTACTGCAGCGAGCTGGCGCATCACTACAGCCTGAGCGGCAATATTCCCAAGGCGGTGGAATACCTGCACCGCGCCGGGCAGCAGGCGCTCAGGCATGCCGCCCATCCGGATGCGATGCATCACCTCGGCGCGGCACTGGGACTGCTGGACCGGTTGCCCGATACGCCTGCGCGAGCGTCACACGAGTTGGCGCTGCTGCTTTCGCTCGGGCCGGCCCTGATGGACGTGCGCGGCTATGGCGCGCCGGAGGTGGGCGCGACCTATACGCGGGCACGGGAGTTGTGCGAGCAGCTCGGTCAGACGTCGCAACGTTTCTCGACGCTGCTCGGTTTGAGAATCCACAACATGACGCGCGCGCAGTACGCTGCCGCGCACGAACTGGCCGAGCAGATGCTTCGCATGGCGAAGGAGGCAAACGATACCGATTGGCTCCTGGAAGCACACGGCGCACTCGGTGTATGCGGATTCCTCGAGGGCGAGCTGGCCGATGCCGTCACGCACCTGGAACTCGCACGCGGCCTTTACGATGCCGAGCGGCATCAGGCCCATGTCTTCGCTCATGGCGTGGACCCCGGCATTCGGGCCTTGAACTTTCTGGCGCTGGTCCTGTGGCTCCAGGGCTACCCCGATCAGGCGCAGCAACGCAGCGTGGAGGCCCTGGCGCTCGCGCAAAAGCTCGCCTACGGGCCAACGCTCGCATTCGCGCTGGCTTATGCCGCCGAGCTGCATCAGTTTCGAGGCGAAGCTGGGCTGGTGCGGGAACGCGCGGAGGCCGTCATCACCGTTGCGAGCGAGCAGGCGCTGCCTTACTGGCTCCCTTGGGGAAACATATTGTGGGGCTGGGCGCTCAGCGAGCTGTTAAGTCCGCAGGACGGCATTGCGCCGTTGCGCGAGGGCCTGAGTACCGAACAATCCGCTGGCGGTGCGGAACATCGCTCGTACTTCTTGACCCTGTTTGCCGAGTGCCAGTGGAAGGCCGGCGACGCGGAGGGCGGCCTGCGCACGATCGAGGAGGCCATGGCTTTCGTGGCGACGACCGGCGAGCGTTTCTACGAGGCCGAAGTGCATCGTGTGAAGGGAGCCATTCTCCTAGGCGCATCGGGTGACGGCGGGCGCACACACGCGTGCAGCGACGAGGCACAAGCGTGTTTTCTCAAGGCGATTGCGGTGGCGCGCGCTCAGGGCGCGAGGTCGCTGGAGCTACGCGCGGCGTCGAGCCTCGCCCGCTTGTGGCAGCGCGCAGGAAAGACAGGCGAGGCGAGGCAAGTGTTGTCCGAGGTTTTTGACACGTTCACGGAGGGTTTCGATACCCGCGACGTGCGAGAGGCAAGGGAATTGCTCGACGCGCTCGCGTCGAGCGGCGCGTGAGCGATCTATGATGGTTGCGAATAACGGCTGTCCGGTTGACTGTCGCGCCCGCCCGCTGTGGAAGCGGAGCGGCCGGGGAGGCGCCCTATGGTGACGACGCAAACAAGGCAAGCAAAGCGAGACGACTCAGCAGCGCCACGGCAGATCGCGCTGGCTTTGCAGGGCGGCGGCATGCACGGCGCGTTCACATGGGGCGTGCTCGACCGGTTGCTCGAAGACCGGCGGCTCGCCATCGAAGGCGTGAGCGCGACCAGTGCCGGCGCAATGAACGCCGCGGTGCTCGCATATGGGCTCATGAAGGGAGGCGAGGCGGGGGCGCGCCAGGCGCTGCACGACTTCTGGCATGCGGTGGCAGAGTCGGCCGAGCGCTACAACCCGTTTCGCTGGGCACCGTGGCTCAAGGGCTCGCACAGCTTCGGACTCGATCATTCACCGCTCTATGCGTTCGCGGACATGTTGCTGCGCGTGTTTTCGCCGTACCAGTTCAATCCGCACAACCTCAATCCGCTGCGTGAAGTGCTCGAAAGTCAGGTCGACTTCGCCGCGCTGCGCAACGCGTGCCCGATCCTGCTGTACTTGTGCGCGACCAATGTCGAGACAGGGAAGATACGCATCTTCACGGGCGAAGACGTCTGCGCGGACGCCGTGCTCGCCTCCGCATGCGTGCCCACGCTGTTCCAGGCAGTGACGATCGCAGGCGAGCACTACTGGGATGGCGGCTATATGGGCAATCCGGCCATCTATCCGCTGATCTACCACTGTGAAACGCGCGACGTGGTGATCGTGCATATCAACCCGCTCGTGCGCAAGGGCGTGCCGGTCACGGCAGCCGAAATTCTGAATCGCATCAACGAAATCAGCTTCAACTCGTCGCTAATGCGCGAAATGCGCGCGGTGGCGTTCGTCACCGATCTGATCCAGCAAGGCAAGATCGCACGAGAAGAGATGAAGGAAATGCTGATCCATTCGATCCGCTCCGACGACGCGATGTGCGCGCTCAGCGTATCGAGCAAGTACAACGCGGACTGGGGGTTCCTGTGCGAACTGCGCGACAACGGCCGAAGGGAGGCCGACGCGTGGCTCGACCAGCATTACGCCGATATCGGTGAGCGTTCGAGCATCGACATTCGAAAGGAATTTCTGTGAGCATCGCGCCGCTGGCGGCATCGGTCAGCCGGCGGCGCGCGCAGTGCGCAAAGGAGCAGCGATGACCCGCACGCAGGGACGCTTCGTCGAGCTATGGTCGCGCAACGGGGGAGTGCGCGCCGAAGCCGTCTTTGCGGATCTGGCGCGCTGTTATGGGGAACCGGTTCGCCACTATCACACGTTGCGTCACGTTCGCCGCTGCCTGCGCTACTTCGATCTGGCGCGCGATGTCATTCCCCAACCGGATCGGGTGGAGCTTGCGCTGTGGTGCCACGACGTGATCTATGTTCCGGGTGCGCGAGACAACGAGGCGCGCAGCGCCGACTGGTTCCGCCGCTGGGCCGACGATCGCATCGCGTTGGGTGAGCTTGTCTGTGAAATGATCCTCGCGACCCGGCACACGCGCGCGCCGGACGAACTCGACGCGCGCTTCGCGTGCGACATCGATCTCGCGATGCTCGGCGCGCCGCGCCGCCAGTTCCGCGAGAACGGCGTGCGCCTGCGCGCCGAGCGCCCCGACCTCGACGACAGTGCCTATGACCTGCACGAAAGGATGCTCCTGGGGCGCCTGCTTGCCCGGCCGCGAATCTATCTCACCGACTATTTCCTTGATCGATGCGAGGCGCGTGCGCGCCGGAATCTATCGTGGCGGCTCGGGTTGCAGACGCCACGATAACCGAGCCCACACTCATAGTCCTTTGCTGCTGTCAGGCCATGCAAGCTTCATTCGCGCGCGCCTAGAACATGTGCTTGATGCCAACCATTACGCCGGTCTGACCCATTCCCGCGCCCGGCGTCGTGCCACCGCCGCCGCCGCTCACCGAATAGCGGGCCTTCGTGCTGTTCGCGAGATACGCAGCCTGCGCATAGACCGACGACCGCTTGCTGAGCAGGTAGGTCGTGCGCAGCGTGCCCATCGTGGCGCGCGTGTCGTGGTCGGAATTGATGATGCGGAACACCTCGCCATCGAGGATGAAAGCGGGCGTGAACGAGTACGAAGCGCCCATGAAGAAGAGGTCGGAGCGCACGTTGGGAACCGCCGGCGACTCCGTGACCACGCGGCGACCAATCCAGCCCGCGCCGATCTTGGCGCCCGCGTATTGCCCGTAGGCGCTCAGCTGTGTGCGCGCGTCCTTGTCGGCGGCGCTGGTGAGGGGGATGGGCGCCACGCCGTCGAAGAAGTTGGCGGCTGCCGTCGCGCCGCCGCGCTCTTCTTCGTACGAAGCCGCCGCCCCGAAGTACTGCGAATCGTACTTGAGCATGACCGACCAGTCGCGGCATTCGGTGGCGTGCCCCGGCACGGAACCCGCACAGGTGCCTTGCCCCGGCGAGTTGCCGGTGCCCGCTGCATCGCGGCCGAACGAGTAGCCCGCGCCGAGCGTGAAGCCCTTGTACGAACCGATGTAAGTGACGGCGTTGTCGGTGCGCGCGTTGGGCACGTAGGCGTCGAGCGAGCCCATGCCGTAGATGTCGGGCCCGATGATGTCCGCGCCCTGCACCGCGAGATACGTCATGGTGTACTGGCGGCCGAACGCGAGCGTGCCATAAGGGCTCTTGATGCCGACGAACGCCTGGCGCCCGAAGAGTCGTCCGCCCTGGCCCGAACTGCCGTCGCGCACGTTAAAGCCGCTTTCGAGCGTGAACACCGCGCTGTAGCCGGCGCCCAGGTCTTCGTTGCCGCGCAGCCCCCAGCGCGACGGAAATTCGCCGGTCACGGCCGGCATGCGAAACACGTGATCGCCCTTGGCATTGGCGTGCGAGACGAATTCGATGCCAGTGTCCACGATGCCGTACAGCGTTACGCTCGATTGCGCGAAAGCTCCGGTGCTCAACGCGCACAGCGCGCCGCACATGAGGACGTAAGTCGACTTCGATTGCATGGTGTTATCTCCAAACCTGTTGTGTGTTTTGTTTTGAACCGCAACGACGTAGCGTGGGATGCGCGCGCTCAGTCGTTCGCGCGCGGCCGGCGCAGCAGCATCAGCGCAGCGATGGCGGCGACGAGCGTGACCGGAATGCTGGCGCCGATCACCGTGGAGCCGCTGCGTCCCATGGCCAGCAACTGTCCCGCGGCGAGCGGCCCGATTACGGAGCCGAGGCGGCCGACTGCCACGGCTGCGCCTACGCCCGTGCCGCGCATGTTGGTGGGATAAAACGCGGCGGAAAGCGCGTAGAGCACCGATTGCCCGCCGGCCACGAACATGCCCGCGCAGAATGCCGACACGATGAGCGAGCCGAGGCCCGTCGCGCCCGACAGTCCGGCAAGCGACGCGATGATGCCGATATACATGCCAGCCACCACGACGCTGCCGCGCAAACGGTCCATCAGCATGCCGATGAAGAGCGCGCCAAGACCCCCGCCGATATTGAAGAAGGTCTGTACGAGGCCAATGTCGCCACGGCCCAGGCCCCGCGCGGCCATCAGCGAAGGCAACCAGTTGAGGAGGAAATAGAGGACGATGAGCGTGCAGAAGTAGCTGATCCAGATCTGCAGCGTCGAGAGCCTGCGATTCGCGCCGAACAGAACCTCGCCGACGGGTGCGGGCGTGAGCGTTGCACCGGTTGCCGCCGAGCGAAATGCTTTGGATTCCGGAAGAAACGACATAAGAAGCGGGATCATGATGATCGGTCCGACGCCGCCGACATAGAAAATATGTCGCCATTCGGTGTCGCCCACACTGAACATGCCGATGAGCGAAGCGATGACGCCGCCGAACGGAATGCCGCAATACATCACGCTTACCGCGGTGTTGCGCGCCTTCGGCGAAACGGCCTCGGACGACAGCGCGATCAGGTTCGGCAACGCGCCGCCGAGGCCGATGCCGGTCAGCACGCGCACCAGCACCAGCATGCTGAAGCTGCTGACGAGTGCGGTGGCGATGGAAAGCACCCCGAAAACAGCCGCGGAGAGAATCAGCACGCGCTTGCGCCCAATACGGTCGGCGAGCCGGCCGCCGAACAGCGCGCCCGGCAGCAGGCCGAACGTGCCGGCGCTGAACGCGAGTCCCATCTGCGATACGGAGAGGCCGAACTCGCGCGCCATGCGCGGTGCGGCGACGCCCACGGACTGCAGATCGAGTCCCTCGAGCAGAGCCACCGCAAAACAAAGGGCCAAGGTCGTGGCGATGCCGCTACCCGCTACGGGTTGCTTTGCCACGTCGTCTCCTGATAGTGCCGTTCTCGTCGATCTCATGTCTAACGCCTGGTGGTAGTTTTGATTCTGGAAGTCACGCTCGGTGTCGCAAACCCGAACTGCTATCTCAATATCAGGGAGCCTGATATTGAGGGCAAATAAAAGCGCGTTTCGGGAAAACGCGCCTGCCTGCTGTGACTAGCGGTATTTCATATCAGGCGCCCTGACAGCGCAAGCTGATTGTCTTCGGTGAATACCCCAGGCGACCGAGGTTTCACGGAGTCTTAAGCGGTTACTGGGCGCGGGTTGCGGCCTCATGCGCACCATGCGCTGCGGCGCGTTGCGGTAACATTGCGCATTCCATCCAGAGTGTTCGACCGATCCAATGACCGGCAAGGTTTCCACGACAACGACGACATCGGCGGCCAAGGCGCGCACCGCCGGCAAGGGGCGCAAGGCCGCGACGCCCCGGTTGACTTACCTCATCGGCAGCCTCGACCGCATCCTGCACCGCGAGCTGACAGCGGCACTCGCGCCGCTCGGGCTCACGCTGTCCCAGTTCACTGCGCTATCGGTGCTCCAGGCGCGGGGAGAAGCGTCGAACGCCCAGCTTGCGGAGCGTTCGTTCATCACGCCGCAGTCGGCCAATGAAGTGATCAGGTCGATGGTGTCGCGCAACTGGATTGGCCGCGAGCCCGATCCCAACCACGGGCGCATCGTCGTCCTGCGGCTCACCGAAGAGGGACGCGACGTGCTGTTCCAGGGCATGAAGCTTGTGCAGGCCGTAGAGGACCGGATGCTGGGCGGCGTGGATGCGCAGTCCGCCGCTGCCGCGCGCGAGAGCCTCGAACGCTTCGTGCACAACCTGCGCCAGGGCTAAAACGCGCTCACGCCACACTTACGTCGCGCCGTGCAATCCGAGCAGACGGATCGCATTTTCCTTGAGCACCAACGGACGAACATCGGGCTTGATGTCCAATGTGGCGAAGTCTTCCAGCCAGCGGTCGGGACGGATCAGCGGGAAGTCCGAAGCGAACAGCACCTTGTGGCGCAGCAGCGTGTTCGTATATTTCACGAGCTCCGGCGAAAAGTATTTCGGCGACCAGCCTGAAAGATCGATATACACGTTCGGTTTGTGCAGCGCGATCGAGAGCGCCTGCTCCTGCCACGGCCACGACGGATGCGCGATGACGATCTTCATATCGGGAAAGTCGGCGGCCACATCGTCGAGATGGATGGGCTCGGAATATTTCAGGCGCAACCCGCCGCCGCCGCGCATGCCGGAACCCATGCCCGAATGGCCGCTATGAAACACCGCCGGCAACCCGTGTTCGGCGATCACCTCGTATAGCGGATACGCGAGCCGGTCGTTCGCGAAAAAGCCCTGCATGGTGGGGTGGAACTTGAAGCCGCGCACGCCGTGCTCCTCGATCAGCCGCCGCGCTTCGCGCGCGCCGAACTTGCCCTTGTGCGGGTCGATGCTCGCAAAGGCGATCATGATGTCGGAATGCTTTTGCGCGAATTCCGCGACTTCCTCGTTTGGAATGCGGCGCCGGCCGATGTTCGCCTCGCAATCCACCGTAAACATCACGAAGCCGATATTGCGCTCGCGGTAGTGCTCGATCGTTTCGGCAATGGTGGGACGCCTGCCTTGCTTGAGCACGGTGCCGAAATATTTGTCGGCGGCATCGTCGAACTCTTTCGCAAAGAGATCGGGCGGCTGGCAGCACGAAACTTCGGCGTGGACGTGCGTATCGATGGCGACCAGGCGGTCGAGGTTCATGGTTGTCTCCTTGTCTCTTTCGTTTGAGGTGGCTTCCGGCAGTCACGTGGCGCGCAGATTGCGCACGCAAGCGTGCAGCAGCCCTTGCAGGGATTGCGCCGCTTCGTGCCCGGTCTCTTCGAGCATGGCCCGCTCTATGCGATCGGCCTGGGCATTGCAGTCGTCCAGCAACGCCTCGCCGGTCGGCGTGAGCGATAGCAGGACAATGCGGCGGTTGGCGGGATCATGCTCGCGCGTGACCCAGCCGTTGGCCGCCATCGTTTTCACGACGACGTTCGCCGATTGGGGCGTGATGAACGAACGCTCGGCCAGTTGGGCGTTCGAGGCACGGCCTCGGGCGCGCAGCACGGAAAGGGCCGTGTATTGCGGCAGCGTCAGGCCATGTTGCGACAGCGCCTCGGAAAGCCGGCGCGACACGATGCGGTCGAGCTGGCCGATGAGGTAGGTGATGCGCAGGCCAGCGGCCGCGGGACGGCGCGCGGTCCCTTTCCCGGTACGTCCCGGGCGATCGGCGACGGTGGTTCTGGTACTCATGATCAAAGCGCGTTTAAGGGTTTGTACCGAAGCGGTCTCATTCTACTTTACATATCAGGCTACCTGATAGTACATTGATCTCAGGCCGCGTGTGCGGCAATGTTCACGGAGATGGAAAATGAATTACGAAGGTCGCTGGAAAACGGTCAAGGTCGCGGTGGAAGCCGGTATTGCCTGGGTGACGCTGAACCGTCCCGAGAAGCGCAACGCCATGAGCCCTACGCTGAACAGGGAGATGATCGATGTGCTCGAAACGGTCGAGCTCGATCCTGAAGCGCAGGTTCTGGTGCTTACGGGCGAAGGCGAATCATGGACCGCGGGCATGGATCTTAAGGAGTACTTCCGGGAAGTCGATGCGAGCCCCGACGTCATGCAGGAGCGCATTCGCCGCGATGCGAGCCGCTGGCAGTGGCAACTCCTGCGCATGTATTCCAAGCCCACCATTGCGATGGTGAATGGCTGGTGCTTTGGCGGCGGTTTCTCGCCGCTGGTGGCCTGCGATCTTGCTATCGCCGCCGACGAAGCCGTGTTCGGCCTTTCGGAAATCAACTGGGGCATTCCGCCGGGCAACCTGGTGAGCAAGGCGATGGCGGATACAGTCGGCCACCGCGAGGCGCTTTACTACATCATGACGGGCGACACGTTCACGGGCCAGCAGGCCGCGAAAATGGGCCTCGTGAACAAGAGCGTGCCGCGTGCCGAACTGCGCGAGGCGACGCTTGCGCTCGCCGCGAAGCTGCTCGACAAGAACCCGGTCGTGCTGCGCAACGCGAAGCACGGTTTCAAGCGTTCGCGCGAACTGACATGGGAGCAGAACGAGGACTATCTCTACGCCAAGCTCGACCAGGCCAACTACCGCGACCGCGAAGGTGGCCGCGCCAAGGGGCTCAAGCAGTTCCTCGACGACAAGAGCATCAAGCCGGGCTTGCAGGCCTACAAGCGCTGATTCAAGTGCGGTATAACGAAGGAGGAGACGACATGCACGAAACCGGGCTACTGATCGGCGGCGCGACCCGCTCCGCATCGAACGGCAAAACCTTCACGCGCATCAATCCGGCGACGGGTGCAGTGGCCACGCGTGCTGCGGCCGCCACGCTCGAAGACGCCGATGCCGCGGTCGCCGCCGCCGCGCGCGCCTTCCCGGCTTGGGCCGCGCTCACGCCGACCGAGCGCCGCAAGCGCCTGTCCGCCGCCGCAGACCGCATGGATGCGCGCGCAACGGATTTCATCGCCATCGGCGCGGCGGAAACGGGTGCCATGGCGAACTGGTACGGCTTCAATGTGATGCTCGCGGCCAACATGCTGCGTGAGGCCGCCGCCATGACCACGCAGATCGACGGCTCCGTGATCCCGTCCGATGTGCCAGGCAGCCTGGCCATGGCCGTGCGTCAGCCGTGCGGCGTCGTGCTCGGCATGGCGCCCTGGAATGCGCCGGTGATTCTCGCAACTCGCGCGCTCGCCATGCCGCTCGCGTGCGGCAATACCGTCGTGCTGAAGGCTTCGGAGGGCTGTCCCGGCGTGCACGCGCTGATCGGCGAAGTGCTCGACGAAGCGGGTCTGGGCGAGGGCGTCGTCAACGTGCTCACGCATGCGCCTGAAGACGCACCGGCCATCGTCGAGCGCCTGATCGCGAATCCGGCGGTCAAGCGTGTGAACTTCACGGGCTCGACACGCGTGGGCCGTATCGTCGCCGAGCTTGCTGCGCGGCATCTCAAGCCTGCGCTGCTCGAACTGGGCGGCAAGGCACCCGTGCTCGTGCTCGACGACGCCGATCTCGACGCGGCCGTGGAAGGCATTGTGTTCGGTGCGTTCTTCAATCAGGGGCAAATCTGCATGTCGACGGAACGTGTGATCGTCGATGGCAAGGTTGCCGATGTGTTCGTGCAAAAGCTCGTGGCGAAGGCGCGCACGCACAAGGCGGGCGATCCCACGCAGCCGGGCTCGATACTGGGTACTTTGGAGAGCGAAGCATCGGCGCGGCGCATTCGTGCGCTCGTGGAAGACGCCGGTGCGAAGGGTGCGAGTCTGCCGCTGGGCTGCGAGGTGAACGGTGCGATCATGCAACCGGTGATCGTCGAAAACGTCACGCGCGAAATGAAGCTTTACGCCGACGAATCGTTCGGCCCGGTCGTCACGGTGCAGCGCGTGGATGGCGACGAAGAAGCGGTGAACGTGGCGAACGACAGCGAGTACGGACTGTCGGCCGCGGTGTTCAGCCGCGACATCGCGCGCGCGATGAACGTCGCAAAGCGCATCGAATCCGGAATCTGCCATATCAACGGGCCGACCGTGCACGACGAAGCGCAGATGCCGTTCGGCGGTGTGAAGGCGAGCGGCTATGGGCGCTTCGGCAGCAAGGCGTCGATTGCCGAATTCACCGACCTGCGCTGGATCACCGTGCAGACCGGCCCGCGCCACTATCCGATCTGAACGATACGGACGCGCGCCCCATCGCGACATGACATGAACTACCGGGCCGGCTGCGCCGCTACCTTGCGCGGTCCCGGCACCGGTTTGCAAAGGAGACAGGCTTTGGAACCGGAGCCGACCCAAACCCAGCCGGCCTTCGCAGGCTATCGTGCCGTCGCCATCGGCACGGCTGCGCCGCAGATCGAGCGGCGCGGCGACTGCTGGTATCTGCGCTCGACCGAGCCGCTAGGCGACTACCCCGAACGCGTGACGGATCGCCTCGTCAGCGGCGCGCGCACGCATCCCGACCGCTGGCTCGTGGCACGCCGCGGCGCTGACGGCCAGTGGCAAGGCATCAGCTACGCGCAGATGCTCGAACGCGCACGCTCGATCGGTCAGGCTTTGATCGAGCGCGGATTGTCGGCCGAGCGCCCCGTCGCGCTGCTCTCGGGCAATGATCTCGAACACTTGCAGATGGCGTTCGGCGCACTGTGGGCCGGCGTGCCCTATGCACCGATTTCCCCCGCTTATTCGCTCGTATCGAGCGACTTCGGCAAGCTGAAGCACGCGCTGGGCCTGCTCGATCCGGGCCTCGTGTTCGCGGCCGACGGCCCTGCCTTCGCGGCCGCGCTCGACGCCGCGGTGCCCGAGCATATCGAACGCATCGTCGTGACACCCGCTGGCAGTGGCCGCCGCGAAACCTCGTTCGCCGACTTGCTGCAAACGCGCGCGGGCAGCATGGAAGAAGCCCTGGCGCGCGTGAATGGCGACACGATCGCGAAGTTCCTCTTCACCTCCGGCTCGACACGCCTGCCCAAGGCCGTGCCCACGACGCACCGCATGCTGTGCAGCAATCAGCAAATGCTGCTGCAGACGTTCCCGCAGTTCGGCATCGAGCCGCCGGTGCTGGTCGACTGGCTGCCGTGGAACCACACGTTCGGCGGCAGCCACAACGTGGGCATCGCGCTTTACAACGGCGGCACGCTCTATATCGACGACGGCAAGCCCGTAGCTGGCCGCTTCGAAGAAACCTTGCGCAATCTGCGCGAAATCGCCCCTACGCTCTATTTCAATGTGCCCAAGGGCTGGGAAGAGTTGACGGCCGCGCTCGAAACCGACGAGCGCCTGCGCGAGACATTCTTCTCGCGCGTGAAGATGTACTTCTTCGCGGGCGCGGGGCTTTCGCAGGCCGCGTGGGACCGGCTCGAGCGCGTGACGCAGGCGCATTGCGGCGAGCGCATCCGCATCATGGCGGGCCTTGGGATGACCGAAACGGCGCCGTCGTGCCTCTTCACGACCGGGCCGGTGATGGGCGCAGGCTATATCGGGCTGCCCGCGCCGGGCTGCGAGACACGTCTCGTGCCGGTCGACGGCAAGCTCGAAGCGCGTTTTCGCGGGCCCAACGTGATGCGCGGCTACTGGCGCGCGAACGAGGCGGACCGTCATGACGTATTCGACGAAGAGGGCTACTACCGCACCGGCGACGCCGTACGTTTCGTCGACCCGGCGCGCCCCGAGCTGGGCCTGCTGTTCGACGGCCGCATTGCTGAGGATTTCAAGCTCAGCTCCGGCACGTTCGTGAGCGTCGGGCCGATGCGCGCGCGCATCGTCTCCGGCGGCGCGCCGTATGTGCAGGACGCCGTGATCGCCGGCATGAACCGCGACGACATTGGCGTGCTGATCTTTCCGCGTCTCGACGAGTGCCGCCGGCTCGCCGGTCTCGACGCAGGTGCTTGCGCGCGCGATGTGGTGGACGCGCCCGCCGTCCGTGCTTTTTTCACTGACCTGATGGAGCGGCTCAATCGCGATGCGACCGGCAGCGCAACGCGCATCACGCGCCTTCATGTGATGGACGTCCCGCCTTCGCTCGATCTCGGCGAGATCACCGACAAAGGATCGATCAATCAGCGCGTCGTATTGAGCAAGCGTGCGGCGCTCGTGGAGGCGCTGTATGCCGCGCGTGACGGTCACGATACGCGCATGCGCGTGCTCCTCTCGTCGCATCTTCAGCATGTCTAAGGGGTGGTGACGATGAGTCTCGACTATCGGGCTCCGCTGCGCGACATGCGCTTCGTGATCGACGAATGGATCGACGCGCCCGCGTGGTGGCGCAGCGTGCCTGCGTGGGAAGACCTTGACAGCGCGATGGCGCAGCAGGTGCTCGAAGAAGCCGCGCGTTTTGTGACGGAGCGCATCGCACCGTTGAATTCGGCGGGCGATCTCGATGGATGCCGCTTCGAGAACGGCGAGGTCTTGACGCCCACGGGCTTTCGCGAGGCATACGAGGGCTTCGTGGCGGCGGGCTGGCCCACGCTCGCGCTCGACGTCGACGCGGGCGGCCAGGGCTTGCCGCAACTGCTCGAAGTAGCGCTGCAGGAAATGCTCGCCGCCGCCAACCATGCGTGGCTGATGTCGCCCGGCCTCACGCACGGCGCCACGGCGTGCCTGCTGGCGCACGGCTCCGATGCCATGAGGCGCGACTGGCTGCCGAAGATCGCGAGCGGCGAGTGGCTCACCACGATGTGCCTGACCGAGCCGCAGGCAGGCAGCGACCTGGCGCTGCTGCGCGCAAGGGCGACCGCCGACGCGGCGCACGACGCATGGCGCATCGACGGCAACAAGATTTTCATCAGCGGCGGCGATCACGATCTCACCGACAACATCGTGCACCTCGTGCTCGCGCGGCTGCCCGATGCCCCGACGGGCACCAAAGGTCTCTCGCTCTTCGTGGTCCCGAAGTGGATCGTCGATGACAGCAGTGGGAAGCGCGTGGCCAATGGCGTGCATTGCGAAGGCATCGAAAAGAAGATGGGGCTCAAGGCGAGCCCGACCTGCTCGATGCGGTTCGAACAGGCGCTGGGCTGGCTCGTTGGCGAGCCGCATCGCGGCCTCGCTTCGATGTTCGTGATGATGAACGCCGCGCGCTTGCAGGTTGCGATGCAGGGTGTGGGCCATGCGCAGCTCGCCTGCCAGCGCGCGCATGCCTACGCGCACGAACGCGTGCAAATGCGCGCCGTGAGCGCACCTGCGAACTACGGGGGCGAGCCGGGGCAGGCCGCGCCGATTGCGCTTCATCCGGCCATGCGGCGCATCCTGCTCGACCTGCGCTCGACCGTCGAAGGCGAGCGCGCCATCGGCTACTGGATCGGCTACTGGCTCGACGTGGCCGCGCGCCACCCGCACGCGGGCGAGCGCCAGGCTGCGAGCCAGCTCGCCTCGCTGCTCACGCCCATCGCCAAGGCGTTTTTCACCGCCAACGGGTTCGCGGCCGCATCGAGCGCGCTGCAGGTATTCGGCGGCTATGGCTACATCCACGAATACGGCGTCGAGCAGACCGTGCGTGACAGCCGCGTCGCGATGCTTTACGAAGGCACGAACGAAATTCAGGGCATCGATCTGCTCGTGCGCAAGGTGCTGGGCGACGGGGGCGAGGCGTTGCGCGCGTTGCTCGCGCATATCACCGGGGAGGCCGCGCGATGTGCGGCGTCCGGCGACTGCGCGCTTCGCGACGCGGGCGTCCGGCTCGATGCGCTGGCCGCTAGCGTTCAGCGCGTCACGAACGAGATCGAGCAGGGCAGCGCGAGCGATCGCGAGTTGCCCTACCGCGTCGCTGACGACTACCTCGCGCTGCTCGGCTGGCTGCTGCTGGCATTCGCGTGGGCGCGAACGCTACGCATAGCGCTGAACGCGCCCGTCGACGATCCGTTCTATGCCGAAAAGCGCATCACGGCCCATTACTTCTTCGCTTATCCGCTCGCGGCGTTCGATCATCGGCTGAAGCTGATCGAAGCCGGGTGCCGCGCATCGCTCCCGTACGCCGGACAGGCTTTCGTCGATTAGCAGCACGAATCTATCGAGACAGCAGCCAGCGAGCGTCGACGTCGTGAACGATGGCGCGTTTCCACCAGGAAATGCGGCGCATGCGGTCGCGTATCAGAGATCGAGCACGAGCATGGGCGTGCGCGAGCGCGAACAGCACGGCAGCAGCTGATCGTTGGCGGCGCGCTCTTCGTCGGTCAGGTAAAGATCGCGGTGGTCCGGCTCGCCTGACAACACGCGCGTGAGGCAGGTGCCGCACACACCTTGCTCGCAGGAGATAGGCACCTCGATGCCGCCGGCGCGCAGCGCCTCGACGATCGTCGTGCCCGCGGGGACATCGATCACGCGCTGGGAACTGGCCAGCGTCACCTGGAACGCGCCGCTTTCGTCCGCGCCAGCGTCGGTCTGCTGCGCGGCGCCGCCGAAGTACTCGCGATGCACGTTCTTCGCCGGCCACCCCGCGCTTGCCGCCGCGCCGAGCACGGCGTCGATGAGGCCCGCAGGGCCGCAGACGTAGAGGTGCTTGCCATCGTTTGGCTGGGCGAGCACGCGCGCGAGGTCGATGCGCGCGCCGGAGCCTTCGCTGTCGAAATAGAACCGTGTGTTGTCCGCGAAGCCCGCTTCGGCAAGACGCTCGCCAAAGGCGGCGCGCTGCGGGTCGCGCGCGCAGTAATGCAGCTCGAACGCTCGGCCCGCTTCGCGCAACTGCTCGGCCATGGCCATGAGCGGCGTGATGCCGATACCGCCCGCGAGCAGGACGGTGTGGGTAGCCTGTTCGTCGAGCGGAAAGTGATTCCTGGGTGTACTGATTTCCAGCGTCGCGCCCGCGGCTAGCGCGTGCATGGCGACGGAGCCGCCACGCGAGGCTGCCTCGCGCAGCACGCCGATACGGTAGACGCCGCCTTCGGACGGGCGGTTGCACAGCGAGTACTGCCGCACGAAGCCGCCGACATGAACGTCGATATGCGCGCCCGCCGCGAATGGCGGGAGTGGCGTATCGTCGGCGCTCGCGAGTTCAAAGACGCAGATGTCGGTAGCAACGGGAATCTTGCGGATGAGAGTGACTTTCATGAGGCGTCTGTTCGTAAGAACGAGGGCGGCCGCGCGCATGCGCGCGGCCCTGGCGTCAGACGGTTTCGGTCGTGGCGCTGCGCTCCGCGGCGATGAGCCGGTCGAGCACGCGCCGTGACTGCACGCCGCCCGCGTCGATATTGAGGCTCAGCAGGCGGCGCTCGGGCCATGTGAGGAGGTTGCGCTGCTGCGACTCGAGCATCTCGAGATCCTCGGCGAAGATCTTCCCCTGGCCCGCCCGGATCGCTTCGGTGAGCGACGCGTCGTGCACGGCGAAACTGCGCGCCATGCCCCAGAAGTACCAGATCGACGTTTCCGTCTCGGGCGTGATGAAGTCCACCACGATGCTCGACGCCTTGTCGCGCGCATCGGCGTCATACCCGCCCTTGCCTGCGTGCGCCACGCCCACTTCGATCATCACGTGGCTGGGCGGCGAGAAGTGGCAGATCTGCCAGCGGTCGCAGGGCACGTTGTCGGCAAGGCCGTTGCCGCGCAGCGCGGCGGCCCAGAACGGCGGCGGCATGATGTTGTGCATGAAGCGGCTGGTGGTGACCACGTCGCCGTTGACGGTTGTTTTGGGTGGCGCTTCCTCGATCTCGGCCTGGCCGATGCTCGATGCGTGGACATACGTCTCGTGCGTGAGGTCCATCAGGTTATCGATCATGAGGCGGTAATCGCACCGGATGTGATAGAGGCCGCCGCCATAGGCCCAGCCAGGATTGCCGGCCCATTCGAGGTGATGGATCTTCGCGGGGTCGGCCTCGGCTGCATCGCCGGGCCAGACCCAGATGAAACCATGGCGCTCCACGGCCGGATAGCTGCGCACCGCCGGTATGCCGCCCACGCGTTGGCAAGGCATGCTCACGCACTTGCCGCTTCCGCCCACGGTGAGGCCGTGGTAGCCGCATACCAGGTGGCCTTCGCGCACGCTGCCGAGCGAGAGCGGGGCGCCACGGTGCGGGCAGAAGTCTTCGAGCGCGGCCACACTGCCTTCGGCCGTGCGCCAGAACACCATGCGTTCACCGCAGATTTGCCGCCCAAGCGGCTTGCCGTCGATTTCATCGGGCGTGCACGCGACGTACCAGGCGTTTTTCAGGAACATATGTCTCCTCCGGGGCGCTTCAATGCGCTTTTGTTCATGGTGGGGGGGGGCGGCACGCCGTGCCGCCGTTCGTATCGAACCGCGAAACGCGTTGGCGAGCTAGCAACAACGCAGCGTCAACGCAGCATCAACGGGTATTGCGGCGAATGAGGTTGCCGCCAATCAGCCTCGTCATCGCGCGCTGGTTTTCGAGCACGCGCCGCAGGTTCTGATGGGCGATATGCGAGTGCTCGCGCATCAGCGCTTCGGCGCGTGTGCCTTCGCGGTTCTCGATCGCTTCGAGCACGGCGCGATGCTGGGCCTGCGCGACGATCAGCGTCTCTCTCGCGCGCGGGTCGAGCGACTGCACGACCACGAACGCGCTCGCCGACGCGAACGGCAAGGTGGCGACTTTCTCGATCTGCCGCGCCACCACTTCGCTATCCGAAGCAATGGCGAGGAGGCGATGAAAGCGTCGGTTTGCTTCGACATAGTGCGAGAACGTCTCCTCGCTCAGTTCGCCCACGAGCAGCTCGTCGATTTCGTCGATGCAGTCGTGCAGATCGCGGGACATCGAATGGGTGATGCCGCGCTCGGCGGCGAGGCGGGCGGCCAGGCCTTCGAGCGTGCCGCGCAGCTCGATGGAGTCGCGTATTTCGTTTTCCGAAAACGAGCGCACTGCATAGCCCCCGCTCGGAATCGGCTCGAGCAGCCCTTCCTCCTGAAGGCGCATGAGCGCCGCCCGCACCGGCGTGCGGGAGACGCCAAGACGCTCGACCACGCCGAGTTCGGAGATGCGCTCGCCGGGCGGCAGCTCGCCGCCGAGTATCAGTTCGCGCAGCCCGAGCTGGGCCTTGACGGTTTGCGAGGCGGCAGAGCCGGCGCGCGTGCTGGTTGGCGTGTCGTCGATGCTGTTCATGCGTAGCGAGGAAATGGAAGCGAATGCGGTGAGCGGCCGGCGAAGGCTGCTGACTACGTCTCGATGTGTACAAATTGTATACAGCGTTTCCATCGATTCAACTGGTTTCCCTCCAAATTACGGGTAAACGTGGAGAGGAAAGCCGTTTGAAAAAGACAAATTGTGTACATTGAAGAGGCGCTGGATTGCGCTGGCTCCTCGATGAGGCAGTAGCGTTGGGAGTTGAAGCGGATCGAGTGCGCTGCGCACGCGGGTAGAAGCGGCACCGTTTGGTCGGAATCAGGCGCCGGGTGAACTACAGGTGAGCCCGCCACGCCGCTCCCGCCGCAACGGCAAGGGGAGCGGCGTGGGGATCGTTCAATGCGACATTGCGCCGGATGCCGGATGATCCATGCCCATCGCATCGCCCTTCGCGGGCTTGCTCATGGAGTCGTGTTTCATCCCATCGGTCTTGCTCATCGTATCGTGCGACATGGCATCCTTGCCCATGGTGTCCTTGTGCATCGAGTCCTGCGACATGGCGTTGTTCGACATCGCGCCGCTCGCTTGCGCGAACGCGGTGCCCGCCGTGATGCTCAACAGGGCGGCCGACATGGCGATTGCTGCAATTCCGGTCTTCTTCATTTCACTGCTCCTTGCGGGTTGAAAAAAGCGAAGTTCGCGAATAGGGCGAACGGGAAACGAGGCCGCCACGCGATGCGGCGGCATGAAAAACGTCACGAACCGCCAAACCAGTTGTAGCCCTGGTCGACCCAGTAGCCGCCCGGATACGAATTCGTGACGAAAATCTCGACGATGTGCTTCGGGTTCTTGTAGCCGAGCTTCGTCGGCATGCGCAGTTTCATCGGGAAACCGTATTTGGCGGGCAGGCGCTCGCCGTCGTAGTCGAAAGCGAGCAAGGTCTGCGGATGTAGCGCGGTGGCCATGTCGATGCTTTCGTAGTAGTTGTCTGCGCAACGAAAGCCCACGTATTTCGCTGTTAGGTCCGCATCGACACGACGCAGGAAGTGCGCGAACGGCGTACCGCCCCAGCGCCCGATCGCACTCCAGCCTTCCACGCAGATATGCCGTGTGATCTGCTCCGCGTGCGGCAGGGCATACAGCTCGGGCAGCGTCCACACGCGCTGGCCTTTCACGAGGCCGCTGAGCCGGAGCCGATAGTCGCCGGCATCGACAACAGGCGCCTCGCTTTCGCTATAGAACGCGTTGAAGGGAAACGGCCGCGTGATCTGGGCTTCGGTATAGGTGGGCGCGAGCCGTCTCGGGTCGAACAGCCAGGCCTGGACGCGATCGTTCAAACGCGAGACGGTGCTGAGGAACGTGTTGACCGACGCGTCGTCGGTGAGCGTGCAGCCGGTGAGCATCGCAAGACCGCCTAGCGTGAGCACGCGCTTGCCGAACAGGCGCCGCGACGGCATGTCGAGTTCGCGCCGGGCGTCGGCCAGGATCGCCGCGCGGTCGAGTTCGATGATCTTTCGATCTGGCGTTTTCATACGGAATCCTCATAAATCACGATGGAGGGCGTCAGGCGTGATGTCGCGCTGTGCGTTCAGCGCCCGCGCAGCATGGTGAGCAGCGAGCGCGGCACGAGCGCGACCATCGTCACGTGAACGAGCACGAAGGCGGCAAGCAGCGCCATCGCGCAAAAATGAACGACGCGCGCGCGGTCGTATCCGCCTATCAATTCGCGCAACAGCGGGAATTGCACGGATTTCCAGATCACGAGGCCCGAGAGCACGAGCACGAGAAGATCGGCGATCGCGACGAGATAGGCGAGCTTCTGCACGGCGTTGTACTGGCTCGGGTCGGCATGCGAAAGATGGCCCGTGAGCGCGGCGCGCAGATCCTTGAGCACGGCGCGCGCGCTCAGCGGGAAGAACTTCGTGCGCCACCTTCCGGTGGAGAGATTCATCGCGAGATAGAAGAGGCCGTTGAAAAACAGCAGCCACATGGCCGCGAAATGCCATTGCAGCGCGCCGCCAAGCCAGCCGCCCAGGGTGATCGGCGTGGGAATGACGAAGCCGGCAAACACCGGCGACGCATCGTAGATGCGCCAGCCCGAGAACATCATGACGAGCGCCGCAAGCGCGTTGAGCCAGTGCGTGACGCGCAGCCAGAGCGGCTGAATGGCGCGCGGGCGGCGCAGGCGGGTTTCGAGCGGAAGCGGTTCGCCGGTCGAGGTGTGCATGGCAATTCCTTTAGCGGATCGATGCCAGTGAATTCGCTCCGGCGCGGGTGGGGGTTACAGCGTGTCGACAAAAAATTTCGCGAGAGTGTCGGCTGAACAAAATATTCGTCTGCGCCGTAGCGCCTGTAACCCGATCGGCGCTGCGAACGAATTACCGCGAATGGACGCATATGTTTGCGTCACGCGGAGAATCCAGACGTGGGCTTGACCAATACATGGGCGATAGGGGGGAAAGCCGCCGCGGCCGGCGCGGAGCACGTTGTTGCGGTGCGGGGAGCGTTCGGCTACCCTCACGCCTGCGCTCATGCAATTGGGGGCGAATATGGCGGCATCTGCAAGCTGCCTGAAAGTTCGCCTTCGCGAGATCGCCCGAATACAACGCGCCCGTCAACGTATCGTCGCGACAACCCAGGACGACTTTTGCACTCCGCGGAAACCCGTCTAAAAGCGCTCTTCATCAGCGGTCTGGAAGGCGACGCAATCGCGTATCGAGACTTCCTCGAGGAACTCACGCGCCATTTGCGGGGCTACCTGCGCCGCCGCATTCCGCAGTTGCGCGACGACGTTGAGGATCTCGTGCAGGAGATCCTGCTCGCGGTCCACAACGCGCGTCACACGTGGCGTCCCGACGAACCGCTCACGGCGTGGGTGCACGCGATCGCCCGTTACAAACTGATGGACTTCTTCCGCTCGCGCGCACGCCGCGACATGCTCAACGATCCACTGGACGACCATACCGATCTCTTTGCCGCGCCCGACGACGAACCCGCGCAGGCGCGCCGCGATATCGGCAAGCTGCTCGAGGCATTGCCCGACAAGCAGCGCTTGCCCATCGTCCACGTGAAGCTCGAAGGGCTTTCGGTCGTGGAAACGGCGAAGCTCACGGGCCTCTCCGAGTCGGCGGTCAAGGTGGGCATTCATCGCGGGTTGAAAGCGCTCGCCGCGCGCATTCGGGGAGCGCGATGAAAACCGACGATCTGATCAACCTCCTGGCCACTGGCGTGATGCGCGTGGATCGCAAGGCCGCGCTGCGCCGCTTCGCACGCGCGCTGCCGCTCGGGTTCGCGGGCTCGGTCGTGCTGATGAGCGTGGTGTTCGGCGTGCGGCACGATCTCTGGAGCGTCGCGCACACGCCGATCTTCTGGGCCAAGCTTGCGCTCCCGTTCGGCGTGGCGCTGGCTGCCGCGCTCGCCGTCAGCCGCCTCGGGCGGCCTGGCCTGCGGGGCGGTTACGCGTGGGCGCTGGTGGCGCTGCCGTTCGTCGCCGTGCTGGCGGCCGCCTGGCTCGTGCTCGGCGACGCGCAGCCCGCGCAACGCGTGCCGCTCGTGCTCGGCCTCACCTGGCGCACGTGCCCGTTCAATATCGTGTTGCTTTCGGTGCCTACGTTCGCGGCCGTATTCTGGGCCGTGCGCGGTCTTGCGCCGACGAATCTGCGCGCGGCAGGCGCCGCGTCGGGGCTCTTTGCGAGTGCGCTCGCGACCATCGCATACTGCCTCCATTGTCCCGAGATGAGCCCGGCGTTCTGGAGCGTCTGGTATGCGATCGGCATGTTGCTGCCCGCCGGCGCAGGCGCATGGCTGGGGCCACGGCTGCTGCGCTGGTAGCGAGGCGGCGTTGGCCCCGCGCGTGTTGCCGGCTCAGGGCCGCCACGCCTCGCCGTCCGGGAAAACGTGTCGCTCCAGCGAATCCGGCTTCATTTCGATGCTGTAACCCGGCTTCTGAGGCGGCATGTACCGGCCATTGCGGATCACGACAGGATCCAAGAAATGCTCGTGCAGATGATCGACATATTCGAGCACGCGATTCTCCAGCGAAGCCGACACGCAGAGATAATCGAACAGCGAAATATGCTGCACGTACTCGCACAGGCCGACGCCGCCCGCATGCGGACAAACGGGCACGCCGAACTTCGCCGCCATCAGCAGCACGACGATCACTTCGTTCAGCCCTCCTAAGCGGCAGGCGTCCACCTGGCAGAAGTCGATGGCCTGCGCCTGCAGGAGCTGCTTGAACATCACGCGGTTATGGCAGTGCTCGCCGGTCGCAACACCAATCGATCCCAAACGACGGCGAATCTGGGCATGGCCGAGGATATCGTCGGGACTCGTCGGCTCCTCGATCCACCACGGATCGAATTCCGCGAGGCGCCGCATGTTGGCCACCGCTTCGTCCACGTCCCATACCTGGTTGGCGTCCATCATCAGCTTGAGGTTCTCGCCGATCTCCTCGCGCAAGATTCGCGCGCGCCGCACGTCTTCCTCGAGATCGGCGCCGACTTTCTGCTTGAAGTGCGTCCAGCCCAGCGCGACACCTTCGCGCGCGAGACGGCGGATCTTGTCGTCGTCGTAACCGAGCCAGCCAGCCGAGGTCGTATAGGCGGGGTAGCCTTGCGCGAGCATTTCCTTTTCGCGTGCGCCCTTGGTCTTCGCGTGGCGATGGAGCAGGGCCAGCGCTTCGTAGGGCGTGATCGCATCGGTCACGTAGCGAAAGTCGAGGCAACGCACGAGTTCTTCGGGGCTCATGTCGGCGAGCAGCTTCCACACCGGTTTGCCGACCGACTTCGCCCACAGGTCCCAAACCGCATTGACGACCGCCGCCGTGGCCAGATGAATCGCGCCTTTGTCCGGGCCGATCCAGCGCAACTGGCTATCGGACGTGAACGCGCGCCAGAATGCGCCCATATTCGCGGCGATGTCTTCGAGGCGCTTGCCCACCACGAGCGGTGCCAGCGCGTTGACCGCCGTCACGCAGATTTCATTGCCGCGCCCGATGGTGAACGTAAGGCCGTGACCCGCGAGTGCGTCCGGAGAATCGGTTTCGAGCGTGACGTAGGTGGCGGAGTAATCCGGCGCGGCGTTCATTGCGTCGGAGCCGTCGAGCGAGCGCGAGGTGGGAAAGCGAATATCCCGTACGGACAGCCTGGTGATGGTGGTCATCTGAACTCCCAATGAAGGACGCGTGCGTGAATTGCAAGGTACGCCAGTGAAACGGGAGAGCGGGGTAAGGGAAAACGAGGCGTCTTCCCGCGTTGACAATGCGATGTGTGCTACCTAGCATGCTAGCATGTCTTCTCGAAATCAAGCGTGCCGTGAGCTCTTCTCCCGATGTAGCAAGTGCCGCGAGCGATCCTTATGTCGCACTGCAAAAGATCAAGGACGGCGCGCGCGGCAGCCTGACCGACGCCGTTGAACAGGCGCTCAGAGAAGCGATCGTGACGCTTGCGCTGGAACCGGGAATGATGATCGACAAGATGGCGGTCTGCGAACGGATGGGCGTGTCGCGTTTTCCCGTTTCGGCCGCGTTGGCGAAGCTCGCCCATGCCGGTCTTGTCGAGGTATTGCCGCAACGCGGCACGCGCGTCAAACCCATCGCGCTCGACGATATCCGCCAGCATCTGTTCATCCGCAGCGCGCTCGAAGTCGAAACGGTGCGCGGCGTGGCGCGCATGCACGACCGGGCCACGATCGACGCACTCGCCGCGAATCTGGACAAGCAGCGCAGGGTCGCCGGCAACGGTCAACGGCTCTTGTTTCATGAGCTCGATCTCGCGTTTCACGAAATCCTGCTCGACGCGGTGAAACTGCCGCGCGTGAAAGAAATCGTCGCCGTATCGCGCAATGCGCTGGACCGCGCAAGGCAATTGCTGGCGAGTCCCGAGCGGCTCATGCATACGCTCGACGAGCACGAACGTATTTTCGAGGCCATTCGCGCCGGCAAGGCCGACGCGGCGGCAAAGGCGATGCACGAGCATCTCGACCAGGTGATCGCGGAATTGCACCGATCGGCAAAGGACCGGCCCGATCTTTTCGCGCCTTGAACCTGCGTTTTCGAATGAAGGCTTTTCAATTGCGTTTCACCTGTATGTCAACCGCTTCGTGCTGCGTCGCCAAGTCGCCGCACGTGGAATAAAAGGGCCCCGGCAATGTGTCTGGCTTCTCTTCACGGATTTGCGCCATGACGCCGCTCATTTCCGTCAACAAACTCAGCAAGCGCTTTCCCGGCGTGAGGGCGCTTCATGAAGTGCAATTCGAACTCATGGCGGGCGAGGTGCACGCGTTGATGGGAGAAAACGGCGCGGGCAAATCCACCTTGATGAAGATTCTCGCCGGCGTCTATACGCGCGATTCCGGCGACATTCTCTACGACGGCCAAAGCGTCGCGTTCGCGAGTCCGCGCGAGGCCCAGGCCGCGGGCGTGGGCATCATTCATCAGGAACTCCAGCTGATGAATCATCTGAGCGTCGCGCAGAACATCTTCATCGGCCGCGAACCGCGCGGTCGTCTGGGCCTCTTTCTAGACGAAGACAAGCTCAACGCGCAGGCGCGCGAGATCCTCGGCCGCATGCACGTCCCGCTCGATCCGCGCACCCTGGTCGGCTCGCTCACGGTCGCCAGCCAGCAGATGGTCGAGATCGCGAAGGCGCTTTCGTTCGATTCGCGCGTGCTCATCATGGACGAGCCGACCTCGGCGCTCAACGACGCCGAAATCGCCGAGCTTTTCCGCATCATTCGCCAGTTGAAAGCGCGTGGCGTCGGGATCATTTACATCTCGCACAAGATGGACGAGCTCAAGCAGATCTCCGATCGCGTCACCGTGCTGCGCGACGGCGAATACGTGGCAACGGTCTCGACCGCCGATACGAGCGTGCAGGCCATCATCGGCATGATGGTCGGCAGGACGCTCGCCGACGTCGCGCCTTATGAAGGGCCGCGCAGCGAAGGCGAAGTGGCGCTCGAAGTGAAGCATCTCAATGCGGGCCCGCTCGTGCGGGACGTGAGCTTCACGTTGCGCAAAGGCGAGATATTGGGCTTTGCGGGACTGATGGGCGCCGGGCGCACGGAGGTCGCGCGCGCCGTGTTCGGCGCGGACCCGATCGAATCCGGAGAAGTCTTCGTGAAAGGCGTGAAGGCGCCGATCAAAAAGCCGAGCGACGCGGTCGCGCACAGCATCGGTTACCTCTCCGAAGACCGCAAGCGCTTTGGTCTCGCGACGGGCATGGACGTCGAGTCGAACATCGTGATGTCCAATCTCGGCAAATTCCTGTCGATGAATCTGTTCCTGCGCCGCTCGCATATACGCTGGACGGCGTCGCATTTCATCAATCTGCTCGCCATCCGCACCCCTTCGGCTACGCAGCAGGTGCGCCTGCTCTCGGGTGGCAACCAGCAGAAGATCGTCATAGCGAAGTGGCTGGAGCGCGACTGTGACGTGCTGTTCTTCGACGAGCCGACGCGCGGCATCGATGTCGGCGCCAAGAGCGAGATCTACAAGCTGTTGCGCGCGCTTGCCGAGCAGGGCAAGGCGATCGTGATGATCTCGTCGGAACTTCCGGAAATCCTGCGCATGAGCGACCGGATCGTAGTGATGTGCGAAGGCCGTATCACTGGCGAACTTTCCGCCAGCGAGGCGACCCAGGAGCGCATCATGCATCTCGCGACGCAGCGCGAAACCTTGCAAGCGGCATGAGCCCGAGGTCGAACCCTATGACAACGCAACCGGATATGGCGGCACCGGCGGAACAGAAGCGGTCCACCGGCATCAAGGCGCGGTTTTTCTCGCCGACCACGCTGCAAAAGCTGCTCGCCTTCGCGAGCCTGATTCTCCTGCTGATCTTTTTCAGCTTCGCGTCGCCCGCCTTCATGCAGATGGACAATATCCTCGGCATCCTGCAGGCGACGGCCGTGAATGGCGTGCTGGCCATCGCGAGCACCTTCGTCATCATCACCGGGGGCATCGATTTGTCGGTCGGTACGTTGATGACTTTCACGGCCGTGATTTGCGGCGTGTTTCTCACCTACTGGCATCTGCCGATGTGGATGGGCGTGCTCGCCGCAATCGGAACCGGCGCGGTGTGCGGGACCATTTCGGGAACATTGACCGCGAAAATGAAAATCCCGCCCTTCATCGCGACGCTAGGCATGATGCTGCTGCTAAAGGGGCTTTCGCTCGTCGTCTCGGCCGACAAGCCGATCTATTTCACTGAAACCGAAAACTTCTACATGATTTCGCAGGATTCGCTGATCGGCTATTTCCTGCCCAGCGTGCCCGTGCCCAACGCAGTGCTGATCCTGTTCGTGCTCGCCGTGCTCAGTTCGATCACGCTAAATCGCACGGCACTCGGCCGCTATACGTTCGCACTCGGCAGCAATGAAGAGGCCGTGCGTCTTTCCGGCGTGAATGTGGATCGCTGGAAGATCGCGATCTATGGCCTTGGCGGTGCGATCTGCGGTATTGCAGGACTCCTGATCGCTTCGCGCCTGAACTCGGCGCAGCCGGCGCTCGGGCAGGGCTACGAACTGGAAGCCATTGCGGCCGTCGTCATAGGCGGCACGTCGTTGAGCGGCGGCTCGGGTACGATCGTCGGCACGATCATCGGCGCGTTCATCATGAGCGTGCTGACCAACGGCCTGCGCATCATGTCGGTCGCGCAGGAGTGGCAGATCGTGGTGACCGGCCTCATCATCATTCTGGCTGTCTACGCGGACATCCTGCGGCGCAGGCGCAGTCGATAGGGAAAGCAAAAGAAGAAGCAAGCAAAGAACGGGGAGCAAGAACAGGCTCCCTCAATGGCTGGAGGTCAATGGCCCACCTTAGGAGGAGAGACGTCATGTTGAAAAGAAGACTCATCAGTGCCGTGATCGGGATCGGCGCGCTCGTGGGCGCGACCAGTTCGACATATGCTGAGGAACCCTACATTCCGATCATCTCGAAGGGCTTTCAGCATCAGTTCTGGCAAGCCGTGAAATCCGGTGCGGAACAGTCGGCGAAGGCGAACAACGTCAGGATCACGTTCGAAGGCCCGGAAACGGAGGCCATGGTCGACAAGCAGATCGACATGCTATCGGCTGCACTCGCGAAGAAGCCGCAGGCGATCGGGCTTGCCGCGCTCGACAGCAAGGCCGCCATTCCGCTGCTCAAGCGCGCGCAGGCCAGCAAGATACCCGTGATCGCGTTCGACTCGGGCGTCGACAGCGATATTCCGCTGACCACGTGCACCACGGATAACCTCGCCGCCGCTGCGCTCGCCGCAGACAAGATGGCCGAGCTGATCGGCAATTCGGGCGAAGTCGGCGTGATCGTGCACGACCAGACGAGCCGCACGGGCATCGACCGCCGCGACGGCTTTGTTAACCAGATCAAAACGAAGCATCCTGGCATCAAGATCGTTTCGGTGCAGTACGGCGCGGGCGACCACCTGAAGTCGGCGGAAATCGCCAAGGCCATGATTCAGGCGAACCCGAACCTCAAGGGCATTTTCGGCGCCAATGAAGGCTCGGCGGAAGGCGCGGCGATCGGCATCAAGGAGTCGGGCAAGAAGCTCGTGTTGATTGGCTACGACTCGGGCAAGGACCAGAAGGAGGCCATCATGTCCGGCCTGATGGCGGGCGCGATCACGCAGAATCCGGTGGGCATCGGCAAGTGTGTCGTCGATTCCGCGGCGAAGGCGCTGAAGGGCGAAAAGCTGCCGAAGAAGATCGACACGGGCTTTTTCTGGTACGACAAAACCAATATGAACGACCCGAAGATCGCTGCCGTGCTTTACGACTGATTCTGGTCGAACAGTTTTATGCAGGACGAGAGGAAGAGCCGAGGCTCTTCCTCTTTTTGTTCCAATGGCGGGCGCCAGAACTTCTGGAGTGCCGGCTGCGCTTTCGACGCGAATCATGCGCTGGACGGTCGCGCTGGGGACGCGATGCGTTGTCTGGCGATCAGTGTCGCGTGGCGGCGGAACGCAAAGCTGCGTTCGACAGAGACCGGACCATTGCGCAGCGCGACCCGCAACGCCGACAAGTCTCCCACTCGAGGGCAAGAAGCGCTTCAAAGCATCGTTGCGGCTGAGGACCGCCTGCAGCGTCCGACTGCCTCGGAGATATCGCGGAGTAACTGCGACACCATTGAGGAAAATTAAGACTTATCTGATTCTCATTGAATTCGCTCTTCTGCGGTCTCTTTACATTCGAAGCGACCTGCAACGTGACGTGCAATTGTGCTCTTTGCTCTCCGATGGGCGTTCAACAGGGAACACAAAAAGGCAATCGAATAGCTATCTAGATATTACAAATTGCCAACACAATTGTTATTTTGTTGATACTCTGAAAGTAGAGGCTGATGTGAGGTCATCGTTTCCGATTAATCATTTTCTGATTCCGGCTGCTGACGGCCACAACCTGGCGCTCTGGAGGGTATCGGAAAACGTCGGGCCGGCTGTCATCCTGACCCATGGCACATTCTCGAATCAACGCTCGTGCCGCGGCCTTGCCGAACACCTCGCGACTCGCGGGTTCTCCCCGTGGATCCTGGAATGGCGCGGGCACGGTGCCAGCGAGCGACCCAGGAATCATGCCTTTACACTGGAGGACGTAGCGCGGTTCGATCTGCCTGCGGCGTTTGAAGCGGTACAGCACGCCGCAGGGCAGGAAAGGGTGTTTCTGATCGGACATAGTGGTGGTGGATTGGCGGCCTGCATGTGGATCGCGAAAAACCCTGCCGAAGCCAGGCAGCGTCTGCGTGGGCTTGTTCTGATGGCTGCGCAGGCAACGCATGCCGCTCCGGGATTCAGACAACGCATACTGCTGCAGTTGATCAATGGCTATCTCTCCGGACGCAAGACTGCGCCAGGTCACCGTATCGGTATCGGCCCCGAAGCGGAAAGTGCCAGACTCATGCAACAGTGGTGCACGTGGAACCTGTTACGCGAATTTCGTGGTAGAGACGGATTCGACTTCATCGAAGCGCTAGGTCATGTCGATCTACCCGTCCTCGCACTGGCGGGAGCCGGCGACTGGTTTATTGCTCCCCCCGAAGGCTGTGAAGCGCTGGCCTCCGCTTTTGGCAGCAGGGATACGACGTTCTACCGTTGCGGCAAATCAGATGGCTTCAGCGAAGACTACTCGCACGCGCGCCTGATCATTTCACAACCCGCAAGCCGTGAAATCTGGCCTTTGGTCGAAAAGTGGCTGTCAGAGAGCGGTAGAAATCTCAAGGCCTGCAGCAAGTGCTTTAGTTGACTAGTTGGGTCTGCAAAGCTCGACCCTCGGCTGGGATACCCCGAGGAAGCAATGGCCAAGGAGCTGGAAATCAATGGATTTGCCAATCGTTGCACTTGACTCTTGAAACCACACTGGCGCACGAACCGGGACGCGCGATGCTGTCGGGAGGAACAGGCGGGTCGTTGGCACTGAATCCGGATCGGGCTGAGTCAGATGGGTTGGCGAGCGAAGGGGTAGCGCGGCCTCCGAACCTATCGTCGCCGTTCAGTTGGGCCTGGCGGGTGGCACGTAGACCAGTCCAACCCCGCGTCAGCGTACCACCAGGATCAGTCCGCCTCCACCCGCACCGCCACTTCCATACGATGCGCGCCGCCGCCGAGAATGACGCCGCGAATCAGCGAAACATCGCTGTAATCGCGCCCGATGGCGAGCGTGACGTGGCCCTGATCGGCGAGCACGTCGTTGGTCGGATCGAGATCGAACCAGCCTGCCGAAGACGCCGCCGGCACATACAGCGACACCCACGCATGCGAAGCGTCCGCGCCGATCATCGGCGAAGCGCCCGCGGGGGGATCGTTGCGCAGATAGCCGCTCACATAACGCGCGGCGAGCCCGATCGAGCGCAGGCAGCCGATCATTACCTGGGCGAAGTCCTGGCACACGCCGTGACGCAATTCGAATGCGCGCGCGGCGGGGGTGTCGAATGCCGTCGCCGATGGGCGGTACGCGAAATCGGCGTGAATGCGATGCATCAGGTCGATCGCGCCGGCCAGAACGGGCGTGCCCGGCGCGAAGCTCTCCAGCGCATAGGCACGCAATTCGGGCAACAAGTCGATATTCGGCGAGGCGAAGCAGAATTCGGACTCCGGATGAAAGGCGCCGCCCGCCGTATAACGCAGCAGCCGCGCGACGTCTTCCCAGGCCGGCGTGTCGTCTGCATCGAGCGAAGCGTAGCGCGGCGAGAGCAGCACGCTCGTCACGCTCGTCATCTGCAGATAGTCGTGGGGCGCGTCGAACGAGAAGTAGAGCACCTCGTTGCCGAATGCATCGTGGCGGCTCGTCTGATACGACGGCGACGGCTCGATGGACTCGCGATGCGCGAGCACGCGCTGCCATGGAAGATCGAGCGGGCGGATCGTCGCGAGATGCTGCGCGGTCTCGACGAGCGTCGAATAGCGGTAAGTGGTGCGGTGCGTGACCGCGAGGCGCGTGCCGCTCATGACCAGACCTGCGCGGCGAGCGGCACGGCATGGCTGAACCAGCGGGCGCTGATCTCGTTCGACGCCGCGGCCATGCGTTCGGCGAGACTGTCGCACAGTGCGGTGAGCGCGGGATAACGGCCGTCGTCGCCGGGCTCGCACAGCGCCTCGAGCGACGGCAGCGCCTCAATGGGCGCGAGTTGCGAAGCGAATGGCTCGCGCCTCGGTCCGCCCGCTGCCTGCGCGATTTCGTCGAGTCTCGCCCGCAGCCGCGCGTAGACCCCATAAAGGCCGCGCGGATTGGTCGGGTCCGTCACGATCAGGTCGAGCAGGGCGGGCACTTCGAAGCGCCCCGGATACAGCGAGCGATACGTGAGCGTGCTGTCGAACAGTTGCAGCAGCACGTCGAAGCCCGCAGGCGTGGCGAGCGTGCGTTCGTGCGCCGCGATGCGGAGCATCGTCGCCAGTGCCGCCACGCGCTCGATATGGCGTCCCGCGAATAGGAGGCGCCACGCTTCGTCGCGGGTCATGCGGTCGCCCTGGCAACCGCTGATCGCGCTCAGTTGCGTGGCGAGCGCATCGAGCGCGCCCATCAGCGCCATGCGGTCGTAAGGCGTGCTGCGTCGGAATTCGATGGCCGCACCATGACGCTGCGGCGCCGCCGCGGGCACGAGCGATAGCGCGTGAAGCGCGTCGCGGAAGTCGTTGCGCGCGGCGAGTACGTTGCGCCAATGGTCGCTAGACAGCCGGCCGCGAATCTCCCCGCAGGCGTACGCCTGGCTCGCGAGCGTTCGGCCGATGCCCGTTGCGCCCGCTTGCTCGTGCAGATTGGCGACGAGCGCGCGCTCGAAGTCGTCGAGGTCTCGGCGCGCTTCATCGCCCGTGGCTGGCACGAGGCCGTTCGCGGCGGCGAGTTCGAGGAAGGTGCCGAACAGCTCTTCCGCGTCGCTGCCTTCGAGCGAGCCGAGAATCAGCCGGCACAGGCGCACGCCGTTCTCGGCGCGCTCGCCGTAGCGTCCCGCCCAGAAGAGATTTTCCGCGGCGCGGCTAGGCACGCGGCGGCGTTCGCGGCGCAGGTCGCCGGGCTTCATCGGGCTCGGCAGGAGCGTGAAAGTCGAACCGGGTTGGCTCGACAGCACCCAGGTATCGACGCTGCTTCCACCCATCTGCATCGATACGGACTCCTGATGCTCTGCGGCGAGGCGCGTAAAACCACCTGGCAGCACGCGCCAGCTGCATTCCTGATCGGCGATCGCATAGACGCGCAGGACAGCGGGCCGCGCGCCGAGCATGCCGGCGCCGTTTTCGTAGCGCGGCGTATAGCTGTAGCGCAGCGGCTGCTGGATCGTGAAGGCGTCGGGCAATGGCTCGATACGCTCGCGCCAGGCGGCGAGCGTTTGCTGCCCGGCCGCGAGACCGGGCGGCGAAGACAGCGCGCGCGGGCCGCCCGGCCAGGTCGGTACGAGCAGCGCTTCGGGCACTTGCGCGAGCGCGTCGCGCCAGGCCGCGTCCTCGCCGCACCACCAGGTGGCAACGCCCGGTAGCGCGAGCGGCTCGCCGAGCAGCGCCTGCGCGATGCCTGGCAGGAAGCCGTGCAGAGCGGGCGATTCGACAAACCCCGCACCGGGCACATTCGAGACCATCACATTGCCCGCCCGCATGACCTGCAGGAGCCCCGGCACGCCGATGGTCGAGTCGGCGCGCAGTTCGACGGGATCGCAGAAGTTGTCGTCCAGCCGGCGCAGTACGCCGTGCACGCGTTCCAGACCGCCCAGCGTTTTCAGGTACAGCATGTCGTCGCGCACCGTGAGGTCCTTGCCCTCGACCAGCGTGAGGCCAAGATAACGCGCGAGGAACACATGCTCGAAATAGGTCTCGCTGAAAGGCCCGGGCGTGAGCAGAACGATATGCGGGGAAGCGCCGCTCGCGCCGTCTACGCCAGGTTCGTCGGCGCTCATGATCGCGCGCGCGGCCGCGGCGAGCGTGGCGATGAGCTGCGAATACAGAGGCGCGAGCCGGTGCACTCGCATGGTGCGAAACGGTTCGGCGAACAGGCTCGAAACGATCAGCCGGTTCTCCAGCAGATAGCCGAGCCCCGAAGGCGCCTCCGTGCGATGCGAGACGACGGTCCACTGGCCTTCGGGCGAGCGCGCGAGGTCGAGGGCGACGATCTGCAGATACTGGCGTCCGGGCGGCACGAAGCCTTTCACGGCGCGCAGATAGCCGGGATGCCCGAACACGAGCGCAGGCGGCAGCAGGCCGCGCGCGAGCAGCGTCTGCGGTCCGTAGATATCGGCGACGATCTCGTTGAGCAGGCGCGCGCGCTGCGCCACGCCATGCTCGATACCGGCCCATTCGTTTTCGTCGATGATGAACGGCAGCACGTCTAGCGCCCATGGGCGAGGGCCGCCCGGGTCCGCGTAGACGTTGTAGGTGATGTCGTTCTCTCTCACCTGGCGCGCGACCGAGGCCGCCGCGCTGTCGAATCCCGCCACGCCCGGCTTGCCGATCAGCGCGAAGAACTGCCGCCACGGCTCGCGCAGCTCACCGTCCGGCGTGCGCAGTTCGTCCCAGTGCCCGGCCCGCACGGGCAGCGTGCGCAGCGGCGCGAGCGCCAGCGCGTCGCTGGCGGAGGAATCGAACGGCAGGGCGGATTGAGTCGGCAAGATCGTGGGTCGTCGCGGCGCACCTCGCGGGCAAGGTGCGCCTTCGGTTGGGTCTCTCGACGTGTTATCGGCCGGAATCAGCCGCGCCGCAGATCCAGTGTGAACGGAAATTCGAGGCTGCGCTCGGGTGGCGCCACTTCCACGGCGCCTGGCGTATGCCCGGTCGTGAAGAAGCGTGCGCGACGCCGGGCCTCTGCCTCATAAGCGTTGACCGGAAACGTCTGATAATTGCGGCCGCCCGGATGCGCAACATGATACTGGCATCCGCCGATCGCGCGGGCGCTCCAGGTATCGACGATATCGATCGTGAGCGGCGCGTGCGCGCCGATGGTCGGGTGCAGCGACGACGCCTGTTGCCACGCCCGAAACCGCACGCCCGCCACGCTCTCGCTCACGCGCCCGGTGGGCTGGAGCGGCAGCGCGCGGCCGTTCACGGTGACCACATGACGGTTCTCGTTGATGCCGAGCACGCACACTTCGAGCCGCTCCACCGAAGAATCGACATAGCGCACCGTGCCGCCGGCCGCGCCTTCCTCGCCCATCACGTGCCACGGTTCGAGCGCGTGGCGCACGGCGAGCGCGATGCCCGCGGTCTGCAACTCGCCCACCAGCGGAAAGCGGAACTCGAAATGCGGCGCGAACCAGGCGGGATCGAGCGCGAAGCCCGCCGCGCAGGTTTCGGCGAGCACATCGTCGAAGTCCATCTGCACGAAGGTCGAGAGCATGAAGCGGTCGTGCAGTTCGGTGCCCCAGCGCGTTAGCCGCTGCGTGTACGGCGTTTGCCAGAAGCGCGCGACGAGCGAGCGCAGCAGCAGTTGCTGCGCGAGGCTCATGCGCGCGTGCGGCGGCATTTCGAAGCCGCGCAGTTCGAGCAGGCCGAGGCGGCCGGTCGGGCCGTCGGGCGAGTAGAGCTTGTCGATGCAGAACTCGGCGCGGTGCGTGTTGCCGGTCACGTCGATGAGGATGTTGCGCAGCGTGCGGTCGACGAGCCAGGGCGGCACGCGCGGGCCGTGGTCGAACGGGCTCCCGAACCCACGCAGCAGATCGACCTGGCGCTGGATCTCGGCGAACGCTATCTCCAGTTCGTACACCTGATCGTTGCGCGCCTCGTCCACGCGCGGGGCCTGGCTCGTCGGGCCGATGAAGAGGCCCGAGAACAGATAAGAGAGCGACGGATGGTTGTGCCAGTACGCTATGAGGCTCGCGAGCAGGTCGGGGCGGCGCAGGAAGGGGCTGTCGGCTGGCGTCGCGCCGCCGAGCACGAAGTGATTGCCGCCGCCGGTGCCGGTGTGGCGCCCGTCGAGCATGAACTTCTCGGTGGAGAGCGCGGTTTCGTGCGCGGCCTGATAGAGGAATTCGGTGCGCTCGACCAGCTCGTCCCAGTTGGACGACGGGTGGATGTTCACCTCGATCACGCCGGGGTCGGGCGTGACCTGGAGCATTTTCAGGCGCGGGTCGCGCGGCGGCGGATAGCCTTCGATCACGACGGGCAGCGCGAGGTCGGCTGCGGTGGCTTCGACGGCGGCCAGCAGGTCGAGGTAGTCATCGAGCTCGGCGAGCGGCGGCATGAAGACGTGCAACTGGCCTTGCGCGCGGCCGAACGAGGCAGCCTCGGCCTTCGGCCCCGCGGCGCGCGCGGGGTCGCGCACTTCGACGCACAGAGCGGTGCGGTGGATCCAGGCGGCGGATTCGCCGCGCTCGGGGTAGCGGTTTGCATCGGGCGCGTGGGGGCCTCGCGCGCCTTCGGTAGACGCGGCCCCGCCTGCGCTTTGCGCGTGCCGCGATTGCGCAGTCGCACCGAAGCCCGACTCGTACTGCATGCGCAGCCCGGCGGCGCTGCGCAGCGACGCCGGCGCGGCGAACGGATCGCGCGCGTGCTGCCACGGGTAATCGCCCGCCGCAACCCACGGCAGCGAATCGAGCGGCAGCCGGTAGCCCATCGGCGAGTCGCCGGGCATCAGGTACATGCGCTCGTCGCGGAAGAACCACGGGCCGCTTATCCAGCGCGGACCTTCCAGGGCGGGCTGAGCCTGCGAGGCCGACGATGCATCGCCGCGCTCGCAGGCAAGCGGCAACACGTAGCCGGTCACGGTGTCGAGACCCGCGTCGAACACGCGGCGCAGCCGCATGCGCTCGAGTTCGTCGTCGAGACGCGAGTCGAACGGATCGACGTTCACGGGCAGGCGGCGCTCGCGCCACAGGTAATACCAGGTGTCCTCGTAGCCGGGCTGCACATGCTGCGGATCGACGGCGAGCTTCGCGGCGAGATGGGCGATGAAGCGCTGTGCGTCTTCCGCCGTATGGTGAGCGGGCGAGCGCTCGTCGGCGAAGAGCGCAGGGTCGCGCCAGCAGGGCTCGCCGTCGGCACGCCAGAAGAGCGAGAGCGCCCAGCGCGGCAACTGCTCGCCCGGATACCATTTGCCCTGCCCGATGTGCAGAAAACCCAGTGCGCCGTAATGCGCGCGCAGCTTGTCCATCAGCGCGATCGCGTAGCGGCGCTTGGTGGGGCCTAGCGCGTCGGTGTTCCATTCGGGCGCGTCGCGGTCGCCCGCCGCCACGAAGGTCGGCTCGCCGCCCATCGTGAGGCGCACGTCATGGCTTGCGAGCGCCGCATCCACCTGGATACCCATCGCATGCATGTCCGCCCATTGCGCTTCGGTGTAGGGCTTCGTCACGCGCGGCGTTTCGAGCACGCGCGCAATCGACATCGAATGCGAGAACTCGACTTCGCAATCGTCGAGCGCGCCCGAGATCGGCGCGGCGCTGCCGGGCTCCGGCGTGCACGCCACCGGAATATGGCCTTCGCCCGCGAGCAGCCCCGAAGTCGGATCGAGCCCGATCCAGCCCGCGCCCGGCAAATAGACCTCGCACCACGCGTGGAGATCGGTGAAATCGGCTTCGGCGCCGCGCGGGCCGTCGATTGCCTTGACGTCGGGCGTGAGCTGCAGCAGGTAGCCCGAAACGAAGCGCGCCGCGAGCCCGAGCTGGCGCAGCGTCTGCACGAGCAGCCAGCCTGTGTCGCGGCACGAGCCGGAACCTTTCTCCAGCGTTTCCTCGGGCGTCTGCACGCCCGGTTCCATTCGGATCAGGTAGCCGATCTCGCGTTGGAGGCGCTGGTTCAGGTCGACGAGGAAATCGATGGTCACGCGCGGCGTGCGATCGATCGTCTCGACGAACGCGGCGAAGCGCGGCGTCGGCTCTGCGCGCACCAGATAGGGCGCAAGCTCCGCGGCCAGCTCCGGCGTGTAGGCGAACGGGAAACGCTCGGCGCTCGGCTCCAGAAAGAAGTCGAACGGGTTATAGACCGCCATTTCCGCGACCAGATCGATCGTCACGCGGAACTCGCGCATCGGCTCGGGAAACGCGAGCCGCGCCTGATAGTTGGCGAACGGATCCTGCTGCCAGTTGACGAAATGATCGGCGGGCTCCACGCGCATCGAGTACGAAAGGATGGGCGTGCGGCAGTGCGGCGCGGGGCGCAGCCGCACCACGTGGGGCGCGAGTTTCACGAGCCGGTCATAGTGGTACTGCGTGACATGGTTTAACGCGACACGGATGGACACACCCGACTCCTCGATCGACGTGGATGGAACGGCTCGAAACGCACAACAGCCGCACGGCGCAGCGTGCGTATGATGCAGACGGCGTGAGTGCCGGATATGACAGCGGCGGCCATGCGACTGGAAGGCACGCGGCGTGCTGCGCGAGGCATGGCAGCACGGGCGGCCATCACGGGAATGCGGCAATGAAGACCTTTCACTGCGATCACTGCAACCAGCTGGTGTTTTTTGAAAACGAGCGCTGCGAACGCTGCGAGGCGCGCCTGGGCTACGTGCCGCAGACAGGCGAGATGCACGCGTTCGAAGAGGCGGGCGAGGGCCGCTGGCGCATTGTGCATGGACCGGAGCAGGGCGAGGGCGCGCTCTTTCGCCAGTGCCATAACTACGCGGTCGAGAACGTGTGCAATGGCATGATCCCCGCCGATTGCGCGGACACCCTGTGCCACGCCTGCCAGTTCACGCGCACGATCCCCAACCTGACGCGGCCGGAGAACCGCCTTTACTGGTATCGACTGGAAACGGCCAAGCGGCGCCTGCTCTACACGCTGGGCGTGCTCGGCCTGCCGCTCGTCACGCGCGCGGAGGATCCCGAGCATGGCCTGCAGTTCGAGTTTCTCGAACAAACGGGCGACGGCCAGTCCATCATGACCGGCCACGATCACGGCGTCATCACGATGAACATTGCCGAGGCTGACGACGCGCATCGCGAGCGCACGCGCGTTTCGCTGCACGAGCCATATCGCACCTTGCTGGGGCATTTTCGCCACGAGGTCGGCCATTACTATTTCGAGCGCCTCATCGCGCGGGAGCCGACGCGGCGCTGGCTCGAACCGTTTCGCCGCCGCTTCGGCGACGAGCGCACCGACTACGCCGCGGCGCTCGCCGCGCATTACGCCGACGGCCCCGCGCCCGGCTGGGCGGAGCGCCACGTGAGCGCGTATGCCTCCGTGCATCCGTGGGAGGACTGGGCCGAGACGTGGGCCCACTACCTGCATATCGTCGATACGCTGGACACCGCAACGGCCTGCGGCCTCGCGCTCCTGCCCGAAAGCCCCGACGAGCCGATGCTCGTCGATCAGACTCCGGTGGACGAGGCGAGCTTCGACAGCCTGATGGCGCGCTGGTTTCCGCTCACCTACGTGCTCAACAGCCTGAACCGCAGCCTCGGCATGCCCGACGGCTATCCGTTCGCGTTGGCGACGCCCGTCATCGACAAGTTGCGGTTCGTTCATCGTGTGATCTCGGCTTCGTCGGTTCGTTCGTGATCCTGATCGATGGACTAGCGCTCCAGCACCCAGGTGTCCTTGGTGCCGCCGCCCTGCGAGGAATTGACGACGAGCGAACCCTCGCGCAGCGCGACCCGCGTGAGGCCGCCGGGCACCATGCGCACCTCCTTGCCGGAGAGCACGAACGGACGCAGATCGATGTGACGCGGCGCGATTCCCGCCTCGACCCAGGTGGGGCAGGTGGAGAGCGAGAGCGTTGGCTGCGCGATGTATTTGTCCGGGTTCGCGAGGAGCGCCGCGCGGAATTCCTCGATCTCGGCGCGCGTGGAAGCCGGGCCGATCAGCATGCCGTATCCACCCGCGCCGTGCGTTTCCTTGACGACCAGGTCCGGCAGATGGTCGAGCACGTATTGCAGGTCGTCGGGCTTGCGGCACATCCACGTGGGCACGTTCTTGAGAAGCGGCTCCTCGCCCAGATAGAAGCGCACCATGTCGGGCACGTAGGGGTAGATCGACTTGTCGTCGGCCACGCCCGTGCCCACTGCGTTGCACAGCGTCACGTTGCCCTTGCGGTAGACGTTCATCAGGCCCGCCGCGCCGAGCGACGAATCGGCGCGGAAGACGAGCGGATCGAGGAAGTCGTCGTCCACGCGCCGGTAGATCACGTCCACGCGCTGCGGACCCTGCGTCGTGCGCATGTACAGGTAGTCGTTCTCGACGAACAGGTCCTGGCCTTCCACTAGCTCGACGCCCATTTGCTGCGCGAGGAACGCGTGCTCGAAATAGGCCGAGTTGTACATGCCCGGCGTGAGGACCACGATGGTCGGGTTGTCGGCGCCGGCAGGCGCCGCGGCGCGCAGCGTATCGAGCAGCAGGTCGGGGTAGTGCGCGACCGGCGCGATGCGATTGCGCACGAACAGATCGGGAAAGAGCCGCATCATCATCTTGCGGTTTTCGAGCATGTACGAGACGCCGGAGGGCACGCGCAGGTTGTCCTCCAGCACGTAGAACTCGCCCGCGTCGGCGCGCACGATGTCGATGCCCGCGATATGCGCATAGATGTCGTGCGCGACGTTGACGCCCTGCATCTCGGGGCGGTACTGCGCGTTGCTCAGGATCTGGTCGGCGGGCACGATGCCGCTCTTCACGATCTGCTGCTCGTGGTAGATGTCGTGGATGAAGCGGTTGAGCGCATTCACGCGCTGACGCAAGCCAAGCTCCAGCGCGTTCCACTCCTGCTGCTGAAAAATGCGTGGAATCACATCGAAGGGAATCGTGCGCTCGGTGCCCGCGCCCGAGACATCCTTTTCGCCATAGACGGCGAAGGTGATGCCCACGCGCCGGAAGATGGCATCGGCTTCACTGCGCTTCTTGAGCATCTGCTGCTCGCTCTGGCTGCGCATCCACGCGAAGAATTCGCGGTAGTGGGCGCGCGGCGCGCCGGCCTGTGCGAACGCCGTGGCGGCGAGACCGCGAACGTCGAATTCCCCGTGTTCGAACATCTCGTTGAAGAATGTTTGCGTCATATCCGTTTTTCCGTTCGCTGCTTATGCGCGCGACTTCTACGCGCTGTTTCCGGCTGATTCCGCCCCCAGCCCGAATCGACGGCTACTCTCGATCGATGACGCCTGTTGCCGATTTCGCGTGTGTCGGCTTGCTCCCCGCGAGCCGTGCCGATCGACGCTTCGACGCATTTGCCTGATCAAGAAGACCTGAGACGCGCGCCCCCCCATACGGGCAAGTTCGCTCGAGTGCGCGCGCCGTGCGCAACTGCCGCTACGCCGGTGATCGGGCTGCGACGTGGGCAATGCAACTTCCATGCCGATGCTGGGGCATAGCGTGTTTCATGGCATCGGCTGTGGCGCGCAACGAGCCGTGCGAGGGAGCTTGAATGGCGATTCGCCCGCAGGCGTCGCGCGGCACTTTTTCGATGCGCGGCGCCGCCGGGCTGCGCAAAGGGGAGATGCCCGGTTTTGGTGCGCAGCGGAGATCAGGATGCGATGCCGGGTTCGTCGATGGCGCGCTTCACGCCGCGGGGCTCGCTTGCCAGGGCGTCGGGGCCGGCACGGCGCACGGGGCCTCCACGTCGATCGACTTGAAGTTGGCCGGGCTCACGATTTCGAGGTACTCCATGTCGGGCGAGTAATCAAAGAGGTAATGGGCGATACCCGGCGCCTGGTGCACGCAGTCGCCGGCTTCGACGAGTGTTTCCTTGTCGCCGTACATGAAGCGCGCCCAGCCCTTGAGCATGAAGACAATATGAAAGTCTGCCTCATGGCGGTGCCAGCCCGTGCCCAACTCCGGCGCAAGATTTGCCCTGACAAGCTGCGCGATCACCTTCCCGTGCGTGGCGTCGGCGATTCCCAGGTCACGATAGACAAAGAGGTCGCGCAGCCCGCCGCCCTCGAATGAGGTGTCCTGCGGCTTGACGTGCGAAAAGCGGGTGGCAAGTCCGGTTTGCATGACAGGTCTCCGGTGGGATCAGGGTGAAAGGGCGGAGGAATGCCAAGCATGAGATGTTCCAGCGCGAAATGCGCTGGCGGGCGCAAGCTCCGCCGTCGCCGCTGCATCCCGCTGAGCGTTTAGCCTCCTGAGGGGCCGCCAGGGGTGTGACCGGGACGCCCCACTTGCAGATGCCGCCAGATGATGATCGCCGCCGTCTGTGCAAATGCCGTTGCCAGTTTGCGATCGAGTGGCGAGGGTTCACGGGGCATTTCGAAGTACATGGCAAGTGAGCCCACGAGATTGCCTTCCGATGTCTCGACCGGGAAGGACCAGCAGCCGCGATAGCCGAACCGTTGCGCCAGCCATCTCCATGGCTCCCAGCGCGGTTCGAGTAGCACATCGCGCGTAATGACCGGGGTGCCCGTCGCGACGGCGAGCCCGCAGGCGAGGGACTCCGGCGAAATGCGGAATCCGTCCACACAGCGGGCGTAGTCGTCCGACATGCCCACCACGTGTCGCAGGACGTCGCCGTCGGCGATGTAAAACGCGCAGCGACGCGCATCATCGGCCTGAGTGACGAGTGCGCGGATCAGGATGCCCAGCGACGCGTCAAGCGACGCCCCATTCATCGCCGACTTGAACGCTTCGTTCTGGGCCGAAAGCCACGCCTCGTTCAGGCGCAGCGCGCTCTCGGCCCGATTGCGCTCGGTGATGTCGGCATAGGTGACGGCGACGCCTGCTATTGCGCCCACCTCGGATATGTACGGCCAGGTCTTTCGCAAAAAGCAGCGTTGATTGGCGCCATTTACGACAGCCTCCCGCGGTTCGGCGCCGTCGAGGACACTGCGTATGTCACCCACAAAAGTCCTGTCCCGAAATCTCGGAACGAGATCCTCGATGTTGCGGCCGATATCGTTCGACGTCAGCGGAAACAGTTCGCACATCGCAGGCGTGAACCAGCGGAGTTCCGCCTTCCGGTCAAGAAACATGGTCATGATGGCACCGGACAGCAACACACGGCTTTGCATCGCCAGTTGCCCGATATTCGCCTGGAGTCGGCAGTTCGCTTCGTTGAGGTCCTCGTTGCTTTCATTCAACTGTTCGTTGGACGCCTGCAGTTCTTCATTGAGTGCCAGCAGTTCTTCATTGAGTGCCAGCAGTTCTTCTTTGGACGCCTCCAGTTCTTCACGCGACACGCGAAATTCGTTCTGCCAGTCCACGGAGTCATTGGTCTGCGGGGCCGGTAGCTCTGGCGCGCCGGCGCCGTCATCGGGCTGCTCCAATGAACCTTGACCACGTATGAAAGACACCAGCATCCGGTCCCAGACGGCGTCCTCCGAGGTTTGCAGGGGCGTCAGCCGGACACTGAGGGACGCTTTTCCGGTCCCGCGGTCGTACAGTCCCGTGAGCGTGACAGGCACGCGCTCGGCGAACGCCTGCTGTATGGAAAGTCGAAGGTGCGCTGACCACTGCCGCGGTACGAGCTCCGGAAGGCTCAGCGTCGGTTCGCCTGCTGGCAGGCTGAGAACCTCGCTGGCCTCGCCGTAGACGCGCAGGACGCTGCCTTCGTCGTCAATGAGCACGCACGGCACATGGAACTGTTCCAGCGCAACGCGAAGCGCCGTTGCGTGGTGGGGCCCGATGGTGGCGGCGGGTTTTGGCAGCGCCGGTCTGCGCGGCGGGCTCATCTGGCCGACTTTCCGGTAGATCTTCCATTCCCTCGACACGGTGGCGAAGGCCTGCCGTTCGAGCGAGTACGGCTCGCTCTTCCCGAGGAAAAGAAAACCGCCCATCCGCAACGCGCCATGGAGGACATGCAGCACGTGGTTGACGCTCTCCGGCTCAAGGTAGAAAAGCAGGTTCCGGCACGTAATCAGGTGAAGGCCGGAAAACGGCGGATCGGCGAGAAGATCATGCGGGGCAAATACCAGCCTTTCGCGCAGATGGCGCTTCACCCGGAATGCGGAATCGACCTGATAGAAAAACCGCGTCCGGCGTGCAGCGGATATCGCCGCCAGGGCATCTGCCCGGAACACACCACGGCTGGCTTTCGCGACCAGCTCTGGCGCTGCATCGGTCGCGAAGACCTGGAAATTGCCGCGTCGGCCGCTCCCGTCTGAGATTTCATCGAGAAGCATCGCGACCGAGTAGGCCTCCTCGCCGGTGGAACACGCCGGCGTCCAGACTCGCACGGGGTTCTTTCCCGCATTCGTTATCAGAGGCACGAGCACATCCGATCGGAGCACTTCCCACGCCTTCGCATCGCGAAAGAATTCCGTCACATGGATCGGAATACCACGCATTAGTGCTTCCAGTTCGACGGGGTCGTCCTCGACGAGCGACGCGTAGTCGTCGAACGCCCAGATCTTGCGCGTGTCCATGCGTTGCTGGATACGCCAGAACAGCGGTGAAGGCTTGTATCCGCTTAAATCAAAACCGCTGCGCTGCCGGATCAGGTCGATAATGCGGCCGAGCGTTCCGGACATCTCGCCTTTCCAGTCCACCGACCGTTCGGGTCTTGTGTACCGGGGATCGGCGCAAGCCACGAGTTGATGTCCGATCGCTCCGACGGTAAGCACATGATCGTGAATCCCACGCTGCATGACGGCGTTGGGCATGCCGTCATGCGTCGCCGTAAGCGGATCCTGAACGATCACGACCCCGTCTGCTTCGCGGATGCAGATGGCTCCTGCTGTCCCGTCCATGCCGGTGCCGGAAAGGATCACGGCAATATGACGGGGACCGGCGTGCCGCGCGAGGCTTTCCAGAAATGTGTCGATCGTATCAATGCCAGGTCGCCGCCCGCCGCCATCAGCCGGCCTGGTCCGGAACGCACCATGCTCGATTGTCAGAATATGAGCCGGCGACGGCAGGTAGACGCAGCGCGGCTGGGGGACGGTTCCGTCGGCAGCGGCAAGGACGGGCATGGAGGTCCATCCGGCGACAAGTTGCCCCAAACGACTGCATTCCCCCGTCGGCAGATGCTGCAGTACGACGAACGCGTACGGCAACCTGGCAGGCAGCGTCTCGAACAACTTCTGCAAGGCGGTGATGCCGCCGGCCGATGCACCGATTGCGACGATTGGTGTCATTGAAGACATGTCGTCAACAAGCCCATACGGTTCAGCCATGATCGGCTCCTGCGATACGGCGCCTGTTCACGTGTCGAGCGTGGAGCTAGCTACCGTGAAAACTATTGTAGCGGGCAATGCAGGCTCTCGCGGCTGTCCAGGACCCCGTGGAGGATCGTCACCGGAAGCGGGGAGGTCATTGAAAAATGGATTGACGCCGGCGGCAAAGAACGCCAAACCAGTTACCAGGCGGTGCAGCGGCGTCGACACGAGCGTGACTACCGCCGCGGTGGCTCACGTACGAGGGCACAACGGATTGCGAGTGGACCGAACAATCATTTTGGCGTGCGTTTTGCGCCTGCTCGCAGCCGCTGGATTTGCGCCAGCACCACCCGGTGATCGTAGGGTTTCGATAGCGCGGGGCCCTCATCGCATAACCGTGCGGCTCTTTCGACAGACCCGGCAATGCTTGCAGCCAGGATCACCCGGATGTCGGGAAATCGCCCTCGTATCCACTTCGCCAGGGCGAATCCGCTGCGCTCTTCACCCCCGACGTCCGCCAGCACGATATCGACGGCTGAAGGATCGTCGGCGAGCAGGGATCGGGCCTCGCCGCTGTCAACCGCCTCCATGACGAGGTACCCGCATTCGCGCAGATATTCTGCAAGCGGAGTGCGAACGCATATGTCTGCGTCAACGATCAGAATGTTAGGTACACTCACGAATGCCCTTTGGGTGGAAGCCGGTCCAGCACTGAAAGAAGCAACGCCACCGTGTGTGCCAGACTGTATGGCTTCGCGACGAACAGCACCGCTGGCAGGTTCCCGGCGAGCGCCGTGTCGCCGGAAGTGAGGATGACGGGAATGCCGGGATGGTCGCTGGCGATCAGCGCAGCCAGCTCTCGACCGTCAACCTTGCCCGGCATCTGAATATCGGAAAACACGAGGTCGACCGTGCCACCAGCGCGGATATAGGCCAGCGCGTCATCTGCGCAACTCGCCTCGATCACGCCAAAGCCCACCGCACGTAGTGCTTCGGCCAGGGCCAGGCGGACGAGGACGTCATCCTCTGCGATCAGGATCTGAGCGACGCCCGGCTCGGGCAGCGGTTGAGGTATCATCGATTTCCCCGGAAAGCACGAAGAGACAGCATCTGTCGTTCCCGCCTGGTGAGAGTGTTTGTCGCTGCGCTGCGGGCCGGTCGTCGTTCCGGCAGCCCGGTTGATGCTTCGACAGGGCCCGTGAATCTATCGAAGTTTCGGCATGTCATGACTACCTGATCCTGATGGCCGTGTGCTCGACCCGCCCGGCTCAACCCCTATTCGTAATTCCGGCGCGGCAGTCGCACGGAGAAGATGGTTTGCGTCTCATCGGACTGCGCGCGGATCTCACCGTGATGCGCTTTGGCAATCTCAGTGGCGATGTACAGGCCCAATCCCAGCCGTCCGCTGTCCCGGGGTCGGGCCGGCTCATGCAAGCCGCGCTGGAGCGGCTTGAACATATATTCCATCGTCGTACCATCGATCGCCGGACCGCGATTCCAGACCTCGACGCGGACTTCGTCATCCGTTCCGGTTACCAGCACGCGAACCGAAGTGTCGGGCGCTCCATATTTGATGGCGTTGACGACGAGATTACCTAGCAGTTGCTGGATCCGCCGCCCGTCCCATGTCCCGTGGAGATTGCCCTTTGCCTCCACGTCGATCCTGCGATCGGAATGCACCGCGCGCAACTGGTCGATCACGTCAATCAGCACTTCCGCGAGATCGACGTCGTGGGGGTCGATCTTGATGCCCAACCCCAGCTTGGTCCGGTTGAAGTCACAAAGATCTTCGAGCAGACTTTGCATGCGGGCGCCGCTCCTGATGAGTCGGGAGGCAGCGTCCGAAACGCTTTCACCGGCATTGAGCGCCGCAAGGTGAGACGCCGTTGTCACGATCGTCTGCAGCGGACTGCGCATGTCGTGCCCGAGCATCCCGAGCAAGAGATTGCGAGCCTGCTCGACCTCCTTGTTGAAGAACGCGACCGAATCTGCCAGCGCCTGGTCCATGGCTTCGTCGAACCGGATGATGTCATCCAGGTCCAGAGCGTCCGGCCTGGCTTTGTCCGCCCACAGTCGTAGCACACTGGCTCGCAGCGCGCGGTAATCAAGGGCCATCTGGTTAATGCTGAAACCACGTTGCGCCCGCATCAGGGCAAGGGTCTGCGCGGCCGTCATTTCTCCGGCGTCGTCGACTGTCCTCGGCAGACGCCTCCGTGATTGCTCCTGCTGGGCGTCTTTCGTTTGCGGGACCGAGATCTGTTTCGCCACGGTCTGCAGTATCTGCCGTGCAGGGTCGCGCAAAACGGTCCATTCTGCGCTTGCCGCCGCCCCCGTCACGGGGACCACAGAGGCTTCCCATTGCGCGAGGATAGCTTCGGTGTTGCACACCATGAAGTCAGCCAGTCTCATGCCTCACCTCCCTTTGCTGGCCTCACAACCTCACAACAGCTCAGGGCTTTTCCAGGCCCTGCTTGTTGCGTGTGCCAAGCGCGGGCCCGGCAGTGCACGAGCGCGCGCCAGTCACCCCATTAATTTACCAGCGCGCAGGCACAGCAAATGAAGGCGCGAGCGCTTTTTTCCCGTCCAAAAGCAATGCAATTCGTACAGCGGCGAAAGACTCGGTATGGCACGCGCATGGCGCCGCAAACCGGTCGAATGTTTTCTCCCGCCCCACCGGCTTTCGGACTACACTTGAACGAACCGCGAATTGACTCCTCATCCCACCAGTGGCTCGCCATTCCTGGCTGTCGAACATATCTCGGCCAACGGTGGCGCAGTTTTGGGTCAGCCCTTCCGACGGACAAACAAGATCAGTCGGCTGCCCACCTTTCCGTCACACATTAAAAGTTGCCGAACAGGCGCGCTATGCGCACCCGTCGGCAGCGGTCAAAGAACCGCGGACGACGTCATTTGCTTGCGCTCACCGTTCATCGCCTTGCCCCAAGCTGCGAAACTTGAGAGTTGTTCAGGTATTGCTGAGCCTCTCCCGCTGTCCCGCAGCGTGCGCCGCCCTCGAGGCCGCTCACACAGTCGCAGCCACCCAGCATCGTAGAAGTTGAACCGTTGTTTGAGCGGATCCTGTTGGTCGGAACGTAAGCACGACAAACCTGGCCTGCCACGAGCGGGCGATCCGGGGAGCTTCATGGAAAGATGTAGGGAAGTGCTCCAGGCCGACGACTATCTGGTGTTGCTTTCATCACTTCGCACGAGGATCAGCTTTTCCTGGAACCGGGATCCGGAGAGCGCTACGGCACAAGTTTTGGACCTGCTCAGTTTCATCGAACTGGGTATCCGAACGAACCGGACGTCCGAGTCCGCCTTTGCAGTGGCGAGATCGATGCTTGCGCTCGGACGACCGGAATCCGCGCTGAAACGCATCGAAACGCTGTTGCGCAAAGCTTGTTGATGACCGTGCGGAGGACCTCAAGGAGATCGACGTACATGAACTTTTCTATCGCGCCTCGATGAGATCAGGCGATAAGTGCACGGTGCGATGAGCATCGGCGGCACCGTTTTCACGCCCAATCAAATCGAACGTCTGAACACGAGCGGCTTGCCGCCTGTCGTCAGCTTCGTCATCCATGCAGCGAGTGCCGAGTCGAGGTAGTCCGCATGACCGGGAAACCAGTCGAAAAGACGCAGGCCGAGAGCCCGGGTCAGTTCCGCTCCGGCCCGCCCTTCCGCGACCGCGGCCTTCACGTCACCGACCGACTTCAGTACGGCCGCATGCTCTTCGATGTGGCAGTCGCGGGGCGGGAAGTTCGTCGTACGCATCCACTCGTCTTCCTGCTCGAAATGGCTAACGGCATGCTGTTCGAACAGATCCAGTGCTGCTGCCGCCGTTGCGTCCGTGCACGTCACCAGCCGCAGTGCGACCGTATAGAATTCCTTATGAATGTCGTCCATCTGCGCGAAGCCCAGGAGTAGCGCGTCATTCCAGACCAGACTATTGTCGCTGGCCGGCGCCGGGGCATCGCTATCTCGCGCCGGAGGCGTTCGTGGAGGAGTTTCGTCCGTCATGTTCAATGACTCCTGCTGTTTCGGTGTGCTGCCCCGTTGAGCAAAACCGTAGGTGTTCGTGTCCCGCGCAACTCAAAGATCGAGAACCAGCTCCGCGGATTTCGCACGCGACACGCAGACCATGATCTGCGTTGCTTTTTCGTCGTCGCGCAGCACGAGATCCCGATGATCCGCCTCCCCCGAGCACAACGCGGTTTTGCACGAACCGCAGGTGCCGCTCTCGCAGGAACTGGGCACGCGCACGTTCGCGTCGCGCAGCACCTCGAGGATCGAGCGATTGGCTGGAACGTCGAACGACGCGCCACTGCGTGAAAGCCGCACCGTGAACGGCGTGCTCTCACGTGCATTCGCATTGCCTGCACCGAAGCTCTCGAAGTGTACCGTGCCTGAAGGCCAGTGGCCGGTCATGTCCCGCACGGTGTCCATGAGCGCCTGCGGGCCGCAGCAGTACACGTGTTGCCCCGACTTTGGCCTCTCGAATACGGGCCAGAAGTCGAAGGCCTTCGACGCGTCACCGCGATCGTGATGCATCTTCACGTCCGCACGCCATTCGTCGCTGGTCAGTTCATCGAAGAACGCCGTGCCTTCCGGATCGCGAGCGAGGTAGTACAGCTTGAACGAACGCAGGCCTTCCGCTCGCAACTGCCGCGCCATCGACAGCATCGGCGTGATGCCGATACCGCCCGCGACGAGGATGAACGATTTCGCGCGCTCATCGAGGGAAAATTCGTTGCGGGGCAAAGAGACGTCCACGGCGTCGCCCTCGGCCGTGTCGTCGACGAAACTCATCGAGCCGCCGCGTCCGTTGCCGTCACGCTTCACCGCGATGACGTAGCGATCGCGCTCCTGCGAGTCATTGCACAGCGAATAACTTCGCCGCGAGCCGTTGGGCACCACGACGGTGAGGTTCGCGCCCGCCTCGAACTGCGGCAACGGTGCGCCTTGCGGGTCGGTCAATTCAAAGCGCCAGATGTCTCGAGCGATTTTCTCCTTTTCCGCAATCCTCAGATGAAGAAAACCGTCTTTCTGGGAGGCTGCCATATCTGTCTCCTTGCGACCGATCCTGTCTTTTGTTGCATCAACATGGACGCATGTTATTACTAGATATCTAATGATGCAAGTCAAGGAAAGCAATTATTTGTGATGTCGCTCTCGGTATAAACCCGCGCTTGCCAGCGGCATGAAGCCACCGTAACCTGAATATTAGACGTCTAATTATGCCGCGAGATGGACCCCGTTCCACCCGGTATCCATAATGAAATTCGGAGACATTCAGTTATGGCACATTCAACGCTGCACTCCGGGGACATATCCCTGTCTGCCGTAGCCGATTCGGCGGCGGAGGAGGCGACTTACCGCAAGATCACGCTCAGGTTGATGAGTTTTCTATTCCTGTGCTGGGTCCTCAACTATCTCGACCGCGTCAACGTCAGCTTCGCGCAGTTGCAACTCAAGCACGATCTCGGGCTGAGCGACGCGGCGTACGGGCTCGGCGTGAGTCTGTTCTTTATCGGCTACATCCTGCTCGAAGTGCCGAGTACGCTGTTGCTGCGCCGCATTGGCGCCCGCAAGACCGTCACGCGGATCATGTTGCTATGGGGGGCCATTTCCACGGCCATGGCGTTCATGACTGCGCCGTGGCAGTTCTATCTCGCCCGGACGCTCCTCGGCGCGGCCGAAGCGGGCTTTTGGCCCGGCATCATCCTCTATCTCTCGTACTGGTATCCGTCGAAGCGTCGCGCTCGCATCACGTCGCGGTTCCTGCTGGCGATTGCGGTTGCGGGCATCGTCGGCGGCCCGCTTTCCGGGTTCATCCTGCAAAACTTCATGGGCGTATGGGGCTTTCGCAACTGGCAATGGCTGTTCTTCCTTGAAGGCTTGCCCGCCGTGATTGCGGGGGGCGTGGCTTACTTCTACCTGATCGACCGGCCGCAAGACGCGCGCTGGCTGACCGATGAACAAAAGCGGCTTGTCATTGGCGCGCTGGACGAGGAAGGCCGCAGCAAGCCGCATAGCTCGCCGAGCACGCTCCTTGCCGCGCTGCGCGACCCGCGCGTGTACGTGATTGCCGCAGGCTGGGCCACGGTGCCCATTTGCGGAACGCTCCTCAACTACTGGACGCCCACGATCATCAAACAGGCGGGCGTTTCCAATCTGCTGCAGATCGGCTTCATGTCGGCGCTGCCTTATATCGTCGGCGCCGTTGCCATGCTGCTGATTGCGCGCAGTTCCGACCTGCGGCTCGAGCGCCGCTGGCACTTCGTGCTCTCGACGACAGCCGGCGCCTCGGGCGCGGTACTTCTCACGGTGCTGACGCACAACCCGGTTGCCGCCATCGCGTGCCTGAGTCTCGTGGCGCTGAGCTATTTCGCGGCCGCGGCCATTATCTGGACCATTCCGCCGAACTACCTCAAGGGCGAGGCGGCCGCGGGCGGTATCGGCGTGATCAGCAGTCTCGGTCAGGTGGGCGCGTTCTTCGCACCCATCGTCCTCGGCTGGGTGAAGAGCGTGACCGGCAGCTTCTCGGCCGGCATCCTGCTGGTCGCGGTGCTCGTTTTCATCGGCGGCGTTGCCGTCTTCTTCGGCGTGCCGCGCGAGCGGCAGGCGCAGCAAACCGGCGCGTGACGATGCGCGCGACGGACAGCATTTTGACAGTCAGACAGGAGCAGGAATGAGCAAGCTTCCACTTTCCATCGCCGTTGGTAACTACGACCGGATGCGGCCGCTGATCGACGGCGAGGTCCAGATCGACGGCGTGGACCCCGTGTTCATGCTGCAGGACCCCGAGGAGATCTTCTTTCGCGCGTTCCGTCACGCGGACTACGACATTTGCGAGCTTTCGCTCAGCAGCTATTCGGTGAAGACGGCCGCGGGCACGTCGCCCTACATTGCCGTGCCGGTGTTCCCTTCGCGCGCGTTCCGGCACAGCTCGATCTATGTGCGCTCCGACCGTGGGATCGATCGTCCCGAGGATCTGAAGGGTAAGCGGATCGGCGTGCCGGAATACCAGCTCACGGCCAATGTGTGGGTCCGGCTGTTCCTGGAAGAAGAGTATGGCGTGAAGGCGTCGGACATTCGCTGGGTGCGGGGCGGCTACGAGGACCCGACACGCGTGGAGAAGATCGCGCTGAAGCTGCCCGAAGGCGTCGTGCTTGAAAACGCGCCCGAAGGGCGGACGATCTCGAATCTGCTGGCCGACGGCGAGATTGACGGCGTGATCGGACCGCGCGCGCCGTCGTGCTTCGACCGCGGGCATCCGAAGGTCAAGTACCTCTTCGATGACCCGCAAGAGAGCGCCGCCGAATGGTACGGGCGCAGGCAGCTCTTCCCGATCATGCACACGCTGGGGATTCGCAAGACGCTCGCGGATCAGCACCCGTGGCTGCCCGGCGCGATCGCCAAGGCATTCGAGCAATCGAAGGAAGTGGCGTTGGCCCGTTTGAGCGATACCTCGGCGACCAAGGTCACGCTGCCGTTCATCGAGGACCAGTTGCGCAACGCGCGTCGACTGATGGGGCACGACTTCTGGTCGTACGGATTCGCGAACAACGAGCACGTGATCGACCGCTTCCTCGCGCAGCACCATGCCGAGGGCTTGTCGAGCCGTCGCCTCGAGCCTGCCGAACTGTTCCACCCGGCCAGCCTGGAACGCTTCAAGATCTGACCTTCCGGGGCGGCGGTTCGTGCCGTCGCGCGTCCGGCCGTCCCGCATGCGCCGGGTGCGCAAGGGATGCGCGGAAACCGACGATATATCCGATGTAATCAGTAATCCAGAATAAGGCCAGTTGCAGGGCACCTCGATCGCGACGCAGAGCAACGCGCAGCAGCGTGCACTGCTCGGCGTGTCGTACGACTTCGGTCCGGTCACGACGCTGGCGGGCCTGCGCTGGCTGAACACGCGCAACACGGACGTGCCGCCCAGTTCGTTGCTCTATTGGGGCGGGGTGACGTGGCGGGTGAATGCGCCGCTGGCCATTTCCGCCAGCGTCTATCACACGCAGTTTCGCAATCCGCACGGCGGCCCGACGATGGGGGCATTGCTCGTCGACTACTCGCTGTCCAGGCGCACCGACGTGTACGCCGAAGGCGCGTATGTCTCCAATCGCTCGTTTTCCGATGTCGGCCTTCGCGGCACGGGCGTGGACATCGCGCCTGGCATGGACCAGGCGGGCGTGACCGTGGGCATTCGCCACACGTTCTGAGCGGCACGGGGGCGAGACGCCAGTGCCTCTCGCGCCTGCTGAAGCGCTATGATTGTCATCAGTCTGATCACAATAACGGCGAGGAAGGTATGGCAGCAGCACGTACTTCGGGCAAGGGCGGGGTCGCGAGCGAGGACCCCATCCTGCGGCACTGGCGCGAGGCAGTGCCGGACGATCGTCTTGCTCACCTGGTCAAGGATGCGGGCCGCGCGATGATCCGCGGTCTGCAAATGCGCCTGGCACAGCATGAAGTCTCGTTCGGCCACTGGGCGTATCTGCGTGTGCTGTGGGTCACCGACGGGCTTACGCAGAAGGAACTCAGCGACGAGACCGGCACCACCACGCCCACCACGTTCAGTGCGGTGTCGGCGATGGAAAAGCTCGGCTACGTGGAGCGGCGCTATGCGCCCGGCAATCGCAAAAACACGCACGTCTATCTCACGCCGCGTGGCCGGAGCCTGAAAAACAAGCTCGTCCCGCTCGCGGAAGAAGTCAACGAAATCAGCGTCAGGGGCCTGAAAACCACCGAGATCAACGTTGCGCGAAAGGTCCTGCTGACGATCATCGAGAACATGGCGCGCGACGAATCGGAGTCGGACAACCCGGCGCTACGCATTCCGTCGACGCGTGAAGTGGGCAGCCTGATCGCCGCACGCGGGGAAGAATTCGATCAGGAATAAGGTATAGCGCCGCTTCAGGTCATTCCCGGGTAGAACGTTTATTATAGATCTAATAATATTGGCGGGCGTGCCGCGTCCACGACCGGCACGACAGCATGTCACTGCATGCTGCTTTCTCGCTCAAGGAATACGGATCTGCAATGATTGGAATGACCCGCGCGGCGATGACGCGCAACGTCCGCGAGGCGCTCGCGGAAGATGTCGGCGAGGCCGACTGGACGTCACTACTGATCGACCCCGACGCTTCAGCCGAGGCCGTCCTTACCGTGCGCGAAGCCGCCCTGCTGTGCGGCAGGCCGTGGTTCGACGAAACACTTCAGCAGGTCGACCCGCGCATCACGATTGAGTGGTTCGTCGGCGAAGGCGAACGGATGCACGAAGGGCAGGCCGTCTGCCGGATCGCTGGTCCGGCGCGCGGCATGCTCACCGCCGAACGCACCGCGCTCAATTTCATCCAGTTGCTTTCTGGCGTGGCCACCGAGACGAGCATGATGGCGCGGATCGTCCAAGGCACATCCGCGCGGATTCTCGACACCCGAAAAACGTTACCCGGCTTGCGCCTCGCGCAAAAGTACGCGGTGCGTGTTGGCGGCGGTGAAAACCATCGTCGCGGGCTGTACGACGGCATCCTGATCAAGGAAAACCATATCGCGGCTGGCGGCGGCATCGCGTCGACGCTACGCGCCACACAGGCATTGGGTGCGGGTGTGCCGGTTCAGGTCGAGGTGGAGACGCTCGACGAGTTGAGCGAAGCGTTGGCTGGCGGCGCCGCGGCGATTCTGCTCGACAATTTTTCGATCGAGTCCATGCGCGAGGCTGTGCGTGTCACCGCAGGGCGCGCCGAACTGGAAGTCTCGGGCGGCGTGAACGAGGAGACGCTGCGTACCATTGCCGAGACTGGCGTGGACCGCATTTCGTTAGGCAAACTGACGAAGAACGTCAGGGCGGTGGATTTTTCACTGCGCTTCGCGGCGTTCGCCGGGTAGCGAGATCAGAGGGAGGGGGCGCACGGATGCGCCCCCGGACCATCAAAGCGCTACATCAGCGCCGGTTTCGCTCGACTTCAGAATCGCAATGCAAATTTCCAGCGTGCCCTTTGCCCATTCGCCGTTGTGAAGGGGCGGCCGTCCCTCAACGACCGCGCCGTATAACTCGTCGATGACTTCGGCTCGCGGCACAGAAGGGACAGGCAGCGGCAGCGTCTTGCGCTGCTCGTCGCCGTAGACGACGATCGAGTCGGGCAACGGGCGCAGGTCCGCGCGTTCACAGGAGACGATGACCGGGCCGAAATGTTGATGAAATCGCTGCGGCCCGTCCGCGGAGGTCGTGGGCGGTTTGTATGCCGAACCGCCGTACGTGCCGGCCGCCTTGAGTTTCGCCTCGTCGCCCGACGAAGCGAGTGTCTCCAGACGGCGGCGGGCGCTGCCATAGGTGTCGGGGCTCGTGCGATCGCCCATCTCGCCGATCCAGCCGCTCCACTCGTCGGTGTTGAAGTGGCCGTAGCCGTTGTACGAGAGCGAGGCATAGGCACCGTTCTCGAACCAGATCAGCGCCGAATAGGCTCCTTCGGTCGGGCGTGACGGATCCCACCGGCCGACGCTCGCGCGCAGCCGCGAGGCGCGAGAGCCGGCGAGCATTCGCACGATGTCCACCTGGTGCGCCGCCTGGCTGAAAACGGCGCCGCCGCCTTCGGCCGTCGCGAGTTCCTCGGGCCTGCGCGGCCGATACAGGTAGTCGGTGTAGTTGACGGCCTGGATCATTTTCACCGCCCCGAAGTCGCCGCCGTCGATCAATTCACGCGTACGCAGGTACGGCGTGTCGAAACTGTGGCAATGGCCGACGATCAGATGCACGTTTGCTGCGCGGCATGCAGCGATCATGCGATCGCAGTCCGCAGCGGCGAGCGCCATCGGCTTTTCGACCAGCACGTGTCTGCCGTTCGCCGCGGCAATTTCAGTGTGCTGCGCGTGGAACTGGTGCGGACTCGCAACGTAGACGATCTCGACATTGGGGTCATGCGCCAACTCCGCCACGTCCGCATAGACGGGCGCCGCGAAATCAGCGGCGAACTGCCGCCGCGCTTCCTCACGCGGATCGCACGCAGCGACGAGCTGGACTCTTGGGTCGCGCAGGAACGTAGGCAGCATCAGCGAGAATGCCCGCCCCAGTCCTGCGACCCCGATACGCAAACGGCGCTGCTCCATGGTCGCGTGCCTCCCGTTATTGCCCGACCTGATAGTCCGTTGCGAGCGCGGATGGCTGGTCGGCCGGCTCCGGATTCTTTTTGCTGACGTAACGCGCGGCATACGTGCGCCAGTCGATTTCCTTCGGCACGACAGCCTGGTACGAACACACTTCGCGGGAAATCACCTTTGTTCCGGTGCCGATTGCTTCTCCATCGCTTTCGAATTCGGCGATCGCATCGATCATGCGGCGACGGAATTCGACGATGGCGAGATCGCTCGCGCCGAGGCGCTCGTCCGAGCGGTTCGCAATCGGGCCCATGGTGACCCACATCGCGATGTCCTGGTTCGGGAAGCCCGAAATGCCAGTGAAATTGCCAGCCTTCATTGCCTGGCGGTCCTGCCAGAAGCGGTTGTCGTGATTGCGCAGCGGACGATAGTACTGGTCGAGGTCAACACCGACCTGCTGACGCAGGAACTTGCGCCACGTTTCAGTTTCTGGCGTCGTCTCCGGATCGCCCCAGGCGATGAAGTAGAACGCCGTGTTCGTGTCGTCCATCGGCACGTTGACGTTCGCGACGTTGTACAGATTGTTCGGCGGGATCAGTACGGTTGCGGGTGCAACGAATACCGTCGAGCGCACGTAGTCGTGCGTGTTGGCGTTGAAGATCGGCCGGCGCAGCGCGGCGTAGCGAAAGCCGTAACCGGTGCGCTCGACCTGCAGGCGCGGCGCCTTGTCGGTGGACGGGCGCAACCAGTTCTTCCCAGTCGCTTCGGCGCCGCCGACGCGCGCCGGCACGAAGTCCGACGAATGCAGGCTCGAGCTGTGGGCGGAATCGATCGCGCCTTCGAGAATCTGCGCCCAGTTGCACGGCAGAAGCGCCTTCGCGATGCTCACGCGCGTGTCGGCGGTCGGCGCCCATGCCGGCGGTACGAACTCGGGGACAGCGTCCTGCGGGCCCATATACGCCCACACCATGCCGCCCCATTCCTGGACCGGGTAGGCCTTGTGCTTGACCTTTTCGGCCATGCAGCTCGCCGCCGGCTCCGACACCATTTCGAGCACGTTGCCCGCGACGTCGAACTTCCAGCCGTGATAGAGGCAGCGCAGGCCGGAGTCTTCATTGCGACCGTAGACGAGCGATGCACGACGGTGCGGACAGTACTCGTCGAGTACTCCAACGCTGCCTTCCGAGTCGCGGAATACGACGAGATCCTCGCCAAATACGCGGGCTTTGACCGGCGCGCCGTCCGGCTCGCTGACTTCTTCGATGAGGCAAACCGGCGTCCAGTGCCGCCGCATCAACTGGCCCATCGGGGCATCGCCTTCAACGCGGCACAGTAATTCATTTTCCTGGTGGGTCAGCATGTCATGTCTCCCGGCGAAAGGTCGCCTTCATCAGCAGGTATTGCGCCAATATATTAGAGATCTAGCTATATTGGCAAGAGCCGGTTGTGCGGTATCCGGGAAAGTCTGTACGGCGGACAGGGATGCCGGACGAGGGGGCTACAACCCCAAAGAAGAGCAGGTTCACTGCTGTTCGTTGCGGCGACCGTGGAACAGGGGATGTAATGTGTGACACGAAGTGCCATGCATCAGAAGCATTCGAATACTGCGCAAAACGCTGATCGCCCGGTGGCAGGCGATCGTACCCATCGCGGCATTTGCTGCTGCAGCTAACATGGACACTCTCGCTGCTGCGTTGAATCAGGGAGTGGATACCGGTCTGACGATCAGTGAGGTTCGAGAAATCCTGGTGCAGCTTTATGGTTACGCAGGCTTTCCACGCAGCCTCAATGCGCTCGGCGTGCTGATGAAGGTGGTGGAGACCCGCAATCATGCATGTCTTCAGGACACCGAAGATTACGCGCCGAGCCGCCCTGTGCCAACCGGCGACGCATTGCTCGTTGCCGGCACGGCGAACCCGACGAAGCTGTCCGGCGCCCCGGTGAAAGGGGCGTTGTTCCAATTTGCACCGGCGATTGATTGTCGCGCTCGAAAACGTCGCCGAACAGGTGGGTCTTGAGGAACAGGTCGCTTGCAGCTGCGTATCGCCCCCCGTCAGAGCGGCGAGCACGCTTACCGTCGCCAGTTCGCGGCTCTGCCAGGCGAATCCCGAGCTGATCGCGAAAATGCTGGCAGGCCGGGATGCCCCAGAGCGTCACACCATCAGAACGTCACGACCGTCCGCAGTCCGGCCACGGCCTCGTTGCCGATGCGTGCACCGCCGTTGTTCGGATTGGGGATGCCGCCACCCGGATGGACGATGTACTGGAGTTCGCCCTGCAAGAGCCACCACGGCGCAACCTGATACTGGTAAGTCGCCTCGATCACCGTCTCCGCCGAGCGCACGGGGTGGCCCGGCGTCTGGAGCGTTGCGATGTCACGATCGAGCGCGCTCGCGCTCGAGCTGACATTCGCGTAGCTCACGGCGAGCCCGACCGAGTCGCTGTCGCGGCCCTTGAACGGCGCTTTCAGCACGATGCCCGCGTTGATATTGAAGTCGAGCAGGTTACGGTCGCCCGGCGCGCCCATCACACGCGTGAACACGCCGACCGATTGCGGGCTGTCCGCACTCGGGCGCCACACCATCTGGTCTGCAACGGCATAAACGCTGAAGTTGCCGCGATGCGCCGCCGGCACGCCGTTCGACGCGGGGCTCGCGAGCGAGATGCCGTTTGTATCGAGGTGCTGATCCGCGAAGTAATTGTTGTTGTACAAGAAGCCCAGCTTGTAGGTGCCTGGCAGCCCTGCTGGCTGTGACGCCCCGGATCCGCTTGCCGGCGGCTGATTGATCGCGTACTGGACCTCGCCGATTATCATGACGCCATTGTGCAGGTTGAACTGGGTGCCACTGGCGTTGAGCTGTTGCGGGTCGCCATTGCCCGGCGCGGGGTTGCCGTCGAAGATGCCGCCGAGAATCGTCATCGAATCACTCGGCTTGAACCGCAGGCGCACGCCAAGCGACGACAGCGGGTAAGCAGGGCCGCCCGCAGGCAGGTCGGTGGCCGCCAATACGGGCCACCCGAACGTCGCGTTCGCGAACGTGCTGCCGTACTGGCTGATGATGAATTCCTGATCAAGGCTCTGCTGGCCGATCTTGACGTCGAACTTGTCGCCGAGCGCCTGCTGGTACCAGAGTTCCCATAAACGCGTCGTCGCTTCGGCCTCGACGCCGCTCACGGCTTGCAGTGCATTCAGCCGTGCAGCCGTGATGCCGTGTCCGTGAATCTGTAGCGCATCGACGAAAAAGGTGCCGCCTTTCAAGCCGAATGCCTTGTCGGTATCAACGCTAAGGCCAAATTGTGTGGCGCCGTTGTACGAAGCGCCCTTCGAGATGCCACCGGAGAAGTTGCCGTACACCTCGCTCGTTTCCTGCGCGTTGAACGTGACACCGTGGTCGCCCAGCAGTGTGCGCAGTCCGCCCATGTCGCCGAGCAGGTTCGAGCGCTCCCAGAAACCGGTCGGCGCGGCGGCAGCCGCTTCCGGTGCGGCGTTTGCGTCGGTATTCGTGGCTGCGTCAGGGGCCTTCTCCGCCGATCCTGGCGCGGCTGACTCCGATTGTCCGTAAGCCGGAACAGTTGTGCCCGCGGCCAGCGCGACTAGCAGCGCTGCGATGGCGCTGAGCGGCTTCACGCGCGAGGGCGGGGCGAGGAGGCCACGCGTGCCAGTGCTATTTTCGTTTTGTGTGGGCATGCCAAAGGAGATCATTTTATTTTCTTCTGGGAAATGAACTGATGATTGAGCGATGGCGAAAGGGGGACCTGTGCCGAGTCGCGCGGGGCCACGGTTTTATTGAGTCGTATTCGTGACAGCCCGCTCAGGCGGGCCATGATGTACCGCCAGCGTTGCGTGTTGAGGTCGCCCAGAGAGCCGCGGCTGAAGCGTCGCGTTGCACTGCCCGGCCTGGGCGGGCGCTCGTGGGCTGCCAGAGCTGGCTGGGTCTGTCAGGTTCGCGGCGCGGTGGGACGGCCGGCGTCGCACGCAGGTAAGTGCGTGAGACGCGGAGAAAGCGTTCGATATGCAGTTTCAACTCCCGTCGAGCCCGGCCAGGCCGGGCAACGTTCGATAAGCGACACGCCGTCAGCGCAGTCAAGCGCTGTCGGTGTTCTTAAGCAAAAAAGGGAGCGAGCTACAGACGGACCGCAGGGGCGGTCCGGAAGAAGCGCGCTGACCCGACAATCGGAGTCAGCGGCAGGAAGGAAGGTCCGGCGTCGCTAACGCGCGATTGCAGTCTGGGTGCCGGCACGCGCCGGCGTACGAGATCGACTACCAGGGCTTGCGTCCACGAAGGACTCTCCTGTTTCTTGAGACAGGGCGGATTCTATGCGCGCCTTTTATGAACGCACAAGCAAAAATTGCCGGCAGTGCTTATTCGTTTGAAAAAAGCTGCAGTGCCCATGCCGCGCTGAACGGATTCAAGCCCGGCGCACTAGCGTTCCCGCGTTGCTCCTTTGCCACACTGCAAGCTCTGCAGTCACCGCTGGGCAGATGCAATTCGAAGAGGAGAGCAAAACGATTTGCATCCAACTGCAAGTAACGGAATCGAAAGAAAAATCTTCAAAGAAATCGTTGACTCTGTGCAAGCGTCGTCACTAGAATTCGGATGTTTTCACGAAAGGGGCATATGCCTTGGACAGTAGCAGTAGTCGACCTTCGAACGGTTTTTCTGCCTGACCGGCACGACGCCCGCCTGGATTCTCCCCTAGCCGCCGTCCTGCCAGCAGGCAGACGGTGCGCGCCGCAGTAGCTTCCGCAGTTTCTTCCCGCGCATCTCTTCGATTGGCCACCGTCTTTGACGCGTGCGTTGTTACGCGCATTCGTCCAGACGATTCGGCGCGTCGGGCCATTGGCTCGCGGCGCCGCATGCTCACGCCGTTTTCGCGCGCCGAACGTCGCGCGCAGCGGCATGCGGTTACCCACGTCCATTCAACGAGAATCGGACGCAAACGACGGAGGAGTTCACGATGCCCGACCCTGAGCCTGGTTCCAGTATGACTCGCCGTGCGTTCTCGCTGAACGCCGCTCGCTTCGCCTGACCTCCTGGCCGCACACGTTCCTCCCGCACGCCCGAGCACTTCGGCCCGTGTGAACTGAACGAAGGCCCGGTCGACGGCGCCACGTTTCAAGCTATCGGAGGAATCACCATGCGCTTCGCACTCCTCATTGCGCAACTCCCGCGCGTCGAAGAAGCTCGCACGCACTACAACGACATGCTCGCGCTCGATGACCGTTCGCCTGTATCGGCCCGCGTGGTCGCCGCGGTCCGGGCGGCCCTCTGGAAACTCGCTCACTAACACGGCCTGGCGTGACCGCCTGTCTCCCCATCGCTCCCGGCCGGCAGCAGGGCGAGACAGTGCCACACCTCGATCATCAAATTAAAAAGCCCTGCCAAGGAATAAACAAAATGTCCACCACACCAGCAAACATCGCCCCGCGCCGGGCCGCTGTGCTCGACGATGCACACATCGGCGATATCAAGGGTGCCTTCGGCACGATCGCCCACCACGACACCGCCCCGCGCAGCAACTGGATGGCGCGTCTGCGCACGCTGCTTGCCATCCTTGGCCCCGGCCTCATCGTCATGGTTGGCGATAACGACGCCGGCGCGTTCGGCACCTATACGCAAGCTGGGCAGAACTACGGCACGTCGCTGCTCTGGACGCTCGCACTGCTGATACCGGTTCTCTACGTCAACCAGGAAATGGTGCTGCGCCTGGGCGCCGTGACCGGTGTCGGTCACGCGCGCCTCATCTTCGAACGCTTCGGCAAGTTCTGGGGTGCGTTCAGCGTCATCGATCTCTTCCTGCTCAATGCGCTCACGATCGTCACCGAGTTCATCGGCATTACGTTTGCACTTGATTTCCTCGGCGTCTCGAAGGTTCTCGGCGTCTGCATCGCCGCAGTGCTGACGATGGCCGCGGTCAGTACCGGCGACTTCAGGCGCTTCGAACGCTTCGCGATCGTGCTGTGTCTGTTGAGTCTCCTGCTCGTTCCGGTGCTCGTGTCGATCCACCCGCCTGTCGGTGTCATTGCGCGTGACTTCCTCGTGCCGACCTGGCCGAAGCATTCGAAGCTCTCCGATGTCATGCTGCTCGTCATCGGCATCGTCGGCACGACGGTCGCACCGTGGCAACTGTTCTTCCAGCAGAGCTATGTGATCGACAAGCGCATTACGCCGCGCTTCATGAAGTACGAAAAGGCCGACCTCTGGATTGGCATCGCGTTCGTGATCATCGGCGCCGTGGCAATGATGGCCTTCACCGCCGCGCTGTTTGACGGCAGGCCCGAATTCGGCAATTTCACCGATGCGGGTGGGGTGATTGCCGGCCTGCACAAGTATGTCGGCCAGACGTCGGCGACGATCTTTGCGGTCGCGCTCCTCGACGCGTCGATCATCGGTGCCGCCGCAGTTTCGCTCTCGACGGCCTACGCGATCGGCGATGTGTTCAAGGTCAAGCACTCGCTGCATCGCAGTGTGCTCGACGCGAAGGGCTTCTATCTCGTCTACTTCGGCATCATCGCGCTCGCTGCCGCCCTCGTGCTGATGCCCGGCAGCCCGCTCGGCCTCCTGACCGAGGCTGTGCAGACGCTCGCCGGCGTGCTGCTGCCGAGCGCAACGGTGTTCCTGCTGCTGTTGTGCAACGACAAGGCGGTGCTTGGGCCGTGGGTGAATTCCAGGAAACTGAACGTGTTCACGGGTGCAGTGATTGCCGTGCTCGTCGTGCTGTCGATCATCCTGACGTCCGCCACCGTATTTCCGGATATCAGCGGTGCGGCGATCGTCGAGATTCTCGTGGGCGGATGTGGACTTGCCGCCGCCGTGTACGTCGCGGTGGAGCTCTCGCGCAAGGCGCGCGGTAAGGCTGTCAACCATGATGCGCCGGCGCTCAACAAGCCAGCCCTCAAGGCGTTGCGCAACACGTGGCGCATGCCGCCGCTCGACGACCTGTCGGCGCCGCAACACCTGACGTTGTCGACGCGCGTGTGGATGGGCGTGCTGCGCACGTATCTCGTCGTCGCAGTGGGTCTCGTCATCGTGAAGGTCGTGCAGATGGCCATTCACTAATGCGGATGGGGCAGGCACACGTCGGTCTCCTTTTCACGAGCGCGCGGTGTGCGAAATTGAGCGCAGGCGCAGGCAACCTGTGCGCAACGGCTCCCTCATAGCGTGATCGGCCGGCCAGCCGCGCGGGGTGGGGGTGCTTCGCTGGCGTTTCTGCCTGGGTCGTGCTGTCGGGACGGGTCCGCGGGGCCCGGCAGGCACTTTCATTGGCGCCCGTTCGCAGAGGCAGTGTGGCCTGTTCGGATCGTTGATTGCCGCGCTTGGGCGCGTCTATACGACCGCAAGAGGTCACCAGGAAGCTAGGCCCGCCGCGAGCGGGCTTTTATTTGTAGTGTTGCGAAATGTACCTTGACCGGTGAAAGGTGTTTCTCTCAGCGCCAAACCACAGCGCGGGCTGTTGCTGACTGATGGTCCGCTATCCGCGCAAACGCCTTTCGTCTGGACCGCCGAACAATGCGCCGACATATCTCGACGGTAAAAGGCGTCCCAACGACGATCTGAGGCCGCTGTGCGCTCCCTGGTCAGGGGCGGGCCCGCGAGCCGTTCTCCTGGCGGGTTTTCGCCCGTCGTGCCGTTCACGTCAGGTGCTCAGTCTGTACCTTCTGGACGCGAAACGCGGGTGCGGTAGCAATTGCTACGGACATCCAGACCCCATCGCGATGCACGTTTTGTCCGGGCGAACGTCGTCTCTGTCCATTGAGCGGAACTCGGCTCAGGCTCTAAATTGGCGGCATCAAACCCACCGGGCGCTTGCGAGAAATGCAAATACCGCGCGCCATCCCGTCCGAACCTTCCGCCAGCGGCGCGCGAAGTTCGGACGGCCCTAGAGGAGACACCGCCATGGCCCATCAGATCACACTCCGTTTCGAGGACGGCGTGACCCGCTTCATCGAGTGCGCGGACGCAGAGCGCATCACCGATGCCGCGATTCGCGCAAAGATCAATATTCCACTCGATTGCCGTGATGGCGTGTGCGGTACCTGCAAGGCAGTCTGCGAGTCAGGCGAGTACGTGCTGGGCGACTGCGTGGACGATGCGCTCAGCCCGGAGGAGGTGAGCGAGCGCAAGGTTCTCACCTGCCAGATGAGCCCGCGTTCCGATTGCGTAATCCAGATCGCCACGAACTCCGCTGTCTCCGGCACCGGCCCGACCTCCCACAGGGGGCGCATTGTCGCCTGCCAGCGCGCGTCGGGCAGCACGATCGCCTTCTCGGTCGAGCTGGAGAACCGCGCGAATCTCAGCTTCCTTCCTGGCCAGTACGTCAACATCCGCGTGCCCGGAACCGATCAAACAAGGTCCTACTCCTTCAGTTCGGGGCCGTCGGAGCCGCATTTGTCCTTCCTTGTGCGCAACGTGCGCCAAGGGGCGATGTCGACCTGGCTGTGCGAAAGCGCCAAGGCAGGGGACGAAATCGAGTTTCGCGGCCCGATGGGTGGCTTCTATCTGCGCAAGATCGAGCGCCCGGTGCTGTTTCTGGCGGGTGGCACGGGCCTCGCGCCGTTCCTCTCGATGCTGGACAAGATCGTAGAGGACGGCGGCAGCCCGTACCCGATTCACATGATCCTGGGCGTGAACACCGATGAGGATCTGGTTGGCGTCGACCGGCTCGAAGCCTATGCAGAGCGTCTGCCGAACTTCACCTATGCCTGCACCGTCGCCAGTCCCGACAGTGCCCACCCCCACAAGGGCTATGTGACGCATCACATCATCCCTTCGCAGCTCAACGACGGCGACGCGGATGTCTACCTGTGCGGCCCGCCGCCGATGGTCGATGCGGTGCGCAACCACCTCTCGGCCGAAGGGCTCGCGCCGCGCAACTTCTATTACGAGAAGTTCGCCGGTACCGGCCTGGTGGTGCAGACCGGCGAAGAGCGCATCGCGCCTGTCGATGTCGATGAAGCCTTCGACCTGCGCATGGCACTCGAACTGGGGGCAGCCCAGCTGACCATGGGCCGGCTGTCGAGCGAGCAGTTGATCCGCTTCCGCCAGCTCGCCGAGGCGACGGCGCCGTACGTGTCCGGGCAGCGCTTTACTGACGTGGCGCGCTATATCGAGGCAAACTACGCCTTCCACCTGTTCACGATTGAAGCCTCCGGAAACGCCCAGCTGATCGCGCTCTACCGGCAACTGGCCGTGCAGGACTTCATCGCGCGCGCGCTAACCGACCAGATCGAGATCGTCGGCGATATCGTCCAGCAGCACCGGGACATTGTCGGCGCCTTCGAACTGGGCGACCTGAACAAGGCACAAGAAGTGATTGCGCTGCATGCGCTCCATTCCAAGGCCACGATGAGCCGTGCGCTGGAGCGGCTGGCGCTGGGCAAGACGGCCCCTAAGGTCGCCGCGCCCCCAATTGCCGTGCCGCAAAGCGCGCCGCAGGTTTGCCCGTTCACGGCCAAAACGCTTCAGGCCTATTCACACGAACTGGACTGGCCCGAGGGGCTGGAGCCATTCAAGGTGGTCGACGACGGCTCGCAAGGCGACCCTTACGAGCACTACCGCTGGATGCGGGAACATGCGCCGGTGCTGCGTTGCCAGTCGGCGACTTCGGACGTGTGGTTCCTCTCGCGCTATGACGATGTCTACCAGGCGATCCGCAACCCGAAGCTGTTTTCCTCCGAGGTCGTCAGCCCGCCGCCGCTGACCTTCCTGACGTTGTTCGACGCGCCCGACCATTCGCGCTTGCGCAAGGTCGTTCAGCCATCCTTCCTGCCGCTGGCGCTCGATCCGTTTGTTGACCAGATCGCGCAAAGGGCGGAGGACCTGCTCGACGCGATGATCGCCAAAGGTGGCGGTGATGTCGTCAATGATTTCGCCATCCCGCTCAGCATCTCCACCATCTCCACGATGATCGACGTGCCGAACGAGGATGAGGAGAAGATGAAGTTCTGGTCGGACGAGACCTTTAGCTACTTCGGGCGCCTTGCCCGCAACGCGCCGGGGACCGGCACCGACGAGCAGAGCGCGCAGGCTTTCTTCGCATACCTGAAGGAAGCGATGGAGCGGCTCGCTCTCACCGATAGCCAATCGATCGGCGGGCATATCGCGCGCATGTGGAAGGACGGTCTGCTTTCGGAAAAGGAAGCGAAAGAACTGTGCGCCTTCGTCTTCATCGCCGGGCACGACACGACGACCATCCTTGTCGCCAATGCTTTCCGCATGCTTGCCGAACAGCCGCATCTGCTGGGACGTATCCGCGGAAACCCCGCCGACGCCGATCGTTTCGTCGAGGAGGTGGCGCGCTATCGTGGCACCGTCCAGCGCGTGAGCCGCATCACCACCGAAGCCACCACGGTCGCAGGCATCGATCTGCCCAAGGGCGCGGTGGTGCGATTGCTGCTGTCAGCGGCGAACCGCGATAGCCGCAAGTTTGCCGACGGCGAGACATTCGATATCGACCGCGATTCCAGCGGCCACCTGGGCTTCGGCAACGGCGTGCACAAATGCCTTGGCGCGCCGCTCGCCAAGCTGGAGACGCTGATCGCGACCAAGGCTCTGTCCCGCAAGATCGGCGCCATTGCGCTCGATCCGGCAAGGCCGATCCAGTATGTGCGGGGCAACAATCTGACCAACTCCGGGCCGGAGCACCTGTTCGTCAAGCTCGGCGGGCTGTCGGTATGAAACGGGTACGGGGGCGGTCGGGTCAGTCCGTGCCCGGCAAGGATCGATCGTGGGCCGCCAGGCGGTACTCGGTAGGCCGGAGTCCCGTTTGCTTGCGGAAAAAACGCCCGAAATATGCTTCGTCCTGAAACCCCAGTTCACTGGCGATCTGCTTCACGCTGAGCGTCGAATAGCCGAGCAGCCGCTTGGCCTCATGGATCGAGCGTGCGTCGATGGCCTCGCTTGCCGAGATCCCGAAGGTGGCGCGGCAGATGCGGGAGAGCTGGCCAGTGGTCACGCCCATTTCGTCGGCGTAGCTGGAGACTGGCCGCCGCTCACGGCTATGGCGGTCGAGCAGGGCGCGGAACCGTTCGATCCGCGCCGCCATTGTCCGCTGCTCTGAGCTGGCCGAAAGACGGGCGCTCTCGCTGAGGCGCCCGATCTTGACGAAGAGGGCGATCGCGAGTGCCGCGCCTGCGGTGAACTGCCAGCGCTCGTGGCTCTGAGCCTCGTGCCCGATCGACTGAAAAAGCGTGTCCAGCGGTGTGCCGCGTTCGACATCGGGATCGACCGAGAGCACCGTTGGCGTGCGCATGAATTCCAGCAACTCGGGCGCGGCTGTCATCGCCAGCGATTCCAGCGCAGGCTGCGCCGCGGTGATGACGTGACCGTCGATGTCGCTGCGGAAGTGAAACCCGTGGACCGAGTGCGCTGGCACGACGATCAGGCATGGCGCAACGACCGCCCACGTTCTGCCGTCGATGAAGGTTTCGCCGCCCCCGCGGGTGACGTAGAGCACCTGGATCAGCGCGTCGTGAACGTGCGGCTTGATCTCGAAGTCGAAACGGCCGGCACGCAGGGGAATGGGCTCGTAATGCACCATGTCGACCCAGGATTGGCCGGCTTCCGCACCGTAGAGCGCGAAGTGCAGAACGCTCCGGCGGCGCTGTTGGTCATGGGCCATGATGCACGGTATGTCCTGTTATATGTAATCTCTGTCCATTGTTCCACAGGCGCGTGAGGCGTTCAATGGCGATACGGATTTCAGGTAGCGCAAATCCACGGAAAATTTAAGGGATAAATTGCATGGCACAGCAAATTGAAAATCGCGCAGCCGCCTCGGCCTCCTACGGGCTGAACTTCAATGGCAAGGTCTGCGTGATCACGGGCGCGGGTAGTGGCATTGGTGCCGGCATCGCGCGTGCCTTCGCCAGTGCTGGAGCGCATGTAGCGCTTGTGGACCGCAATCTTGCTGGCGCAGAAGCTGTCGCCGCCGAGCTGCGGGAGGCAGGTGCCGTGGCGCAGGCGTTCGGCTGCGACGTGTCGGACGAGGCTTCGGTTGGCGCAGCCGCCGACGAGGTTCGCTCAGCCCTCGGTTCGGCCAGCGTGCTCGTCAACAATGCAGGACTACTACGCGCCGGATCGCTCGAGACGGTCTCGATCGCGGACTGGAACCAGGCCATTGCCGTGAACCTCACGGGCTATCTTCTCTGTGCCCGCGCATTCGGGCGCGACATGCTGGCCGCAGGCAAGGGCAGTATCGTGCACGTTGCCTCGATTGCGGCGTTCAATCCGCAGACTAATAGCGGTTCCTATAGCCCTAGCAAGGCGGGCGTGCTGCTGCTCTCGCGGCAGTTGGCGGCAGAGTGGGGCCCGCGCGGCGTGCGCAGCAACTGCGTGCTGCCCGGCATGATCCGCACCGCGCTGTCCGCGAAGTTCTACGAGGAGCCTGGCTTTGAGGCGCGCCGTGCCGCTGCCACCGCAAGCCGCCGCATTGGCGAGCCGGAGGATCTCGCCGGCCCGGCAATGTTCCTCGCCTCGGACCTCGCAGCTTACGTCAATGGCTCCGAAGTGCTCGTCGACGGCGGGCTCGATTGCATGCTGATGGACATGGTTCCGCGCCCTGGCTTTAACGCCACCCCGGCCGCGTGAGCGCCATCACACCATAACGAAAAGGAGAGTGGATATGGTCAAGGAGATCACTTGCGATCTGGTCGTGGTCGGATCTGGGGCAGCGGGCCTCGCCACCGCAATCACCGCAAAGAAGCGCGGCCTCGATGTCATCGTGCTCGAAAAGGAGCCTGTGTTCGGCGGTACTACCGCGCTGTCGGGCGGGGTCTTGTGGATTCCGTTGAGCAAATATGGCCGGCAGCAGAACCCGGCGGACACCGTCGAGCGCGTGCGCGAATACATGATGAGCGAGACGGGCAGCAACTACGATGCCGCCTCGGTCCAGTGCTTTATCGAGAACGGGCCGAAAATGGTCGAGTTCTTCGAGCGGGAGACCGAGATGAAGTTCGTGCCCACGCTCTATCCGGACTATCACCCGGATGCGCCCGGCGGCGCGGACATCGGCCGCTCGATCCTCGCCGCACCCTACGATATTCGCGGACTGGGCAAGGACATGCGACGCCTCAAGCCGCCGCTCGAGACGATCACCTTCATGGGGATGATGTTCAATTCCTCCAACGCGGACCTCAAGCACTTCTTCCGCGCAACCAGGTCGATTGTTTCGTTCTGCTATGTGGCTCGCCGTTTAGCTACGCACATCAAGGAGCTGGCGCTTTACCGCCGGGGGATCAACGTAACGAGCGGCAACGCGCTCGCTGCTAGGCTGGCGAAGTCGGCGCTGGCGATCGGTATTCCGATCCACACTTCGACACCCGTGAAGCAACTGCTGAGCAAGCAGGGCAAGGTAGTCGGTGTGCTCGCGAGCGCAGCGGACGGTGAGCTGCGCGTCGCCGCCCGGCACGGCGTCGTGCTGGCTTGCGGCGGCTTCCCTCACGATCTCAGGCGCATTGCGCAGGTCTATCCGCATGTGAAGCGTGGGGGTGAACATCTCTCGCCCACGCCCGTCGGCAACACGGGCGATGGACTGACCATGGCGGAGAAGGTGGGGGGCGCCGTTCAGCTTGGCTTCCCCGATGCGTCGGCGTGGATGCCTGTGTCGAAGGTGCCTTTCGGCAAGGGCCGCACGGGCGTGTTCCCGCATTTGCTCGACCGCTACAAGCCCGGCGTGATCGGCGTGCTGCGCAGCGGTCAGCGCTTCACCAATGAATCGAACTCCTACCACGACGTTGGCTCGGCGCTGATCCGTGCCTGCGAAGGTGAGCGCGAGACGGCGATGTGGCTGATCTGCGATAAGGTCGCGCTGGGCAAGTATGGCCTGGGCTATGCCAAGCCCGCGCCGATGCCGGTGGGACCGCTGCTGCGCAAAGGCTACCTCGTCAAGGGCGAGACGATCGGCGAGCTGGCCCGCAATTGCGGCATTACTCCCGAAGCGCTCGAGAAGACGATTCGCACCTACAACGGCGATGCCGTGCGCGGCGAAGACCCGGCGTTCAATCGCGGTCGCACGTCGTTCAACCGCTATCTCGCCGATCCGGACAACAAGCCCAATCCTTGCGTTGCACCGATTTCGACCGGCCCCTTCTATGCGGTGAAGGTGGTGATGGGCGATCTGGGCACGTTCGACGGCCTCCGGACCAGCGTCACCGGCGAGGTGCTGCGCGCCGACGGCAGCGAGATCGAGGGCCTTTACGCGGTTGGCAATGACCGACGCAGCGTGATGGGCGGCAACTATCCGGGCGCCGGTATCACCCATGGTCCCAACATGACGTTCGGCTATGTCACGGGTAACGCCATTGCCAACAAGGCCACGACCAGCAAAGAGAAGGTGCACGCATGAGCCGCAATCCGATGTATCTGGCAAAGCCTCTCGTGGATTTCCGGATCTACACCATCGCGCTGCGCAAGATGCCCGAGTTCATCGAGGTGTTTGACCGGCTCGCCATGCCGATCCTGCTCGAGACCCTTGGGCACCCGCTCGGCTTTTGGACAAGCCTGGTGGGGCAGCAGAACCAGTTCACCCACCTGTGGGGGTATGACGATCTTGCGGACTACGAACGACGGTGCCTCGCACGCGATACGCATCCGGCTTTCCCCGCCTATCTCAAGGCATCGGGCCATCTGATCACGGCACAGGAGACACGGCTCATTCGTGCCGCCGCGCTGGGTAGCGTCGCAGCGTAAGCCGATACGCCGCTATCACACACCCGCTGCGTTTCTTTTCGCGTATCGCGCTACGACGGACCCAATGCCAGGTCGCGATGTGCAGCGCTCTGGAATTCGCGGGGCGTCGCGCCTGTCTGCTTGCGGAAGTAGCGGCTGAAATAGGCGCTGTCCTCGAATCCCAGGCTGTGCGCTATCTGCTTGACGGTCATGCCCGAGTAGACCAGATCGCGCTGCGCTTCGCGAATCAGATGGTCGTTGATCAGCGCAGTGGGTGACGAACCGAGTTCTTCGCGGCAGATGCGCCCGAGTTGCGGCGGGGTGACATCGAGCGCGGCTGCATAGAACTCGACCGGACGATGCTCCCGGAAGTGCTGGGCAATCAGCTCGCGAAAGCGTCTGATTTGCAGACTGCGCCGCGCGGCGAGCGCGGCCACCGGCACGTTGGCATCGTCGATAAGCCGTGCCGCCTGTACAAAAAGTGCCATTAACAGCGACATGCCCGCTGCCGCATAACCGGCCGCGCCGCGGCGAAATTCAGTCTCGAGCAGATGAAAGAGCGGCATCAGCGTCTCGTCGCTGGCTGCTGACCCGCGCACCGGAATGACGGCGGGGCGCTGGAGAACCGCGACTAGCGACGTTGAAACGGACTTCGCGATGGACTCCAGCGCGCGCTGTGCCGCCGTGACGACAAGGCCATCGATCTCCGGCGAAAACGCGAAACCGTGCACCACCTGCGCGGGAAGAATCACGAGGCAGGGCGGGTCAAACGGTGTTTTTTCACTCTCGATGACGACGTGACCACGACCGCTGCGGATGTAGAGAAACTGCAGCAGCGCGTCGTGACGGTGCGCGGGAATGTTCCAGTCGTTCGGCCGGCTGCGCTCGGGAATCCACTCGAAATTGAATGCGTCATGCCACGGCGGACGCGCGGCCGACGCTTCTCCGTACAGCTCGTAACTAGGGATTTTCCTCATGTCGCCTTCCCTGAGATGTACAGATTGTCCTGTTTTTCCACAGTTTTGTCCATGATCTCCCGGCGCCGTCTGCCTATACTTCAGGCAGGCGGAATCGACGAAGATTTTTCGCTGGAGACACAGGACACGCTTTGGCGTATGCCCTTCATGGGAGAGATTCGGATGCCTAACAAAACAAGGGAGCCAGTGCAGACTGGCTGAATGTGGCGGGGAAGACGTCGCGCGTGGCGCGCTCACGCTGCGCGAGCGCTGACACGAACCTCTCACGCCACGGCGCTGCGGCGCGCCGTGGCAGACACCGGCCGTCCCGCACCCGCGGGCACGGCGCCGCAAAAGAACGACATTGATCTCAGGAGACATCGCAATGGAAACGCTCGATCCCGTCGGCCCCGCCGGCGCGTTGCCCCCGCTTGTCCATCACGTTGCTGGAGGGCGGCAATGAAGACCTTCGAACGCGTAGTCGATACCCAGGCCTTCATTGACGGCCAACGCTTCTCCCCATTTCAGTGGATCATTCTCGTGCTGTGCTTTCTCGTGGTCGCCGCCGACGGCTACGACACGGCAGCCATCGGCTTCATCGCGCCGTCGCTCGTGCAGCAGTGGGGCATTGCGCGTGTCGCGCTCGGTCCGGTGATGAGCGCGGCGCTGGTCGGGCTCGGCATCGGCGCGGTGCTGGCCGGCCCGCTCGCCGACCGGCTCGGACGCAAGACCGTGCTGGTGCTTTCCGTGGCGTTCTTCGGGCTGTGGAGTCTTGCGGCGGCATTTGCCGGCACGGTCGAGTCGCTGACCGTGCTGCGCTTCTGCACGGGTCTCGGTCTCGGCGCTGCCATGCCGAACGCCGTCACGCTGATGTCCGAATATGCGCCGACACGCGTGCGCGCGGTCGTCGTCAATACGATGTTCTGTGGCTTTTCCACCGGCCTCGCGCTCGGCGGATTCGCCTCTGCATGGTTAATTCCGCATTTTGGCTGGCAAAGCGTGCTGGTCGCGGGCGGTATCGGGCCAATCGTGCTTACGGTTCTGCTGATCCTGCTCTTGCCCGAGTCCGTTCTGTTCATGGCGGTACGTCAGCGTGCCGGCGCGAAGATCGCACGGATCCTCGGCCGTATTGCACCCGGCACGGCGTTCGATGGCTGCCGCTTCGTTGCGCCTGAGGGCGGCGTGAGCGCGAAGCGCGAATCGGCGATTCGCGTCGTCCTGTCGCGACAGTACCGCTTCGGGACAATGATGTTGTGGCTCGCGTACTTCATGGGCCTACTGATCTATTACCTGCTCACCAACTGGCTGCCCACGCTGTTTCGCGACACGGGCTTCTCCGGCGCGCGTGCAGCCATGATGACCTCACTTTTCCCGCTTGGGGGCGTGCTGGGCAATCTGTGCGTCGGCTGGTTCATGGACCGTCTCAACGCCAATCGCGTGATCGCCGCCACGTATGTGTTAGCCGCAGTAATGGTTCTGCTGGTAGGGCGCGGTGTCGGCCACCATTTGTGGCTCGGCACGCTCATCTTCTTGACCGGGACATTGGTCACGAGCGCAGTCACGTCGATGTCTGCGCTGGCCGCCGCGTTTTATCCGACGCAAGGGCGGGCGACTGGCGTTGCCTGGATGCTCGGCGTGGGGCGCATAGGGGGAGTGGCAGGGGCACTGGTCGGCGCAGCCCTGATGGGCTTTGGCTGGCAGATCGGTTCCGTGTTCAGCCTGCTTGCCGTGCCGGCGCTGGTGTCCGCGTGCGCGCTGTTCGTGATGATCGGGCGTGGCGCAGCCGCCTCGCAAACGCGCGCGCAACAAAGCGTGCCGATGCACTAGGCAAGGGTCGGCCACGTCAGCATTCAGTCTCGGCGCGGCCTACGATTACGCGAAGGGCAACGACGTCCATACACCGGATGGCGCAAGCGTCGGCAATCAGCATTTCAATCGGGTCAGTGTGATGGCCGATTACTTTCTTTCGAAGCGAACCGACCTCTACGCCGAAGGTCGGGTAAGGCGTCCACCGGTGCGCCTGCAGTGGCTAACATCGGCAATGCCGGCGACTCGTCGAACCGCCACCAGGCGCTGGTACGCGTCGCGCTTCGTCACAGGTTCTGAGCCATCGCTGCACAGACAGGCGGCTCTTGGATCAGGCCAATGACCACGCGCTCACAAGGGCGTGTGGCCTTGCGCCGGGATGCGCGATCGCGCTGGTCTCTCTGAAGAGCGGCCAGCCCGATACTGGCAACAGGGTTATCATTTTCGCCTGCGAAAGGCGTTTGGCGTCACGCCAGTGAATCGCTTGAAGAAACGCGTGAAATACGCGGGCTCCGTGAAGCCCAAAAAATCGGATACCTGATTGATATTGAGTGCGGTGTAGGTGAGACTGCGCTTGGCCTCCAGCAACAATCGCTGGTGGACGAGGGCGAGGGCGCTTTTGCCCGCTATGCGCTGGCAAACCATATTCAAATACACTGGCGTCACGCCCAGGCGCTCGGCGTAGCGGCTGATCGGAAAATGTTCGCGGTAGTGTTTTTCGATCAGGCCGGAGAATGCCCTCAGGTAGGCCTGGCCGCGATCCTGAAGTTCGCCCCTTTCCTCGCCTTGCTGATCCTGGCGACTGACCCATACGACGAGCGCGCTCACGAGCGAGCGGAGCATCAAGTCCCTTGAAGGCGCGGGAAGGCCGTATTCCTGATTCAACCGGACGCACAGTGTGTTCAGGTAAGGCTGGTCGCTGCCGACCGAATAGCAGCCCGGGTGCTCAAGCACGCGGCGCGGCGCATCGATTTGCTGCTGAAGCCAGTTCATCAGCGGCGCAGCGACAGTAATCACATATCCGTCGACTTCCGGAGAGAACTGGAAGCCGTGCACGCACATCGGCGGGACGACCTGGACCGATGGCCTATCTATCCGTGTCATCTCGCCCTCAATTTCGAGCCGTGCCACGCCTTTCTGGACATACAGGATTTGCGCGAGGTCCGCGTGCCGGTGTCGCCGGATTTCCCAGTCATGCAAGCTGCTTCGCTCGGGTATCGACTCGCAGTGCAGCAAATCGAGCGTGCTCCAGTCAGGCCCTTCGCCGTATAACTTGAAGACGGGGATGTCGTGCTGCGCCGGATGCTTCATGAGTGTTCGATAGCGGGTTTTTCGGCCCGCATTGGACTTTCTAAAAGTCCAATTTTATTCGAAAAAATTGCCTTATCAGCGCGGCGGGTTTCTAGAAAAATACAATTCAACCGCGACGCTGCTAATTGGGGCTCGTAGAGCAAAGTAGAAGCCGCGGTGCAGACGATTACAGGAGACATCGGTCATGAAGACCAAAGTAGCGATCATCGGCGCCGGGCCGTCCGGCCTGCTTTTGGGACAATTGCTGCACAAGGCGGGTATCGACAACGTCATTCTTGAACGTCAAAGCGGCGAATACGTGCTCGGCCGAATCCGTGCGGGCGTGCTCGAGCAGGGCATGGTCGACCTGATGCGCGAAGCGGGCGTGAGCGAGCGCATGGATGCGGAAGGGTTGGTTCACGACGGCATCGAACTCGTGTTCGGTGGGCGGCGTGACCGGATCGACCTGAAGCAGCTCACGGGTGGCTCGTCGGTGCTGGTTTACGGCCAGACAGAAGTGACGCGCGATTTGATGGCGGCACGCGCGGCAAGCGGTGCGACCACGATCTACGAAGCGGCCAACGTTCAGTTGCACGACGTGAAGGGCGAAGCGCCCTACGTCACATTCGAAAAGAACGGCGAGACATACCGTCTGGATTGCGATTACGTCGCGGGCTGCGATGGCTTCCATGGCGTTTCGCGCAAGACGATCCCAGAGGAAGTGCTCACGCATTACGAGCGCGTCTATCCGTTTGGCTGGCTCGGCATGCTGTCCGATACCCCGCCTGTCAACCACGAACTGATTTACGCGCATCACGAGCGCGGATTTGTGCTGTGCAGCCAGCGTTCGACGACACGCAGCCGTTACTACCTGCAAGTGCCGTTGACCGAGAAGGTCGAAGACTGGTCCGACGAACGCTTCTGGGAAGAGTTGAAGACACGCCTGCCACAGGACGTGGCTGAGAAGATCGTCACGGGTCCCTCGCTCGAGAAGAGCATCGCGCCGCTGCGCAGCTATGTAGTTGAGCCGATGCAGTACGGCAAGCTGTTTCTCGTTGGCGACGCGGCGCACATCGTGCCGCCGACCGGTGCGAAGGGTCTCAATCTCGCTGCGAGCGACGTGAGCACGCTGTATCGGATTCTGAATCGCGTCTACCGCGACGGCCGCACCGATCTGCTTGAAAAGTACTCGCAGATCGCGCTCCGCCGCGTGTGGAAGGCCGAACGTTTCTCGTGGTTCATGACGAACCTGCTGCACGAGTTCTCGGAGCGCGACGCCTTCGACAAGCGTATGCAGCGCACCGACTACGACTACTACACGACTTCCGACGCCGGGCTCAAGACGATCGCGGAAAACTATGTGGGCTTGCCGTACGAACCCGTTGAATGAAGCAACTGTGATGTTCGCTTGATTCGCACTCGCCGGCTTTGCAGATGAATCGCGGGGTGCGCGGCCTGGTATTCCGAGCTCTCATATTCATCCGCCGGCATCCACGCCTTCTGCGATGCATGTAGGGACCTGTATCAGCCCGCCGCTACGAAACCGGTTGAGCCTTCCGGGCGAGCCGCCGCACGCGCTGGCAGGACGGGCCCGCTGAAAGCGCGGGCAGTCACGGGCAAGGCCCTCTGATCATCCCATTGGAGATTGGCCGGATGATCGTCGATGGGCGGGACAGGTCATGCCGGTCAGACGATCTCCGGCCGGCAGCGCAACACGCCCTCGTCGATGGAATGATCCACGAAGCGGTGGCCGTGCAACTGCGAACCTGCCTGCTGCCTTTCGCCGGGCGGCTGTGGGAAGAGGCGCGGCAATCCACGCCACGCGCACCATTTCGCCTGATGTGTTCCCGAAGCTCTGGGCACTCCCGGAGCCACGCATCGAAGCCGACTTCATTCGTCGACGAGGCGCAGGGCAGCGATGGTGCCATGCTGTCGGTCCTCGGCCGGCAGCGCTGTGCGCAGATCATCGACTTGGGCGACCCTTACCAGAAAATCTACGGGCGGCGTGGCGCGATCATTGCGATGGCGCAGATCGACGCGCCCGAATGCGCGCTCACGGAGTCGTTCCGTTTTGGCGCCACATGTGCCGTGGCCTGCAGATGCCAGAATTGTGATGAAATAATCTGCGTGCCCTTTGTCGCGCACATTTTGCACAGCGGCAATCGGTCGTCACCGGTCGGTGCAGCCATCCGTGCCTTAGGTGCAGGCGATGGTGATGGTTGATCGGACGGACTACACTGACGAGCGGGAGCCCTTCATGGGCTGCAGAGGAACGGCGCTTCGACGCCGGCTTGACGACCTGACGACGGCTTGCTCATGGTTGATGAAGCGAAATATCCGACGTCCTACGAATCCGTGATGTTCGCGGACGTAAGCCGCAGCACGGAGATTTACGAGACCGTTGGTGACATGGTTGCCTTCGAGGCGATTGCGCAGTGTATTGCGGTAATGAAATCGTGCGCGGAAGCCTTGGAGGGGCGAATCGTCAAGACCATTGGCGACGAAGTCATGGCGGTGTTTCCGTCAGCCGGATATGCGATGCAGGCCGCGATCGACATGCAGATGGCCGTCTCGGAGTTGCCTGTGCTGGTGGGGCAGCCGATGTCGCTGCGTATCGGTTTTCATCACGGTCCCGTGTTGCCTGATGAAAGAGGAGACGTGTTCGGCGACACCGTGAATCTGGCCGCCCGACTGACGGAGCTTGCTTCGCCGGGGCAGGTCGTCACGAGCAAGGACGCCGTAGAGTGTCTGCCGGCGCGACTGCGTCAGATGGCGCGCTATCTTTACCCGATACAGGTGCGGGGAAAAAGACAGCCAACGGAGTTGTTCGAGGCGATCTGGCAGCAGGGCGCCGATCTGACAGTTATGGGTAACGACCTGACGCGCCTGCCTTGTGCATCGTTGTTGACCCTGCGCTATGGGGAGGCGGGCATGGACATGAGTGAGACGTCCTCGCTGGTGACGATCGGCCGTGGCGCCAACATGAGCATCGTCGTGCGCGATTGCCGGGCATCGAGGGTGCACGCGTCGATCGAGTGCCGTGGCGGAAAGTACGTGTTGCGTGACTGCAGTTCTAATGGCACGCGCATCACGATCGACGGTGGCCATGAACTGATCCTGCGCCGCGACGAGGTGACGCTCTGGGGGCACGGCTGGATCTCATTCGGGCCGTCCGACGGCGAGGGAGCGGAGCGCGTGGAGTTTTCCTGCACACGTCTGCCCAGACCGCCGGGTTGATCGACGGGCTCTGGTGCAAGAACATCACCGCTTCAGGCGTCGCAGGTTACAGGGGCACATCCTGTTTTTGGAGGTGAAACACTGATATGGCGCTGATATTGACTCCTATCGTCAACCCGCTTTCACAGTGATTCAGCCGTAGCGTCCAAAAAGCGCTCTATGAGCAACGAATCCCCTGATGACATCGCTGCTAAATGGAAAGGAGGTGAATTTCCCAAATCGACCTCGTAATCGCGCACAAAACAATCGAATTCAACCTCTGCTAACGTTTGGTTTGATACGCGCGTGAGTCCGGGCCAGCATTGCCACTTGTCTCGACTCTACGCAGCCAACCGAGCGGGACATGGCATGCGTCTATTTTCCTGTGTCTTCTTTCTGGCCGTCGCAGCGTATCTTTGCGCGATGGCCGCACTGTTTCTGATGCAGGACAGCATCCTGCTGCCATCTACGCCTGATGCAGCCGATCTGCGGACGGTCACGCACGCTGGCGACGAAATCGCTGTCTTGAGGACGCACGGCGAATACGCGGGTTATGTCGTGACACCGGCCGGAAAGCGGGCGCGTGGCACGTTTATCGTCTATCACGGAAACGAGGAGTCGGCACAGACCAAGCTGCCACTCGCTGATGTCTTCGTGCGCAATGGATATCGCGTCGTCATCGTCGAGTATCCGGGACACGGCAACCGTTCGGGCGCACGCACGATGAAGGCGGCGGTGGCGGCCTCGCGCGAGGCCCTGGCGGGAACGCTCGCTCAATGGGGCGGCCCGGTCTTTCTGATCGGCGAATCGCTGGGCGCCGGCATGGCGTCGCAGGTGACAAAAGGCAACGAGGCGGCGGTAGCGGGCGTCGTGCTTATCACGCCGTGGGACACGCTCGCCGATGTCGCCGCGGAGAAATACCCGCTTTTCCCGGTGCGCTGGCTGCTGCACGATCCCTTCGATTCCGTCGCCGCACTGTCTCGCTACGACGGGCCGGTCGTCATCGTCGGTGCGCAGCAGGACACGTTGATTCCCGTCGCGCATGCGCGCCGGTTCGCGAGCGAACACGATCACGCACGGCTTCTTTTATTACCGACAGCCGATCATGACGACTGGTTCGGGGCCATGAGTCAGGGCGACTGGAAGCAGATCCTCGCGTGGCTTGGCGCCGGGTGAAGCGGCGCTGACAGGGTTTGGGGCAGCGAGGCCGCTAGAGTTGTGCCGGTTGAATCGCAAATTTGACATAATCTTTATTATCGCATTTTAGAACGATCGTGCTTTTTAGCTTCGATGTCTGGAGAGCGCCTTGACCGCCAGCATGCACATCGCGAACCTTGACATCTGATCGCGGGGCATGGTCTTCCGCCTGCCATCGACATCAGGCTCATCGCGTCGGCTGGCCAAACAGCCGCGGATCCAGCGTAAAGGGTTCCGTGCTGATCACCTTTACGCTTGCCATCTGC
>NZ_BBJJ01000020.1 GCF_000739815.1 Paraburkholderia mimosarum LMG 23256 = NBRC 106338
GCGGCAAAGAAAGTAGGCAAAGAAAGCCGCTCACACCGCCCATGCCTGCCACCATTCACCTCTCGTCGTAAATCGTGAATGGCTCCGGAGCGTCTGTCACCTCGCACCTTCAAAGCCAGTGACAAGGCGCTCATTCATCCCGCCGCTCGCTACGCGCGCTGCGGAAGGGTCTGCATGGGAAACCGAGGGGCATGGCAAGTGTCGCGAGAACGCACGCACGCCAATGTTTTTTTCGTTATGCCATTCGGGGCGCGGAGCGCCGCCGGACGGACGAGCGCCTTGTCACTCCGTCTGTGGGCGAGTGGTGACGGACGCTCCGGAGCCATTCACCATTTACGGCGAGAGGTGAATGGTGGCTGGCGCTGGCGGTTTGAGCGGCTTTCTTTTGCCTACTTTTCTTTGCCGCGGCAAAGAAAAGTAGGTGCCGCCCCGCACAGGGGCAACGCCTGCATACCGACGCGAATAGAAGGAAATGCCAAAAGGGCAAAGAACCGCAATAAAAAAACGCCAGAAGATAAATCCGTATGGATCACTTAACGTATATGGTGATCTTCCTGGAATAAACAGGCGGATTATGCGGCACATGATGGGCATCCCCCATCAGCAACTGCAGCGTATGCTTGCCCGGCGGCAACTGCAGCATAGTCTCCGTCTGCCCCGCCCCGAAGTGCAGATGATTGCGATCGGAAGGAATGGGCTGATCCATGGGCGGCAGGTCGGTGTCGACCAGCAAGTGATGGTGCCCGGTATTCGGAAACTCGACGTCCGAAGGCGCTACGCCCATGTAGCGCAAGCCAAACCAGACGCGAAAGGGCCGCCCGGCCGGCATCACCTGGCCGTCGTTGGGCCACCCGATGTACACGTGCGCCTTGGGGTCGGCCGGCGTCGTGCCCGCGTGCGCCGCGCCGCCCGCAAGCAGCGCAAGGCTGGCAGCAAAAACAAGGAACCTGTTCATGGCATGCACTCCCGCTTCCGGCTGAGGTCGGACTACTTCACCGTGATCGTGATCTTCTTCGAATACACCGGCGGATCGTGCGGCACGTGGTTATAGTCGCCCATCAGCAACTGCAACGTGTGCTTGCCCGGCGGAAGCTCGATACGGGCCTCCGTTTCCCCCGCTCCGAAGTGAAGATGATTGCGGTCCGACGGTATCGGCTGATCGAGCGGCGGAAGGTCGGTGTCGACGAGCACATGGTGGTGGCCAACGTTGGGGCGGTTGATTCCCTTCGGGCAAACGCCCATGTTGCGCAAGCCCATGCGCACCCAGAACTTGCCGGTGGGAATCGTTGCGCCGTCCGGCGGCCAGATGATGTACACCTCCGCGCCGGGCGGCGACGCGGTGCGCTCGGCGAACGCCAGGCGCGGCGTCAGGGCGGCCGCTGCCAGGGCCAGCAGGATCTCTCTTCGCTGCATTTTGGTGCTCCTCGTTCGGCTGACGGCCACTCGGCTTTCGAATTCGGTGCGTGTTCTACAGCTTAGGACGGATTCAACCGCATGGACATAAATCGGCGCGTTGCGCGCAAGCAAGCCCGTTACTGCATCACCCGGTGCGCGTGCTATTTTGTAGTTGTGCGCTAACAGTGCTTGCACCGATGGCGGTCCGAGTCGATCGCCCCGGCGACTGCCGCGGGGTAGCGCACCGTCGGCATTGAAAGGCGATGGCGCCTGGCTCGTACCGGCATGGCGCCTCGCTGGCCCCCTGACAGGGAGAACGAATATGTGGCGGCTATGGGTGCCTCTGTGTGTATTGATCTCGCTCGGCGTGACCTCGACTTCAAGCGTGGCCGAGCCCGTTGCGCAAGATTCCGGCGTGTACAAGGCCGCCCGGCAACGCCATGGCGTTGCGGTCATCCGCGTCGGGTTGATGCCGAAAGACACGTCCGAAGAGTACGAAATCACGTTCTGGAATTCGATCAAGGACAGTCAGTACGCCAGCGACTATGAAGCGTATCTGAAGGCTTATCCGAACGGACGTTTCGCTCCGCTCGCCCAGGCGCGCCTCGCACGCTTGCATGCGAACGCATCGAACCCTGCCGCCGCGCCTGCCACGCACGAGGCCAGCAACCCGGCGGCCGCCTCGCCCGCGCAATCGCCGCAGTCAAAAGCCCCGCCAGCGGCAGCCGCACAGACCAAGGCGGCACCCGCCAGTGCGCCGCCCGCTCAGGCATCCGCTCAGGCATCCGCTCCTGCGCCCGCTCCGCCCAAGGCCGCCGTTGCCGCCGCCAAACCCGGACCGCACGACATTCAGGACTGCTCATCTTGTCCGATCTTGATACCCGTGACGCCCGGCAACTTCACGATGGGCATCGATACCGACGACGCATCCGAAAGGCCCGCGCACCGCGTGACCATCGGCCATAGCTATGCGCTCGCCAAATACCCGGTGACCGTGGCGCAGTGGAACGCCTGCGTTACCGCGAGTGCCTGCCCGCGCTTGTCGAACGAGAACAACGCTTCGCCGAATGCTCCCGTGCGCGATCTGAGCTGGGACGACGCGCAACAATACGTGAAATGGCTCTCTAAAATCAGCGGCAAGCCGTACCGCCTGCCCACCGAGGCCGAATGGGAATATGCGGCGCGCGCCGGCACTGAAACGCGTTACTGGTGGGGCAACGACATGCGCAAGGGAACCGCGAATTGCAAGGATTGCGGGCCGCCCTGGCATGTCGAGGCGCCCGACGACGTCGGCTCCTTTGCAGCCAATGCCTTTGGCTTCTACGACATGGCGGGCGGCGTCTGGGAATGGGTCAGCGACTGCTGGCACAACTCGTACAAGAATGCGCCGAGCGACGGTCACTCGTGGGACGAACCCAACTGCCAGGCGCGCGTGATTCGCGGCGGATCATGGCGCGACGGCGCGGGCTATATGCTCGCGGCCACGCGCTTCAAGTACGACAGCAGCGTACGCTACAACGCCAATGGATTTCGGGTGGCGCGCGATATGAAATAACGAGCCCACGCGTCTGGCTTATCGTCGCGCGTTTTCGCTTCCTTGAATTTAGTTATCCCATTTAATAGACTAATGAACCAGGGGCAATCGCTCGCAACCCAATATCCCACTTCCGACATTCAAGGTATTAGATAGTCAAGCGCTCTACCGTCGTTGGACGCGCGTAGGGTTCCGACCGCCGTACGTGGAGGCGCAGCATGGCTTGGGTTCCCGTCACCCGCCGAACGTTCCTCAAGGCCATGGGGAGCGGCGCGCTTACGGTGTCGGTGAGTTCCGTCGCGAGCTTCACAGGTGCATGTTCTTCGCAGCGTGCGGCCTTCGGCCCCGGCTCGAACATCGCCGCGAACGCCCACCCCACGCCCGAGACGGCGGATGGCGCACCCGAATGGGCGCCGGAACCGGGCAAGGCGCGCTGGCGGATCGAGGGCGTACGCAAGGTCACGGGTGCGAAAATCTACGCGCGGGACTTCAAGGCGCGCGACTTCGACGGCTGGCCAAAAGAGGAAAACTGGCTTTACGCCCTGAGATGCAATTGCGTCGACAAGAAATTCGAAGGTTTCGATCTGGGCATATTGCCTCACGATCTGCGCCCCATCGCCGTGATATCGAACTCGACGCTGAACAATAATCGCGTCGCGCTTTCGACCAGGCAGGATCCGATTCACAACCAAGATATCTTTCTTTTTGCCCAGGAAGGTGCGCCCGCCAATTGCTATGGTCAGCCTGCCGCCCTGCTGATTTTCGAAGACTTCGATACCTGGCGTCGCGCGAAAAAGCTGCTCGACTTCAACGCCTCCATGATCCGCTATGGCGCCACGGTGCCGCCGGACGGTAAGCCGCCCCCCGTCTATTCATCGCCCAAGATTTACGTGCGCGACGACGAAAAGGCGTTTTCGAACCTCCTGATGGACGCGGACAAGCACGGCAATCCCACCCCGGCATTCGTCGACACATGCCACAACATGGCAAACCATGTTCGCGATGTGGCGGCGCGGCACGTCGAAAGCAGGGCGTGGCACCCGTTCCGGGCGGAATTCACGACGCCCGCGATCGATCCCCTGTTCATGGAACCGGAAGCGGGGCTGGCCTGGTTTGAAGCGGACGCCGGTCGTCTGCACATGGTGCTGGGCTCGCAATCGCCGCGCGACGACGGTACTTCCGCGCTCAATCTGTTCTCGAACAGCAACATCCACGTTACCCACGTTCACGTGCTGGGCTGCTACCCGGGCGGCGGATTCGGCGGTCGCGACAAATCGTATTTCCCGCTCTATCTCGCGCTTGCGGCACCTTTCGCAAAGGGCGCCTTGCGCTGGCAGCAGTCACGTTATGAGCAGTTCCAGGTCGGGCTCAAACGCTCGGAGACCCAATTCACGGAATCCATCTGGGTCGACAACTCGGGGAAGATTCAGGCATTGGACAGTTCTTTCCGTCTAAACGGCGGTGGCAAGGAAAACCTTTCGGGCGCCGTTGGCGATCTGGCCGCCATGAGCGCAATGAGTTGCTACGACATTCCGCGCGCGATTGCACAAAGCTCCGTGACCTATACGTCCGAGGTCTTCGGAGGTTCGCAGCGCGGTTTTGGGGGCCCGCAGGCTTACATCGCCATCGAAACGCTGCTGGACGAGGCCGCGCACTCGCTGCACAAGAGCCCGTTCGATATCCGGCGCAGCAATCTGCTCGTCAAAGGCAGCGGCAAAACCCTGACTGGCGCGCCCATTCTGTTCGACCTTCAACTCAAGGAGCTGCTGATTCCGCTTGAAAATCATGTCTTGTGGCGCAACCGGGAAAGTGTGCGCGCGCAACGACACAAACAGCGGCTGCGCTATGGCGTCGGGCTTGCCATGTCGAATCAGGCGTACGGCACCGGCAAAGACCCCGTCTTCGCGATGGTTCAGATTCAGCCGAACGCGGGCGTGCGGGTGCTGACTCACTACACGGACATGGGCAACGGCGCGGCGACGACCTTGGGCCTCGCCCCCGCCACCTGGCTCGGACAAAACGCGCAAGAGATCACCATGAGCGAGGTGGAGGCGTTTGCCGCGATCCCGGGCTTCGATGTCTCGACGCTGGGCATATGGCCCGACAGCCGAAGCAAATCCATCTACAGCGCCTATGGCTCGTCGAGCGCCTGCCTCGGGGCATTCCAGCATTTTCAGGCAGTGGACCGCGCCGCCATGGTGTTGTTGTTGCAAAGCGTGCTGCCCGCCGCACGCGCGATATGGAGTAGCCCGCGTATCGAACGGCAAGACGTGAAGTGGGTCAAGGCAAAGCTCACTACCGCTGGCCACCCGCCGATCAGCTGGCCGGCCTTGCTCGACAAGATCAATCGCTTGCAACTGCCCACCGTGGCCGCCGTCCATGTCACTTACGCAGGCGCTTTCTGGACGAGCAAATACGCGTTCGAGTCGGGCGCCGTCGAGATGGACTGCGACTTCGTGGCAGTCGGCAACGACACGCACCATCTGCACAGCGTGCCGCACGGCGAAGTGATCGCACCGCCGAATGCCGTCGGCTTCGGCCGCACCAACTACGCGCCCGCTGCCGCGCTGGTCGCGCTGTCCGTGAGCCCCGAGAGCGGGCGCGTGAGAGTCGAGCACGTCGTCACGACGCTCAGCGCCGGGCGCCTGATTTGCCCGGAGATCGTCGAAGGCCAGTCGCACGGCGCGGTGGCGATGGCGATGAGCAACGTGCTGAGCGAAACGTGTCCGCTGGGCAATGACGGCCCCGGCAACGGCACGTGGAATCTCGACCGGTACCTCATTACGCGCATGACCGACGTCCCGCGTCAGGAGTTGATCCCCCTGCCGCCGCCCGTGGGCAAGGAGCACCACAGCGCGCGTGGAATCGGCGAAGCCGTGATGTGTCCCATTGCGCCGGCGCTGTTGAATGCGCTGGCGATGGCGACCGGGCATCGCTTCACGCAAACGCCCGTCACGCCAGAGCAGCTCCGGGGGGCCCTCACATGAGCGAGGCAGGGATCCGGATTCACGTGAACGGGCACCCGGTCACGGTGCCCGCGGCCGATGCCGATATGAGCCTCGCCGAATTCCTTCACGAACGCCTCGATCTCACGGGCACCAAGGTTTGCTGCGGCATCGGCGTGTGCCGGGCGTGCACCGTAGGCATGCGCAGCAGCAGCGACGCGCTGATGGAAAAGACGCTGGCGTGCGTGACACCCGTGAGCGCGGTCGCGAATCAATATGTCTTCACCGTCGAGAGCCTCGCGGACGGCAACCAGCTTTCACCGCTACAGCAAAGCTTTCTCGAGTCGTTCGCGTTTCAGTGCGGCTACTGCACGCCGGGCTTCCTGATGGCGGCCACCGCCATGCTCGAACATCTGAAGGCGTATCGTATCGGGGCGGACCAGCTCGATGCGGCAATCGACATGTGGGTGGGCGGGAACCTGTGCCGGTGCACGGGGTACGTCAAGTACCGGGAGGCGATCCGCAAAGTCGCGCAACTGCAGATGAAACACGGAGGATGACAATGTCGGTCACACTCCGCCTCGCCGCCGCGTGCCTATTGCTTGCCGCGCCGCTCGCGGCCATGACGCACGAACAAACCTTGCTCGAATACGGCGATCAATGTGCTAAGGAGATCGGCGAAATTCCCCCCTTCGACTGCAATGACGGCACCGACATCCCTATTACGATCGACGGGAAGCCGCCCGGCCCACGCGAGTCACCGACGCATTGCGACAAGCCATCGCTGCTTTCTCCCGCTTCAGGAACAGCAGGACAATGCATGCCCTTTTCGAAGATATTGAATCTCTCGCGCGGCAATACGCAGATTTCGGCGTACTGTCGCCGCGACATCCTGCGCGACGACAAAGATCCTCACTATGACCTGGTGGTCGTCGTGATGCATCACTCCGGCAGCGGTAAGACCTGCTGGTTCGCATCGAACCCACCGCCGCTTCCGAAGTCGAAAACGGCGGTGCCCGCAAGCGGCATCGACGCCACACGCGTGCCGCCACCGAACGAGAGAGTGACGCCGGCCGGGCATCTCACCGCGGTGGAATTCTGGAAGTCACCCAAAGACGTTGCCGCCAGCAAGCCAGGCCAGCCTACCTGCCTCCAATGTCACGATGCGGGGCCCGTCATCTTCAGCCCATATATCGGGCAGGTGTGGGACAAGGTGCCCACCGATCCATGGGGAAAGTATTCGAGCATCGGCCCGGCTTTCTCGTCGTATCACCTCTGGACGATGAGCACGCCAGGTAACACGTGCATAGGTTGCCACCGCATCGGCAGCGAGCAGAGCTGCACGGCTTCTTATCTCCAGCTCTCGACTGGCGGGAAAAACGCGCCAGGCGGCAACGCGCTCGCCAACCGTTATCCGCTCAGCCACTGGATGCCGACCGACAACAACATGAGCAAGGTAGAGTGGGAGGCGGCCAACGTCGCATCGGTCAAAGCCTTGCTCGACTGCTGCGCCGACAAATCACATAAAAGTCCGAACTGCACCTTTACGCCCATGCCCGGTAACACGAATGGCAGGTAGCGTAGCCGCTCTGGCGTGACGCTTGGCCCGGCGGGCGCACGCCGGTCAGTTACACGCGGTGGCACACTGCGAGTTGCATGCGCACGCGCAGGCCCGCCGTTCGCGCAGTCGGCGGAATCCCCGCCCAGGTACCGCAACCGACGCCACAATATTCTTCTTCCCGAATCGTCATCACGGGTATGGAACCGCTGCACACCCCGAACCCGCTCACCGCGCAGGACCGCGAAATCGCCGACGCCGTTGCCCGCGAGCGCCCGAGGCTGCGCAATTTCATCCGTCGCCGGGTGATCGATCAGGACGAAGCCGAGGACATTCTCCAGGACGTATTCGAGGAACTGGTCGAAGCCTGGCGGCTGCCGGAGCCCATCGAGCAGGTGGGCGCGTGGCTCTTTCGCGTTGCGAGAAACCGCATCATCGACCGGTTCCGCAAGCGCAAGGAAACGCCGCTGCCCGACCAGGCGGACGACGACAGCGAGTACCGTCTGGACCTCGCGCTGCCTTCGCCCGACGCCGGGCCGGAAGCCGCTTACGCCCGCGCGGCGCTGCTCGACACGCTGCGCGCCGCGCTCGACGAGCTGCCCGCAAACCAGCGCGAGGTGTTCATCGCCCACGAACTGGACGGACGCAGTTTCAAGGAGATGGCGGCGGCAACGGGCATCGGCATCAACACGCTGCTCGCGCGCAAACGTTATGCGGTGCTGCATCTGCGCGCGCGACTGCGGTCGTCGTGGGACGGCTTCGAGTTTTGAACCGAAGGAGATATCGAATGAAGTTTCGCCGGAAAATATTCGCCAAGGCGCTGCTGATGGTCGTGGTCATCGCACTGCTGGGCGGCATCGTCATGGGCCTGTGGAACTGGATCGCGCCCGCCCTCGTCACCGACGCGCGCGCCATCGACTATCCGCACGCGCTCGGCCTGCTCGTGCTCTGCCGGATCCTGTTCGGTGGCTTTCGCGGTCACGGCGGCTGTCACCGGCACATGCGCCGGGAACACTGGCAGCACTGGCAAGCGTGGCAGCGCATGACGCCTGAGGAGCGCGAGCAGATTCGCGACGGGGCGACGCCGCCGTCGCAGCAACCCACGCCCTGAACGACCGGCCAGGCCACGCGCTGGCACAATCCCGCTTTTCGTCGATCCGCAGGAACCATCCATGCCAGAAGTCGCCGCCCGTCCGTCACGCGTCGCGCCCCTCTTCGCCCTCCTTCCCTTCCTGCGTCCTTATGCGGGGCGGTGGGCGCTCGCCTTCCTCGCGCTCGTGACGTCGGCGAGCGCGACGCTCGCGCTGCCCGTGGCGTTCAAATACCTGATCGATCGCGGCTTCGCGAGCGGGAACCGCGCGCATATCGACCGCTATTTCATTGCGCTCTTCGTCGTTTCGCTGATTCTCGCCGCGGCGACGGCGCTGCGCTTCTATTGGGTTTCCTGGCTCGGCGAGCGCGTGACGGCCGATTTGCGGCGCGCCGTGTACGGCCACGTGATACAGATGAGCCCGCAGTTCTTCGAGACCACGCAAACGGGCGAGGTGCTCTCGCGTCTCACCACCGACACGACCTTGATTCAAACGGTAGTGGGCACCAGCCTGTCGCTCGGCTTGCGCAACGTGCTCCTGATGATCGGCGGCGTGGCGATGCTGGTCGCCACGAGCCCCGTGCTGTCCGGCTACATCATCGCGACACTGATCGTGGTCGTCGCGCCCATCGTCATCTTCGGAAGGCGCGTGCGGCGGCTCTCGCGCGCGAGCCAGGACAAGGTTGCGGACGCAAGCGCTTTGGCGGGCGAGGTGCTCAATGCGATGCCGACCGTGCAGTCGTATTCACAGGAGGCATTCGAGGCAAAGCGCTTTGGCGGCGCGGTGGAAACGGCGTTTGAAACCGCGCTCAAGCGCATTCGCGCACGCGCCGGGTTGACGGCCGTGGTGATCGTGTTCGTGTTCGCCGCCATCGTGTTCGTGCTCTGGCTGGGCGCGCAGGCGGTGCTGGACGGCGAGATGACGGCCGGCCAGCTGTCCCAGTTCATTCTCTATGCGGTGTTCACGGCCGGCGCCGTTGGCGCGGTAGCCGAGGTATGGGGCGATCTGCAGCGCGCCGCCGGTGCCACCGAACGCCTGCTGCAACTGCTCGCCGCGCGCTCGCCCGTGGCGCAGGCCGCGACCACCGTGCCGCTTCCCGCGCTCGGAGCAGGCATCCGCTTCGACAACGTGAGCTTCTCCTATCCGTCGCGGCCCGGCACTGCCGCCCTCAGCGAATTCTCGCTCGACGTGCGGCCGGGAGAGCACGTCGCCCTGGTGGGACCGTCCGGAGCGGGCAAGACCACGCTCTTTCAATTGCTGCTGCGCTTTTATGATCCGCAGTCGGGCAGCATCGGCATCAACGGCGTGCCGACGCAGCAGGTGTCGCTCGCGGCGTTGCGCCAGGCCATCGGCGTGGTGCTGCAGGAGTCCGTGATCTTTTCGGGCAGCGTGCTCGACAACATCCGCTACGGCACGCCGGATGCCACGCTCGAAGCCGTCCAGCGCGCCGCCACGATGGCCGCCGCCGCGGGCTTTATCGAGGCACTCCCGCAAGGCTACGACACGTTCCTCGGCGAGCGCGGCGTGCGCCTTTCAGGCGGCCAGCGTCAGCGCATCGCAATCGCCCGCGCGATCCTCAAGAACCCGCCCATTCTGCTGCTCGACGAGGCCACCAGCGCGCTGGACGCCGCGAGCGAGCGGCTCGTGCAAACGGCGCTGGACAATGCTGCGCAGAACCGCACGACGCTCGTCATCGCGCATCGCCTTGCCACGGTGCAGCAGGCGGACCGTATCGTCGTCATGGAAGAAGGCCGCATCGTCGCGCAAGGCCGCCATGGCGAATTGCTGCAAACTTCACCGCTCTATGCGCAGCTCGCGGCGCTACAGTTTGAAACGCAGCACCACGCGGCCCCTCGCCATTTGCCTCACAACGCCATATAAAACGAGCGGTACAAGAACATCTCAAACCCTACCGCTCGGGACGAAGCGATAGCACCACAAAGCACTTCCAAACGAACCGGCGCTGTCACCGTCCCGGCTCTGTTGGGGCACGGTTTTTGCGCGCCACCGGGACTCACGGCCTTGCGATTTGCAGATGGCCATATCGCCCACGTATTTTGGGGGTGCGCAATGAATGCCGATCAATCAGGAGCCCCGCTCCTTTCGGAGGAAGACGCCCATCGCCAGCTGCGCCGCGCTGTCATCGCCAGCACGATCGGCACGACGATCGAATGGTACGACTTCTTTCTCTACAGTACGGTCACCGGGCTCATTTTCGCGAAACTGTACTTTCCTGAATCCGACCCGCTCGTCGGCACCCTCCAGGCCTTTCTGATCTACGCCGTGGGCTTCGTTGCCCGCCCGGTCGGCGCGGCCATTTTCGGCCACTACGGCGACCGCGTCGGCCGCAAGGCCACGCTGATCGTGACGCTGCTGCTCATGGGCTTCGCGACCTTCGCCGTGGCCTTTGTTCCGACTTATGCGTCGATCGGGATCTGGGGCGCGGTTCTGCTCACGGTGCTGCGCTTCATACAAGGTGTAGGCGTAGGCGGCGAATGGGGCGGCTCGGTGCTGATGTCGATGGAATGGGCTCGCACCAATTCGCACCGTGGCTTCGTCGCTTCGTGGCCGCAATTCGGTGTGCCGGCGGGACTCTTTCTCGCCAATCTCGCGGTGCTGGCCATCAGCCGGATTTCCGGCGATAACTTCACGACATGGGGATGGCGCGTGCCGTTTTTCCTGAGCATCGTGCTCGTTGCAATCGGCCTTTATATCCGGTTGAGCATTCTCGAAACGCCGATTTTCGCGAAGCTTCTCGCCGAACGCAGGATCGAGAAAACGCCGATGCTCGAAGTCATCCGCCGCCAGCCCAGGGACATCCTCCTTTCCGCGCTGGCGCGCATGGCCGAACAGGCGCCGTTCTACATCTACACCGCCTTCGTTTTCACTTACGGCGTCAAGACGCTGCACGTTTCGCGGGACCTCATGCTCACGGCCGTGATGGCGGCCGCCGTGCTGCAGCTCGTGACCATTCCGCTATTCGGGCACGTATCCGACGTGATTGGCCGCAAGCGCATGTACATGATCGGCGCCGTAGCCGTGGGCCTATTCGGCTTCATTTACTTCGCGATGGTCGACACGAGGAATCCGGCGTGGATTTTCGCGGCCGTCGTGCTTTCGCTCGTGCCGCATGCCATGCTCTACGGGCCGCAGGCGGCGCTCATCGCCGAATCGTTCACGGGGCGGCTGCGTTACAGCGGCGCCTCGCTCGGCTATCAGCTGGCTTCGGTGATCGCGGGCGGTCCCGCACCGTTGATCGCCACCGCGTTGTTCGCGTACTACCGCTCCGGCTACGCGATCGCCATCTACATTCTCGCGTGCGCGGCGGTCAGCCTCTTCGCCGCCTGGCGCATGGGCGATTACACCAACAAGGACATTTCGCTCGAATACGACGACATGCGCACACAACGCGATCGCGGGCACGCTTCGCGGCCAGCATGAACGACGCCTGAAAAACGAAGCGCGCCCCTGCCTCATGATGAGTAGGGGCGCGCGCAGGTCATGCCGCTACAGCTTGCGATCCCGGGCGATCAGATCTTCGGCGCCGTGTCGAGCGCGAGGCCCGTCACCGGATCGAGGTACAGCTTGCGGTCGTCGTGGCCTTTGCCGCGGCGATCGAAGTCGAACATGCCCATCATGCTGCCCGACGTCGCATCGAACGAACCGCCGCCAATACGCTTGCCCTCAAGCCAGTTGTCCTCGATGAAGCGCACCACGGAGGCCTGGTCGATCAGCGTGTGGTCGACGTAGTTCTCCTTCGCCCACGGCGAGATCACCACGAACGGAATGCGCGTGCCGGGGCCGCAGCGGCCGTTCACCGGTTTGCCGTTCAAGCCGTTGGGCGCCGAACCCGTGCCGCAGATTCCGGGGCCATCGAGCTGGTCGGCAACCGAGTCGAACGATGCACTGGTCGGCAGCGCGTAGGCGTGGTCGTACCAGCCATCGGAGTCATCCCACGTCACGACAACGGCGGTCTCGTCCCATTCCTTCTGCTGCTGCAGGAAGTTGACCACCTTGGCGACGAAGGCCTGCTCGTCGAGCGGATCCGAGTAGCCAGCGTGACCGTCCTGGTAGGCCGGGGCCTTCAGGAAGCTCACCGCCGGATAATTGCCCGCCTTCACGGCATTGAAGAAGTCGTCGGAATCGTACTGGTGGTTCGCCGGATCAGGATTCCCATCCTTGCCCCTGCTATGCCCGATCGCGGCAATCGAGCTCGGGCGCAGATGCTGCGGATTCGACGTCGAAGCGTAGTACTGGAACCAGTTGTGATGCGGAATATAGTCGGCCGTTGCGGAGCCGACGACCGTCGACAGCGTGCTGCGCTTGCAGCCCGTCGTGCCGTTGCTGTTCGTCGTCGCGAGGTTGAAGCCGCCCATGAAGCCGCCCCACGAGATGTTGCGCTCGTTCAGCAGATCGCCGATGTTCTTGCCTTGCATTTGCGCCTGGTCGGTCGCGCTCGAGCAGAGATCGTAGGCCGGGTCGACGTCATTGATCATCGTGAAGCCGCCCTGGCCGTCGTTTACGTAGTACGAACCGGCAGCGGACGGCTGCTTCGTTGTCTTCACAACCTTCATGCCGTTGGTCTGCCCCGCGATCACTTCGAGCGCGCCCGGCGTCGAAGGCCCGTAGGTCGACGTGTACGCGTTGTCGCTCATCGCGAAGTGCTGCGCGTAGTTCCACAGCGCGGTGACCGTGTTGCCGTCGTAATAGCCCATCACCTGGCCCGTCGTGCCGAACGCGCTGGCCCCGCCGCTCGTGCCTCTACCCGTGTACTTCGGGAAGAGATCGGCCGCGCCGTTGTCGTAGGCTTGCTCCTCCGCCGTGTAGGCGTGGTTCTGGTCGGCCGTGGCCGCCTGCGTGCGATCGAGGCGGAAGGGATTGGACGCGCCCGCGCCATTCGCGGGATTCGTGTTCGGGTTGCTCGTCAGCAGCGTGCCCGAAAGGCCGTTCACCGAGGGCGTGCCGGGCTGCGCGTTGAACGCCGGCTCGCCGGACGGGTTGGTTGCGTGCGGATAAGTCGCGAAGTAATGGTCGAACGAAACGTTCTCGCCGTAGATCACGACCAGATGCTTGATCGGCGTGGCGGTGCGACCTTCGTGCGGCTGGTGGTTCCAGTCATGATCTTCACTGGCACTCCACGCGATTGTCGATGCGAACGCTGCAGCGGTGAGCGAACCCACTGCGATGTGACGCCATTGCATATTCGGCTCCAGGTTGGATTCGTATTGTCGGGATCACCGCGAAGCCGAGGCACAGGGAGGATCCAATCCGCATCGTGGCGTCCATGCCAGTCGAATACGGTGGCTACACGGCTAGGGGATTAGAGCATCGGGGTATGAACACCTGGAGACAAACACCTTACGAAATATTTTCGATTGGGTGAGCCTGGCGTTCGAATCGGCGCAAGGGCGCCGCTTTGCGGCGCGAGCCATTGACCAGAAGGATGAGCTGGTTAGCAAACGAGGTGAAACGGGAACGGGGGAGTTGTGCGGGCACGGGACGCGTCGCTGGTCACGCTGCAACGCTGCCGCGCTTAGATGAAGCTGAGGCCCCCGTTGACGGCAATCGTCTGTCCGGTGACGAAGCCGTTGCCGACCACCATCATCACGATCTGCGCGACTTCCTCTGCAGCGCCCAGCCGTCCGACGGGCAGTCGCTCGGCGATGTTCGCTGCCTTCAGCGGCGCGGCCATTTCGGTGTCGATGGGCCCCGGTGCCACGGCGTTCACGGTGATGCCTTCGCGGGCCACGCGCGCCGCATAGCCGCGAGTGAGGCCTTCAAGGCCCGCTTTCGACGCGTTGTAGTGAACACCGACCGCCCCGGCGCCGCGCGCCGCGACCGAAGAGAGATTGACGATGCGGCCCCAGCGGCGAGCGCGCATCCCAGGCAACACCGCCTGGGTGCAGAGAAACGCCGACTTGAGATTGACGGCGAGCGTATGGTCGAATTCGGCTTCCGTGAGCACGTCGATGTCGCGGAATGTTCCCGTGCCCGCGTTGTTCACGAGCACGTCGATCGCACCCAGGCCGCCTTCCACCTCGGCGACCATGCGCGCGACTTCATCTGCCGCCGATACGTCGGCGCGCACCGCCAACGCGCGACCCCCGGCGCCTTGAATCAGCGTCACGACCTGCGCGGCCTCGTCCGCGCGCTGCCGGTAATTCACGGCGACAGCCGCGCCGGCCGAGGCCAGCGCAACGGCGATGGCGCGTCCAATGCCGCGCGACCCTCCGGTCACCAGCGCAACGCGATTATTCAGATCGGGCAGCAGAACGGGCATATCGGCGGGCATGGCGGATTCCTCTCTCCAGCAAAACACTCCTGATTCACGATGTTTTCCGCGCAAAACACCCGTTTCGCGCGCTCACGGCGCCGTGCCGATGCCGCCGCCCGGGCCTGCCAGTTCACCGTATTCGCTCATTGCCGGGCCTTGCGCGGCATGGCGGGCGCTCGCGCGGCCGTGGCGAGCCAATGTGCCTTTGCGCAACCGTGCACGGCGCCGCGGACCGGAAACCGGGTCCATGTAAAACATGACGAGCGTGCCTGCCGCGGCCGCTGCCGCAAGATGGATCAGAGCCTTCATGGATGCCTCTCGATGGTTGCAACGCATGCAAAGCGCGGACATCGGCGCGTTCGCTGCAATGGCCCCAAACGCCGGTTCATTCGGTCCGCGCCCACATTATGCCGCTGAGACGGCGCTGCCATCGCGGCGTTGCCGTACCTTTCGGATATGCCCCACGGCGCGGGGCGTTTGGGCTCTGTGGCGGGAACGGCACGTTCAACTAGTATTTGATGTTCCGCTTTTGCTGGCGGCCTTCCTGCTTCGTATTGCGCTTGTCTTGCCGGCATTGGGCGTTGCTCTTCTCGTTCGCGGCCCGGCAGTCGACCTTGGTCGAGCGCGCCTGTTGTTTGGCCGCCTGGTTGACGTTCCTGCCTTGCTGGCGCTGTTGCGACTGAGTGGTTGCAAGCGCGCCGCCCGATAGCGTGAGGAGTCCGGCTGCGGCCAGCATTGCAGCGGTGCGCATCCAACGTCCGCATCCTGATTCGACCATTTTCGCTCTCCCTCGTTGTCTGGTTGAAACGGCGCACCTCGCGCCTTCAGGCATCCCCCTCATCCCACCGCTCGTCCCTCACCTGCACGACGCCGGCCTCCACGCGCACCGCGAATACCGCAACGTCTTCATACGCAGGCGGTGCAAGCACCTTCCCCGTCTTGATGCAAAAACGCGCGCCGTGGCGCGGACAAATGACCACATCGTCCTCCACGTCGCCGCCGGTGAGCACGCCGCCGTCGTGCGGACAGGTGTCCTCGATCGCGTAACAGGTCCCGCCGAGATTGAACACCGCGACCTGTGTGCCGTCCACGTCCACGCTGCGCACCGAGCCCGGCGGAAAATCGCTCAATGAGGCCACGTCCACCCAATCTGCCATGTCAAAGCATCCCCAGTTGCAGCAGGGCCGCTTCGGACATGCGCGCTCGTGTCCATGGCGGCTCCCACACCAGCTCGACACTCGCCGCGCTTACGCCTTCAACGTCGCGCACGCAGTCTTCGACCGTCGCCGGAAACGTCTGCGCAACGGGGCACCCCGGCGCGGTCAGCGTCATGTGGATCGTCACGCGCCCCGCCTGTGCATCCACGTCCAGCCGATAAACGAGCCCGAGATCGTAGATATTGACCGGAATCTCCGGATCGAACACCGTGCGAAGCGCCTCGATCACGCGTTCGCGCAAGGCGCTGCTCGCGGCCGAATCGGGTTCATTGCGCGGGTGGCTCTGCAAAGTGCTATCGGTGCTCATCGTCATGCCTTTCCTTGCACGCGTGCCGCGCGCTCATTCGGTGGAGACCGTGCCGCGCTCGTCGCGCAACGCGGCGTGCAGCGTATGCCACGCGAGCGTCGCGCACTTGATGCGGGCGGGAAACTCGCGCACCCCTGCCAGCACCGCCAGCTTGCCGAGCCCTTCATCGGGCACGGGCCGGTCAGCGGGCGCCGTCGCCATTGCGTGGAAGCGTTCGAATAGCGCTTCCACTTCCGCTTGCGTGCGGCCCTTGAGCGCCTCGGTCATCAACGAAGCCGAAGCCGTTGCGATCGCACAGCCCGCGCCCTCGAACCCGGCGTCCTTGACGACGCCCTCTTCGATACGCAAGTACAACGTGATGCGGTCGCCGCACAACGGGTTGTACCCTTCGGCGCAATGGTTCGCGCCGGGCACGGTGCGGCAGTTTCGCGGCCTCCGGTAATGGTCGAATATGGTTTCCTGATACAGCTCGCGTAGATTGCTCATAGCGGGAACATCTCCTCCACGCGCGCGAGGCCGTTCACCAGCGCGTCGATGTCGGCGCGCGTGTTGTACAGCGCGAACGAGGCGCGCACCGTGGCGGGCACGCCATAGCGCGCCATCACCGGCATCGCGCAATGATGTCCCGTGCGCACCGCCACGCCGCACTGATCGAGTATCGTGCCGATATCGTGGGCATGTGCGTTGTCCATGACGAACGAGACGATACCCAGCTTATCCATGGCAGTCCCAATCATTCTCACATGGCGGTTCGAGCGGAGCGCATCGTCCGCATAGGCGAGCAGATCGGCTTCGTGCCGCTGCGCCGCTTCAAGGCCAATCGCGCTCACATAATCGAGCGCCGCCGCAAGCCCGATCGCCCCCGCGATATTCGGCGTGCCTGCTTCGAAGCGCCACGGAATGACGTTGTACTCGGTCTTTTCGAAAGAGACGGCGCGTATCATGTCCCCGCCGCCCTGCCACGGCGGCATGGCCTCGAGCAGCGCGGCCTTCGCGTACAGCGCGCCGATGCCGGTCGGCCCGTAGACTTTGTGCCCCGAGAACGCATAAAAATCGCAATCGAGCGCGGTCACATTCACGCTCAGATGCGCGATCGCCTGAGCCCCGTCGATCAGCACCGGCACGCCACGCGCATGCGCAACCTCGATCAGCCGCGCGACCGGATTCACGGTTCCCAGCGCGTTCGACGCATGCGCGAGCGCGACGATGCGCGTGCGCGCCCCGAGCATGCGCTCGTATGCATCGACGTCGAGCGCCCCCTCATCGTCGATGGGGACCACCTTCAGCACCGCTCCTGTCTGCGCGCAGACGAGTTGCCAGGGCACGATATTCGAGTGGTGCTCCATCGCGGTGATGAGCACCTCGTCGCCGGGTTGCAGGCGCGGCCGCGCGAAGCTTTGCGCGACGAGGTTGATCGCCTCGGTGGTACCGCGCGTATAGACGATTTCCCGCTCGCTCGCCGCGTGAATGAAGCGCGCAATGCGTGCGCGCGCGCCTTCGTACGCATCGGTCGCGCGCTGCGACAGCAAGTGCACGCCGCGATGGACGTTGGCGTTGTCATGCTCGTAATAGGCCTCTATGGCGGCAATCACGCTCGCGGGCTTTTGGGTGGTGGCGGCGTTGTCGAGGTAGACGAGCGGCCGGCCATGCACGCTTTCGCGCAAGATCGGGAAGTCGCGACGCCATGCCATCACGGTTTGCGCGTCGGGAAGACTCACCGGTTCGATCAGGTTCATGAAAGTCCCCGCAGGCATTCGCCACCGGGCAGGCGCGCCAGCAATCGCTGCGTGAGCCGGCTGCGCAGCGCCGCATTATCCACGCGGTCCACACTCGCGCGCGCGAACGCCCATACGAGGAGCGCGCGCGCCATGCGTTCGTCGATACCGCGCGAGCGCAGATAAAAGAGCGGATTCTCGTCGAGCTGGCCGACGGTCGCGCCGTGCGTGCATTTCACGTCGTCGGCGTGAATTTCCAGTTGCGGCTTCGTGTCGATCTCGGCGTTGCGCGAGAGCAGCAGGTTGTCGTTTCCCTGGTGCGCGTCGGTCTGCTGCGCGTCCTGGTGAACGATCACGCGGCCATCGAACACGCCATGCGACGCACCATCGAGCACGCCCCGGTAGTATTCGCGGCTCGTGCCGCGCGGCATTTCGTGGTCGATACGCGTGTGGTGGTCAACGTGCTGCCGCGCGGTGACGAAGTACAAACCGTTCAGATCGACGTGGGCGCCTTCTGCGCCGAGCCGGGTGTCGATCTGCGTGCGCGACAGCGCGCCGCCAAACGCGAACGAATGCGAGGTGAACTGGCTCGCCCGTTGCTGCGAAACGCCGATGTGCGCGATATGAAAGGCGCTGCGAGCCTCCTGCTGGATTCGGCAATGCTCGACCCTGGCTTCGTCGTCGACGATGATCTCCGTTTCGGTATTGACGAGATAGGCTTCGTCGCTGATGCCGGTGAACTGCTCGACGATCGAACAGCGCGCGCCCCGTTCCGCCACCACCGCATTGAACGAATGCATGGCGAGCGTGGCTTCGCTGCTGAAGAACAGCACATGGATCGGCCAGTCTATCGCGCAGCCGGGCGGCAGCACGACCACATAGCCGTCGCTGCGAAATGCGGCGTTGAGCGCCGCGAAGCCGTCCTCCGGCGCGCGGCGCGCCATGATCGCCTCCAGACGATCAGGAATCCTGCGCATGGCCTGGGCGAGCGAGCCGATGAACGCCCCTTGCGGCAACGGCGGCAAAGACGACAGCTTCGGCACGTGGCGGCCGTTCACGAACACGAGCCGGCCAGCCGCCTCGGCGGGCACGAGATCGTCGATCAGGCGCGCGTAGTCGGCATGTGTGCCATCTGATGGCACGAAATTCCAGTGCGGTTTCGTAATCGGCGTCACGTTGGTGTATTTCCACGCTTCCAGTTGCGTACCGGGAAAGCCCAGCGTTTCGAAACGGTCGAACGCGTGGCGCCTCGCCTTGCGCAACCAGGGCAGCTCGACGCCCGCCAATGTTCCCGCCATCGTGCGGAAAGCCCCGCGGTAATGCTCGCGCGTTGATTCGCTCATCGTTGCTCCCTGCCGGACGCGGGGTATGCCGCCCCGGCTTCCAGCCCATCATTTTCGTGCGCACCGAGCCAGCCATAGCCCTTGCTTTCCAGTTCGCGCGCAAGCTCGCTCGTGCCGGAGCGCACGATGCGCCCCTGCGACAGCACGTGCACGTGGTCCGGCACGATGTAGTCGAGCAAGCGCTGGTAGTGGGTAACCAGTACGATGGCCCTGTTGGCGTCGCGCATCTGGTTCACGCCGCGGGCGACCACTTGCAGCGCGTCGATATCGAGGCCGGAATCGGTCTCGTCGAGTATGGACAGACGCGGCGCCAGCACGGTCATTTGCAGCACTTCGTTGCGCTTTTTCTCGCCGCCCGAGAATCCTTCGTTCACGCCGCGGTACAGGAGGTCTTCCTTCATTTCCATGTCCGCGAGCTTCTGCTTCACCAGGGCGAGAAAATCCATCGCGTCGAGTTCCGGCTCGCCGCGATGCCTGCGCTGCGCATTGAGCGCGGCCTTGAGCAGATAGATATTGCTCACGCCCGGTATTTCCACCGGATACTGAAAGGCGAGAAAGATCCCCCGGCGCGCGCGTTCATCGGGCGCGAGCGCGAGCAGGTCGCAGCCGTCGTACTGCACGCTGCCCCCCGTGACCACGTAATGCTCGCGCCCCGCCAGCACATGGGCGAGCGTGCTCTTGCCGGAGCCGTTCGGCCCCATGATCGCGTGCACCTCGCCCGCATTCACGCGCAGATCGAGACCACGCAGGATCGGCTTGTTTTCCACTTCGACATTCAGATTGCGGATTTCCAGCATTCGTCGCTCCCTGTCAACCTACACTGCCCTCCAGGCTCACACCCAGCAGCTTCTGCGCTTCCACGGCGAACTCCATGGGCAGTTCCTTCAGGACGTCCTTGCAAAAGCCATTGACGATCATCGACACCGCGTCTTCTTCGGAAAGCCCGCGCTGCTGACAATAGAACAACTGATCTTCGCCGATGCGCGACGTCGTGGCTTCGTGCTCGACCTTCGCGCTCGGATTCTTCACCTCGATATAGGGAAACGTGAAAGCGCTGCATCGATCGCCGAGCAACAGCGAATCGCACTGGGTGTAATTGCGCGCGTTCTGAGCCGAGCGCGCCATTTTCACGAGCCCGCGGTACGCATTCTTGCCGCGCCCCGCCGATATCCCCTTCGAAATCACCGTGCTGCGCGTATTGCGCCCGATGTGAATCATCTTCGTGCCGGTGTCGGCCTGCTGGTAGTGATTGGTGAGCGCCGCCGAATAGAACTCGCCAATGGAGTTATCGCCCTGCAAGATCACGCTCGGGTATTTCCATGTGATGGCGGAGCCGGTTTCGACCTGCGTCCATGAAATCCTGGCGTTGGCTTCGCGGCAGTCGCCACGCTTGGTCACGAAGTTGTAGATGCCGCCGCGCCCTTGCGCGTCGCCGGGGTACCAGTTCTGCACCGTCGAATAGCGGATTTGCGCGCCCTCCAGGGCAACGAGCTCGACCACGGCGGCGTGCAGCTGGTTTTCGTCGCGCATTGGCGCGGTGCAGCCTTCCAGATAGCTCACATAAGCCCCTTTGTCGGCCACGATCAGCGTGCGCTCGAACTGGCCCGTGTTGCGCGCGTTGATGCGAAAGTACGTGGACAGCTCCATCGGGCAGCGCACGCCCGGCGGGATGTAGCAAAACGAGCCGTCGCTGAACACCGCCGAATTGAGCGTCGCGAAGAAATTGTCGGTGTAAGGCACGACCGAACCCAGATACTGGCGCACGAGGTCGGGGTGATCGCGCACCGCATCGGAAAACGAGCAAAACACAATGCCCAGCTCCCCGAGCTGCCGCCGGAATGTCGTGGCGACGGAAACGCTGTCGAACACCGCGTCCACGGCCACGCCCGCCAGCATTTCACGCTCCTGAAGCGGCACGCCCAGCTTTTCGTACGTTCGTAGCAGTTCCGGATCGACTTCGTCCAGACTCGTCGGCCGCGTCGCCTGCGTGCGGGGCGCGGAGTAGTAGGCGATGCCCTGGAAGTCGATCGGCGGATGCTCGATGCTCGCCCAATGCGGCTCCGTCATCGTGAGCCAATGCCGGTATGCGGCGAGCCGCCATTCGAGCATGAACGCCGGTTCCTGCTTGCGCGCGGAGATGAGCCGGATGACGTCTTCGGATAAGCCGCGCGGCAAGGTGTCCGCCTGCACGTCCGAAACGAACCCGTGCCGGTATTCCCGCCGCAGCATTTCCTCGATTCTGGTCGCGTGTGTATCCATGACGTTATTACGGTCTCCTTGATACTCAGGATTTCATTCTAGAGCCGCTGTCAAAACCCTGGCATGGCCGGGGTTAAGCGCGCTCTGGCGCAACGCGTACGGGTGGAAACCCAGGCATGCGCGATGCGAAAGACCCTGCTGACGTTGGAGGAACGACAGCGCATGATGGGCTCACTGTCGATATGGTCGGATATCGTTGCCTTCGAAGCCTTGGCGCTCACTGGGGCTGGCTACGCGAGTTGCGTCATTCAACGCCGGGACACTGGTCCTTGTCTGCTGCCGCGCGATACGCCCCCGCGCCATTCGCGAAGTCCTCCATGAAGACGACCAGGGAAAAAAGGAGCAGCCATGAACTCACATGAGGCACTCATCTGGGGCGCGATCGTCTGCATGCCGCTCGGCGCCGCTTGCATGCTCCCTGCCGCGCAGGCCCAGACCGAAGCGCATCCAACTGACCATTCGGCAGCGCCTCCGATGGTGAAACCCCCAGCGGCGGCTCCGGGCGCAGCGAGTGCAACGAACCCCGACAACATGCCCGTAAAGAAGCCGAAAGGCCCCGCCGCGAACGACGACATGATGCGCAGCGACCCCGCCAGCGCGTCCAAGGCGAAATAGCGGAAAAAGAGTTAACGCGAGCCGCGCAAAGCTCTACCCTTAAGCAAGGGTGAACCCGCAAAAACGGTCGCCCCCTGAACAATGAAACTCGCGGAGGACCAGGATGAGAATCGAATTTACGAGTCGCCGTCACGCCGTGGCGGCCGCGCGCGTTGCGTTCGAGGCCCACGTGGATGACCGCCCGGTATGGTGCAGCGTATCGCTCGATGCGCTGAACGATCGCTTCGGCAATACCGGCACTTCGGCGCATGCACTCTTGAGCGCGTTCGAGGCGAATCGCCCCAGCATCGAGCTGGCAGCGCGCCATGCACTGGAGAAAAACGGGGGGCAGTCGGTGGAACTGGAAACGCGCGATCTCGAATGAGTCGCTGCGAGTGACCGCCGCGCCGCGCGCTGCCGTGCGGCGCCATTCATGTCGCACACGGCACTATCCATGCGCTTCTGGCGATGAGCTTCGCCAATCGCCCTGGCCGGCGAGCTTTGCGCCGCCGCGGTGTCCACGTGGGACGGCTTGCCGTTGACATCCGCTCGTGAGGTCCGGCCGGCTTGACGGCTCAACTGTCGGGCGGCCGTGCGGGCACCTCCTGCCAGCCGCCGGGGCAGGACTGCACGTAGGGGTAGTAGGTCTGAGACGCCACACAGTAGTACCAGACGCCGAATTGCGGCGCGCCGCCGCCCTGTCCACCCTGTTGCTGGTACGGGTCGTATACGGCGGGGGTGCTGCCTTGATCCTGTACCTGGCCTTGCTCGATCCATTGCGTTGATTGCGAGAAGTCGCCGGAAACGTATGGGTAATAGACGCTGGCGACATAAGGCGGATAGTAATACGGATAGAACGGATAGCCGTAGACGAAACCCGGGCCGAAGTAGAAGCCGACGCTCGCCGAACCGCAGCAGCCATACCAGCCGTGATAGTGGCCGCCATGGTACCAGCCGTAGCCGTGGTAGTAACCGCCGTGATAGTAACCGCCGTGGTAATAGCCGCCGTGCGACCACGCGCCGCCGTGATAGCCGCCGTGCCAGCCGCCCCCGCCATGCGCCCAGCCGCCGCCTCTGCCCGCGATCGCACCGGCACTGATGCACAACGCAGCAAGCACGAGCAGGAGACTGCACAATCCACGCCTTTTCATGATGCTCACCCCGAGCGCTCTCTAGCCCCATAGGACAGTTTAGGCGTCGGAAGCCGTTTTTTCCGGCCCACGTTGACGCGGCGCATCACGGCGCGCGGCCTGTGCGTCAAGCGCGCGTGATCGATGCGCCTCGCACCGCTCGCACGCTCACGTTTGTTCAGCGGGCACGAACGAAATGATGTTCTATCTTCGCGCGCAAGACGCCATCGACAGCCGCGAGTTGTTCGCGCAGGCGAACCGCTTCACGCTCCGAAACTTCGCCGAACACGATCCTCTGTTCGAGAACGTCGCCGAAGCGGGTAACGGCCCACCGGTCGACCACGATCTGTTCCCCTTCGAGCACGTCGGCGGCCGTCGAAACGACGCCGAGATTCAGGCCGGAGACGAGATGAACCGTATGAGTCAGCGTGAAACCAGGAAGACAGTGCGAGAGATCCTCGCAGGGCGTGGAGGAAGAGGAGGCTGCGATATCCTGGCGCATGGTGGCTCCGGAAGAAAGTTGATCGAACCGGTGCCAGCTGCGCTGCTCCCGTTTCGTTGCCGCAAATCGGCCGCATCGCCTCGAAGGCGTCCACCTTGCCCGGGAGGGCAGGTTGGCGTCGGTCAGTCCGACTCTGGATGCATTGCTACTCGTGCTTGCTTCACTCTCGTTCGATATCTCGAACGAGCTTTCATTATACCGAAATCGAGGAACGGAACAAGCCGTGACGCTTTGCGCGAGGCGCCTACTTCCTGGGAATCGGGCCACGAGATTCGGCCGCTCTCAGAAAATCGAAGTCGGCGCCCTTGTCTGCCTGGGTCACGGTATCGAGGTACAGCTTGTGATACCCCCGGCTTGCCGTGGGCACCGTAACCGGGTTCGACTCTCGCCGACGCCGCAGTTCTTCGTCGTCCACGAGCAAGGTAATTTCGCGGTTCGCCACGCTCAGGCGGATGCGGTCCCCGCTGCGGACGTGCGCAAGCGGGCCGCCTATCGCGGCTTCCGGCGTCACGTGCAGCACGATCGTCCCGAATGCCGTGCCGCTCATGCGGCCATCGGAGATCCGCACCATGTCCTTCACCCCGGCGCGCGCCAATTTCTTCGGGATCGGGATATAGCCGGCCTCCGGCATACCCGGCGCGCCTTTCGGCCCAATGCATTTGAGGACGATGATGTCATCGGCATGCACGTCGAGGTCGTCCGAGTCGATGCGGTTCGCCATGTCGCTCGCGTCCTCGAACACGACAGCGCGGCCAACGTGCTCCATGAGCGCCGCGGAGGCGGCCGACTGTTTGATGATGGCTCCGCCGGGCGCGAGGTTGCCGCGGAGCACGGCCAGGCCGCCTTGTGGGTAGACGGGCGCGCCAAGCGGCTTCACCACGTCTTGCGCGAAGCGGGGCCCCGCGCGCTCCATCTCCTCGCCCAGCGTTCGGCCGGTCACCGTCATGGCGTCGAGATGAAGCAACGGCTCGAGTTCACGAAGGAGCGTGGCCATGCCGCCCGCCCGATGGAAATCTTCCATGTAGTGCTCGCCGGAAGGCTTGAGGTTGAGGATCACCGGTGTTTCGCGACCCATGCGGTCCACCGCATCGAGATCGATGTCGAAACCCATGCGTCCGGCGATGGCAGCAAGATGCACGATGCCGTTCGTCGACCCGCCGATGGCGAGCAGTACGCGCAGGCCGTTTTCGAACGACTCCGCGGTGAGCACCTGATCGACAGTGAGCCGTCGTCTCGCCATCTCCACGGCCTGTGCGCCGGTTTGCTCGGCAACGCGCATGCGGTCCGAGGTCACGGCCGGGGGCGTCGCGCCGCCCGGCACCGTCATGCCCATGGCTTCCGCCACGCAAGCCATCGTGCTGGCCGTGCCCATGACGGCGCACGTCCCCACGCCCGGCACGAGCCGCTCGTTCACCTCGGCGATCTCTTCGGCCGTGACCTCGCCCGCACGAAACTTGCCCCAGTAGCGGCGGCAATCCGTGCACGCGCCAACGCGTTCGCCGCGATGCGCGCCCGTCATCATGGACCCGGTGATGAGCTGAATGGCGGGAATGCCCGCCGATGCGGCGCCCATCAACTGCGCGGGTACCGTCTTGTCACAGCCGCCGATGAGCACGACCGCGTCCATGGGCTGTGCGCGAATCATCTCCTCGGTATCCATCGACATGAGATTGCGCATGAACATGCTTGTTGGCTGCGAAAAGCTCTCGTGGATGGAAATGGTCGGAAACTCCATCGGCAATCCGCCCGCCAGCAAAATGCCGCGCTTGAGCGCCTCGACGAGTTGCGGCACGTTGCCGTGACACGGGTTGTACGCGCTCCCCGTATTCGCGATGCCGATCACCGGACGCTCCAGCGCGTCGTCGGTATAGCCGGCGCCCTTGATGAAGGCCTTGCGCAGGAATAGCGAGAAGTCCGTGTCGCCGTAACTGGTCAGTCCGCCGCGCATGCCATGGGGGCCATGGGAATCGTTTTCGTCGCTCTGGTTGTTTTCGTTGGGGAAGCTCTTCTCGGACATGGGCACATCCTCGGTTCGTTTCGAATGCCGTCGCCAATCAGCGCATTGAGAGCGTACAGCGAACACGCGCAATGAGCAGGCACCACGATATTACAAAATGCCTGCGAGAACGAATGGAACCCGATGCGCGCAAACCCCGATCATTCGAGGTATCGCATTTGCGCGCTGCGTGTATTTCGGTGCATTGAACCTGGCCATGTCGACGAACCATTCCAGCCGCGATTCCGCCAACGACGCCTCCCGCGCTTCCAGCGCGGCGGCCAGCAAAAAAGCGCCTGACCGCCCCCATAGCGCGCCGTCTGCCGCTGCGTTGCCCGCGCGCAAGCAACCCGCGCCGCCCTGCACGCTCGTGATCTTCGGCGCCGGGGGCGATCTGACCAAACGCCTGCTGATGCCCGCCCTTTACACCCTCGCCGCCGATCGCCTGCTCGACGAGGGCACGAAGATCATCGGCGTCAATCATGGCGAGCGCGAAACGAAGGCCTGGTCCGACGATTTGCACGCCGCGCTGCTGAAGTTCGCCGCCGATAAGGCGAGCACTTTTCACGCCGGCAAGCTCGACGATGAAGCGTGGGACTGGATCGCGCAGCGCCTCACCTACATGGCCGGCGATTTCGAGGACGACACCGCCTATGAACGTCTCGCGCAGCAGCTGAACGGCAAGTCGCCCGGCAACGTCGTGTTCTACCTCGCGGTGGGCGCGCGCTTTTTCAAGCCGATCAGCGAACGGCTCGGCAACGCCGGTTTGCTCCACGAAGGCAAGGACGGCGATGGCCCGTTCCGCCGTCTCGTGATCGAAAAACCCTTTGGCGCCGATCTCGCTTCGGCGCGCGACTTGAACCGGCATGTGCTGCGCTACGCAAACGAGTCGCAGGTCTACCGCATCGACCATTTCCTCGGCAAGGACACGGTGCAGAGCATTCTCGCGCTGCGTTTCGCCAACGCGATGTTCGAGCCGGTGTGGCGGTGCGAATGCATCGACAGCGTGCAGATCACGGCCTCCGAAGTGATCGGCGTGGAAGGCCGCGGCAGGTTCTACGAGCAGACCGGCGCGTTTCGCGACATGGTGCCGAACCATCTCTTCCAGTTGCTCGCCATGATCGCGATGGAGCCGCCCAATTCTTTCGACGCTCAAGCCGTGCGCAACCGGAAAGTCGAGGTCTTCGAGGCGCTCGAGCCGCTCACCCCCGCCGACGTGGTATTCGGGCAATACGCAAGAGGCCCGGCGGGCGTGGGCTATCGCGAAGAACCGGACGTGGCGAAAGAGAGCCGCGTCGAAACCTATGCCGCCGCGCGCGTGCACATCGACAACTGGCGCTGGGCGGGCGTGCCGTTCTATCTACGCACCGGCAAGCGGCTGGCCGCGCGGCGCACGGAGATTTCGGTCCAGTTGAAGCGCGTGCCATTTCTCCTCTTTCGCGACACGCCCGTCAACACGCTCGCGGCCAACGTGCTGACGCTGCGCATCGACCCGACGCACGGCACGAGCTTCGACTTCAACGTGAAGACGCCGGGGCCGGTCATGCAGATCGGCGCCGTGTGCTCCACGTTCGACTATGACGACTTCTTCGCGGCCCATGCCAATGTCGGCTACGAAACGCTGCTGTACGATTGCATGCTCGGCGACCAGACGCTCTTCCAGCGCGCCGACGGCATCGAAGCGGCGTGGGCGGCGGTGGATGGCGTGTTGCATCCGGAACACGACGCGGCGCTTCGCGTGTACGACTACGCCGCGGGCAGCGAGGGCCCGGCGCAAGCCGATGCGCTGCTCGCGCGCGACGGCCGGGCATGGCGCCCGCTCGCGCGGGCCGAACCGACGAAGACGTGAACCCGATAGCCAAGGAGGACGAATGGTCAAAAGGAAAAGCCCGATCCGCGTGACGACCGCATCGCAGGACATCGGCGACATTCTCGCCATCGACATCGGCGGGACCGGCCTGAAGGCCGCGATCGTCGACGCCGCGGGCGTCATGCGCACCGAGCGCGTGCGGGTGCCCACGCCGCATCCCTGCCCGCCCGAGCTGCTCGTCGATACGCTCGAAAAGCTCGTCGCTCCGCTGCTCGAGGCGTATCCATCAACGCACGTCTCGATCGGCTTTCCTGGTTTCGTGCGCAACAATCATGTGCTCACGGCACCGCATCTCGGCCCGCAAGGCTGGAGCGACGTGCCGCTCGCGCAGATGCTGGGCGAGCGCCTCGGCATCGCGTCGGTGCGCATGATCAACGATGCGGAAATGCAGGGCCTCGCCGCCATCGAAGGCCACGGCCTCGAATTCGTCATGACGCTCGGCACGGGCGTGGGCACCGCGATGTTCCGCGACGGCGAACTGATGCCTCACCTCGAACTCGCGCATCATCCCGTCAGCAAGAAGCACGCGTACGACGAGTACATCGGCGACGCCGCGCGCCACAAGGCCGGCATCAAGCGCTGGAATGCGCGCGTCGAGAAGATCATCGGCATCCTCCAATCGCTCGTGCATTACGACAAGCTGTGGATCGGCGGCGGCAACGCGGGTCGCCTCGTGTTCGATCTGCCGCCCAATGTGGCGACCGTGCCGAATGACCGCGGCATCGAGGGCGGCGCGCGCCTGTGGCATCCGCGCTCGGTGCGCGAGACGCGGCAGTTTCCGGCGGCGACGCAGCGCGCGGGCAAGTTCCGCTAACGCGGCGCCAATTCACCGACCAACGTTCGCTGGCCCGGCGCGGCCCGCTTACGCGCGCGTTGCGCCGCTGCGCTTGCGAGCGGGCGCCGCAGCATCCGCGAAGAGTTCGATCACGAGTTCGCGCAGCCAGCGATTGCCTTCGTCGTGCTGCACGCGCGCGTGCCAGAGGAGGTGAATGGGCGCCGCGGGCAGCGTCATCGGCAGCGCGCACATGCCCAGCGAAAACGGCTTGGCCAGTTGCAGCGCGAGCCGTTCGGGCACCGTGGCGATGAGGTCCGTGCGCTGGAGGATGTAGCCCACGCTCATGAAATGCGGCACCGTGAGCCGCACCTGGCGCTTCACGCCGCGCCGCTTGAGCCACTCGTCGACCTGGCCGTGCCCGGTGCCGGCCGACACCACCACCAGATGCTCCGCTTCGCGCCAGGCCGCGAGCGTGAGCGCGGCCTCCTCCAGCGGATGGCCGCGCCTGAAGAGGCACACATAGCGCTGATCGAAAAGCCGCCGCTGATAGAAGCCGCCCTTGAGCTGCGGCAGCAAGCCGATGGCGAGGTCGACGCGGCCGTCGGCCATCTCCTCGCTGAGATTGACGCCCGTGTTGCGCACGGTATTGAGCGCGACCCCCGGCGCCGCGCGCGAGAGGCGCTCGAGCAGCGCGGGCAGGAACACGACTTCGCCGATATCGGTCATGCCGATGGTCATGGTGCGCGTGGCGCGCAGCGGGTCGAAGCCCGTCACGGGATTGAGCGCGCCATGCAGCGTGGCGAGCGCCTGCGCCACCGGCTCGGCGAGACGCTGCGCGAACGGCGTGGGCACGACGCCGCCCGGCCCGCGCACGAAGAGCGGATCGTCCAGCAGGCGCCGCAGCTTCGCGAGCGCGTTGCTCACGCCGGGCTGGCTCATGTTCATCTGCTCGGCCACGCTCGCCACGCGCCGCTCACGCATGAGCCGATGAAAAAGCAGCAGCAGATTGAGGTCGATGTCGCCCAGTTCCATACATTCTCCTCAGTGATGAAGCAGATTCATTCCATTTTATTGTGGAATGAAGATCGGCCGCTGACAATACGGACACGGCGCGGACACGGCGCGGAGACGGCGCATCGCATCCCATCGCAACCCGGCGCACGGGTGTGCGTTCACGCCAGCCATAAATCTGGATATCGGAGACAAGTCATGAAACAGATGGACCTGAAGATCGCGATCGTCGGCGCCGGCATCGGCGGCCTCACGCTGGCGCTCGCGCTGCGCGAGCACGGCATCGATGCTCAGCTCTACGAACAGACAGACGAACTGCGCGAAGTGGGCGCGGCCGTCGCGCTCTCGGCCAACGCCACGCGCTTCTACGAACGCATGGGCCTGCGCCCCGCCTTCGAAAAGGTATGCGCGGAAGTGCCCGGGCTCGTCTACCGTGATGGACGCAGCGGCGCCCTGATCGGCCATCATCGCGGCGCACCCGACTATCGCGAGCAATTCGGCGGGTCTTACTGGGGCGTGCATCGCGCCGATTTGCAGGCGGTGCTGTCGAATGCGGTCGGACTCGAGCGCATCAAGCTCAGCCATCGGCTGGTCGATCTCGCCCAGCATCCCGACCGCGTGAGCCTGGCGTTCGCGAACGGCCAACGCGTCGAGGCCGATCTGGTGATCGGCGCAGACGGTGCGCGCTCGATCACGCGGCGCTGGATGCTGGGCTACGACGACGCGTTGTACTCGGGCTGCTCGGGCTTTCGCGGCGTGGTGCCGGCGGAGCGCCTCGACCTGTTGCCCGATCCCGAGACCATCCAGTTCTGGGTCGGGCCCGGCGGCCATCTGCTGCACTACCCGATTGGCGATAAAGGCGACCAGAATTTCCTGCTGGTCGAGCGCCACCCCTCGCCGTGGCCGTCGCGCGAGTGGGTGATGCCCGCCAGCGAAGGCGAGCAACTGCGCCTCTTCAAGGACTGGCATCCGGCCGTCGTGCAGATGATCACGGCGGTGCCGATCAGCCAGCGCTGGGGTCTGTTCCATCGGCCAGCGCTCGGCCGCTGGAGCAAGGGGCGCGTGACGCTGATCGGCGACGCCGCGCACGCGCTCGTGCCGCACCACGGCCAGGGCGCGAACCAGTCGATCGAAGATGCCGTCGTGCTGGCCGCGCAGCTGGGCAAGGCGGGGCCGGGCAACTGGCGCGAAGCGCAGGAAGCCTACGAGCGCCTGCGCCGGGGCCGCACGCGCAAGGTGCAGTACGCTTCCATTTCGACGGCGGACGTGCTGCATCTGCCCGACGGCCCCGCGGCTCACGAGCGCAATGCGCGGCTCGGCTCGCGCGAGGGCGTGCTCCATCACCTGGACTGGATTCACGACTTCGATGCGCTCGCGCAGGAGCCGAACGAACGCCAGGGTGGAACGTGGCTTTGACGGGGCAGCGAACCGCGCCGTTAATGATCTGTTAATCTCGGCACTCTACAATCGCCGCTGTCAACGGACCATTATTCCGCAAGGAGCCCCCATGCAAAACACCGCCGTCCAGCGCTATGACCTCGTAGCGCGTCTGTTGCACTGGCTGATCGTCGCCCTCGTGGTGGCGCAGTTCATCATCGGCTGGACCATGCCGGACGTGCACCGCGATACGCGCCCGGAAGGTGAAATCGCCTGGCACCTCGGCGTCGGCACGGCGCTCATCGCCGCGATGGCATGCCGTCTGATCTGGCGCGCGACCCATCGGCCGCCGCCCGACGACCAGACGCCATTCATGCGCGCCGTGGCAGCCCTCACGCATTTCGCCCTCTATGCCCTGCTCATCGCGGTGCCGGTGCTGGGGTGGATCAACGCGTCGTCGCGCGCGTGGGCCGTTACGCTGTTCGGCGCCATTCCCTTGCCCGCGCTCTCGCCCGCGGGCTCGTCGTTCGGGCACGCTATGGGCGACGTCCACGGCGTGCTGGCGTGGGTGCTGTTCGCGCTCGTCTGCCTGCATGTGGCCGCCGCGCTCTTCCATCGTTTCGTGCTCAACGATGGCGTCCTGCAACGCATGAAGCTCTAACCGTCATTCGGCGCGGCGGGGCGCATCGGGCTCGGTCACGAAGCCGACCCTGGCGAGCCCCGCCGCGCTCGCCGCCGAGAGCAGCTTCGCAATGCGGCCGTAGGGTGTCGCTCGGTCGGCCGAGAGGCGGATCTCGGGCTGCGGCGAGAGCCGCGCGGCTGCCGCGAGCCGCGCCGATAGACCGGAGTCCTGAACAGGCTGCGCATTCCAGCTCATGCGCCCCTGCGCATCGACGACGATATCCACATGCGGCGCCGCCACATCCTCGCGCTGGCTGTTCGCGCGCGGCAGCGCAAGCTTCGCGGACTGATGCAGCACGGGAAGCGTCACCATGAAAATGACGAGCAGCACGAGCATCACGTCGATCAGCGGCGTCATGTTGATGTCGGCGGCCGGCATCGCTTCGTCATCGAACTCCCGATCTTCGTTCATGCCCGCTCCTTCGCCACGGCGGGCGCCAGCGGTGCGCTGCCGGTCAGCAACAGCGCGTGCAGTCCGAACGCGAACCGGTTGAGCTGCCCGACGATATCGCGCGACACACGCGCCAGCGTGTGATGGCCGAGCACCGCGGGAATCGCGACGCACAAGCCAAGCGCGGTCATGATGAGCGCCTCGCCCACCGGCCCGGCCACATGGTCGAGGCTCGCCTCGCTGCTCGCGCCGAGCCCCAGCAGCGCATGGTAAATGCCCCACACGGTGCCGAGCAGGCCCACGAACGGCGCGGTGCTGCCAATCGAGGCGAGCAGGCCCAGGCCGCGCTGAAGATGCGCCGCGCTCTCACTCACCGAAGCCTTGAGGCTGCGCTGCAGCCAGTCGCTCAGATCCACGCGCGCCCGGTGCCCCGCCCCGCTCGCCTCGTGCTGTGCGAGCGCGCGCCGGCCCGCGCTCGCCAGTTCGAAGAACGGCGTGCCTGGCTGGCCCAGCGCTTCCATGCCATCGGCGCCGGTGCCCGGGTCCCCGAAGCAGCGCTGCGCGGCGCCCGCACGCCGGCGCAGACGCGCGAACTCGATCGCCTTCAACGCCATCACCGACCACGACGCAATCGACATCGCGGCGAGCAAGGCCGCGACGAAGCGCGTCATCGGATCGCCCTGAGCCCACAGGTGCGTGATTCCATAGGTTGGCATGACGTCCTCCGCTTTATTCACCGGGTCATTCGCTGAGATTGAACGTGAACGGCACGTCGGCGCGAGCCGGCGCCGGTTTGCCGCTCTGCGCGTAAGGCTGGCAGTGACTTTCGAGCGCCGCGTTGCGCGCCGCTTCGTCCAGCCGCGCATAGCCGCTGCTCGTCGCGACGCGCGCGGCGACTACGTGGCCATCCGCTGCGGTTTCGAGTTCGATGACGGCAGTGCCCGCTTCCGCGCGGCGCAAAGACTGCGCCGGGTAATCAGGCTTCGTTAGTGAGCAGTCCAGATGAGCGACGCGATGCGGTGTCTCGGCGACGGGTTCGGCTGCCGCCTGCGGTTGGGGCTGCCGTGCGACGGCTACGGGCGGCGCTGGCACAGCGGCTTGCGTCGCGGCGTGGACATCCGTCGGGGCAGTCACTGGCGTCGCGGCCCTTGCCTGTGTCTGGGCACGCGTGTGTGGCGCATCATGCGGTGGAGGCGCCTCGGCAATACTTCGCACTGCATGCTGAATTGGTCGATTGGCCGACGGCGTTTGCCTGTGCGCTTCGTTCCTTTGCGGCATCGCTGGAATCGTTGGAATCGCTGGCAGCGGTGCGATCAATACCGCCTCGATCGTCCTCGCGCGCAGAGGCTCGCTGCGCTGTAGCGGGGCCTCCCACTGCACTACGGCAAGGAGCACCGCATGCAGCGCAAGCACGCCCGCAACGACAACGGCGATCGACAGCCGCCGCCCCGCTGCTTCCCGCCGCGCGAATGCGCCGCGCTCAAACCGCGGGCCATCCCCACGATCGAAGCGCGCAACGGCCGAGCCCATGACGATCCCCCCGCTCAAAGCGCCAGCGAATTCTGCTTGCTGCGAAACACGATAGGCCGCTCGTCGTCGCGCTTCGGCCGCCGCGCGAACTCCACGGCCTGCACGATCTCGCCATGGTGCGGCGATTTCTCGCATACGGGGTCGGCCGCCCTCGCGTCGCCGGTCAGCAAGTACGCCTGGCACCGGCAGCCGCCATAATCGGCGTGACGTTCGTCGCAACTGCGGCACGGCTCACGCATCCAGCCGTCGCCGCGAAACGCGTTGAACGCGTCGCTTTCGTACCAGATCTGCCGCAGCGGAACGTCGCGCACGTTCGGCAACACGAGGCCGGGCAATGAACGCGCCGCGTGGCACGGCAACGCCGCGCCATCCGGCGCAACGCCGAGAAACACGTTGCCCCAGCCACTCATGCAGGCTTTGGGCCGTTGCTCGAAGTAATCGGGCACGACGAACAAAATGCGGCACTTCCCGCCTATGCGGGCGCGATAGCGGTTCACCGTCTCCTCGGCTTCGCGAAGCTGCTCGACGGTAGGCATCAACTGATCGCGGTTGAGCATCGCCCAGCCGTAGTACTGCGTGTTCGCAAGCTCCAGATAATCGGCGCCGAGTTCGAGCGCCATGTCGATGATCTCTGCCACGTGCGGCAGGTTGAAGCGATGCAGCACGCAGTTGAGCACCATGGGATAACCGTGCGCCTTCACGAGCCGCGCGACATCGCGCTTGCGTTCGAAGGTGCGCGTGTTCGTGAGGAAGTCGTTGAGTTCGCGCGTGGAGTCCTGCATCGACACCTGGATATGATCGAGCCCGGCGGCCTTGAGCCGCTCGATGCGCCCGGCGTCCAGGCCGATGCCCGACGTTATCAGATTCGTGTAGAAGCCGATCTGGCGCGCATGAGCGACCAGCGTTTCCAGATCGTCGCGCAGCAACGGCTCGCCGCCGGAGAAGCCGATTTGCGCGGCGCCCAGTTCGCGCGCGGCGCTGATGGTCGCGCGCCAGGCTTCGGTGTCGAGTTCTTCGCCGTGCCGCGCGAAGTCCACCGGGTTGTAGCAGAACGCGCAGTGCAGCGGGCACCGGTACGTCAATTCGGCGAGCAGCCACAGCGGCTTGGGCAGGAGAGCGGGATCGGGCGCCATGTCAGTCGAGCCAGCCGCGCAGCCGCGCATGATCGAGAAACCGGTAGACGTCGGGCGCCAGCTCCGACGTGCTGAAAAGGCGCTCCAGTTCGCCGATGATCTCGTCGAGTTCGTGCGCGCCGTCACATCGCGCGAGTATCTCGCCCGCGCTCGAATTGAGCTTCACCATCCCTTCGGGATAGAGCAGCACATACGCGTCCTGGGCTGCTTCCCACTGCAAGCGGTACATGCCGCGCAAACGCGGCCGCAGCGGCACGCCGCTGCCTGCATCGGTCACTATCGGGTTCATATGGGCCATGCCTTTTCGACCGCATCGAGGATCGACCAGAGAATATCGAGCTTGAACTGCAGGATCTCGACCGCGCGCCGCTGCTCGGCGGCCGTGCGGAAATGGCCCAGCGTCACTTCGAGGCCGTGTTCGACATCGCGCTGCGCGAGCGGTACCCGGCTGCGGAAATACCCGAGCCCCTGCGACTCGATCCATGGGTAATGCGAAGGCCAGCCGGCCAGGCGGTCGAGGTGGATCTGCGGCGCGAACATCTCCGTGAGCGACGAGCACACCGCCTCCTGCCACGGCGCGCGCCGCGCGAAGTTCACATAGGCGTCGACTGCGAAGCGCACACCGGGCAGCACATTCCGTTGCGACCACAACGTGTCTCGATCGATGCCCACCGCCTCTCCCAGCCGCACCCAGGCTTCGATGCCGCCTTCGTTTGCGCCTTGCCCGTCGTGGTCCACGAGGCGCTGAATCCAGCGGCGGCGCGTTTCGCGATCGGGGCAGTTCGAGAGGATTGCCGCGTCCTTGAGCGGAATATTGATCTGGTAGTAGAAGCGGTTCGCGACCCAGCCGCGGATCTGCGCCGGCGAGCAGCGACCGCTGTTGAGCATCCGGTTGAACGGATGGTGAATGTGATACCGCGATTCAAGGGCGCGCAGACGTGACTCGAATTCGTTCGCAGTCCACGGTATTTCATGCGCATCTGGCAATGTAAAAGGTGCGTTCATTTTCATACCTGAAACTGCATGCCGTCGTGAGCCACGTCGATACCGTGCGCGCGCAGCTGCGCGTGCTCGACGGAATGCGGGTCGAGAATCGGGTTCGTGTTGTTGATATGCGTAAGCACCTTGCGCGTGCCACGCGGCAGCGTATCGAGCCAGTCGATCATGCCCGGCCGCCCGCCGTCGCCGCGCTGCGCGAGGTGTCCCATGTCGACCGCGTGCTTCGTGGATAGACCGAGATCGATCATCTCGGTGGTCGTCCAGAACGTGCCGTCCACGAGCACGAGGTCCGCGTTGCGCATGGTGTGGAGCACATCGGTGCTAACTTGTGCGAGACCGGGCGCATAGAATGCGCGCGTTCCCGCATTGGTGTCTTCGATCAGGAGTGCCACATTATCGCCCGGCACCGAGGCCTCGCGGCGCGGCGAATAGGGCGGTGGCTTGCTCTCCACGGGCATGGCGGTAAAGCGCAGGCCATCGCATGCCGCAATCGTGAAGGGCTCGCCTGGCGCGACCGCGTGTGCCTCGACGCCACAGTAGTGGCCGAGCAGCGGCACGAGCGGCAGTCCGCTCGAAAGGTCGTCGAGCACCGGCGCGCAGGCATAGAGCGGCAGCGGCGAGGTGCGCTCGCGCAGCATCAGCAAGCCGGTGACGTGGTCGATCTGCGCGTCCGTCAGCACGACGGCCGCGAGTGCGCTGTCGCGCATTGCGCGCGCGGGCTGCAGGTCGCAATGCGAACGCAATTGCGTCAGCAGATCCGGCGAAGCATTGACGAGCACCCAGTCCACGCCGTCGCCGCTCACCGCGATCGACGACTGCGTGCGCGGCAGCACGTCGCCGCGCGCATGCCGTGCGCGGCGGCAGTTCGCGCAGTTGCAGTTCCATTGCGGCAGGCCGCCGCCCGCACCCGAACCCAGTATCCTGATCTTCATGATCGTTCTCTTCGCAGGCCGCCCGCCACGCCTTCATGGCCGCGCGGACGGCACGCTGCCGTGCGCTCAGCGGTTGGCGATATACATCGTGATTTCAAAGCCGAAACGCAGGTCGGTGTATGAAGGGGTGGTCCACTGCATGACATGTCTCCTTGTTTGAGGTTGCATCGCAATACCGCATCGAATGGGTGCGGCCAGTCTCTTCAAAGCAAAGCCCATGCCGATGTGAGCGCGCGCCCGCCTGATACGTTCAGTGCGGGCGCGCGGCAAAGGGTGTTGCGTTTCGGAACACGGGTGCTACAAGATGCAACACCCGTGGGACAGAGGAAGGGGGAGAGGTCAGCCCGGCGACTGGCGCAGAACGCGCTTCAAGCGCCGCCAGAGCCACGGCCCGGATCGACAGCGGGCATCTTGCGATAGATGGTATTGCGCGACACGCCCAGCGCCCGCGCCGCCGCCGAGACGTTGCCTCCGTGCCGCGCGAGCGTGGCGGCGATCATTGAGGCGGTCACGTCTTCGAGGCGCGCGTCCTCCTGCACCAGGGTATCCGCAGGCGCGGGCGACGCCGCCATGGCCTGCGCTTCGCCGCGGCAGCGCAGATCGTCGAAGAAGTCGTCGGGCAAATGCTCGCGCCGGATCTGGCCGTCGTCGTCGACCATGGCAGCGGCGGTGCGCAACAGGTTGCCGAGTTGCCGGAAGTTGCCCGGCCAGGCGCAGCGCTCGAACAACGCCATCACATCCGGCGCGACAGTGAGCGGCTCCCGGTCCGTACGCCCGTGCGATTCCTGATGCAGCAGCTTCTGGATCACGACCGCGAGATCGGTGCGGTCGCGCAGCGGCGGCAAGCGGACCACGAGGCCATTGAGCCGGTAGTACAGGTCTTCGCGGAAGCGGTTCTGCGCGATCATCTCGCGCAAATCGCGGTGGGTCGCGCAGATGATCGCGATATCGACGGGAATCGTCTTCGTCGAGCCGAGCGGATTGACGATGCGTTCCTGCAGTACGCGCAGGAGGCGCACTTGCAGCGGATAAGGCATGTCGCCGATTTCGTCGAGAAACAGCGTGCCGCCGTTGGCCTGCAAAAGCTTCCCCGCCGCACCTTTGCGCCGCGCCCCCGTAAACGCCCCCTCTTCGTAGCCGAACAGTTCCGATTCGATCAGCGTTTCGGGAATCGACGCGCAATTCACCGCCACGAACGGCTGATCGCGGCGCGGCGAATCGTTGTGGATGGCCTGCGCGAGCAATTCCTTGCCGGTGCCGGTCTCGCCGGTGATCAGAACCGGAATGTCCTTGCCGATCACCTTGCGCACCTTCGCGATCACGAGCGCGACCTGCGGATCGCCCGTGTCGAGATAGCTCAGGCGCGAGAGACCCATGGAAGGCGGCTGCGCCGCCGCACAGGCGGGCACGGCCGCCGCATCGTGCACGACCGCTGGCCGGCTGCCCGGCGCTTGCGTCGCGCGCCTGAACTGGACGCGCGCGCAAACGACCGCCCCGTTGGTCAGATTGAGCATGAGGTGCGGCTCGAGGCTCGCGCGCATGCGGTCGATGAGTTGGGCGCTCGTGGTCTGGAATAGCGACGACAGCGTATGCGCGCGCAGCGCGGCGAGCGGCAGGCCGAGCTGAAACTGCGCGCTGCGGTTCGCCGAAAGAAAACGCCCATCGCTCGTGAACGCGACGATGCCTTCCATCAGCGTGCCGAGGAACTCCGCTCGGCCGTGAAAGGAGACCTGCAGCGTCTCCTGAAAAGTCGTGGCGAACAGATGATTCTCGATCATCTGCACGGACATGCGCGCGAGCGCCATGGTGTGCTGGTGGTAGCTCCGATGATCGCCCGTCACGTCGAGCACGCCGATCACGTCGCCATACGGATCGAAGATCGGCACGCTCGAACACGTGAGAAAACGGTTTGCCGCGAGGTAATGCTGGTCGCCGTGCACGACCATCGCGCAGCGCTCGGCAAGCGCGGTGCCGATCGCGTTGGTGCCCTGGCGGTCCTCGGCCCAGTTCGCGCCGGGACGCAGCGCGACCTTTTCGGCGCGCTGGAGAAAGTCGTCGTCGCCGATCGAATGCAGGATCAAGCCTTCGGCATTGGTCAGCACGATCATGCTTTGCGTATTGACGATCTGCTCGTGTAGCGTCTCCATGACCGGCATCGCATGCAGGCACAGCACGCGATTCTGTTCGCGCTTCAGTTCGAGGCTCGCGCACGTAAGCACATCGTAATCAGGCTTCACCGTCGTTCGCAGACCGAAAGTTTCCGATCGCTCGTGCGCTTTCTGGATCGCTGGCGCGGGCCAGCCATTGGACATCGCGACCGCTTGCCCTGCGGCCATATGAACTTCGTCGCGCATTCTCTCCTCCACGATTGGCCGGTACCTTGCCGGACACATTTCGGTGTCTCTATTAGCGAGCTCCGGGCCATCCGGCCAGCGCACGAAACGGCCGGCTTGCGGCAAACGCGCGCGCGACGCGCAACACGCTGTGTAAGCGAACCGTATGCAAAGGCGCGGGTGTCGAGTCGAACACGCACACAATCGATTCGCCATTCCGTGTATTACCGCAAATCGCCCGCGTGGACAAATGCGGACTCACCCCGATGCGCGCATGGTCGAGTTCCCTTCGGCTCAGTCCCACGCATAGTGGAGGCCCACCCAAAAGCCGCGCGGCGCACCTGGTCCGACGAATTGCTCGTTCACGGGGTTCGCGCCGTCGAACGTGTGGCCGGGGCCGTTGAAGAAGTTCTGGCCCAGCACGCCGAAGCTCGCATAACGTCTGTCGAACAGGTTCGTTACGTTCGCATAGATCTCCAGCCGCTTCGTGATGCGGTAGCGCGTATCCAGATCGACAAGCACGTAGCCGGCTATCTTTCCGTTGATGTCCTGATTGTTTTCGTCGCCTTGCGCATAAACGCCGCTGCGCCACGTGATGTTCGTACCGATGCTCCACTTCGCCGTGGCCGCGTAATCGAGCCGAAGCTTGACGGCATGGGTGGGAATGCCGGGCACGTGGTCACCCGGCCGCACCGTCACGACGCCGTTTGCATCCGCCGAGGAATTCGCGGGGCTATGTTCCGTCCACGTCGAGCGGTAGGTCGCATTCACGTAGCTGTAGTTCAGACCTATGCCGACGGGGCCCCATACCGTGTGCCCCGCCAGTTCGATACCCTGGCGGCGCGTCTTGCCGACGTTCTGGAAATAGCCCTGCGTGCTGCCAGCCGCGCTCACGAACTCGATGTCGTTGGACAGCGTAGTGCTGAACGCGGCGGCGCTCCAGGTGGTCGCCGCGCCGGGATGGCCGCGCGCCCCCGCTTCGAACGTCTTCGAAACCACGGCTTGCAGCGCCGGGTCGGCCACGAAGTTGTTCGGTAGTGAGCACGGCGCGGCCGGGTCCGCGCACGCAAGCTCGATGGCGGTCGGCGCGCGCATGCCTTCGTTGTAGGCCGCATAAATGGTGAGGGCCGGCAGCGGATTCCAGTTGAGGCCGACAGCCGGATTGAAACGCGAGAACGTGTGATAGCCGTCGAGCAGCGGCTGCATGCCGCTTTCGTCGCCAATGCGCGCGCTCGACCAGTCGTAGCGGCCCGATAGCGTGAGCGTCCATTGCGGCGTGAGCGTGAGCGTCTCGTTCAGATAGAGGCCATAGTTCACGTTGCGTGTTTTCGCATCGGTCTGCTGACTAAAATTTCCGATGCCTACCGTCGCGCGGTCGGACGTGAACGAGGCGTTCTGCGACGACGAAACGTAGTGCGAGTTGGCGAAGTCCGCCGCCACACCCGCAACGAGCTGGCTGCCAATGCTGCCCAGTTTGCCCAGCAGCGTGAGCTGCAGGCTCGCACCGAAGCGCTCCGTCGTGACGACGGAATCGACGTTGCTTCCCTCCAGCGTGTCGACATTGCCATTTTCGTCGATCGATCCGTAGTTCGCATTGTTGTTGCTGCTCGTGTTCTCGTTGCGCAGATGCCGATAGTACGCGTTGCCGCTCAGTTCGACGTTGTCGGTGAAGAAATGCTCGCCCGATAGCGTGAGATAGCCCACGCTGTTGCGATTCAGGTCCGGGAACGTGTAGGCCTGCTTGGGGTTGTCGAGAAACGAGCGGGGAATGGTCTGGCTGCCGTAGAGCGAGTTGTCCGCGCCGCCGCCGGAAATCGAGAGCGTGGTGTCGTCATCGGTGTAGCGCAGCTTGCCGAATGCCTGGCGCACGCGGCTCGCGTTGTGGTCGGCCCAGCCGTTGTCGTTCGTGACGTTGGCATTCGCGTAATAGTCGAAATGCGGCCCGAACACGCCCCCCTGCTCGAATTGCGCGCTCTTGCGCCCCCATGAGCCTCCTGAGAGATCGACGCTGCCGCCCGGACTCGTGCGGCCGTTCTTTGTCGTGATCGCGATTGCGCCGCCCAACGTGTTCAGTCCATACACGGGGTTCGAGCCGGGAATGAGCTGGATCTTGTCGATCGCCCCGGATGGAATCAAGTCCCAGTTCACGACGTCGCCGAACGGCTCGTTCACGCGCACGCCGTCCAGGAACACCGACAACCCCTGCGGCGTGCCAAGCACTGGCGAGGCCGTAAAGCCCCGATAGCTCAGGTTCATCTGGAAGGGGTTGCCCTGGGCGTCCTCCACGCTCACACCCGGCAGGTTGGCAGCGAAGAAGTCCGTCAGCGTTTCGCGGTGCTGCGTTTCGATGTCCTGCGCGCGGACCGTCTGCACATTCGCCGGCACCTGCGCGAGCGGCGTGCCGATGCCGAGCAGCGGCGTCGTGCCGACCACGACAACGCCGGGCAGCACGAGCGGCGTGGGCGCCCCCTGCGGCTCGCCCCCGGCGTCAGCCGTGGCGGCCCTGGACGCATCCGCGCAAAACACGGCGAGCGTGAGCCATGCGCCAAGCACGGCATACGAGCGCCTGGCGCCCACGCGAGCGTCCCTCTCCGTTGTCGACATCCGTCTCCACCTGTCTTATGCGGTCACGGCGGTCAAACGCCAAGGCGTCTGCCGCCGGCCGATGCGTACACAACCTGTCTCCTCTTCGCTGTGGTCTAGCCAGGAACGTGCCAGCACACGGGAAAGCGTGCTTGCCGCTGTCCGGCAAGCGCGCTTCGCCGCCCGACTGTCACGTTCGCCAACAGTTTCCGCTGCGCCTTGTACCTGAATGCAACAGATCGACCATTGCCGGACACCTCGGCCGTGAGCTGAGGAACGGGCTGCATCCCCCGCTGCGCAAAGCGACGCGGAAAATGGCATACGACTTGCAAGAACGGTTTCGCACCCGGACCGGCCCCACCCCCGCGCATCCAGCCTGACCGCTTCCCGGCCGTGCATCGACAACTAATCAGGAGACGAAGATGAAGAGACGCTCGGCTGCGGCAAGCCGGCTTGCGACCTGTGCCATGGGTATCGCGGCGGCGATCACCTTGAACGCGGGCCCCGTGGATGCCGCCTCGGATTACCCACCCGTGACCTATGACCGCCTGACCCGCGCGCAAAGCGATCCGGGCTGGCTCACGTACTACCGGAGCTACAACGGACAGTCGCATTCGCCGCTCAAGCAGATCGACGCATCGAACGTCGGCGAGCTCAAAGAGGCGTGGCGCTACCAGTTTCCCGCTGAACTCAAACAAGGCTTCGAGGCGACGCCTATCGTCAACGGCAACTATCTTTTCGTCAGTACACCGAAGGACAACGTCTACGCCTTCGACGTGAAAACCGGCACGCAACTCTGGAAATACGAACCGAAACTCAGCGCGGAGTCGTTCAAGACCGCATGTTGCGACGTGGTCAACCGCGGCGTCGCGCTCTATGGCAAGAACGTCTATATCGCCATGCTGAGCGGCGAAATCGCCGCGCTCGATGCGAAAACCGGCAACGTGGTCTGGAAGAAACAGATGTTCGAGCCGGGTCTCGGCTATGCGTTCTCGCTCGCGCCGCTCGCGCTCGACGGCTCGCTCGTGGTCGGCACCTCGGGTGGCGAGTACGGCATCCGCGGCTACATCGCCGCGCTCAGTCCGGACGACGGCTCGATCGTCTGGAAGCGCTACACCATTCCTGGCGCCGGCGAAAAAGGCGCGGAGACCTGGCCCGACGGCATGCAGGCGCACGGCGGCGGCGCCGCGTGGCTCACCGGCACCTACGACGCCGCGAGCCGTACCCTGTACTGGGGTGTGGGCAATCCCGGCCCGTGGCTCGCCGCGCTGCGCCCTGGCGATAATCTGTACTCCGATTCACTGCTCGCGCTCGATCCGAAGAACGGAGATCTCAAATGGCACTATCAGTACACGAGCAACGACACGTGGGACTATGACGGCGTCAACACGCCGATCCTCGCGAACATCCAGTACAAAGGCAAGGATTACGACGCCATCATCCACGCGGACCGCAACGGCTTCTTCCACGCCATCGACCGGCAAACAGGCAAGCTGATCTACGCGGAGCCGTTCGTGAAGGCGACCTCGGTGACGGGCTACACCGCCGAGGGCAAGCCGATTGAGGATGCCTCGAAATTCCCCAAGGCCGGCTCGACCATCGACACCTGCCCGAGCTTTCTCGGTGGCAAGAACTGGTGGTCCGTGTCCTACGATCCTGAGCGGCACATCGCCGTCGTGCCGGCGCTCCACGCGTGCATGAGCCTTTCTGGCAAATCGGTGAGCTACATGGAAGGCCTGCCCTATCTCGGCGAGGGCTTCGAAATCAAGCCTGAACCCGGTAGCGAGGGCTATGGTGAGTTGCAGGCCATCGACGTGAACACGGGCAAGAAGCTCTGGGGTCACTGGAGCAAGATGCCCTGGAACGGCGGCGTCGCGACGACGGCGAGCGGACTCGCATTCAGCGGCTCGCTCGACGGCCATCTCTATGCCTTCGACGTTTCCACCGGCAAGGTGTTGTGGGAGAGCCCGCAGCTCGCTAGCGGCATCATCGCGCAACCGTCCGTGTTCGAAGTCGATGGTAAGGAGTACGTCGCGGTGCTCGCCGGCTACGGCGGTGCGAATCCGATCTGGGGCGGTCCGATGGCCGACGTAGCGAAGGATGTTCCGCGCGGCGGCACGCTCTATGTTTTCGCGCTGAACCGGGGCTGAGCGAGCGTTCCGCGCTTCATCCGGCGCCTGTCATCCCTGCTTTGCGCCGCACGCGCACGCCGCGCGCGCGGCGGCCTCGCCTCCACTGGAGCACAAGATCATGAATTTCCGCATCACCCACATCGCCGTGGCCGCTGCGCTCGCGGCGGGCGGCGCGCACATGAACGCACATGCCGCGACCAACGCCGTGCGCGTCTGCACGTTGCCGGGCAGCCCAACGGCCGTACTCGACGTGGCCGTTGCGCGCGCCGTGCTAAAGGCCGCCGGCATACCCGCGACGTTCGCCGCGCATGGCATCGACGACGATGGCGGCGACGACGGCATCTCCGCGCACGAACTTTCCCGTGCGCTTGCCCGCGACTGCGACCTCGTTGCGGGCTTCCCGCGCTCGTCGATCGCCGACGCGTCGGGCTCGCAGATGGTCTTCTCTCAAGGCTATCTGCGCTCCGGCTATGTGAGCATCACCTTGCGCGGTCCGCACGCCGCAACGGCTGCCGCAGACGGCAAGGAAACCGTTGCGGCGACCTGGTCGAGCCCATCGCAGCTGATCGCCGTGCAGCAGAAGAATGTGCGCTTCGACCTGGAGAACACGTCCGAACTGACTGTCGACGCGGTCGCCAAAGGACGCGCCCAGCGCGCGATCGTCTGGTACCCGGCCGTCGTTGCTTACCAGCGCACACATCCCGAGCAGCAATTCGCCGTGGCAGCGGCGCCCTCCCCGTATGCCGACTGGAATCTCGTCTTCGCTTCGGGACCCGGCATGCGTGCGCTGCAAGCGCGCATCGACGACGCGCTCACGCATATGAATGGCGATGGACGCCTCGCCGCACTCACGCGCGGCTGGACACTGCCAGAAGGTGCTACGAGCGAGGCGCGTGCGGATGCTCCACATTTCGACGACGCAATGACTTCGTATCGGCGAGCGCGCGACAACGTACGCGCAGCGGGGCACATCATCAAGGTGGCCGCAACCACCGGCGGCAACGCACCGGCATTCGATCACGAACAGGTGGAACACGGCCAACACCTTTATTCGGACTCCTGTGCGAAATGCCACGGCGCGCAGCTTGAAGGCATTACAGCGCCCGCATTGAGCGGACCGGCCTTTGCCCCGGCCGCGAATTCGCATTTGACGATCGGTGGCATTTACCAGTACATGTCGACCAACATGCCGGCCGACCGCCCCGGCAAGATGAGTGATCAGGAGTACGCGGACCTGATGGCGTTCCTGCTCTACACCAACGGTTACGACGCGGGCGACGCGAAGCTGACTTCGGAAGCCGCGCAATCGTCGACCACGCCGCTCAATGCCGGCCCTCGGCACTAGGCTTCCCTTTAACCATGGCAGTACGAAATATTTGCAATCTCACTCCGGACATCCGCATGAATACCCGCAATCGCAGAACCTTCATTCTTCACGCCGCCGGCCTCTGCGCCGCACTCGCCACGGCCGGGCGGGCGCTCGCAGCGCCAGCGCTCGTTGACGAGAACGACGCCACGGCCAAGTCGCTGGGCTATCGTGCCAAGGCGAGCAGCGTCGACGCAAGCAAATTTCCGAAATATGCCGCAGGTCAGCGCTGCGCCAATTGCCGCTTCTTTACGGGCGCCGCGGGCGAAGCAGCAGGCGCATGCCCGATGTTTTCCGGCAAGGCGGTCGCGGCCGACGGCTGGTGCAACGTCTACGCGCAGCGCGCCTGATACTTCGCCGCCAGGCTTGGCGCGGTGCTGTGCTTTAGCTACCGTCGATGGCGCGGCGCCATGCCGTTTTCTCCTTGCTCGCAAGCCGGGCCAGCGGCCCGGCGAACGCCCTCACGATCGCGCGCCCGACGGTGGGGTCGGCGAGCATCGCCATTTGACGGCTTCCTCGGGCCGGCCGCCTTCGAACTCACCATGAAGATCGCGGCGACACCCTGTCCCCCGTTGGAGCGTTGCTCGGGCATATCCGAATGCAAGGCCCGGATATCATCGTCAACTTTGGCGGCATGCTTTCCGGCCCCCTTTATGAGGCTTCCAACAGCCGTCCCTTGGGAAGTGGCGCTTCGACGCCGCTCTCGCCCCCATGCTGTTCGTCGTCCGCCTATCCGATGCTGGCGCCTGGCATCTGCGGCCATGTGGCAGTGATTGCGGCGTCATGCGATGACAATGCACCGCAATCACCGCATTGATTTGCGATCCGAATCCTATCTCCGGCGGCTTGCTTCATTGAAATCGTTGCGCCGTCCTTCAGCGACCGCGTGCATTCCACGACGAATGGCAGGCAGCGGTCATACCGGTTGTTCTGAGGAATAGCGATACGGCTCCCCCACTGCATCGCGGCACATGCCTTGCGCGCCGCTTTGTCGGCATGCGCGCGGCGCGGCTTTGACAGTTCGGACGCGCTTGTGAAGCGGCTTGGAAATGGAGGGGAGGACAATGAAGCAGTCGACGAAACGCGCAGTGATATGGGCGTTGGCATTGGCGCTATCGGGCGCGGGTTACCCCGCAGCGGCCAGGGGCGGCAGTGGTGGCGGAAGTGGCGGCGGCAATGGCGGCGGAAGTGGCGGCGGAAGTGGCGGCGGCAATGGCGGCAACGGTGCGGGTGGCGGCGCTGGCAATGGCGGCGGTCATGGCAGCGGCGGAGCTGGGGCTGGAGCCGGAGCGGGCGCTGGTGGCGCTGGTGCCGGCGCGGGTGCGGGTGCAGGCGCCGGATCTAGTGGCGCCGGCGCTGGTGCCGGGTCAGGTGGTGCGGGCTCAGGTGGTGCGGGCTCAGGCGGTGCGGGCTCAGGCGGTGCTGGCTCAGGCGGTGCTGGCTCAGGCGGTGCGGGCTCAGGCGGTGCGGGCTCAGGCGGTGCTGGCAAAGGCGGTGCCGGCTCAGGCGGTGCCGGCTCAGGCGGTGCCGGTTCAGGCGGTGCCGGTTCAGGCGGTGCCGGCTCAGGCGGTGCAGGCTCAGGCGGTGCAGGCTCAGGCGGTGCGGGCTCAGGCGGTGCCGGTTCAGGCGGTGCCGGTGCAGGCGGTGCCGGTGCAGGCGGTGCCGGTTCAGGCGGTGCAGGCTCAGGCGGTGCCGGTTCAGGCGGTGCAGGCTCAGGCGGTGCCGGTGCAGGCGGTGCCGGTTCAGGCGGTGCAGGCTCAGGCGGTGCAGGCTCAGGCGGTGCCGGTGCAGGCGGGGCCGGTTCAGGCGGTGCAGGCTCAGGCGGTGCCGGTGCAGGCGGGGCCGGTTCAGGCGGTGCAGGCTCAGGCGGTGCCGGTGCAGGCGGCGCGGGTGCAGGCAGTGCCGGTGCAGGCGGCGCGGGTGCAGGTAGCGGCGGTGCAGGTAGTGCCGGTTCAGGTGGCCCAGGCGGACCGATGGGCGGCGCGTTGGCAGCTACGAGCGCGCGTTTGGGGGTCACTACAACTATTGTAAAAGTCGAGCCCCCCAGCGCACCGCATACGAATAGCTACGATCACCCGAGCGTGGCCCATTCGGGCGACGGCATGAACGTAAGGGCGGCTCCCCCGCCTGTCGCAAACAGCTACGGCCCGTCGGGTGCCGCCAGCCGGAGCGGCGCCATGAGCGTCCGTGCGGCTCCGCCGCCCGGGGTGAACAGCTACGGACCGCCAGGCGCGACCAGCAAGAGCGGCACGATGAGCGCGCATGCGGCTCCATCGCCGGCCGCAAACGACTATGGCCCGCCCGGAGGCGCCAGGACAGACGCCAGGGCCGGCACCGCGCTGGATACGGGCGGCTACGGCCCGCCGATTCTCACGCGCACAGGGATGGTGTATTTGGGGCCGCCGCGCGCGAAGCAGAACGCGCCGTCGCGCGCGAATGTTCCGGCCAACACCAACGGTATGCACACGACTCCGTATGACGATACGAAGCCGTAACGCGTAGCGCGCTGCACTGGCGCGATGCTGCGTGGTTGCCCGAGACCGTTGCCGCGATAGAGCGAACGCTCTTTCGCGGCGGGCCGGCTTGCGGTCGTCGAGCCATGCGTCTTGCAAACCCCGCGGTCCTCGCACGTCCGCTGACTTGCAAATGCCGACGCCTCCGCCATCGAGCCGGTCAGTGCGGAGGCAACGAAATTGCCGCTTTCGGGTATCGGCGTGCCGGCGGGCGCCCACCCGCCGGCACGCTGCGATCAGAGGCCGCTTACCGTCTTGACCGTCACCCACTGGCCATTCTTCACCTGATAGACCGTAGACGACCCATTCTTCAGCGAGCCATTGGCGTTGTACTCGATATGGCCAGTGATGCCATCAAAGCTGATGTTTTGCAGCTTCGCGCGATAATCGCCGGGCTTCGTCGAATTGGCCGCCTGCATCGCCTTGATGGCAGCCCAGGCGGCGTCGTAGCCGAACGGCGCGTAGGAGAGCACGTCGTCGCCGTACTTCTGCTTGAAGCGCTCGGCGAACTTCGCGCCCACCGGCGTGCTGTCGAGCGGGCGGCCATACTCCCATGCCATCGCGCCTTCCGACACGTCGCCCGCGAGCTTGATGAAGTCGACGTCCTTGACGCCGCCGCCGCCCACGTACTGCGCCTTGATGCCGAGCTGGCTCATCTGCTTCATGATGCCGGCCGCCTGAGGATTGAGGGCGCCCACGAAAATCAGATCGGGGTTCTTGCTCTTGATGTTCGTGAGCTGGGTCTTGAAGTCCGTTGCCTGATTCGTGGTGTATTCGCGATCGATGATCTCGCCGCCGTGCGCCTTCACCGCCTTCACGAACTCATCGGCTTCACCCTGGCCGAATGCCGTGCGGTCGTCGATCACGGCGATGCGCTTCGCCTTCGTCGTCGTGACTGCATAGGCGCCCGCGGTGCCGGCGTTTTGCGCGTCGCTCGAAATCACCATGAAGATGTTCTTGAAGCCCCGGCCGCTGATGACCGGGTTCGTGGCGGCCGGATCGATGTCGGGCAAGCCCGCCTTTTCATAGAGATCGGACGCGGGAATGGTCGTCCCCGAGTTGAAGTGGCCGACCACAACCGACACGCCTTCGTCCACGAGCTTTTGCGCGACTTGCACGCCCACGCGCGGGTCGGCCTGGTCATCTTCGGCGACGAGTTCGAACGAGACGGGCTGACCGTTGATTTTGACGCCTTGCGCCTTGGCGTCCTCAAGGGCCATTTTGACGCCGTTTTCCAGGTCTTTGCCGTAGTTGGCGTTCGGTCCGCTGAGCGGCGCGGCAAAGCCGACCTTGACAACCGATTGCGCGCGAGAAGCGAGCGGTGCAACTGCGAGAAGTGCTCCAACTGCCACTGCGATAGGGGAAAGAGTCTTCGCAAAACGCATCTTTTATCCTTTGTCGGCAAGCATATGTTCACTGCTATGGCGCACGCCGGCTTCGCTCACCCGCTTTTCCCGCTTTCTTGCGGTCGCGGCGGCTGCCGGTTCGCGGCTCCCGTTTGCATTGACTGCGTGTGATGCTCCTCCTGAAAAGGCGTGGTATTGAACGACCGCTCCAAACGAGACATGCCGGAACGCTCGCTGAAAACGACTATAGGAAGCCAATATCACTTCGTCTTGGCCATTCTCGACAATATCCATGCGCATTTCTGCACAGCGGTGCAAGCCGAAGCAATCAGGATAAATACGCCTGTGCTGACAAAATAAGGCGTAATAGAAATGTAATCGCGTGGGTGTTGACGGCGGCGAAGTCCCGAATCGCGCGCATCGCGGCACAACGCTCCGCGCCTGCCGGGCAACGACGATTAGCGCTGTGGGGCAAGCTGCCCGCCCCCAAGTGCCACATACAGCGAAGCGCCGTTTTGCAGAGCAGCCGCTCGCAGCTGGATCAATTGCTGTTGCGCGGCAAACAGGCTGCGCTTCGCATCGACCACTTCGAGGTAGATGGAGATGCCGTTCTGGTAGCGAAGATCGGCCGCTTGCGCGAGCCGCGCCTCGGCGGCCACCGCGCGTTCCTGCGCCGCGATCTGCTCGTTCAGGCGCTGGCGAGCGATCAGTGCGTCGGACACTTCGCGAAAGGCCACCTGAACCGTCTTCTGATAGTTCGCCACGAGTTCGGTGCGGCGCGCTTTGGACAAACCAAGTTGCGCGCTGCGGCGCCCCGCGTCGAATATCGGCAGCGTAACGAATCCGGAAACGAGCCATGCCTGCTTGCCAGGCACGAACAGGTCACTCAATTCGGGAGACACGTAGCCGAAATTGCCCGTGAGCGAGATGCGCGGGAAAAAGTCCGCACGCGCGGCCCCGATATCCGCGTCGGCCGCTCTCAAGGACTGCTCGGCAGCACGGATGTCGGGGCGCAACGTCAGCAGCGAAGAAGGCAGGCCCGCGTCGAGATTGCCGAACTGATCGGCGTCCGCGAGCGCGTGGTGCTCCGTCGTGCCGGCTGGCAGCGGACCACCGATCAGGACCGCCAACTGATTACGCTGCTGCCCCGTCGTTCTTTGCAGTTCGGCGAGCTGCGTCTGCGCCTGCGTGACGAGAATGCGCGCCTGCTCATAGTCCACAAGCGATGTCGCGCCTGCTTCGAGGCGCAGCTGTGCGACTTCCAGTGCGTACTGGCGCGTCTCGAGCGTATGCTGCGCGAGGTCGATACCCTCGTTGCCCGAAAGAATGGCGTAGTAGGTCGCCGCCACGTTGCTGATCAGCGAGAGACGAAACGCTTCATTGGCCTCCACGGTCGCCAGAAAGTTGCGGCGCGCGGATTCGCTCAGGTTCGCCACGCGCCCCCAAAAATCGAGTTCGAACGACGTGACGGCCACCTGCACGCTGTACTGGGTGAAGTGGATCGAGGTGTTGTTGTCGGGCAGTTCAGGTTCGACCGAGGTAAGCGGCGTTTTCGTGCGGGTGGCGTCCGCGCCCGCCGCTACTTGTGGTAACTGCGCGGAACGCTGCACGCGATAAAGCGCCTGCGCCTGCTCGATGCGCGCGACCGATGCGGCCAGATCGCGATTCTGCTCCAGCGCCAAAGCGATGAGCCGCTTGAGCATGGGGTCGCGAAAGAACGTCTCCCACGTGAGCTCCGAAGCGAGCCGGTCGCCCCCCGAGGTGGCGATATCCGCGCTCTCATACGAGTTGGCCACGGGCAAATCCGGCTGCTGGTAGCGCGGAGCGAAATTGCACGCGGCGAGCAGCAGGCACACTACGACCCCGGCTCCCGCTGAATGGTTGGCATACTTAAGCATCGCCCTCTCCCGCGGGCAGCGCATCCGCTTCCTCGTCGTCGGGCGACCGCTTGCGGCTCAGCCACCTGCGCGCAACCACATAAAACACCGGCGTGAAGAAGATGCCGAGCAGCGTGGCGGTGAACATGCTGCCCATGATGCCGGTGCCCACGGCCTGCCGCCCCGCTGCGCCCGCGCCCGTGGCGAGCACGAGCGGCAGCATGCCCAGCACGAAGGTCACGCTCGTCATCAGGATCGGCCGCAGGCGCTGGCGCGCGCCGTTTGTGGCGGCGGTCACGGTATCGCTGCCCGCGGCCTCCTCCTTGATGGCGAACTCGACGATCAGAATGGCGTTCTTGGCCGCGAGCCCGATGATGGTCACGAGGCCGATATTGAAGTAGACATCGGCGGAAAAGCCCCGCGCCATGGTGAGAAGCACCGCGCCCAGCACGCCCAGCGGAATGATGAGCAGCACGGCAACGGGAATCGCCCAGCTCTCATAGAGCGCCGCCAGCAGGAGAAAGACCACGACGAGCGAAAGCAGCAGCAATGCCCCGATCTGCCCGGCTGCCTGCTGCTCTTCGTAGGCCGTGCCGGTCCATTCATAGGTCATGTTGCCGGTGAGAACCTGGTCCGCTATGCGCTCCATCTCCGCGAGCGCCGCGCCGCTGGATCGGCCTGGCGCCGCCTGCCCCGATATCGTCGCCGAAGGAAAGCCGTTATAGCGCTCCACCTGCTGCGGGCCCGTCGTCCAGTGCACGCTCGTGAACGCCGAAAACGGCACCATCTCGCCAAGGTTGTTGCGCAGTCGCAGCGCGCTGATGTCCTCGGGCCGCATGCGCTGGTCAGCGTCGGCCTGCATGAGCACGCGCAGCACATTTCCCTCGTAGACGAAATCGTTCACGTAGTTCGAGCCGAACGCGAGCGCGAGCGCGCTGTTGACCTGCCCGATCTGCAGACCCAGTGCGCGCGCCTTCACGCGATCGATATCGACGTACAGTTGCGGCGCGGGCGGCAAACCGTCGGGACGCACGCCCACGAGCAGCGGGCTGCGCGACGCCTCCGTCAGCATGCGCGCGCTGGCCTGCTGCAACGCCGCGCCGCCTACCCCGCTGCGATCCAGTATCTTCATCGTGAACCCGCTGGCATTGCCGAGTGCGGGAATGGGCGGCGGATCGAGCGCGAACACGAGCGCCTCTGGAATGTTGCGGAAGGCGGCGTTCGCGCGCCCGACCAGCGCCGCCGCGGAGTTCGCCGCGCCTGGCCGGTCCGCCCAGGGCTTCAGGTCGACGAATGACATCGCAGCCGACTGCCCCTGGCCGAAGAAGCTGAATCCGGTGACCGACGCGATATTGCGCACCTGGGGCTGCTGCCTGAGAAAGGCCTCGACCCGATCGACGACTTGTTGCGTGCGCTGCGCGGTCGCGCCAGGCGCGGCCGTGTACGCGACAAAGATATGCCCCTGGTCTTCGCCCGGAATGAAGCCGCGCGGCAGTTGCGTGAAGAGAAACCCCGTCGCGACGCACACCACGAGAAAGACGGCGAGCCAGCGCACCGGCGCGCGCAGCATGGCCTCCACGGCGCGCACGTAGCGCTCGGTGGCCGAGTCCATGCCGCGATTGAATGCGTCGAAAACGCGCTGCTGGACGCGCGCCGGCCAACGTATGACGGTATGCCCGTGCGAGCCGTCACCGGCCTTCGCTTTGCGGTGCAGCAGTGTCGCCGACATCGCCACGCCCAGCGTCAACGCAAGCAAGGTAGACAGAAAGATCGAAACGGTGAGCGTGATCGAGAACTGCCGATAGATCGCGCCCGTCGAGCCGGGAAAGAAGGCCATCGGAACGAACACCGCAATGAGCACGAGCGTGCTGGCAATCGCGGCGCCCGCAATCTGGCCGACCGCCTTGACGGTCGCGCGCCGCGAACCGAGCCCCTCTACCTGGATCACGCGCTCGACGCTTTCCACCACCACGATCGCATCGTCATTGAGAACGCCGATCGCGACGACCATGGCAAACAACGAAAGCAGATTGATCGAGAGTCCGAAAAGATAAATGCCAACACAGGTTCCGATCAGCGCGATCGGCACGACCAGCGTGGGGATCAGCGTGGCCTGCCACTTCTGGAGGAACAGGAAAACGATGACCGTCACGAGCAGCAGCGCCTCGACCATGGTGCGCAACACGCCGCTCAGCGAGGTCGTGATGAACGGCGTCGTATCGAACGGAACCACCCATGTCACGCCTTTCGGAAAGGTCGGCTGCAATTGCGCGAGACGCTGCCGCACGGCGCTGGCCACGGCCAGCGCATTGGCGCCGCTCGCGAGCTGAATGGCGATTCCCGCGGACTCCTTTCCATTCACGCGAAAGGCGAATCCGTAGCTGTCGTTGCCCAGTTCCACGCGAGCGACGTCGCCCACCCGCACCGTGGAGCCATCGGGATTCGAGCGCACGATCACTTCGCGGAATTGCTCGGGCGTCGAGAAACGGCCGCGCATGACGATCTGCGCGTTGAGCTCCGCACCCGGCGCAGTGGGTTGGTCGCCGAGACCGCCGCCCGCCGTCTGGCTGTTCTGCTCCTGAATCGCCGTCATCACTTCGTTAGCCGAAATACCGAAGCTGCTGAGCTTCTCCGGATCGATCCATATCCGCATCGCATACGACGAGCCGAAAAGCTGTGCGTCGCCAATGCCGGGAATGCGGCGCAATTCATTGACGATGTTGTTCGCCGCGAAGTTGCCGAGTTCGACGGCCGGTATCGAACCATCGGCGGATTGCAGCGCCACGAGCATCAGAAAGCCCGACGATGCTTTCGTGACCCGCACGCCAATCTGGCGCACTTCCAGCGGCAGGCGCGGCTCCACGCGGCTCAAGCGGTCCTGCACCTGCGAGAGCGCGACATCGAGATTGGTACCGGGCCTGAGCGTGACGGTGATTTGCGCGGTGCCGTTCGAGCGGCTCTGCGACGACATGTAAAGGAAGTTGTCCACGCCGTTCATTTCGTTTTCGATGATCGACGTCACGGTGCGGTCCAGCGTCTGCGCGTCAGCGCCGCTGTAGACCGCCGATATCGTGAGCGATGGCGGCGCGACGTCCGGGTACTGTTCGACCGGCAGCAGCATGAGCGCGAGGCCGCCAAAGAGCGCGATGAAAAGCGCGACCACCCACGCGAAAACCGGCCGGTAGACAAAGAATTGCTTCATGGGTGCGGCGCTCAGGAGGGGTTCGCGGCAACGGGATGCGCGTCGACGCGCTGCCCCGGCTGCACCCTCTGCCAGCCATCGACGATGACCCGCTCGCCCGGCTCGAGGCCGTCCTTGACGACCCATTGCCCCTCTTCCTGCGGGCCGAGCACGACGTTACGCCGCACGACGGTGCCATCGTCGGCCACGAGCGAGAGGCTCGTCGCGTTGTTGTCGAACTGCACGGCACGCACGGGCACGGCCATGCCATTCGGGATCGTGCCGATTACGATCCGACCGCGCACGAACTGTCCGGGCAAGAGAATGCGCTGCGCATTGTTGAAACGCGCGCGCAGGATCTGCGTGCCAGTTGAAGGCTCGACTACGAGATCGGTGAAGTCGAGCACGCCGGGCTCCTTGAATTCCTCCCCGTTCGAAAGCGTGAGCCACACCTGCACGCGGTCGGTTGGCGCCGCGAGCGCGCCCGAAGCGATTTGTTTGCGTACTTCCAGCAACGAAACATTCGATTGCGTGAAAACGGCGTTCACGGGCGTGAGTTGATTGATCTGCGTGAGCAAGGTCGCGCCGGCTGCACTGACGAGCGCTCCCTCTGTAACGAGCGCGCGCCCCACACGGCCCGCAATGGGCGCGCGCACCGTGCATCGATCGAGCCGCAACTGCGCCAGCGTGAGCGCGGCGCGTGCGTCCGCAACGTTCGCGTCGGCCTGTTGCCGCGCACTCAACGCGGCTTCGTACTCCTGCGCGCTGACCACCTGGCGCGCCACCAAGGGCTTGAAGCGCGCCACTTCCGAAGCTGCATTGCCCTGCACGGCCTGAGCCCGGGTAAGCGCCGCCTGCGCCTGCCCCAACGCGGCTTCGTAATCGCGCGAGTCGATGAGAAAGAGCGGCGCGCCGGCGCGCACATCGGTGCCTTCTTCATAAAGGCGCCGCTCGACGATACCGTCCACGCGCGCGCGCACCTCTGCGGAGCGGATCGCTTCAATGCGTCCGGGCAGTTCGATCACGCGTGGAATGGGTTTCGACCTGACCGTTTCGACGAGCACGCTCGGCGGCGGCACGGCGCCAGTGGGGGCTTGCCGGTCGCGGCATCCGAAAGCCGCCAGCAGCACTACAGTCGCGACGGCGAGCAGGCAGGGGCGATAGCTTCTGAATTGGCACTGATGTGGCACGCAGGCTCCCCAATTCAATGGAGACGGTACGCTCCGCCGTGGGATCACTGATTGCGCAGGCGCGTGACCGGCTCATCAAGATATTCACTCAAACGGCGTCTTTCAGCCTCCGATGTGCGCAGTACGAGCGGGGACTGCTAATTGTTATCTAACGATAAGTTCACTCATTCACAGGAATTACCCAGAACTTCGAGAAAATTCGCCAGTCGCAAATTACTTGAAGTCGGAATTCCCTCTACTACTATGGATAGACGACTCACGCCCCAAAATTTTTTCATTTTCAAGCCATCGCCCCTGCTCATTTAGGGCACATTCGCACTGTCGGTTATCACGGCTTTCAGGATGTTCTATAACCGAAGAAGCCATCACTCATGGCGACGTTAATCATCTTCTTGCCTCAGGAGATCGGATCATGAAAAGCCAACTCGTCCTCTCGGTCATTGCTGCTCTCGTCGTCGGTGTGTCCTCATCCGCAATCGCTCAAGACACGCAAGGCACATCCGGTGGCGACCAAAGCCAGGGGACAGGTCGCCAGCAGGTCATGCCGACCATGCCGCATCGCGACTGGCACGAGGGCCAGCAAGTCCCTTCGAAATACCGGCATTACAACTTTGTGATGAACGGAAACGACTGGAAATCGCACAACCTGGACGCGCCCAAGCGTGGCCAGCAATGGCTGGGGGTGAACGGCGACTACGTGCTGGTGAACCGCAGCAACTGGAAGATCGCGAAGATCGTTGCGGGTACCGAGTGACCGGTCGGATGGCGCGGCGGGCTATGCCATCATAGCCCGCGCCGCGATTTATCCACCATGACTTGCGATAGCCAGGCATGCACGAATGCCATGCCTGACGCCCTTCTTAATCGACGAGCCGCGCGCGAAGGCGCCTGTACTCGTCTTCCGTGATCGAACCCGTAGTCTTGAGTTTATCCAGCTTCTCGATTTCGTCGGCGACGCTGTAGCCCACCATGTGGCGCAATTCGTCGCGCGCTTTCTGCGCCCGCTCCTGGTTGCGATGCGCCATGTCCCTGCCTTGCGTGATGATATAGGCGAATATGCCGATATAAGGCAGCACGATGAGAAAGATCACCCATACGATCTTGAGAAATCCCGATATATCGGTTCGGCGAAACAGGTCACTCGTGATCGTGATGAACAGCCAGAACCACAGAATGAACATGAATATCGAAAATGCATCGATAATAAAGTTCGAAAACGTAAAGCCATTTGCGAAGATCATGAATGCCCTCCGTCGGTTTTTCGTGTGGGGAACTGCAACCGCAGGCTAACACGGGCTTCGCAGGCGCGCGTCGACGCCGTATGCGCCATATGCGGCACGACTCACGCGGATGACGCGGCCCTGCAGTCGGCGGTCCAGTCAGACCGGGCCGCGCCTGCTCTCTCGTCCGGCAAGCGGCACCACGGCCATCGAAATGAGATCGAGCCCGAGGAACAATCCGAGCAAGGGTACGGGCACGCTCGGAAAGTTCGCGGCGAGGAAAATGGCGAGCAGGAAAGACAGCGCGGCGCTGACAAGGCCGATGTTATTGAGCTTGACGTCCTGCCCGACCGAAGCGACGATCTTGAAGAAGCCGTCGGCCACGAAGAATATCATCAGCATCACGGTCAAGCCGCGCGCGCGCGCACTATCATTGACCAGAATGAGAATGCCGATGAGCAACGGTACGACAACCGGTGGAATACGCCTCACGCCGAGTTTCCAGTCTTTCGTCGTAAAGAGATTCAGGGCGTGCACGAAGCCGCAGAACAGCAGCATTCTCGCGATAAAAAGCGTGCCTATCATGGACCTTGTCGTGAGCGACAAGATGATGCAGAAAATGCCTGCCGCGATGAGAAGGGTTGAACTTGCAATCGGAAAAATAGCACGCTTTTTCATGTTCGAATGTAACTGCGTCAATACGGTTACGTTCTTGTCGAATTGCAGGTTCAAGCGAAATTAAGCGTTCCACTATCAGCCGTGGAAGTATAGTGCGTGACTCTGCAAATACAAGGGCGCGATTGCACCGTGAAACTGGAACGCAGCCATACCTTTTCGTTCAGCTCAAACAGCGAGCATTTCCTGCTCGACGGCGAACCTTTCCAGATCCGCAGCGGCGAAATGCATCCGGCGCGCATCCCGCGCGAATACTGGCAGCACCGCATCCGCATGGCGAAAGCCATGGGGATGAACTGCATCGCCCTGTACATCATGTGGAATTACCACGAAACGCACCGGGGCTTTTTCGACTTCGCGAGCGGCAACCGCAATATCGCTGCGTTCATCGGCTTGTGCCAGGCCGAAGCGATGTGGGTGCTGTTGCGCCCGGGGCCCTATGTGTGTGCGGAGTGGGACCTGGGAGGCCTGCCCTCGTACCTGTTGAGCGATGCGGATATCCGGCTGAGGACCGACTCGGCTACCGACGCCCGCTACATGGCGGCGGTCACGCGCTATATCGAGGCACTTGTTCCTCTAATCAAGCCGATGATGATCGAACGCGGCGGCCCGATCCTGATGATCCAGATCGAGAACGAGTTCGGATCGTACGCGCACAATCCCGCGTACCTCGAAGAACTCAGGCAGCTTTGGCTACGCGGCGGCATAACGGGACCGTTCTATACCGAAGATGGTCTTGCACAACTCGAACGCAACCGCAGCACGGTGGCCGGGGGCGCGATCGCATTGAGCAACGGCAATGCGGCGCAGATCGCAGCGGTGCGCCTCGCCTTTCCCGACGTGCCCGCTATGGCGGGCGAGGTCTACCCGGGTTGGCTCACGCACTGGGGCGATCCCGCGTTCGCCGGGCAGAACTACGATCTCTCCGATACGTTGACGGCATTCATGCAGTCGCAACTGTCTTTCAACCTCTATGTCATTCACGGCGGTACGAGCTTTGGCTTTTATGCCGGCGCAAACATCGACGACGCAGGCAACTATCAACCCGATCTCACCAGCTACGACTATTGCGCACCAATCAACGAACAAGGCGCGGCCACGGCGAAATACAGACGGTATCGCGAGATCATCGCGAGCTACCTGGCCGAGCCGCTGCCTGACATTCCCGAAGCCATCCCCAGGCTCGATTGCACGTTCGACCGCGACCTGATGCCGGCGCGCTATGCCTCGATCTGGGACAACTTGCCCGCGCCCTTGCCACGCAGGCAGCACGCCGATCCGCAGTCCTTCGAAGAGCACGGGCAGGCGTTCGGCTTCGCGCTTTATCGCAAGCGAGTGCACGCACAGTCGGAACGCGCGCTGGACATCAGTGGCGTTCATGACTATGCCGCTGTTTTCGCGGGCGAGCACTACGCAGGCGCCGTGTCGCGCGCAAGCCTTCCACGTGACTATGCACAGGCGCTGCGCGTAATGCATCGCACACCGCTTCCCCTTTCCTGCTCGTTTGCCGAGAAGGCTTCCGGCGCTCCCATCATGCTGGAGATCCTGGTGGAGGCCATGGGACGCGTCAACTTCGGAGCCGACATGGTCGACCGCAAAGGGCTCATCGAGCCCGTGAGGCTCCAACACGCCGACGGATCGATCGCGCTCCTCGATGGATGGGAAGTCTTCCCGCTGCCGATGGACGAAACGTTTATCGCCGGCCTCGAGGAACGCTGCACGAATCCGCAGAAACCCGGGCTCTTTTTCAAGGCGATCCTGCACCTCGATAAAGCCGGCGACACATGGCTCGATATGCGTCACTGGACCAAGGGCGTGGTCTGGGTCAACGGGCACAATCTCGGGCGCTACTGGAACATCGGGCCGCAAAGGCGCTTGTATTGCCCCGCGCCGTGGCTCGCGCAAGGCGAAAACGAGGTGCTCATCTTCGACCTTCACCAGACCGAGGCGAAGCCCGTACGACTCGAAGATTCGTTGTATTAGCACTCCTTCAAGAAGTACTCCCGGCAACCGGTTGCAGTTCCAGCGTGAGCACCTCGAACGGCGCGAGTTTGACTTGCTGCAGCGAATCCGCGTCCAGCAGCGCCGGAATGCCAGCGGCACTCGCCCCCCAGACGCGCCGCACATGGAATCGCCCAGGCGCCGATGCAGGCAGCTCCAGTTGACGCCGCAGGTCCAGTGCGAAGCCCTGAGCACGACGTTCCGGATTGCGCAGCGTGACGATCGACTTGTGCGGCGACCACGCGGCCCAGCCGTAAATGGCCGCCTCGTCGGGCGCCCCGCCTATCCAGTGGCTGTCGCGCAATACGCCGGCATTCGCGCGCGCCCAGCGCGCTGCATCCGCAAGCACGTCCCAGTCCTTCCCGGCCAGCAGAGCCGGCGTGATGTATAGCTCCTGCAATTGCGTACCGCTCGCGAAATACGATCGCACTTCATTGGCGAACGCGTGCCCCGCTGACGTGTTCAGGCGCGGATTGCACTGCGCAAACACAACGCCGTGCAGCATGAGCGAATTGAGCGGAAAGTGCGGGCTACGCTCGACGACATTGTGGTACGTCTGCGCGTCGCGGTACGTGATCCAGCGCTCGCGGTTCGTGCCGCTTCCCGCCTGGCCGTCGTCGTTGCCGCCGCGCCAGATCGAATCGACATGGCGCAGCCAGAACGGCGACGGATACGTGCCTGTCGAGAGATTGACGAAGGTTGCGGGACTCGCCGCCCGAATGTCCTCGATGAGCTGGATCGCCGCGGCCCAGTCGCTGTCGAAGCGGCTACCCGGAACCACGCGGTCCGCATTGCCGGTCCCGTCGAACTTGAAGTGGTTGACGCCGTCTCTCGCGAGCAGATCCATCACGACTTCATGAAAGCGCCGGTAGTATTTCTGCCCTGATAACGCGAAGCCGTTGTCGAATACCTCATAGCCGGCGGCACGGCCGCGCGTCACGCGCTGGTCTTTCGGCGCGCAATAGCCGCCCCAGGGCGAAAGCCAAATGCCGGGTGCGGCGCCGTATCGAGCCGCGGCCTCGCGCAGCGGAATGAAACCGCGCGGGAATGCCTCGCTGAACTCCCAGCTGCCGCCGAGGTCGTCCCACCCGTCGTCGAACAGGAACGAATCGATCTGCACCCCGCGCGCCGCGTGCAGCGCGCGGCCAATCGCTTCGATGCGCTCCAGCGCCTGATCCTGCGTGTAAGGCGTGAGGTAACCAATATCCCACCAGCTGTTGTAATGCAGAAACGGACACCAGGGACGCGCGCGCTCCTGCTCGATATATGCGGCGAAATCGCGCCGCCCCTGGCCTTCGCGCACGACGCCGGCCACTGCGGTGCAAACGAGCGATTTGTTGCGCTCCAGCGGTAAGGCACGCGGCAGAACGAAGCCGAATCGATCGCTTTCCACATGCGTGGTCGCAAGCGGCAGTTCGAAGCCCAGGTAGAAGTGGCCTGCGAACACCGGCGTGCCCTTGCGTTCGCCGCTGGCATGGGCGCCGACAGCCTGCGTCTGCAGTAGCGAAACCGCTTCGATGGCTTCGTCGTGATGTGCTGTGACCGCCAGCTTCATGCGCAGATATCGCGAGCCCGCGCGCTGCTCGACGCTCCATTCAATTGTCAGACGTTCTTGCGCGTCGGCCAGCATCATGGTGACGCGCCGGCCCGCGATGCGTTCGGCCAGCCGCGATGCCAGTGGATCAGGTACGAGCGCGCTGTCCCTCGCCGGCCCCAGCACCCTCAGTTCGCCAGAGTCGAGCGCCGTGCCGTCGGCAAACGTCAGGGCGAAGGGCGCGGCGACAGGCAGCACGCGGGCGCCGCCGCGATCGATCAGCGAGAAGTCGCCAAGGCGTGCATCTCGCACTGCCCAACGCAGTGCAACCACATCGTTGCCGAGCGAGCAATCGTCGCCCCTCCTCTCGAAGACGGGCATGCCGGATTGCACGGGCGTGGCTTCGTTGGCGCGCATCGGGGAACGTGGTTCGAACACGGGCTGCCACCAAGGGTAATGGCAACGGCCTTGCGCATTCAAGCTGCCGGAGGGTGGAGCAAGCGGGTTACGACCCCAACTTCGCTTTCCGCAGGTACGAACCTTATGAGAACCTTAAGGCTTGAACAATTTGCACGGCTTTACCGCCAGTTACACGATTGACAATTCGGCACCGATATTGGGTCGTCGCAGCATCTAGAATCCGCTTCCATCGCAACCGCGTCCGTTGACTGGAAAAGAGATCCTCATGAAACGCCTGACCGTTTATTTCCTCGCAGGACTGGCAGGGACGTGTGTCAGCAGTGCGGCGTTCGCCCATGCCGATATCGGCGTCTACCTCGGCGTTCCGGGCCCTGTGTATGCCGCGCCCGTATATCAGGAGGCGCCGCCCGTTGTCTATGAAGCTCCGCCGCCGGTCGTCTACCAGGCAGCGCCAGCCTATTACGGCTATGGCTACCGCTACGACGACGACGAACACCGCTGGCACGACCACGGCCGTCACCGCGGCTGGGAACATCACCACCGCGACGACGACTGACCGCGTCGCGGTAGCGTCGCAGCCACGACTCGCTTGTTGCGCGCGCAACTTCTTGCGCGCGCCCTCCTTCTCCCCCAGGCCGCAAAGCCCCTCCCGCCTCCCGCCGCCACTCGCGCGCGGCCCCATCTTGTCTAGTCAATAATCGCTTAAGGCGCACCGCCCACCTCTTCCGGGCCGCCTAGATTTGCGCTATGCGCCGCGTTTTTCCCGTGTTTTCGCTCCGCCCTCAGCAAAAACCCTACTTATCTCATTATGTGAGATCGCTTATCTTGTCTATACAACATGGCTGACCAGAGCCCGCTGTTGACCATGCCGCCAACGGTCACGGCGGTATCGATAAACGTCATGGAGACTCCACGTCAATGAAAAAGCTTGCCTTGTGCATAGCGATGCTCGCGATCGCCACCTCCGCCTGCGCGAAGGACTGGTCCACCGTCCGGTTCGGCGTGGACGCGAGTTACCCCCCGTTCGAATCGAAAAGCACGGATGGCAAGCTGGTCGGCTTCGACATCGACGTGGGCAACGAGATCTGCAAGCGTATCAACGCCAGGTGCGTCTGGATCGAGAGCGAGTTCGACGGCATGATTCCGGCGCTGAAGGCCAGGAAATTCGACGCAGTGCTTTCGTCGATGTCGATGACACCGCAGCGCGAAACACAAATCGCGTTCTCGGCGAAAGTATTCCACACGCCCACCCGCCTCGTCGCGAAACAAGGCTCGAGCCTGCAGCCCACGGCAGATGCGCTCAAAGGCAAAACGGTCGGCGTCGAGCAGGGATCGATTCAGGAATCCTATGCAAAAGCCAAATGGGCACCTAATGGCGTGAAGATCGTGCCTTATCAGGATCAGGACCAGGTCTATGCGGATCTGCTCGCGGGCCGCCTCGACGCCGCGCTGCAAGACGCCGTGCAGGCCGACATGGGCTTTCTGAAGACGCCGCGCGGCGCGGGCTTCGCGTTCACGGGCGGCGAGCTCAGCGATCCGAATGGCGCGCTCGGCAACGGCGCCGCAATCGGCCTGCGCAAGGAAGATACCGATCTGAAGACGAAGATCGACAAGGCGCTCGCGGACATGATCAAGGACGGCACGTATAAGAAGATCGAGTCGCGCTACTTCGCATTCGATGTGTATGGTGGCTGAGCGGCGCCTGCGCCCAGACTGACCGGCAACGGCGCGGGACTTCCCCCGCGCCGTTGCTCGTTTTATCCTGCTTCCCTCCGTTGAACACTGCCCCCGCGCACGCCATCATGCAGACACAAACCCATCCGTTGATTTCGCCGGCACTCGGCACCGAGCGGCACATCACGAGCTTTCACTACGGGCCTGCCGGCGCCCAGAAAATCTATATCCAGTCGTCGCTGCATGCCGACGAGCTGCCGGGCATGCTAGTGACCTGGGCGCTGCGCAGGCGCCTGGCCGCGCTCGAATCGGCGGGCAAGCTGCGCGGTGAAATCGTGGTCGTGCCCGTGCCCAATCCGATCGGCCTCAACCAGCGACTGCTCGGCCAGATGCTTGGCCGCTTCGAAAGCGGCACCGCGGCCAATTTCAACCGGCATTTCCATGCGCTCGCCGACCTCGTGATCCCGCGCATCGGGCCGCGCCTCGGCGGCGACGCGCAGCAGAACCTGCTCGCCGTGCGCGCCGCGATGCGAGACGCGCTTGCCGAACAGACGCCGACCACCGAGCTGGCATCGCAGCGTCTCGCGCTGCAGCGCCTGTCGTACGACGCCGATGTGGTGCTCGACCTGCACTGCGACTTCGAAGGCGTGATGCATCTCTACACGAACCCCGATCTCTGGCCCGACGTGGAACCGCTCGCGCGCTATCTGGATGCGAAGGCCTCGCTCTTCGCGCTCAATTCAGATGGCAATCCATTCGACGAGATTCACAGCTTCTGCTGGTCGGCATTGCGCGCGCACTATGGCGAACGCTACCCGATCCCCAACGGCTCGATCTCCGTGACGATCGAGTTGCGCGGCCAGGCGGACGTGAGCTACGCCTGGGCCGAGCGCGATGCTAGCGCGATCATCGACTACCTGACGCATCGCGGAGTCGTGGAAGGCGCACCCGCACCGCTGCCGCCGCTCGCATTCGCGGCCACGCCGCTTGCGGGCGCCGAGGCGCTCGTCGCACCGAGTTCCGGCGTGCTCGTTTTCCACGCGCCGGTTGGCGCGCGCGTGGAACCGGGCCAGCCCATTGCCGACATAGTTGACCCGCTTACCGATCGCGTGCTCACGCTCACAAGTTCCGTCGCCGGCGTGCTGTACGCGCGGCAACGCGCGCGCTTCGCCACCGCGGGCATGGAGGTGGCATGGGTCGCAGGCGCCACGCCGCTGCGCAGCGGGTCACTGCTGCCGAATTGAGCAGAAGAATCGTCGGTCGAAAGAAACCTTGGCCGGGAACGCGGTATGCGCACTGCATCCGACAACGAACGATATGTGACGATGCGTAACAGCCATACCGCGCGGGGCGCTACAGAACGGGCGTTCTTGCTTCGCGGCGTCGTCGGGAAGGGAGCAGGCACTATTTACACTTGCTTTCGATTCTCTCCCCGTTCGGGATGATTTCAAACCTAGAATCAGAAGATGCACGATGTGTCGGGACCAAGGCGGCCGGGGACTTCTGTACCGGCCGCCTTTCTCATTCGTCAACCAACTCGGCGGAATGGCCCACAATAATGAACAGCTTCGATACCGTCATTCTGGGCGCCCTGACTCGTGTCGATCTGCCCCCACTGCTCAATCATGCAATCCGCGTGATGGCGGGGCTGTACACGTTCAAGGGTTACTTCCTGATCCCTCTCCTGTGCTGGATCTGGTTTCAGCCCCACGAGCGCCGCGAGTGGCGGCGCGAGATCATGGTCGCCACGGTGGCGAGCGGCCTGATATCGCTTGCGGTGGGACGCCTCCTCGCGCGTTATCTGCCGTTCCGGCAACGTCCGCTGTTCAATCCCGACTTGCATCTGCATTTCGCGTCATCGTCGCTGCGTGCCGCCGGGCTGAGCAACTGGAGTTCGTTTCCGAGCGATCACGCCATGCTGTGGGTGGCGATTGCGATGGGAATTTTCCTGGTATGGCGGGTCATCGGCGCGCTGGCGCTTTTGTATGTAACACTAATTATCTGTTTGCCGCGTGCGTATCTGGGCTATCACTACCCAACGGACCTGATCGCGGGCGCCGCAATCGGCGTGGTAATTACCTGGATCTTGACGCGTGATGCAGTCAGGAAGCGAACCGCCGTGCCCGTTCTGCGCTCGATGAAGCGTTTTCCCGGACCGGCCGCGGCGCTCGCATTTCTCGTGTGTTTCGAACTGGTCACGCAATTCGACGATTTACTTCAGTTGGCCCATTCGGCGTTGCACGGAATGAGCTGAGGCGTGGCGCGGGCGACGCGGGGAAGTCGTCCCCGGCCGCCTGCGCCGATCCATTAAAGCGCGCCCGGATTGATATAGGCCGTCTTCACCGTCGTGTAGAACTCGCGCGCATAGCTGCCCTGCTCACGCGGACCGTAGCTCGAACCCTTGCGGCCGCCAAACGGCACGTGATAATCCACGCCAGCCGTTGCAGTATTTACCATGACCATGCCGGCCTGCACGTGACGGCGGAAATGGTTTGCATGACTGAGCGAGGTCGTGCAGATGCCCGCCGACAAGCCGAACTCCGTGTCGTTCGCCACGGCCAGCGCCTCGTGATAATCCTTCACCTTGATGACGGAGGCGACAGGGCCGAACACCTCCTCACGGTTGATCCGCATGGCCGAGGTGGTCTTCGTGACGAGCGCGGGCGCGAGGAAATAGCCGCGCGTGGCGCCTTCGACGCGCTCGCCGCCGAACACCTCGCCGCCTTCTTCGCGCGCAACCGCAATGTAGCGCTCGTCCTGCTGAAGCTGCTTGTCGTCCACGACAGGCCCGATATGCGTGCCGTCCGCGAGCGCGTCGCCGGTCTTGAGCGTCTTCATGCGCGCCTTCATGGCTTCGACGAAGCGGTCATGAATGCCTTCGGTCACGATGAGCCGGCTCGACGCCGTGCATCGCTGCCCCGTCGAGAAGAACGCGCCGTTGATGCACGCCTCCACGGCCACGTCGAGATTGGCATCGTCCAGCACGACCATGGGGTTCTTGCCGCCCATCTCCAGCTGAACCTTCTTGCCCGTTGCGAAGCACTTCGCGCCTATCGCGCGGCCCGTGGCGACCGATCCCGTGAAACTCACGGCATCGACATCGGCATCACTGACGATCGCTTCCCCAACCACCGAGCCCCGGCCCATCACGAGGTTGATGACGCCGGCCGGCGCGCCCGCCTCCGCGATGATCTTCACGAGCTCCCACGTGCTGGCCGGCACGAGGTCCGCGGGCTTGATGACGACCGTGTTGCCATAGGCAAGCGCGGGCGCGATCTTCCACGCGGGAATGGCAATCGGGAAGTTCCACGGTGTAATGAGCCCGATCACGCCGAGCGGCTCACGGGTCACTTCGACCGTCATGCCAGGGCGCACTGAAGGCACGATTTCGCCGCCAAGGCGCAGCGCCTCGCCCGCGAAGAACTTGAAGATCTGCGCGGCACGGCCAACCTCGCCCATCGCCTCGGGAAGCGTCTTGCCCTCTTCGCGTGCGAGGAGGCGGCCCAGCTCGGCCTTGCGGGCGAGAATGACGCTGCCCACCTGATCGAGCAAATCGAAGCGTTGCTGCGGCGTCGAGAGCGACCACTGGGCGAAGGCCTTGCGAGCGGCGGCAATGGCGTCGCGCGTTTGCGCGGCGTCCGCTTGCGCGAATTCGCCGATCACGTCGTCGAGGTTGGATGGATTGATATTCTGGGAGGCCGCGGTGCCGCGCACCCATTGGCCGCCGATGTAGTTGTCGAACTGGTTCATGTTGCTATTCCCGAGTGAATGGCTCACAGCAATCCGCGCGAAGCGAGATTGCGATACAGCGCGCGCACGCCGAAGGTCCACGGCGCGAGCTCCGTGCTCAATTGCACGGTGTTGGTCAGCGCGCCGAGCTCCGGCGCCGAGATGGTGACCTTGTCGCCAAGGTGATGCGTGAAGCCGCCCCCTGCCGTGTCGCGGTCCTTGATGGGCGAGAACATGGTGCCGAGAAAGAGCATGAAGCCGTCGGGATACTGGTGATGGCGGCCCCACGTCTGCGCCACGAGGTCGGCCGGGTCGCGGCTGATTTCGCTCATATGGCTGATGCCCTCCAGCACGAAGCCGTCATCCGTGCCCTCCACGCGCAGCGAGACGCTCGTCTTGCGCACCGAGTCGAGATCGAACGATTCGTCGAACAGGCGCACGAACGGGCCGATCGCGCACGAAGCGTTGTTATCCTTGCACTTGCCGAGCAGTAGCGCCGAGCGGCCTTCGATGTCGCGCAGGTTCACGTCGTTGCCGAGCGTCGCGCCCACGATCTCGCCGCGGCTGTTCACGGCAAGCACGATCTCGGGCTCGGGGTTGTTCCAGACCGAGGCGGGCAGCAAGCCGATGTCCGCGCCGAAGCCGACCGCCGACATGGGCTGCGACTTCGAAAACACTTCGGCGTCGGGCCCGATGCCCACTTCCATGTACTGTGACCACGCGCCGCGCCGCTCCAGTTCGGCCTTCAGCTTCATCGCCTCGTCGGAGCCCGGCTTGATCTTCGAGAGATCGGTGCCGATCGTGGCCACGATGGTTTCGCGAACCTCCTGCGCTTTCGCAGGGTCGCCGCCGGCCTGTTCCTCGATCACGCGCTCGATGAGACTGACCGCGAATGTCACGCCGCAGGCCTTGATTGCCTGAACGTCGTTGGGCGCGAGCAGCCGCAACGCGGGCTCGCTACCGGGCAGATTCGCTTCGATCAGCTTCTCCACCGGGCCAAGCGATTCGCCCTTCACCGTGCGCGCAAACTGCACGATGTCCTCGCGGTCGAAAAGGTCTGCGGTGGTCGGCGCGCTGCGGGTGATGTCGATGACTTCGCCATCGCGAACGAGCACGACAGAGGGGCCCGTGTTTTCGCCTTCGTTGCGCCATACGCGGCCAACGAGCAGCGCCTGCCCGACGTCGCCAGGAAGCCAGTTTGATTGGGAGTTCGAGGTCATGGTGCGATTTGTCTCCAGTTCATGTGTGCCGCGGCAAGGCCGGCCTCGATACGGCGAGGCGAGCCTCGCGGCCTGGTGTCTCAGCGCCTGCTCAGCGCCTCAGTGCGAGTGGCGCGGGTTGCCGCGCTCGGCGATGACTTTCAGATAAAGCGTGGCTGGCTCGAGGCATCCGCCTGTGGAAAGCTGCCCCACGGTCTTGCGGTACAGCTCCTGCCAGGGCGTTTGTGCGGGCGGAATCTCGAAGTGCGCGGTTTCGCGGCGCCGCTCGAGCTCCGCTTCGTCGACGAGCACATTGACGCTGCGCGCGTTCAGATCGACGCGAATGCGATCGCCCGTTTGCAGCAGCGCGAGTCCGCCGCCCACGGCGGCTTCGGGCGACATGTTCAGGATCGAGGGGCTCGCCGAGGTGCCGCTCTGGCGGCCGTCGCCCATCGTGGGCAGCGACGTGATGCCCTGGCGCACCAGCTCCGCCGGCGGCGCCATGTTCACGACTTCCGCACTGCCCGGATAGCCCACCGTGCCCGCGCCGCGAATCACGAGAATGCAATGCTGGTCGATTTCGAGCGACGGATCGTTGATGCGCGCGTGATAGTCCTCGGGACCGTCGAACACGATCGCTCTCGCTTCGAACGCGTTCTCCGCGCCGGGCTCGCTCAGGTACGTTTGACGGAAAGCGTCGCCGACCACCGACATCTTCATGATCGCGCTGTCGAAGAAGTTGCCCGACAGCACCATGAAGCCCGCGCCGTGCTTGAGCGGATCCTCCGTTGTCCTGATGACTTCGCGATCCGGCTCGGGTGTGCTGTCGGCGATGGCGCCGATGGTCCGGCCGGAAACGCTCAGGCATTCGCGGTGCACGAGGCCGGCGCGGTCGAGTTCGCGCAGCACGCCGGGCACGCCGCCCGCGCGGTGGAAGCTCTCGCCCAGATATTCGCCTGCCGGCATGCAGTTAACGATGAGCGGCACCTGTTCGCCCACACGCTGCCAGTCTTCGAGGCTCAGCTCGATGCCCATGTGCCGCGCAATCGCAATGAGGTGCGGCGGACAGTTCGTGGACGCGCCCAGCGCCGAGGCAACGACGATGGCATTTTCGAACGCTTCTTTCGTCATGATGCGCGAAGGCCGGATGTCGTAGCGCACGAGGTCCACGATGCGCTTGCCCGTTGCATACGCCATCTGGCCGCGTTCGCGCCAGGCCGCCGGAATGCTCGCGCAACCGGGCAGCGACATGCCGAGCGCTTCGGCGAGGCTGTTCATCGACAACGCCGTACCCATCGTGTTGCAGTGGCCGATTGAGGGCGACGAGGCCGTCGTGAGTTCCATGAAGCCCTCATAGTCGATCTCGCCGGCCGCCAGCAGGTTGCGCGCGTGCCAGATGACCGTGCCCGAACCCACGCGCTGGCCGTTGTGCCAGCCGTCGAGCATCGGGCCGCCCGAGAGCACGATGGCGGGCATGTCGACCGTCGCCGCGGCCATCAGGCACGCGGGCGTGGTCTTGTCGCAGCCCGTGGTCAGGACGACGCCGTCGAGCGGGAAGCCATGCAAAATCTCGACGAGGCCCAGGTAGGCGAGATTCCGGTCGAGCGCCGCGGTGGGCCGGCGGCTTTGCTCGGCGAGCGGATGGACGGGAAACTCCATGGGGATGCCGCCCGCGTCGCGAATGCCCGCCTTGGTGCGGGCGGCCAGTTCGATATGGTGGCGATTGCAGGGCGCGAGGTCGCTGCCCGTTTGCGCAATGCCGATGATGGGACGGCCAGACTGCAATTCTTCGCGGGTCAGACCATAGTTCATGAAGCGCTCGACATAAAGCGCGGTCATATCGGCATGGGCCGGATCGTCGAACCATTCCTGGCTGCGCAGGCGCCGTGCGTTTGGCAGGGTCATTTCACTCACTCCGTCACTCCTCGTCTCCCGACCGGCCACATCGATCTGTTACCGGTAACAATTCCGGAATATTAGCACTTTGCGGCGGCGCTGTGCACCAGGTGAGACTCGCGTTTTCGCGGGAAATCATCGGCGACGAAGCCTCCCCCCGCGCAATCGCCAACTTGCGGCCGCACCACCTGCCATGCTAATTTAGCACCCGCTGTGTTACCGATAACAAATCAGGACATTGTCCATCGACAGTGCCGGAATCCAATAACACGCCCACGAAGTACGTGGCCAGCCTCCCCGCAGCGGGGACAGTTCAAAGGCATATGTGAATGGAGACACAACCCATGCCAACCCTCACCCAGATCGCAGACTCCCCGGCTGCCGCCAGCGAAGCCGAAGATCTGCTGTACCGCAAGGTGCTCAAGCGCATTCTGCCGCTATTGCTCCTTTGCTACGTCGTCGCCTACCTCGACCGTGTGAACGTCGGCTTCGCGAAGCTGCAGATGCTGGACTCGCTCGGCCTGAGCGACCGCGTCTACGCCCTGGGCGCCAGCATTTTCTTCTGGGGATATTTTCTCTTCGAGATGCCGAGCAACCTGCTCCTTCACCGCTATGGCGCGCGCTTCTGGATCGCGCGCATCATGGTCACCTGGGGCATCGTTTCTTCGTCGCTCGCGTTCATCGCGCCGCTTGCGAGCTTTTTCCACGTTCAAACGTCCACGATGTTCTACGTCCTGCGGTTCCTGCTGGGCGTATGCGAAGCGGGCTTCTTTCCCGGCATCATCCTTTACCTGAACTACTGGTTTCCTGCGCGGCGCCAGAGCATCGCGATGTCTGGGTTTCTGATCGCCATTCCGGTGAGCCTCACGCTGGGTGGCGTGATCTCAGGGTGGCTGATGGAGAACACCCACGGCCTGCTCGGCCTGGGCGGCTGGCAGTGGATGCTGCTGCTCGAAGGCGTGCCGTCGATTCTCGTCGCCTTCGTCGTGCTGTCGTGCATGGGCGACGGCATCCAGACGGCGAAGTGGCTGACGGCTTCGGAAAAAGCCCTGTTGCAACGCAATCTCGAGCATGAGGGCGCCAAAAAAACACATAGCGCCGCGGCGGCGCTGAAGAGCCCGCGCGTCTGGCTGCTGACCTTCATCCTGCTGACCTTCAATACCGGCTTCTATGGCCTCGCGTTCTGGCTGCCTTCCATCATCAAGGCCTCCGGCGTGAACAGCACATTGAACATCGGCTTGCTGAGCGCCATTCCCTATCTCAGCGCGGTGGTCGCCATGATCTGGAACGCGTCGCACTCGCGCAAGACGGGCGAGCGCCGGCTCCATGCGGCCATTCCTGCGTGCATTGGCGGCATCGGCCTGATTCTCAGCGCATTCTTTGCGCATAACGTGCCGCTTTCCATCGTATTCCTGACGATCGCCACCTGCGCGATTCTCGGCCTGATGCCGATCTACTGGACGTTTCCCGGCCAGATTCTCTCGGGCACCGCTGCCGCGGCGGGCATTGCGCTCATCAACTCGGTCGGCAACCTGTCGGGCTTCACCGGCTCCATGATCACGAGCGTGGCGAAAGACCTGACTGGCGACATCAACAACGGCACCTACGCGCTGGGCGCATGCCTGCTCGTCAGTTGCGTCCTCATTCTCTCGATTCCGAAAAGCATGCTGAACAAGGACGCGAACGAAGACAACTGAAGCTTGCTAGCCAGATCAAACACGCGCTGAGGAAGTCCGGCTTCTTTCCGGAGCTTCCTTACAGCCTCCCTAAGCGGAAATTGCGTCGGCCTTGCGCCGGCGCTTTTTTTTGCCTTTTCACCCGCGATTCACGCGCCGCCCGTTCCCGCAGGCGACTGGGGCCTGCACAATAGGCAGACAAACGATATCGTTGCGCCCGCCTCAAGTATCGCAGCGCGCTGCCGATAAGACGTGCAGACTGTTTTCCGCCCGACAAATCGCCACCAGGCCCCGCTCACCCAACGGAGACACTGTGATTCGAAATTGCCTTGGAGCCCTGCTGCTCGCGCTCGGCTGTCTCGGCACCGCATTTGCCGCGGGCCCCGACTGCTCGCGCTCATTTACGCTCGCCTTACACGACCACGGCCTGCTCTACTCCGCCGAGACGGACACCGGCATCGACAAGGACTTCGCCGACGAACTGGCGCGGCGCAGCGGCTGCCAGATTCGCGTGAGCCTGATGTCGCGCGCGCGCATCTGGAAGCTGATCGAATCGGGCGCGCTCGACTTCAGCCTCTCCGGCATTGCCAACGACGAGCGCAATCAGTACGCGGATTTCGCCTGGTACTTCAGCAACAAGTACTATCTGCTGGTTCGCAAGGATTCGGGCATCCAGCAACTGGCCGATTTCGAGCACAACGACAAGTTTCAGCTTGGCGTGATCCGCAGCTTCCGCTATAGCGAATCGGCCAACCGGCTCGTCGATTCGCTGGCCGCCGAAAACCGCGTGAGCCAGGCCGGCGGTCTGGAGCCGCTGTACGACGCGCTGATTCTCGGGCGCATTCAGGGGATGATCATCGAGCCTTTCGATTATCCGGCCATCGACGAAGCGAAGATCCGGAGCGTGACCCATATCGTGGAGTTCGACGATCCGCCCATTCCGCATGGACTCATCATGTCGAAGAAGGCGCTCTCGCCCGAGGAACGCGACAAGTGGCGCGCGGTCGTCAATGAAATGATCGCGGACGGCACGGTGCGGCGCATTTTCCGCAAGTACTTCAGCCCCGACCTTTCCGATTCGATGGTCCCCTTCTGAACGCCGCCATGAACCGGATGCGCCTCGTTCTGCTCCCGCTGGTGATCCTGGCCACCGCGCTCGCCGTGACATGGGCGCTGTGGAGTCACGAGCGGCAAGCGGCCCGCCACGAGCTGCTCACGCAGTTCAACTTCTCGCTCGGCGACGCGGTGAGCCGCATCGAGCAGCGCATGGGCACGTACGAGCTGTTGCTGCGCGGCGTGCAGAGTCTTTTTGCCGCGAGCGGAGCAGTCGATCGCGAAGCGTTCCGCGATTACGTCGACACACTCAATCTCGACGCCAATTTTTCCGGCATCCAGGCGATCGGCATCGTCGCCTGGGTGCCGGCAACGCAAAAGGCCGCGCATGTCGCGTCCATGCAGCAGCGCGGCCTGCCGGGCTATGCGATCCAGCCCGAGGGCGCGCGCGAGAACTACGCGCCCATCATCCAGCGCGAGCCGTTCATCGGCGCCAATCGCGCGATGCCAGGCTTCGACTCCTGGGCCGATCCGGTGCGGCGGCGCGCCATGGAGCAGGCGCGCGATACGGGCATGGCGACCATTTCCGGAAAAGTGCGCCTCTCGGTGGACACCGACCCGAACGCCAACCCCGGCTTCATCATGTACATGCCGGTCTACGCGCGCGGGAAAGCACCGGAAAATGCCGACGAACGCCGCGCGCGGCTGGTGGGCTGGGTCTATGCGTCGTTTCGCATGCACGACGTCATCGCGAGCCTATACGGCGAGGACCCGCCCGGACTCGCGATCGCCCTTTACGACGGCGTGGAAACGTCGCCGGAAGCGCTGCTCTACAAAACATCGGGCGCGCCCGCGCAGCACGTGCCCACGGATCTCGCGGCAACCGAATACCTCGTCGTGTGCGGACACGACTGGATGCTGAAGCTGACGGCACGCGACGGCTTCAAGGCCCGCTTCGGCCGCGACGCGGCCACGCTCATTGCGATCATCGGCACGGGCCTGAGCATCCTGCTCGCCGTGCTCACGCGGCTCTTGATGACGGGCCGCAGCCGCGCAATGCGGCTCGCTTCGTCGATGACGCAAGAGCTGCGCGAAAACGAGGAGAAGTTCCGCGCCATTGCCGACTGCACCGTCAATTGGGAAATCTGGTGGTCGCCCGAAGGCAAGCCGCGCTGGATCAATTCGGCGGTCGAGCAGTACATCGGCTATACCGTCGACGAGTGCATGGCGATGAAGGACTTCGCCTGCACCGTGATTTACCCGGGCGACGTCGCGCATGTCGCGCCCGCTTTTCGCGGCGCCCAATATGGCTCGCGCGGCGACAACCTCGAATTTCGTTGCGTGCGCAAGGACGGCTCGCTGATGTGGCTCTCGGCTTCCTGGGTGCCGATTACCGACTCCAGGGGCGAATTCATCGGCTTTCGCACGAGCGGGCGCGACATCACCGAACGCAAGATCGCCGATGAACGCATCAAGGAGCTCGCCTTCTACGACGCGCTCACGGGACTGCCCAATCGCACGCTGCTGCTGGACAACCTGAAGGAAGCCATTGCCGGGAGCGCGAGACACGGCACCAGCGGCGCGCTGCTGTTCATCGATCTCGACCACTTCAAGACGCTCAACGACACGCTGGGCCACGACAAAGGCGACCTGCTGCTGCAGGAAGTGGCGAAACGCCTCGCGGCGAGCATCCCCGAAGGCGACACCGTGGCGCGGGTGGGCGGCGACGAGTTCGTCGTCGTGGTGGGGAACCTGCATCCGGACAACGCGGAAGCGGCGCGGCAAACCGAGCGCCTCGGCGAGAGGATACTCGAAGTCCTTGGCGATCCTTATCGTCTTGGCGATATCGACTACCGCAGCACGGCGAGCATCGGCGCGACCGTCTTCAAGGGACTTCAGGCGTCGACGGACGATCTCATGAAGCAGGCCGATCTCGCGATGTACAAGTCCAAGGAAAGAGGTCGCAACGCGGTGCGTCTCTTCGATCCCGAGATGCAGACTTTCGTGCTGGAGCGCGCGGCGCTCGAAGCGGCGCTGCGTGAAGCGATCGAAACTGGGCAACTGGTGCTGCACTACCAGATGCAGATCGACGGCGATCGCATCACCGGCGCCGAGGCGCTGGTGCGCTGGCGTCACCCCGAACGCGGGCTCGTCTACCCTGCCGATTTCATTCCCGTGGCCGAAGAAACGGGGCTCATCGCCGGGCTGGGCAACTGGGTCCTGCACGCGGCTTGCATGCAGCTGGCGCGATGGGCCGCGCGACCCGACACCGAGCACCTGACGATTGCTGTGAACGTCAGCGTGCAGCAGCTTCACAAGCCCGACTTCGTGGCGAACGTGCTGGCAACGCTCGAACAGACGGGCGCGCGGCCCGACCGGCTGAAGCTGGAACTGACCGAAAGCGTGCTGGTGGACAACGTGCAGGAGATCATCGAGAAGATGGAGGCGCTGAAGGCCAGGGGCATCGTCTTTGCGCTCGACGATTTCGGCATTGGCTATTCTTCGCTTTCGTATTTGAAGCGTCTGCCGCTGGACCAGCTGAAAATCGACCGCTCATTCGTGCGCGATGTTCTGGTCGATCCCAACGACGCCGTCATCGCCAGAACCATCGTCGCGCTCGCCCACAGCCTGGGCCTGGGCGTGATCGCCGAAGGTGTCGAAACCGAGGAGCAGCGCGCCTTCCTCGCCGCGGCAGGCTGTTACGCGTATCAAGGCTATCTCTTCTGCCGACCGGTTCCCGTCGAAACGTTCGAAGCGACATTGCGCGGACTCGAAGCGCCCGAGTGTCTCGCCGGGTAGGCGCGCTTCGCACTCCGCGCAGCGGGCGCTCTCAAGCGGCGAGCGCGGCATCGACCGCCGCCAGATAGCGCCGAAAGCCGGCATCCAGCAGCACGGTTCGCACGCGCTCGAGTTCGCGGCGCACGGCTTCATCGGCCGGCGCCTCCAGCGTGCGGGCCAGCGCGCGGCCGCGCGCGGCGAACAGCTCGGCCCAGGGCAGCGGTTCGCGTTGCGTGTACGCCTCCAGGGCGCTCGCGTAGCGCAACACGGCGGCCGGTTCGCGGGCCGCCAGCATCGCCTCGATGGCATCGCGGTAGAACCAGAGGTGGTTGTGGCCAACCGCGCCGAGGCGCAGGAGCTCCTCGCCTTCCGCGAGCAGCCGCGCACGCTCGTCGTTCGCTTCCACAGCACGCGCGAGGGCGCCCAAAGCTTTCGGCGCGCTAAACTGCGTGCCCACTTCGCGCGACATCGCGAGCGCCTCGCGAAGCGCTTTCACCGCCTCGCCGCGGCCTCCCTCGTCCAGCGCAACACGCCCCTGCATTTCCAGGTTCTGCACTTCGAAGCGACGCGCGCCCAGCTGCCGGATCACCCGCCTTTCCTGCTCCAGATGAACCCGCGCAGCCTCCATGTCGCCTAGCTCGTAGCAGACGAATACGCCGAGCGTCTCGCCCAGCAATTGCGCGCGCGGCTGCCCGATCAGCTCGGCGGCGCGCACGGCGGCTATGGCGTCCTCGCGCGCCTCGCGCGCGTCGTTCAGATAGATGCGGCTGAAGCCCCGCATCGAAAGATTGGCGACTTCGATGCGGCCGAAGCCGTGCTCCCGGCTCAACGCCACGCAATCGCTGAAATGGCGAAACGCGGTGCGCATGCGCCCCTGCGCATAAGCGGCGTCGGCAAGGCCGCCGAGCGCACGCGCCTGGGGTTCCGGCTGGCCGAGGCGCCGCGCATAGGCGAGCCCGTGTTCGTGCTCGGCGCTGCAGGCATCGATCTTTCCCAGCGGAAAGAGGATGTTGCCGCGCAGATAGTGAAGGCTCGCAAGCTCGGCCACCCGATCGTCGCGCTCCGCGATCCGCTGCGCGGCCTCGAGCAGCGCCAGCGCTTCGTCGAGGCCTTCGCTCACGCGCAGACCTTCCGCGAGCCCGAGCTGGCAGCGGCACAGACCCGCGTCGTCGGGGGCGGCCGCCAGCGCCGCGCGCCAGGTCGCGATCGATCCCGCGATGTCGCCGAGATCGCGCTGGAGTTCGCCCTTGCAACAGCTGAGGGCGTGACGGTCCGCGTCTGTCTGCGCGATCTCGAGGCCCCGCTGGGCGAGGCGCAGCGCGGCCTCGAGCAGATGGGCCGCGCTTTGCGCGAGCGCGGCGGCCAGATACGCCTGCGGCGCGCGTTCATCTTCCGCGCGGTCGAGATGCTGCGCGTGCAGCGTGGAGTCGCCGCGCGCGAACCAGTCGGCCGCACAGCGGTGCAACTCGCGCCGGCGCGCACGCAGCAGCGTCGAGTAGGCGCTCTCCTGGATCAGCGCGTGAGCGAACAGGAAGTCCTCGCCCTCAGGCAGCACGAGCGCATTGGCGAGCAGGCCGTCGCAGACGTAGCCGGGGTCGTCGATGAGCCGCCGCAGCAACGCGAGGTCGAAGCGCTGGCCGATCACCGAGGCCGCCTGGAAAGCGAGGCGGTCGCGCGGCGCGAGCCGGTCCATGCGCGCGAGCACGAGGCTGCGGATCGAGGCGGGCACGGCGCCGTTGCTGCCTTCCTCGGCGTTGCGCAGGAGTTGCTCGAGAAACAGCGGATTGCCGCCCGCGCGCTCGATGCAGGCGAGCGCGACACGCTGCGACGCGTCGATGAAGTTGCCCGCGAGGCTCAGGGCCTCGTCCTTGCGCAAGGGCCCGAGATCGATCGTCGCGAACGGGGTGTCGCGGCAGCGCGCGCGCCACGCGGCATCGATCGGATCGCCTTCCACGCGCGAGGTCGTGACGAGCAGGCCCGGGCCGTTCGCGATACCCGCGGCAAAGGCCGAGAGATAGGCGAGCACTTCGGGGTCGGCCCAATGCAGGTCTTCGACGACGATCAGCGTCGGCGTCTGCTCGCAGGCGCGCTCGGTCAGTCGCGCGACGAGCGCCTGCTTGCCGCGCTTGCGCGCGCCGTGGTCCATCGCGTCGTAGACGGTTCGCCATTCGTCCGCGAGCGGCAGGTCGAGGAGATCGTGGAGAAACGCGCCCTGTTCGGCTTTGACGACGCCTTCGGCGGCGAGGCGCGCGGCGGCGGCCTGCCGCGCGTCGATCGAGGCGCCGGCCGGCAGGCCGAGCAGGCTGCAGACGATCGCGTGCACGGGATCCTGCCCTTTGCCCACGCCGAAATCGAGCACGAGGCCCCGATGGATCGCGAAGCCCTGCGACTGCGCGTGGCGGCGCATTTCGTCGACGAGACGCGTCTTGCCGATGCCCGCTTCGCCGCGCACGTGGACGACGTGACCAGCCCGCCTCGCGACGCACGCGCGGACGACACCGTGGAACTGCTCGAGCTCCGCCTGGCGTCCGACGAACACGCTCTGGTTCGCCTTCGCCAGCTCGCTTGCCGAGTCGCTCGCAATCGCGCGCAGCCGCCAGACCCGCACCGGCGTGTCGATGCCCTTGAAGCCCTGCTCGCCGAGCGCCTCGCAAATAGCGGTGTCGCCGAGCGCGCGCGCCACGTCATCGGCAAGCCAGGTCTCGCCGGGTGCGGCGGCGGTCTGGAGCCGCGCCGCCAGATTCACCGGCGTGCCGGTCACGGTGTAGTCGCGCGCGTCGACGCAGCCGAGCGCGCCCGCCACCACCTCGCCGCTCGCAATGCCGATATGCGCCTGCAAGGTCCGCCCAGCCTGCGCGCTCAGCTGCGTCAGCGCCTCATGGATGTCGAGCGCCGCGCGGGCCGCGCGCAGCGTGTCCGTGTCGTGCGCGCGGGGCGCGCCGAACAGCGCCATCACCGCGTCGCCGATGTGCCGGTCCGTCGTGCCGCCATAGGCGAGCACGATGCCGTCGACGAGCGCCGTGTAGCGGCCGATCAGCGCGCGCAGTTCCTCCGGATCGAGCGTACGCGAGAGCGCCGTGAAGCCGCAGAGATCGGCGAAGAGGATCGTGACCTGCCTGCGCTCGTCCGCGGCGGACGCGAGGGCATGGGGCGCCGCCGGTGCCGCCGCCGGATCGCGCGCGGCGGCCGCGAGAATGCGCCTGCGATGGCCGAGCGACAGCACCCCGAGTTCTTTCAGGTCGGCATCGGTCAGTTGCGCGAGCAGCGACGGATCGATATCGTTCGCCGCGAACGCTTGTGCGTACTGCTCAAGCCCGAGGACGTTCAGCCATTGCCCGATTTCCATGTTCGCCGCCTGCGTCCAATGCCGGATGGCGCGCGCCGCCGTGCCGCGCTTTCGCTTCCGGTGCCTTCGCATTGGCTCCAATGAGCAGACGAAAAGCGTGCGCCGCTTGCCGGTGCGAACGGCGCCGGCGGTCCCGCGGATCGTGCCGATGCATACCCAGTGTAGGCGCCGGCACTGACCGCGTGTAGGCCGGGTTTGACGGCTTTCGGTCGAGGACGGATACTGGATCGCTCCCCATCGAGAGTGCGCATTCCACCGGGAATTCACGTGAAGCCGGGCAAGACCGTTTCCGTTGGCGATGTCCCGCCGCGCTCGCGCGTCGCGGGGCTGCCCGGCGATCTGGCGGCCGGGGCGGTATCGGCGCTCGTCATGCTGTGCTACGCGATGAGCCTCGGCACGATGATCTTCAGCGCCGATCTCGCCCGCTACGCGATGCTCGGCGTGCCTACCGCGCTCGTCAGCTGTGTCGTCACGGCGCTCGTGATTGCGTTGACGAGTTCGATGCGCCTGAACATCGGCGGCCCCGACAGCAATGCGGCGGCGTTTCTCGCGGGCGTGGCCGCAGGCGTCGCGAGCAGCGTGCGCGCCGACGGCGGCTCCCCGCAAACCCTGCTCCTCACCGTGCTGATCGCGATCGCGCTCTGTTCGATCGTGACCGGCATCGTCCTCTACGCGATCGGTTCGTCGAAGCGCAGCCGCTCGCTGCAGTTCCTGCCTTACCCGGTCCTCGGCGGATTCCTCGCCGGCACGGGCTATCTGCTGCTGGCCGGCGCGTTCCGCGTGATGACGGGCGAGTCGCTGCAATGGCGAACGCTCGCGCTGCTGACCCATCTGCACTGGCTCGCGTGGCTCCCCGCGCTCGTCACCGGCGTGCTGGCCACCATCCTGTTGCGCACCTGGAAACACGTCGCGGCGCTGCCGCTCACGCTGGCCTTCGGGATCGTGCTCTTCTACGTCCTCCTGGGCGCCGCGGGGCTGTCGATCGACGAGGCGCGCCGCATGGGGCTGCTTCTGCCGCGCGCCGCGTTTCGGCTCACGGGGCTTCCCGAGCTGCACCTCGGCGCGCAGCTCGCGCGCGGCGGCATCGACTGGCCGGCGATCTCCGCGCACCTGCCGGAGAGCCTCGTGGTCACGTCGGTCTCGGCCGTCACGATCCTGATGAATTCGACGGCGATCGGCGCGGCGACGGGCGAGGAGATCGATCTCAATCGCGAGATGCGAGCGGCGGGCCTCGCCAATCTCGCGAGCGGGCTGCTGGGCGGTATGGTCGGCTATCAGTCGTTCAATCGATCCATGCTCAACGCGCGCGTGGGCGCGACGAGCCGGATGGCGGGCGTGTTCGCATCGCTCGCATGCCTCTTCCTGCTTGCCGCATCGCCCGGTTTCGTCGCGCTCTTTCCCGTGCCGGTGCTCGTCGGCCTTCAGCTTTTCATGGGGCTGCGCCTGCTCGTGCAGTGGGTGGTCGGCGCCTGGGCGAAGCTCGCCTGGTACGAGTACCTGCTCGTGCCCGTCATTCTCGGCACGATCGCGGCGTGGGGCGTGGTCATCGGCGTGGTCGCAGGCATCGTCGCCGCGTGCGTGATGTTCACGCTGCTCTATGGCCGCGTGAGTTGCATACGCATGGAATTCGACCTTCGTACCCGGACGTCGAATGTGGAACGCAATATTGAGGAAACCGAAGCACTGCGCGGGCTCGGCGCACAGGTGTGCGGCATGTGCCTGCAAGGGTTTCTCTTTTTCGGCACGGCCAATTCGATCCTCCAGCGCATGCGCGAGCGGCTCGCCGCGCGTGCGCCCGCGCCGCTCCGCTTCGTCGTGCTCGACTTCGCGTCGACCCAGGGAATGGACGCTTCGGTATCGATCGGCTTCGTCAAGCTGCGGCAGCTCTGCGCGCAAACGGACGCCGACTTGATCTTGACCGCGCTGCCGCCGCACTCGCGCGATCTGCTGACCCGATCCGGCACGCTCAATCTGCGGATTCGCGAATTCGACACGCTCGATGCGGGCCTGGAATGGATCGAAGAGAAACTACTCGCATCCAGCGCGCTCGCGCAAAAGCGCGGCGACGACCTGAACGCGTTGCTCGCGCCGCATTTCACGGAACGTGCGCTCGCCACACTGTCGACCAGGCTCGAAGCGCATGAACTGCTGGCGGGTCAGCCACTGTTTCTTCGCGGCGAGCCGGGCGACTCGCTGTACATCATCGAACGCGGCCGGGTCACGGTTTCGCTGCCGCTCGGCAACGGGCGGTCGGTCAGGCTGCGCGCTTGCTGCCCCGGTACGGTCGTCGGAGAGATGGCCGTGTACACGCAGCAGCCGCGCAGCGCGGACGTGTACGCCGAAATGCCGACGCGCGTGTGCCGGTTGTCGCTGGCCGCGCTCGCTCTACTGGAGCAGGACGACCCCGCAGCCGCCCAGCAGTTTCATCGCTTTCTGGTGAAGGTCATCGCGTCGCGGCTCGCCCTCGCCACGGAGGCCTTGCGCGCGGTCTACTGAGCGGTGGACGAAGGATGCGGCTCGGGCTTCATGCCGCGCGCCGCAGCGGGATCGGCCTCGCCCTGGCGGTGGTGACCATCGAGCGAAATCCGCGACGTTTCCGGCAAGGACATGCCGCCAACCAGTGCCAGCAGCGAAACGGCGATCAGGTAGAACGCGGGAGAGAGGTTATTGCCGGTCGACTCGATCAGCCAGGTGGCAACCAGCGGTGCCGTGCCGCCAAAGATCGTATAGGCAAGGTTGTACGTGATCGCCGAAGCGGTGTAACGAGTCCGGGTCGGAAAGACTTCCGATAGCAATGCTGCCGTGACCACACCCGACAAGACCGCGCCGACCGCCAGCATGGCCGCGCCCAGGGTTGCGAAGCGAAAATCCCCGGACCCTCCGAGCACGAACGCAGGGTAGACAGCGGCGATCAGGATGGCGCATACGGTGAAAACGGTCTTTCGTCTTCCCACGGCATCGGAATAGAGGCCGGCAAGCGGGCAGATGGCCGCCGCGAATACCAGCGCGATCACCGTGATCGACAATGCGCTCGCCCGGCTCTGATGGCCCACGACCTGTAGATAGGTGGCAAAGTAAGTCGTAAACGTATAGAACGAGAGCGCGGTCACGGAAACGAAAGCGCCCAGGCGCACAATCGCGCTTGCCTGGGTCCTGAGCGTTTCGCGAAGCGGGGCGTGGGCAAGGTCGTGATCGTGTTCGACTGCGGCAAACGAAGGCGTCTCCCCAAGACGTGTGCGCAGATAGAGTCCGACGAGGCCGATGGGCGCCGCGGCGATGAACGGAATTCTCCAGCCCCAGTTGCTCATCGCCTCGGGCGAAAGCATGGCGTCGAGTCCCGATGCCACAAGGGCTGCGCTAGCGAACGACAGGAACGTGGAGACGGGAATAAAGCTCCCGTATCGCGCGCGCTGGTGCCGCGGCGCATGCTCCATCAGGTACGCGCAGGCGCCCGCGTACTCTCCGCCGGCGGAAAAGCCTTGCACGCACCGGACGATGGCGAGCAGCAGGGGCGCGAGCGTGCCGACTGCGGCGTAGGTCGGCAGCAAGCCGATCACCGTGGTTGCGCCCGCCATGATCAAGATGGTCAGCGCAAGCGTTTTCTTGCGCCCTACCCTGTCCCCCACCACGCCGAAGAAGACGCCGCCGAGCGGTCGGAACGCAAAAGCGACGGCGAAGACTGCGAAGGTCTTCATCAATGCGATCGCCGGGTCGCCATTCGGGAAGAACTGGTGAGTGAGCAACGTTGCCAGAAATCCGTACACGGCAAAGTCGAACCATTCGACGAAGTTACCCACCGCCGCGGCAATGATCACCTTGCGAAGCGTCTTTTGATCGACCTGGGGCTGATACGCTTTCATAATCGGGCCGTCCATTGTGAAGTGAATTAGGCGTGCCTGGCACCATGAATGGACCTGAATCGCGCCGCGTCTCGAGGCGGGCGGTTTGGCGCTGAAGTCGCACGGTGATTGCCTGTACAGTAAATGCGACCATAAATGCCGCTCCTAGAACAAAGACGACAGCGTGACGCTCCAGAAGCGACATCGTGCGCGAGTGGCACTGTCTGTTTGCCCACATAAGGGGCCTCCCGGCGCTTGACGCAGTGAGCGGCGGGAAGCTAACTGACGTTGATCGCTTTCGATGCGACCCTGAAACGAGGTGAAAAATGAATCGTTCCCGCATCCTGGCCGACACTCACCATGCCGCCTTGCTCGTGATCCTTCTGGTCCACACCGGAGCCCATGGCGGCAATCGCGCGGCGCCCCCCGCCTCACCGGGCTTCGAGCCGAGCGAGCTTTCGACGGACTGCATCGACCGGGAATATCGCGGGGAGAACCGCAAACTAGGACTCGACTACACCGACATGATCAACAACTGCGGCAAACCGGTCATCGTCACGTGGCAGTCGTTCGACAACGGTGCGCCGCAAGCGCCAGGCGGCGGGATGGGGCAATCGGCATGCATACCGCCAGGCGGCTCCTTCACCACCGCCTCGCACCGGAGAGTCGGCACGGACAGCGAGAACCTGCCGGTCAGCGTCGTGACCTGCGAGTGATGTCGGCGTCCCCGCGAGTCACAGGGGCGCGGGGTGGTCAGCGAACCTCGGCGGCCCACGCTCGTGCGTCGGCGCCGGCGGGGAGGCGCATCGGGGACGACGGGTCGGTTGCGGCGCGCCACACGGCTTCGGCGACGTCCTCGGCATGCGTGACAGGCGACGAGGTATCCGCAAAGCCCGCCAGGACCCTGCTCGCGAGATCGGCGTAGGCCTCATGGTCGAAGCCCAGCATATGCGCCCGCGCGTTGTCCGCGAAGCGGGTATCGGGCGCACGGCCCGGCAACACCAGGCGGGCGCGAACGCCGAACGGCTCGAGTTCCACCGCCATCGATTCCGTGAATGCATTCACTGCCGCCTTGCTCGCGCGGTATGCGGCGATCAGCGGGAGTGCCTTCAGCGTCACGCTCGATGTGACATTCACGACGACACCAGCCTTGCGCTGCCGAAACTGCGGCAACACCGCCTGCGTCATTGCGATCGTGCCGATGGTGTTGGTCTCGAAGAGCTCGCGCACGGTCGCGATCGGAACGAGTTCGGCCGGAGAAGCCGCGCCGAAGCCCGCGTTGTTGACGAGCACGTCGATGGGGCCCGCAGCCTCTACCGCTGCGCGAATGCTCTGCGCATTCGTGATGTCGAGCGCCAGCACGCGCAAGCGCTTCGACGACGGCAGCACATCGGTGCGCGGCGTGCGCATCGTGGCGATCACTCGCCAGTCGCGAGCCAGAAAGTAACGGGCGATCTCGAGGCCGAAACCGGAAGAGCAGCCGGTGATCAGTACGGTTTGCATGGGAACACTCCTGTGCGGTGGGTTGGATGTGCCATACGATAGATCGCCCATGCCGTACTTGCTACAATCAAACATCCGAATTTCATTCGCGAGAGTCCGGAAATGACCGACCCGTTGGCCGAAGTCGTGACGCTGCTGCAGCCGGGCGCCCGGTACTCCAAGCTCGTCCATGGGGCCAGCCCCTGGCGCATCAGCCGCGCGGATACTGGCCAGCCGTTCTATTGCGTGGTCCTGGAAGGCGGATGCCGCATCGCCATCGACGATCACGAACCCGTCGAACTGCTCTCGGGTGACTTCCTTCTGGTTCCGGCGGCCTACGGCGTCGCCAATTCGAGCCTCATGCCGCCACCGCCGGGCGTCGACATGCTGGCGCCCGTCGCGCTCGGCAACGGTGAATTCAGAATCGGTGCGCCGGATCGCCCGATCGACTCGCGCATGATGATCGGCCACTGCAGCTTCGGTTCGCCGGATGCGTCCCTGCTGGTCTCGTTGTTGCCCCAGATCGTGCACGTCCGCGGCGAGCGGCGGCTCGCCACGCTCGTGGAACTGGTGCGCGAGGAATCGCGCGAGCAGCGGCCCGCGCGCGAGGTGGTGCTCTCACGCCTGCTCGAAGTGCTGCTCATCGAGGCGCTGAGGTCCATGGCGGAAATGAACGCGTCGCCGGGGCTCGTGCGCGGACTCTCCGACTCCCGCCTGGCGGCTGCGATCCGCAGGATGCACGAACACCCGACGCGCGCATGGACGGTCGCCGATCTCGCGAAGGAAGCCGCGCTCTCGCGCTCGACCTTTTTCGAGCGCTTCAGCCGCGCGGTCGGCGTCGCGCCGATGGAATATCTGCTCACCTGGCGCATGGCGCTCGCGAAGGATCTCCTGCGACGCAACGCAGGCGGAGTCGGCGAGATTGCGCAGCGCGTCGGCTACAGCTCCGCCAGCACCTTCAGCGTCGCCTTCACGCGGCACGTCGGCCGGCCGCCCACGCAGTACGCGCGGGAGGCACAGCTGGCCGCGGGTCGCTAGGACCGCGGTGCCGCTGCCCCGATGCAATTACAGCGTCTGCACCTGCACAGGCGCCCCGGGCTTGCCCGAGATTTTGGGGGCGACCACGAGGTAGCGGCGCTTGTCACCGGCATCGCCCATTCCCGGCGTGACCAGCTCGCGAATCTGGCCGAGCGCATTGACGATCGCCGAGCCGGCCGGATTGGACACGAAATTCGCCAGTACCTGAATGTCACCCGTGCCATCCGGGTTATCGGCCAGGCCGAGCACATAGGGCTGCTTAGGTTGCAGCCCGGTGACAGCAGCCTGGAGAACCTGCACGAGCCCCTGGTCGAACAGCGCAACCGTGGTCGGTGGATTGGCGGTATCCGCCGCCTTGCCCGCCCCCACCGGCATCAGCGAGATATGCACGCTCTGACCGGCCAGGCCGAGTGGCTGGAGATTCTGTGCCCCATCACCCTCCGGCACCGCATTCGGCACATAGGTGACAGCCTGCGGCGCCTGGCCAATGGGCACAGTCGCGACGACCGTGTTGGTGCGTGTGTCGATCGCCGCCATCGCATCGGCGTTCTCGAGACCGACATAGATGCGGCTGCCGTCCCCCGACGGCCAAAGTCCATGCGGCAAGTTGCCGACAGGGATCGTCGCGACCTGCGAAAAGTCGTCGGTTCGAAACACCTTGATCACGTTCAGGCCGCCAACAGTGACGTACGCGAACGTGCCCTTCACGTTATGGACGATGTTCACGTGATTCGTGATCGGCCCCGTGTCGAGCGTCCTGATGAGCGCGAATGGCGGCTGTGCATCGAACACCTGGACCTTGCCGGTGTCCTTGAGCGTGAACCAGACCTGCTTGCCGTCGGGCGTCGCCGCGAGATCGGGACAGAAGGGACTGGCCTGCCTGACCGTGCCGACGATCTTGTGGTCGGCCACGGAGACCACTTCGGTCTCCGGGTTGAAGGACGAACAAACGTAACCATACTTCCCGTCCGGCGAGAAGATCTGCATGCCGGGGCCGGCCGGAACGGTAATGCGGGCTTTTTCCTCGTACGTCTTGCCGTCGAGCACCGCGACGTAGTTTTCGCCGCGCACGGTGACCCAGACTTCCTTGCCATCGGGAGTGAAAAACGCCTCATGAGGCGAGCGTCCGACGTAAGTGACGTGCTTGACGGCGTTGGTCTGCGTGTCGATGAACGACACCGAATTAGATCCGATCGAGACGACCGCGATCGTATGATGGTCCGGCGAGTAGCCCATGCCGTGCACGAGCAGTTGCCCCTTGTACAAGGGGCTGAAATTGCCCGGCGAGGGATCGCCGAGACGGATCAGGCCGACCAGCCTGTTGTCCGCGGGGTCGACCACCGACACCGTGTTCGAAAACTGCTCGGCCGCGTAAACGCGATCGTGGTGGCTCACCGGAACGTCAGGATCGGACAGCGATCCCGGAGCCTGTCCGCCCCAGGCGAACTGCATTGCGGCCAGCGCGGCCGCCGACAATGCGATGGCGAAAGACGATTGGCGTTTCATCACTGGTCCTCGCGCTTGGGGTTGGGCAGGTTCATTTGAATGCCTTGGCGGGATGTGGGGTGGAAAGGCACAGCAGGGATGGAAGCCGGCCTTTGCTGATCCGGTGCGGCAACCTGCGGCGGCAATGGCTGACCGAGCGCCACGCGCATGGCAACGATTTCCTGTTGTTGCTCGACGACGATCTCCTGCGCGATGCGGCGCAACTGTTCGTTGTGCCCATAGCGCAGTTCGGCCTGTGCCATGTCGATGGCGCCTTGATGGTGAGGCACCATCATTGCGACGAAATCACGATCGACGTCGCCTGTCGGCGTCACGGTCATGTCGTCCATCATCCTCGCCATGGCGGTATCGTTCTCGGCCAGGAAGGGCGCTTCGTCGGGGGCCGCCGGTTGGGAACGCGAAGCGGACGCGGACGAACCGCAAAACGACAGGATCGTCAGCACGACGACGGCACTCAGGAACATCCGCCCGGCATGAGGACTTGAGGTATGCACGATGGTTCTCCCGTTGTGGCAAACAGGTGTCTCATCGCAGTGAACCCGTCAGAGGCGGCGTTATTCCGCCCCTCGCGCAGTTTTCGCAAAAGTGGAGGTTAGAAGCCGAAGCACCGCCTGCCGCTATCACGCGCGCGCCAACCGCTGCTGCCCCGCCACGGCTTGCCTATTTCGCCTCTTCCACGCGCCGCTCGTCGGTCGAACTGGGAAATCGGGTCTGCCCATAACGGATGATCAGCACGCCCAGCGCAATCAGCACGATTGCCACCGCGGAAGCCAGCAAATGCAGTTCGGTGTTCGCGCCCGCGCGCAGGATGAGGTCTCGTGCAATCGAGACCATCGCAATGTAGAGCGGGAAGCGCACGGGCAACTGCCCGGCCTTGAGGTACTGCCCGACCATCGCGAATATCTCGAGATAGAGGAACATCAGCAGCAGATCGGTCAGGGTCACGCCGTCCGAATGCACCATGTGCCAGATCAGCGCGGCCACGGCCGCCACTGTGCCGATTCCGATGATGAACAGGCCGAAGAGTTCGGCCAGTTCCATGGCGCGCTCGAGGCGCTCCTTGATCGCTCGTTGCAGAGCGTTCTCGTACTTCATCTTCGCGATTCCCATAGATACGGAACGGCGATAGTAGCGCGGCAAGATGAAAGTTCGAAATGCGGAAAGAAATACGCTGCGGCGTTGGGAGCCGGCGTGAGGCCGAAGTGGAGAGGATCGCGGCGGCGCGCTAGCGCCGTCGCACATCAACGCTGTGTCACCGGCAAACTGGCAGTTCCGCAGCGCGGGCTCTGGCTTGCTGCGCCGCCGCCGCGTTGTATGCGTCCCTGTTCTGCGACGCATACTTGTACTGCTGATCTGCAACGGTAAATTGCTGGAGTTCCCGGCTGCATCGATCGCCGGAAGAACTGTGGTTCTGGCATCGGCGCACGGTGACCAGCGCCTGCAGCCGCTGGTTATCGGCCGAGGCGTAATCGTTGCCGATGCGATAAGCGTCGAATCCCTGAGTGATCGCGGCAACGCGCGCCTCAGTCGCAGCGTGCTGCCGCGGGGTGGCACAAGGGGAACCGAAGCGGGATTGCGTCTGCCCGAACGCGTGCATGACGACAAGGCACAGGGTCAATCCGAGCCATGAAGATTTTCGCCGCATGCCATTCCTCGTACTTTCCGGTTATTCGCGCTCCTCTATTTGCCGCCAGCGCGTGAATTCAATGTAGAAAGCCGCCCGCAACCGATCAAGAAGATTCGTACCGCGTGTTGGCAGCATGGGTGATGTACCGCACAGAGCGTGCGGAATTCGACATGTTCGAAAACGTACCGATACGCGGGCGACCGCCTGCGTACGTGACATCAGCGCTTGCGCGCCACGCCGGCGCAATGAGGACTAGCATATCGTCAGTGGATTGAGCAATCTGGTCGAGGGGCTCGATGGCCGACCTGCCTCTTCTGCACTTGCGAACGCACCGGATTCCGCCAGAAGCTCTGGCACGCCATCGGCCGCCAGGGAGCGTCAAATGGACAGAATCGCGCTGGCCTGTGTGGCCGTCCTCGGTCTCTTGCTGTTTGGTCTCGGCGTGTCGATCTCCATACTGCGCTTTCGCCAAGGCACGCTCTCGGGCTGCGAGCCCGACCCGTCGAGTCTCTTGTACAAGTTCGTGCGCGCGCATGCGAACACCGCCGAGTATGTCCCCTTCCTTGCGGTGCTTTTTCTCTACCTGGGCGCGCGCTCGCCTTCGCCTGCCACGCTCGCGCTGATGGTCGCCGCAACCGTGTGCCGCTGCCTCGAGGTGATCGGACTGCTCGCCTTTCGTACGATGGCGAAGCCCAATCCCGCGAGATTTCTCGGTGCGCTCGGCACGTATGCGGCCGGGATCGCCCTGAGTCTCGCGTTGCTGCATTGAGTCATGGCGCCGCGCCGGACTGTTGCCCGGCCGGGCCTCAGCGCGCGACGACCATGCACACCGCTGTCGCCGTGGCAACGAGCTGATCGTCCTGCCAGAGTTCTCCGTTCACGTTGCACACGCCGCGCCCCCTGCGCACGAGCGTCGCGCGGCCGATCAGCTTGCCTGGCTTCGCGGGCCGCAGAAATGAGGTGTTCAGGTTCAGCGTCGCGCAGTGCTCGCCTTCGGCCAGCGTGGAGACGACGAGCGTCGCCGTTACGTCGTCGAGCATGGCGCACAGCATGCCGCCTTGTACCTGTCCCGCCGGGTTCAGGAAGGCGGGCGCGCCGATGTACTCCGCTTCGAGCGCATCGTCGGTCAACGAAACAAAGGTGCCGCCCAGCGTCGTGGTAATGGGCGGCAGCGAGCCATGCTCGCCGTAGACACGGGCAACCACGGGCTTTTCGTCGATTTCCATGGATGGTTTCCTTATTGGCGCTTCATGGATCATTCGCCACGAAAGACCGGCCTGCGCTTTTCCTTCCACGCGAGGGATCCTTCGCGAAGGTCGTGGGAAGCATCGGCCCGCGCTACGTCGCGCTGGAATTCAGCCGCGTCGAGCGTGCCGTTCGCAATGCGGTTCAGATACTTCTTCATGCCGAGCAGGGCAAGCGGCGCCATGCCAGCGAGTTCTCCGCTCAGACGCTCGACTTCATCGGATAACGTTGCGTGCGCAACGACCCTGTCGAGAAAGCCGCAGGCCAGCATTTGCGCGGCGTCGAGCGTGGCCGCGCGCAGCAGCAGCTGCTTCGCCACGTTCAAGCCAAGGCGCGAGACGTAACGCTGCAAACCGCCGCGGTAGAACAGCAGCCCGAGCCGCGCTGCCGGCACGAACATCTCGCTGCCCTCCACGCCGATGCGAAAATCGCACGCAAGCGCGAGATCGGTCGCACCACCATAAACACCGCCGTTGATCGCGGCGATCGTCACGGGGCGCGCCTGCTCGAGCTCATCGGCAAGCGCCTCGAAACTCGCCGCCGCATTGTCGTCCGCGAGGCTGCCGATATTGAAGCCCGCGCAAAAGTGGCGGCCCTCGGCGCACAGGCGCAGCACCAGCACGTCGCGCTTCGCGTTCACGTCGCGGATGAAACCGCGCAGCGTGGCGAGGTCCTCCGGTTCGAGACGGTTCGCCCTGGCCGGGCGGCGCAGCGTAATCGTCGCAATCGCGCCCGCGATGGTGAGTTCGGGCGCAAGGCCCGGCGAGTGGGCGGGTTTCGAGGTCATGTCCGGGCTCAATGGAAGTTGTAGATCTGCATTGTCGTCTCCCCGGCCTCGATGCGCTTGCAGATCGCCGCTTCGTCGGCCTCGCGTTGCGCACCCTTCGCCACGACCTCGGCCGCGCGCGCGCGCGGAATCACCACCACGCCATCGCGATCGCCGACGATCAGATCGCCCGCGCTCACCGTCACGTTGCCGATCATCACCGGCTCGTTGATCCAGCCGATCGCGCCATAGTCCTTGCCGGTGCCGCGAATGGCAAGCCCGCGCGAAAAGACCGGAAACCCGATCGACTCCAGCAGGTCGGCGTCGCGCACCGCGCCGTCGATCACGAGACCCGCGAGCCCGCGCACTTTCGCGGCCGTCGTCATCACCTCGCCCCAGTAACCGTGCTCGTACACGCCGTTCGTGTAGACCACCAGCACGTCGCCCGGCTGCGCGAGCAGAATCGCGCGGTGCAGCCAGAGGTTGTCGCCGCCGGGCGAGTGCACGGTGACGGCCGTGCCGCAAATCCGGAAACCCGGCGCCACCGGCTTGATGGCGGCCGGCAATGCGCCGATCTTGCCGCCGGCTTCATGCAGCGTGGCCGCGGGCACGCGGCGCGCGTCCTCCACCACGCTCTTGTCGACGCGTTCTATCGCAGTGCGAATCGTCGTGCTCGAATCGTGCTCGTTCATGTTCATTTCCCCCGCGTCTGCAACTGGTGATACTTGAACTGCTTGCGCGCTTCGTCAAGACGCATGCCGCCACGGCACGCCTCGCGAATCGCTTCTTCCGCGTGATGGATCATTTCTGCTGCTTCGAGCACGGTGTCTTCGTGTTCGTGCGGAATCACGATCACGCCATCGGCGTCGCCGCGCAGAATGTCGCCGGGCTGCACGCGCGCCTCGCCGATGTTCACGGGAATATTGGTCGCTTCCACCTGCACGCGGTCTTTGCCCGTGCGCATCCAGTGATCGCGGCTGAAGATCGGATAGCCGAGCTTCAGGCACAGCGCGACGTCGCGGCAGATGCCGTTGATGACCGTGCCCGCAATGCCGCGGCGGTGCGCGATCTCGGTGAGAATGTCGCCCCACACGGTCGCGTCTTCGCGGCCGCCGTTATCGAGGACGATGACCGCGCCTTCGGGCACGTCGTCGATATAGTCGCCCACCGTGCCGGGCGGATTGGCCGCGGGACCGTACTTGAGGGTCCATGCGCGCCCCGCGAGGCGGAAGTCGGTGCTGCGCGCCTTGACCTTGTAGCACTGGCCGTTGATGCCGAGTTTGTCGAGCGCGTCGGAAAGCGTGGCCGTGTCGAGCTTGCCTGCGCGTTCCACGTTGCGGTCGCTGCGCGCGGCGGGATTGTCGTTCGTCGTCATGGTTGCGGAATCTTTGCAGTGAACTGGAAATGGGGATGCGCTCAGGCGAGCATGTGTTCGTAGTTGCCGCCCATCACCTTGCCGACCGGCGCGCCCGCGAGAATCGCCTTCGCCATCGCAGCTTCCTTCGCGACGATCGTCTCGGCGGTCTCCAGCACAGAATCGATGTCGGCCGCGCGGATGAAGATCACGGCGCTGTTGTCGGCCACGACATAGTCGCCGGCCTCCACCTGCACCTCCCCGATCTGCACCGGCACGTTGGTGCCCTTCTCCACCACGCGGCCACGCGCCGTGCGCGCCGTGGTCGAGCGGCTGAACACGGGCAGCTCATAGCCGATGGCTTCGTCGATATCGCGCACGTGGCCGTCCGCCACCACGCCCGCCACCTGGCGCACCTTGGCTGCGAGCGACAGCAGGCCGCCCCAGCAACCGGCTTCCACGCCACTGCGTTGCTCGACCACGATCACGTTGTCGGACCCGGCCTGCTCGACGGCGGCGCAGCCCAGATGCACGGGCGGTCCCGGCGGCGCTTCGCCCGTGCCGAGCTTGACGGTGATCGCGCGGCCCGCAATGCGGCCCTGGCCCGAGCGCTGCGGCAGCCCGCTCACCACGCCGGGGAGTTTGAGTTTGTCGAGCGCGTCGGAGACGGCGCAGCAGTCGAGCCGCCGCAGGCGCTGTACGTTTTGGTCAGCCATGTCGTTGTAAGGTCCTGATTGAATGCATATTGGTCAATCGAGCGTGCGCCACGCCGCGAAACACAAGCCCGTGCCGGTCAGCGCGGGACTGCGGTAGCCCGGTATGTACGAGACCCAGTCGAGGTCGAGCGACTTCACCGCCTCGACCGCGATGATCCAGTTGCGGATTTCCGAACTGCCCGCCTGCAGTTGCTTCGGGTCGAGGGCGGCGAGCCACGCGCTGTCCTTGCGGCGAATCGCTTCGATAATGCCGTTGTCGAGTTCTTCGTCCACCACGAAGTGCGAGAGGCCGCCCGAGGCGAGCACGCCCACGCGCAGGTCTTCGGGATAGGCCTCGATCAGTTCGCGCAGCGCGGCGCCAAGCTGGATGCAGCGGCGCGGCGTGGGCTGGTTGGGCGGATCGAATGTGTTGACGATCACCGGAATCACGGGCAAATCCGTGCCCTGCAGATAGCGGCGGTGAATGAACGAGAACGCGTGGCCCTCGTACTGGCCGCGCTCGAGGCCGTCCATTGCCGCGATGTCGAAGTCGCGCTCGCAAAGCTCGCGGATCATCCAGCGGGCCATCTCCGCCTTGACGGGGTAGTGCACGTCGGCGTCGGGTTCCTGGCGCATGGTGCGGGCGCGGGCGTACCAGCTGTCGTTGGGGCTCGTCTCGCGCTTCGCGTTGCGGATCGTCTCGCCGTAATAGATCGCGAACGCCGGGTTATTCGTGTTGCGAAACAACTCGGTCTGGTCGTCGCCCACCACGAACAATACGTCGAGCTTCGCGGCGCGAATGCGATCACGCAGCTCGTCCATGGCCACTTCGGCCTGGTCGTAGCGTTCGCCCATCTTTTCCGGCGTGACCATCGCTTCGGCTTCGCGGGGCGCGCGCTCCAGCAGATCGCCGTAGCTGACGTGGTTGCCCGCCCTGTCGAAGTAATGCGGGTTCTTCGGGTCCACCGCGCGAAAACCGTGTTGCCAGTCTTCGCGCTGCGACACGAGCATGATGCTGTGCGACGAGCCGAATGCGGCTACGAGGCGTGCCATTTCGTCTCCTTCTCCTGAATGTTGTTGCCCTGCGCAAACGTGTTCAAACCACGAACGCCGCGCGCCATTGTTCGATCTGCTCGTCCGCGTAGCCGAGTTCGCGCAGGATGGCCTGCGTATGCTCGCCCTGCTCGGGCGCGAGCCTGGGCGACGCTTCACGCGGATAACGCGAGAGGCGGAACGGCTGGCCCACGAAGGCCACCGCGCCCTTGCCGGGCAGCTCCACCGGCCACGCCATGCCGAGATGCTTGACCTGAGGGTCCTCGAACACTTCGTCGATGCGGTGAATCGGCCCGCACGGCACGCCCGCCTTGATCAGGACTGCGGTCCATTCCTTCGTGGTGCGGGTCTTGAACACTTCGCCCACGGCCCGGTTCACGGCGTCGCGGTTCGCCACGCGTGCCGGGTCCGAGTCGTAGCCCGGAGCGCGCGCGAGATGCTCGAGGCCGAGCGCCTCGCACAGGCGCGTCCACATCGTCTGCCCGATGGCCGCGAGGTTCAGGTAGCCGTCCTTCGTCTGGAACACGCCGGTCGGCACGGTCAGCGGGTGCTCGTTGCCCACCTGCTGCGGCACCTTCTTGTCCACGAGCCATTGCGCCGCCTGAAAGTCGAGCATCGCCAGTTGCGCCTCGAGCAGCGAGGTCTGCACCCACTGGCCCTCGCCGGACGCTTCGCGTTCGAGCAGGGCCGTGAGAATCGCCATCGCGCAGAAGTGGCCCGCGCAAAGATCGGCGATGGGAATGCCCACGCGCATCGGGCCTTCGCCGGGCTTGCCGGTCACGCTCATGAGGCCGCCCATGCCCTGCGCGATCGAGTCGAAGCCCGGCCAGTTCGCATACGGGCCGTCCTGGCCGAAGCCCGAGATGCTCGCGTAGACGAGGCGCGGATTGATCGCGCGCAACGCGTCTGGGCCAATGCCGAGGCGGTCTTTCACATCGGGCCGGAAGTTCTCGATGAACACGTCCGCACGCTTGACGAGTTCGTGAAGGATCTCGCGGCCGGCGGGGTCCTTCATGTTCAGCGTGAGGCTTTCCTTGTTGCGGTGCAGGTTCTCATAGTCGGCGCGGTTATGATCGCGCCCGCCGATCATGTCGTCGCCGCCGGGCGCGCCGGGCGGAATTTCGAGCTTGATCACGCGCGCGCCCATGTCGGCGAAGAGGCGCATGGCCGTCGGGCCTGCGCGCACGCGCGAGGCGTCGATGATCGTGAAGCGCGAGAGCGCGCCTTTGCGGGCAGCCGCGCTTGCCTGGCCGCTTGCCTCGTAATCGTTGAATGCTTCGGTCATGGACGTTCTCCCTCAGGCCGGCGTGAACATCGCAACGGGGTAGCCGCCGTCGCTCGGCTTGAACGTCACCCGCACGCGTTGTCCGATGGCGAGCGCGGCCGGGTCGCAGTCCACGAGATTGGTGAGCATCGTCACGCCTTCGTCGAGCGTCACGTAGGCGAGCGTGTAGCGCGCGTCCTCCTTGCCCATCGTGCTGTACGAGTAAATCGTGCCCTGCCCGGCGGACTCGACCCACTCGGTGTTGGCGCTCAGGCAGTGCGGGCAGATATCGCGCGGGTAGTAGTGCGTCTCGCCGCACGCGGCACATCGCTTCAGGAGCAGGCGTCCTTCCTTCGCCGCCTCCCAGAACGGCAGCGCCTCGGGCAACACACGCGGCGGCGCAATACGGCGCGGGCCAGCGGGTTTTGCGCCCTTCTCCGCGGCCTTCTCCACTGCGGGATTCTGATTAGTCGTACTCATCGTTAAACCCGTTCCAAAATGAGCGTTGCGGCCGTATGACGTGACGCCAGCGCGCCGCCAATGCCGTTGGCGAGCGCGATGTCGCAGTTCGGCACCTGCACGGCGGGGTGGGCTTCGCCGCGCAGCTGGCGCACGGCCTCGATCACCTTCGTCACGCCGCCGCGGTTCGCGGGATGGTTGTTGCACAGGCCGCCGCCATCGGTATTGAAGGGAAGCTTGCCCACGCCAGAAATCAGGCCGCCGTCCTGCACGAATCGGCCGCCTTCGCCCTTCTTGCAGAAGCCGAGGTCTTCGAGCTGCATGAGCACCGTGATCGTGAAACTGTCGTAGAGCGACGTGTATTTGATATCGGCGGGAGTCAGGCCGGCTTCCGCGAAAGCCGCCGCGCCCGACCACTTCGCCGCCGACCAAGTGAGATCGATCTTGCCGCCTGCCGCATGTTTCGGCGCTTCGCCCGTGCCGCGCACCTTCACGAGCGGTCGCTTGAGCTGCTTCGCGATCTCGGGCCGCGCCACGATGAGCGCGCCGCCGCCATCGCTCATTACGCAGCAGTCCAGACGATGCAGCGGGTCGGACACCATCGGCGAATTCACGACGTCTTCGACGGTCACCACATTGCGCAGCATGGCGTGCGGGTTGTGCTGCGCATGGTGCGAGGCCGCGACCTTGATCCAGGCGAGCTGCTCGCTCGTCGTGCCGAACTCGTACATGTGGCGTTTCGCGACCATGCCGTACAGGTTTTGCGTGGCCGGGCCGAACGGCAGCTCGAACTGCACATCCGGTGCGTCGGGGTCCGGCGACTTGAGCGCGAGCGCCGCGCCTGCCGCACGCGGGCGGCCTGCCAGCGTAATCAGCGCCACGTTGCAGCGCCCTGCCGCGATCGCTTCCGCCGCGTGCGCGACGTGGAGGATCGGCGCGGACCCGCCGCATTCGGTCGAATCGACGTGGCACAGCTTCAGGCCAAGGTACTCCGCAATCGTGGTCGTGCCGAGGCCCGGCGCGTCGCCCGCGCAGAAGTAGCCGTCAATATCGTCTTTCGTGAGGCCCGCGTCTTCCAGCGCGCCCTTCGCGACATCGGCGTGCAGGCGCGCGACGGAGAGGTCGTCGGCCTTGCGCGTGGGATGCTCGTAGGCGCCGACGATATACGCTTGTCCGTTCAGGCTCATGCGGCCTCCTGCGCAAGACGCTGCGCCGTGAATCGGTTGAGATGCCATGTCGCGTCGCCGTAGGTCAGGTTGATCGCGAACATGCGCTTCGCGTAGTGGCCCGCGCGGCACTCTTCGGTCATGCCCATCGCGCCGTGCAGCTGGATCGCCCATTCGCCGGCGTTCTTGCAAGCGTCGCCGATGAATGCCTTCACCGCCGAAACGAAGCGGCTGCGGCGCGCGGGGTCGTTCTCGTCCACGGCGATGGCCGCGGCGCACGCCATCGATTTGCCCTGCTCCAATGCGATGAGCATGTCGGCGACGCGGTGTTGCAGCGCCTGGAACTTCGCGAGCGGCGCGCCGAACTGCGTGCGCGTCTTCAGGTGCTCGGCGGTCAGTTCGAGCAGCGCTTCGAGCGCGCCGACCGATTCCGCGCACAGCGCGGCATTGGCGCGGTCGAGCGCCGCCTCGATGAGCGGGTAGGCCTCGCCCACCTCGCCGATCGAATCGGCCTTGCTCACCGCCACGTTGGCGAAGCTCACATGCGCCGCCTCGCGCGCGTCGATCGTTTCGAAGCGGCGCAGCGAGACGCCTTGCGCTTTCGCATCGACGAGGAAGAGCGACAAGCCCTGCGTGTCCCCTCGCTCGCCCGAGGTCCGCACGGCCACCACGAAGGCGTCGGCAGTCGGGCCGTCGAACACGAGCGTCTTGGTGCCCTCGATGCGCCAGCCGTCGCCGGTCTCCGTCGCGCGCACCGCGATGCGTGCGAGGTCGTAGCGCGCATCGGCTTCGCCCACGGCGAGCGCGAGCACCTTTTCGCCGCATGCGGCCGCTTCGAGCCATTGCGAGCGCTGCTGCGCGCTGCCCGCCGCGCCAATCAGCGCAGCGGCCGGCATGCCGCTCGAAAGCCAGCCCGCGCCGCCCAGCGCACGGCCCAGCTGTTGCGCGACCAGCATTGTCTCCACCGCGCCATAGCCGCTGCCGCCCTGCTCGGGGTCGATGATGAGGCCGGTGATGCCGAGTTCCGCGAGACCGGCGCGGCGGCGCGCCGCGAGCGCCGCATCTTCGGCATTGCCGCGCTGATGCGCGGGATATTCGCCGTCGCAGAAGCGGCGTACCGCGTCTTGCAGTGCGACGTGATCTTCAGTCAAGGAAAAGTCCATGTTTTATCGTGTCCCGCTTCAGGCGTTGAAGAACGCGCGGCTGATCAGGTTGCGCTGCACTTCGTTCGTGCCGCCGTAAATCGACAGCTTGCGCGCGTCGAAGTAATTGGCCGCGACGGCGATGAGTTCCTCGGGGCTCGGCGGTTCGTGGCCCGCCTGGTCGAGCAGCGCGGCTTGGTCGAACGCAATGCCTTCGGGACCGGCGATATCCGCGAGCAGCGCGTAGATCGCCTGGCGCAGCTCGGTGCCGCGCACCTTGAGCATCGATGCCTCCACGGCCGGCACGCGGCTTTGCTGGTTCGCGCTGAGCATGCGCAGGCCCGTGAATTCGAGCGCCATCAGCTCGATCTCGAAGCGGCTCACGCGCGCCTCGAAGAGCGGATCGCCCGCGAGGCCCTGCTGCTTGCCGAGCGCCTTCGCGCGGGCAAGCTGCTGCTTGCACGAGCCGATGCCGGCAATGCCGGTGCGCTCGTGACCCAGCAGATACTTGCCGTACGACCAGCCCTTGTTCAGCTCGCCCACGAGGTTTCCGACGGGCACGCGCACGTTGTCGAGATAGACCTCGTTGAGATCGGTGCCGCCTTCGAGCATGCGGATCGGGCGCAGCTCGACGCCCGGCGATTTCATGTCGATGAGCAGGAACGAGATGCCCTCCTGCGGCTTCGCATGCGGGTCGGTGCGAACGAGCGCGAACATCATCTCGCACCAATGCGCGTACGAGGTCCACACCTTGTGCCCGTTCACGACGAAGTGGTCGCCGTCGAGAACGGCCGTCGTGCGTACGCTCGCGAGGTCCGAGCCCGCGCCCGGTTCCGTGAAACCCTGCGCCCACCACGTTTCGCTGCGGCGGATACCGGGCAGGTAGCGTGCCTTCTGCTCAGGCGTGCCGAACGCGTTGAGCACGGGGCCGAGCATGTTGATGCCGCTCGCGATGATGCGCGGCGCGCCGCCTGTTAGCGTTTCTTCGTCGAAGATATAGCGCTGCAGCGGCGTCCAGCCCGGTCCGCCGGCCTCCTTCGGCCACGACGGCGTGATCCAGCCGCGCTCGTAAAGGTGCGTGTACCACTCGACATAGTCGGCGCGCTCCAGCCGCAGGCCCAGTTCGGCCTTGCGCTTGAGTCGCGGCGACAGGTGCGTCCTGACGAACTCGCGCACCTCGGCGCGGAACGCTTCGTCTTCTGCGGAGAATTCCAGTCTCATTGATTCATTGTCCTTATCAGTGGTGCGAGCCGCCATGGCCGCCGTGCGAGCCGCAAACGACGAGCGCATCGAGTGCGAGCACGCGGTCGGGGTACGCGACGAGCGGGTTCACGTCGATTTCGTTGATCGCCTCGTTCGCACGCATCTGCGCGCCGATCGCGGCCACGGCCCTGGCGATGGCGGCCACGTCCACGCCTTGCGCGCCGCGCACGCCGTCGAGCAGCGCCGCGGCCTTCAGGCGGCGCAGTTCCACGACGATGTCGGCTTCGGCCATGTCGGCGGGAATCAGGCGCACGTCCTTGAGCGCCTCGATCCAGATGCCGCCAAGGCCCACCAGCACGACCGGGCCCCACTCGGCGTCGCGCTTCGCGCCCACCACGAGTTCGAGACCGCGCGGGCCCATTGCCTCGACGAGCGCGCCGTCGAGTTCCAGTTCAGGACGATGCGCGGCCACGCTCGCGTGCAGTTTGTCCCAGCCGGCGCGCAGCGCGGCCGCATCGGCGAGGCCGACCACCACGCCGCCCACGTCGCTCTTGTGCGGCAGCTCGCTCGCCTGCGCCTTCAGCACTACCGGATAGCCGATTTCATCTGCGATCCTCAGCGCTTCGTCCAGCGTCTTCGCGAGACGTCCCGGCGGCACCGGCAGGCCCGCGGCGGCGAGCCATTGCTTGCCCTGATACTCGGCGTAAATGCCGTTGGCCGGCACGCCTCCTGGCAGCGGGATTGCGGGGGGCGGCGCGGTTTGCGCACGTTGTGCGCGCTGCAGCGATTCGCCATAGGCCGCCACGCGGGCGCACGCGCGCAGCGCGCGGTCGGGCGAGCGGAAAAACGGCACGCCGCTTTGGGCAATCGCCTCGACAAAGAACGGCTGCAGCGCGTTGTTGTCGCCCATCACTGCGAGCACAGCGGGTTTGGTTGCGCGCGCAAGCGCCGGCACCAGGTGGTCCGCCTTGTCGCGCTGGGCGATGGGCGGGCCGCCCATGATCGAGAGCACGAGGCTGCCGATGTTCGGGTCAGCGAGCACGGTGTCGATCAGCTCGCCGATCAGCCCCGGATTGCGCACGCCGATGGTCGTGTAGTCGAGCGGGTTGTCCGCCACGGCGAAGTCGGGCAGCAGTCCGGTGAGCTTCTTCAGGGTCGGCTCGGTGAGCGGCGGCAAGGTGAGGCCAATGTCGTCGGCGAAGTCGAGCGTGATGTTCTTCACCGCGCCCGATGCCGTCATCACGGCGGTGCCTGCAGCAGGGGGCACCGGAAAGCGCGCGAGGATGGTCGTGGTGTCGAACAGTTCGTCGAGCGAATCGACCACCACCACGCCTTCGCGGGCGAGCAGCACGCTCGCCGTGGCGTGGTCGCCCGCCAGCGCGCCCGTATGCGACTGTGCCGCTTCGCGCGCCCGCGCGCTCTTGCCCGGCATCAGCATGACGATCGGCTTGCCCGCCGCGCGCGCTTCGCGCGCCAGCGCGAGGAAGGTCTGAGGGCGGCGCACCTGCTCGGCGTAGACCGCAATCGCGCTCGTTTGCGCATCGGCGATGAACCAGGCGAGATAGTCCTCGATGCCCAGCACGGCTTCGTTGCCTGTCGAAGCTGCCACCGTGATCGGCACGCCGCGCCCCATGAAGGCGTCGCGCAGATTCGCGGCCATGGCGCCGCTTTGCGCAACCACGCCCACGCCCTTGCGGCCTGCGCACGGATACGGCGAGAGCGCCTCGAAGGTGACCGGCACGCCGGCTTCGAAGTTGGTGAAGCCCATGCAGTTGGGGCCGATGAGCGCGATACCCGCTGCGTTCGCGGCCTCCGTCAGCGCCTGCTGCTTCGCACGGCCTTCTTCTCCGGCTTCGGCATAGCCCGACGCGAAGATCACCGCCGCGCCGGTGCCCCGCGCGCCCAGAGTGCGCACGGCGTCGAGCACACCGGCCTCGGGAATGCAGAGCACGGCGAGATCGACGCCTTCGGGCAGCGCATCCACGCTGCTCACGCAGGGGCGGCCGTTGATTTCCTGGCTGCTGCGCGAGACGAGATGGACCTCGCCCGCGTAGCCGAAGCGCTCCAGGTTTTGCAGCACGAAATTGCCGAACGAGCGCGGGTCGGCGGAAGCGCCGACGATCGCAATCGAGCGCGGCTTCAGCACGCGGTCGACGGACAACACGCCATCGGCTTCGGAGAGTGACTTACTCATCAGGTCATGCCTCTTCTTGATTGGCGATCCCGGCGCTGGCTTACCGGGATCAGTTCGATTGGTAGCCATTCTGGCATACCAGAACCGCATTCTCAATACACCAGAGGTGGGTTTTGATGGCTAGTGTTTTCCCCTAGCGCACTTGCCGCGGCCTGGCACGTTCGGTATATGCACTTGATTTTGCGTAGTTTTTGCACGGACAAAGTGGCTATCCCGCAGCAGGACAGGATGTATAAGAAAATTACCATCTTGAATACCACGAACTCGAATTGGTATATTCTAGGCATCCGACCACCGATCAAACCCGCCCTCCCATGAAACCTGTAGTCGATCTGCCCGTCGAGCACCAGGGCGCCGCGCCCGACCTGCACGCTGCCGCGCCGCGCATGCGAGCCAGTCTCGCGAACGACATTCGCGAGACCCTGCAGGCCGAGATCGAAAACGGCCAGCTCGCGCCGGGCATGCCGATCGACGAACGCGCGCTCGCGGCGCGTTTCAACGTGTCGCGCACGCCGGTGCGCGAGGCGCTTCAGCATCTGGCGGCGCGCGACCTCGTGCTGATCTCGCCGCGCCAGGGCATCACCGTGGCGCGCCTGTCCATCGCGAAAGTGCGCTCGATGCTCGAATACATCGGCGAACTGGAGGCATTGTGCGCGCGCTTTTGTGCACGGCGCGCGAGCGACACCCTGCACGAAGCGCTCGACCGCGCGCTGATGGCGTGCCAGCAGGCCGCGGTGGAAGGCGACGCGAGCGAATACGCCCGCGCCAACGAGGCCTTTCACGACACCATTTACGACGGCAGCCGCAACGAGTGCCTCGCCGATCAGATCCGCGCGGCGCGCCGCCAGTCGGCGCGCTACCGCGTGGCCGACCTGCGCAACCGCAGCCAGATCAGCCGCTCGCTGCAGGAGCACTTCGAGATTGCCCGCGCGATCCAGGCCGGCGACGAAGCGAAGGCCGCCGACGTGATGCGGCGCCACGTTCCCGCGGGCACCACCGGCTTTTCCGAGTTCCTCGCGGCCGTGCCGCGTCACTTTTTCGACTTCGGCACCGACTGAGAAGCCAGGTCATCCTGAACAATTACCACGGAGACAACATGCCCCGCTCCATCGACGTCCCAGGCCTCGCGCACAACGCCCCGATCCCCGTGGGCGCACGCGTCGGCAACGTGCTGTGCTCGTCGGCGATCGCCGGCAAGGACCCGGCGACGGGCAAGCTCGCCGCCTCGGCCGCGGACCAGGCACGCCTCGCGTTCGACAACCTCGAACGCTTTCTCGACGCGGGCGGCGCCACGCTCGCGGATGTCGTCAAGCTCGCCGTGTACGTGAAAGACGACAGCGTGCGCGAGCACCTCAACGCGCACTGGCTAGTGCGCTGGCCCGACCCGGCCCAGCGCCCCGCGCGCCATGTCGTCGTGCACGACCTTCAGCACGGCATGGTCCTGCAACTCGAAGTCATGGCCGTGGCGTCGTCCTGAGCGGCCCGCCAATTTCTCCCACGCAACCCATTCCCTCAATTCGAAAAGGTTCCAACGTGATCATCGATTCCCACGCCCACGTCGTCATGCCGCCCGAGAGCTTCCGCTACATGGCCGAGCTGATCGGCGGGCGCGCCAACCCCTCCACCCGGCCCAACATTCCCGACGCCTCGGTGCGCAAGGTCGCCGAAGAACTCGTGCGCAGCATGGACTCGGTCGGCACCGACGTGCAGTTCATCTCGCCGCGCCCCTACCTGCAGATGCATTCGGTCAAGCCCGCGCGTGTGGCCGAGCTATGGTCGCGCCACTGCAACGACCTGATCGCGCGCTTCGTCGCGATGTTCCCCGACCGCTTCCGCGGCGTGGCGGGCCTGCCGCAATTCATGAACGAGTCGCCGGAAGTGCGCGTCGTGGCCGAACTCGAGCGCTGCGTGAACGAACTGGGCTTCGTGGGATGCCTGCTGAACCCGGACCCGACCGAAGGCGAAGGCCCGACGCCAGCGGGTCTCGGCGATCCGTTCTGGTATCCGCTCTATGAGGCGATGACGGCGCTCGACGTGCCCGCGCTGATCCACTCGGCCGGCAGCTGCAGCCCGCGCGAGTCGTACACGCTGAAGTTCATCAACGAAGAAAACATCGCGGTCATCTCGCTGCTCGAATCGGATGTCTTCCAGAAATTCCCGAACCTGAAGATCGTGGTCGGCCACGGCGGCGGCGCGATTCCCTACCAGATGGGCCGCTTTCGTTCGTGGGCCGTGCGCCGTAACCATCCGCAAAGCTTCGACGAGCAACTGCGCAAGCTCTACTTCGACACCTGCAATTACTCGAAGGAATCGATCGACCTGCTGCTCAAGGTGGCCGGCACCGACAACGTGCTGTTCGGCACCGAAAAGCCGGGCACCGGCAGCGCGCGCGACCCGATCTCGGGCCGCGATTACGACGACATGAAGCCGGTGATCGAAAGCATCGAATGGCTCACCGAAGAACAGCGCCGCAACGTGTTCGAATGCAACTGCCAGCGCGTCTATCCGCGCGCGTTCCGCCACTATCAGGAGGCCTGAACATGGCCATGACCGCCGAAGAAAACGAATTGCTCACGCGCGTCGAAAACGGCGCGCCCATGGGCGAAATGATCCGCCAGCACTACTGGATTCCGGCCGTGCCCTCGGCAAAGCTGGAGGCAGACGGTGCGCCCGTGCTGGTGCGCCTGCTGGGCAGCAACTACGTGGCGTTTCGCACGACCGACGGCAAAGCCGGCCTGATCGACGAGCTTTGCCCGCACCGCAAGACATCGATGATGATGGCGCGCAACGAGAGCAACGGCCTGCGCTGCATCTACCACGGCTGGAAAATGAACGTGCAGGGCGAGGTGATCGAGGCGCCGAACCAGGTGGGCGACCAGGCGCAGTTCTGCAAGCGCGTGAAGACGAGCCAGTACGGCGTGGAAGATCGCGGCGGCATCGTGTGGGTGTGGCTCGGCAAGGGCGACACGCCGCCGCGCTTTCCCGACCTCCCGTTCACGCAGCTGCCCGCCAACCAGCGCTCGGTTACGAGCGTCGAAGTGCCGACCAACTGGGTGCAGGGCGTGGAAGCTTCCATGGACTCGTCGCACGTGGGCGTGCTGCATGAATCGACCACGCAGATCACGGCGGGCGGCGGCAACGAACGCATGCACATGACGAAGGCGCTCGCGCCCCGCCTCGAATTCGAGGAGCGCCCGTACGGCTATCGCTACGCGGCGCTGCGCGACCTGCCCGACGATAAGGTCTACGCGCGCGTGAACAACTTCGTGATGCCGTGGTACGGCATCATCTGCGCACCGGATGCGAACAGCCCGAGCACGGTGTTCTTCTCGACGCCCGTGGACGACGTCACGCACCGCGCGTGGTTCGTGCATTTCAACCCCACGCGCAAGCTCGGCATGACGGTGATGTCGGCCACGCCCGATGTCTGGAATTTCCCGCCGCTGCCGCCGGGCACGCGCGAAACCGGCTTCGGCCAGAACCGCGATCTCATGAGGCGCGGCCATGCCACGGGCTTCCACCAGCATCTGGGCACCGAAGACTTCGCGATGTTCCTGGGTCAAGGCCCCATCGCCGACCGCACCACCGAGCAACTCTGCTCCGCCGACGGCGCCGTGCTGCGCGTGCGTGCGCAACTGCTCAAATCGGCGCGCGAGTTCATGGCCGGCAAAACGCCCACGCTCGCGGACAGCCCCGAGCTGGACTATTCGCGTGCGATTTCCATTGGCGGCGTGCTGCCCGCGGGCGCCGACTGGCGCTCGCTGGTCGAGACTGCCTGATCCCATGTTGCCGGAATGACTTCGATGCTTGCTCCCCTGCTTCTCACGCTGCGCGTCGCCGCGATCGACGCCCCGACTTCGCTCATCAAGTCGATCACGCTCGAAGCCCACGACGGCGCGCTGCTACCCGGCTTCGAGCCGGGCGCGCACCTCCAGGTCGAGATTCCTTCCGCGACGGCGGGCGGCGCGCCGCAGTGGCGCTCGTATTCGCTGATCCATCTCGACCTCGCCGTCGATCCGCGCAACGGCGTGCGGGCGTACCGGCTCGGCATTCGCCGCGAGGACGAAGGCCGCGGCGGCTCGCGCCACATGCACGCGCTGGCGGTCGGCGCGACGCTCTGCGTGCGTGCGCCCGTCAACCACTTCCCGCTTGCCGCGCCGCCGCGCGTGCTGCTCGTCGCGGGCGGCATCGGCATTACGCCGATCATCTCGATGGCGAGCGCGCTGGCCGCGCAGCAGCGTGACTACGCGCTCCATTTCAGCGGCCGCACGCGCGAGGCGCTGCCCTTCGTGGATGAACTACGCGCGCTCGCGGGCGACAAGCTCACGCTGCACGCCGACGACGATCCCGCCACGCGCCTCTCGATCGACGCGTTGCTCGACGGCGCGCAGGTGAACCAGCCGATCTATGTTTGCGGTCCGGCAGGCATGATCGACGCGGTGCTCGCGGCGGCGCGCAAGCGCGGCTGGCACGAGGGCGATCTGCACTACGAACTGTTCACCGAGGCCGCGCCTCAGGAAGGCGACACGGCCTTCGAAGTCGAACTGAAGTCGTCAGGCAAGCGGCTCACCGTGCCCGCCGACAAATCGCTGCTCGACACGCTCATCGAAAACGGCACGGACGTGATGTACGACTGCCGCTCGGGCTACTGCGGCCTGTGCACGACCAACGTGTGCAGCGGCGAGATCGACCACCGCGACACCTACCTTTCCGAAGCGGAGAAGGCGGGGGGCAAGGTCATGCAGGTCTGCGTGTCGCGCTGCAAGAGCGGGCGCCTCGTGCTCGACCTTTAATACCTCTAACGAAATTGAAGCGGAATCCAGAATGAGCGAAATGCTGGTTACCTATGAACTCGATGGCCAGGTCGCGCTGATCGGGCTGAACCGCCCCGACAAGCGCAACGCCATCAACGAAGACGTGATCGCGCAGTTGCGCGCCGCCGTGCTGCGCGCGGGCGAAGAGGCCGACGTTGGCGTGCTGTTCGGGCACGGCGGCAACTTCAGCGCGGGCCTCGATCTGCGCGAAGCGCTCGCGCGCGCGAGCGGCCAGAGCGCGCCGCCGCGCAAGCGCCGGCGCCACTCGTGGCACGAAGTGTTCGACATCATCGCGCGGGGGCCCATTCCATTCGTCGCTGCCCTGCACGGCGCCGTGGTGGGCGGCGGCCTCGAACTCGCCACCGCCGCACACGTGCGCGTGGGCGACACGACCGCGTTCTTCGGCCTGCCCGAAGGCCAGCGCGGCATTTTCGTGGGCGGCGGGGGCACGGTGCGCATCCAGCGCGTGATCGGCTACACCGTCATGGCGGATCTGATGCTCACGGGCCGCCTGCTCTCGGCCGAAGAGGGCTTGCGCGAGCATATCGTCACCTATGTCACGCCCGCGGGCGAAGCGCTCGCCAAGGCGAAGGAACTCGCCGCGAAAATCGCGCAGAACGCACCCGACACGAACTGGCGCATCACCAACCTGCTGCCGCGCGTGAACGACCTCTCGCACGAGGACGGCCTCTTCCTCGAATACATGAGCTCGAACATGGCGCGCTCGCCCGAAACCGCAAAACGCTTGCAGGAATTCGTGGACGGCAAGGCGAAGCCGCTCGAACGTCCTGACGCTCACAAGACCAACGCATGAGGTGCACCAAGCCATGAATGCAGCAAACGAACTGGATCCGCAGGAGGCAGCGGCGCGTGAAGCGGCGCTTGCGCATGTGAAGGCGGCCGAGAAAACGGCCGCGCAGATTCCCGTCGGCAATGCCACGCCGCGACCCATCGCGCAGGCCGCCGTGATCGGCGCGGGCACCATGGGCGGCGGCATTGCCATGGCGCTGGCCGCCGCGGGCATTCCCGTCACGCTCATCGACGCGACCGCGGATGGCCTCGCGCGCGGCCTCGCCCGCATCCGCGACAACTACGAGAGCAGCGTGAAGCGCGGCAAGCTCGACCCCGCCTTGCGCGACGAGCGCCTCGCGCGCATCACGGGCTCCCTCGCGATTGCCGACGTAAAAGACGCCGATATCGTGATCGAAGCGGTGTTCGAAGACCTCGCGCTCAAGCAAGGCATCTTCCGCGAGCTCGACGTCCACGCAAAACCGGGCGCCGTACTCGCCACCAACACGTCGGGTCTCGACATCGACGAAATCGCCGCCGTGATGAAGCGCCCCGCCGATGTGGTGGGCGCGCACTTCTTCAGCCCCGCCCACGTCATGCGCCTGCTCGAAGTCGTGCGCGCCGCGCAAACCGCCGACGACGTGATCGCCACGCTCATGGATCTCGGCCGCCGCATGGGCAAGGTATCGGTCCTCGCGCGCATCTATCCGGGCTTCATCGGCAATGCGCTCTTTCGCAATTACAACCGCGAAGCGCACTTTCTTGTCGAAGACGGCGCGCTGCCGCACGAGGTCGATGCGGCGCTCAAGGATTTCGGCTACGCGATGGGCATTTTCGCGGTGCACGACATGGCCGGCAACGATGTGGGCTACCAGACGCGCAAGGCGCAGATGGCGACGCGCCCCACCGACCGCCGCTGGAACGATCTCATCATGAAGCTAGTGGAGATGGGGCGCCTCGGCCAGAAGAGCGGCAAGGGCTGGTATCGCTACGAGCCTGGCAGCCGCGAGCCGCAGCGCGACGAGGAACTCGAGCGCTTCATCGTGGAGGAGTCGGCGCGCCTTGGCATCACGCGCCGCCCGATTTCCGCCGAAGAGATCGTCAAGCGCTGCGTGTACGGCATGATCAACGAAGGCGCGAAGCTGCTGGAACAGGGCGTTGCCCTGCGCGCCAGCGACATCGACGTGGTGTACGTGACGGGCTACGGGTTTCCCGCGCATCGCGGCGGCCCCATGTACTACGCGGACCAGATCGGCCTCGCGAACGTCTACGAGGACGTCAAGCGACTTTACGAAGCGTATGGCTACTGGTGGAAGCCGGCGCCACTGCTCGAAAAGCTCGCGGCCCGAAACGGCCGCTTCGCCGACCTTTGATCGCTTCCCCTGGCGCGCCCGCTTGCAGGGCGCGTTTCTGTGCATCGAGCGAGGCGGACCACCCGCCTCGCTCGATCATTCTTCGTCGTGCTCGCCGTTGACCGGACCTGTTTCCACCGCGGCGGCCTCGCGCGAATGAACCATCGGCGCGTCGTTGAAAAACTCCGCGGGCAGTGTGGCGAGGAATTCGGAAAAGCCCGCGTCGCCGCCCGGCGAATGCTGGGCCATGACTTCCTCGGCGGTTGCCTCGTCGCCCGAGAGCAGCGCCTGCGCGAGGCGCTGGTGATCGGCGATCACCTTCTCGCGGCGGCTCGGCGCGAGAAAGAGCTTGGGACGGTAGCGCGAGATCAGGCGCCGGATCGCGCGGATCTGCTCGGCCAGATAATCGTTATGACATGCCTGGCAAATCACTTCGTGGAATTCGGCGTTGCTGCGCGCGAAACGGCGGGCGTCGCTCTGGTTCAGCGCTTCCACGCCTTCGTCGATCGTGCGCTGCAGCTCGACGCGCTGCTCGTCGTTCATGCGGCGGGCGGCGAGGCGCGCGGAAACGGCTTCCAGCTCGTGCAGGAGTTCGAGCATGTCGCGCAGCTGCGGGACCGTCATCTTGGTCACGAACACGCCCTGGCGCGGCACGATCTGCACGTACTGCTGCGCGGCGAGCTGCTGGAGCGCCTCGCGGATGGGCGTGCGCGAGACGTTGAAGCGCGCCGCTAGCGCGCGCTCGTCGAGCGCCGCGCCGGGCACGAGTTCGCCTCGCTCGATTTCCGATTCCAGGAGCGCCTTGATTTCGGCCGAACGGCTCAGTTTGGGTGGCTGACTCATTGAATGGCTGACTGTTGGGTTCGAAGGGCCGCGCTGGCGGCGCGATGCGGCCAGCGGCGTTCAAAATGCATATCATACCTTGGAGGTATACCAAACGCCCAACTGTGTGTTACCCCAATGCGGCGCCTGCGCTGCGCTAGAGGCCCTCATCGAGACCTCCACTTCGCACGCGGCAATTGGGGACAGGCGGCCAATGTCTTCGAACGCATCTGCGAGTTCGGTGTGGGCCCGCACAAGCGACGCAAGACGCCAAAAAGCCCGCTCCTGGCTGGCTTCCTTTGTCGGCATTCAATCAGTGATCCAAAAAACATGCGCCGGATTCGAGGGTCCGTTCGGATGTGCACCGTCGCATCACCCTGGCTCAATGGCCTTCGTAGAAGTGCATGCTCGCTCTGGCGCTGATGGAATGCACGCCAGGACTAAGTGCCTCCGATGGGACACGAAATCTGCCGGGAGACGGGACGCTTCGATCGACGATCCGCCACCGATCAGCGTGCTCTCCGGGGCATGCGCCGCGGCTGCGACAACCGCGGCCTGGATAAGCGACATCAGCGCGTAGGCGCCTGGGTCGAGCCCATGGACAACGTCAAACCGCCACGGCCGCGCTCTCGACATCTTTCATCATCACCCCAGTGGCCGCTTCGCACGCGCGGCGGACTGCCTGGGGCTGCCCCGGATGGAACAGGAAGTGATGCAGTAGCTTGCTCCACTTGGGATGACGCTCATACTCGCTGCGAGGCAGGCTGTTCGCGAAGAAATCTCGCCAGTCTCCGCAGGGCAACGCAATGCCCTGCGCGGCGGCAGGCTCCCGCAGCACGCCCTTCGGATCACGCCCCTGCGCTACGGCTTCCATGTCCCGGAAGTACTGCCGGCGAATCATCAAGATGCCCGCGTCGCTGGCAGCCAGGTTTTCGCGGGTACGGTCTGCGATGCGCCCCTGTCCGCACCAGGCGATGATGTCCTGGTTGATCACGTGCGAGCTGATCCATTTTCCGGTCTGGGGATCCGTGACCGGCGCGTGCCAGGTCGGAATACTCTCCTGGACATAGGGCTCGGCTTCGCGGGGCACGCGTATATACGACCAGGTCACATTGAGCGTATTTTCGCCGTCGATGGGCACCCGCCACTCGAAGTGATCCCCGAGGAAGAATCCGTTGGGCCAGAGGCAGACACGACCAGCCGTCCAGAGCGGATGCGATTCGTCAGTATCCTCGGTCACACGGCGATAGATGAAGCCGTGCGCGAATTCCTCGAACGCCACCTTGAGATGCGCCGGTGCATAATCGCGCTCACCGCGCAGGCGACGTCCCCAGTTGGCGTGCATCCACTCGAAATGCAGTGGATCGATGGAATTTTCCTGAGTCTGCAGCCAGTTGCAGGGCACGTTCGCGAATGCCACCTGCACGAAGCCATTGCGCCAGTGGAACGGTTCCCAATCCGGAAGCTGAGGCGCCGGTTGAGGACCGAGATAGGCCCACAGCAAGCCGGCGCACGCACGGACTTCATAGGCCTTCAGCCTGATCCGCTCGCGCATGGTGCCCTGCGGCGCCACCAGGTCCTGGTAAGGCTGCGCGACGCACCGGCCGCCATGATCGTATTGCCAGCCGTGATAGTTGCAGCGCAGACCGTGTTCCTCGACAAAGCCGTATGCCAGGTCGGCGCCGCGATGCGCGCAGTAGCGCTCCATCAGGCCGTAGTGTCCGCCCATGTCCTTGTAAAGAACCAGTTCCTCGCCAAGCAGGCGCACGGGCTTGATCGTCTCGCGCTCGAGTTCGTCAATGCCGGCGATCGGGTGCCAGTGCCGGCGCATCAACTCGCCCATCGGCGTGCCTGGCCCAACCTCGGTGAGCTGGCGATTCTGTTCTTCGGTAAGCATGATGATTTCGCTCGTAGTTGTGACTGGACGACGTCTGGATCAACGCGATTTGTCGACGTGGCGCACGGCGCGAAAGTAGTGGAACGCCGCCCATAAGAGGAGCAAGCTCATAGCGAGCATCGCGTAGCGCAGACCTCTCGACGAGGCATCCGCACAGGCATGCGCGAGCGGCGAGTTCGCCACCGCCCCGAACGCACCATGAGCGCCATGCGGGATCCGGCAAACCTTCGAATAATCACCGTCCGTGAACAGATGCGTGGCAATGCGATCGCTAAGGAATCCAATGAAAGTCGGACCTCCGCCCTGGCCGATGAAGTTCATCATCAGAAATACGAACGCCGAAGTCGTGGCGCGCATGCGCGGCGCAACGAGGCCGTGGATCGCAGCGAATGTCGGGCCGTTCCAGGAGCTCAGCAGGATCGTGGCGACAAACAGCAACGCCGCCGCGATATGCCAGTCGGACTGCATGAACGCGAGGGAGACTGGCACGAGCCCAAGCAGCGTGCCCCACGCCGGCACCCAGGCGTACCAGCGCTTGTCGCTGGCTCCGGCCCTGTCGGCAATCCATCCGCCTAGGGTCGTGCCGATCGCGCCCCCAACGCCGATTGTGAGACCAAACGTCATGCCGGCCTGCGCTGCATTCAGGCCGAATTCACGCGTCAGATACGCAGGAATGAACAGGTTGATGCCGTACTGGGCAAACGCACCGACTACCGTTCCCAGCAGCAGTTGCACGAACAACGGGCTACGCAAGAGGATCGCAGCGATGGTGCCCAACGAGGCATTGCGCTGTGCTTCGACGGTGGAAATTCGGTCCATGGCACCTCGTTCGGGCTCGCGCAGGCTGAGGTACGCAATGACGGCGAGGATCAGGCCCGGCACGCCGACGACCCAGAAGGCCGGACGCCAGCCGAAATGCTGTGCAATCATGCCCCCGCCGATCGCGCCCCCGATCGCGCCCAGGGGAGGACCGAGCGCATAGATGGCCATGGCGGTGGCGCGGCGTCCCTCGGGGAACTCGTCCGAGATCAGCGAATGCGCCGTGGGCGTGCTGCCAGCTTCACCGATACCGACGCCAAGCCGGTACAGCAGCAACTGCGCGAAATTGCCCGCCATGCCGCACAGCACGGTCATCACCGACCATGCCGCAATCGACAGGGATATCAGCGTAACGCGGCTCATCCGGTCGGCGAGCCGGGCCATCGGGATGCCCAGCGTCGCGTAGAACAGCGAGAAAGCGAGGCCGCCCAGAACCCCAATCTGCAGGTCGCTCAGGTTCATGTCGACCTTGATCGACTGCCCTACCACAGCGATGAAAATGCGATCGATGAAACTCGATGCGTAGATAAGGCTCAACATCAACAGGAGCCATGCACGATACCTCGATCCGCTCTTGACCCCAACAGCGGGCAGTGCTTTTCCGACGTTTTCCATGAACGCGTCGCCTCCAGGCGTCAATGGCGGGCACACAAACAAGCCAGCCTGAACTACCTCACGTGTCAGATAGGATACCTAAAAAAATGCGCCGGATTCCAGGCTCTCATTCCCTTCACCGGCGCGTCGCGAAAACGTCAGAAGAGGTGGCGGATACCGACCTGCACAGCCAGCTGGTTGGCCGTGGTCGAGGCGTTGTTGCCGAACAGCGAGCCGCCCGGGCCCGGCACCGAGTACGGCGTCGAGACAAGGAAGTTGTCCGCGAACTTCTGGCCCGCGAAGGCGTGCTGCAAGACACCGAACACATAGACGTCGGTGCGCTTCGAGAGCCGATAGTCCACGCCCGCCGTGTAGAGGTCGTACTTGCCGAGCTTGTGCTGGTCCACGTACGTGAAGCCACCCCCCACCGTCAGCGCCGGTCCGAACCGGTAGCTCGTCCCCAGTTCATAGGCGCTCACGGTCACCACGCCGCGCGGGCTGTGCGAAGCATTGGTGTAGGTGTACACGCCGTTGATCGACCACGCATCGGTCAGGCTATACATGCCGCCCGCCGCGATCGTATAGATCGATTGCGCATTGAGCGCGACCTGCGCCATCGTGCCCACGCCGCGCGCCGCGTTGCCGCCTTGCGTCTTCGTGTACGTGAGCGACCCCGAGTAAGGCGCGTTGAACGTGCCGGTCGGGCTGAACTTCACGCCCGCGCTAATCACGCGCGGGTTGCCCGTCGGCGTGCCCGCGAAGGCGCCCGGAATGTTGCTGAAGCCGTACATCACGCCCGCCGTGACGCCGTGCCAGGTCGGCGTTTCGTAGCGCACCATGTTGCTCACCGGCTCGCCCGCGAGACGGTCGATGTCGTAAGCACCGTGGAACGCGTAGGACGGCGCGAACTGCGAGACGTTGGTGTAGTAAGAGACGTAGTCGTAGATGAAATCGTAATCGTAGCCGGCGATCAGCGTACCGAACGTCGTGCTCTGCAGCCCCACGAAAGCGCGGCGCCCGAAGAGCGCGCCGCCGTGGCTCGCGGTGCCCGTGTTCAGCGAAAAGCCGTTCTCCAGGGTGAAGATCGTCTTCAGGCCGCCGCCGAGATCCTCGACGCCGCGCAGGCCCCAGCGCGATGCCTGGTTGATGCCGTCATCGAGCTTGACTAGCGAGTGGCCGCCCGCGTTGTTCACATAGGTGAGGCCATCGCTGATGATCCCGTACAGCGTCACACTGCTTTGCGCGTGCGCGCCTCCCGCGATTGCGGCCGCTATCGCGCCCGCCAATACCTTCTTCTTCACTTGACGATCTCCGTGTGTTGCGGGCGTTGGCGCCCGCTTTTTATTGCCGGTCTATTTCCGTCGGCTGCCGACGGCTACGAACTACTTGCTGCGAGAAAGATGACGTGAGGCGAGGAAGTAATGCGCGGCCGACCACAGCAGCACCACGCTCACGGCCAGCATCGCGTAACGAATGCCGTAGGCCGAGGCGTCGTGGCACGCCGCCGCGAACGGCCCCTGCACCGCCGCTGCCGCGCCATGCGGACCGTGCGGGCCGCCCGCCGCGCAAACCAGCTTGAACTGGCCCTGCGTGAAGAAGCGCGAGGCAAGCCGGTCGCTCAGGAATCCTACGGTTGTGGGGCCGAGGCCCTGGCCCACGAGATTCATGAGCAGGAACACGCAGGCCGATGCCGTGGCGCGCATGCGCGGTTCGACGATGCCGTGCACGACTGCGAAGGTCGGGCCGTTCCACATGCTCAGCATGACGGTGGCGATGAAGATCAGCGTCACGGCGGCGGGCCATTCCCCCAGCGTGAAGGCGAACGCGACGAGCGGGAAGCCAATGGCCGTGCCGAGCGCCGGCACCCAGGCATACCAGCGGCGGTTGCCCGCGCCCAACGAGTCGGCGAGCAGGCCGCCGAGCATGTTGCCGACAATGCCGCCCACTCCGATCATGAGGCCGAAGATCAGGCCGGCTTGCGCGAAGCTGAGGCCATACACGCGGTTGAGGTAAACCGGGATGAACAGGTTGATGCCGTACTGCGCGAATCCGCCGATCACGGTGCCGAGCAGCATCTGCACGAACGCGCGGCTGCCGAACAGGACCTTGAGCACCTCGCGCAGCGGCGGTACCGCAGCCGCGGCGTGCATGCCGCCCTCCTCCGCCCCGCCGCGCTTCGGTTCGCGCAGCGTGATCCAGGCGAGCAGGCCAAAGATGAGCCCCGGCAGGCCGACCACGAAGAACACCGGGCGCCAGCCCATGTGCTGGACCATCAGGCCACCGCCGAGCGCACCGGCGAGCACGCCGATGGGCGGCCCGAGCGCATAGATGGAGAGCGCGCTTGCGCGGCGGCGCGGGCCGAACTGATCGGAAATCAGCGAGTGCGCGGTAGGCGTGCTGCCCGCTTCGCCAATGCCGACGCCAAGGCGGTACAGAAGCAACTGCCAATAGGCGCCGGCCGTGCCGCACAGCGCCGTCATGATCGACCACGCGCCAATCGAAAGCGCGATCAGCGCGACGCGATTGAACCGCTCCGCAATGCGCGCGATCGGCAGGCCGAGCAGCGAATAGAAGATGGAGAACGCAAGCCCGTTGAGCAGACCCAGCTGCAGATCGCTCAGGTTCAGATCGATCTTCATCGCCTGACCCACGACGGCGATGATGATGCGGTCGACGAAACTCGATGCGTAGATCAAAACGAGAAGCAGCAGGAACCAGCTGCGATACCAGCCGGCTTCAGACCTGGCTCCCACGTTCTGGGCGGTCAGTTCCTTCATTTGTGGTGTCTCCGAGGTGAGCGTCAGGTAGCAGGTCGCTCGCCGTTTGTATGCCACAAAGCGTCTGTGGGATTTTTAAAGGATTCTCTAGCATAACTTTTGGGCGCGCAAGAATAACTCGCGCCAAAGTCATCATCGTTTTCACTTAGGGAAACTCGTCTGATCAATGTGCCCGCTGGACACGGGACGCGTCATGCCGGGCGCGAATGCCCGCGGGCCAATGCGATTGCGGCGGCGGAGCCGTCGAAGTGGCCGTCGATGGGACCGGCCACGCAAGCAGATGGGATGATTAGATGCAGGATACATCGATTCGTTGCTCACGCAACGAATTTGCTTTGCCCGAAACGAGAAAGCGTCGTGGCATATCGAGGGCCGGGCTCTGTTTTTATTCTATTGAAAGGCACGCTCAAGCCTTGTGAAAGAGGAGAAACAGCGCGGCCCCCACCAGGACCGCGCCCAACCCGGCTCACATGGCCGGGTCGATGGGCGACGGCGGCGCGCCGCGCGCCTCGATCGCCTCGCCCGCCAGCAGGCACAAGTCTTCGCGGAAGTGCCCCGCCACGATTTGCACGCCCACCGGCACGCTCCTCACCATGCCCGTCGAAACGACGAGCCCCGGCAAGCCCATGGCCGGCAACGCACGCATGGTCAACTGCGCATCCCATACCCGCCGGAAACCCGCCGCGCCTTGCCGGTCGAGGTCGTCGGCGAACGGCAGTTCGCCGGAAACCGGCAGCAGCAGCACGGGGTACTGCGACAGGAACAGGCGCCATTCGCGCGTGAGCGTCGTGCGCCGCACGAGCGACTTGACCACCGCGTTCTCGGGCATCGCCGCGACCTTGGCGCGCATGCCGTCCACCACGGCCTGCGCGCCCGGATCGCCATCGCGCGCCACGGCTTCGGCGAGCGCCGGGAAGCCGTCGCCAAGCCACAGGCGCTCCTGCACCTCGGCGGCGTCGCGCAGCAGCGGCACGTCGTCGATCTGCTCGACGCGCCAGCCCGCGTCCGCGAGTCGGCGGCCGGCGTCGAGCAACGCGTCCTCCACCTCCTTTGCGACGGTCATGCCGCCAGGGCGCAGGCAGAGCGCCGCGCGCAGCGGCGTTGCGGGGCCGGTCAGCGGCGCCGGCACCCACCAGGGGTCGCGCAGGTCGGGCGCCGCGAGCGCGGCGAGCGCCACGCGCAGGTCCTCGACCGTGCGCGCGATCGGGCCCGCGCCCGACATCAGCTGCGCGCCAATCGGCCGCTCGGGCGACGACGCATTGAACGCCGGCACGCGCCCGAAGCTGGGCCGCAGGCCGTGCACGCCGCACGCATACGCCGGATAGCGGACCGAGCCGCCAATGTCCGTGCCGAGCGCGACATGCCCGATGCCGGCCGTCACCGCCGCCGCCGCGCCGCCGCTCGAGCCGCCCGGCGTGAGCGACGGATTGCGCGGGTTGCGCGTGTGTCCGTGGATCTGGTTGCTCGTGAACCAGCGCAGCGCGAAGGTCGGCGAGTTGGTGCGCCCAAGCAGCACGGCGCCCGCGCGCACGAGATTTTCGACGGCCGGGCTGTTGACCTGCGCGATCAGATCCTTCTGCAGGGGCGTGCCGTTCGTCGTGGCGAAACCCGCCTGGTCGACATTGATCTTCGTGGTGACGGGCACCCCCGCCAGCGGACCCGCGTCCTCGCCGCGGGCGATGGCGGCGTCGATCCTGTCGGCCTGTTCGTAGACCCACTCGGGCCGATAGTCGATCACCGCGTTGATGAGCGGGTTGACGGCCTCGAGCCGATCGAGCGCGGCCTTCGCGGCCTCGCGTGCCGACACTTCGCGCGCGCGAACGCGCTTGGCGAGTGCGGTTGCCGATAAACGCCATAGTTCAGTCACGATCCCTCCGTTCAATGGTCGGATTGAGAGTGGGTGTTCACGCGCTTGCAGAAAACGTTTCGATGCGCCGCCTGTCGCGCAGGACCGCCAGTGCGAGCGCCGCTAGCCCGCACGCCGCGATGAGGGCGAGCAGCGCTTCCCTGCCGCCGTGGACGAGCACCCAGCCGCCGACGCCCGGAAACCCGAACGCGCCGATGAAATACGCCGCGACGAACCACGTGAGCGCGGCGCGGCGATGCGCGGCAACGGAATCGTTGACGGCCTGGAGCTGGACGATCGGATACGCGAGCCCGTATCCCGTACCCAGCAGCAGCGCCGACGCCGATTGGAACAGTACGTGAAACGGCACGACGAACATGGCCGCGCTGCCCAGCACCATCATGGCGAGCAGCAGTTTCGTCGCGGTTCCGGGGCGCATCTTGACGACGACGCGCGCAAGCAGCCAGCGCGTCGCGATGACCGTCACCGTATAGACGCTGAAGAAAGTGGTCGGTTTCGCCCCGGTGCCTTGCACGAGCGACATCTGGAACGTCATCAGGCCCGAGAACACGCAGCCGCCCAGCGCGATGATGACGATGGGATAGACCGCGCGCGTGCGGACGATCGCGCCCAGCTTCGAGAACCATGAATCCGGCGCGGGCGATTCATGTGTTGACTCGCGCCCGCGCACTTGCGGCGCGATCCGGCCGAAGATTTCGAGCATCACGGCCGCGATCACGCACAGGCCGCCGATTGCGCACAGCACGCCGCCGAGCGGCATGCGCCAGAACCGGATGGCGAATCCGGCGAGCGCCGGGCTGCCGCCGATGCCCGTCATCTGCATGGTGGCGAAGCGCAGGAACCACGGGCCGCGCTCGGCATCGCTTGTGCGCTCGGCGAGCGCGAGAGGCGCCGCGAGGCAGAATGCGCCCCAGCCGAAGCCCACGAGGAACCCCGGCACGACGTCGAATGCGCTCACGCGCTCGATGAGCGCGAAGCTCGCCACGCCAGCGCCTACGCAGAGCGCCGCGAGCGCGGACATGCGCGCCGCACCGACATGCTGGGCGACCCATCCCGTGAGCGACACGCCCGCGAAGGTGCCGAGCGCGGCGCCCGCCAGCGTCACGCCGGTATGGATGTCGGTTCCGCCGATGGCTCTCACGTGCATGGAGAAGAGGAACGTCGCGCCATAGCCCGCCGATGCGAGCAGGACGCCGACGAGCATGAAGACGGCACTGAATGGGCGCACGGCGGGACTTCCGGACGATGGCGGAAGTGCCCAGATTATCAGTCCCTGTACCGAGCGCTGCATTGAGGTGCTCCTCGCGTGCGATGAAAGTGCATGCGGCCGTTGTCACGACATCACTGCGCGTCGTGCTGCGCATGCTCCGCAGCGTCGATGATCGCGTCGGCGACCGCCTTCGGCTGGCTCAGGAGCGAGACGTGGCTACCGTTCACGCGTGTCACCTTCGCGCCGATATGCGTGGCCATCGACGCCTGGAGCGCCGGGTCGATCATGCGGTCGCGCGCGGTCACAACGAACCAGGAAGGCTTGTCGTGCCACGCGGCCTGCGTGACCGGCTGCGACAGACAGCCGCCGAACCACGGCCCTTGCGTGGCCGCCACGATGCGCTGCTGCGCGGGCGGCAGGTCGGGCGCGAAGTCGGCGCGGATCGCCTTGTCGGAGAGCGTCAGGAAGCCCGCCGAGTCCTTCCGCAATTCGCCGGCCCACGGCGCCGGCGGCTGACCCTGCGTGATATCGGCGATCGACTGGCCGTTGTCGGGCGCAAAGGCCGCCACGTACACGAGCGATTTCACCTTCTCGTCGTTACCCGCCTCGCTGATCACGACGCCCGCCCACGAATGGCCGACCAGCACGACCGGGCCGTTCTGCTGGTCGATCACGCGCTTCGTCGCGGCCGTGTCGTCGGCGAGCGAGCTGAGCGGGTTCTGCACGGCCACGACGTGCAGGCCGCGCGCTTCGAGCAGCGGGATCACGCGGTTCCAGCTGGAGCCGTCGGCGAACGCGCCGTGCACGAGCACGACGTTCGTGCCTTTCAGGTCCTGCGGCGGCGCGGCGTGCGCGGGCTGCAACGCGAACATTCCGCCGATGAGCGCCATGGAAGTGAAAATCTGCTTGATCGTAGCCATCGTTTCGTTCTCTCTCGTTGTCGGGACGCGATTACGAATGCGCGTAGATCGGGCCGAGGCCGGGCACATCGTCCTGCGCGCCGCGCGCGGCGTGGGCGTCGCGATGCGTCGAGCCCGCTTCCGACGATGCGCCCACGACGCCGCCGTACGAAGACGAGGCGGCTTGCGAAGGGGCCTGGACTGCCTCCACGCGCGCCAGCGCCGCCTCGATGTTGCTCGGGTATTGCGTATAGTCGGCTGCCGGGTTGTAGCCCGCGTGCTGCAACTGGACGAGTTCCGCGCGCACCTGGGCACGCGTGACAGGCTCGTTCGACTGGGCGAAAGAGAGAGCCGGGGCGGCGGCGAGAGCAGCGAGGGCGAAGAGCTTGAGGGCTTTCATGACATTCTCCAGAAGTGAGGTGGACAGCAATTTGAATCAAGGCTGATTCGGTTCGGCGCTAGCGGTGTATCGAGCTGGCGTAGAGGTATTTGAACGCCGCGATGTATCTACCGTGTTTGCGTTCAGGGCGCATTTGCATCCGAACGTGTCCGACTCGTGGGCAGATACATTGCGCTACAAAAACCTCTCAGGCACCGAACCGTGCAGCGCAAAGCAAACGCTGCCGAAGGCACGGCGGCGTTGTCTGCTTCGGGCGGCGCGATGCGCCGCTCATCCGAACGTGAAGCTGTAGACGTGCACGCCCGGGTCGAGGAAGCGGATCTCGAAGGTGCGATCCTCGATGGAGCCGGACTGGCGCACGAGCTGATACAGCCGCGCGCGGGTGGCGATGCCGGTGCCGTCCGCGGCGACATCGGCGCCATGCGCGGCGCCAGGCGGCGCGCCATCGATGCGAATGCGAAAACGCACGGGCTTGCCGTCGTCGCCCGGCGCGAGCACCAGATGCAGGTCGCGCGCATGGAAGCGATAGACGATGCCCGCCTGCGCCGCGCCTGCCACGGCCGACTCGGCGCCCACGTTCCACTGGCCGCCGAACGCCCACTGGTTCAAGCCGAGCTGCGCAGGCAACGTGTAGGCCGCGGCCGTATCGGGCTGGACGCGCCGCGGGTTGGCGTTGCCCTGCGCCTCGCGATACCCCACATAGGTTTCGCCCGAGCCGATGTCGCGCGGGTCCGCGGGGGCCAGCGCGCCGCTCGCCTGCTGCTGCGCCTGCGTTGCAGCCGCGGGCATCGCGCGGCCGTTGTCCGCCAGCAGCTGCCGGATCGCCTGCTCCGCCTGCGCATAGTCGCCCTCGCCGAAGTGGTGATAGCGGACCCGGCCCTCCGCGTCGACGAGATAGAACGCCGGCCAGTACTGGTTGCCGAAGGCTTGCCAGATGCGGTAGTCGCTGTCGACGGCGACGGGATAGCGAATCTTCAAGTCCGCCAGCGCGCGCTCGACGTTGCCCGCGTCGTGCTCGAAGCCGAATTCAGGCGTGTGCACGCCGATCACCACGAGGCCGTCAGTGCGATAGCGGTCGGCCCACGTCTTCAGATACGGCAAGGTTCGCAAACAGTTGATGCACGAGTAGGTCCAGAAGTTGACCAGCACGACCTTGCCGCGCAGCGCGTCTGGCGTGAGCGGCGCGGAATTGAGCCACGCGTTCGCGCCATCGAGCGTTGGCAGGCGGCCTTCCACCGGCAGCGCGGATGCGGGGGTCGGCATCGATATGCGAACGATCGGGGCGCGTTGCGCGGAAGCCTGAGCCTTCGCCGTTCTCGCCGCGGCAGACGTCGCAAGCAAACCGACGAGGCGCGATTCGACGCCATTAGTCGGCGCGCCCGGCACGAACGCGAGCAGGCGCGTGTCCACGCCCAGCGCGATCGCGCCGACGGTGAGAAGCACGAGCGCGCCCAACGCGCGTCGCACGTGCTCGCCAAGTCCCAGCGAGCGCTTGAGCGCGGCCATTGCGCGCTGACCGAGGGCCGCCACCACCGCGAGCGAGCTGGCGGCGCCCAAGGCATAGCCCGCGAGCGCGGCCCACGTCTGCCAGGTCACGCCATGCCGGGCCGCGCCGGTGAGGACGAGGCCGAGGATCGGCCCGGCGCAGGGCGCCCAGAGGAGCCCCGTCGCCGCGCCGAGCAGCACGGCGGAGCCGATGCGGCGCGACGCGCCATCGTCTAGCGAGCGCGTCATGAAACGGTCGGCGAGCGCCGTGAGCGGACCGGACAGACGCGTGGCCAGCGCGGGAAAGAGCAGCGCCGCGCCGAACACCGCGAACAGCGCGAGCGCGATATAGCGTCCATACTGGCTCAACTGCGCGGCGCCGTTCAGCCCAGCGGCGCCAAGCCCCGTCAGCAGCGCGAACGTGAGCGCGAGGCCGAGCAGCAACGGCAGGCGGCCGGTCAGGAAAGGCTGATCGGAGCGCGCGAACACGAATGGCACGACCGGCAGGATGCACGGGCTCAGGACGGTGAACGCACCGCCCACAAACGCGATGACGATGAGTAACATGAGTTCGGTCTCCAGACGAATGTCGGCGGACTTGCCATGTGCGGTATTGCAGCGCGCTCATGTATCGCGGGCATGTCTGGAATGCGTGCTTCATGCATCGTCATGTGTCACACGGAGGCGCAGACAAGGACGGATACGAACCGGACGCTGCGCTCTCGCGTCCGCACGATTTGTATCTCTTCGTATCGCGCCGCGGCCGCAACACATTACGTTGCAACAGTGCCGCCGCCGGGACACGAGCCAGATACGCGGAAGCGTTCCAATACGCTCGTGGTCCACACACGGAGAACACCTCATGAACTCTCGTCTCAAGATTGCCGCTGTAGCAATCGGCCTCGCCGCCTCCGCCGGCCTTGCCGCGTACGCCTCAAGCGAAGAGCCGCCCGGCGGCTCGGCCGCGCTGCAAACCGGCGCGCAGGCTCCCGACTTCACCGGCATCAATACCTGGCTCAACAGCCCGCCGCTCGATCTGAAACAACTGCACGGCAAGGTGGTGCTCGTCGACTTCTGGACCTTCGACTGCATCAACTGCGTGCATACGATCCCGCACATCAAGGAACTGGATGCGCGTTATCGCGACAAGGGACTCGTGGTGGTGGGCGTGCATACGCCCGAGTATTCGTTCGAGCGCGACACCGCGAACCTGAAAAAAGCGATCCAGAAATACGGGATTACGTACCCGGTCGCTCAGGACAATGGTTATGCGACGTGGAATGCGTACGGCAACCAGTATTGGCCGGCCGTCTATCTCATCGACCAGAACGGCAAGCTCGTTTATACCCACTTCGGCGAGGGGAAATACGAGCAGACCGAGCAGAAGATTCGCAGCCTGCTTGGCATTCAGGACAAGCAAGGATAATGGCGTCGCGCCGCCGCCCGTTGGCAAGGGCGGCGGCGGTCGTCACCCCATGTGTTGCCGGCAGCAGCACTGCCATTCAAAGATGGCGCGTTTCGCGAGGCGGATTACCCCAATCGTTCGCGAGACCATTGGCGTATGAAATCGGTGCGTTCAAGGCCTCGTTCAAGTCGAAGTCGTCGATGCACATGATGTTCACGTTGACGTACGGGTGGCCCGTTCCATTCGGCATATCGATCCGGTCGAACACATGCACGCCGCAGTGTTTGCAGAACGGATGATGGGCGACCGGGTTTTTCCCCTCGTATTGCATCAGTGCGCTTTCGCCTTCGAGCAGAACGAATGCTTCCGGACGAACCTGGACGAGCCAGAGCCGCAACTTGCCGCAGAAGCTGCAATTGCATTTGCCCGTGCCCTTGCTGAAATCGATCAGGGCTTCGAACTTCACCGACTGGCAATGGCAGCTTCCGCGGTATGTACGCTGCATGAGGTTCTCCCGATCCGTTTACACCCGGTTTTATGACGGTTGCTTGATTATGTCATCGATCGTGAATCAGGAGTCCTCTCATCACGCCCCTCTCACAGATGCGTGACCTGCAAAATCGCCTGCGCAAACTCCTTGGGCGCTTCCTGCGGAAGATTGTGGCCAATACCTCCGTCGATATTCCGGTGCAGATACTTGCCCGTAAACTTCTTCGCGTAAGCGGCGGGCGCCGGATGCGGCGCGCCATTGGCGTCGCCTTCGAGCGTGATGGTCGGCACCGTGATGGACGGCGCGGCGGCGAGACGCTGCTCGATGCTGTCGTACTTCGCTTCGCCCTGCACGAGCCCAAGCCGCCAGCGGTAGTTGGAAATCACGACCGCCACGTGGTCCGGATTCTGGAACGACGCGGCGCTGCGCTCGTAAGTGGCGTCGTCGAAGTTCCACTTTGGCGACGCGAGTTGCCAGATCAGTTTGTTGAAGGCGTCGCGATTCACGGCGTAGCCCTGCGCGCCGCGCTCGGTCGCGAAGTAGAACTGGTACCACCATTGCAACTCGGCCTGCGGCGGCAGCGGCTTGCGGTTGGCCTCCTGGCTGCCGATCAGATATCCGCTCACCGAAACGAGCCCTTTTACGCGCTCGGGCCACAGCGCAGCGATAATGTTCGCCGTACGCGCGCCCCAATCGTAGCCGCCGAATATCGCCTGATCGATCTTCAGCGCATCCATGAGCGCGACGATATCGATCGCCGTGACGGCCTGCTGGCCGTTACGCGCCGTGTCGGCCGAAAGAAAGCGCGTGCTGCCATAGCCGCGCAGATACGGCACGATCACGCGATAACCCGATGCGGCAAGCATCGGCGCAACCTCGACATAGCTATAGATGTCGTACGGCCAGCCATGCAGCAGGAATACCACCGGTCCATGCTTCGGTCCCGCTTCGGCATACCCCACGTTGAGCAGGCCCGCGTCGATCTGCTTGATCGCGCCGAACGATGCGCTACTGCCCGTGCGCGTGTTCCCTTCCGTGCCGCCTGACGACTGCGCGTGTGCGAGACCGCCGAATGCGAAGTCCGCGAGTGTGAGGCCTGCAAGCGAAGTGCCGAGAAGGCGACGACGCCGAACGTTGACCGGATCTGACATGACCACTTCTCCTTGTTGTGCATGCAGGCCGCGCCCTGACGGCTTGGCCTCGTTGATCCGCCAGCAAGCGCAAAGCGAGAGAATCGTTTTGAATCAGTCGAATCGCCTGAATCGCTCGATTGCGCGCTGGTGGCGGTGGGCAAAACGCCTCGGTGACTTTATACCTGAGCCGGGAAACCGCTTTGTATCCCAATGTGTCTCGTTCGGGCGCGGACACAAAGCGAATCAAAAAGCGTCTGCGCGATGCGAAGCGCGACAGGTTTGTATCGCCATGTATAGGCGCTGCGACGAGATACATACCCTTGCAAAACGCGGCGTTCATGAAACACGGCAGATACGTCCGGTGGTTGTAATGCATCAACGCCGGAACTTGCTGATGACCGGACGGATCAACCAAACCTTCTCTGGAGAACGCCATGAACGTATCGAAGCTCGCCCTCGCTTTCGCCGCCAGCGCCGCTTTTGTTGCAGCCGCGCCGGTTTTCGCAGCCATGCCCGCCCAGGCGAGCGCAGCGCAGGCCCCGGTTCAACAGACCCAAACCTGGACGCCTGCCAGCAACGCCGCAACCGCAAGAATCACGCGTGCACAGGTTCGTCAGGAACTGGTTCAGGCGCAGCACGACGGCCAGCTCGCCGCGATCCAGCAGCTGTATCGCGGCAGCTAATTCACGCCATCACGACATCCACCCTCAGGAGATAACCACCATGAATCAAGCAGAAAAAGTGCTGTACACCGGCAAGACTCACACCACCGGCGGCCGCGACGGCGCGGCGCGCAGCGACGACGGACGGCTCGACGTGAAGCTCTCGCCGCCCGGATCGAGTGCGCCGGGCACGAACCCGGAGCAGATGTTCGCGGCGGGCTGGTCGGCCTGCTTCATCGGCGCCATGGGCCGCGCGGCGGGCAAGATCGGCGCGAAGCTGCCCCGCGACGTGGCGGTGGACGCCGAAATCGACCTCATCAACAGCGACGACGCGTTCAAGCTGCGCGCGCGCCTGAATGTGCGCCTGCCCGGCATCGATCGCGAGACGGCGCAACGCATCGTCGAAGCCGCACATCAGCTGTGCCCGTATTCGAAGGCGACGCGCGGCAATATCGACGTCACGCTGGCAGTGATTGAAGCTTGAATGGCGGGCAGTAGAGAAAAAAGCGGGGATGGCTATTGGACGCCCCTATCGAGCCGATGATTGACTGGCTCGGTCCAACCGGTCATGCCCCGCGAATTGAACGCTCCGCTTGCGCCATCCGCAATCCTGGCAATCAAACACTGGATTCCTCTCGCTTCAACATTCGTCACGTGTACTTCCACATAGTCTGCGGTCAACCAGTCACGTCGACGGCGCACGTGGCTATCACACTGTGTGCTCGCACGCTCGCGCGATATCGAGGGTCTCGTGGTGGAATAATTCAGCAAGCGACTTGCGGTGCGTGACAATGAAAATTGCGGCATTCGGCAATCGTTCGGTCAGCAGATGATACAGATGCGCTTCGCTCTCGCTGTCGAGTGCACTCGTTGCTTCGTCGAGGAACACGTAGTCGGGCTTTTGTATCAGCACGCGCGCAGCAGCCAGCCGCTGTTGCTCGCCGGGAGAAAGAATGCGCCACCAGTTGGTGGACTCGTGCATTCGCTCGACGTAGTCCGCAAGCCGGCACAGATGCAGCGCCTCGCGGCATGCTGCGTCGCTGAAGTGGGTGTCCGGTGCCGGATACGTGAGCACACTCTTCAAGGTGCCAGCCGGCAGATAGCTCTGCTGCGGTATGAACATCGTGTGGGCGTTCACAGGTGCGTCGATCGAGCCGCTTCCGAACGGCCAGAGGCCAGCCAGCGCGCGCAACAGCGTGCTTTTCCCCGATCCGGATGGCCCGCGCACGAGCCAGCGCGACCCAGGCTTGACAGCAATGTCGCGCACGCTTGCGAGCGTCTCGCCGTTGGGCAGCGCAAGCGTGAGTTTGTGCGTGGTGAGCCGGCTCTCGTCGACGTAGTGCAAGTTGATGCCGCCATGCTCGGTAGCGGGCGACACGGATTCCTTCAGATGCGGTTGCTGCGCGACGCGCCTGAACTCGCACAGACGGTTGACCGTCGCGCGCCACTGCGCAAGCGTGTCGTAGTTGTTGATGAACCAGGAAAGCGATTCGCTGACCGAACCGAACGCATCGGCGATTTGCATCAATGTGCCGAAACTGAACACGCCCGCGAAATAACGCGGCGACGCCACCACGATCGGGAAGATGTCGGCAATCTGAGCGTAGAAGTTGAGCACAAAGCTGTAACGCCGCGTGTACTTCATCACGCGCCACCAGTTGTCGCGGATACGGCCGAACAGATCCTGGGCGATGCGCTCCTCGGCCCGCATGCCGTCGTAGAAAGCGATCTGCTCGGCGTTTTCCCGCACACGGATCAGGCCGAACCGGAAATCCGCCTCGACGCGCTGCATCTGGTAGTTGATCGACACGAGCGGATGAGCGACCTTGTTCGTCAGAACCGAGCCGGCAATCGCATAGAAAATGGCTGCCCACAGCATGTAGCCAGGGATCTCGACGGGCGTGCCGCCCATCACGACTGCCAGCGCGCCCCCGGTGATCCATAGGACAGTCGAGAACCAGACAAGTGTCTCGAGCGTGGAGAGCAGGTCGAGTGTGAGCGAAAGTGTGGTGGTGGCGAATGCCCCGAGGTCGACGGCGATCCGCTGATCAGGATTGTCGGTGAGCCGGTCGCGCTCCATGCGGTAGAAGGTTTTGTCTGCCAGCCATTCCTCCAGATAGCGTGTGGTCAGCCACTGGCGCCACCGGAAACCGAGCATCTGGCGTAGATAGCGGTTGTAGACGGAAATCGCGACGAACGCGAACGCGAGCGCGCTGAAAACCAGCATCAGCTGCGGGAATTCGCGCACGTTCCTGCCTTCCAGCGCGTTATAGAAGTCGCGGTTCCACGTGTTCAATCGGGCGTCGATGCCGACCAGAAGCAGGTCGAGGACGATGATCGTGATCAGCAGGCCCCACGCGGTTCGGCGTTCCTCGGAGACCCAGTACGGCCTGATCAGGCTCCAGGCTGAGATACTGTCTGGTTCCCTGGGCGCAGCGCCAGAAGGTGGATTGCTCATGAGCGCCTCTTAACGCGCGATGAAAGCGGACCGGGTGCACGGGGTAATTGTCCGATTTATGCATGCACGGCGGTCTCGCTGCAGCGTTTGCGCGCGCTTTCGCGCCCGATCGGATGCATCCGGCGGACATGATGATTGTAGGGTGCGACCGTTCCGTCCGCCCATGCCCCTCGCCTTGCCGAACGCCGGGGTAGCGGCGACTATCTGAATGGACCGAAGCGCCTGTCACCGAGCAGGGCCGCTATTCGCTATTGCGAGATCGACGGTCACACCAACCAGGGGCTAGGACGTTAGCTGTCAACCCGCATCACCAAGCCGGGTCTCCTGGGTTGGACTCTATGGTTCTTTCACCGCGCCGCGCCGCTTGCTGCTTTCCGGCTTGCTTCGCGCTTTCTCGCTTCGTGCCGCCGGCACCGCGTTAGCCGTGCGGCGCTTCCACGAGATTGCATGCCGCGCCACTGCGCCAGGCGTCCACATTGCGCAGCGTGGTCTGCGCAATCTCGCTCATCGCCTCGCGCGTGAAAAACGCCTGGTGGGACGTGACGATCACGTTCGGAAACATCAGGAGGCGCGCGAGCACGTCGTCCTGCAATGGCGCATCCGAGTGGTCCTCGAAGAACAGGCCACCCTCTTCCTCGTAGACATCGAGGCCGAGATGGCCCAACTGGCCGCTCTTGAGCGCGTCAACGAGCGCGCGGCTTTCCACGAGCCCCCCGCGGCCGGTGTTGATGAGCATGGCGCCGCGCTTCATTTTCGCGAGCGCCTCGCGATTGATCAAATGACGGGTCGCGGGCAGGAGCGGGCAATGAAGACTGACCACGTCTGATTGCGCAAGCAGGGTATCGAGCGGGACGTAACGCGCGCCGAGCGCAAGCAGGTCGGCGGCCGGCGTGCCCGGATCGTGCGCGAGCACCTGCATGCCGAATCCCGCCATGATGCGGGCGAAACAGCGGCCGATGATTCCCGTGCCGATCACGCCGACGGTCTTGCCATACAGGTCGAAACCGAGCAGCCCGGTCAGCGAGAAGTCGCCTTCGCGCGTGCGCGAGACGGCGCGCGGCAACTTGCGGTTGAGCGCGAGGATCAGCCCGACGGCATGCTCGGCCACGGCATGCGGCGAATAGGCGGGCACTCGCACTATCGTCATGCCAAGGCGTTGCGCCGCCGCAAGATCGACATGATTGAAGCCCGCCGAACGCAGTGCGACGAGGCGCGTGCCGCCCTTGTGGAGGCGCTCGAGCGTGGCGGCATCGACCGTATCGTTCACGAACGGACACACCACGTCGTAGCCGTCGGCGAGGACGGCAGTATCGGCATCGAGATGCGATTCCTGGAAGTGCAGTTCGTACCGGAACGCGGCGTTGGCTTCGGTGAACGGGTCGATGTCGTACTGGCGGGCGCTGAACAGGATCATGCGAGGGCGAGCGGAAGTGGGGGTCTGGGTTCCCGGCATGTTGACCTCATGCTGGCTGGATGAGAGGCGCGGTCGTGAGCGGACCGTAGCTGCGAGGACCCGAGAGTCCTGCACAGAAGAATTCTCATGTTACCTGCACGCACGCGCTTTTTCGCCAGCACGGTTGTCGGGCGCACGGCCAGACGCAGTGCGATATGAGATCGCGCCTTCGGGCAGCGTCGCGCCTTGCATTCTGGCCCGAGATCCTTATAATGATAAGGGTTATCCCTTAGGTAACTACCCCTAGTTAAGAGGAAATCATGGGTGCAATCGTCGAAAATGTGGCTCGAATCCTGGCTGGACTGCGTCGTCTCAGCGTCGAGGCGCTGAACCGGCACCTCGAATACTGCGAACTGCTCGCAGAGGCCCAGCGCCGCTGGTACTGATCCGCGCCTGAAAGCAGCAAGCGTCCCAGGCGGCCCGAGCCGGAGGACGAGTCGCAGTGTCCTGTGCCACGCGACGCTCAGCCAGATCTGGCTACCGACGTTCGCCCCCCACGCTCACGCGCGCACAGGAACCTTGCGGATGCAACGGTTCGACGCCGCCCACGTTGCTCATTGAGGCGTTCCGGTCGCCGTATTCGCCGTTATCCTCCGGGTACTGAATCAGGAGTCCGATGTTGTTGTCGAGGCTCTCCACCCTCCCCGCGTAGATTTCCATCTAGCGCGCCTGCGCCTTGCGCCCGTTTGCGCAAAGCGACGTTCGGCGTGAGGTTCTACCCGCTTCGCGGTCGGTTCGCGCTTTGCGCGGAAAGCGCCTAATCTTGACGTATCGGCTGTTGCCCCATCTGCGAATCGCAGCGCGCGCCAGCGTGCGCGGCCTACCGGACGTCGAGGACTCACGATGCGCGCTCATCGCCCCTCGCATGCCGCGGCGCACGAAGCGCCGCACTTTCATCCGCACCATCCGCTCGCGGCGCGGCTTGCCCGCGCTGTGTTGTGCGTCGCCCTGCTCCTCGCGTGGGCCGCACTGGCGGCAACTGCCGCGTTCGCGGCGGCAGGGCCGCCTGTCGTCGTCATGACCGTGAACGGCGCGATCGGGCCCGCGAGCGCCGATTTCATCGTCCGCTCGCTGGAGCACGCCGCGAACAAGCGAGCGCCACTCGCAATCCTCGAACTCGACACGCCTGGCGGCCTCGACACGTCGATGCGGCAGATCATCAAGGCGATTCTCGCCTCGCCCGTCCCGGTGGCGGCGTTCGTCGCCCCGGGCGGCGCGCGCGCCGCGAGCGCGGGCACCTATATCGTCTACGCAAGCCATTTCGCGGCCATGGCGCCCGGCACCAATCTCGGCGCGGCGTCGCCGGTCCAGCTCGGCGTGGGCGGTGCCGGCGGCCCGGCCGGTGGTCCGGGTGGCCCAGTCAGCGGCCCGGAGGCGGCCTCGGGCGCATCGTCCCCGCATGCCGACGACAACGCCACGACGGAAGCCCGCAAGGTCATGCACGACTCCGCCGCCTACATTCGCGGCCTCGCGCAATTGCGCGGGCGCAACGTCGCGTGGGGGGAGCGCGCGGTGCGCGAGGCGGTGAGCCTTTCGGACGAAGAAGCGCGCGACGCCCACGTGATCGACCTCATCGCTCGGGACCCGGCCGACCTCGCGCGCCAGCTCGACGGCCGCACCGTCACGACCACGGCGGGCACGCTGCGGCTCGCCACCGCGCACGCGCCGCTCGAAGTCGTCGCACCCGACTGGCGCAACCGCTTCCTCTCGATCATCGCCGATCCCAACGTCGCGCTGATCCTGCTGACGCTCGGCATTTACGGGCTCTTCTTCGAGTTCGCGAACCCCGGCTTCGTGCTGCCCGGCGTGGCCGGCGCGACCTGCTTGCTGGTCGGCCTGTTCGCCATGCAGCTGCTGCCCGTGAACTACGCGGGCCTCGGGCTCGTGCTGCTCGGTCTCGCGTGCCTGATCGCAGAGGCGTTTCTGCCGACGTTCGGCGTGCTCGGCTTCGGCGGCATCGTGGCCTTCGCGATTGGCGCGCTCATGCTGATTGACACCAGCGTGCCCGGCTACGGCATCCCGATACCGCTCATCGCGGGCCTCGCGCTGGGCGGTGCGGCCTTTGTGGCCACGGTATCCAGCGTCGCGCTGCGGGCGCGGCGGCGGCCCGTGGTGACCGGCGCGGAGGCCATGGTGGGCAGCATTGGCGAAGTCATCGACGAGGGCCTGCACCCCGATCCGCGGCCCGGCCACGCGGCGCTTTCCACGGGCTGGGCGCGCGTGCACGGCGAGCGCTGGCGCGTCGCCTGCGACGCGCCGCTCGGCGCCGGCAGCCGCGTACGCGTCACCGCGCGCAGCGGCCTCACGCTCACCGTCACGCCGCTTCACGACACGATATACAACAAGGGAGAACGTTCATGATCGGCTACACGTTCGGCTTCACAGGTCTTCTGATCGCGCTGGCGGTGCTGGTCGCTTTCTCGTCCATTCGCATCTTCAAGGAGTACGAGCGCGGCGTCGTGTTCATGCTCGGACGCTTCTGGAAGGTCAAGGGACCGGGCCTCGTGCTCATCATCCCCGCCGTGCAGGTGGCGGTGCGCATCGACTTGCGCACCGTGGTGTTCGACGTGCCTTCGCAGGATGTCATCACGCGCGACAACGTGTCGGTGAAGGTCAACGCGGTGGTCTATTTTCGCGTGGTGGACCCCGAAAAGGCCGTGATTCAGGTGGCGCGCTACATGGAGGCGACGAGCCAGCTCGCGCAAACCACGCTGCGCGCCGTGCTCGGCAAGCACGAGCTGGACGCCCTGCTCGCCGAGCGCGAGCAACTGAACGCCGACATCCAGAAGGTGCTGGATGCGCAAACCGACGCATGGGGCATCAAGGTGTCGAACGTGGAGATCAAGCACGTCGACCTCAACGAGACGATGATCCGCGCGATCGCACGCCAGGCCGAAGCCGAACGCGAGCGCCGCGCGAAGGTGATTCACGCCGAAGGCGAATTGCAGGCGTCCGAAAAATTGCTGCAGGCCGCGCAGTGCCTCGCGCGGCAGCCGCAGGCCATGCAGCTGCGCTATCTGCAGACGCTCACCACGATCGCCGCCGACAAGAACTCGACCATCGTCTTCCCGCTGCCGATCGAGCTGCTCAACGCGCTCACCGAGCGCGCGGGCATGCCACGCGAGCCTTGAGCGGCCAACGCGCGCTCCGTCCCTCGAGCGCCTTCGACAGCGCACTTGAATATTGCGCTGCAGCGTAACCTCGCGGCCGCCGATCCCGTCAGCGATACCGCCCCCCGGCACCCAACGGCCGTAGGTGCGCCGCATCGGAATCAGCGCCGCCTGCTTAAAAAGATCGCCGAAGCCCTACATCTCAAGATGACTTCGGAAGTTGATACCGTCAGCGATACCGGCATGTCAGGCTGACTGACTGAGCCGGCCGGCAGCTGGTCGGCCCTAACCGACGCTCGGCGATGGGTGGCTGTGCGCCGGCTGCAGGTTGGTTTGCTGCCGTTCGCGAACCAGCGTCGGCGAATGGCTTTCTCGCTGTCAATGAGGGGATCTTCTCGACCCAGAGCGGTCGGCCGCCCGGGATGCGATAAATGACCGCTTTATGGGCCGCTACGGTCTTCTGCACGAAGCGGATGGGGGCTTGGCTTCCCGGCGATGTTGGCCGCAGTCAGGGCCAGGAAGAGACGGCCATCGCCATGCCACGCGCGCAAGTCATCGAAGATGCGCCGCACTACCGCCTTTGCCACCCCTTGGTGCAGCCGCCGGCGTGCGCACGAACACCCGCAGCAGTTCATCCGTGTCGCCTGGCCGCGCGCCCGACCAGAACAGACGCCATTCGCCCGCCGGTGCACGCGCATTGTCGCGGCGGCTTTCTACGATCAGCCACGTGCACTCGGTGTTGCGCGTATCCGCGCTCGGCCGATGCTCGATGCCGGTATAGTAGTAGAGCATTGGCGCTTCGGATTCACCGAGTCCCGCACTGGCCATGCAGTCGCCGTCCTTCCATGCGATATTCATCTTCGCGCCCAACTCTTCGAACACCGAGCGATAGCTTTTCGCATAATCGAGCCACGGCAGCAGCAATGTGCTCACCAGTCCCCACGCGAGTATCACGCCCGCGCACCAGCTCAGCGCGCCGCGCCATTTGACGGTACGCCTGAGGAGCGGCAGCAGGCATAGCCAGCCGAACGTCATCAGCAGCGCGGCGGCGATTGGCACCGGTTTGACCGGCAGCACCCAGTCGAGCGGCAGCCATCGGCCGAGCAGATGCAGTTGGGCATGCGAGTTCGTCGGACTGCTCATGATCGACCAGATGCTCCAGCTGAGCGCCGCCGCGCTACCGAACAAT